>CAVOHL010000001.1:0-180896 GCA_963695665.1 uncultured Alphaproteobacteria bacterium
GTGACCGCGAATTACGGCTTCATCGAGCGGCCCAACATCCCGCAGCTGCTGCACGAGGCGCATCACATCGGCTGCGGCGCCCGGCTCGACGACGTGACCTATTACGTCGGTCACGAACACATCCTGCACCGCGAGCGCGGCGCGGCGTTGCCCGCCTGGCAGGAAGCGCTCTTTGCCGCCATGGTGCGCAACGCTTCCCACGTCACCGATTATTTCCGCCTGCCGAGCGAACAGGTGGTCGAGATCGGCCGCCAGATCTCGATCTAGGGCGCGTACTCATAAGATCGAGGTCGCTCAGCGACGGCTGGTCGATGTCCGCTTTGCCGCAAAAGCCGACATTTCGCTGATGTCGCACGGTGGATCAAAAGCCTACGTCAGCCGCGATCTGCGCTACAATCTTCCTACCCGGCCGCGCAGCCGGGCGCTACGATTTGCTGTCATGGCCTTCGAGGTCTTCCTCAGTTACGCTCATGAAGACAAGCCAGTCGCTGATGCGGCTTGCGCCATTATTGAGAAAGCCGGCATCCGCTGCTGGATCGCCCCGCGCGACATCGCCCCCGGGGCAGATTATGCCACGGCACTGATGGAGGCGCTCGATAACTGCAAAGCGTTGGTGCTGATCTTCTCCAGGCGGGCTAACGAATCGCCACACATCCGCCGAGAGGTCGAGCGCGCAGTGAGCAGGGGCATTCCGTTGATCCCGGTTCGCGTCGAGAATATCGAACCGAATGCCGCATTAAAATATTTCGTCGGCACGGTGCACTGGCTCGACGCGCTGACCCCGCCGCTCGAACAGCACTTTGCCAACCTGGCGACAACGCTCGGCGTCATCCTCAAGCAGCCCAGCCAAGACGCCACTCGGCAAGTGATCGCGCCGGCTTCTCCCCCGGACGACCGGAGGATAAGGTCACGGCTGTTCCGCACGCAGGCTGCCGGCATCGGCTGTTTTGTTTGCGGAGGCATCAATCTTGTGTTGCTGGTCGCCCTGCGCGACACGATCGATCTTCTGCTCGCCATCGTCGGCGCCGGGGTGTTCTACGTGCTGGTGTTCCGGAACCTGACCCGCGACCTGGCAATGGCCCGGACCATCATGATCGTACTCACTGCCATTCTCAGCGTTTCCTGGCTCAGCGTGTTAACGCAGGGACTCTGGCTATTCGTCGCCACCACAAGCATCAACCTGCTGCTCTCACTATGGATGATTTACGAGATCAACGCGATGATAGGAGAGCGCAAATTATAAAGCGGATATGCGGAGCGCGCTCCCCATCGCGGCGTATTGCGTTGGACATCCGGCCGCCTTGCCGCTAAGCAGAGCCGCCCATGCTCCGCCGCCTTTATGATTGGTGCATCGACGCCGCCGGCAAACCGCACGCGTCGTGGATCCTCGGCGCCGTGTCGTTCGCCGAGAGCTCGTTCTTTCCCTGTCCGCCGGACGTGATGCTGATTCCGATGGCGCTGGCGCGGCCGGACCGCGCCTGGTTCTTCGCCACCGTCTGCACGCTCACCTCGGTCGCCGGCGGGCTGCTCGGCTATTTCATCGGCTCGGCGCTCTACGACAGCGTCGGCCTGTGGCTCGTCCAGCTCTACGGCTATGGCGACAAGATGGAGGCGTTCCGCGCCGCCTACGCGCAGTACGGCGCCTGGATCATCCTGCTCAAGGGCCTCACGCCGATACCCTACAAGCTCGTCACCATCGCCTCGGGCTTTGCCGGCTTCAATCTCGGGCTGTTCGTGCTGATGTCGCTCATCTCGCGCGGCATGCGCTTCTACATCGTCGCCTTCCTCCTCAACCGCTACGGCCAGCGCGCCCGCCGCATCATCGAGGAGCGGCTCGGGCTCTGGGCGGCGGTGAGCGCCGCGGCCATCGTGGTTGGCTTTATCATTGTCGTGCGGGTATTCTGAGCCCTCGGTGCGCGGCAAGGGCGGCGGCGCGCGCCGTGCGAAACGCGCTCGCCCGTTCGGTCGTGACCGGGGACGATGAACTTCGCCAAGCCACGCTCCGTTTGCGCAGCCATTGCGGTGTGGCTCTTTGCCGCCGCATTGTTGGTCGTCGCCGGCATTGCCGTGGCCGAAGACGGCCAGCCGGCGAGCGGCGGAGCAACCGAAACCGCGCCGCCCCCGCCCGCCGCCAGTCCTGCGCCGCCGGCCGCCAACAAGCCCGGCTTCCTGCATGAGCTGTGGCAATGGTGGGACAATTCGATCTCCGGCCTCGGCGCCCGGATGCAGGACGCGCGCAGCAAGGTCGAGAACCTCAATCAAAAATCGACCGACGCGGTGAAGGGCGCGGCGAGCGCCACGCAAGACGCGATGAAGAGCACCGCCGAGGCGACCAAGGGCGCCGCCTCGACGCTGCTGCGGCTGCCGAACACGCGCGTGATCGAGATCCGCGAACGCTGCGCGCCGGCGCCGAACGGCGCGCCCGATTGCCAGACCGCCGCCGCCAATGCCTGCCGCGGCAAGGGCTTCAACACCGGCCAGCCGCTCGACGTGGTCTCGGCGGAAAAATGCCCGCCGGCGGCGTTGCTGTCGACGCAAAAGCCGGGCGAGCTCGATTGCCCGATCGAGACGGTCGTCAGCCGCGCGGTCTGTCAATAAGCCCGGAGTGATCTCGCGATGATGTCCGCAGCCGAGCGCAGCCAAGCGGCCGATATCCTCGTCGCCGCGGAGAAGGCGCGCAAGCAGGCGGTGCAGCTGAGCAACACCTGGCCCGGCATCACCATGGAGGACGCCTACGCGATCTCGAGCGAGGTGGCGCGGCGCAAGATCGCGGGCGGCGCCAAGCTCATCGGCCACAAGGTCGGGCTGACCTCGAAGGCGATGCAGCGCTCCTCGCAGATCGACGAGCCGGACTACGGGCATCTCCTCGACACGATGATGATCGCCGACGGCGCCCGCGTACCGCACGAGAATTACTGCCTGCCGCGGGCCGAGATCGAGCTCGCCTTCATCCTCGGCAAGCCGCTCAAAGGCCCCGGCATCGGCTTGCCCGACGTGCTGCGCGCCACCGAATATGTCGTGCCGGCGATCGAGATCGTCGACGCGCGCCTGCAGGACCCGCGCAAGATCTTCGACACCGTCGCCGACAACGGCGCCGCCGCCGGCATCGTCATCGGCGGCCGCCCGGTCGGCCCGCGCGACATCGACCTGCGCTGGGCCGGCGGCATCCTCTACCGCAACGCCGAGATCGAGGAGACCGGCCTCGCCGCCGGCGTGCTCGGCCATCCGGCGCTCGGCGTCGCCTGGCTCGCCAACAAGCTCGGCGCGCACGGCGTTGCGCTCGAAGCCGGCCATCTCGTGCTCGCCGGCTCGTTCACCCGCGTGGTGTTCGCCAGGAAGGGCGACACGCTGCACGCCGATTTCGGGCCGCTCGGCGGCATCGCCGTGCAATTTGTTTGACGGACAGGCGTCTTGAACATCGCCGGGCCCGGCGCGATCATGGCGCGGGCGATGGCGGCGATGGCGGGCGAAAGGTGCGGGGCCAATTCGTGGCAGCGTGGAAGGGCGCACGTTGGATCGCAGCTGCGGCGGCGCTCGTTCTGCCGGCGAGCCTCCTGCACGCCGCACTGCCGTCGCAGACCGAGCTTCCCGACAGCACCATCTGGCTCACCGGCCAGCTGCTCATCGCCTCGCCGCAATTGCGCGATCAGCCGTTCGACCACGCCGTCATCCTCCTGGCGCAGCATAGCCGCGAGGGCGCGCTCGGGCTGGTGATCAACCGACCGCTCGACCGCCCGCGCCCGATCGCCAGCCTCCTTGCCGCATTCGGCGCCGACGCGAGCGGCGTGACCGACAGCGTACGCGTCTTCGCCGGCGGTCCGGTCAATCCCAATGCCGGGTTCGTGCTGCACAGCGCCGAGTATCGCGTCGCCGACACGGTCGATATCGACGGCCGCGTCGCGCTCACCGCCGCGGCCGATATCCTGCGCGACATCGGGCTGCGCAAAGGCCCGGCAAAGAGCCTCGTCGCCTTCGGTTATGCCGGCTGGGCGCCGGCGCAGCTCGAGAGCGAGATGGCGCACGGCGTGTGGATGACGGTGCCGGAGGATCCCGCGCTCGTCTTCGACGACGACCGTGCGCAACTCTGGGCCGATGCGCTCGCGCGTCACAAGCCCGGCCGCTGATCCACCGCGTTGACACGCCCGGCCATCGGCCTAGATTAAAGGCGTTCCGAGGGGAGCTCCCAGGGAGGGAGCTGAGAGACCGCCGCCGGGTCATTTTGGCCCGCAACCGCGGAGACCCTTTGAACCTGATCCGGGTCATGCCGGCGAAGGGACAGGAATTGCCTTCCACTGCCAGCATGTCCCGCAATCGGCATTGCCATGCGCCGCCGCGAAGGCGCGCATCGCAAAGGAGCGTGTGATGACGCCCGCCGTTCTGATCGCCAGGCTTGTTGGCCCGCTGTTCGTCGCCATCGGCATCGGCATTTTGCTGAACGCGCCGTTCTATGCCGGAATGATCGTCGAAGCCGTGCACAGCCCGACGCTGGTCTACTTGTCGGGTGTGGCTTCGCTCCTCGCCGGCCTCGCCATCCTCAATGCCTATCGGGCCTGGACGGCGGACTGGCGCGTCATCGTCACCATCCTCGGCTGGCTGTGCGTGATCGGCGGAATCATCCGCATCGTGCTGCCGCAGGTCACCGCTTCGCTCGCGACTGCGATCTATTCCGGACCGACGGTCATCGCGGTCGTCGGCGTCATCGTTCTCGTCCTCGGCGGCTATCTCAGTTTCGAAGGCTACCGCGCATGATCCATGCGCAAAGGAAAAATCCAGAGGTGCATCGATGAACAAGCATATCGCCGAATCCGATCTCGCCACGCCGAAGGTCACGACCGGCCCGATTGCCGGCTCGCGCAAGATTTACGCGACGCCCGACGCGGCGCCCGAGCTGAAAGTGCCGCTGCGCGAGATCGCGCTCGATGCCTCCTCCGGCGAGCCGCCGCTCCCGGTCTACGATCCGTCCGGCCCCTATACCGATCCCGACGCGGCGATCGACGTCGAGCACGGCCTGCCGCGCACGCGCCTCGAATGGGTGCGCGAACGCGGCGGCGTCGAGGAATATGCACGGCCGCCCGATCAAGCCGGTCGACAACGGCAATGTCACCGGCAAGCACCTCGCGCGCAATTTCCCCAATACGCCGACGCCCGCTGCGCGCCTCTCTCCCTCTCACCTCCCCCTGCAGGGGGGAGGTCGGCCGGCGCAGCCGGCCGGGTGGGGGCCTTCGGCGCCTGAGCAGCTCCCCACCCCGGCGCTTCGCGCCGACCCTCCCCCTGCAGGGGAGGGTGACGGAGGACAGCATCCGCTCACCCAGCTCGAATGGGCGCGCGCCGGCGTCATCACCAAGGAGATGATCTACATCGCCGAGCGCGAAAATCTCGGCCGCAAGACAAATGCTGGACGCGCGCGCAGGCCGCGCATGACGACGGCGAGAGCTTCGGCGCCTCGCGTGCCCGCTCTTCGTCACGCCGGAATTCGTGCGCGCGAGAAGTCGCCCGCGGCCGCGCCATCATTCCCTCCAACATCAACCACGCCGAGCTCGAGCCGATGATCATCGGCCGCAACTTCCTCACCAAGATCAACGCCAATATCGGCAACTCCGCCGTCACCTCCTCGGTCGAGGAGGAAGTGGAGAAGATGGTGTGGGCGATCCGCTGGGGCGCCGACACGGTGATGGACCTCTCCACCGGCCGCAACATCCACAACACCCGCGAATGGATCATGCGCAACTCGCCGGTGCCGATCGGCACCGTGCCGATCTACCAGGCGCTGGAGAAGGTCGACGGCGATCCGGTCAAGCTCGACTGGGAGTTCTACAAGGACACGCTGATCGAGCAGTGCGAGCAGGGCGTCGATTATTTCACCATCCACGCCGGCGTGCGGCTCGCGCTACGTCCCGCTCACCGCCAACCGCGTCACCGGCATCGTCTCGCGCGGCGGCTCGATCATGGCCAAGTGGTGCCTGGCGCATCACAAGGAGAGCTTCCTCTACGAGCGCTTCGACGAGATCTGCGACCTGATGCGCAAATACGACGTGTCGTTCTCGCTCGGCGACGGCCTGCGCCCCGGCTCGATCCGCCGACGCCAACGACCGCGCGCAATTCGCCGAGCTGGAGACGCTCGGCGAACTGACCAAGATCGCCTGGGCCAAGGGCTGCCAGGTGATGATCGAAGGCCCCGGCCACGTGCCGCTGCACAAGATCAAGATCAACGTCGACAAGCAGCTCAAGGAATGCGGCGAGGCGCCGTTCTATACGCTGGGGCCGCTGGTCACCGACATCGCGCCCGGCTACGACCACATCACCTCGGCGATCGGCGCGGCGATGATCGGCTGGTTCGGCACCGCCATGCTCTGCTACGTCACGCCGAAGGAGCATCTCGGCCTGCCCGACCGCGAACGACGTCAAGGACGGCGTCATCGCCTACAAGATCGCCGCCCACGCCGCCGACCTCGCCAAGGGCCACCCGGCGGCGCAATTGCGCGACGACGCGCTCTCCCGCGCCCGCTTCGAGTTCCGCTGGATCGACCAGTTCAACCTCTCGCTCGACCCCGACACCGCGCGCGACTACCACGACGAGACGCTGCCCAAGGAGGCGCACAAGGTGGCGCATTTCTGCTCGATGTGCGGGCCGAAATTCTGCTCGATGAAGATCACGCAGGATGTGCGGGATTATGCGGCGACGCTCGGCGATAACCAGAAGGCCGCGCTTTATCCAGAGGACGCGAAGGTCGGTATGGCGCGGGAAGAGGCGAGGCGGGAGGCGCGAAAGGGACGCAAAAAGAAATCGAGGCCGGTATGGCGTCGATGTCGAAGAAGTTTCTCGACCTCGGCGCGCAGGTTTATGTCGAGGCCGACAAGGTTAAGGAGAGCAACAAGGCGCTCTAGCGGGCGTCAAAACGGGAAAGCGAAATTGTTTAGCTGCCCCCTACCTCACCGTGATCACCAGACCGTTGAGGTCGGCGCTGACGATCGCGCCGACCGAGTTGCCGCTAAGGGTGAGCACCGCGCCGTGCTGATTGGTCAGCACGATCGCCTGCGCACCCCGCCCGACGGCCGCGCCGACATTGCCCGCGGCATAGACGCCGGAGACGTCCGCCGGGCTGCGGATGTTGCTCACGGTGCCGCGAAAGCGCGTCTCCGACGCGCCGAAGGTGAACCCGTAGCTGACGCCGCCAATCCCGAGCGGGTACCGCTGGCCGTGGAAGAACAGCGTGCCCGAGCCCGCCGAGCCGCCAATCACGAGGCCCGCCTTGATGACGCTGAAGCTGATGCTGCCCTCGTCGGCATGGACGGGGGATGCGAAGGCGGCGCCGGCCAAGGCCAGCACGGCGATCAGGCGTGCACGAAGAGCGGATGAAGTGCGCATGCGTATTTGCTCCTGAAGAGTTGTAGTCGTAGTCGTAGCCGCCGCGCGATTTCGGGCGATTCTGGAGATACAGCCAATCACCAGAATGGTGTAGCTGACAATAAAGTTGAGTGACCAGGCTTGGGCAAGCAACTTAGGCAAGCCGCGTAGCAGGCGGTAGCCCGGGTTAACCGTGAAACGAAATCCGGTCAAACCTCGCGCTCATTCCCCGGTTTTCGCTCGCGCTCAATCCGGGCCAAGCTTGTTAATGTATAATCGAACGGTTCCATTCCGATTCGGCTGCTCAGGAGATTTGCTGTGGACGAGCAAAGCACCATCCACGATCGCACGATTTATTTGCTGCAACGTGATTACCCTGGGTCGAAGACCGTCGGATTTCGCAAAGCGGTTCAAAGATTGCAATGGGATTGGGAGAAGTGGGCCGATGCAGAACCCACTGGACGCGGGGAAAGCAAGCCAACTTGGTCGGACTTTCTGGAATGTGGTGAGGCGTGGAAGAGTGGGATCATTCCAGATCTCTGGTTCATCGACGAAAAATGCATGTCCGTTGTGTGCATCGAGGTTGAGGATACGAACCCGATAAATACAGCAAAATTGAATCAGTACGTTCGGCTGTGGTGGCATCTCGACGAGATCTATTGGGAAACCCACCTCTTGTGCTCGGATCGATGGGGCAACCTGGCGCCGGTGCGTCTTACCAGCTTTACCAACATGGGACTGGTCGATACTGCCGGACACCGTCTAGCGTCTGTAATCGAGGCGGAGCGCGAGGCGAAGGAGATCACTTTTCAACTGACGAAAATTTATGCGATTCGCGATTTCAAGGAACGAAATGCGGAGCGTGAGAAGTGGTTGGACAAACATCCGGGCTTTGGTCTGATGACGAATCCTGAGTTCAATAGAGAGGCGTTCCTTCATCGTCGATTCACGAGATAGGCCGCAGCCGAAGCCCGCACGCCGGCGTCGGGATGATCGAGGAGCACGGCGAGTGCGGCTCGGCCGGAGCCGATTCCGTCCAAAGCACCGACGATTGCGTGCATAAGGCGCACAACTTTGGTCTCGCCATCCGTGTCCAACAGTTCGTCATGTAGCGTGTGCGCAAGCCTGGAACCAAACTCAAAACCTCGGACGAGGGATGCCCTACGTTCGTCTTCCGTGGTCGCATCCTGCGCGTCGAGCAGTGCGGTCAGGGCCGCCAATCCGTCCAGCCTTACAGCGATCGAGCTCCTTCGCTATCTCAGTTCCGCGCAGCAGCGCCTTGACTTGGGCGACCAGGGTCCCGCGACGCGAACGTGTCGACGTTTCCGTCAAACCACTCGTCCAGCTTTGCTCCTAATCGGGCAATTGATTTGTCCAGTTCCATACCACCCTCGGCCAATATCGACGGACTTGACTAACTCACCGGAACGCATTTGGATGAGGCATGCGGCGCGAGCGGCGCTGCTGAAATAGGCGGGTCGACTGTTCGGAATCTACGAGCGTTCGGCGTCGGAGACCTCACTTGCCCTCTTCCGAACTTAGTGATGCGCCGAGCAAGGCCCGCGTTGATCGGCGAGCGGCACGGCTAGTTGTCAATAAGGTGCCGGAGGCTGAGAGCATGCGTGCGGGTATACGCATTGCACATAGTCGTTCGGGGCGCGGCGAATGAGATAACTATCTACAGCCCGTGAGGCGGATTAGCCGAAGGCGTAATCCGTCGTTGGGCAAACCTCACCGCTCAACCCGGATTTCGCTGGCGCTCAATCCGGGCTACGTTCGCCGCGAACCTCCACTGAAACCGGATTGAACGCATTTGCCACGGCCCGGATCGGGCGCGCGATATTCAAGGAGAACATCATGAGCAACGGCAATTCACCCTCGCTCGCGGAGCTCGAGCAGCGCATCGCCATCGCCCGCGACAACATCCGGCAGCTGATCGAGCAGGCGGCCGCGTTTTCGGGCGCCGAGGATGAAGATCGAAACGCGGATCGGATCGCGCAACAACAAGAAGAGCTGGAAAGGCTGATCAAGCAGCGCGATGCGCTGGCGAAGAAGAAGTAGCCCGGATGGAGCGCAGCGTAATCCGGGGCCGGCCTCGCCGCCCATCCCGCATTCCGCTTCGCGCCATGCGGGCTACTCGCCGGACTTACGGCTGACCTGGCTCACTCCCGGTTACGATCGCCGCCGCGCGGCATATCCTCGGGAAGAAACCGCACGCGGCGGACGAAGCCGCGCTCGTCGGCGCCACGTGCGCTCAGCCGCGGCGGCCCTCTTTGGCTTGTCCGTCGAGCCAGTTCGATAGGCTGCCTTTGCTCTTCTTCTTGGCTTTTGGTTTCACCGGAGCCGGCTCCTGTTCCGGAGCCGCGGCATCTCTGGCCAGGCGGAGCGCCTTGAGCCGCTCGGTCTTCGCGCGCAGCGCCGCGGCCGTGGATTCGTACTCGGATGTTGCCTTTTTGGCATCTTCCGCTCGCAATATCTTGGCGAATTGAGCGTTTGCTTGATATTTTCCGGATTTCTCCGCCATACGGCGATCCTTTTCGATCAATCGTTCGAGTGAACATTGACATATCAGCAAGCGCGGCCCGGATAAAGCAGCGAAATCCGGGGTCGGCCTCGCCGGTCAGTCCCGCATTGCGCTTCGCGCCATGCGGGCTACTTTGTGACTGCGCGTTGTCCGGGGGCACCGGTATGCAGGGATTCAGAACAAATGAATCGTTGGAAATCGTCCCGATCACCCGGGGGATGCCCCGGTTGATCGTTTCGCCTGGCGTAAACCGACGAATTTCGTGGCCGAAGGCCGCGAGGCTTATTGCTCCCCGACCGGCAGCGGCGGACGCGGGGGTTCGCTGGTGGTGGCGCCGGAGGCGGGGCGCAGGAGGCTGGGGATTTTCTTGATGGTGGCGAGGAGGCCCTTGTCCTCCTTGGCGTCCTCTTGCGCGCTCGCTTGCTGGGCGCCGTCTTGCGCCGCAGCCGCCGGCGGGGAACGTCGGCGACCGGCCGCGACTTGATCTCGACTGCGACGAGCGGATTGGGCTCGGCCGGCGCTTGCGGCGCCGGCTGCGGGACGGCCTCGGCGGCGCGCGGGGCGGCCGCGATCGCGCCGGTGGTCAGCGGAGCTTCGGCCGGGAGCGGCTGCGCCGTGGTCGCGGCTGGTGCCGGCGGAATTGCGGCCTGACGCGGCGGCGCCGGCGCCTCGGCCGGCGCCGGCTTGCTGGCGTCGACATTCGCCAGCGCGGCGCGAACGCGCGCTTCGACCGATTCCTTGTCGTCCTTGTCGCGCGCTTTGCTCTCGGCGGTTTCCTTCTCGCGCGGCTTCGCTTCGGCGGCTTCCTTGTCGCGCGGCTTGGCCTCGGCCGCGCTCGTATCGCGCTTGCGCGCCGGGGCGGCCGCCGCATTGGCCGTCGTCCGCGCGGGCGCCGCGGCTTGAGGAGCAGCCTCGTGCGCCGGTGTCGCGCGCGGCTCGCCGGCGTCGGCGGCGGCGGGCGGGCTCACCGTCACCGCTTTGGGCACCGCGACCACGCGCGGCGCGACCTCGACGGCGGCCGGTGTCGGCGCCGGAGCCGTCGTGGACAGGAACCCGCCGAGATGCGCGATCAGATAGCCGCTCACCGCGGTGGCGATGCCCGCGGCCATGATCTCCGCGAATTTGAGCGTGAAACGCGAAAAGTAGGAAGCCTCGTCCGCCACCGGAATCCCCAGAAAACCGCTTCGTTCCCACTTTATACAAACGGCCCTTATGGGGCGAAATTGAGATCGCCGCCCGCGACGGAACCGCCGGCCGGCGGCATGGTTACGACTTTCCCGCCGCCTTGCGTAGCGCAGCGTTGATGCGCTCCTGCCAGCCCGGGCCGTCCTGCTGGAAGAAGTCGAGCACGTCGCGGTCGACGCGCAGCGACACCAATTCCTTGGCGCCGGGGAGCGAGGGCGCCTTCGGCGGCAGCGGCAGCTCCGGCGGCGGCTTGGTGGTCGCCGCCTTGAAGGCCTTCTCGGCCGCGCTGCGGGCGTCGGGAGTGCGTCGGGTCATGCCCGGATCATAGCAAATGTCGCCGGGATGGAGTGAAACGAAATCCGGGACAAGCCTTGCCGTCGATCCCGGATTTCGCCCGCGCTCCATCCGGGCTAGGTTTCGCGCGATCCAAGGGAGACAGCACCGATGCCCGGGCTTCTGCAAAACCACATCGCGGTCGTCACCGGCGCCGGCTCCGGCATCGGCCGCGCCATCGCGCTTGGCTATGCCGGCGAGGGCGCGCAGGTCCTCGCGCTCGACATCAATGGCGAGGCGGCCGGCCAAACCGCGGCCGAGATTCGCGCCGCCGGCGGCAAGGCGCAGCACTTCACCCTCGACGTCACCGACCGGCCGGCTTGCCGCCGGCTCGCCGCGCAGGTCGCGAGCGAGATCGGCCCGGTCTCGATCCTGGTCAACAATGCCGGCATCATCCGGCGCAACGCCTTTGCCGCCGATGCCGACGCCGTGGCCAAGGACTGGCAGGACACGCTCGCGGTCAATCTCGACGGCGTGTTCAACGTGACGCGCGCGTTTCTCGATCCGCTGCGCGCGACCAAGGGGCGGATCGTCAACATCGCCTCGATCCAGTCATTCGTGCATGTGCGCACGCCGAGCTCGGCGGCCTACACCACCTCCAAGCACGCCGTGCTCGGATTGACGCGCGCGCTCGCGGTCGAGCTCGGCAAGGACGGCGTGCGCGTCAACGCCATCGGCCCGGGCTTCATCGAAACGCCGCTCAACGCCAAGACGCGCGCCAACAATCCGGAGCTGGTGAAGGTTTTCATCGACCACACGCCGCTCGGGCGCGCTGGCAAGCCGGAGGACATTGTCGGCCCGGCGATTTTTCTCGCGTCGGACCTTTCAGCTTACGTCACCGGCTCGATCGTCATGGCCGATGGCGGCTATCGCGCGATCTGAGCCACGGCGATGATCACGCTCTATTCCTACCCCGAATTGTTCGGCGTTGCCGACAACAACGGCTATGGCCTCAAGGTGTTTGCCTTCATGCGGCTCGCCGGCGTGCCGTTTCGGCATGAGCACATTCTCGACGCTTCGGCGGCGCCGCGCGGGCAGCTTCCCTACATCGTCGACGATGGCGAAACGCTCGGCGACAGCGAGACCATCATCGCCCATCTCATCGGCAAATACCGGCTGACCATCGACGCTGCGCTGAGCGCGCGCGAGCGCGACGCGCGCCACCTCGTCACCCGCATGCTCGACGATCTCTACTGGGTGATGTCGTATTCGCGCTGGAAGGACGAACGGCACTGGCCGGCGTTCCGCGACGCGTTCATCAAGCAGCATCCGAGCCTGACGGAAGCGGCATTGCTCAAGGCGCGCGAGTACAATTTCCAGCGCTACCACTTCCAGGGCATCGGCCGCTATCCACCCGAGGCCGCTTATGCGCGCGGCCTCGCCGATCTTAAGGTCCTGGCCGACATCGTGCCGGCGACCGGCTACGTTTACGGGGCGAAGCCGACCAGCATCGACGCCGGCATCTACGGCTTCATCGCCAATATCTATTTCTACGACATCGACACGCCGCTGAAGCAATTCGTCGCGGCGCAAGAAAATCTCGTGCGCCACTGCGTCGCCATTCATGCAGCGGTGATGCGCCAAGCGTGATGCGCCAAGCGTGATGCGCCAAGCGTGATGCGCCAAGCGTGATGCGCCAGTGTGATCGATTTGTCCCACTCGTGTTTTATTCGGCGCCAGCGCGACATAGCGCCGCGCGAGTGCCGCTGAAACGCCTTGTTTGGCCGCCACGCCGCCCGCTTCACCACAAGGAAAGGGTCGTGGCGTGAAATCTTACATCGCGTTCGCAGCAATCATCGTCGCATCGTTGGCTTTGCCGCTCACCGCGGCGCAAGCGCAGGGCATTCCCGACGGCTTTGTGCATGGCGTTCAAGAAGGCAACCGCATCGCCGGGCCGATCGGCGCGGTCGTCGGCGGCGGGGTCGGCACCGTCATCGGCGGCTTCGAAGGCCTGTTCGGCATCCGCCCGGTCGCGGCGGTCTATCCGGAAGACGAGCCGCGGCCCTATCGTCATCGGGTCCGGCATTCCTATCACCACGTTCGCCGCACCCACACCACCGGCTGAGCTGCAAGGGAGCGCGGCATCGGTGCCGCATGGATGACGTAGGGCGGCCTTGTCCGCCGCCCTACGTCAACGCAGGCTGCGCCGCAATCATTGAGACTTTTTCAAGCGCGCTAGCCCTCACAGCCCCGCCGGCGCGAGCTTCACACCGAGCGCCGCGAATGCCGCCGCGAAGGTGCGAAGCATCGAGGCGAGCACGCGGCCGGGAGATGACGCGGTCGCGGATCGCCGCGGCAAACATGCCATAGCCGACGAAGACCACGAAATCCTTCCGATTGCGCCAGACATCCGGATTTCGCCCGTTGGCAATCAGGACTAGGCGTTTGCGGTCGGCGCCGTGGCGCGATAATCCGGCGGCAGCATGAAGCGTCCGAGTCTCAACCGCAAAGCCCTCGCCGCGATGTGGCCGTGGCGCAAAGCCGCCGCGGCCTCGCCGCATGCCCGGCGCGGCAGCTTTGCCGCCTTGACCCTCGGCGCACTCGGCATCGTCTATGGCGACATCGGCACCTCGCCGCTCTATGCCATGGATCAATTGTTCTTCAGCCGCGCGGTGCGCACGCCCGCCGACGTGCTCGGCGGCGTGTCGCTCGCGATCTGGACCATCACGCTGATCGTCGCCGTCAAATACGCGATCCTGGTGCTGCGCGCGCAAAACGACGGCGAGGGCGGCGTGTTCGCGCTTTATGGGCTTTTGTCCGAGCGCAAGAAGCGCGGCACCAGGCTTATCCTCTGGTTGCTGATGCTTGGGGCGGGATTGCTGTTCGGCGACGGCATGATCACGCCGGCGATCAGCGTGCTCTCGGCCGTCGAAGGACTGCAGGTCGCGACGCCGGCTTTGGGCAACACCGTGATCCCGATCACCATCGGTCTCCTTACTGCGCTGTTCGCCATTCAGTTCAAGGGCACCTCCGGAATCGGCATCGTGTTCGGGCCGGTGCTGGTGCTCTGGTTCATCGTGATCGCCGCGCTTGGCACCGCGCAGATCGCGTATCACCCGGAGATTCTGGCGGCCTTCAATCCAGTCCACGGCCTCGCGTTTCTCCAGCGCGCCGGTCTCCTCGACTCGCTCATTGCGCTGAGCGCGTTGATGCTCGTCGTCACCGGCGGCGAAGCGATGTACGCCGATCTCGGCCATTTCGGCGCGGCGCCGATCCGCACCGGCTGGTTTGCGGTCGTCTACCCCGCGCTGCTGCTCAACTATCTAGGCCAGGGGGCATTCCTGCTGACCGGCGCACCGGTCGCCGCCGGCAAGCTGTTCTACAGCCTGGTGCCGACGCCGTTCCTCTATCCGATGGTGCTGCTCGCGACGGTCGCGACGATCATCGCCTCGCAGGCGCTGATCTCCGGAGCCTTTACGCTCGCTTCGCAGGCGATCCGGCTCGGCCTCTTTCCGCGCATCCATCTTCGGCACACGCATCACGCCCATGCCGGCCAGATCTATGTTCCGTTCATAAATCGCGCGCTGTTCGTCGGCTGCATCACACTGGTCCTGGCATTCGGCTCGAGTGCGGCGCTGGCCGCGGCCTACGGGCTTGCCGTCTCCGGCGTGATGGTCATCACCTCGCTGTCGATGTTTCCGATCGCCCGGCGCATCTGGCATTGGGGCGCTATCCCGACCGGCCTCGTCTGGGGCGTGCTCACCGCGGTCAACGCTTCCTTCCTGGTCGCGAGCTCGCTCAAATTCGTCGAGGGCGGGTTCGTTCCGCTCTCGGTCGGCGTCGCCGTGTTTGCGGTGATGACAACTTGGCGCTGGGGCCGCAAGGCGACCTTTGCCGCCTATACTGCGAAGCCGACCATGACGATGGCGGAACTCGTCGCGCTGCATCGCAAGTGTGAGGTGTTCATGGAGCGCAACGCCGTGGTGATGTCGCCGAAGCCGCTGCGCCTGCCCGGCGACCGCACGCCGGCGCTGATCCAGATGCTGTGGGAGCGGCACGGCATCCTGCCGCGCAATCTGATCGTCGTCGAAGTCACCCACCGCAAGGTCCCGTACATCCATGACAATCGTTATCGGGTCACCGTGTTCGATCGGGATCGAGAGCGCGGCAGCATCATCGGCGTCGAGCTCAGCTTCGGCTTCATGGAGGAGCCGAATGTCGAGCGCTATCTGGAAGAGATGGCGCGGCACAACGAGATCGATCTGCCGACCGACCGGCATCGCTGGATCGTGCATGCCTCGCACGAAAATATCCTGCCGGCGAGGCGGATCGGCCTGTTCAAGCGATTGCGGTTCCGGTTGTTCATGTTCCTGCGCCTGGTGTCGCAGCCGGCTTACTACTATTACGGCCTCGGAGACGAGGTGCAGCTCTCCGTCGAGATCATCCCGGTGCGGGTGCACTAGAGCATGATCCGGAAAAGTGGAAACTGGGTTTTCCGAAAAAGATCACGCTCTTGATGCGGATCAAGACGCTGGTGCGGAACGGCGTGACGCCGGTTGACGAGCGACGGCGCAGGCGGGACGTTAGCGACGCGGGCCAGCGGTCACGACCGGAGCCATGGAAAGACTCGCGACCGATACGCTCGAGATCGGCTTTAACGCCGCGGGGCCGCGGGACGGCCCGGTCGTTCTGCTGCTGCATGGCTGGCCGGACGACCCGACCACCTGGGACGAAGTTTCTCCGGTACTGACGGCGGCGGGATTTCGCACAATCGCGCCTTGGCTGCGCGGCTTCGGGCCGACGCGCTTCCGCTCGGCGCAATCCGTCCGCGACGGCCGGACCGCGGCGCTCGCTCAGGATGCGATCGAGCTGATGGACGGGCTCGGCGTCGCGCGCTTCGCGGTCGTCGGTCACGACTGGGGCGCGCGTATCGCCTATGCGTTGGCTGCGCTCATCCCGGAACGGCTGACTGCGATCGCGGCGCTATCGGTCGGCTACTCGCCGCACGGCGCGTTTCCGGTCCCTCCGTTTCGCCAGTCGCGGGCTTGGTGGTACCAGTGGTTCATGGCGCTCGACCGCGGCGCCGAGGCGATCGCCGAGGATCCGATCGGCTTCGCCCGGCTGCAGTGGGAAACATGGAGCCCGCCCGGATGGTTCGACGAGGCCGAATTCGAACGGGCGGCGCAAAGCTTCGACAATCCGGATTGGCTGGCGATCATGCTCAGCAGCTATCGCAGCCGCTGGCGCGAGGAGAAGCGCGATCCGCAATATGACCCGGTGCAGGAGAGGATCGCGCGGGTCGGTAGGATTTCGGTCGCGACGCTGACGATCCAGGGTGCGGCGGACGGAACGGTGCTGCCGCAAAGCACCGAGAACCTCGATGGGTATTTTTCCGGACCCTACCGGCGGCTCCTCCTCGACGGCGTCGGGCATTTTCCGACGCGGGAGGCGCCGGCGGCGGTCGCGGAGGCGCTGCTAAAACACCTTCGTGCCGCGGTCTAAGACAACGATAATTGGCGGCCGGTTTGCTGCTGCCATATGATCCGGGCGCGGCGAGCGCGGTTTGCCCGCCCTGCGATCTTTTTGCCGCCCGATCGCCCGCAAGCCTCGACTCGAATCGCGACGACAGCGGCGCCTGCTTCGAATGGCGCGGCGACTTGCCGGCGTTGTTCCTGCCTTCAAACGTCGCCGTTGCTGAAACAAATTGATGCGCGCCCGAGGAAAATTTGTTTTCCAGAATAAGTCTGGCTGTCTACATATCGCTGATGCGCAACAACGCCGACATTGACGGCCATGCCGGGTCTCCGCAGAGCGGGGCGCTCGCGGCAGCGTTCGGCGGTTTGATCGCCTTGGCCGCGGCGATAGGCGTCGGCCGCTTCGTTTACACGCCGATCTTGCCGCCGATGGTCGAGGCGCTCAGTCTCAGCGGATCGGTCGCCGGCCTGATCGCGTCGGCCAATTTCCTCGGTTATTTGGTCGGCGCGCTGGCCGCGGCGGCGCCGATCCTTCCGGGGCCACGGCGCTTCTGGCTGATCGGCGCGCTCGCCCTGAGCGCGATTACCACGGGCGGCATGGGCCTGACGCAGAGCTTGACGCTTTTTCTACTGCTGCGTTTCGTCGGCGGGCTCGCCAGCGCCTTCGTGCTCATTCTCGCCTCGGCCGTGGTGCTGGAGCGTGTCGCTGCGGCTGGTCGCGCCCGGTTTGGCCTCGCTGCACTTCTCCGGGGTTGGCGTCGGCATCGCCGTTTCCGCGATCATGGTCGCGGTCCTGCTGCAAGCCGGCGCCTCATGGCGCTCGCTTTGGCTCGCGAGCGGCGCTCTCTCGGTCGCGGCGGCGTTCGCGGCCGCGGTCTTGTTGCGAGATGGCCGCGCGCCACCGCGGGTCGCGAGCGGCGACGCCGGACGGCCGACAGGCCGCGGCCTCACGCGGCTCATTGTTGCTTACGGCCTGTTCGGCTTCGGCTACGTGATCACGGCCACCTTCCTGGTCGCCATCGTCCGCGGCACGCCGATGATCCGCTCATTGGAGCCGGTGATCTGGGTGATGTTCGGCCTCGCCGCCGCGCCTTCGGTGGCGTTCTGGACGCTGATCGCAACGCGGCGCGGCATTCCCGCGGCGTTTGCGCTCGCGTGCGTCGTCGAGGCGGCCGGCGTGGCCGCCAGCGTCGTTTGGCCGAGCGAAATCGGCATCTTCCTCGCGGCGATCCTGGTCGGCGGGACATTCATGGGGCTGACCGCGCTCGGCCTCGAACGGGCGCGGTCCTTGGCGCAGCGGCGATCCACGCCGCGTGCTCGCGCTCATGACCAGTGCGTTCGGCCTCGGCCAGATCGTCGGTCCGGCTTTCGCCGGTGCGGTTTCGGATTGGCTGGGCGGCTTCACCGCACCGTCGATGGCCGCGATGCTTGCGCTGGTGGCGGCGGCGGCGCTCGCCGGTTGGTGACGGCGGGATCAGCCGGCCGTGGCGAGCGCGTGGCCGGTGTACGCATAGAGGAGAATTCCGCAGGCCACGATCACCGCGATCAGCAGGAGCGGGGTCAGGAAATGGGCGTCGTTTACGCGGTCGCGGTCGCGTTGGTTCGGCATGGATGCACGCCTCTGATGCCGCGACACGATAACCCGTCGGCGCGCGCGCTGGTTCCGCGGGGCGGAACCAGGCATGAGCGAGGCCGCGAAATTCGCGTCGATCCGGCTTGTCAAACCGCCCGCGCAGGGAACTTAATGCGGGCGCTGCGAATTGCTAACGCTGGCAAAAGGCGGGTGAGACGATGACCCATGTCACCTACAAGGTCGTGCGCCACGACGACGGCTGGGCTTACACGGTCGACGGCGTGTTCTCGGAGAGGTTTCCCACGCACGCGCAGGCGCTCGAGGCCGCGCGTCGCGCCGCCCGCGAGCAGCGCGAGCCGGGGCACTCCGAGACGATCCAATACGAAGACGCGGCCGGCAAGTGGCACACCGAGCGCGCGCTCGGCAGCGACCGGCCGGAGACCGAAGTCGAGGATAGCGCGTAGAGGATACCGCGTAAGAGGTCGGCGAGCCGCCGCGGAGGCGCCGGCTACCACCAGCCATATCTGCGGCAGACGTAGCGACCGACGACGAATTCGCGATAGCACTTTACGACGCCGTGCCGGGTGTGGCGCTCATAATATTGCGCCCGCTGCATTGCCGAAGCGATCGCGGCGGCCTGCTGTATCGCCGGTGCGCTCGCCGGAACGGCGCTGGCGTCGGGACAGCAAACAAGACTGACAACGGCGGCGAAGCTCAAGACAGCGAACGTCGTGCGCATGGATTTTTTTCTCCTCGTCACCCCGCCAATAACGGCCGCGGCTCGCCGTAGTTCCATGACGCGTCGATCGCGCGCCCGCTCAACCCGCCGCGTCGCGCTCGGCAAAAGCCTCGAGGCGCAGCGGCAATACGGCGCCGAACCAGGCGGCGTGCGCGGTATGATCGCGATAATCGTTGCCGGTCTCGGGGTGAAGCAGGATGGTCAGGCCGTCGCGGTTGAGCATCAGCCACGGCACGAATGCTCCCAGGATCTCGCCCGGAAACGCGATCTGATACATCGACTGGGTGTGCGGCCCAACGAGCGCGTTGTGCCAGCGGCCGAGCCGGGCTTGGGGAAATTCCGCGGCCACACGCTCGCGCAGGCGCTCGGCGGCGGCACGGGTTGTCGCCGGATCATAGTAGATATGGGCATGATATTCCGCGATCGGGCGTCGCTCGGTCGCCGCCGCCGGCGTACGGGAATTTTCGGTCATTGCGGATCACTCCCACGGATTCATGGATGCGGGCTCTTTCGCCGATTGTCCCACATCACCGGTACGTCTTCACGCCTGCTGCTGCGCCCTTTGCCGGTGATGGAAGATGCCGGCGAGCAGCACGGCGAGAATCCCGGTGAGGAAAATCCCGTCGAAGGTGCCGGCGCCGCCGATCGAGGCGACCGGCGCGCCGAGGCCGCGCACTTCGTCGAGATTGGTGAGGTCGGCGCCGATGAGCGTGCCGAGGCCGCCGCCGATATAGGCGAGCGGCGCGGCAAACTCGCGCGACAGCACCAGCGCGACGATCGCGGTGATGATGGCCGGGAAGATCACCGGCACGGCGATGCCGAGGCCGGGCACCGGCACGGCGAGCCAATGCAGCACCACGGCGATGATCGCTGTCGCGATCGCCCCCCTGATCCACAAATTATGGACGATGAGCAGATAGACCGACATCAGCGTCGGGATGACGGCGCCGCCGACATTGACCGCGATCACCGTGCCAGCGGAATAGCCGACCATCGGCACATTATACTCCATGCCGAAGAAGGTGATCGTCTCGCTGGCGGTGACCGGCTCCCCCGGCAGGTTCGCGATCGGGATGTTGAAGTAGCTGCCGATCAGCGAGCCGACCAGCAGATACATGGCGGTGCGCGGCGAGACGCCGAGGTTGACATAGGCATGGCGCAAGAGGTCGAGCACCACCAGCACGACGAACAACCCGAGCAAAGCGCCGACGAGAAGGGAAAAGAAGCCGGGGCTCAGCGGCAGGTAGTGGAATTGACTCATTTGCATCGGCACGGCTCCAAAATACCATCCGGCAGCGTAGCGCGAATGGCGCGGCGGCGAAATCCGGCGCAGCGCGGCCCCGATGCCTGGCCGCGGTCGATGCCGTGCCTGCGTGGCGCAGGGAAGCGGAGGTGACCATGACCGAAGTCGCGCCGGGGCGCGAGGCGCCGCTGCCGGGGTGGGTGCCGGCGGCGCTCAGCTTTGTCGCCGGCTATGTCGACAGCTATACCTTCCTCGCTCTGTTCGGCCTCTTTGTCGCGCAGGTGACGGGAAGCTTCGTCATCGGCGCCGCCGAGGTCGTCGCCCACGATAGCGGCATCGTCGGCAAGCTCATCGCCATTCTCGCCTTCCTGTTCGCGGCGGGATTGACCGCAGGCTTGATCGGCTTCGCCCGCGAGCGCCGAGGCGCGCTGCCGTCGATGCTCGCGTTCGAAACCGCGCTGCTGGCGCTTTTCAGCGTGACGCTGTTGACCAGCGCGCCGATCGATGGCGCCGACGACTGGCACGGCATCCTCGCCGGCGCGTTCGGCGCCATGGCCATGGGCACGCAGAGCGTCGTCGTGCGCCTCCTGATGCGCGGCATCCCGCAGACCAACGTGATGACCGGCAACATGACGCAGCTCGGCATCGAGACCACCGCGCTTCTCCTCGCCTGGCGCAGCCGCGCGCGCCACCCGGGCGATCGCGGCCATGCCGAGGAGTTCGCCGCGGTGCGCTCGCGGCTCTTCGTCGTGCTCGCGATCGCGCTCGGCTTCCTCATCGGCGCCGCCGCCGGCGCGGTCGTCTATGCGCGCGCGGGATTGCCGGGCGCGCCGTTCGCCGTGCTCATCGTCGCCGCGCTCACGCTCTGGGCCGGTTGGCGCGAGCGCCGGGGGTGACTATCGTGCCGGCTTGAACACGGAGCCCGTCATGCCGCAGCATCCCGAATCGATCATCGCCGGCAAGAAACGGCCCTTCACCGGCGCGGAGTTTCTGCAATCGCTGCGCGACGGGCGCGAGGTCTATATCTACGGCGAACGGGTCAAGGACGTCACCGCGCATCCGGCGTTCCGCAATTCGGCGGCTTCCGTCGCGCTCCTCTACGACGCCTTGCACGAGGAGAAATCGAAGGCGGTGCTCACCGCGCCGACCGATACCGGCTCCGGCGGCTACACGCACAAATTCTTCAAGGCGGCGCGCTCACCCGAGGAGGTGGTGGCGCAGCGCGATGCGATCGCCGCCTGGGCGCGCATCAGCTATGGCTGGCTCGGCCGCAGCCCCGACTACAAGGCCGCGTTCCTCAACACGCTCGGCGCCAATGCCGACTTCTACGGCAAGTTCGCCGACAACGCGCGCGCCTGGCACAAGCGCGGGCAGGAGGCGGTGCTCTTTCTCAATCACGCGCTGGTCAATCCGCCGATCGACCGCAACAAGGCGGCGGAAGAGGTCAAGGACGTCTACATCACCATCCAGAAAGAGACCGACGCCGGCATCTACGTCTCCGGCGCCAAGGTGGTCGCCACCAACTCGGCGCTGACGCACTACAATTTCCTCGGCCAGAACATGGGCCAGGAGATCACCGATCCGAGCATGGTGGTGATGTTCATCGCGCCGATGAACACGCCGGGCATCAAGCTCATCTGCCGGCCGTCCTACGAGTTCGCCGCCGCCGCCACCGGCTCGCCCTGGGATTATCCGCTGACCTCGCGCTTCGACGAGAACGACGCGATCTTCGTTTTCGACAATGCGTTCATCCCCTGGGAGAACGTCATCATCCATCGCGACATCGAGCGACTGAAGGCGTTCTATCCGCAATCCGGATTCTTCAACGGCTTCACCCTGCAAGGCTGCACCCGGCTGGCGGTGAAGCTCGATTTCATCGCCGGCCTGCTCTACAAGGCGGCGCGCGCGACCGGCGTCGAGGCGTTCCGCGGCGTGCAGGCGCAGATCGGCGAGGTGATCGGCTGGCGCAATCTGTTCTGGTCGCTCACCGACGCCATGGCATTCAATCCGGTGCCCTGGGTCGGCGGCGCGGTGCTGCCGAACCCGACCGCGTCGAGCGCCTACCGGCTGTTCATGACCGAGGCCTATCCGGCGGTGCGCTCGATCGTCGAGAAGGTGATCGCCTCCGGCCTCATCTATCTGCCCTCGCATGCGCGCGACTTCAAAAATCCGGAGATCGACAAATATCTCGCCCGCTATGTGCGCGGCTCGAACGGCATCGACTACAAGGAGCGCATCAAGATCATGAAGCTCCTCTGGGACGCCATCGGCACCGAGTTCGGCGCCCGCCACGAGCTCTACGAGATGAACTATTCCGGCAGCCACGAGCTCATCCGCATCTTCCCGCTGCAGATGGCGCAGGGCTCCGGCGCGCTGCGTGAGATGCAGGCGCTCGCCGAGCAATGCATGGCCGATTACGACGAAGACGGCTGGCGGCACCCGGCCTATCGCGATGGCAAGGATATCTCGGTGGTGGGGAAGGGGTGAGCCGAGTGGCGGGCCGGCTCGCTTGCTGCCTGCCCGGCGTCGGCCGCGCGCGAGGCCAGATGCCGCCGCGCGAATGCCCCGATGCTGGCGATGGCGCGGCGCGCCTCCGGCAGCACCGGCGCGAAGGCGTGCCAGACATGCGGCATGCGCGGCCATACTTCCAGTTCGGACTGGCAGCCGGCGTCGCGCAATCGCTCGTGCATGCGCACCGCGTCGTCGCGCAAGATCTCGTCGCCGCCGACTTGCAGGAGGATCGGCGGCAGCCCGGCGAGATCGCCATAGAGCGGCGAGATGTAGGGCAGGCGCGGGTCGGCGCCGGCGAGATATTCTTGCGCCAGCATCGGGAGATGCTCGACGTTGAGCATCGGATCGGAGCGCGCGTTGAGCTTGAGCGACGCGCCGGTAAGCGCGAGATCGGTCCACGGCGACAGCGCGACGGCGGCGGCCGGAAGCGGCAAGCTGTCATCGCGCAATTTCAGCAGCGCGGCGAGGGTAAGGCCGCCGCCGGCGGAATCCCCCATGATCAGAATTTTATCGGGCGCGGCGCCTCCATCGAGCAGCCAACGATACGCGGAGACGGCGTCGTCGAGCGCAGCCGGGAAAGGATGCTCGGGCGCCAGCCGATAGTCGATCGCCAGCACGATTGCGTGCGTCGCCGCGGCGATCCGCCAGGTGAAATGCCGGTAGTTCGCCGGCGCGCCGGCGCGGTAGGCGCCGCCATGCAAGAACAGCACGTGCCGATCGGGATGCGAAACCGGCACGGAAATACGATCGGCGCGCACATTACCGGCATCGAGGCTTAGGGTTTTGGTGCCTGAGGGCGGCCGCGGCGTCAGCGCTACCATCTTGCGCAGCTGTTGCCGCGATTGTTGCGCCGGCCCGTAGCGGCTTCGCTTGAGGAAACAGCGTGCCCCAAGACGGACGAGCTCCGCGCGCAAACTCATGAGCCTTCCCTCGCTCGACGGCTGCCTTCGGGCGCGGCGCCTCCGCTAACGATCGCGCCGCGTTCTCAATGTAGATGACCCCGTTCGCGAACGCGAGCAGGCGCGCATCGCGGGTGACGACGAGCAGGGCGCGGTGCCGCAGCAGCATCGAAGGCTTATCGTGGAAGGCGCGGTCGCGCCGGGCACGCAAGGCCGGCCTGCCGCAAGAATAAGCACAGCGTCCGTGCGCCAAATGATTGCCCGTTTGCGCGGCGCGCAGAGGAGCGATGCGCCCCGGCGACCCATCCGCGCGTTGCAGCGGGCCGATGCGGCTTGACCCGGCAGACGATCGCCGTACAAGGAAGAGAGCCGCCGCGGGATTGCCGGCCGGCATAACACAACCGTTGCACGGGAGGCCGTCAATGCCCGACGCCGTCATTGTTTCCACCGCCCGCACGCCGATCGGCAAAGCCTATCGCGGCGCGTTCAACATGACCCACGGCGCCGACCTCGGCGGCCACGTCATCCGTCACGCGGTGGAGCGCGCCGGCGTCGATCCAGGCGAAGTCGAGGACGTGATTTTGGGCTGCGCGCTGCCGGAGCGCGCGACCGGGCAGAACATCGCCCGGCAGGCGGCGATCCGCGCCGGCCTTCCGGTCACCGTCGGCGGCATGACGGTGAACCGCTTCTGCAGCTCCGGCTTGCAGACGATCGCGCTCGCGGCGCAGCGCATCATCGCCGGCGAGGCTTCGGTCATCGCCGCCGGCGGACTGGAATGCATCAGCCTGGTGCAGGACGGCAAGAGCATCCCGGCGCCGAACGAATGGATCCTCGAGCACAAATCGGCGGTCTACATGCCGATGATCGACACCGCCGACAACGTCGCGGAGCGCTACAAGGTGAGCCGCGAAGCGCAGGATGCTTATGCGCTGGAAAGCCAGCGCCGCACGGCGTCCGGCCAGCAGGCCAAGCGCTTCGACGGCGAGATCGTGCCGCTGCCGACGACCAAGAAGGTCGTGGACAAGAACACCAAGGCCGAGAGCTTCGAGCAGGTGACGCTCAAGAGCGACGAGGGCAACCGCCCCGACACGACGCTCGAAGGGCTCGCCGCGCTGCAGCCGGTGCGCGAAGGCAAATGGATCACGGCCGGCAATGCGAGCCAGCTTTCCGACGGCGCCTCCGCCTGCGTGCTCATGGACGCGAAGCTCGCCGAGCGCCGCGGCCTCAAGCCGCTCGGCACCTTCCGCGGCTTCGCCGTCGCCGGCTGCGAGCCGGACGAGATGGGCATCGGCCCGGTGTTCGCCGTGCCCAAGCTGCTCAGCCGCCAGGGCCTCAAGGTCGACGACATCGATCTTTGGGAGCTTAACGAAGCTTTCGCCAGCCAAGTGCTTTATTGCCGCGACCGCATCGGCATTCCGCAGGAGAAGCTCAACGTGGACGGCGGCGCGATCTCGATCGGCCATCCCTATGGCATGAGCGGCGCGCGCATGACCGGCCACATCCTGATCGAAGGACACCGCCGCGGCGCCAAGCTCGGCGTCGTCACCATGTGCATCGGCGGCGGCATGGGCGCCGCCGGCCTGTTCGAGATCAACTAACCGCACACTGCCCCAGGGGACACGCCATGGATCTTCGCTTCACGCCGGAAGAGATCGCGTTCCGCGACCAGGTGCGCGCGTTCATGCAGAAGGAACTGCCGCCGCCGATCCGCGCCAAGATGGTCGCCGGGCGCAGCCTCGCCAAGGAGGACATGGTCGCCTGGCAGCGCATCCTCAATGCCAAGGGCTGGGCGGTGCCGCACTGGCCGAAGGAGTGGGGCGGCACCGGATGGGGACCGGTGAAGACCTATCTGTTCCGCGACGAGATGCAGCAGGCGCCGGCGCCGGAGCCATTGGCGTTCGGCGTGAGCATGGTGGGCCCGGTCATCATCGCCTTCGGCAATGAAGCGCAGAAGCAAAAATATCTGCCGCGCATCGCCAATCTCGACGATTGGTGGTGCCAGGGCTTCTCCGAGCCCGGCTCCGGGCTCCGATCTCGCCTCGCTGAAGACTTCGGCGAAGCGCGCCAACGGCCATTACGTGGTCAACGGCCAGAAGACCTGGACCACGCTGGCGCAATATGCCGATTGGATTTTCTGCCTGGTGCGCACCGATCCGGCGGCGAAGAAACAGGAGGGCATTTCCTTCCTGCTCATCGACATGAAGACGCCGGGCATCACCGTGCGCCCGATCCAGACCATCGACGGCGGCCACGAGGTCAACGAGGTTTTCTTCGACGACGTGAAAGTGCCGGCGGAGAACCTGGTCGGCGAGGAGAACAAGGGCTGGGACTGCGCCAAATTCCTGCTCGGCAACGAGCGCACCGGCATCGCCCGCGTCGGCATCTCCAAGGCGCGCATCCGTCGGCTCAAGGAGCTCGCCGGCATGCAGCAATCCGGCGGCAAGCCGCTCATTGCCGACGAGCGCTTCCGCGCCAAGATCGCCGCCGTCGAGATCGAGCTCAAGGCGCTGGAGATGACGCAGCTGCGCGTCGTCGCCGCCGAGCGCAACCGCAACGGCAACAAGCCCGATCCGGCTTCGTCGATCCTCAAGATCAAGGGCTCGGAGATTCAGCAGGCGATCACCGAGCTTTTGCTCGAAGTGGTCGGCCCCTATGCCTTGCCTGACCAGATCCCGCATGACGAGAGCGAGCGCTGGAACGAGCCGCCGATCGGCCCCGACTGGGCCGGACCGCTGGCGCCGCAATATTTCAACTACCGCAAGACCTCGATCTATGGCGGCACCAACGAGATTCAGAAAAACATTATCGCCAAGGCGATTTTGGGCCTGTGACGCTTCCTTCGGTCATCCCGAGGCCGAACCAACCACCACCGGTGAATATGGATTCCGGACTCGCCGCTGCGCGGCGATCCGGAATGACGAGAAACTGAAATTTATGGGATCGTGAAATGGATTTTGCGTTGACTGAAGAGCAGCAGCTCCTGCGTCACAGCGTGGAGCGCCTGTTCGCCGATCACTACGCCTTCGACGCGCGCAAGCGCTACCTGCAGGAAGCCGGCGGCTGGAGCCGGGCGCAGTGGAAGCGCTATGCCGAGCTCGGTCTCCTCGGCCTGCCGTTCGCCGAAGAACACGGCGGCTCGGCCGGCGGGCCGGTCGAGACCATGATCGTGATGGAAGCGATCGGCCGCGCGCTGGCGCTCGAGCCCTATCTCGCGACCGTGGTGCTCGCCGGCGGCTTGCTCCGCCTGGGCGGCAGCGCGGCGATGCGCGCCGATCTGCTGCCGAAGATCGCGAGCGGCGATCTCATTCTCGCCTTCGCCCATTCCGAGCGGCAGTCGCGCTACGATCTTGCCGACGTCGCCACCAAGGCGCGCGCGCGACGGCAACGGCTATGTGCTCGACGGCGCCAAGACTTTGGTGCTGCACGGCGACAGCGCGGAGAAATTCGTCGTCTCGGCGCGGCTCTCCGGCGGCCAGCGCGACCGCGACGGGCTGGCGCTGTTCTTGGTCGATGCCGCCGCTCCCGGCGTTTCCACCCGCGGCTACGCGACCATCGACGGCATGCGCGCCGCCGAGGTCACGCTCGCCGGCGTGCGCGTCGCCGCCGACGCCGCGATCGGCACGCCGGGCGCGGCGTATCCCCTGATCGAGCGCGTCGTCGACACGGCGATCGCCGCGCTCGCCGCCGAGGCGGTGGGCACCATGGCCGAGATGTACGAGCTCACGGTCGACTACATGAAGACGCGCAAGCAGTTCGGCGTCACCATCGGCACGTTCCAGGCCTTGCAGCACCGCGGCGCCGATATGTTCGTCGCGCTCGAGCAGGCACGCAGCATGGCGATGCTGGCGACCATGATGGCGGCGGAGGACGTTAGCGCGCGCGAGCGGCGGCAGTCGATCTCCGCGGCCAAGGTGCAGATCGGCCGCTCCGGCCGCTTCGTCGGCCAGCAGGCGGTGCAGATCCATGGCGGCATCGGCATGACCATGGAGGCGAGCATCGGCCATTATTTCAAACGCATCACCGCGCTCGACGCGATGTTCGGCGACGCCGATTATCATCTCGGGCTGGTGGCGGAATCCGGCGGCCTGGTCGCGGCGTGACGCTTACATCGGCGGCGTGAGCCCGTCCTTGCCGTAATTGATGCGCGGCGTCAGCAGGGTGCCGTCGGCCTGCTTCTTGGCCGCGCCGATGAAAATCTTCGTTCCCGCCTTGAGCTCGTTCTTGTCGCCCGGCGTATAGATGATGATGACGGTCTGCGGCGTGACCACGATCTTCTTCTCGCCGGTCTTGTATTTCAGCGTCAGCGTCTGCCCGTCGACGCTGGCGACGCTCTCCTCGACATTGGCGTTGGTCATCGTCGAGTCGGCCTGCAGGTCCCAGGGATAGTGCCCTTCGCCGGTGCCGCGCATCGTCTCGGGGAAGATGTGGACTTCGATCGCCTTTTGGCTGCCGTCGGGTTGCGGCATTCCGGTCGAGCCGACGAACAGACCAGGCTTGATATCCGCCATCGAGGCTTTGACCAGCGCGACCACGAGCCCGGGTTCGGCGAGCGCGACTTTCAGCTCGGCGCCGTCGCGCGTTTTGATGACGTAGACCGGGCCTTCGACGCGCTCGATGGTGCCGCGCACGCGCACGGTGTCCTGCGCGCTGGCGGAGGCGAACATGGCCAGCGTCAAAGCCGCGGCGCACAGTCCGCGCCGGATCGCGTTTTGCATTTACTCCTCCCCAATTCTCACTTCAGTTGCGCTCGAATTGCCGGGCAGCGCCAGCCCCGAAACCATCTTAGACGGCATCTTAGTCGAGCTTCGCGCTTGCCGCCATGCGCGCGCGGCCTCCGGGCTGGGAAGCGCCGCGGTTCGGCCGGCGAGCGGCGCCGGTTACTTGCCGGCTTTGCCGGCGCCCCTGCGCACCGAAAGGAGACGGCGGATGTGATCGTGCACCGCCTGCGCCTCATAAGGCTTCGGCAGCGGACCGGCTTCGCACAGCTCCTTGGCGGCATCGACCGACCGCGGCACGGTGCCGGCGAGGACGATTTCGGTCGCCGGGGCGATGTTCGCGGATCCATTTCGCCAGCCCGAAGCCGTCCATGGCGCCGGGCATCTCGATGTCGCTGAAGACGATATCGACCACGGTGTCCCGGTGCAGCAGCACGGTTATCGCTTCATCGGCATTGACGGCTTCGATGACCCTGTAGCCGCAATCGCGCAGGTACTGCGCGATCGGCATGCGGATCAAAACGTCGTCCTCGACGACGAGGATCGTTTCCAGGCGCTTCGGGTTTCTCGGTCACCCGGCTCTAACGGCTAAGGGCGCCGTGCGTTCCTCAGTCGATGAGCTTGCGGATATGATTGACCAGCTCCGCGACGGCGAACGGCTTGCGGAAAAAGCCGTCGTGTTCCGCCCCCGCGGCCGCGAGGAGATGACCGGAGGCCAGAATGATCTTGATCGCGGGGAATTCCGCGCGCACCAGGCGCGCGAGCGCCACGCCGTCGATCGAACCAGGCATCTGGATGTCGCTGACGAGGAGCTTCACCCCGGCGCTGTGGTGCAGGAGTTCGAGCGCCTCGTGCGCGTCCGCCGCCTCGATCACGGTGTAGCCGGCGCTGCGCAGTTGCTCGGCGATTTCCAGCCGGATCAGCACCTCGTCCTCGGCAACGAGAATGGCGGAACGCGCTTCCACCGCGTTTGCCGGACAGAACTCTCCCCTTACACCGCCCATCGGCGTTCTCGTTTACCCGCCTGGTCACTCAACGCGACATGTATAGACCGGGTTCCGGCGATCCGGCGCCGACCCAGTCGGGATTGCTATCGCATATTTGTGCCGCTCGTCACAGCGTGAACCGAGGACTGAGCGCACTTTCCGTGCCGCCGAGTTTTGGATTGACCCTAAACAAGAAGGTGGCGACCATGCTGGCAGAGATACTGATGGTGCGGTTGGAAACCGCGTTGCGGATGGCGAAGGAGGCCGCGCCTGCGAGGGATTCGCGGTTCGTGCCCTTTACCATGACGGCACGCTCCGAACTCAATGCGCCGGGCCCGGCCCGGCTTTCGCCGGAGGCTTTCGGCGCGCCCAAGAAAACGACGCCGTAGCCGTGCCGCTGCAGTAGCGCACTAGCGCGCGATCTCGTAGCCGACCACGATGCGGGCGCGCAGCGTGTTCTCGCCCTCGGCGATCGGCACCGCGGCGTTGGCAGCTTCTGCCCGCATCGCCGCCATCGGCACCGGCGGGGCATAGCTCGAATCTTCCGTGATCCAGGCGACGCCGCGGAGCGTCAATCCCGAAGCCCGCGCATAAAGCTCGGCCTTGCGCCGCGCGTCGGCGACCGCAGCTTCGCGCGCCTGGTCGAGCGCCTTCGACGGATCGGCGATGAGAAACGCGACATTGCCGACGTCGGTCGCGCCCGCCGCCACCATGCGATCGAGCGTCTCGCCGAGCTTGGCGATCTGGCGAACGGTGACGCTGATCTGGTTGGAGACGCTGTAGCCGGTGAGCCGCGGCTCGGTTTGCGGCTGCTGGCGGCGCATAGACCGGCTGGATCGAGAATCGCGAGGTCTGGATGTCCTGTTGCGCAATTCCGGAATCGAGCAGCGCCGCGGTGACCGCGTTCATCAGCTTGGAGTTGGCGTCGGTCGCCTCCTTGACGGTCTTGGCTCGTGTCGTCACCCCGCCGCTCAGGCGGGCATAGTCCGGCGCGACGCTGACGCTGCCTTCGCCGATCACGACCACGCGCGCTGCCGGCATGGGCTGCGCCGGTTGCGCCTGGGCGGGAAGGGCGGCGAAAAGCCAAACAGCGAATATTACGAGGCGCGAAGCGCGCATGACCATCTCCTCTAGTCCAAGGCGCATTGCCGAGTGGGCGCCCAAAATCCTACGCCAATGACGCTCAATCCAAAGCAGAACAATGACCGGCGACCGGCGACGGTGGGGCCGATTTCGGCAGCGCCTTCCATGTGATACGGGCGAGGCAAAGATCAATCCGCCGTTGACCCGCCGCGCCGTTTCGTGTCACGTCGCCCGACCCTGGAAAGAGCCGGAAACGACTGCGATTCCAATGTCCACCGAGCGTTACAACCACCGCGAGGCGGAGGCCCGCTGGCAGAAGATCTGGGACGAGCGCGGCATCTTCGCCACGCCGAACCAAGACCTGCGCAAGAAATACTACGTGCTGGAGATGTTCCCCTATCCGTCGGGGCGCATCCATATGGGGCACGTGCGCAACTACGCGATGGGCGACGTGGTGGCGCGGTTCAGGCGCGCGCAGGGTTTTTCCGTGCTGCATCCGATGGGCTGGGACGCCTTCGGCCTGCCGGCCGAGAACGCCGCCATCGAGCGCAAGGTCCATCCCAAGGCCTGGACCTACGACAACATCGCGGCGATGAAGGCGCAGCTGAAATCGATGGGGCTCTCGCTCGACTGGAGCCGGGAGATCGCGACCTGCGATCCGTCCTACTACAAGCACCAGCAGGCGATGTTCCTCGACTTCCTGCGCGCCGGCCTCGTCGAGCGGCGCAAGTCGAAGGTGAACTGGGACCCGGTCGAGCAGACGGTCTTGGCGAACGAGCAGGTGATCGATGGCCGCGGCTGGCGCTCTGACGCCGTGGTCGAGCAGCGCGAGCTGACGCAATGGTTCTTCAAGATCACCGAGTATTCGCAATCGCTCCTCGACGCGCTCGACACGCTCGAGCGCTGGCCGGACAAAGTACGGCTGATGCAGCGGAACTGGATCGGCCGCTCGGAAGGCCTGCTGGTCCGCTTCGCGCTCGACGCCAAGACGACGCCGAACGGCGAAAGCGAGCTCGAAGTTTTCACCACCCGGCCGGACACTTTGTTCGGCGCGAGATTCATGGCGCTGGCGCCCGATCATCCGCTCGCGGCCGCGGCGGCGAAGAAGAATCCGAAGCTCGCGCAATTCATCGAGGAGTGCCGGCATCGCGGCACCGCGCAGGCCGAGATCGACACGGCAGAGAAGCTCGGCTTCGACACCGGCATCAAGGCGGTCCATCCGTTCGACAAGACCTGGACGCTGCCGGTCTATGTCGCCAATTTCATCCTGATGGATTACGGCACCGGCGCCATCTTCGGCTGCCCGGCGCACGACCAGCGCGACCTCGATTTCGTCAACAAATACGGACTCGGCGTCGTCCCGGTGGTGTGCCCGCCGGGGCAAGACCCAAAAACATTCGTGATCACCGACACCGCCTATGACGGCGACGGCCGCATGATCAACTCGCGCTTCCTCGACGGCATGACCGTGCCCGAGGCGAAGGAGGAAGTGGCGCGGCGGCTGGAAAAGGAAACCGCCGGCAACCGCCCGGTCGCCCAGCGGCAGATCAATTTCCGCCTGCGCGATTGGGGGATTTCGCGCCAGCGCTATTGGGGCTGCCCGATCCCGATCATTCATTGTGAGACGTGCGGCGTGGTGCCGGTGCCGAAAGAGGATCTGCCGGTGACGCTGCCGGAGGACGTGACTTTCGACCGCCCCGGCAATCCGCTCGACCGCCATCCGACCTGGAAGCACGTCGCCTGCCCGCAGTGCGGCGGCAAGGCGACGCGCGAGACCGACACGATGGACACCTTCGTCGACTCGGCCTGGTATTTCGAGCGCTTCACCGATCCATGGATCAAGACCGCGCCGACCGACCGCGCGATGGTCGATGCCTGGATGCCGGTCGACCTCTATATCGGCGGCGTCGAGCACGCGATCCTGCATCTCCTCTACAGCCGCTTCTTTACGCGGGCGATGCGCAAGACCGGGCATGTCGGCCTCGACGAGCCGTTCGCCGGCATGTTCACCCAGGGCATGGTGGTGCACGAGACCTATCGCACCGCGAACGGCGGATGGGCGACGCCGGCCGAGGTGAAAATCGAGACGGAGGGCAACACCCGCCGCGCCACTTTGATCGCGACCGGCGAGCCGGTCGAGATCGGCCCGATCGAGAAAATGTCGAAGTCGAAGCGGAACACGGTCGATCCCGACGAGATCATGGCGAGCTATGGCGCCGACGTGGCGCGCTGGTTCATGTTGTCGGATTCACCGCCCGACCGCGACGTGGAATGGACCGAGCGCGGCGTGCAAGGCGCCTGGCGCTTCACCAACCGGCTCTGGCGGCTCGTCGGCGAAGCGGCGGAAGCGGCCGGCGCGGCGCCGCGGCAACGGCCGAACGACTTTTCGCCGGCGGCGATGGCGCTGCGCAAGGCCACCCACCGGGCGCTGGCCCGGGTCACCGAGGACATCGAAAAGCTACACTTCAATGTCTGTGTGGCGCAGATTTACGAGTTCGCCAATGCGCTGAGTGCCGCGATCGGCGATATCGGGGCGGATGACCGGGGGGCTCCCGCCATCGACCCCGGCCTGCGGTGGGCCATGCATGAAGCGGTTAACGTTCTTGTGCAACTTTTCCATCCGATGATGCCGCATCTTGCCGAAGAATGCTGGGCCGCGCTCGGCCACGACACGCTGGTCGCGCAGGCGCCGTGGCCGCAAGTCGAACGCGATTTGCTGATCGAGGACACGCTCACCTTGCCGGTGCAGATCAACGGCAAGAAGCGCGCCGACGTTACCGTGGCGCGGGCCGCCAAGGCCGCCGAAATCGAGGCTGCCGTTTTGGCGCTCGATGCGGTAAAAAGGGTGCTCGACGGCAAGGCACCGAAGAAGGTGATCGTCGTGCCGCAACGGATCGTCAATGTGGTGGCGTGAACCGCGTATCGGGTGGCGCCGCGCCGGACTGCTGGCGCGGCTCGCTGTCGCGCTTGCTGCGGCGAGCCTGACCGCCGGCTGCTTCGAGCCGCTCTACGGCTCGCGTCCTTCCCCCGGCGCGGACAGCGTGCACGATAAGCTCGCCTCGATCGCGCTGGCGCCGATGAATCCGCCGAAGGGAACGCCGACGCGAGCGCGTCGCCGTCCAACTGCACAATGCGCTGCAATTCGATTTGACCGGCGGCGGCGCCAGCAGCGCCAGTACGGCGACCTATCGCCTCGAGGTCAGCGCCGCGCCCTCGGAAATAACCGTGGTGATCGACCCGGTCAGCGGCCGGCCTGACGCTCAGATCGGCCGGGTGACGGCGCACTATGTCCTGACCGAGATCGCGAGCGGCAAAGCCGTGGTCAGGGACTCGACCATCGCCGAGGTGGACTATGACGTTCCGGGCCCGCAGCAACGCTTCGCCAGGCAGCGGGCGCAGCGCGACGCCGAGGACCGCGCCGTGCAACTGGTCGCCGAGACGATCAGGAACCGGCTCGCCTCGTATTTCGTCGCCGGGACCTGAACGTTCCCGCCTCGCATGGTCGCCCTCAAGGCAGCAGACGCCGACGCCTTCGTCTCCCGGCCCGACCCGGCGCGGCCGGTGGTGCTGGTCTACGGTCCGGACGCCGGCCTGGTCAGCGAGCGCGTCAACGCCCTGATCGACGCCGCGGTCGATGACCGCAACGATCCGTTTTCGCTGGTGCGGCTGGAAGGCGAGGAGCTTGCTGCCGATCCGGCGCGGCTCGTCGAGGAGGCGCAGACGATCCCGCTGTTCGGCGGCCGCCGCGCCGTTTGGGTGAAGGCGGGGAGCCGCAATATCGCGCCGGCGGTCGAGCTCCTGCTGGCCGAACGCACGAGCGAATGCCGGGTGGTGATCGAGGCCGGCGATCTGCGCCGCAACGCGCCGTTGCGGGCGATCTGCGAGCGCGCCAAGAACGCGGCGGCGCTGCCTTGCTACGCCGACAGCGAACGCGACCTGGCGCGGCTCATCGATGCCGAGATGCGCGCCGCCGGCCTGACGCTCAAGCCCGACGCGCGCTCTTTGCTGGTATCGCTCCTCGGCGGCGACCGCAGCGCCTCGCGCAACGAGATCCGCAAGCTTGCGCTCTACGCCAGCGGCAGCGGCGAGATCGGCGTCGAGGAGGTGACCGCGGTGGTCGCCGACGCTTCGGCGCTCGCGCTCGACGATCTGGTCGATAGCGCCTTTGCCGGCCGCCCGGCCGAGCTTGAAACGCACATCGCCAAGGCGCGCGCCGCCGGCAGCGCCGTCGGCTCGATCTTCTTCGCCGCCCAGCGGCAGCTGGCGCAGCTGCACAAATGGCGCACCGCGATCGAAGCCGGCGCCGCGTTCTCGGTTGAAACGGTGCAGCCGCCGCTGCATTTCCGGCGCCGCGACCTGGTCGCGGCTGCGCTCAAGCAGTGGACCGCCGCGCGGCTTGCCGTGGCCATGGCCGAGCTTGCCGATGCGGTTCTCGCCTCGCGGCGCACGCCGGCGCTCGCCGAGACGATCGCCGAGCGCGCGCTCCTCGTCACTCGCGGTGAAGGCCCGCCGCAGCGCCGCGTAGCGGCATCCGCTATGTCGGGTTTTCCAGGCTGAACGCCTGCGCATCGTCGTCATAGGCGAAGGCTTCGGCGTAGCGGCCCCAGGCGGTGACCGAGCGCAACGTCTCCTCCGCGTCCTCGCTGCTCATGTGATCCTCGAGCTCGTCGAAGAAGCGGCTCTTCGGCGCCACGTGGTTGGTGCGTTCCTGCAGGATGCGGCGGATGTGGGCGGCGAGCGGCACATTGGCCAGAAGCTGGCGCTGGAAGATCTTCTTGCGGTCGTCGGTGTCGGCTTCCACGAATTGCTTGCCGATATCGGTGAGCTTGATGTCGCCGCCTTCGATCTCCGCCAGATTCAGCATCTGCAGCGCGTCGGAGACCGGGAAGAGATCGTCGGCCTCCATGTGCAGCTCGTCGGCAAGGACCGGAAGGTCGGCCTTGCCCTTATACGGCTCGCCGGCGAGCGTCTCGAGCAGGCCGGACAAAAGATTGGCGGAGACGCGCGGCAGGATCGTGTCGATGCTGGTTGCCACCGGTCCGAGCCGCTGCTGGCGCAGGGCTCCGGGCGGTCATCGCCACATAGATCTTCTCCACCAGATCGCGAAACGGCGGATCGAGGCGGTTGCGCGGCTGCTTCAGGTCGACCTTGATCTCGCGAATGATGCGTCCGGGATTGGTCGAGAACAGGAGGATGCGGTCGCACATCAGCACCGCTTCCTCGATGTTATGGGTCACCAGGATCACGCCCTTGATCGGCAGCTTGCCGTCGCCCCAGAGCTCGAGGAAATCGGTGCGCAGCGTCTCGGCGGTGAGCACGTCGAGCGCGGAGAACGGCTCGTCCATCAACAGGATGTTCGGATGCACGACCAGCGCGCGGGCGAATCCGACGCGCTGGCGCATGCCGCCGGACAATTCGCGCGGATAGGCGAATTCGTAGCCGTCGAGCCCGATCAGATCGATCGCCGCCAGCGCGCGCTTCCTGATCTCGGTCTCGGGAAGGCCGAGCGCCTCGAGCCCGAGCTGCACGTTCTCGAGCACGGTCAGCCAGGGAAACAGCGCGAACGACTGGAACACCATCGCGATGCCCGGCGCCGGCGCGTTCACCGGCTGGCCGAGATAGCTGACGGTTCCGTTCGACGGGTGCGCCAGCCCGGCAATCAGCCGCAGCAAGGTCGACTTGCCCGACCCGGTGCGGCCGAGGAGCCCGACGATCTGTCCTGGCGACAGCGCAAGGTCGACCCCGTCGAGCACCACAAGCTCGCCGCCATCGGCCTTGGGAAAGGACTGACACAGCCCGCGAATGTCGAGGAGATCGGCGCTCATGACAGATCACCCGAGCCGGAATTTGCGTTCGGCGTAAAGATAAAGCGGCCGCCAGAATACGCGATTGATGACGACGACGAACAGGCTCATCACCGCGATGCCCAGCACGATATGATGGAAATCGCCGGCGTCGGTCTGCTGGGCGATATAGGCGCCGAGCCCGTAGGCTTCGAGGTGCTGATCCCCCCACGACGCCACCTCGGCGACGATGCTCGCATTCCATGAGCCGCCGGAGGCGGTGATCGCGCCGGTGACGTAGTAGGGAAGCACCGCCGGCAACGCGATCCGGCGCCACCACAGCCAGCCGCGGACGCGGAAATTGGCGCCGGCGGCGCGCAGCTCGGCGGGGATCGCCACCGCGCCGGCGACGACGTTGAACAGGATGTACCATTGCGTGCCGAGGATCATCAGCGGGCTCAGCCAGATATTGGGGTTGAGCTTCAGCACGACGATCGCCGACACCGCGATCGGGAACAGGAGATTGGCGGGAAATGCGGCGAGGAATTGCGCCACCGGCTGCACCAGATTGGCCGCCCAGGGCCGGGTGCCGACCCAGACGCCGACCGGCACCCAGATGGCGCTGGCGATGGCGATGAGCACGACGACGCGGCTCAAGGTCGCCAGGCCGAGGAGGAGGACGGTGACCAGGTCGGCGATGCTGATGTCCTGAGTGACGAAGCGGACGACCTGCCACAGCGCGATCGCGGCGATGACGACGACGATCGCCGACCACTGGAAGGTGATCCAGGGATGCTGGCGCGGCCCCGCCTGCGCCGCGGCCTTGGCGGCGTCCGATTCCGGCCGCCGCATGAGCAGCGAACGCCGCCACAGCGAAGCGAATGGCCGGGTGAGCCGGTCGACGAGCCGCGACCGGCGCAGCATGTTGAGGACCCAGGAGCGCGGCGGCAGGCCGCCGGCTTCCTGCTCGAAGCGGAAGCGGTCCGCCCACGCCACCAGCGGACGGAACAGGAGCTGGTCGTAGATCAGGATCACCACCAGCATCGTGCCGATCGCCCAGCCGACGGCCGCCAGGTCGCGGTGCTCGATGGCGAGCGCGATATAGGAGCCGACGCCGGGAAGCGTGATCGTGGTGTTGCCGACGCTGATTGCTTCCGAGGCGACGACGAAGAACCAGCTCCCGGACATCGACATCATCATGTTCCAGATCAGCTGCGGCATGGCGAACGGCACGTCGAGGCGCCAGAAGCTCATCCACGGCGTGAGCCGGAAATTGCGCGAGGCTTCGACCAGCTCGGTCGGCACCGTGCGCAGCGACTGATAGAAGCTGAACGCCATGTTCCAGGCCTGGCTGGTGAAGATCGCGAAGATGGCGGCGAATTCGGCGCCGAGCACGCGGCCGGGCGCCAGCGCCATGAAGAAGACGACGGTGATCGAGATGAAGCCGAGGATCGGCACCGATTGCAGGATGTCGAGGAGCGGCACCAGGAGCCGCTCGGCCCGCCGGCTCCTGGCCGCGAACGTCGCATAGGTGAAGGTAAAGAGGAGCGACAGCGCCATGGCGATGAGCATGCGCAAGGTCGTGCGCGCGGCGTATTCCGGCAGGTTGGCCGGATCGAGCGACACCGGCTGGCGTGTAAGCTCGGTCAAGGGCTCGAACAGATGCCGGCTCGCTTCGGCCAGGAACACCAAGAGCCCGAGGGTGAGCAGGACCGCGAGCGCGTCCCAGCGGCTGAGCAGGCGGGCCCACCCGCCGGCCGAAATTGGCACGATCACTCGCATCGGCGATGCCCGGGTTCTCTCGCTGGCGTCACGCAATCGTCACGAAATTCGTGGCCTCGATCGCATCGCCGGCCGCGAGCCTCGCGCGTTCCCATAACATCCGCGTGGCGTCCGGCAAACATTATTACGAGGCAAAATCCGCCGCGGCCCCATCGCGCGCGACGGGGATTCCCGTTTGCGGGGACCCAGTCCTTTTCCTTCGAGCCGGCGTTGATTGCCGCGTTCGCAGGAACGAGCGGGCGAGCGCGCTCAGGTCTTCGGCACCATGGCGCTGATGGCGTGCGCCAGCTCGATCGGGAACGGGAACACGATGGTCGAGCCGCGCTCGCTGGCGATGTCGAACAGCGTGCCGAGATAGCGCAGCTGCATCGCCTGCGGCACTTCGGCCAGGATGCGGGCGGCCTCGACCAGCTTCTGCGCCGCCTGCTGCTCGCCCTCGGCATTGATGATCTTGGCGCGGCGCTCGCGCTCGGCCTCGGCCTGGCGGGCGATGGCGCGGACCATGCTCTCGTCGAGGTCGATGCGCTTGAGCTCGACGTTGGAGACCTTGATGCCCCAGGCTTCGGTCTGCTTGTCGAGCACGTCCTGGATGCCGGCATTGAGCTTGTCGCGCTCGGCCAGCATTTCGTCGAGATCGTGCTTGCCCAGGACCCAGCGCAGCGTCGTCTGCGCCAGCTGGCTCGTCGCCATGAGGTAATTGCCGACCTGGATGATCGCCCGCTCGGCATCGACGACGCGGAAATAGATCACCGCGCTCACCTTGACCGAGACGTTGTCGCGGGAAATCACGTCCTGCGGCGGAACTTCATCGACCATGACGCGCAAATCGACGCGCACCATCTGCTGCACGAACGGCACCAGCAGAAACAGGCCGGGCCCCTTGGTCCCGGTATAGCGGCCGAGCGTGAACACGACGCCGCGCTCGTATTCGCGCAGCACCCGGACCGAGACGAAGAAGAAAAGCAGCGCCAGGACGACGATGATGACAAAGAGTGCGTAGGCCATGACTGTGCTCCTTGATCCGGGAAAATCCGGCGTTAGCCAATTGGGATCGCTTCGACGCGCAGGACGAGACCGTCGCGGCCGACGACTTTGACGCGGCTGCCGGCCGCGAGCGGCGCATCCGCGCGCGCTTGCCAGATTTCGCCGCTGACCCGCACGCGTCCTTCGCGGTCCTGCCAGGATAGCGTTTCGCCTTCGCTGCCGAGCAACGCTTCGCCGCCGGTGACGACCGGCCGCTTGCGCGCGCGCAGGCCGACCGCCAGCAGCACCAGAAAGACCGCGGCGCTGCCGATGGCGGCGCCGATCACCACGCCGTCGGAAAGCGCGAAGCCCGGCGCCGGCGCGGGAAACATCAGCAGCGCGCCGACGACGAAGGCGGCAATGCCGCCGACGCCGAGCGCGCCGAAGGCGCCGATATGCGCCTCGGCGACCATCAGCGCGACGCCGAACAGCACCAGCGCGGCGCCGGCATAGTTGATCGGCAGGAGAGCGAGCGCATAGAGCGCCAGCAGCAGACAGATGGTGCCGACGAGGCCGGGCGCGACCGCGCCCGGATTGAAGAATTCGAGAATGAGCCCGTAGACGCCGATCAGCATGAGGATGAAGGCGACGTTGGGATTGGTGATGAGCGCGAGGAGCTCGGTGCGCCAGCCCGGCGGCGCGGCGACCGATTTCGAGGCCGGCGGTCGCCAGGCGCTGCGGCTTTCCCGCGACCGTCGCCGTGCGTCCGTCGATCTGGCGCAGCAGATCGGGAATGTCGTCGGCGATCACGTCGATCACGTGCAGCGCCAGCGCCTCGGCGGCGGGAAGGCTGGCGGCCGAGCGCACCGCCTCGGCGGCCCACTCGGCGTTGCGGCCGTTGAGCGCGGCGAGCCCGCGGATATAGGCGACGGCGTCGTTGACCATCTTGCGGCCCATGGCATTTCCCGGCTCGCCGCCTTTGTCCGGCTGCGATTGTTCCGGCTTTTGCGTTCGGCTCCGGCGCCAATGGCTGATCGCCGCCGAGCTGGACCGGCGTCGCGGCGCCGATATTGGTGCTCGGCGCCATCGCCGCGATGGCGCTGGCGTAGGCGATATACGTGCCGGCGCTGGCGGCGCGCGCGCCGTTCGGCGCAACATAGGTCGCGACCGGGATCGGCGAGGCGAGGATCGCCTTGATGATCTCGCGCATCGAGGTGTCGAGGCCGCCCGGCGTGTTCATGCGCAGGATGACGAGGCCGACCTCGTCGGGCTTGGCGGCGGCGAGCGCGCTGACGACGTAATCCGCCGTCGGCGGACCGATCGCGCCGTCGATGTCGAGGATGAGGGCATGCTCGGCCGCGCCGGCGCGCGCGGGCAGCGCGAGCATCGCCAACGCCATGGCCGCAACGATCGAACCCGTGCGCACTCCCGTCATGGCGCTTCCTCGTTCATGCCTTGCCTGCACCGTCCGCCCTTGCCTGCACCGTCTTGCCGGCACCGCTTGGCGCTTATTTTATCCCGATCGCCGCGGGCGAACCATGCGGCCGGGGAATGGCTCCGCGGAGGGTGAGGTCATTACCTCGGGGGTAATTTGAGCGGTGCACCAGGCCGTACTACCCTGATCGCATGCTCAATCGTACACCGGTCGGCAGTCTGTTGCGCGAGTGGCGCCAGCGCCGGCGCCTGAGCCAGCTCGAGCTTGCCTGTGACGCCGGCATTTCCACGCGGCATCTGAGCTTCGTGGAAACCGGGCGCGCGCAGCCGAGCCGCGACATGCTGCTGCACCTCTCCGAGCAGCTCGAGGTGCCGGTGCGCGAGCGCAACGTGCTCCTGGTCGCTGCGGGCTACGCGCCGATTTTTCCCGAGCGTCCGCTCGCCGATCCCGCCTTGGCGGCGGCGCGGGCGGCGATCGACCTGGTGCTGGAGCGGCAGAAGCCTTATCCCGCCTTCGCGCTCGACCGGCATTGGCGGATCGTCGCCAGCAACGCGGCGCTGCCGCAGCTCTATGACGGCGTCGCGCCCGAGCTGATGCAGCCGCCGGTCAACGCCATGCGCCTCTCGCTGCATCCGCGCGGTCTCGCGCCGCGGATCGCCAATCTCGGCGAATGGCGCGCGCATCTTCTCTACCGCCTGCGCCGCGAGGTCGAGCTCACCGCCGACCCGGTGCTGATCGAGCTGCTGCAGGAGGTGGGCGGCTATCCGATGCGTTCGCACCAGCCGTTGCAAATAAAGGGGATCGAGCACGACATCGCAGTGCCGTTCCGGATCAAGACCAACGAAGGCGTGCTCTCCTTCTTCAGCATGACGACGGTGTTCGGCACGCCGGTCGATGTGATGCTTTCCGAATTGGCGCTCGAACTGTTCTTCCCCGCCGATGACGAGACGGCCGCGGCGGTGAAGCGGATGACGGCCGCGGCCTGACGGCGCCGCTTCTCCTTACCTCGCGCGTAATCGCTTTCATTCTCCTCAACGCCGAGATTGGGCGCACGGCCATCAGACGGCCGCAGCTTCAAATTTGAGGAGACGTGACATGACCAACGTCAACGAAACCGTCGTCCGCTACATCGCGGCGTGGAACGAACGCGACCCGAAGCGTCGTCGCGATCTCGTCGCCGAGACCTGGACCGAGGACGGCAGCTATATCGACGCGCACCGCAACGGCAAAGGCCACGGCGCGATCGACGCGATGCTCGCCACCGCGCAGGCGCAATTCCCGAGCTACCGCATCAGCCTGGTCAGCGGCATCGAGGCGCACAATGATTTCGTGCGCTTTTCCTGGGCGGCCGGCGGCACCGGCGAGGCGCCGCTCTATCTCGGCGGCACCGACTTCGCGTCGCTGGCGCCGGACGGCCGGATCAAGATCGTCGCCGGCTTCACCGACGCCGCGCCCGCGCCGGTGAAATAGCGGGCAAGCGCGTTCACGGCGCCGCGCGCGAGCGCCTCTCGCGGGCGGTGCCGGAATTTCTTCGCGGATACGCAACCACGCCAAACCCGACCGATGGGGCTTCTTATGATGGCGTCAGCTTTGGTAGAACCGGCCTTCAACGCGGTTGAACCTTTGCCGCTTTCAAGCGGCACGGATTTGTGGTGTGTCGAACCGTCGCGCCTGCGCGCGCCTCGACAAAGCGGCCGCGCGCCGATAGCTCGTGGCGCGCCAACAGTGAGGGCTCTCATGGACGTCATGGTGCCGGCGCCGCAGGCGCAAGTTCAGGTCGAGAGCTTTGACGGCCCGCTCGGCCGGCGCATCATCGACACGCATATCTGGGCGGTGCGCCAGGGACTGCGCGGCGCCGGCGCCTACGATCTGTTCGACGGCTATTGCCAGCGCCTGGTCATCCACGGCGTGCCGCTGTGGCGCGTGCATGCGGCGATGGAGACGCTGCATCCGCAATGGGCCGGCTACGGCTACACTTGGCGGCGCGACCTCAATGCGATCCAGCCCGAGCAGTACGCGCGCGAGGAGTTCAACGACCCGCAATGGCTGCGCAGCACGATGTACGATCTCGTTCGCCGGGCGAACGAGGGGGAAAACGATCCGTCGATGCGCCGGCGCCTCGAGGCCGGGCCCGAGCAGCGCGATTTTCCGGCGCTTGAAGATTATTTCTCCCAAGGCGCGACCGATTATTTCGCTCAGCTATTCGGCTTCGGCGAGCACGGCGACCGCGCGCATGGGACCGGAGTCGTTTATTCCTTCACCACCGACCGGCGCGGCGGTTTCTCGGACGACGACATGACGCTGCTGCAGGCGACGCTGCCGGGCCTGTCGCTGGCGATAAAGGCGGATGCCGGCCACGTCATCGCCTCGGCCTTGTTGCAGACCTATCTCGGCGAGCAGACCGGCAAGCGCGTGCACGCCGGCGCCATCGAGCGCGGCTCGGTCGAGAGCATCAACGCCGTGCTCTGGTACGCCGACATCCGCGGCTTCACGCCGACGAGCGACGCCCATCCCGGGGCCTGTCATCATCGACCTCCTCGACAGCGTGTTCGAGACCATGGCCGCGGCGCTGCGCTCGCGCGGCGGCGAGGTGCTCAAATTTCTCGGCGACGGCATGCTCGCGACCTTGCCCTTCGCCGAGGCGGATCGCGCGGCGACCTGCCGGCGTGCGCTCGACGCCGCGGTCGAAGCGATGCGCGAGCTCGCGGCGCTCAATGTGGCGCGCGCCGCGGCGAGCCAGCCGGTGGCGACCGTCGACCTCGCGCTGCATGTCGGCGAAGTGCTCTACGGCAATGTCGGCGCCGCCGACCGGCTCGACTTCACCGTCGTCGGGCCGGCGGTGAACGAAGTGGCGCGCATCGAGGCCTGGTGCGAGCCGCTCGACCGCGCGGTGCTGATCTCGGCCGAGTTCGCGGCGGCGGTGGCGGACACCGACGAACCGCCTCGTATCGCTCGGCCGCTACGATCTGCGCGGCATTCGCGAAGCGAAAGAGATTTTCGCCCTGGCCTCGCCCGCCGGATCCTGAGCGGCGCGACGCCGGCGCGCAGCAGGCGCCGGATTACCGGTATGATGGCGGCGTGATTCGGGGCGGCCATGCCGCCCAGTGCATGAGGATGCGCATGCGGGAAATGCTTTTCGCGGCCTTGGCCGCAGCCGTCCTTGTCGCCGGCGCAATGCCCGGCGAGCGGGCGCAAGCGATGACGGCGGCGCCGCCGGCACGCGGGGTGGCAGCGCCCGGCGCGGGCCTCGTCCACCGCGTGGTCAATGTCTGCGGCGCCAATGGCTGCGTGAAGGTGCAAACGCAGCGCGTGGTGAAACGGCACCCGCCGCCCCACCATTAGGACATTGCAGCGCACGCATTTTTGCTGTCAGCCGGCCGGATGACGGCAGCTATCGACTTGTTTTAAAGTATGTTTCGGGCCTGCGCGCAATTGCAAGCGGCAGGCGCGGAGCCTGGAACTTTGCCTGCAAGGCGCGAGTTGAAGCAGTGGGGCTTCGATCTTCGATCACAGGGTGAGTCTATGGCCGGAACAGATATTCGCCAGCAAGACCCCGTCGGTGCTCGCCCCGCCGGTCGCGCCGAAGGACAAGGCAGCCTCGACCGGCTTTGCATCGACACGATCCGCACCCTGGCGATGGATGCGGTGCAGAAGGCGAACTCCGGCCATCCGGGGACGCCGATGGCGCTGGCTCCGGTCGCCTACACGCTGTGGCAGGAGGTGCTGCGTTACGATTGCGACGATCCGACCTGGCCGGATCGCGACCGCTTCGTGCTCTCGAACGGCCATGCCTCGATGCTGCTTTATGCGCTCCTGCATCTTGCCGGCGTGCGCGCCGCCGAGCGACGGCGGCCGGCCGGCGGTCACCCTCGACGACATCAAGGAATTCCGCCAGCTCGACAGCCGCTGCCCCGGCCATCCGGAGTACCACGTCACGCCCGGGCGTCGAGACCACGACCGGTCCGCTCGGGCAAGGATGCGGCAACAGCGTCGGCATGGCGATCGGCGGCCGCTGGCTGGCGAGCCGCTTCAACCGGCCGGACTTCACGCTGTTCGACTTCAACGTCTACGCCTTCTGCGGCGACGGCGACATGATGGAGGGGGTGACCAGCGAGGCAGCCTCGCTCGCCGGCCATTTGCAGCTCTCGAACCTGTGCTGGATCTACGACAACAATCACATCACCATCGAAGGCAGCACGGCGATCACCTTCACCGAGAATGTCGCCGCCCGCTTTCGCGCCTACGGCTGGAACGTCGTTCACGTCGCCGACGCCAACGATACGCAAGCGTTCGCCGAGGCGCTGGCGGCATTCGCCCGCACCAGCGACCGGCCGACGCTGATCGTCGTCGACAGCCACATCGGCTACGGCGCGCCGCACAAGCAGGACACCAGCGCCGCCCATGGCGAGCCGCTCGGCGAGGAGGAGGTGAGGCTCGCCAAGCGCAACTACGGCTGGCCCGAGGACGCCAAGTTTCTGGTGCCCGACGGCGTCTACGAGCATTTCCGCCGCGGCATCGGCGAGCGCGGACGCAAGCTGCGCCGCGAATGGAACGAGAAATTCGCCGATTATTGCCGGCGCTACCCGGAGCTGGCCAACCGGCTGCAGGTGATGCAATCGCGCGAGCCGCCGCGAGGCTGGGATGCGGAGCTGCCGGCGTTTCCCGCCGACCGCAAAGGCCTCGCCACGCGCGAATCCTCCGGCAAGGTGCTCAACGCCATTGCCGAGCACTATCCCTGGCTCATCGGCGGCGCGGCCGATCTCGGCGCCTCGACCAAGACGCCGCTGAAATTTCGACGCCGCCGGAAACTTCGAAGCCGACGAAAGCGCCGGCCGCAATCTCGCACTTCGGCATCCGCGAGCACGCCATGGGCGCCATCCTCAACGGCCTTGCGCTCGAAGGTCTGCGGCCGTTCGGTTCGAGCTTCCTGATCTTCTCCGATTACATGCGGCCGCCGATCCGGCTCGCGGCGCTGATGAAATTGCCGGTGATCTACATCTTCACCCACGACTCGATCGGGCTCGGCGAAGACGGGCCGACGCATCAGCCGATCGAGCAACTGATCGGGCTGCGCGCCGTTCCCGGACTGATCACGCTGCGGCCCGCCGATGCCAATGAGGTGATCGAGGCGTGGCGGGTGATCGTCGGTCTCAAGGACGCGCCGGCCTGCCTGGTGCTCAGCCGGCAGGCGCTTCCAACGCTCGATCGCAGCCGCTACGCTTCCGCGGCCGGGGTCGCCCGCGGCGGCTATGTCTTGGCCGACGCGCCGGGCGGCCGGCCCGACGTGATCCTGATCGGCACCGGCAGCGAGGTGGCGCTCTGCGTCGCCGCCGCCGAGATGCTGGCCAAGGCGAGCATCGCGGCGCGCGTGGTCAGTCTGCCGTCATGGGAGCTTTTCGACCGGCAGGATGAGGATTATCGGCAAAGCGTGTTGCCGAAATCGGTCAGGGCGCGGGTCTCGGTCGAGGCGGGCTCGACCCGCGGTTGGGAGCGTTACGCCGGCGCCGACGGCGCCATGCTCGGCATGCATCGGTTTGGCGCTTCGGCGCCCGCCAAGGATTTGATGAAACGTTTCGGCTTCACCGCCGAGGACATCGTCGAGGCCGCCAAGGCGCAGATTGCGAAATGGAAGACATCATGAACCCGTTGCGTGCGCTTGCGGAGAAAGGCCAGGCCGTCTGGCTCGACTTTCTGTCGCGCGACATCATCGCGGATGGCGAGCTTAAACGGCTGATCGACGAGGATGGTCTCGCCGGCATCACCTCCAATCCCTCGATCTTCGAGAAGGCGATCGGCGAGAGCGCGTCCTACGATGCCGACATCGCGCGGCTCGTCGGCAAGGGCGAGACCTCGCTCGGCGCGATCTACGAACGGATCGCGACCGCGGACATCGCCGCCGCCGCCGACATGCTGCGCCCGCTCTACGACAAGACCGAGGGCCGCGACGGCTTCGTCAGCCTCGAAGTGTCGCCCTATCTCGCCGTGGATACCGCGGCGACGATCGAGGAGGCGCGGCGTCTTTGGCAAACGGTCGGCCGCGAGAACATCTTCATCAAGGTCCCCGCCACCGCCGCCGGGATTCCGGCGATCCGCCAGCTTCTCGCCGAAGGCATCAACGTCAACATCACGCTGCTGTTCTCGCAGCAGGTCTACGAGGAGGTGGTCGAGGCGTTCTTCGCCGGCCTCGAAGACCGCGTCGCCGCGGGTAAGCCGATCGGGCGCATGGCGAGCGTCGCGAGCTTTTTCGTCAGCCGCATCGATACCGCGGTCGACAAGCTTATCGACCAGGCGATTGAGCAATCCGCGAATGCGGCGGAGCGCGCCGCCCTGGAGAAGCTGCGCGGCAAGACCGCGATCGCCAACGCCAAGCTCGCCTACCAGCGCTGGCAAAAGCGCTTCTCCGGTGCGCGCTGGGAGCGGCTGCAGAAACAGGGCGCGCGGCCGCAGCAGCTGCTCTGGGCCAGCACCGGAACGAAGAATCCGGCGTACAGCGACGTGCTCTATATCGAGGAGCTGATCGGACCGGAAACGGTCAACACCATGCCGGAAAAGACGATGGACGCGTTCCGCGACCACGGCAAGGTGCGCGACACGCTCACCGCCGATGTCGGCGCGGCCGCGCAAACGCTCGCGGCCCTCGATCGCGCCGGCATTTCGCTCGAAAAAGTCACCGCCGAGCTGGTCGCCGACGGCGTCAGGCTGTTCGCCGACGCCTTCGACAAGCTCAACGCCGCGCTCGCCGGCAAGCGCAAGCGCGTTCTCGGCAAGGCGCTCAACGAGCAGACGATGACGCTTCCCGAGCCGCTTCTGACCGAGGTCGGCAAGGCGGCAAAGGCCTGGCGTAGCCAAGGCAATATCCGCCGGCTGTGGAACGAGGAGGCGGCGCTGTGGACCGGCGGCGATGAAGGCGATTGGCTCGGCTGGCTCGACGTCGTCGACGCGCAATTGCACGACCTGCCGCGCTTCACGGAATTCGCCGGCGAGGTGCGCGCGCAAGGCTACCGCGACGTGCTCCTTCTCGGCATGGGCGGCTCGAGCCTCGGCCCCGAAGTGCTGGCGCAGAGCCTCGGCTCGGCTCCGGGATTTCCCAAGCTGCACGTGCTCGATTCCACCGATCCGCAACAGGTGAAGCGCTTCGCGACCGGTATCGATCCGGCGCGCACGCTGTTCATCGTATCGAGCAAGTCGGGCACGACGCTCGAGCCCAACGTGCTGATGGATTATTTCTTCGCCAAGGCCGCAAGCGCTCTCGGCGGCGACGATGCCGGGTCGGCACTTTGTCGCCGTCACCGATCCGGGCTCGAAGCTGGAGAAAATCGCCGAGGAAAAGCGCTTCCACCGCGTCTTCCACGGCATTCCCAGCATCGGCGGCCGTTACTCGGTGCTGTCGCCGTTCGGCCTGGTGCCGCTCGCGGCAATCGGCCGCGACGTGCGCGCGTTTCTCGACCTTGCCTGCGTCATGGTGCGTTCCTGCGGCCCGGAAGTGCCGCCGCCGGAGAATCCCGGCGTCGAGCTTGGCCTGACCATCGGCGCCGCCGCGCTTGCCGGCCGCGACAAGGTCACCATCATCGCCTCGCCGTCGATCGGCTCATTCGGCGCCTGGGCGGAGCAACTGCTCGCCGAATCGACCGGCAAGCACGGCAAGGGCGTGATCCCGATCGCCGAGGAGCCGCTGGGCGATCCCTCGGTCTATGACGCGCATCGGCTGTTCATCTTTCTGCGCGACGCTTCGCATGCCGATCCGGCGCAGGACAAGGCGGTCGAGGCGCTCGAGCGCGCCGGCCAGCCGGTGGTGCGCATCACGCTTGCCGCCGCCGACATGCTCGCCCAGGAGTTCTTCCGCTTCGAGATCGCGACCGCGGTCGCCGGAGCGATCATCGGCATCAATCCGTTCGACCAGCCCGACGTCGAAGCGAGCAAGGTGGCAACGCGCGAGCTGACCGACGCCTATGAGAAATCCGGCTCGCTCGGCGCGGAAACGCCGGTCTTCAAGCAAAACGGCGTCGCGCTCTACACCGACGAGCGCAATGCGCGCGCCTTGCGCCAGGCGGGCGCCAATTCGACGCTCGAGAGCTGGCTCGGCGCGCATCTCGGCCGCATCCATGACGGCGACTATTTCGCCCTCCTCGCCTATGTCGATCGCAGCGAGGCGCACATCCGCTCGCTGCAGCAGCTGCGCACCGCGGTCCGCGACAAGAAACACATCGCCACCTGTCTGCAATTCGGCCCGCGCTTCCTGCATTCGACCGGCCAGGCCTACAAGGGCGGCCCGAATTCCGGCGTGTTTCTGCAGATCACAGCGGAGAGCGCGCCCGACCTCGATATTCCCGGCCACAAGGCGAGCTTCGGCGTGATCGAAGCGGCGCAGGCGCGCGGCGACCTGCGCGTGCTCGCCGAGCGCGGCCGGCGGGTGCTGCGTGCGCATGTGACGCACGATCTCGCTGCCGGCCTCGCCGCGATCGGCGATGCGGCGCGGGCCGTTCTGCGATGAGTGAGGGTAAATCGATGCAGCTCGGTATGGTCGGCCTCGGCCGCATGGGCGGCAACATCGTGCAGCGGCTGATGCGCGACGGTCATTCCTGCGTCGTCTACGACAAGAGCGCCGACGCGGTCGCCGCGCTTGCCGGCAAAGGCGCGACCGCCAGCCGCAGCCTGCAGGATCTGGCCGCGAAGCTTAGCGCGCCGCGCATCGTCTGGCTGATGCTGCCGGCCGGCAAGATCACCGACGATGCGGTGACCGAGCTCCGGTCCGCCTTGCAGGCCGGCGACATCGTGATCGACGGCGGCAACAGCTTCTACAAGGACGATGTGCGCCGGGCGAAGGAACTCAAAGGCAAGGGCATCCACTATGTCGATGTCGGCACCAGCGGCGGCGTCTGGGGCCTCGAGCGCGGCTATTGCCTGATGATCGGCGGCGAGCGAAAGCGCCGTCGCGCATCTCGATCCGATCTTCGCCGCGCTGGCGCCCGGCCACGGCAATATCCCGCGCACCGCCGGGCGCGACGGCCGCGATCCGCGCGCCGAGCGCGGCTACATGCATTGCGGCCCGTGCGGCGCCGGGCATTTCGTCAAGATGATCCACAACGGCATCGAGTACGGCCTGATGCAGGCCTATGCCGAAGGCTTCAACATCCTCAAGGGCGCCGCGACCAATGGCCGTCCGCCGGACGAGCGCTTCGAGCTCGATCTCGCCGACATCGCCGAGGTGTGGCGGCGCGGCAGCGTCATTTCCTCGTGGCTGCTCGACCTCACCGCGCTGGCGCTGGCCGAGGATCCGAAGCTCGACGATTTCTCCGGCGTGGTCGAGGATTCCGGCGAGGGCCGCTGGACGGTCACGGCGGCGATCGAGGAGGCGGTGCCGGCGACGGTGCTTTCCGCCGCGCTCTATGCGCGCTTCCGCTCGCGCGAGGAGCACAGTTTCGCCGACCGCTGCTTTCGGCGATGCGCAAAGGCTTCGGCGGCCATGTCGAGCCGAAGGGATCGTGAGCATGGACGTTGCCCTGCAACGTCCGCTCGCCGCCGCCGCGCCATGAGCTGCGCCGCGCCGACCCTTGCGCCTTCGTCATCTTCGGCGCCGGCGGCGACCTGACCAAGCGCCTGCTCGTTGCCGGCGCTCTATAATCTCGCCGCCGCACGCCTGCTGCCCGAGGAATTCTGCCTCGTCGGCGTCGCCCGGCCAGGACTTGTCCGACGACGATTTTCGCCGCGCACATGCGCGAAGCGCTGCGCGAATTCGCCACCGGCAAGACCACGCCGGAAACGCTCGACCGGCTGTTGTCGTGCTGCCGCTATGTGCGCGGCGATTTCGACGACCCGTCGACCTATGAGCGGCTCAAGGCCGAGCTTGCCGATGCCGAGCCGAAAGCCGGCACGCGCGACAACTGCCTGTTCTATCTGGCGACGCCGCCGGAGCTGTTCGCGCATGTCGCGCGGCGCGCTCGGCAAATCGGGACTGGCGCACGAGCAGGACGGCGCCTGGCGGCGGCTGATCATCGAAAAGCCGTTCGGCTTCGATCTGCGAATCGGCGCAGGCGCTGAACCAGGAATTGCTCAGCGCCTTTGCCGAGAACCAGATCTACCGCATCGATCATTATCTCGGAAAGGAGACGGTGCAGAACATCATGGTGCTGCGCTTCGCCAACGGCATGTTCGAGCCGATCTGGAACCGCGACCACATCGATCATGTGCAGATCACCGTCGCCGAGACGGTTTCGGTCGAGAGCCGCGGCCAGCTCTACGATCACACCGGCGCGCTGCGCGACATGGTGCCCAATCATTTGTTCCAGCTCTTGGCGCTGACCGCGATGGAGCCGCCGAACTGCTTCGAGGCCGACGCGGTGCGTACCGAGAAGCTCAAGGCGATCGACGCCGTCCATCTGCCGGCGAAGGACAAGGTCCTGGCCGACGTGGTGCGCGGCCAGTACGCGGCCGGGTCGGTGCAGCGGCAAAGCGGTTTCGGCCTACCGCCAGGCAAACGGCGTCGCGCCGCGCAGCGACCACCGAGACCTATGTCGCGATGCGGCTGATGATCGACAATTGGCGCTGGGCCGGCGTGCCGTTTTACCTGCGCACCGGCAAGGCGCTGGGCGCGCGGCGCACCGAAATCGCCATCAAATTCAAGCAGCGCCCCGTTTGCGCTGTTCCGCGATACGCCGGTCGAAAGCCTCACGCGCAATCTCCTGGTGCTGCGCATCCAGCCGGACGAAGGCGCGGCGCTGCATTTCAACGCCAAGATCCCCGGACCCGAGATCGCCATCGAGAATGTGCGCATGGACTTCAAGTACAAGGATTATTTCGATGCCGCGCCGAGCACCGGCTACGAGACGCTGATCTACGATTGCATGATCGGCGATCCGACGCTGTTCCAGCGCGCCGACAACATCGAGGCCGGCTGGCGCGCCGTCGCGCCCATCCTGAAAGCCTGGCGCGATGCGGGCGGCGGCGATCTGGCGCTCTACCCGGCGGGGAGCGACGGACCGCAGGCGGCGGACGAGCTGCTCAAGCGCCACGGGCACGAATGGCGGCCGCTCGCATGACCACAGCCGCCTTCCCGCAGGAGCATACATTCGCCACGCCGGAAGAGCTCGCGCAGCCACGCCGCCGACTGGATCGTCGCGCGGGCGCGGGCAAGCAGCGAGCGGTTTCGCCATCTGTCTCAGCGGCGGCTCGACGCCCAAGCGGCTCTATGAGCTGCTCGCTGCGCCGGCGCGGATGGCGCAATTCCCCTGGGACCGCACGCACTGGTTCTGGGGCGACGAACGCTTGGTGCCGCATGACGATCCGCAGAGCAATTTCCGCATGGTCGCCGAAGCGCTGCTGCGGCATGCGCCGGTCGCGCCGGAGAACATCCACGCCATTCCGACCGAGGGAATGTCCGCGCAAGCATGCGCCGCCGAATACGAGACGGTACTCAAACGTTTCCATGGCGCGCAGACGCCGGACGGCGAACGGCCGTTGTTCGATCTCACCCTGCTCGGCCTCGGCGAAGACGGCCATATCGCCTCGCTGTTTCCGGGAAGCCCGGCGCTTGCCGAAGCGCGGCGCTGGGTGGTGCCGGTGGTCGGCGAGAGCAGCGTGGATCGGATCACGCTGACCTATCCGGCGCTCGAGAAGAGCCGCGTCACCGCGTTTCTCGTCGTCGGCGAGCGCAAGCGCGCGGTGCTGGCGCGCGTGCGCGCCGGCGATGCGGCGCTGCCGGCGACGCGGCTTCGGTCCGCCGGCGAGGTTTTCTGGTTCACCGATCGCGCCGCGGCGTCTGCCGCGCCGGCATTGGCGCGTGAGTGACGCCATGCCGGCAACGGGATCGAGCGCGGAGCCGGCCATCGCGGCAGGCAAGCAAGCGCCGGCGATGCCGTCGGTCCTGGTGGTGATGGGCGTCTCCGGCAGCGGCAAATCCACGATCGGAACGCAGCTTGCCCTCAAGCTGCATTGGGAATTCGAGGACGGCGACTGGTTTCATCCGGCCAGCAATGTCGAGAAGATGCATAGCGGCCAGCCGCTGACCGACGAGGACCGCTGGCCGTGGCTCAACGCCATCGCCGCCTTCATCGATGCGAGCCGCAAGGCCGGCAAGCACGTCGTCATCGCCTGCTCGGCGCTGAAGCGGAGCTATCGCACCATCATCGTCGGCGACCGTCCCGACGTGCGGCTGATTTATCTCAAGGGCGACATCGCGCTGATCGCCCGCCGCATTGCCGCGCGGCACGAACATTTCATGCCGCTCGAGCTGTTGCAGAGTCAGTTCGACGCGCTCGAAGAGCCCGGCCCGGAGGAGAACCCGATCGTCGTTTCGGTCGCGCCGGGCCCGCGCGCGATCGTCATGCAGGTGCTCTCCGCGCTCGATGCGCCAGCGAGCCGGCCGCAGGCGGCGCCGGAGGGCCGCTAACGGCATATTTTGGGCTGTTCCGGTTCGCCGGTAACGACATTTGGTGTCCTCAAATCCACCGCATTGTGGATTTTATGGTTCTGCCGCATAAGTGCGGCCCATTGATTCTCGCTGAAATTAACGAATGGAGAGGGCCTTTGGCGGTGCAATTGACAAGGCTGTTGATGGCCGGGCTGGTCGCGGCTTTTGCGGCGGTCCAGGCGGTCGCCGCGCAGGAGCCCTCCGCGGCCGGTCTGTGGCAGAAGGTCGACCCGGAGACCGGCAAGACGGTCGGCTGGTTCCTCTTCGTCGAGCGCGAAGGGCTTTATGAGGGCGTCATCGCCAAGCTGTTTCTGCGCCCCGGCGATCCGCCAAATCAGACCTGCGCGCACTGCCGCGACGACCGCAAGGATGCGCCGATCCTCGGCATTCCGCTGGTGCGCGACATGAAGCGCCACGGCTTGAAATACGAGGACGGCAACATCCTCGATCCGCGCGACGGCAACGTCTACAGCGCGATGATGACGATCAGTCCCGACGGGCAATCGCTTACCGTGCGCGGCTATCTCGGCTTCGCGCTCTTCGGCCGCGACGAAATCTGGTATCGGCTGCCGGAGGCGGCTTTCAAGGAGCTCGACCCGATCATCGTCGCCAAATATCTGCCGGCATCGGCGCCGGCCGCGGTCGGATCGATCAAGCGCCAAGGCAGCGCAAAATCGACGAATCCCGCCCGCGCGCAACAGTGACGCGGACGGTCTGGTCCGCGTTCAATCCTCGGTGACGCCGAATTCGCAGCCCGGCGCGTAATAGCGATAGCGGGCAACGCCGAGCCGGTCGTGCGCGATCACCGGATGGCATCGCGCCAGCCATTTGCGATCGCCCGCCTCGCGGCGCAATTTCTCGGCTTCGTCGATCGGCTCCGGGCACTTCCCGCACATAGGTGTCGCCGGCCTCGCCCCAGCGCGTCACGCAGCTGTAACCCCTCCAGCCGCCGACGCAGTTTGACACGCCGATGTCGGCCGCTGGCGCCGGGGTCAGGCTCATCACCGACAGAATGATCGCCGCACCGATCGGCGCAGCCAACCGGGATGCGAAAGGTGCTCGCGCACCGTGACTGGTTAACACCGCACTCTCCCTGCCAAGGCGTCCCGATCGGGTTCAACCGGGCCGCGTTCTCAGCCGGAAGTGGCAAGGCGGATGCCAGCCGGTCTGCTCTGTTTTGAGACATCGCCGCGGTGGCGCAGGGCATCGCAGCGCGCCGCCAATTGTGCCGGCGGCGAAAGCGTAAGGGCGCGGCGAGGCCGCGGGACACATGGCACACATGCGCGTGAGAGGGCTGAATTGCCGCCGCGGGTTCCGCTATGCTGGGCGCTCATTCACCACGACCCTGAAGGTTTGCCATGATCGATCTGTATTACTGGACCACGCCGAACGGCCACAAGATCACGATTTTTCTCGAGGAGGCCGGGCTGCCCTACAAGATCATTCCCGGTCAATATCGGCAAGGGCGAGCAGTTCAAGGCCGAGTTCCTCGCCGATCTCGCCGAACAACCGCATTCCCGCGATCGTCGATCACGAGCCGGCCGACGGCGGCAAACCGATCTCGGTGTTCGAATCCGGCGCGATCCTGCTCTATCTCGCCGACAAGACCGGCAAGTTCATCGCCAAGGATTTGCGCGGCCGCAACGCGACAGTCGAGTGGCTGTTCTGGCAGATGGGCAGATCTCGGCCCGATGGCCGGCCAGAACAATCATTTCAGCATCTACGCGCCGGAGAAGCTCCCCTACGCGATGGACCGCTACCGCAACGAGGTCAACCGGCTCTACGGCGTGATGAACAAGCGCCTCGCCAATCGGCACTATCTCGCCGGCGATTATTCGATCGCCGACATGGCGAGCTATCCGTGGATCGTTCCCTGGAAGCGGCAGGGTCAGAACATCGACGACTTCCCGCACCTCAAGCGCTGGCTGGACGCGATCGCCGCGCGCGATGCGGTCAAGCGCGCCTACGCCAAGGCGAAGGAGGTCAATCCCGACCCAGGCCCGGGCGGCGTCCGCACCGCCGAGCAGCGCGCCATCCTGTTCGGCCAGACCGCAGCTTCGGTGGAGCAAATGGCGGCGAAGCCGTAGACGTCGGAACGTGGGTTGAGCGACCGCGAGGCGGATCACGCCGCTTCGCGGCTAACCCGCCTGCGTTGCGCTCAGTTCTGCCGCACGATCACGTGCGTGCCGACCGCCACGCGGTCGTAGAGGTCGACGACGTCGTCATTGACCAGGCGGAAGCAGCCCGGAGGAGACGGCGTGACCGATCGTCTCCGGCGCATTGGTGCCGTGGATGCGGTAGACGGTGTTGCCGAGATACATGGCGCGAGCGCCGAGCGGATTGCCCGGACCGCCGGCCATGAAGCGCGGAAGATACGGCTGCCGCTCGATCATCTCCGGCGGCGGGTGCCAGTCGGGCCACTCCGGCTTGCGGGTGATCTGCAGGAGGCCCTGCCAGGTGAAGCCGTCGCGGCCGACGCCGATGCCGTACCGCAGGCCCGCGTCCGACTCTCGATCAGGTAGAGGTGACGCTCGGAGGTCTCGACGACGATGGTGCCGCCGGGATGCTGCGAGCGATAGAACACCGCCTGACGCTGGAATTGCTCGGGAAGACTTGAGTTCGAATTGCCGTGGTCGACGCCGGGCGCGACGTCCTCGGTCGTCGGCTTGAAGAAGGGAAAGCCCAGCGATCGATCCTGTTGCGCCCACGCCGGCGCGAAAAGATAGGCAGAGCACCGCGACGCCGATCCAGCGCAAAAGCGCACGTGTTTCGTCCAAGCCCTCGTCATCCCGCCCAGCCTGCTTGCGCCCATTGTCGTCCGGGAGCGCCGCCCGTTCAAGACCCTCGTTCTCGCAGCCCTGGCGCCAAGGCCGAGGGGACCGGAACGCTACTCCCCGGCGCCGCCGAAATAGCCGGCAATCTTCCAGCCGCTCGCGTCCTTGCTGAAGCACATTTCGTCGCCGCCGAGCCCGGAGAATCGCATCCGACGGCGACAAACCGGTCTTGCCGCACGGCGTGGCGACGTGCAGAAACTCGGCTGATTGGCGTCGCTCGGCGGACGCGGTGTCCGGGAGCACGCGAACCAGAGAGTCCGCCGAGCTTCTCGACGACCGGCGCGTTCGGCTGGCGGCGTTGCGCACCTCGACGCCGTCCTTGAGCGGATAGGCCCACTCCGACGGGTCGGTCTGCGTCGCGTCTGATGCAGGGCCTCGAACGCCTTCGCATCGATGTCGCGGATTGGCCGGCGCGCACATGACGCCCTGGTGCTCGGCAAAGGGCGACGCGGTCGGCTCGTTGGCGTAGCCGGCGAGCACGTCCCAGCCGGATCCGTCCTTGGCGTCGAGATCGATGGCCTTGGCGAGGTTGTCGATGCCGGATTTGCGCTTGTCCGCGAGGTCCTTGTCCTGCAGCCAGAAGAAGCCCTGCGCCACGACGAGCTTGGCGAGGGCGGCGCGATCCTTGTGCTGGGCGATGTCGCCGAGCTGCTTGCGGAAAGCCGCAAAGCTCGGATCGGTGAACGGCGCGGCCGGCGTGATCGCGACCGGCTTGTACGGCTTGACCGGCGCCGCCGGCGGCGGCTTGAAGCCGCCCGGAGGCAGCGGCAGTTTCTCGGACTGGCCCTGCGCCAGGCCAGGCTCGCAAGCGAGGCCGACCGTGAGCACGGCGGCGAGGAGGACCAGGGCTGCGAGAGGATGGCGCATCACAATCTCCGTTCGGAAGGGTGCAATCAAGTTTTCGGCGCAATGGCGGGAACGCCGATGCCGCACCGATACGGACGAATTGCGACAGAGCTGCGGCGGCCCCCACGCCGCCGGCGAATTTAGCCCGCCCAATCGCCCGCCGCCGCGGCTATAACGCTCCGCCGGCCGAGGCGCGAGGAATGTTCCGATCACGCGTCCGCAACAGGGAGCGGTGATGATCCGCGCACGGGTCAAATCCTGGATGGAGCGACGGCGCCCGGCGCCGCTCGATGTTTTGACGCCGCGGATGCAGCTCGGGCGTTTCCGCACCTGGATCAACGCCGTGCTGAAGCGGCCGGCGCTGCGCCAGGCGCGGGCGCAAGCCTGGGAGATCTACGCGCCGCTTTCGGCGCGGCTGACGCTCACGTCGCCGGACCGGCCAAGCGATAAGCTCGGGCGCTTCGCGCATCACGTCGTGCATTCCGGCCTGCCGAAACCGGTCCGCTATCTCGAGATCGGCGCCTTCGAGGGCAACTCGGCGGCGTATGTGCATACCCTGCTCGAGGGAAACGTGCGCATCACCGTGATCGATCCGTTCGACGATTGGGTCGAGCTTGCCGGCGTCAAGATGAGCCAGGCGCTGGAGCGGTTCAAGGCGAATATCGAGGCGGTCGGCGCGACCGCCGCCGTGCGCGTGCTGCGCGGCCGTTCCCTTGATCACCTGCCGAAGCTGATCGACGCCGGCGAGCAGTTCGACATTATCTACATCGACGGCTCGCACGCCATTCCGGATGTCCTGATCGACGCGACGCTCGGCTGGCAATTGCTGGCGCGCCGCGGGTTGATGATCTTCGATGACTACTGGTACCGGCGCCCGGACCTGGGCCGCGTGTTCCGCCCCAAGCTCGCGATCGACGGCTTCGTCGGCGCCATGGCGCACGAGATCGAAGTCGTGGACGTGGCCCACCAGGTTTTCATTCGCAAGAAGTGAGATCGGCCGTCGCCGCGATCCTGCGGCCTATTTCAAGCCGAAATAGGCGCGGCGCAGCGCGTCGTTCTCCTGCATCTCAGCGACCGTGCCGGAAAAGCCGATGCGGCCATTGTCGAGCGTGTAGACCCGATCGGCGAGCGCGAGGAATTTCACGTTCTGCTCGGCGATCAGGAAGGCAAGCTCATGCTGCCGGAACCGCGCCAGCACGCCGATCACCTCCTTGACGAAAAGCGGCGACAGGCCGGCCGACGGCTCGTCCATGACCAGGAGGCGCGGGTCGCCGACCAGCGCCTTGGCGATGCCGAGCATTTTGCGCTGCCCGCCGGAGAGGCTGCCGGCGGGCGCGCGCCGGCGCGCGGCAAGCGCGGGAAACACCGCATAGAGCTCCTCGATCCGTTCGCGCGCGCGCTGCTTCGGCAGGAATTGCGCACCGATGAGGATGTTCTCGTCGATGCTCAGCCCGGGAAAACCCGACGTCTCCGACATGTAGACGATGCCGCGCCGCACCCGCTGGTCGGTGCGCAGCCGCGTGATGTCCTCGCCGCCGAACGCGATCGCGGCCGGCCCAGACCTCGATCAGGCTCATGATCGCTTTCAGCAAGCGTCGTCTTGCCGGCGCCGTTGGCGCCCAGGAGCACCACCGACTCATGCGCATGAATAGTGAGATCGACGCCCCACAGCACCTGCATGCGCCGATAGCCGGCGGCGATGCCGCTGACCTCGAGGAGCGGCGGCGGCGGGCTATGCAGCATTCTCGTCTCCGAGGAAGACCTCGACGACCTGCGGATTCTTGAACGCGTCCGCCAGACGGCCCTCGAAGATCTCCTTGCCGGCATTCATGACGATGATGCGGTCGGTGATCTGATCGATGAAGCCCATCAGATGCTCGACGACGACGAGCGCGATGCCGGAGCGCGCCAGCTCCTTGAGCTTGCCGGCGACGCGCTCGAGCTCCGCCGGATTGAGCCCGGCGGCAAGCTCGTCGATCAGCAGGAGCCGCGGCCCGGTGGCCAGCGCGCGCGCGAGGTCGAGCATCTTCTGCTGCGCGCTGTTGAGCTCGGCGGCGGGTTGATCGGCGAAGGCGGCGAGATCGAGCGAAGCGAGAAGCGCGTCGATGCCGCTCACCGGATTGCGGCTGCGGCCGTAGGTGAGCGCGATCGCGACGTTCTCGCGCACGGTCAGCGTGAGGAACGGCCGCGGCACCTGGAAGGTGCGATTGATGCCGGCATGCACCAGCCGGTGCGAGGGCAGGCCGCCGATCGGGCGTCCTTCGAACAGGACGGTGCCGGCGTCGGGCCGGTAGAGGCCGGAGATGACGTTGATGCAGGTGGTCTTGCCGGAGCCGTTCGGCCCGACCAGGCCGAGGATTTCGCCGGCGCCGACGCCGAAGCTCAAGACGTCGAGCGCGCGAAAGCCGCCGAAGCGTTTCACCAGGCCGTCGACGGTCAAGAGCGGCAGGCGCGTCAGGGGACATCGATCCCCCATCGCCGCAGCAGCGAGACGAGGCCGTTCGGCAGGAACAGCACCAGGCCCATGATCAGCGCGCCGTAGATCAGCTGGAAATATTGCGGCGTCGAGATGCCGACGGCGTTGTAGATGCCGTAGAGGATGACGACGCCGAGGATCGGCCCGATCGATCGTGGCGTTGCCGCCGAACAGCGCGAACACGATGGCGAAGATGGTGAACTCGACGCTGAAAACCGTCTCCGGATAGAACACCGAGACGTACCAGGCAAAGACGCCGCCGGCGAGCCCGGCGACGAGCGCGCTCAGGAGCCAGGCGATGACGCGCTCGCGCACCACGTTGATGCCGGCCATGCCGGCGCTGATCGGATCCTCGCGAATCGCCTTGAGCGCCATGCCGAAATGCGAATTGCGCAGATAGATGACGAGCGCGAGCGTCAGCGCCAGGATGGCGAGCGCCGTTGCATACGCGAACGCCGGGTCGAACACGCCGCTGAGGCTGATGCCGTAGGGGCCCTTGGTGATCGCTTCCAGATTGGGATTCGACACCACCTGCAGCACGGCGAGCGCCGCGGCGAGATTGGCGATGGAGAAATAGGCGCCGGACAGGCGGAACAGCGGCGTGAGGAAGAGCGCCAGGATGATCGCGGCGGCGGCGCCGACCGGGAGCGCGACGAGCGGCGGCGCGTGCAGATGGATCACCATCAGCGAGAAGCCGTAGGCCCCGGCGCCGAAGAATCCGACATAGCCGAACGGCAGATAGCCGGTGAAGCCGTAGATGATGTTGATGCCCTGGGCGAGCGTCATGAAGATCATGAAATTGAACAGCAACAGATGATTGCTGTAGAGGCCGGGCAGGATCGCGAAGACCGCGACGACCGGCAGCAGGATCAAGAGGAAATGGCGCCGCATCTTATGCACGGCGCACCCGCCGTCCGAGCAGCCCGCTCGGCCGCGCCAGACAGGATGGCGATGAGCAGGACATAGGGCAGGAGATTGGCCCACGAGCTGTAGTAGCTCTGCATGAACATGTAGGAGATGCCGTAGACGATCCCGCCGAGCACGGTGCCGAGCGGATTGCCGAGCGAGCCGATGACGATCACGGCGAAGGCGGTCACCGTCACCTCGGCGCCCATCGCCGGCGTGATGCTGCCGAGCATGAACGGCGCGAATACGCCGGCGACCGCGGCGAGGCCGATGCCGATGCCGAAGGCGAGCGCGGACACGCGGTGAACGTCGATGCCGGTCGCAATCGCCTCCTCGCGATTGTCCATGACCGCGCGGGTGAGATAGCCGAGCCGCGTCTGGTAAAGATAAAGGTAGACGAAGAGGACGGCGCAGCCGCTGGCAATTCCGCTCGCCACCCATGCGGCCGGAAAAGTCTGGCCGAGCACATCGACCGGACCGCTCTCGACCTTGTGCCCGGCGAAAAAGCCTTCGACCGCGGCGACGGCGCGGCCCAGCTGGTCGCCGGGGATCGACCGCTCGCTGGTGCCGAAGGCGATCGTGGTCACCGCCTCGATCACCTGCGAGAGGCCGAAGAACAGAATGAACGACAGCATCTCCGGGTCCTTGGCGCGCAGGAGCCGCGGCACCAGGAGGTAGTAGAGCGGCACATCCGACGAGCGCGAAGGCGACGAACGCGATCACGATCGCCGACCCGGGATTGATCGCGAACAGCGTGAACAACCAGAACGCCAGGAACGCGCCCAGCATCAGAAAATCGCCATGCGCCAGGTTGACGATGCGCATGACGCCGAACACGAGATTGAGCCCGAGCCCGACGAGAGAGAAGTAGAGACCGAACAGGAGGCCGGCGAGCAGGCTGTAGGTGAACATTCAGCGCTCCGCCGCGGTCGGTCCCGGGTTCGGCCGAACCATCGCTCGTCACGGGCGCGGGTAGATCGGCTTCCCGTTCGCCACCGCGTGCGGCCAGACGGTGATCGAGCTTCAGGTGATCCTGATCGTCGACGGCAAGCTGCCCGAGCGGGGTGATTTCGCCGATTTGCGCGCCGGTCGGATCGAGCTCGAAGGTGCCGTCGAGGGTCTTGAGATTGCCGGAGAGGCTGAACACCGCCTTGCGCAGCTCGAGCTGATCGAGACTTCGCCGCCGCCGCCAGCGCCTTTTCCAGCACCAGGCCGGTGGTATAGCCGGCCACCGAATTGAAGCCGAACTCGACATGCGCGTCGGCATATTTCTGGTGCCAGGCGGCGCGGAAATCCTTCAGCGGCATGCCGAAATTGGTCTCGTAGGTGAATTCCGAGGAGGTGACGTAGGTGAACAGGTAGTTCAGCGCCTTGTTGCCGACGTTCTTCTCCAGGAGCTCGGTTTCGATGCCCGGATAGATGCAGAACAGGAACTTGAACTTGATGCCGCTGTCCTGGACGTTGTGCAGGAAGGCGATGTCGTTCGAGGCGTAGCCGAGATGCACGACCGCGTCGGGATTGGCGGCACGGATGTTGTTGAGCAGCACGGTGTAGTTCGAGGTCTCGGTCGGCACGCCTTCGTCGTACACGATCTCGACGCCGGAGTTCGATTCCTTGATGAACTTGCGCACCGCGTTGGCCTGCGTCCCGGTGAAGTCGTTGGTGGCGTAGAGGATGGCGACGCGCTTGATGCCGAGCCCGGGGCCGTCATGGGTGATGAAGTCGGCGAGCGGCTTCGGCCAGATGCTGGAGACCGGATCGGCCATCAGCGCGATGTAGGGATTGTCCGGGGTGAAGAAGGTCGCGCCGGTGCCGGTCTGGTCGATCAGGAACATCTTGTGGTCGCGGGCGATCGGCACCGCGACCGAGGTGAGCACCGATCCCGAATCGGAGATCAGGATGTCGACCTTGTCCTGGGTGATGAGCTGATTGTAGAGCGTGGCCGCGGTCGCGGTGTTGCTCTGGTCGTCATAGGCGACGAGCTTGAGCGGGATCTTCTTGTCGAAGGCTTTGACGTAGACGCCGCCCTCGGCGTTCTTCTGGTCGATCCACAGCTTGAGGCCGTAGTGCACCGGCATGGAGATGCTGGCGAAGCGGCCGGACGAGGCATAGAGCGTCCCGAGCTTGATCTCCGCCGGCGCATCGGCTGCCGGCGCGGCGGCGGCCGCCAGTGATGTCAGCAATGCCGCAAGCATCGCGTGTCGGATCACGAGCGTCCTCCTCGAGTTTTTCTTCAGTTCGGCCGCAAGGCCGGCGCATTTTCCGGCGCATCGGGCTCGGTCATAAGCTCGCCGTCGACGGTCGCGCCGCTCGCGAGCAGCGCCGCGATCTCCTCGGCCGCGATGCCGGCTTCCTTGAGGATCGAGACGCTGTGCTCGCCGACGCGCGGCGCGTGCCGGCTGATCGGCAAAGTCGCTCCGTTCCAGCGGCTGGGGATGCCGGTATAGCGGATCCGCCCTTCGGTCGGGTGATCCTTGGTCTGGAAGAAATCGACCGAAGCGAGGTGCGGATCGTCGATCAATGCGTCGAGATCGTGCATCGGCGCGCAGGGAATGTCGCAGCGCTCGAACAAGGCCAGCGCCTCGGCGGTGGTGAGCGCGCCGAGAATGCCGGCGATGATGCCGAACACTTCGTTCAGATGCTGCCGGCGCGATTCGAACGCCGCGAGATGCGGATGGGCTTCGTACTGGTCGAGCCGGCCGAGGCCTGCAAAGAACGCCTTCCAGTGCTTGTCGGTATAGATGAGCGCGCACACATAGCCGTCGCGGGTCGGGTAGGGGCGGCGATCCGGATTGATCATGCGGAAATTGCCGGCCTCGCCGATCGGCGGATCGAAGGTGCGGCCGGCGAAGTGATCGCCGAGCACGAATTGCGTCATGGTTTCGAACATCGGCAGCTCGACCGACTGGCCCTCGCCGGTGCGCTCGCGGCGGAACAGCGCGGCGAGGACGACGTGCGCCGCGTTGAGCCCGACAACGCGATCGACCATCGCCATCGGCACGTAGCGCGGCTCCTGCCCGCCCGCGTCCGCGACCATCACCGGCAGCGCACAGATGCCCTGGATGAGATCGTCATAGGCGGGCTTGCCGGCGTAGAGGCCGCTCTCGCCATAGCCGGTCACGCTGACATGGATGAGGCGCGGATTGACCTGGCGCAGATCCTCGTAGGCAAGCTGCAGGCGGCGCATCGCCGCCGGCCGGGTGTTGGTGAGGAAGACGTCGGCGCCGGCGCAGAGCCGCAGCAACGCCTTGCGCGCCGCCGCCTGCTTCAGGTCGAGCACCAGGCTGCGCTTGTTGCGGTTGATCTGCAGATAGAGCGCGCCCATGTCCGGGCTCTTGGCCGCGGCGCCGGCCCGGCGCATCAGGTCGCCGCCTCTGGGCTCGATCTTGATCACGTCGGCGCCGTAGTCGGCGAGGACCTGCGCCGCGAGCGGGCCGGCGATCATCGCCGTGGCGTCGATGACGCGCAGCCCCTGCAGCGGGCCTTGACCGTTTTGTTGGCCGTTTTGCTGGGCTTTTGTCGGCGCCATGGGACCTGCCTTTGCTAGCGCAGCTTCTTGCCGGGTCTCGCGACCGCGTGCAACCGCCCGCCGCGGGTGGACAGCTAATAGGACTTCGGCAGGCCGAGCACCCGCTCGGCGATGAAGCAGAGAATAAGCTGCGGCGTGACCGGGGCGATGCGCGGAATCATGCTTTCGCGCAGATAGCGCTCGACGTGATATTCCTTGGCGTAGCCATAGCCGCCATGGGTCATGATCGCGGTCTGGCAGGCCTTGAATCCGGCCTCGGCGGCGAGATATTTCGCGGCGTTGGCCGCCGGCCCGCAGGCAATGCCCCGGTCATATTGCGCGGCGGCCTTGAGCATCATCAGCTCGGCCGCTTCGAGCTCCATCCAGCATTCCGCCAGCGGGTGCTGAATGGCTTGGTTCTGACCGATCGGCCGGCCGAACACCACGCGCTCCTTGGCATAGGCGGTCGCGCGGCGCAGCGCCGCGCGGCCGAGGCCGATCGCTTCGGCGGCGATCAGAATCCGCTCCGGATTGAAGCCGTCGAGAATATATTCGAAGCCGCGGCCTTCTTCGCCGATCCGGTCTTCGACCGGGACTTCGAGGGCGTCGATGAACACCTGGTTCGAATCGACCGCCTTGCGTCCCATTTTCTCGATCTCGCGCACCTCGACGAAGCGGCGGTCGAGCGCGGTGTAGAACAAAGTCAGGCCGTCGGTCGGCTTGCGCGCGTTCTCGATCGGCGTGGTGCGGGTGAGGATCAGCATCTTGTCGGCGACCTGCGCGGTCGAGATCCAGATCTTGGCGCCGTTGATCACGTAGCGGTCGCCGCGGCGCTCGGCGCGCGTCGCAAGCTTCGCCGTTTCGAGGCCGGCATTCGGCTCGGTGACCGCGAAGCACGCCTTTTCCGCGCCGCGCACGATCGGCGGCAGCATCCGGCGCTTCTGCTCGTCGCTGCCGTAGACGACGACCGGATTGAGGCCGAAGATGTTCATGTGCACGGCGGAGGCGCCGGAAAAACCGGCGCCGGAGGCGGCGATGGTCTCCATCATGATCGCCGCTTCGCTGATGCCGAGGCCGGACCCGCCATGGTCTTGCGGGATGCAGACGCCGAGCCAGCCATCGGCGGCAAGCGCACGATGGAACGCGTCGGGAAATTTGCCGTCGCGGTCGCGCTCGAGCCAATAATCGTCGCCGAAGCGCGCGCAGATCTTCTCGATCGCGCGCGCGCAATGATTGCTGAAGTTCGGAAAGGGCAAAGTCGATGGCCGTCACTCCCGGTTGGCGCGACCGGCCCGCTAGGCCGGCGCCCACAGCGCCGGAAACTCGACCGCGAGCCATTTGGCGAGCGCGGCGTTGACGTGGGTCGGCTTCTCCTGCGCCATCCAATGGCCGGAAGCGACCGTGGCCTCGGTGAGCTTGGCGCAGTTCGCCCGCATCGGCTCGGCGAGCCGCGAATCGATCGTCTCGCAGACGTAGTCGTAGGCGCCGTGCAGGAAGAGCACCGGCATCGCCAGTCGCCAATTGGCTTTGGCGCGCGCCGCGAAGGCGACATTGGCCTCGTCGTTCATGTACCAGCTGTCCGGACCGAAGAAACCGTTGCGCTCAAGCGCGGCGACGTAGCGATCTTCGTCGGCCTCGGTCAGCACCGCGGCATCGCGCGGCAGGTCCGGTGCCGTATTCCCTGCGCCGAACCAGCCGCCATTGGCGCGCACGAAGGCGGTGCGCGCCGGCTTGCCTTTGCCGGCCGGGCTGCCGGCGCGGAACAGCGCCCTCACCGTGGCGCGGACATTGCTCTCGAAGCCGGCGCGCGCCGTGGCGAAATTCTCGCGATAGAACAAGCTGGTAGTCCCACTGCGCCGGCGGGAAACTCGTCCTCGGGATAGACCTTGCGGTCGACGAGCGGGTCACCGCCTCGGCCGCCGAAGCCTTCCGGCAGGTAGGGCACGCAGAGGTTGGCGACGCCGTGGCAGCGCTCCGGATGATGCTGGGCGAGCGACCACACCACCGGCGAGCCCCAATCGTGGCCGACCCAGACCGCCTTCTCCGCGCCGATCGCGTCGAGAAGCTCGATCATGTCGGCGACGATCTCCTCGATGCGCGTAATCCTCGTGGCGCGGATAGATGCTGGAGCGGCCGTAGCCGCGCATGTCCGGCGCGATGGCGCGAAAGCCCAAGCCGGCGAATACCGGAAGCTGGTGACGCCAGGAGATCGACAGCTCCGGCCAGCCGTGCAGGAACATGATCGGCGTTGCCGGCTCGGCGCCGCAGGCGAGATAGAACGTGGTGTGCCGCTTGCTCTTGGCGACGTGCTCGGTGACCGGACTAGTCATGGCCGCATGACAAATCGGCCGCGGGCGAGTGTCAAGCGGACGGCGAGCGCTGCCGTCAGTTTTTCCGCGTGGTATGTTCGATCGGAAGCCGGCTTCGCCGGCAGTACGCAGAAACGATACCAGGAGGAGCTTTCTCATGCCTACATTGCCGGACCTCCTGCGCCGAGATGGTTGTCTGGTGCTCCCCGGCGTCTATGACGGCATCTCCGCGAAAATGGCGGCGAGCGTCGGCTTCGAGGCGCTGTATATGACCGGCTACGGCACGGTCGCCTCCGCGCTCGGCGTTCCCGATGCTGGGCTCGCGACCTTCACCGAGATGCTCGATCGGGTGCGCTGCATCGCCGGTGCTACGGCATTACCGTTCATCGCCGACGGCGACACCGGCTATGGCGGCTTGCTCAATGTCGAGCGCACGGTTCGCGGCTATGCCGCGGCGGGAGCTTGCGGCATTCAGATCGAGGACCAGGAGTTCCCGAAAAAGTGCGGCCACACCGAATTCCGCCGGGTGATCGCCGAGGCGGACGCGGTCGCCAAGATCCGCGTCGCCGTCGACGCGCGCGGCAGCCGCGCGTTCCTGATCGTCGCGCGCACCGACGCGCGTTACGCCGAAGGCCTCGATGCGGCACTGCGCCGCGCCGAGCGCTTCCTCGAGGCCGGGGCCGATATCCTGTTCGTCGAAAGCCCCGAGAGCCTGGAAGAGCTGCGCCGCATCGCCGAGACCTTCCGCGGCGCGGTGCTCCTCGCCAACATGGTCGAGGGCGGACGCACGCCGTATCTGTCGGCGAGCGAGCTGGGCGCCATGGGTTTCAAGATCGCGCTCTTTCCGGCGACCGCGTTCCTGACCGCGGCCGGCGCCATGAAACTTTGTTACGAACATTTGCGACAGCGCGGGATCGGCACCGGCAGTGCCGCGCCGATGCTGCCCTTCGCCGAGATGAACACGCTGATGGGATTTCCTGCCGTGCACGCCTTCGAAAAGCGCTACGGCCCGGGCGACAGCCGTCCGGGTTGACGCCGCAATCTTGCTAAGCCACCGGCGCGCCGATGGCCTTCAGCCCGGCCTGCGCGCATTCCATGTCCTGCTTGTAGTGGCCGCCGCTCAGGCCGATCCCACCGATCACCTCGCCGTTCTCCTTGATCGGATAGCCGCCGCCGAACACGATCAGCCGTGGAGTGTGCACGATGCCGTGCAGGAGCGGCGGATCGTCCTTGATGAAGTCGTGCCAGGCGTGGGTCGGGATGCCGAAGCTGATGCTGGTATAGGCCTTGTCCTCGGCGATCTGGATCGAGAGCTTGGGTGCGCCATCCATGCGCTGGAAGGCTTTGAGGTCGCCGCTCTCGTCGGTGATCGCGATGCACATCTTGAGCCCCATCTCCCGCGCCTTGGCGGCGGCAGCCTCGATCGCCGCCTGCGCGGTTTTGGCGTCGATGCTGCGCTTGACGGTGCTGGACATGGCTTCCTCCCGAATTGTTTATTTCTGCGAAGCGGATTGGATGGCTCACCGATGGCGGGTGAACGCCTGTTTCGTTTCAGCATAAGCAACATGGCCGGCGCAAGGCCGGCCATGCACGATTTCGTGGAAGCGGGCGACGCCTACTTCATCGCGTCATAGACCGCGTGGGTCCAGGCGCCTTCCGGCTTCTTGGTGATCACCGGATCGGAGCCGCCGGAGAGCAGTTCCGACACCGTGCGGTCGTAGTCCTTGGGATCGAGCTTGCCATTGTTGGCGGCGAGGAGCTTGGCGATCTCGCCCATCATCTGCTCCTGATGATGCAGCGTCTGCGCGCCGGTGGTGTCGGCGGCGAGCACGATCTTGGCGGCTTCCTTGTCGTTCTTGCTTCGCCCAGTCCCAGCCCTTCTTCGAGGCCTTGCACGAACTTCGCCATCTTGGCGACGAAGGCCGGGTCCTTGAGCTTGGCTTCGCATCACGTAGAGGCCGTCCTCGAGCGTCGCCACGCCCTCGTCGCTGTACTTGAACACGACGAGCTGGCTCGGCTTGTAGCCGGCGTCGATCACCTGCCAGTACTCGTTGTAGGTCATGGTCGAGATGCAGTCCGCCTGCTTCTGCAGCAGCGGATCGACGTTGAAGCCCTGCTTGATCACCTTGACGCCGCCGGCCGAGCCGTCGGTCTTCAGGTTGAGCTTCGCCATCCAGGCCAGGAACGGATACTCGTTGCCGAAGAACCAGACGCCGAGCGTCTTGCCCTTGAAGTCCGCCGGCGACTTGATGCCGGTGTCGGCGCGGCAGGTGAGCTCCAGGCCGGACTTCTTGAAGGTCTGCGCGATGTTGACCAGCGGCACGCCCTTTTCGCGCGAGGCGAGCGCCGAGGGCATCCAGTCGACGACGACGTCGGCGCCGCCGCCGGCGATCACCTGCGGCGGGGCGACGTCGGGCCCGCCGGGATTGATGGTGACGTCGAGATCGGCGTCCTTGTAGAAGCCCTTCGCCTTGGCGACGTAGTAGCCGGCGAATTGCGCCTGCGTCACCCATTTGAGCTGGATGGTGACCTTGTCGGCGGCATGGCGCCGCTCGCCAGCGTGACGCCGCACGCCAGCCCTGCGGCGAGAACCATCGTCTTCTTCATCTTTGCTCCTCCACTGTTCGATCAACCGAGTCAGGTACGATACGACGGATGCCAGGACGTCGCCGCACGCTCGGCCAGCGCGACAATCCCGTAGAAGGCCATTCCGGCGACGGCGGCGAGCGCGATCTCAGCCCATACCATGTCGAGCGACATGCGGGCCACCTCGATCGAGATGCGAAAGCCGATGCCGTGCATCGGCGTGCCGAAGAACTCGGCGACGATCGCGCCGATCAGCGCCAGGGTCGAATTGATCTTGAGCGCATTGAAGATGAACGGCATCGCCGCCGGCAGATGCAGCTTGAGCAGCGTCTGTCGCGGACTGGCGGCGTAGGAGCGCATCAGGTCGCGCTCGATCGGCCCGGCGGCGGCGAGGCCGGCGAGCGTGTTGACCAGCATCGGAAAGAAGGTCATCACCGCGACGACGGCGGCCTTCGACGGCCAGTCGAAGCCGAACCACATCACCATGATCGGAGCGATGCCGACGATCGGCAGCGCCGAGACGAAATTGCCGAGCGGCAAGCAGGCCGCGCTTGAGGAAATCGTAGCGGTAGGCGATGACGGCGACGAGGAAACCGGCGCCGCAGCCGATGACGTAGCCGGAGAGCACGCTGCGCACGAAGGTCTGGACGAAGTCCTCGCCCAGCACCGGCAGCGACTGCGACCAGCCGCGCCGCGGTCGCGCTCGGCGCCGGCATCAGCACCGACGGGACGCCGAAGCCGCGCACCGCCACTTCCCAGAGATAGATGAGGAAGGCGCCGAACAGCAGCGGCACCGCCAGGTCCTGCAGCCAGCGCGCCCCTCGGTCCACCGCCGGCAACGCCGGCGAGGCCGGTCAGGGTGAGCGCGGCGCCGAGCCAGGTCGCGAGCGTGACCAGCCAGAAGCCCCAAGACGCGGAGCCGGCGATGGCCGGCGTCGCGCAGGAGCGTCAAGGTAATCGCGCAACCGAGCAGGGTGCCGAGGAAGCCGAGCGCCGGCGAAAGCGCCGCCCAGCGCGCGGCGACCGCGTAGCAGAACGCGGCCGCGAGCAGGGCTTCGAGCAGTTGCGGGCGGGCGGTCAGGGCCGGCGCGCTTTCACTCGACAGCGGCAAGGCGAGCGCGACCAGCAGGCCGAGCGCCGCGAGCCAAAATCCGATCGCCTGCCGGCGCGCAGATCATCGCGCCGCTCCCATCCGTTGTTCGGTCAAGCGGCCGATGGCGTCGATGATGGCGACCAGGCACGCGGCCATGATCGCGGCGGCAATCAGCGCCGCCCAGATCTGCACCGTCTGGCCGTAATACGAGCCGGTCAGGAGCCGCGCGCCGATCCCGGCCTGGGCGCCGGTCGGCAGTTCGCCGACGATCGCGCCGACGAGCGAGATCGTGATCGCGACCTTGAGGCTGGCGAACAGAAACGGGATCGACGAGGGCCAGCGCAGCTTCCAGAACATTTGCGCGGTGCTCGCCGACCAGGTGCGCATCAGATCGAGCTGGATCGGGTCGGGCGCGTTCAGCCCTTTGACCATGCCGATGGTGACCGGGAAGAAGCACAGATAGGCGGAGATGATCGATTTCGGCAGCAGCCCGTGCAGCCCGATGGCGCCGAGGACGACGATGACGATCGGCGCGATCGCCAGGATCGGCACCATCTGCGAGCAGATGATCCACGGCAGCAGGCTCTTCTCCAGCGTGCGCACATGCACGATCGACACCGCGAGCAGGATGCCGAACAGGGCGCCGATGACGAAGCCGACCAGCGTGGCCGAGAGCGTGACCCAGGCGTGGTAGGCGAGGCTGCGCGGCGAATCGAGCGGATAGCCGAACACCGAGTCGATCAGTTGCTCCACGACCTGATGCGGCGCCGGCACCACCGGCCGCTCGCCGTCGAGCGTTCCGGCGATCAGATCGGAGAGCGAATATTTCGTCTCCTCGCGCTCGAAGCGGTCGCGCACCAGCGGCGCGTTCATCACGATCGCGGCGAGGTACCAGAGCACGAACACGATCGAGACGACGACGAGGATCGGCGCCCGCTCGGCGAGCCAGGTCGGCCGCCAGGCCGGCCGCGGCAGAGCGAGCGCGCTACTCGTCATACGAGTGACCCGAGCGCAGGCCGGCGCGCACGCGCTGCGCGATCTTGAGGAACTCCGGCGTCTCGCGGATCTCCAGCGTGCGGTCGCGCGGGAAGTCGCAGGCGATCACGTCGATGATGCGGCCCGGCCGCGGCGACATCACCACGATCTTGCTCGACAGGAACACCGCCTCCGGGATCGAATGGGTGACGAACACGACGGTCTTGCCGGTCTGGTTCCACAAGCGCAGGAGCTGCTCGTTCGAGATGGTCGCGCACGATCTCGTCGAGCGCGCCGAACGGCTCGTCCATCAAGAGCAGCGCCGGATCGAAGGACAGCGCGCGCGCGATCGAGGCGCGCTGCTGCATGCCGCCGGAGAGCTGCCAGGGGAATTTGCGCTCGAAGCCGGAGAGATTGACCAGCTCGAGGTATCGTTCCATGCGCGCGCGCCGCTCGCTTGGCGTCGAAGCCCATGATCTCGAGCGGCAGCATGACGTTGCGCTCGATGGTCCGCCACGGATAGAGCGCGGGCGCCTGGAAGATGTAGCCGTAGTGGCGCTGCAGGCGCGCCTCGCCCGGGGTGACGCCGTTGACCAGGATCGTCCCCGCCGTCGGCCGTTCGAGGTCGGCGATGACGCGCAGCAGCGTGGTCTTGCCGCAGCCGGACGGGCCGATGAACGAGACGAAGTCGCCTTCGCCGACCTGCAAATTCACATTGGCGAGGGCCTGGACCTCGCCGTCATTTGTTTGGAAGGTCAGCGACACGCCGCGGGCATCGAGCGCCAATGCTCCGGGCGCAGCAGCGCTTTCCTTCACTTTTTCAGCTTGCAGCGCTTGCTCGACCGGGCGGATCGAAACTTTCGGCGAAGACCCAAATGCCACGCTTTGCTCCGTGCGGCCGGCTCAAATCATCGGGTGCGGTCGGTCAGAGAATATTGACAGATGCACGCGCGCAAGCCGCGCCCAAGCTTTATTCGGGCTGACAGAATATTGGGCACGCCAATTCCTTGCTGTTGTCAATGGGTTTCTCAAGCGCGCGCGATCCGGAGAATTTTTTGACTGATCGCCGCGACGCTTTTCCATACTCGCGCGCACCCGCACCGGCCCAGTTTCTGATAGCCTCCGGCAACATGAAGCCAGCGCCCTTCCGCTACGTCGCCGCCCGCAGCCTCGATCAGGCCTTGCAATTGAAGGCCGAACATGGCGACGAGGCACGATTTCTCGCCGGCGGCCAAAGTCTTGTTCCGACAATGAATTTCCGGCTGACGCAGCCGGCAATGCTGATCGACATCAATCCGCTGACCGAGTGCGCCGGGGTGACAGAAGAACGGCGCGCGAAGCCTGCGTATCGGTGCGCTGACGCGCTATCGCAGCCTCGAGCGCGACGCCGCCACCGCGCGCGACCTGCCGCTCGTTCACGAGGCGCTGCCGCACATCGCGCACCCGCAGATCCGCAATCGCGGCACCATCGGCGGCAACCTCGCGCATGCCGATCCGGCCTCGGAGATGCCGGCCATCGTGCTCGCGCTCGGCGGCCAGGCTGCGCGCGCAATCGGTGCGCGGCGAACGCTGGATCGACGCGGCGGATTTTTTCGTCGGCGCGCTGTCGACCGCGCTTGCGCCCGATGAGATGCTGATGGAAGTGGAACTGCCGGTCGCGCCGCCGCGCTCGGGAGCCTGCTTCATGGAGGTCGCGCGCCGGCGCGGCGACTTCGCCATCATCGGCGTCGCCTGCACGGTGCGAGCTCGACGCGGACGGACGCTGCAGCGCAGGCGCGGATCGGCCTCTGCAATGCCGGCGATACGGCCGATCTTCGCCGCGCAGGCGAGCAAGTCGCTTGCCGGCCGCAAGATCGCCGCGCGCCGAGATCGACGCGGCAACCGCGCTCGATCCAGGCGCACGATCGATCCGGGCGGCAACGTGCATGCCAGCAAGGAGTATCAGCGCCATATCGCCGGCGTCCTGACCGCGCGCGCCTCGGCGACAGCGAACGAGCGGGCGCAGCGTGGCCACTGACGCCGACGATACCGACGCGCACGCCATCACCGTGACGGTGAACGGCACGCCGTACCGGCGTCAGGTCGAGGCGCGGATGCTGCTCAGCGATTTCCTGCGCCATGATTTGTTGCTCGCCGGGCACGCATGTCGGCTGCGAGCACGGCGTGTGCGGCGCCTGCACGGTGATCTTCGACGGCGCCGCGGTGCGCTCCTGCCTGATGTTCGCGGCGCAGGCCGACGGCCACGCGATCCTCGACCGTCGAGGGGCTGGCGGCCGACCGCGACCATCTGCATCCGCTGCAGGAAGCGATGCGCGAGTGTCACGGCCTGCAATGCGGCTACTGCACGCCCGGCATCCTGATGACCATGAAGGCCTTCCTCGACGAGACGCCGGCGCCGGACGAGGCGCAGATCCGCGAGGCGCTGTCCGGCAATCTGTGCCGCTGCACCGGCTACCAGCACATCGTCGAGGCGATGCAGCTGGCCGCCGAACGGCTGCGGAAGTGACCGCCATGGCGACGCGAAATTTCGGCGCACCGATCCGACGCAACGAGGACACGCGGCTGCTCAGCGGCCAGGCGTTGTTCGTCGACGACGTCGAGCTTCCCGGCATGCTGTATGCCGCCTTCCTGCGCAGCAACGTCGCCCACGCCACGATCCGCTCGATCGACGTTGCCGCGGCGCGGGCGCGCGCGGGCGTGGTCGCCGTCTATACCGCCGAGGATCTCGGCGCCTATTGGGCGCCCGGGCCGCTGCTGGTGCCGCCGCCGCCGATCGCCGGCATCGTCTTCAATCAGCGCACGCAGGTGCCGCTCGCCAAGGACAAGGTGCGCCACGTCGGCGAGCCGCTGGCCGTCGTGCTTGGCGCAGAGCCGCTATCTCGCCGAGGACGCGCTTGCCGACATCGTCGTCGAGCTCGATCCGCTGCCGGTCGTCGTCGATCTGGAACAGGCGCTCGCCGACACCTCCTCGCGCGTGCACGACGACGTGCGCGGCAACGTCGCCGCTCATGTCCGCCAGAGCCCGCGGCAACTACGCCGCCGCCCGCGCACGCGCCGAACATATCATCAGCCGCCGCTTCCGCTACGATCACGGCGCCTCGTCGCCGATCGAGACGCGCGGCATCGTCGCCAATTGGGACGCGCGCGCCAACCAGCTCACGGTGTGGGACACGACCCAGGCGCCGGTGTTCCTGCGCAACGGGCTCGCCGCCATGCTCGGCCTGAGCGAGCGGCAGGTGCGGGTGATCGCGCCGTTCGTCGGCGGCGGCTTCGGGCCGAAGATCATGCTGTTCTACCCGGAGGAGGTGGTGATCCCGTGGGCGGCGATGCAGCTCAACCGCCCGGTCAAATGGATCGAGGACCGGCTCGAGCATTTCTTCGCCACCACCCAGGAGCGCGGCCAGATCGCACGACGCCGAGATCGCGCTCGACCCGCGACGGCCGCATCCTCGGCATCAAGGATGTGTTCCTGCACGACACCGGCGCCTACAATCCCTATGGGCTGACCGTGCCGATCAACAGCCAGATGCACGCTGCTCGGGCCCTACGTGGTCGCGAACTACGACAGCACCTTCACGGCGGTCTTCACCAACAAGCCGATCGTCACGCCCTATCGCGGCGCCGGCCGCCAGCACGGCGTGTTCGTGATCGAGCGGCTCCTCGACATCGCCGCGCACGAGCTCGGCATCGACCGCGCCGAAATCCGCCGGCGCAATTTCATCCCGCCCGATGCGTTCCCCTACAACAACGAGATCATCTATCAGGACTTCGCGCCGCTCTCCTACGACAGCGGCAATTACGAGCCGGTGCTCGACAAGGCGCTCGAGATGATCGGCTATCGGCGCTTCCTCGCCGAGGAGCAGCCGCGGCTGCGCGCGCAGGGCCGCCATGTCGGCATCGGCATCGTCTGTTACGTCGAGGGCACCGGCATCGGCCCCTATGAGGGCGCCAAGGTCCAGGTGCAGGCGAACGGCAAGGTGAGCATCGCGACCGGCATCGGCACGCAAGGGCAGGGGCATTTCACCAGCTTCGCGCAGATCGCCGCCGACCAGCTCGGCGTCGAGGTTGCGCGACGTCGATGTGGTGACCGGCGACACCGATCAGTTCTACTGGGGCGCCGGCACCTTCGCCAGCCGCGGCGCGGTGGTGGCGGGCAACGCCGTCAACGAAGCGGCGAAGGTGGTGCGGCAGAAGATCCTGCAAGCTCGCCGCCGAGCATTTCGAATGCGCCGAGGAGGATCTGGAGATCGCCAACGGCGAGGTCTCGGTCGTCGGCGTTCCCGGCCAGGCGGTCACGCTCGGCGCGCTGGCGCTCAAGGCCAATCCGATGCGCGGCGCGGTGCGTCCCGGCACCGAGCCCGGGCTCGAATCGACGCAATATTTCGGCCCGCCCGAGCGGCGCCACCGCGACCGGCGCGCACGCCATGATCGTCGAGGTCGATCCGCAGACCTTCGACGCTCGAAGTGCTCAAATACGTGGTGGTGCATGATTGCGGCACGGTCATCAATCCGCTGATCCTCGCCGGCCAGATCCACGGCGGCGTCGCGCAAGGGCATCGGCAATGCCTTCTACGAGCAGCTGGTGTTCGACGACGAGGGGCAGCTGCTCAACGCCTCGCTCGCCGATTATCTGCTGCCGACCGCGCTCGAAGTGCCGCGCATGGAGATCGGCCACACCGTCACCCCGTCGCCGCTCAATCCGCTCGGCATCAAGGGCGCGGGCGAGGCCGGCGCCATTCCGGTCGGGCCGCTGTTCGCGCAGGCGATCGAGGATGCGCTCGGGCTGTTGCCGCAGGAATATCGAGCTCAACGAAATTCCGTTCAGCCCGAATCGCCTGTTCGAGCTGACGACCAAACGGCGATGATCCTCGTCACCGGCGCCGCCGGCAAGACCGGCAAAGGCGGTCGTCAAGGCGCTGGCCGGCGAAGGGCGCGAGCGTGCGGGCGCTGGTGCGCCGCACCGAGCAGTCGACGCGCTCAAGGCGCTCGGCGCCGCCGAGGTCAGCGTCGGCAGCTTCGAGGATCGCGGCGCGCTCGCGCTCGCCACCGCCGGAGCGCAGGCGATCTATCACATCTGCCCGAATGTCAGCGCCGACGAACTCGCGTTCGCGCGCGCCGTCGTCGACGCGGCGAAGGCGCAGGACGTGGAGCGCTTCGTTTATCACTCGGTGCTGCATCCGCAGATCGAGGCGATGCCGCATCACTGGCAGAAGATGCGGGTCGAGGAGATGCTGTTCGCCTCCGGCTTCGAGCTCACCATCCTGCAGCCGGCCGCCTACATGCAGAACATCCTCGGCGCCTGGCGCGGCATCGTCGCGGACGGCGTGTTCCGCGTTCCCTATCCGGTCGAGACGCGGCTGAGCCTCGTCGATCTCGACGACGTCGCCGAGGCCGCGGCGCGGGTGCTCACGACCAACGGCCATGTCGGCGCCACCTACGAGCTCGTCGGCACGCCGCCGCTCAGCCAGAGCCGAGATCGCCGCCGCGATCGGCGCGGCGCTCGGCCGCGACCGTCCGCGCCGAGGCGGAAACCGTCGAAGCCTGGGAGGCGCGCGCGCACGCGCGGCGGCATCGGCGAGCATGAACGCGCGACGCTCGCGGCGATGTTCCGCTATTATGCGCAGCCACGGCCTCGCCGGCAATCCCAACACGCTGCGCTGGCTGCTCGGCCGCGTCCGCCGACTCTCGCTTCTTCTTTGCCGCGCGATGGCCGCCGCAACTCAGCGCGTGAGGCGGCCAGCCGACGCCGCTCGCCTGATGCAGGAGCCGGGCGACGCTGAGGATCATCGGCTCCTCGAAGCGCGGGGCGACGATCTGCATGCCGACCGGCAAACCGTCCGCCGACAGGCCGGCCGGCGCGCTCGCCGCCGGCAAGCTCATCAGCGTGATCAGATAGGAGGACGGCGATCCAGTCGGTGTAATTGTCGAAGCTGCGGCCGTTGATCTGCGTCGGGAAAATTCTTCTCCACCGGGAACGGCTGCACCGGCGCCGCCGGCGTGAGCAGCACGTCGAAGCGCTCGAACAATGTCGCGGAACCGGTGAATAGGTCTCCTGCCGTTTCTGCTCGGCGGCGGCAAAATCGAGCGCCGTCAGTTTCAGCCCGGCCTCGATATTGCCCTTGAGATTGGCGTCCGAATTGGTCGAGCTCGCTCAAGCGCGGGTAGAATTGCTGCCGACCATCCAGAAGCCGCGCCAGGTCTGATAGGCGTTGCGCCCGTCGCTGGCGTCGAACGCGATTTCCTCGACGCTGCGCGCCGAACTGGCCAAGCGCCAGCGCCGCCTCGCGGCAGATGCCGTCGATTTCCGGCTCGACGCCGATGCCGGCGATGTCGGAGACGTAGGCGATGCGCAGGCCCTTGCACGTCCTTGCGCCGCTCGAGCTCGGCGAGCGCGCTTTGCCAGGGCGGCGCGACCGAAATCGGCGACAGCCGGCTGAAGCCGACGATGGCGTCGAGCATCAGCGCGGCATCTTCGGCGTCGCGCGCCAGCGGCCCGTGCACCTGGCCCGGATCCCAGGCCAGCCGCATCGGAAGTTCGGCGTCAGGCCGGGCGTCGGACGGATGCCGACGATGCCGCAGAACGCCGCCGGCATGCGGATCGAGCAGCCGAAATCGGTGCCCTGCGCGAGCGGCACCATGCCGGTCGCGACCGCAACCGCCGAGCCGCCGGACGATCCCGCCGGGCTGAGCGCCGGATTCCACGGATTGCGCGTCGCGCCGAACAGCGCATTGTTGGTGTTGGCGCCGGCGGCGAATTCCGGCGTGTTGGTCTTGCCGAGCACGATGGCGCCGGCGGCCTTGAGCCGGCGCACCACTTCGGCGTCCTCCGCCGGCACGATAATCCTTGAACAGCGGCGAGGCGTAGGTGGTGCGGATGCCCGGCGGTCGGCGTGATGTCCTTGACCGCGACCGGCAGGCCGTGCAGCGCGCCGAGCGTGCTCGCCGCCGCATCGACCGCGTCTTCGGCGCGGCTTGCGCGGCGTCGTGCGCCTCCTCGGCGGCGAGCGTGACGATGGCGTTGAGCTTCGGATTGATCTCGGCGATCACCGCGAGATGGGCGTCGAGCACCTCGACCGGGCTGACCGCGCGCGTGCGGATCAGCCGCGCCAGTTCGCGGGCCGGTCTTGCGGGCGAGCGTCTTGTCGACCATGGCTTGCTGCTTTCGCTTCGCGCGGCCGTGCCGGCGCGCAATCTACTCGCCGGCGTCGATGATGGCGATGCACGGACCGCCGCCCTGCGGGCCCTGATGCATGGCGTCGACCGAGACGAACACCGCCGGATCGCCGATCGCCGCCGCGGCGACGCCGCCGACCGCGGCCTTGGCGTGGCGATGCCAGGGCACGTCGGAATCGTCGAGCATGATCTGGCGGCGGCCGCGCAGCTTGCCGGTGCGGTCGGCCTCGCATTTCATGAAGCAGTTGACCACGCGGCCTTTGAGGTCTTCGGCGCGCGGCCGTTCCGGCAGATCGAGGCCGGCGTTGCGGATCGACTCGTAGATGCCAGTCGATGTCGAGCGCGTCCTGCATCACCGCGTGGCCGATGCGATAGCGGCCGCCGGCGCCTTTCTTGTTGCCGAGAAGCACGATCTGCGCCTGCGTCAGTTCGACGCCGGACGAGCAGGAGGCGACCGAGGAGTAGAGGTCGAGGTTGCGGCAGATTTCCTCGGCCTTCGGCATCTTGATCTCGTCGAGCGCGACGGCGATGCCGAGGCCGGTGGTGCCGTTCGACACGCCCATGGAGTCGTGCACCTCGCAGGCGACGTCTTTGCCGCGCGCATGCGCGTCGGCGACCGAATCGACGGTCAGGAGCGGCGTCTTGGTCTGCACGTAATGCACGTCCGCCGGATCGTCGATGCCGGCGTCGCGCATCGCCGCGCGCACGCCGTCGGCGACCTTCTCGACCATCGCCGGCCGGCCGATGTCCTCGGGAAAAAGCTCGGCGCTCATCGCCGTGCCGATGACGAGCCGCGATTGCGTCGCCGGGCCGGTCTTGCCGTTGCGCGCGAAGATCGTCGCGTGCGGCGTGATGACGCCGTCGCAGCCGCCGGACCACACCATCGGGATCTTCGCGATCTCCTGCTCGGAGCGGCTGCCGAGCTTGAGCAGCACGCGGCGAAACGCCTGGTCGGCGAGGATGCGGGTGAAAGTCGTTGACGCCGCCATTGCCTTCGGTCTTGCCGATGACGGCGATCACCTCGTCGGCGCGGAATTGCCCCTTGTCGATCGCGGCCTCGAGGCCGGAGGCATCCTGCACGTTCTTCAATTCGACCTTGGCGACTTCAATGGCCATTTTGCGCTTGATCTCCGGTGAGAAGTCTTACGCCGAACGCGTCCAGGCTTGACCTCGCCGCGGGAAATTCTACTCCGCGGTCCGGCTTGGCAACTCCCTCTCCCCGCGTGCGGGGAGAGGGAGCACTCAGGCCGACCGCGTCCACGGCTTGACTTCGCCGCGGAGCATTTTCTCGAAGCCGGCGCCGCGGTCGATCATCGGCGGCTCGCTCGTCCGCGCCGCTTTGAGTTTCTCCGCAGCGCTGCCGTGGCCTCCGCGTCGATGCGGAACGCTGCGATGCCGGCAGCGGGCGCGCAGCACGACGCCGTAATCCTCGCGCGCCGCGGCGAGCGAGACCTTGCCCTCGATCACGTCGCGCTCGACCAGTTCCGGCTCGCGCTCGAGCGGATCGCCCCAGCCGCCGCCGCCGGTGGTGACGACGCGCACGATCTCGCCGGCGCGGACCGGCTCGCCGTCGACCAGGCCGCCGAGGTCGTGCGGCTTGCCTTCGGCGTCGACGGTGACGCAGAACGGCTTGCCGGCCTTGCCGCCGTTGACGCCGTAGCAGCCGAGCCGCACGCGGTCGGCGGTGACGATGGTGCGGCAATCGACCAGCGCGCGGTAATGCTTCTCGTAGCCGAGGCCGCCGCGGCGCTTGCCGGCGCCGCCGGAATCGGTGCGCAGCGCGAGCTTCTCCACCAGCAGCGGAAACCGCGTCTCGGTGAATTCGGCCGGCTGATTGCGCGAGTCGGGCACGATGTGGATGGCGTCGTTGCCGTCGGCGTAATAGCGGCCGCCGGAGCCGCCGCCCAGAACTTCGCGGGACAGGAACGGCTTGCCGTTGCGGTCGTCGCCGTAAAAGCCGGTGTAGCGGATGGTCTCCTGATCGGCCGGCATGCGGCCCTGCGCGGCCTGCGCCACCACGCCGGCGAGAAGGCCGAGGCAGCGCAGCAGCACGAACGAGCGCGCATTGGTCGCCGCCGGCCATTCCGGCGTGATCAGCGTGCCCTTCGGCGGGAACACGACGTCGAAGACTTCGCAGACGCCTTCGTTGACGTGGATCTCCGCCGCGCGCTCCGGCGTGTCGGCGAGGTTGCGCAGGATCGGCGCGATCCATTTGATCAGGAACGCGCCGCCGGCATAGTCGGCGGGCCAGTTGATCGGGCCGGTCGATTGCGGATCGGTGCCGGTGAAATCGAGCGTGATCCGGTCGCCCTTTTTGATCAGCGTCAGCGCAAGCTTGTGCAGCTTCGGATCGGTGACGCCGTCGTGCTCGACATAGTCTTCCCAGCGGTATTCGCCGTCGGCGATCTTCGGCAACAGCTCGCGGCGGAAGGTGTCGCGGCAGGTGTCGAGGATCGCCTGGAAGCAGGCCTCGACCGTGTCGCGGCCGAAGCGCGCGAACAATTCCGCCATGCGGCGCGCGCCCATCAGGCAGGCCTGCACCTCGCTGTCGAGATCGGCGGCGAGCATGTCGGGCACGCGGGTGTTGCGCCGGATGATGGTGAACACCGCCTCGTTGCGCACGCCGGCGCTGTAGAACTTGATCGGCGGCACGGCGAGGCCTTCCTCGAACACCGTCGTCGCGGTGCCGGGCATCGAGCCGGGCACGCGCCCGCCGATGTCGTCGTGGTGGCCGAAGGCCTGGATGTAGGCGACGACTTCGCCTTCGATGGAACACCGGCACGGTCGAGCACAGGTCGGGCAGGTGGCCGATCGAGCCTTCGGTCAGGTAGGTGTCGTTCATCAGGAACACGTCGCCGGGCTGCATGGTCTGCGGCGGGAAATCGCGCACCACGGCGTTGGGCATGGCGGAATAGGAGCGGCCGGTGAGCTTGCGGCAATAGCGGTCGAACAGGCCGACGCGGTAGTCGTGCGCTTCGCGGATCATCGGCGAGCGCGCGGTGCGCTCGATGGCGTATTCGATCTCGGCCTCGATGGAATTGAGCGTGCCTTCGACGATCTGCAGGACGATCGGATCGACCGCGCGCCGGGGCAGATCCGGCGCGGTCGGCCACGGCCATTCCTTGGCATGCACGTTCATCATCGCCGGGCCTCCGAAAGGCCTTCGCTTTATGGCGTCTATCGCCGATAATTTCCAGCGGGTCGATCTCATGCCAGAGCAACACGGAGGTTTACGATGGCTTTGCCGGATTCAATCACCGAACGCGCGCGGCAGGGCGCGCAGGTTCGCCGCGAGGTGCTGGGCGCCGCCTATGTCGATGCCGGCCGGCAGAAGGCCAATCCGTTCACCCAGCACTTCATCGAGTTCACGCAGACGCAATGCTGGGGCAATGTGTGGCTGCGCGAAGGCCTCTCGCGCAAGACCCGCAGCATGCTCAATGTCTGCATGCTCGCCGCGCTCGCCCGCTGGCACGAATTCGAGGTGCACATCCGCGGCGCGCTGAACAACGGCGTCACCGCCCGAGGAGATCGCCGAGATCCTGCTGCACACCGCCGTCTATGCCGGCATCCCGATCGCCTCGGAAGGCTTCCGCCGCGCCAACCAGATCATCGGCGAAGTCGCGGCGGAACAGAAAAGCTAAGGCGCGTCCCGGACAGATCAAAGGCCCACATTTGCGCTGCGAACGCTTGGTCGAGCATCGGCGCAACCGCGGCCGATCCGCTCAAACTCTATTCGCGAGACACTGCCTCGCTCTCCGCTCTTCGGACGCGGTCATTCCCGCCGCCTGCGCCATCGCCCTGGCCTGCTCCAATCCGACCTGGGCGACATAGGAACGCACCATCTCGCAGGTGATGTGCGAATGCGTTTCCCGGCCGCCGGTTTCATGAGCGCGCAATTGCACCGGCGCCATGGCCATAGCTGTGGTGACGGCCGTCGTGGGAGCCGTACCGATGCGCCTCGGCGTAGGCGTGGCGGTAGCTGGCGTGACGGCCCGCGGAGTAGAGATGGTGCGGCTTCGCGAGGAGCGGCGACGAAACGACGACAAAGACTAGCGTTAGCAGCGCAGTGTTCTTCATGTTTGTTGGTCCCCCGAACGCAAATCGCCCCTGGCTCATCATGCCAGAACTAAATCTCTTCGCTCGAAAAAGGCGATACTGTCCCCAACAAAACGGAGTGGTCGCGCAGCTCCGCGCCACAATTGGTTCCGCGCCACAGATCAGTTCCGCGCCGCTCCGGTCTTGCCGGCGGCGCGTATGACCAGAATGCCGTGCGGATCGACGCTGAGCGTCTGGCCGGGAAAGACGACGGTCGTCGAGCCGAACTCCTCGACGATCGCCGGGCCGTCGAGCTGCGCACCGGCGCCGAGCGCGGCGCGTTCGAAGACCGGCGTGTCGCGGAATTTGCCGTCGAAATAGACCGGCCGGCTTCCGCCTTTCGGCGGATCGCCGGCGGTACGCTCAACCTTCGGAATGCGCGGACGATCGATCATGCCGAAGCCGGACACGCAGAAATTCACCAGCTCGACCTTCTGCCGGCCGGCATAGTTGTAGCCGAAGGTCTTCAGATGCGCGGCATGGAATGCATCGACCAGATCGGCGATGAAGTCGCCGTCGATCTGCGCCGGCGCGCGCGGCGACGCGGACTTCCATCGACTGCCCGGCGTAGCGGACATCGGCTTCGCGCACGAGCGCGATCTTCGCTCGCGCGATGCCGTTCTTCTCCAGCGTGGCGACGGCGTCTTGCTCGAGCGCGGCGTAGCTCGCGGCGACGACCGGCAGGTCGATTGCGTCCTCGTGCATCACCTTGGTGACGATGTGGTCGGTGCGCCAATCGACCGCGAGCAGCCCGAAGGCGGAGAGATTGCCGGGGTTGGGCGGCACGATGCAGGTCTGCATGCCGATGAGCTCCATCACCGCCGGCGACTGCGCCGGGCCGGAGCCGCCGAATGAAAGGAGCGCAAACGCGCCCGGATCGATGCCGCGCTGGATGGTCATCTGCCGGATGGCGTTGGCCTGATCCCAGTTGGCGATCTCGATGACGCCTTCGGCCAGTTGCTCGGCGCTCAAATGGCCGGGCAGCCGTGCCGCGAGCGCTTCGAGCCCTTGCGCGTGCGCGCCCGACATCGAGCCGGATGCCGCCGCCGATCAGCGCCGGCGGAATGCGGCCGAGGACGAGATTGGCGTCGGTGATGGTCGGCTCGTTGCCGCCGTTCGGATAGCACATCGGCCCCGGCTCGGCGCCGGCGCTGCGCGGTCCGACCTTGAGCTTGCCTTCGCGCGTGATCCAGGCGATCGAGCCGCCGCCGGTGCCGATGGTCTTGACGTCGAGCATCGGGATGCGCACCGGGAAACGGCCGACGCGGCCGCCATTGGTGATCTTCGGCTTCGCCGCTTCGATCAGGCAGAGGTCGGTCGAGGTGCCGCCGGCGTCGAGCGTCACCAGATCGGGAAAGCCGGCGATCTCGGCAATGACCGCGCTGCCGAGCGCGCCGGCGGCCGGGCCGGAGAGCGCCGTGGTGATCGGCTTGCGCATCACCTGGTCGGGGCTGGCGACGCCGCCGCGACGACTGCATCACCAGGAACGGCTTGTCGCTGAGCTGCGCGCCGAGCTCCTCGCGGATGCGCGCGAGATAGCGGCTCATATGCGGCTTGATGAAGGCGTCGACCAGCGTCGTCACCGCGCGCTCGTATTCGCGATATTCCGGCAGCACGTCGCAGGAGAGCGACAGCGTGCAGTCCGGATATTCCTGCGCCACGATCTCGGCCGCCCGGCGCTCGTGCGCCGCGTTGGCGTAAGCGTGCATCAGGCACACGCCGATCGCGCCGATGCCGGCCTCGCGAAAATAGCGTGCCGCTTCGCGCACGCTCGCTTCGTCGAGCGGCCGCAGCTCGGCGCCGAGAAAGTCGAGGCGGCCGCCGACCTCGCGGACATGGCGAAGCGGCACGATGCGCTCCGGCTTCACCCAGAAATACGAATTGCCGTAGCCCTCGGGCACCGATTGGCGGGCGATCTCGAGAATGTAGCGGAAGCCCTGCGGTGACGATCAGCCCGAGGCCGCTGATCTCGCCCTGCAAGGAGCGCATTGGTCGCGACCGTGGTGCCGTGCGCCAGCACGCCGAGATCGTCGACGCTCGCGCCCGACTGGCCGAGAATGGCGTGCACGCCGCGCACCAGCGCGATCGCGGGATTGGCCGGCGTCGAGGAAACCTTGGTGACGCGCATCGCGCCGGAGGCGTCGTCGACGCAGACGATGTCGGTGAAGGTGCCGCCGGTGTCGATGCCGATCCGCAGAGTAGCCGTCTTGCCGCTCACGCCCGCACGCTCCGCCGCCGCTGCGTCTTGCTGGTCCTAGCGCGGAAGCGGTGAGGCCGCAATTGACCGAGCATGTCGTTTCGCTAGTGTTGCCGGTGCTGCCGGCGCGCCCCGGCGCAGTGCCAGGGAGATTCGCCGGTGACCAGCACCCGTCCGCTCACGGAAATCCTGCCCAAGGAAATGACCGAGCTGCGGGTGCGGCCGCTCTTTATCCTCCTCCTCGACGTGCAGCCGGCGATCAATGTCGGCAAGACGCCCGGCGTCGACCGGCGCGTCGGCGTCATCACCGGCGGCCGTTTCGAAGGCGAGCGCCTGCGCGGCACGCTCCTTCCCGGCGGCAGCGACTGGCAGACGGTGCGGCACGGCGACGGCGCCTGGATGCTCAATGTGCGCATCGTGCTCAAGACCGACGACGGCGACATCATCGGCATGCCCTACACCGGCATCCGCCACGGCCCGCAGGAGGTGCTCGACCGCATCGCCCGCGGCGAAGCGGTCAAGGCGACCGACTATTATCTGCGCATCACCGGGTCGTTCGAAACCGCGTCGGAGAAATATGGCTGGCTCAACAAAACGCTCTGCGTCGGCGTCGGCCATCGCCTGCCCGAGGGGCCGGTCTATCAGGTGTTCGAGATTCTCTAGTGGGCGGAATTCCGGATGATGCGCCGGTGAGCTGGCTCGCGCTTCTCTCCCCCTGGAAGGGGGAGATATAGAGTGGGGGTTTTGCTGACTTCAGGTATGAACAAAGATAACAGCAGTTAGAAAACCGGGGGGCGCCATGTCGGGCCATATGCAGAACTTCGATCTCACCAATGGCGTCGTTGTCCTGCGCCTGATCTGCGGGCTGTTTTTCATCCCGCACATCGTTGCCAAGTTCACCGAGCCGGCGACGCTCAACTTCTTCAAGGCCGCGAAGTTCAATCCGCCGGCGGCCTGGATGTACATTGCCGGCGCGATCGAGACGGTGCTGACCATCGGCCTGGTGTTCGCGATCTACACGCCCTATGTCGCCGCCATCGCCGCCATCCATCTGTTCGTTGCCGGCGCCGCGACCTTCAAGGTGACCAGGAAGTGGATCTGGGTGGTCGGCGGTTTCGAGTACTGCATGTTCTGGATGCTGGCCTGCGTCGCGCTGGCGATGCTCACCTGGCCGAAGTAACAGCGCCAAGCGCAAGCGAGCATGATTGAGCGGTGATGGCCCGCGACCAGGCCCGCGCCAGCGGGCTGATGTGATCGACGCGCATCGTCATTGCCGGGCTTGACCCGGCAATCCATCTGTTCCCGGCACGAACAAAAAAATGGCTCACCGGGTCAAGCCCGGTGATGACGCTGAGCAGATGGCTCAGCTGAACGCGGCCTTGTAATCCTCGACGAATTGCCGCGTCGTCAGCGGCGCGCGCTTGGCGATGTCGCGGATCGCCTTGGTGTTCTCGGTGGAGAAACCGCCGCCGCGGCCGATGCGGGCGATGCCGACGAGATGGGCGACGAGCCAGTCCGGCATGCCGCGCGCTTTCATCGCCTGCTCGTTCTGCTCGAGCGTGACCTCGACATAGGCGATGTTGCGGCCGAGCACCTGCGAGAACGCCGCGGCGAACGCGCCGCAAGTGGTGGCGGCGCCGGTGAACTCGTAGGCCTTGCCCGCGTGCGGCGTCGGATCGAGCAGGATGGGCGCGGCGACCGCGGCGGTGTCGCGCACGTCGATGAACGCCAGCGGGAAATCGGCGGCGTAGGGCATCACCATCTTGCCCTCGCCTTTGATCAAGGCCGCCTGCGCCATGAGGTTTTGCATGAACAGGCCGGGGCGCAGGATGGTCCAGCCGATCTTGCCGTTGCGCAGTTTCTCGTCGACCGCATGATGGGCGCGGCCGATCGCGGTCGGCAAATCCGTGGTCGCGACCGCGCGCCCGGAGGAGAGGCGCACCAGGTGCTTGGCGCCCGCCGCGGCCGCCGCGTCGATGACGTTTTCCTGCTGCTCGCCCATCTGCGGATTGTGCCCGGTGACCAGGAACACGCTCGCGGCGCCGGTGAGCGCTTTCTCCAGCGCCGCGCGGTCGGTCAGTTCGGCGACGGCGATCTTCGCGCCCGCGCCCAAAACCTCGCGCGCCTTTTCCGGATTGCGCACGACGCAAAGCGGCTCCTGGCCGAGCTCCCTGAGCTCTTTCACCACCGCGCGCCCGGTATTGCCGGTCGCGCCGACAACGGCGATCGTCATTGTCTTCACCCGTTCAGCCGAATTGGTATCGCCTCAGCCCTATCAGCTTTCTCGTCGTCTTGAAAAGGCGCGTCTGGCGCGGGCCGGCGCCCAAGCACAAACAGCGTTCGCCTATCGAACGAAGTCGGGGCGTCGATTGGCTCGATGCGCGCGGGAAAATCCCGTTGCGCGGACGCAGCGTTACGGTAATTGTGTTTCCCGTTGTTCACGCCGGCGCCCAGCGCCACGCCGCATTGCCTGCAAAAAGATCGTGAGGAAACGCCGATGAGATACAACCGCCCGCAAGCGACCGCGTCCTGGGGCATGATGGCCAAGGATTGGGAGAAGGGCGTCGATTATGATCGGCTGCACAAGGAGCGGGTGAAGCGGGCGCAGGCGGCGATCCGCCATGCCGGCCTCGGCGCCGTGCTCGCCTTCAATTTCGACAATATCCGCTACATCACCGGCACCCATATCGGCGAATGGGCGCGCGACAAGTTCATGCGCTATGCGCTCTGCCCGGTGGTCGGCGAGCCGATGCTGTGGGACCCCGCCCCGCCGGCGAAGCGCATCTCCTCGCCGTGGATCGCCGACAATGTCGCCGCGCCGATCTCGACCATGCAGGGCGGCCTGCCGCCGCAGCTCAACATCCAGGGCGACTTCGCCAAGCAGATCAAGAAAGTCCTCCTCAAGCTCGGCATCGACAAGGAGCCGATCGGCATCGACCTGATGGAATTGCCGATGCTGCGCGCGCTGGAGAAGGAAGGCATCGAGGTGGTCGACGGCCAGCAGGCGATGCTCGACGCCCGCGAAGTCAAGACCGCCGACGAGATCGAGCTCCTGAAGATGGCCTGCGCCATGGTCGACGCCACTTACGTCGACATCGCCCGCGCCATCCGCCCCGGCACGCGCGAGAACGAATTGGTCGCCATCGCCAACGACCGGCTGTTCCGCATGGGCTCGGAGCGGGTCGAGTGCGTCAATTCGGTGTCCGGCCAGCGCGGCCGCCCGCACTCGCACACCTTCTCCGACCGGCTCATCCAGCCGGGCGACATGGTGTTCCTCGACATCATGCATTCGTTCAACGGCTACCGCACCTGCTACTACCGCACCTTCATCTGCGGCGAGCCGAACAAGCACCAGATCGACGCCTACGAGACCGCCTCGAAATGGATCTCCGCCTCGATCGATCTCATCCGCCCCGGCATCACCCCCGACCAGGTGGCGCAGGTGTGGCCCGACGCGCAGGAGTTCGGCTACCGCGACGAGGCCGAGGCGTTCCTGCTGCAATACGGCCACGGCGTCGGCCTCTCGCTCTGGGAGCGGCCGATCATTAGTAAGCGCTACACCGGGCAGAACACGCCGCTCAAGGAAGGCATGGTGTTCGCGCTCGAAACCTGGAAAGGCGCCGAAGACGGCTCCGGCGCCGCGCGCATCGAGGAGGAGGTCGTGGTCACCAAGGACGGCTGCCAGATCATCACCAATTTCCCGTCCTATAAGCTTATTTCGTGCGGGCTGCCGGGGTGCGACGTGTTTTGATTTTTCCTCCCGCCGCGAAGCGGGGGAGGGACTGCGCCGAACGGGTCCGGCGCGAAGCGGCCGGCCCGATGACGAAGCTCCACGCGGTGGAGGGGGCGGCTTTCCGTTCGTCATTGCCGGACTTGATCCGGCAATCCCTGCTGAGCCGCACTGGCGCATGGACGGCGAGCGCGTCCGCTGGGCGCGCGCCGCATCCGGTTGATGCGGACAGGGTGACCCATGCGTCTGCCGGCGTTCCGCTTCCCTTTTTGAGCCCGGAATTTTGTAGCCCGGATGGAGCGCAGCGTAATCCAGGATCGGCGTTCAAGCTCTTCGATCGTTCCGGATTGGGCTTCGCTCCATCCGGGCTACGGCGTTGCACAAAACTCGGGCGCGAGCGCCGCCGCGAGAAGGATTTTTATTTCGCATGCCGGGTCAAGCCCGATGGTGACGCGGAAATTATTTTGCCTTACCCGTGATGCAACCAATCTGGTCGATGTAACTGCCGGACCGTCCGAAAAAGCCGAGGAGAATTTCTCCGTAGGCCAAAACGCATTGGTTGGTCAGGCCGAGTTTCATGTCCCCGAATGTGTAAACTCTTACGTCCGTCCAAATTTCCAGGCCGGCGATCCATTGCGGCGGCTCGTTGGCGGTTGGATAGTGATAGCGCGCCGAACTTACATCCACGCGGCCGATCTTTTCGTCCTTCCCCAACCTGACCACCGTCCCCGGTTGGGCGAGAGGCCCCTTGCCGCCGTGCAACGGCCCGACTTTGTCACCCCACTGCACTTGCAGGCCGCCGATGATGCGCTGGGTGGTATCGGCCGGGTTGAGGTCGCCGACAATGTTGAGCGCCGAAATCGGCAGATGATTTGCGTTCCAATCCGTATCATCGAATGCGGCGCCGCCATTGCCTCCGAACGCGGCGCTCTTTGTGATCACGAACTCCCGAGCCGGAGCGGAAGGCGGCTGTGGCGTAGGCTCCGCAACGGCCGGCGGAGGCGCGGCGGGCCCGGATCGCGTCGCATGATCAGGGATGGTTGGGGGAGGCGGTAAAAACTGCCAGCGGAAGAACACTGCAGCGCTCAGCACCCCGACGGTGGCAACGAGCGCGAGGAGAGCCATGTTGCGGATGATGAACTGAAAGCGCGAGCGATCCGTTTTGTCGCGCCAGCCGCCGAATGACGCTTCTTCTGGGGCTATCTTCTCAAAGGAGGCGCTAGGCGCGGCGTCAACCTGCAGGTTCGCTCTGACTTGCTCAACCAGCTGACCGAGATGTTTGCTAAGCGGCGGGGTAAGGGCGTCGAGCCAATGAATGGAGCCGAGATAATATTCCATCGCCTTCGTCGGCGCGATGTCTTCGATGCGGAATGGAATGATGGTCAACCCTTTGCTGACCGCGCGCTCGATCTCGCGACGGATTTGCGGCGACGCATTGGCGCTCGATGAAAATATGAGCACCATGATGCGGCAGGTATCGATGCCTTCAACGATGCCTGCGGCATATTCGGTGCCAGCACGGATATCGCGCGGAGCGATCCAGCAGCGGACGCCGGCGGATTCTAGCCCTGCACACGCCGCGTCCGCAGTCGTCTTGTCTTTGCTGGAGTAGGAAATGAACGCGTCGAACGCCATAGCTTCGCGAGAATACTAAGGCCGCAGCGCAAAGCAAACGCGTTGTGGACCGATTTTTCCCTATTCGCGGCGGGAGGCTTCGTCAGGTCGATACGTCGACGATGAACAGGACCGCAACAATCAGCGCCGTGAATGCCATGGCCGAACAGATGAGCCATGGCACAGTACGGCGAATGGCAAATCCGGCGAGCGCAATGACGAGCCCCGCCGCGGCAACGAGCTCGCCAATCAGGGAAAGGCCTTTTGGCGTGAGCATGGCCTATATGTGGGATGCGCCGGGCCCGTTGGCGAGGAGCCATCGTACTTTGTCGCACCCGCCGGACCGGCCGCGTTCGCCGCACCTCAGCATGGACCACCGGGTCAAGCCCGGTGGTGACGACGGGGGAGCGCGGGGGAGGATGAAAGTGGCGGCGTTGTTTTCATATATATAACGCGAGGCCGGATCGGCCGGCTTCGCCGTCAGGACACCGAGCCTTGTCGCACACGCCCGTCACCATCCTCACCGGCTTCCTCGGCAGCGGCAAGACGACGCTGCTCAACCGCGCGCTGCGCGATCCTTCGATGGCGAACACGGCGGTGGTGATCAACGAGTTCGGCGAGGTCGGCCTCGATCATCTGCTCGCGGCGCAGAGCGACGACACCATCATGGTGCTGGAGAATGGCTGCCTGTGCTGCACCGTGTTCGGCGATCTGGTCACCACGCTGAACAATCTCTATCACGCCCGCGAGGACGGCAAGATTCCGCGCTTCGATCACGTGGTGATCGAGACCTCGGGCCTCGCCGATCCGTCCCCGCTCATCCAGGCCTTCCTCTCCGACCCGACGCTCGCCGGGCTCTACCGCATCGGCGGCGTGGTCGCGACTGTTGATGCGGTGAACGGGCCGGCGACGCTCGATGAGCATGTCGAGTCGGTGCGGCAGGTCGCGCTCGCCGACCATATCCTCATCACCAAGCTCGACCTGATCGACGCCGCGAAGATGAAGGCGGCGGAGGCGGCGCTGATCGCGCGGCTGCATCGGCTCAATCCGGCGGCCAAGATCTCGCGCATCGACGATCCGGCGTTCAATGTCGGCGAGCTCCTGCGCGCCGGCGGCCTCAATCCGGCCGGCGCCGAGGCCGATGCCCGCGCCTGGCTCAATGCCGCCGCCTACGAGCCGGCGCACGATGCGCATGATCACGCGCATCATCACGCTCACGACGCCGATCACGCACGCCGATCACGATCACGCGGATCACGACCATACGCAGCACGACCATCACGGCCTGCACGACCGCGACATCGCCTCGTTCTGTTTCATCCGCGACGATCCGATCCCGCGCGAGGCGCTGCGGCTTCTGCTCGACGCCTTGCAGCAGAACCTCGGCCCCAACCTCCTGCGCGTGAAGGGCATCGTGCATGTCGCCGAGGAGCCGGAACGGCCGGCGGTGATCCAGGGCGCGCAGCACCTCTTGCATAATCTCTCCTGGCTCGAGCGCTGGCCGGACCAGGATCGCCGCAGCAAGTTCGTGTTCATCACCCAAGGGTTCGATCGCGCCGAGGTCGAGGACATGATCGCGGTGCTCGACCGCGTCGCAACGCGCACCGCCGCCGCTCGCGCCCGGGCGAAGGCGGCGGCGGACGAGGAGCGCGAATAACGATCAGCCGAACGGCGGCTCTGCACCATGGCAACCTATCCGCAGGAGTGGGAGCGTCACCTCGCGCTGGCGGACGGCAGCGCGATCTTCGTTCGTCCGGTCCGGCCGGAGGACGAGAGCCTCTACGGTCCCTTCGTCGCGGCGGTCAGTGCCGAGGATGCGCGCCTGCGCTTTCTCGGGCCGATGCGGGATTTCAGCCATGCGGTCCTCGCGCGCTTCACGCAGCTCGATTACGTGCGCGCCATGGCCTTCATCGCGCTCGACGAGCGCAGCGGCGAGATGCTCGCCGTCGCGCGGCTGCATACGATCGCCGACGACGAGAAATCCGGCGAATACGCGATCATCGTGCGCTCCGATATGAAAGGCCACGGCCTCGGCTGGCTGCTGATGCAGCTGATCATCGAATATGCCCGGAGCAAAAACTATCAAACCGTGCTGGGGCGGGTGCTGCACGAGAACATGGCGATGCTGCGTATGTGCAAGGAGCTCGGATTCCATATCGCCATGGACCCCGATGAGCCTCCGGTCTCGATCGTCACGCTGGCGCTTTAGGGATTGGCGCCGGCTTTGCCCTTGAGCTCGCCGATGCGCTCCGGCCTGTAGCCGCGCTTGAGAATGTTCCGCCACCAATCCTGATTGTGCAAATACCAGCGCACGGTCTTGGCGAGCGCGGAATCGAAGGTTTCCGCAGGACGCCAGCCGAGCTCGCGCTCGATCTTGGACGGATCGATGGCGTAGCGGCGGTCATGGCCGGGCCGGTCGGCGACGAAGCTGATGTGCCGTTCGCGCGCGCCGCCGGCGTCCGGCTGCATCTCGTCGAGGAGCCGGCAGATCGCGCGCACCACCGCGATGTTGGTGCGCTCGTTGCGGCCGCCGATATGATAGGTCTCGCCGACGCGGCCGCGCTCGAGCACCAGCCGCAGCGCGCGGGCGTGGTCCTCGACGTAGAGCCAGTCGCGCACGTTCTGCCCGTCGCCGTAGACCGGCAGCGTCTCGCCGGCGACGCCCTTGATGATGATGTGCGGAATGAGCTTTTCCGGAAAATGATACGGCCCGAAATTGTTCGAGCAATTGGTGGTGATGGTCGGCAGGCCGTAGGTCTTGAGCCAGGCGCGCACCAGGTGGTCGGACGACGCCTTGGAAGCGGCGTAGGGCGAGTTCGGCGCGTAGGCGGTCGTCTCGCTGAACGATCCTTCGCCGCCGAGCGAGCCGTGCACCTCGTCGGTCGAGATGTGCTGCAGGCGAAAGGATTTCTGCGCGTCGCGGCCGAGCCTCGACCAATGGCGCAACGCTTCCTGCAGCAGCGTGAAAGTGCCGACGACGTTCGTTTGGATGAAGTCGGCCGGATCGTCGATCGAGCGATCGACGTGGCTTTCCGCGGCGAGGTTCATCACATAGTGCGGCCGGTACTGGTCGAACAGCTGGCGCAGCGCCGGGCCGTTGCCGATATCGACCTGCGCGAAACGATAGCGATTATTGCCGGCCGCTTGCGGAATCGAATCGAGGCTCGATGCGTAGGTGAGCTTGTCGATGTTGACGACGAACGCGTCGGTCTCGTCGAGCAGATGGCGGATGACGGCGGAGCCGATGAAGCCGGCGCCGCCGGTCACGAAGATGACGGCGTCCTTGAACGGCATGAATTCGGTCGCTCCGCCTCGCCTCGCGGAGTCTTAATTCAGCCCCCCGGCGGCGTAAACATCTGCGCAAAGAATGTGCCCGCGCGGCCGGCGCTTGATAACGCCGCCCGATGCGTTTATCGGTCAATCGCGGCCCTTTCTCGCATCCATGACATGCCATGAACGTCATCAAAACCGCCATTCCGGGGGTGTTGATCATCGAGCCGAAGAGCTTTCGCGACGGTCGCGGCTTCTTCATGGAGCTCTATCGGGCCGACCGCTACGCGACCAACGGGGTCGAGCATCGCTTCGTCCAGGACAATCTCTCCCGCTCGGGCAAGGGGGTGCTGCGCGGGCTGCACTTTCAGAACCCGAAGCCGCAGGGCAAATTGGTGACCGTGCTGCGCGGCGCCGTGCTCGACGTCGTGGTCGACGTGCGCCGCGGCAGTCCGACCTTCGGCCGGCACGTGGCGGTCGAGCTTGACGACGAGAACCGGCGCCAGTGCTGGGTTCCGCGCGGCTTCGCGCATGGCTTCCTGGTGCGCTCCGACACGGCGGACTTCTTCTACAAATGCGACGAGGTCTACAGCCCGGCCGACGAGATCGTGCTGCGCTGGGACGATCCGGCGCTGGCGATCGACTGGCAGTGCGCGGCGCCGGTCCTGTCGCCGCGCGACCGCGAGGGCCGCAGCCTGGCGCAGCTCGACGGCGTGCTGCCGCGCTACGAACCGGCCTGATGCGCGTCCTCGTCACCGGCGTCACCGGACAGGTCGGCGGCGCGCTCGTCGCGCGCTTGCGGGCGAGGCGACGATCGTCGCCGCCGATCGCGCGGCGCTCGACCTCGCGGCGCCGCACGCGATCCCGGCCGCGTTGGATCGCATGGCGCCCGATATCATCATCAATCCGGCGGCGTATACTTCCGTGGACGAAGCGGAGGACGAGCGCGAGCTGGCGATGCGCGTGAACGCGCAAGCGCCGGGCGCGATCGCGCGCTGGGCCGCGGCGCGCGCGGTGCCGTTCATCCATTTCTCCACCGATTACGTGTTCGACGGCTCGGGCACGAAGCCTTGGCGCGAAGACGACCCGGCGCGCCCGCTGTCCGCCTACGGCGCGAGCAAGCTTGCCGGCGAGAACGAGATCCGCGCGGCCGGCGGTTGTTTCCTTGTTATCCGCACGTCATGGGTCTACGCGGCGCAGGGCGACAATTTCCTGCGCACGATCATGCGCCTGGCGCAGGAGCGCAAGGAGCTGCGCGTCGTTGCCGACCAGATCGGCGCGCCGACCTCGGCGCCGCTCATCGCCGACGCGGTGGCCGACATCCTCTCCGCCGGCGCTGAAAATCTGCGCCGGCGCTTTGCCCAGGCCGGCGGTCTTGTTCACCTGGCGGCGCGCGGCGAGACCAGCCGGCACGGTTTCGCCGGCGCGATCGTGGACGGATTGAGGCTTCGCGGGCTGCCGCTCGCCGTCGAGCGGATCACGCCGATCGGCGCCGCCGACTATCCGGCGCGCGCCGAGCGGCCGCGCAATTCGCGCCTCGATCTCGGCCGGCTGGAAAATCTGTTCGGCATAACGCCGCCGCCTTGGCAGGAGGCGCTCGTCGTCGAGCTCGACAAAATCGCGCAGTTGCGCCGCGCGAATCCCGGCGCCTCGCGCTAGTTGCGCCCCCCGCGTTCAACGGTCTTTTCTCGGAGTCTCGAGTATGGGTCCGTTGTGGATTGCGCCGTCATCGAGGAAACGGCGTACAAATAGTGCTGGCGTTTGATCGCCGGAGCCACCACATAGAGGACTTATCCCCCCGCATAGGAGTGCCGAATGGCGTCTCGCCAAATCAAAATGCCGGTGAAGGACGAATCCGAAAAAGAGGTCGAGGAGGTTTTCTCACAACGCAAGCGGCCGGAGGCCGGCCGGTATTGGCTGCAGGTCGACCGCCAGACCAAGGGGTCGTACGCGTCGGCGGAAGCCGCTCAATCGGCGGCGCTGGCGATCAAGACCGGACATCCGATCGTTCAGGTGTGCGTGTATGACCGTGTCGAGAGCACGAGCACGATCGTCGAACTTCCCGCCGCGACATCCTGACGGAATTTCGGCCGCGCCGATTTCCCGCGCCGTAGCCAAGTTCGGCTTCGGGTCGTGCGCCGGCGGGCCGGTGACACCTAGTTTAGTCCGCTTTATTTCAACAAAGAGACGTGCGTTGTTTGTACGTTTTTTGTGCCGTGTGAACCACACGGAAATTGCTGAAAACTGGCGCGCCCGAAGAGATTTCGAACTCCTGACCCCCAGATTCGTAGTCTGGTGCTCTATCCAGCTGAGCTACGGGCGCGGTGCGGGTCGCGCTTGAAAACGGCGGCCGACGCGCGCCATAGCTATAAGCTTCGCCGGCTATTGGCAAGCGCCGGGCCGGCGGCGCCGGCGCAAACGCTTTTATGATATACAAGTCGTTGCCGCGGGAACGGCGAACGCCGCGGAGTTGAGCCATGTGGCGACCACCGCAACGGATCCGGTTTGCAGCCTCCGCCGGCCGCGTGCCTTCGGCGGCCGAGGCGCTGGCGTCGCGGCTGTTCTCGCCGGTCGACATCGGCCCGGTCGCGCTCGCGCAGCGCACCTGGGTGCCGGCGATGGTGCCGTGGCGGGCGACCGAGGAAGGCTACGTCACCGAGGAGATCATCGATTGGTACGAGCGTTTCGCGCGCGGCATGCCGGGCGCGATCGTGGTCGAGGCGACCGGCATCCGCGACGTGCCGAGCGGACCGCTGCTGCGCATCGGCCACGACCGTTTCCTGCCCGGCCTATCGCGCCTGGTCGAGACCGTCCGCCGCGCCAGCGGCGGCCGCACGCGCCTTCTCATCCAGCTGATCGATTTCCTCGCCGTGCGCCGCCGCCCCGAGCCGCAAAAATTCTTCGAGCGCTTCCTCGCCGTCACCGCGGCGCATCGCGCGGCCTTGGGCGAGCCGGATCTGCCCGAAGCCGAAGTGCGCGCCCGCTTGAGCGCCATGAGCGAGGAAGAGCTGGCGCGCGTGCTCGCGCCCGACGAATGGGAGGCGCTGCAGTTCGGCTATCGCGAGCGGGTCACCGACACGCAACGCCCGCACATCCGCAATCTGCCGCAAGTGCTGCCGGGCCTGTTCGCCGCAGCTGCGGCGCGCGCCGAGCTCGCCGGCTTCGACGGCGTCGAGCTGCATTACGCGCACGCCTATACGATGTCCTCGTTTCTCTCGCGCACCAACACGCGCGACGACGGTTATGGCGGCTCGCCGGAAAATCGCGTGCGCCTGCCGCTCGAAGTCTTTGCCGAGATCCGCCGCCGCGTCGGCAAAAAATTTGCCGTCGGCGTCCGCTTCCTCGCCGACGAATGCATCGAGGGCGGCAGCCGCGTCGAGGATGCCGTCTATTTCGGCGTCGCCTTCGCCCGCGCCGGCGTCGATTTCATCTCGCTGTCGCGCGGCGGCAAGTTCGATGACGCCAAGCAGCCCGCGGTGGGCGCCGCCGTCTATCCCTATACCGGCCGCAGCGGCTATGAGTGCATGCCGCAGTTCATTTCCGACGAACGCGGACCGTTCGGCCGCAACGCCGCGCCGACCGCGGCGGTGCGCAAGGCGATCCGCGACGCCGGGAGCCTGGTGCCGGTCGTGTGCACCGGCGGCATCCACAATTTCGAGATGGCCGAGGATTATCTCGCGCGCGGCGTCTGCGACATCGTCGGCGCGGCGCGGCAATCGCTCGCCGATCCGGATTGGTTTCGCAAGGTCCAGCTCGGCTTCGGCGAGGCGGTGCGGGTCTGCGAATACACCAATTACTGCGAGGGCCTCGACCAGAAGCACAAGCCGGTCACCTGCCAATTGTGGGACAAGCTTCCCTCGCAGGCGGGCGAACGGCGCACGCGCGACGGCAAGCGCCGCCTCACCGCGCCGGCCTGGCGTCCGCCGGATTAATCATCGCGACCGCCGGGCTTCCTCGCCGGGACGACTAGCCCTGCGCCCGCGCGCCGCGGCGCGCGCTCAGCTCCACCGCGCGGTCGGGAATGGTGAGCCGCAGCGTCGCGCCGATCGTGCCTTCGACGAGACGGATGTCGCCGCCATGTGCGCGCACCAGTTCGGCGGCGATGGCGAGGCCGAGACCGGCGCCGCCGGTGCGGGTCGAGCCCTGGAACGCCTCGAACAGATGCGCGCGCGCTTTTTCGGAAAAGCCGGGGCCGGTGTCGGAGACCTCGACCACCACGACCGCGCCCTCGCGCCGTCCGGTGATGCGGATCTGGTCGCGGCCGGGATCGCAGCAGGTGGCGCGGCTTTCCAGCGCCTGCACGGCGTTGCGCGAGAGGTTGACCAGAATGCGGAACAGCTGATCGTAGTCCGCCTCGACCATCAGTCCGCGCTCGACCGCGCTGATCCAGCGGATCGACGCATCCGGGCCGAGGCCGAGCGTCTCGTGCACTTCCTCGACCAAGGGCTGCAGCAGGATCGGCTTTCGCTCCGGCGGCGGTTCCTGCAGCCGGCCGTAGGACAGGGTCGACTGGCAGAAGGCGATGGCGCGCTCGAGCGCGCGCATCAGCTTGGGCGCGAAGCGCTGCACTTCCGGATCGGAAAGGCTCGACATCCGGTCGGAGATGAGCTGCGCCGAGCCGAGGAGGTTGCGCAGATCGTGGTTGATCTTGGAGACGGCAAGGCCGAGCGTGGCCAGCCGGCTCTTCTGGTGCAGCATCGAGGCGAGCTCGGTCTGCATGGTGGCGAGCTCGCGCTCGGCAAAGCCGATCTCGTCGGTGCGCGCCGACGGCGCCATGATGCGGTCGGCGTTCTCCGGGTCGGCGCGGAAGGCGATCATGTTGGCGGTGACCCGGCGCATCGGCCGCACGAACATGTAATGCAAGGTCAGATAGACCAGCGCCGCGGTGATGCCGGAGATCAGCAGCGAGACGAGCAGGAGGTCGACCGAATAGCGCAGCATCGCCTTGCGCAGCGGCGGCTCGTCCAAGATGATCTCGATGTAGTCGCCGCCCCGCGGGGCGGGACCGACGACCCGCATCACGTCTTTCTTGTTTTCCAGCATCATCCTGAAGGCGTCGACGATCGAATCGAAGACGTAGACGTTGCGCATGTCGAAATCGTCGGCGATCGGCGGCGGCGCGTCGCCGACCGCGAGCAGGCGCCGCTGCGTGCCCATTTTCATCGCCACCGCCCGCGCGCCGATGCTGTCGAGAATTTGCTTGGCCAGGCTGTCGGGGACCATTCCGTTCGGTGCGGCGTCGAGCACCAGCGCGGCGGTGTAGGCGCTGGTCAAACGGTCGTTGAGCCACATCAAGCGGTAGATGGCGATCGAGGGGACATAGATCATCACTTCCGCGATCATCACGAACAGGATCGTGAAGACGAGGAGCTTCCCGGAAAGCCCAAAGCGCGGCGCAAGGACCGGCTCCGGCCGTGCGGCTTGATCATCTGTCATCGTTGAGCCTTGCTGCCTCAGCCTCGCCGACGCAGCCACCCCATGATGCGACGCGCCCGCGGCGACGTCAAACCGGGGCTGAAATAGGTGCCGGCGGCCCGTTTTCCCAGCTCTGCATAGCTCGGATGCGGAGCAACGAGGCCGCCGAAGGCCCGGATATTGAGGTTCTCGCTGATCGCCAGGGCCCAGGTGGCGATGCTTTCCCCGGCTTCGGCGCCGACGATGGTCGCGCCGAGGATCTCTCCGCCGCGGTCGGTCACCACCTTGATGTGCCCGTTGGTCGCCCCCGCCGCCTGGGCGCGGTCGTTCTCGCGATATGGCCAGCGCAGCACGCGTATCGCGCGCTTCTGCGCGCGCGCTTCGTCCTCGCGGAGGCCGATCTGCGCCAGTTCGGGATCGGTGTGGATCACCCGCGGGACCGCGAGATGGTTCACCTTGACCGGCATCCGCAACAACAATTGACGCGTGACAACGCCGGCATGGTAGCTGGCGACATGCGCAAGAGCGGCCGCGCCGGTGGCGTCGCCCACCGCGTAGACGCGTTTGTTGGTCGTGCGCAGGTGCGGATCGACGACGATCCCCGGCGCGGCGCGGCTGATGCCGGCGGCCTCGAGACCGAGATCGTCGAGGTTCGGCGCGCGCCCCGCGGCGACGAGGAGATGCGTGCCTTCGATCGTCTCGGCGCCCGCGGGCGTGGCGAAGGAGACCTGCACCCGGGCGAATACCCGCCGCACATTCGTGGTCTCGACCCCGGTGCGCAGCTTGACGCCCTCGCGTTCGAGCGCATCGAGCACGATCGCGGCGCATTCGGGATCCTCGTGCGCGAGCGGAATTGCTGCTTCGAGGACGCTGACCTCCGCGCCCAGGCGACGGAAGGCCTGCGCCAGTTCGAGCCCGGTCGCCCCGGCGCCGATGACGATCAGATGACGCGGAAGCTCGGCGAGATCGGCGAGGCTCTCGCTGGTGAGGTGCGGCGTGTCGAGGAGGCCGGGAATCGCCGGGATGACCGGCGACGAGCCGGTCGCGATAACGAACCGGTTCGCCTTGATCGCGAAGCCGTCGACGGCGACGGTCTCCGCATCGGAAAAACGCGCTGCGCCGGTGATCACGCGCACGCCGAGGCCGGCGAAGCGCTCGCGGCTAAAGTTCGGCGCCACCGTCTCGATCACCTCGCGCATATGGGCGCTGACTGCTGCGTAATCGATGCCGACGCGCACCGCCTTGGCGCCGAAGCGCGCGCCGTTGCGCATGGCGTTCGCGTGCTCGGCGGCGGCGATCAGCGCTTGCGCCGGCACGCTGCCGTCGCGCTCGAGGAACTCGCCGCCCATGCCGCCATTTTCAACGAGCACGGCCGGCACGCCGAGGGCGGCGGCCGCGGCGGCGACGGTGAGGCCGCCGGCATTGGTGCCGATCACGCAGATTTCCGGTTTGAGCTCTTGCGCCATCCGCCCGCTGCCGTGCCCGCGGTGTTTGTATGTTTGTATACATGGGAATACGCCCTGACGCAGGAGCTTGGTTCGACCGCCGGAACGGGCGGCAAGCCCGCGTCCGGGTCACGTTGACGAGTCGGGAGGGCTCGCTTATAAGCCGCGCCATTCGCGCGCCGGCGCGCCGAATGGCGCCCTCGCTCGACGAGCAGGCGGCAAACCCGTTCCCTGGCAATCGTGCGCGCAGTGGAGAAATTCCCGTGAAACGGACCTACCAGCCGAGCAAATTGGTACGCAAGCGCCGGCACGGCTTTCGCGCCCGCATGGCGACCAAAGGAGGCCGGAAGGTCCTCGCGGCGCGGCGCGCGCAGGGGCGCAAGCGCCTCAGTGCCTGATCGCGACGCCGGCGCCGTGCTTGCCGTGGAGCGGTTGAAGCACCGCAGCGATTTTCGGGCGGCGGCAACGGGCTTGCGGGTCTCGGCCGGCGCATTCGTTTTGCAGGCGCGCCGACGTGCCGATAGCGAGACGATCCGCGTCGGCTTTACGGTGTCGAGGCAGGTGGGCAATGCCGTCGAACGCAACCGCGTGCGCCGCCGGCTGCGGGAAATCGTCAGATTGTCGGTTGCCGGCGTTAAGCCTGTCGAAAGCGGCAGCGGACTACGGCCCGGGCACGATTATGTACTGATCGGAAGGCGGCTCGCGCTTGCCGCGCCGTTCGCCCAGATGATGCAGGACCTCGATGCGGCGCTTAGCCGAATTCATGAAACCGAGCCCGGGGGAACTGGTGGCGGTCGCCGTGGGTCCTTACATGAGGCGGGTTCCCCGGCCCGGGCGCGAAAGCCGCCTCGAAGCCGCAAACCGCGTCGACAACCACCCTTACAGCCGCCGCGAGAGCGTTGAATGATCGAGCACAGGAATACCATCCTCGCGGTCGTGCTGTCGCTTATCGTCGTGGTCGGCTGGCAGTATTTCGTCGGCTATCCGCAGATGGAAAAGCAGCGCCGCGAGGCGCTGCTCAAGCAGCAGGAGCAGACCCAACAACAGCCCAGTGCGGCCACGCCGGCGACGCCCGGCCCGCAGGTCGGCACCCCGCCGGTGCCGGGCGCGCCCGCTGCGGCTTCGCCGTCGGTTGGCGTGACGCGCGAGGCGCTGATCGACGCCTCCGCGCACGTCGCCATCGATACGCCGCGGCTTAACGGCAGCATCGATCTCAAAGGCGCGCGGATCGACAATCTCGCGCTCGAGCAATACCGCGAGACCATCGATCGCGAACTCGCCGCCGATCGTGCTGTTTTCGCCCTCCGGCGCGCCGGACGCCTATTATGCGGAGTTCGGCTGGGTGCCGGCCGCGGGCACGACTGCCAAATTGCCCGGGCCCGACACGGTATGGAAGCAGGAAGGCAGCGGCGCGCTCGGCGTCGATCATCCGGTGACGCTAGTCTACGACAACGGCGCGGGATTGATCTTCCGCCGCACCATCGCGGTCGACGACCACTATCTCTTCACCATCAAGGACCAGGTCGAGAACAAGAGCGAGAGCCCGGTCACGCTGTTTCCCTATGCGCTGATCTCGCGCCACGGCACGCCGAAGACGCTCGGCTACTACATCCTGCACGAGGGCCTGATCGGCGTCATGGGCGACCAGGGCGAGCAGGAAGAGACCTACAAGACGATCGAGGACAAGAAAGATCGAGACCTGGGACGCGACCGACGTCTGGCTCGGCTTCACCGACAAATACTGGGCGACCGCGCTATTGCCCGACACCGACGCCAAGGTGCACGCGCGCTTCTCGGCGAGCGAATCCGGCGGCCAGAAGACCTACCAGACCGACTATCTGCTCGATCCGCAGACCATCGCGCCGGGCGCGACCGGCACCGCCGACGCGCGGTTGTTCGCCGGCGCCAAGGAGGTCTCGGTCGTCGGCATCAATTTCCCGCTCGCGACCGCCGGCGGCTACAACCAGGCGCTCCACCTCAACCATTTCGATCTGCTGATCGACTGGGGCTGGTTCTACTTCATCACCAAGCCGATGTTCCTCGCCATCGACTTCTTCTTCCATCTCGTCGGCAATTTCGGCGTCGCCATCCTGATCGTCACGGTGCTGGTCAAGCTCCTGTTCTTCCCGCTGGCCAACAAATCCTATGCCTCGATGGCGAAGATGAAGGCGGTGCAGCCGCGAGCTGACCATGATCCGCGAGCGCTACGCCGACGACAAGGTGAAGCAGCAGCAGGCGATGATGGAGCTGTACAAGAAGGAGAAGATCAATCCGGTCGCCGGCTGCCTGCCGATCGCGATCCAGATTCCGGTGTTCTTCTCGCTCTACAAGGTGCTGTTCATCACCATCGAGATGCGGCACGCGCCGTTCTACGGCTGGATCCACGACCTGTCGGCGCCCGATCCGACCAACGTGTTCAACCTGTTCGGCCTGATCCCGCTCGATCCGACCGTGCTGCCGCTGGTCGGCTCGTTCCTGCATCTCGGCGCCTGGCCGGTGATCATGGGCGTCACCATGTGGGTGCAGATGAAGCTCAATCCGGCGCCGCCCGATCCGACCCAGCAGATGATCTTCAACTGGATGCCGATCATCTTCACCTTCATGCTGGCGCGTTTCCCGGCCGGCCTGGTGATCTACTGGGCCTGGAACAACACGCTTTCGGTGCTCCAGCAGAGCGTGATCATGCACCGGAACGGCGCCAAGATCGAGCTGTGGGACAATCTCAAGCGCTCGTTCGGGCTGCTGAAGCCGAAGCAGCCGGCGGAATAGACTTCTCCGCGCTCCCGTTCTCTTCGACGTCGCGGCCGGGCCTTGTCCCGGCCGTTTCCGTCTTTGCGTTCGGCGTCCGCGGGAGCGAGGAGTGATCCAGCGCGACCGTCAGGCCGCGCGAACGCGGCTGAAGAAGGTCGCCACCTTCGCTTCCAGATCGTTCGCCCGCGCCGACAGGCAGGCCGTCCAGGTGGTGATCTCGCCGACCGCGGCGACGCCGCGGTTGACGGTCTGCTTGACCGAATCGATCTCGGCCGATGCCTGCGCGGTGTGGACGGCGCCGTCATGCACGCTTTGGGCGATCTCGCGGGTGGTCATGCTCTGCTGCTGCACGGCCGAGGCGATGCTGACCGACACCTTGGTCAATTCGCCGATGGCGCGCCCGATCGAGGAGATCTCCTCGACCGACCGTTTGGTGGCCTCCTGGATGGCGGCCACTTGTTGGGAAATATCCTCGGTGGCGCGCGAGGTCTGATTGGCGAGCGTTTTGACTTCCGCGGCGACCACGGCAAAGCCCTTGCCCGCTTCGCCGGCGCGCGCCGCCTCGATCGTGGCATTGAGCGCCAACAGGTTGGTCTGCGATGCGATCGCGGAAATGGTGCCGATGACGGAACCGATACGCTCGGCGGCGTCGTTCAACGAACGGATGACGTCCTGGGTGCGCTCGGCGTCGGCGACTGCGGATTGCGCCATCCCCTGGCCGTGGCCGGCCTGCTGGCCGATCTCCTGGATCGACCCGGAAAGCTCCTCGGTCGCGGTCACGGTCGTTTCCATGCGCTGCGCGGTCTCGGCCGAGGCCGAGGAGGCCGAACCCATGCGGCGCAGCGTGTCGTCGGCGGCTTCTTTCAGCGCCGAGCATGTGGTGGTCAGCGAGGTCGACGCTTCCTTGATCGCTTCGATCACTTCGCCGATGGCGGCGGCGAAGTCGGCGATCGCGGCGTCGATCACGCCCCGCCGCGCCAGCGCCGCGTCCTCCGAGGCTTGCCGATGCAGCGTCATCGCGTTGGCGACGTCGAAGCCGATCGCCTGCGATATCGCCGTGCCGCGCTCGGCGAGCCTCGCGGCGGAGAAACGATGCTTGCGCGCCAGCACGTCGAACGCCATCCGGAGCACGAAGCTTCCGGAGGTGCTGCGCACGCGCGCGTCGAGGCCGATCGCGGCTTCCTGGCGCACCGTTTGCCGGCAGGCCTCGGCGTAGTTTTGATCGATCTTGCCGCCCAGCAGCGCCTGGAAATGCGCCACCTCGAGCTTCTTGATCAGGTCCCGGTTCTCGATGACGGCCTTGCTGATGTTGGGCAGCTGCGTCGCCGCGCGCAACATCCGATCGATCGCCTCCTCCAGATGCGGTGCGATCACCGGCCAGGTTTCGGCAAGAACGGCGCGGGCGCGCTCGTCAAGCCGATAGAGCGCCCGACGAGCTGTCGAAAGCCGGAAGTGCGTCCGTCGCCGTCATCGCTGTGCGGAAGAGCCCCTGACCGGGCGCGCATGGTGGCCGACAATGGTTGCTCCATCGTGAATCATTCGATTTTCAACTTGCGGGGTCGCGCGAGGGGCACAAAACGCCCCTACGCGTTGGCATATTTGAAGCCCTGGCTGGAAAAAAAGCGGGAGGCCGAAGCCTCCCGCCAGGTCAACGCCTTGAATTGTTCCTTCTCCCGTTCGTCTTGCCTCAGGAGCGGCCGACCACCGCCAGCGTCACCGGCGCGAGGCCGGAGAAGCCGAGTGCGTGGGCCGCCGCCGGCGTCACGTCGATCACGCGGCCGCGGACGAACGGTCCGCGATCGTTGATGCGCACCACCACCGAGCGTCCGCTGCGCTGGTTGGTGACGCGCACCAGCGTGCCGAACGGCAACGAGCGATGCGCTGCGGTCAAGCCCGAAGCGCGCGCGGTTTCGCCGTTGGCAGTCCGGCCGCCGGAATAGACCGAGGCTATTCCGTCTTGCGCCGATGCAGTCATCGGTATTGCCGATGATGGACGTGACAAGAGTTGAAGCAAGCACAAGTTTAATCAGGCTATTCCCAGCCATGATCAGCCTTTGTCGTTGTTGATGGGAAGGATGGATTTGGCTCACTACTGGAGCCAGATGCGCTCATGATCGGATAATGTGGAGATTGTACGGCACGAGGTGCAATAATACTTGTGTCAATAATGTGTTTAGGGAACTATTGTTCGGAGTACGTTGTAATACTGGGCAAATTCCGCGACGTTAACCCCTTATTCAGGAACCTATTCTCGGCCTTCACGCGGTTCACGTCTGCCCAAGCCCAAAAGGCATCATGCCCGGCGCAGGGCCGGGCATGATGAGCGAAATCGGCATGGCGCTGATTATTCGGCGGCGACGGCGGTCGGCAGCACGTAGTCCCTGAACTGCTCGCGCAACGCGGTTTTCAGGATCTTGCCGGTCGCGGTATGCGGGATCGCGCTCACGAAGACGACGTCGTCCGGCATCCACCACTTGGCGATCTTGCCTTCGATGAAGGCCGAGAATCTCGTGCTTGGTGGCGGACTGTCCCTCCTTGAGCACGATGACCAGCAGCGGTCGCTCGTCCCATTTGGGATGGCGCACGCCGATCACCGCCGCCTCCGCCACCTTGGGATGGCCGACCGCGAGGTTTTCGAGATCGATCGAGGAGATCCATTCGCCGCCCGACTTGATCACGTCCTTGGAGCGGTCGGTGATCTGCATGTAGCCGTAGCGGTCGATGGTGGCGACGTCGCCGGTGTCGAAAAAGCCCTGGTCGTCGAGAATCTCGCCGTCCTCGCGGTAATAGGCTTTGGCGACCGCGGGGCCGCGCACCTTGAGGCGGCCGAACTGTCTTGCCGTCCCACGGCAGATCGTGAGCCGTCGTCGTCGGTGATCTTCCACTCGACGCCGAACGGGGAATGGCCCTGCTTCTGCTTGATGTCGAGGCGGCCTTCGAGCGGCAGGCTGGCGTATTCGGGCTTGAGCGAGCCGACGCTGCCGAGCGGGCTCATCTCGGTCATGCCCCAGGCATGCGCGACCACGACGCCGTAGTCCTCCTCGAACGCCTTGATCATCGCGCGCGGACAGGCCGAGCCGCCGATGATGACGCGGTTGAGATAGGGAAGCTTGTCGCCGGTCTTTTCCAGATGCTGCAAGCAGCGCCAGCCACACCGTCGGCACGGCGCCGGTGCAGGTGACCTTGTAGTCGTTGAGCAGCTCGTAGACCGAAGGGCCGTCGAGCTTGGCGCCCGGCATCACCAGCGCGCTGCCGACCGTGGGCGCGGAGAAGGCGAGGCCCCAGCTGTTGGCGTGGAACATCGGCACGATCGGCATGGTGACGTCGCCGCGAGGTGAGGCCGATCACCTCCGCCTGCAGCGATATGAACGTATGCAGGACGTTCGAGCGATGCGAGTAGAGCACGCCCTTCGGATTGCCGGTCGTGCCGGAGGTGTAGCACATGCCGGCGGCGGTGTTCTCGTCGAACGACTTCCAGGCGAAATCGCCGTCGGCTTCGCCGAGCCATTCCTCGTAGGGAACGGCGTTGCGCAAGGTCGTCGCCGGCATGTGCGCGCGGTCGGTGAAGACGATGAAGCGCTCGACCGTCGGCAGCTTGTCGGCGATCTTTTCCAGGAGCGGCAGGAAGGTGAGATCGGTCATCATCACGCGGTCTTCCGCATGATTGACGATCCAGACGATCTGCTCGGGAAAGAGCCGCGGATTGACCGTGTGATAGATGGCGCCGATGCCGAGAATGCCGTACCAGCTTTCCAGGTGCCGCCAGGTATTCCAGGCGAGCGTCGCCACGCGGTCGCCGAGCTTGATGCCGTCGCGCTCGAGCCGCTGCGCCACGCGCAACGCGCGCGCGCGGACCTCGGCGTAATTGGTGCGGTGGATCGGCCCTTCGATCGAGCGGGTGATCACCGGCCGCTCGGCGTGATTGATCGCGGCGTGATCGATGATGCGATGGCAAAGGAGCGGCCAATCCTGCATGAGCCCGAGCATGATGTCTCCTCCTACGAGGCTGTTTGTTGTTGCTGCATTGCGTCGCCGCCGGCGGCTGCCGGCGCCTCTCCTCTAATGTAGCCGCACGCGACGTCAATGAAAATGCCATTTGGCGTAAACGCGGCCGGACGGGCACGCTTGAACGCCGGCGTGCGGTCCGCTTTAACCTAGGCTCGCGGCGCCTTGTGGGCGGCGCCAAGCCGAGGAGAGCCGGCCGATGAGCAGCGCTGCAGCGGTCTCGGCGGAACCCGTGATCGTCGAAGCGCAGGCCGGGTTCGATCGCGCCCTTGCGGAGCTTGCCGCCGGCAAGCGCGCCTGGGTGCAGATTTCGGTCGCCGAGCGGCTCGGGTGATCGCGCTGAGACGTGCCCGGGCGAAGGCTCTCGCCGTCATTGCCGCGCTCGCCTTCGCGACCGCGCCGGCGTCGGCGCAGGATGCCGGCAGGCGCGGCGCTAAAGCGACCAAGAGCGAACACGAGCACATCTTGCCCCGCCGGCTGCTGCCAATTCCGATTCCCCAGTCCTTCTCGCCGCCGCAGGAAACTTACGCCTCGTTCCCGCAGCCGGCCGCCGCGCCGCCGGACGCAACGGCGCCGTCCGAGTGCCAATTGCAGTTGGCGAAGATCGCACTATTCAAGCCCCTGCCGGTGCTCGTCGGGCCGGGCGAATGCGGCGCGGTCGATGCGGTGCTGCTGCAGAGCGTGATACTGCCCGACGACGCCAAGGTCGCGGTGACGCCGCCGGCGACGCTGCGCTGCGCGATGGCGGAAGAGGTCGCGCGTTGGCTGCGCGATGACGTGGCTCCGGCGGCGTTGAAGCTCGGAGCGGCGCTGCGCGGGCTGGAGAACTACGACTCGTATGAGTGTCGCGGCCGCAATCGGGTGCGCGGCGCGACGCTAAGCGAGCACGGCCGCGCCAACGCACTCGACGTGCGCGCATTGCGCCTTGCCGATGGCGCGACGATCGCCCTCACCGACGTCAAAATCGCCAAGGACTGGCGCGAGAGCTTGCGGGCGAGCGCCTGCGCCCGGTTCTCGACGGTGCTCGGTCCGGGCTCGGACGGCAACCATGAGGAACACATCCACCTCGATCTCGCCGAGCGGCACGCCGGCTACAAGATGTGCGAGTGGGAGGTGCGCGAGCCGGTGGTGCAGGCAAGAAGGACGGAGCCTGAGGCCGAGTCCAACCTCGCCAAGATCGAAGAGCCGGTGCCGTTGCCGCGCCCGCGCCCGGCGCTCGCGGCTGCCGCAGCGAGACCCCGAGCGAAGAAGATCTATTGGCCGTTCAGGTAGGAGAAAGTCGCGGCGGAGCAGTCAACAGTGCAACATGAGCCCGGCTCGGCGCCGGGCGCATGTTTGACACGGCGGATGAGCAGATTCGATTCTGCTTCCGGCCGTGTTCAGTCGTCGTGACGGTGATGCTTGATGACAACGACTTTGTCGTGGTGATGATGACGCCAGCCGTGATCGCCGTGACGGACGACGACTGTTTCCTCCGCCTTGGCCGGCGCAGCATAGGGTGCAACGAGACCGAGCGCCGCCAGAGCGGCAAGTGAAAGTATGAAGCTTCGCATCGCGATCTCCTTTGGGGGTTTACGCTCAATCCTAATTCCCCAAGGGGAGAAAGCGTTCCACCCGGAGTTGTGAACGGATGTTCAGATTCGCTGTAAATACGCATTCGAGGCCGCAGCGCGGCGCGGAAGCGATGCGCTGCCGAACGGCTTTTGTTGAAATCACTTGCCGATGATCACGTCGGAAGCCTTGATCACCGCCCAAGCCGCGTCGCCCTTTTGCAGACCAAGGTCGGCGACAGCTTCGTTGGTGATCGATGAGGTGATGACCACGCCCTGGCCGATCTCGATCCGAACGTGCGACGTGGTGGCGCCCTTGGTTACTTCGACGATTTTGCCTTTGAGCTGATTGCGTGCACTGAGTTTCATCACCGGCTCCCTAGCTAAAGAGGATTGGCAGGATACGTCAGGCTCGACGGACACGTTATATCCGTTCGTTCCGTTCGAGCAATAGCGCCGGCAGGCTGCCGGCGCGTTCACGGGTGCTGATTGACCATCGGCACGCGCCATCCGGCGCCCTGCCTGCCCTGATAGTGGTCGAGCCGCGTGAGCGAGCAGTTGTCGATGGTAAAGGCGAATCCGCCGCGCGGCGGCAGGCCAAGAGCAATGACCAGCGCCGCGCGGATCGTTCCGCCATGCACGACGGCGATGATGTCGCTGCCCCGGTGAGCCTCGTTCGCGCGCGCGATCGCGGCGTCGACCCGCGCGACCAGGTCGAGGAAGCTTTCGCCGTTCGGCGCGCGCTCGTCCGCGGCGGCGTACCAGAACGAGTCCGGCTCCTGCTTGCGGTTCATGAGAAACGTGCGCCGGTCGAGCCCTTGCCAGTCGCCAAGATGCTGCTCGGCGAGGTCCTTGTCTTGCAGGATTTGCTGCGGCGTCTCGAAATCGCCCGCCGCCAAGATCGCCTGCGCGGTCTGCCGCGTGCGCGCCAGATGACTGGTGATCCAGACCGCCTTGCGCGGTAGCGGCGCCGCGAGTGCGGAGAAGACCCGCACATCGCTGCAATCGCAGGGCAGGTCCCGCTGCCCGTAGATCCGGCCTTCATCGACGCGCACCGGCGCATGGCGGATCCACCACCAGCGCGTGCGCACGAAATCATCTTGCGCGGCTTTGCTGGCGACGATGTTGTCTAACGTCGGGGCTTCGGACAAACCTCACTCCTGGTGCAATCGATTGTGCGCCTGCTTACGGGCGGATCCCACCGGCTTCAAGCGCAAATGCAGCGCTTGGCCGCGCGCGGCCATCGGGCAAGCGGGCTTTGACGACACGAACCTGCTACAGCCACAATGGGGACTGCAAACACCAGGCAAAGCGCCCGCCGAAGGATACCCATGCCCCCGCTCAGCAATCTCGCCACCCGCGACGTCGAAACGCTGGTGCATCCCTACACCAATCTCGCGAGCTTCCGCGAAAGCGGACCGGTGGTCCTCGAGCGCGGGCAGGGGGTCTATGTCTACGACACCAACGGCAAGGCCTATATCGAAGGCATGGCCGGGCTGTGGTGCACCGCGCTCGGCTACGGCAATGAGGAATTGGTCGAAGCCGCCGCGGCGCAGATGCGCAAGCTTTCCTTCGCGCATCTGTTCACCGGGAAAAGTCACGACCCGGCCATCGAGCTCGCGGAGAAGCTCAAGGAGATCGCGCCGGTGCCGATCTCCAAGGTCTTCTTCTGCAGTTCCGGCTCGGAGGCGAACGACACGCAGATCAAGCTCGTCTGGTACCTCAACAATGCGCGCGGCCGGCCGAAGAAGAAGAAGATCGTCAGCCGGGTGAAGGCCTATCACGGCGTGACCATCGCCGCCGCCTCGCTGACCGGGCTTCCCGCCAATCACGGCGACTTCGACCTGCCGCTGCCGGGCTTTCTCCACGCCGGCTGTCCGCATCACTACCGCCAGGCGCAGGACGGCGAGACCGAGGAGGAGTTCGCCAGCAGGCTCGCCGCCGAGCTCGACGCGCTGATCGTCAAGGAAGGACCGGAGACGGTCGCCGCGTTCATCGCCGAGCCGGTGATGGGCGCGGGCGGCGTCATCGTGCCGCCGCGCGGCTATTTTCAGAAGATCATGGCGGTGTGCGCCAAGCACGATCTGTTCGTGATCAGCGACGAGGTGATTTGCGGTTTTGGCCGGCTCGGCACCTTGTTCGGCTGCGAGAAGCTCGGCTTCAAGCCGCAGGCGATCTCGGTCGCCAAGGCGCTGTCGTCGGCCTATCTGCCGATCGGCGCGGTGATGATTCCGGAGATGATGTACGAGGCGCTGCTGGTCGAGAGCAAGAAGATCGGCGTGTTCGGCCACGGCTTCACCTATGGCGGTCACCCGGTCTCCGCCGCCGTCGCGGTCAAGACCCTCGAGATCTACGAGCGCGAGCGCATCATCGAGAAAGCCGCCAAGCGCGCGCCGCTGTTTCAGGCGCGGCTCAAGAAGCTCGGCGAGCATCCGCTGGTCGGCGAAGCGCGCGGCCTCGGCTTGATCGGCGGCGTCGAATTGGTCGCCGACAAAGCGAGCAAGCGCTCGTTCGCCGCGCAGCACGGCGTCGCCGCCGGCGCGGTGCGTTTTGCCGAAGACGAGGGCCTGATCGTGCGCGCGGTGCTGGGCGACGTGCTGACGCTGTCGCCGCCGCTCGTCATCGGCGCGGCGGAAATCGAGGAGTTGTTCGACCGGCTCACCCGCGCGCTCGACAAGACGCTCGATTGGGTTACGCGCGAGCGCCTCGCGCAGGCGTGAACGGGAATGGACGCTCGCATCAATGGTCCGTTCACCAGCCCGCCGCTATCAAATGCCATGGACACGCTGACGCCGAACCCGACCCGGCGATTTTCACCATCCGCGCCGGCGCCGGTGACCCGGCGTCGTCTCCTCGCCGTGGCGGCCGGAGTGCTCGGCGCGTCGGCCGGCGCGACCGCGCTTTACGCCGCCGCCGTCGAGCCGCAGGGCCTCGCCGTCACGCGTTACACGCCGGCGCCTGCGGCATGGCCGGCAGATCGCAAGCTCTCCATCACCGTGATCGCCGATCTGCATGCCGGCGGACCGGACATGATGCTGGAGCACATTCGCGAGGTCGTCGATACCGCCAACAGCTTGAAATCGGATCTCATCGTCCTTCTCGGCGACTATATCGCGCGCTACCGCTTCGCCACCGAGCGGGTGCCGGACGTCGGAGTGGTCGGTGGAATTGGCGCGGCTTCACGCTCCGCTCGGCACCTGGGCGATCCTCGGCAATCATGACTGGTGGTACGATCTCGCCGGCGTGCGCAGCGCGCTTGCCGACGCGCGCATCCCGGTCCTCGAGAACAAGGCGGTGATGCTCGGCGGCGGCGGTGCGCCGTTCTGGCTCGCCGGCATCGGCGACCAGCTCGCCTATCGGCTCGGGCACGGCCGCTATCGCGGCGTCGACGACCTCGCCGGCACGCTGCGCGCAAGTCGGAACGGACGATCCGGTCCTGCTGCTGGTGCACGAGCCGGACATATTCACCCGCGTTCCCGCGCGCGTCGCGCTCACGCTTGCCGGCCATACCCATGGCGGACAGATCCGCCTGCCGCTCATTTGGCCGGCCTTCGTGCCGTCGAAATACGGCGCGCGCTTCGCCTATGGTCACGTGATCGAAGACGAGCGCCACTTGATCGTATCCGGCGGGCTCGGCACCAGCATCATACCGGCGCGGCTCGGCGTGCCGCCGGAGATCGTTCAGGTGCAGCTTGGCGGCTGATGCCAAGCTTATTTATTTCAGCTGATGCCGATCGTGGTCGGGGAAAGCGAGGCTGCCGGCGTCGGGCGATCGGCGGCGCGTTGCTGCGCCGCCGCGCAATTAGTTGGTGCTCGAGGTCGGGGCCGCCGCCACGTGCGAGCCGAACGGCCAGTTCTGGTGCGGCGCCAGCACCACGACCGGCGTGCCGATCTTCACGCGCGTATAGAGGTCGATCGACATCCTCATTGGTCATCCGGATGCAGCCGGAAGAGATCGCCTGGCCGATGTATTCCGGCTGATTGGTGCCGTGGATGCGGTAGAGCGTGTCCTTGTTGCCGGAATACAGATACATCCCGCGCGCGCCGAGCGGATTATGCGGTCCGCCGGTGACGAAAGCCGGAAGCGGACCCAGACGCTGCTGCTCGCCGGGCGTGGGGACCCAGGCCGGCCATTCTTCCATGCGGCCGATCTTGGCGATGCCGCTCCAGACCTGCGCGTCTTCGCCGACGGCGATGCCGTAGCGCAGCGCTTTGCCTTGCGGCAGCACGTAGTAGAGAAACTTGTTGTCGCTATCGACGACGACGCTGCCCGGCGCTTCCTTGCGGGTGTACTCGACGATGTGCCGCTGGAATTCAGTCGGGATCGCAGCCTGATTGTACGGCAGATTGGCCATCAACTGCTTGTCGCGCGGCTTCCAGCTGGCGGTGCTCGCGGGGTCGAGGGTTCCGCCCCCGTCCGCCACGCAGCCGCCGAGCGCCACGGCGACGACCATGAAAGCTAGCGTACGCATTGCCATAACTTGCCCACTCTCCGCCGTTCCAGCCTTGGAGTTCTACCGGGGGATTCTCCGGAATCTTTTACCGAAATCGCGTCGAACATGCCAGCCGTCAGGTGGCCAGGGCCGAGCGTAATCGGCAAGTGTTGCAGGAATGTCGCACCGGCGGTTACGCAGCGCCGCGCGCCCTTCAGCTGCCGTCGCCCGGACTATGAATGGCGCAAATTAAGCAAGGGTTTACCAGGATTGATGTGAGATGCGTTCTGCCGGCTATGGCGGCGGAAATTTCACGCGCGCGCACGATTTGCCGCCCATTTCCGCCGCACTGACCGCTCAACACTACGTCATCGCTCACGAGCAATGGGAAACGGGGTTCCGATGAAAGACGTCAGTGCCGATATGGCCAAGAAAACCAACCAAAATAAGCGCAAGGTTCGCAAGTCCTTGGACGAGAATACCGCGCTTGACCGCCGCTACGGCCAGATCGGGATCTCCGCGGTCGCGGCTGCGGTGCGCTATCAAGGCAGCGGCAAGAACTCGGCCTACGCGCCGGTCGCCACCAAATGGCAGGACCACGCGGCCTAAATCGATCGCCTTGCTTGGCTGCCGCCGGGCGGTAGCTTGGCCGAAAGGGGGACGCGAGGTCCCCCTTTTCATTTGCGGTATCGATGATGCCGTATCGAGGGCTTCAGGCGCTCGTCGTCATGCGCGGCCGGGCGCCATGCGTCAGCCATACCTCGAATGCTGCGAGCAGCGCCACGATGGTGCCGATCGCCACGTCGATGATCATCGCGTCGCCGTCCTGGAAACCCAGAAGCCAAGGCGATACGATCAGCCACAGCCCGGCGATCAGGTTGAGCCATTCCTCCCAGACCGCGAACGCGGCGAGTGCCGCAACCGACAGCACCGCAATGAAAATTCCGACAGTCGATGCGGTCTGCCACTGCGCGCCGGCAGCGAGGCCGAACAGCCAGGGCGAGAAGAACAGGACCATGCCCAGGACCAGATTGGCCACGTCGCAGAGCTTCGCGCTCGTCCACTCATCCATGACTGGCTCCGTGCAGCCGGCATGCGCGGGCTGCGGTCGTCGGTGTTTCGGGGATTGGCTGCAGACCGGCCCCCTCCTTCTGGAAACAGCGGACTGCCCGCCGGGTTCCCACGATGACGGCCGCGGCGTGAGCATCGTGACCGATTTCTCGGAAGCGGAGATCGAGGCGGGCCGCCGGCTCTTCGCCGGCGAATGGAGCTTTCTCTCCGCCGCAGGCTCGCTCGCGTCGCTGCCCGGTGCGGCGCGACCGGAGATCGCCTTTGCCGGCCGTTCCAATGTCGGCAAGTCGAGCCTGATCAACGCGCTTACTGGCCGCCGGTCGCTGGCGCGGACCTCCAATACACCGGGCCGCACCCAGGAGCTGATCTTCTTCGGCGGCTCGGGCCGGCTCGTCCTGGTCGATCTGCCGGGTTACGGCTACGCCGCCGCGGCAAAGAGCAAGGTCGCGGCCTGGACCAAGCTGATCCATGAGTATCTGCGCGGGCGCGCCACGCTCGCTCGCGTCTATCTCCTCGTCGACGCGCGGCACGGCTTGAAGGAGGTCGACGCAAGCGTCCTCGATACGCTCGGCCGGGCGGCCGTGAGCCATGAGATCGTGCTCACGAAATGCGATCAGGTCAGCGATGCGATCCTCGCCGAGCGCGCGGCGGCGGTAGAGGAGGCGATGCGCAAAAGACCGGCGGCTTTTCCCGACCTGATCGCGACCTCGGCGCGCAGCGGCGCCGGCATCGCGCAATTGCGCGCCGCCGTGGCACGCCTTCTTGCCGAACGCGACCGCACCGGCCGCGGACCGGCTTGACGATGAAACCGGCCGCGAAGCTCTTTCGCCACGGTGCCGCGGCGGCTAAATAGCCTCGCCAGGCGAAGGAGCTCCCATGGACGTGACGCCGTTCCAGCAGGCCCGCATTCTGGCGGAAGCCTTGCCGTACATGCAGCGCTATGACGAGGCGATCATCGTCGTGAAATATGGCGGCCACGCCATGGGCGCGGAGAACGTGGCGCGCGAGTTCGCCCGCGACATCGTGCTGCTCGAGCAGACGGCGATCAATCCGGTCGTGGTGCATGGCGGCGGTCCGCAGATCGAGGCCATGCTCAAGAAGGTCGGGGTGGAGTCGCAGTACGCGGCCGGCCTGCGCATCACCGACGAACAGACGCTGGAGATCGTCGAGATGGTTCTCGCCGGCTCGATCAACAAGCAGATGGTCGGCTACATCAACGAAGCCGGCGGCAAGGCCATCGGATTGAGCGGCAAGGACGGCAACATGGTCACGGCGCGCAAGCTGACGCGCACCGTGGTCGACCCCGATTCCCACATCGAGAAAGTGGTCGATCTCGGTTTCGTCGGCGAGCCGGATAAGCTCGACATGACCGTGCTCACCCAGATCCTCGGCCGCGAGCTCATTCCGGTGCTGGCGCCGGTCGCCGCCGCGCCGCATGGCGGCTCCTACAACGTCAACGCCGACACTTTCGCCGGCGCCATCGCCGGCGCGCTCAAGGCCAAGCGGCTTCTGCTGCTGACCGATGTGCCCGGCGTGCTCGACCGGTCGAAGACGCTGATCAAGCAGCTCTCCGTCAACGATGCGCGCCGGCTCATCGCCGACGGCACCATCTCCGGCGGCATGATCCCAAAGGTGGAGACCTGCATCGACGCGCTCGAGCGCGGCGTCGAGGGCGTCGTCATCCTCGACGGCAAGGTACCGCATGCCGTGCTGCTGGAACTCTTCACCGAGCTCGGTGCCGGTACGCTTATTCACGCCTAACCGATTTCGGCACGCCGGAGCGTTTACCGGCCGTTAAGCAGCCGCGGCAGCGCGGCACAACGCCGCTTTTACCAATGCGCGGATAGGTTGGCCCTTCGCGGACGCTGCGGAGGCGCGCGTGGAGCTGTCGCCAGGCATTTCGTATTTTCTCGGCCAGTTGAGCCGGGCGTTGCTGGCGCCGGGTTCGCATGTCTCGCTGGCCTCGCTCTTTTGCGCGCTCTCGATCGGGCTTTTCGTCCTGGCGGCGAGGCGATACCGGAAAGGCCGGCGGATTCGCGTGCGGCCGTTGCTGCGGGCGCTATTTCCGAAAAGCATTCTGCGCAGCGAGTCGAACCTGGGTGGATGTGTTCTACTTCTATTTCAACATCTTCATCTTCGGCATCGTGTTCGGTTGGGCGCTCCTCTCCTACGAGGTGCTGAGCCACGCCGTCGCCGGTGGATTGACGGCGTTGTTCGGCGCGCGGCCGCCGAGCGCGCTGCCGGTGTTGGTTTCCAGGTCGATCATCACCGTCATGCTGTTTTTGGCCTACGAGCTCGGCTATTGGCTCAATCACTATCTATCGCACCGGGTGCCGTTTCTGTGGGAGTTCCATAAGGTGCACCACACCGCGACGGTGCTCACCCCGCTGACGAATTTTCGCGTTCATCCGGTCTACATGTGCATCTTTCTCAACATTCTCGCGCTGTTCACCGGGCTGGCGAACGGGGTCGGCGATTACCTTCTCGGTCAGACCACGCATCAATACGGCTTGTCCGAGAACAACATCATCCTGGTGTTCTTCATCTATCTCTATGTGCATTTGCAGCACACGCAGCTGTGGATCTCGTTCACCGGATGGCTCGGTCATTTGCTCATGAGCCCGGCGCACCACCAGATTCATCACTCGCGCGATCCCGCGCACTTCAACAAGAATCTCGGCAGCTGTCTGGCGGTATGGGACTGGATGTTCGGGACCTTGTATATTCCCGCGGCCGAGCGCGAGCGGCTCGACTTCGGCGTCGAGCCGGATCGCCAGCGGCGCGCACACGATTTGGGGCGAGCTGATCGCGCCGTTCGGCCGCGCCGGTCTCCTGGTCAAGCGACGGTTCGAAGGAGAAACGCCGCAGTCCATTTCGCTTGCCGCCCCCGATCGGAAGGAGGCGTACTAGGTGTTTGGCAACGCGCCATGGCCCGGCGCTTTGCGCATATGCCGATTGTGGACGCGGCGAATCTCTGGCATCAATCCGCGCCCGTTCGCGCGCATGGCAGGCATGCAGTCATACCGGCCGTCGGAACTGAACAAACAAGCAACGCCGGCGTCGGGCGCGACGCGATGTTATCCGGCATTCGCTGCAAATCTCCGGCGAGGTCACAAACTCGGCAAACTTTGCGCCGACGCTGCATCAACTCATGTCCGTGCAGCTCATGGTGAGGAAGGACATGCGCGGGTTCCATAGCGCTTCATTCGATCCGCAAACGCTCGTCCTCCTCGAGGCGGCGTTCGACGAGGCGTGGCTGACGCTCAAGGCGGTCGGCAATACCACGGTGCGGCCCGACGAGCTCGCGCGCTCGGTGCTGCGACTGGCCACGGAAGGTGAGCGTGACCCGGTGCGGCTGCATGACGGCGCGCTCCAGGGTCTGCTGCCGGCGGCGGCGTGGCGCGAGGCGGGCTGAGCACGACGCCGGCCGCGCAAATGACGCAGCGCTCCGGGCGTGGTTTTCGAGGCGATCGAGACCTGGGTGTTCGATCTCGACAATACGCTCTATCCGCATCACCTCAATCTCTGGCAGCAAGTCGACGCGCGCATTCGCGACTACATCGTCGATTTTCTCAAGGTCACGCACCAGGAGGCAGTCCGGGTGCAGAAGGACTATTACCGGCGCTACGGCACCACCATGCGCGGGCTGATGGAGGAGCACGGCCTCGATCCGGAAAAATTCCTCGAGGTGGTGCACGAGATCGATCATTCGCCGCTCACGCCCAATCCCGCGCTCGGCGCCGCGATCGCCGGGCTTCCCGGCCGCAAGCTCATTCTCACCAACGGCACGCGCCGGCACGCCGACGCGGTGATGCGGCGGCTCGAAATCGAAAAGCATTTCGAGGACGTGTTCGACATCGCCGCCGCCGAGCTCGAGCCGAAGCCGCGGCCGCAGGTCTACGAGCGCTTTCTCGCCCGCCATCGGGTCGATCCGGGGAAGGCGGCGATCTTCGAGGACCTCGCGCGCAATCTCGAAGTGCCGCACGCGCTCGGCATGACCACCGTGCTGGTGGTGCCGGAGCGCACCCGCGAGGTGTTTCGCGAGGAGTGGGAGCTTGCCGGGCGCGACGCGCCGCACGTCGATCACGTCACCGACGATCTTGCCGGTTTTCTGCGCAGCGTCGCCGCGGGTCCAAAGATAGCCGAAGGACGCGGCCGCTCAGAGATACCCGGCAAGGCCGCCGATGTGCCAGGCGACGGGAATGAGCAGTGCCGCGGTCAGGCCGGAGTCGCGCCGATGGACCAATTGGGCCGGATTGCCGCGCAACACGCACAAGCCGCCATAGACGATCGCATAAATCAGAATCCAGAACGCCAGTTTGTACCAGGCCAGCCAGTAAAACAGGCCGGCGCAGACGGCGATACCCATCGTGATCATTTGCACGCCCTTTGGTCCGTTGCTTCCAATCGGGCTATGCAAAAAAGGTTCCACCCTTCGGCGCGGTGGCGGCGCTTGACATCGCTCAACGGCGCTCCGACAACCCGCCGCAACGGGGATTTCATTCATGCTGGCCGATGACCTCGCCAGGACGGATCTGGCCAAGACCATCGACGCGGCGTTCGAGCGGCGCGAGGAGATCAGTCCGGCGACGACCGGCGCGGTTCGCGAGGCGGTCGGGCACGCGCTCGACCTTCTCGACCGCGGCGCCGCCCGCGTCGCGGAAAAGGCGGCCGACGGCTCCTGGCGCGTCCATCAATGGCTCAAGAAGGCGGTGCTGCTGTCGTTTCGGCTGAACGACATGACCGTCATCCCCGGCGGACCGGGGCAGGCGGCGTGGTGGGACAAGGTGCCGTCGAAGTTCGACGGCTGGGGCGACAACCGCTTCCGCGACGCCGGCTTTCGCGCCGTGCCCGGCTGCGTGGTGCGCCGCTCCGCCTATATCGCGCCGGGCGTGGTGCTGATGCCGTGCTTCGTCAATCTCGGCGCCTATGTCGATCGCGGCACCATGATCGATACCTGGTCGACGGTCGGCTCCTGCGCGCAGATCGGCAAGAACTGTCACATCTCCGGCGGCGTCGGCATCGGCGGCGTGCTCGAGCCGCTGCAGGCCGAGCCGGTGATCGTCGAGGACAATTGCTTCATCGGCGCGCGCTCGGAAGTGGCCGAAGGCGTGATCGTGCGCGAAGGCGCGGTGCTGGCGATGGGCGTGTTCATCGGCGCGTCCACCAAGATCGTCGACCGCGACAGCGGCAAGATCCATCTGGGCGAGGTGCCGGCCTATTCGGTGGTGGTGCCGGGGAGCCTTCCCGGCAAGCCGGGAAAGAGCGGCGGAGCGGGTCCGCACCAGGCCTGCGCCGTCATCGTCAAGCAGGTCGACGAGAAGACGCGGGCCAAGACCAGCATCAACGAGCTGCTGCGGGATTGAGCGGACATCGGCGTCCGGAGGCTGCCCCTGTCGTATCAAACGCTCAACGCGGCGCAGATCGTCGACACCATCCGCCGGCTCGAGCAGCGGATCGCGGAGCGTTTTCCCGGTGCGGGATTGGTCAGGGTCTGCCACGACCTCCTCGTTATTGCCGAGGAGACGCAGCGCAAGGCGGAGCTGATCGCGCGGCCGAACATGCTGCTGCGTTCGCTCGTGGTCATTGCCATCCTCGGCGGATTGGCTGCGCTCGGCTCCGTGGTGTTGACGCTGACGCACATGATCCACCCGCAAGTGGGCAATGAGGTCTCCGGCCTGCTCGTGGGGATCGACGCTGCGATGAACATGACGGTGCTTGCCGCCGGCGCATTGTTCTTTGCCGTTTCGCTGGAGGACCGGCTCAAGCGCCGGCGGTCGCTGCGCGACTTGCACACCTTCCGCTCCATCGCCCACGTCGTCGACATGCACCAGTTGACCAAGGACCCGGGAACATTGCTTGGCCGCGGCCCGCCGACGGCGTCTTCGCCCGCGCGCAAAATGTCGAAGTACGAACTGATGCGCTATCTCGACTATTGCAGCGAAATGCAGTCTCTTACCGGCAAGCTCGCGGCGCTCTATGCGCAAAACCTGCCCGACCCGATCGTGATCGAGGCGGTCAACGACATCGAGGAATTGACCGCGAATTTCAGCCGCAAGGTCTGGCAGAAAATCTCGATCCTGGAATCCTATGACGCCTCGGCCGCCCGCACCGGCGCCGGCGAGCGCGCAACCTAAGAACGGCGCCGATGGACTGGGTTTATCTCCTCAACAGCTTTGAGGGCCGCATCGGCCGGCGCACGTTCTGGATCGCGATGGGCGTGGTCGCGGTCGCCGAGATCGCCGCTCATCTCGTCGCCGATCAGTTTCAGGGCGACCGGCTGAGCGCCATCGTCGATCTCGCCTTCACCTACCCGGAATTCGCCGTCGCGGTGAAGCGCGGCCACGACCGCAACCTGCCGGTCTGGCTGCTGGCGACCTTCTTTGCCGCCGGCGCGTTGCTCGACCTGCTCACCGTGCTCGGATGGGCCGGGACCGAGGAGGTGCCGAGCGCGCCGGCGCTGGCGATCGCGGTGCCGTTCACGGTCGTCGGTCTGGCTTTGTTGGTTGAGCTTGGCTTCCGCAGGGGTACGGTTGGCCCGAACCAATACGGGCCCGACCCGCTCGGCAGGGCCTGAGACGAAACGGCTCGCCGGAACGGTCCGATGAATGCGCCCGCGCCGCGACTTCGTCCCTTTCGGTCCGCGACCCGGTCGAGTAGCGTTGCTCGAAGGCGATCGGGGAGGGGGCAATGGATTGGCGATGGCTGCTGTTCAGCTTCCGCGGCCGTATCAACCGGGCGAAATATTGGCTGACGTGCCTGATCTACCTGATCGCCGGCGTGCTGCTGGCGTTGATCCTGGGGATGTTTGACATTGCGCTCGGGCAAGGTGCGATCGTCCAACTCTTAGGCGGAGTCCTTGAGCTTGTCCTCACCGTCTCGGGTTTGGCGGTCGCCACCAAGCGTCTGCATGATCGCGACAGGTCGGCGTGGTGGCTGTTGATGTTCTACGTCCTTCCCCCTGCGCTGGTTGGGATCGGCCTCAGCGTCGCGTGGCTCTCGGGTGGGCTGATGAACGGCGGCCTGACAGGCACGGGCATGGCTTTCCTGATCATCACCTGCATGATCGCGATGGCGATCGGGATTTGGGGTTTCGTCGAGATCGGCTGCCTGCGCGGCACCGTCGGCTACAATCGATATGGACCGGATCCGCTCAAATCATTGCCGCCGCCAACCCCGTCAGCGCGCCGGGTCGCTGCCGGATAACGCCCGCCGATGACCCCTGCATCAGCCGATCCGGTCGCCATTGCCCGCGATCTTGTTCGCTGCCGGTCGGTCACGCCGGAGGAGGGCGGCGCGCTCGCTTACCTGCAAAGCGTGCTGGCGAAAGCGGGCTTCGCCGTTCACCGCATGATTTTCGCCGAACCCGGCACCGCGCCGGTCGAGAACCTTTACGCCCGCATCGGCACGGAGAAACCCAATCTCGTATTCGCCGGGCACACCGATGTGGTGCCGCCGGGCGAGGAGGCGGCGTGGCGACATCCGCCGTTTGCCGGCGAAGTCGAAGGCGGCATGCTTTATGGACGCGGCGCCGTCGACATGAAGGGCGGCATCGCCTGCTTCCTCGCCGCGGCGCTGGACTATCTCGGCGCCCATGGCGGCAAGCCGAAGCGAGGCTCGATCTCGTTCCTCATTACCGGCGATGAGGAGGGCATCGCGGTCAACGGCACGCCGAAGCTGCTCAAATGGGCGGCCGAGCGCGGCGAAACTTTCGACCACTGCATCCTCGGCGAGCCGAGCAATGTCGAGGTGCTCGGCGATACCATCAAGGCCGGCCGCCGCGGCTCGCTCAACGGCACGCTCGTCGTCACCGGCCGCCAGGGCCATGTCGCTTACCCCGACCGTGCCGACAATCCGATCCGCGGCCTGGTCGCGCTCATCGCCGCGCTGCAGGCGCCACTCGATGAAGGCAGTGCGCAGTTCGATCCCTCGCACCTCGAATTCACCTCGGTCGATGTCGGCAACACCACCGTCAATCTCATTCCCGGCGAGGCGCGCGCGCGCTTCAACATCCGCTACAATGATCGGCACAGCCAGACCGCGCTGAAGACGCTGATCGAGCACCGCGCCAAAGCCGCCGGCGGCGGCCGTGTGCACTACGCGTTCGACTGGCAGCCCTCGAACGCCGAGGTCTTCGTCACCAAGCCCGGCGCGTTCACCAAGCTCGCGGAGGACGCCATCGCCGAGGTGACCGGCCGCCAGCCGAAGCTCTCGACCTCAGGCGGCACCTCCGACGCCCGTTTCATCAAGGATCATTGCCCGGTGCTGGAATTCGGCCTGGTCGGGCGGACCATGCACGCGGTCGACGAGTGCGCGCCGGTCGCCGACCTCCTCACCCTGACCGCGATCTACCGGCGCATCATCGAGAAATATTTTGCCGCGACCTGATCAACAAAATGCGTCGGCTGCGACATCGGCGATTTCGATCAAGTCGACGTCGGGATTGTTCGACAGCGCGAAAATGCTGAGCGGCCGGTCGAGACCATAACTGATATAGGTACGGAAACCGTTCCACTCGCCTTCGTGATCGGCGAAAGACATGCCGTCCTGGACCGCCAGGAACCAGCCGAAGCCGTAATTGGTGGGATTGCCGTCGTTGGTTTGGCCGCTGGCGAAGGCCTGCTGCATGCTGGCTGCATTGACCAGGCTATTCGTTCTCAAGGCTTGATCGTAGCGGCACAGGTCGGACACCGTGGTGTAAAAGGAGCCCGAGCCCACAGTGTTGTCGAGCTCGGATCTGACGGCTTCCACGAGTTCATCGCGGTCGTCGAACGCGTAACCGGTTGCGCTCCGGTCAACGCGGCGATCCGGGATTGAAAACGTGTCTTTCATGTCCAGCCGGTCGAACACGCGCGTTGCGAAAAAGTCATGGTACGACTGGCCCGATACCGTCTCGATCACCGTGCCGAGCAGGTCGTAGCCGAAATTACTGTAACTGAACGTCTGCCCCGGTTGGCTTCCCCGTTTCGCCATCGGGCAACCGAGATCGGCGCAGGTGCGGACAACGTCGGCATTGGTCGGCTGCTCGCAGCGCGCCAGGATTTGTTCGACACCATCATCGTCGTAGATGTCGCGGATGCCGGAGGTGTGATGCAACAATTGCCGAATGGTCACCCTCGGACCAAACCCGGCCAGCAAGGGAATGTGCTTGCTGACCGGATCGTCGAGATCGAGCTTATGGTCCTCGGCGAGCATGAGAATCCCCAAGGCGGTAAATTGCTTCCCGCCACTCGCCAGGTGAAAGATCGTGTCCGGCTCGACCGGCCGGCCGCTGCTTATGTCGGCTAATCCATAGCCGGCCGCATGAACGACGGTCCCGTCGGCGACAACGGCAAGCGCGAGCCCGGGACCATCGGCGTCGATCTGGTCGACGACACAATCGTCGATCCGCGCCGAACGCCCCGGATCAACGCGGACGGCCTGCGGCGTCGATTGGGTCCGTTTCAGGAATGCCATTTGCAGCCGCCGCTCAACGCCGGTGGTGTGGGTTGATCAAAACCGACGAGAGCCAAGCTCGGTTTCCGGCGATCCAATTGTATATGGGGTGTCCGATGAGACGGCTTAAGACCGGTACATAGAAAAACGGAATCTGCCACCACAATCCCGGCACCCGTGGCACGACGTATCGATAAGCCTCGAAGCCCGGCAGCGCCCGCCCGTCGGGCAGGACCAGATAGAGCGCCTGCTCCAACTGCGCGTCGCTGACAACGGGAGAGGGATCGGTGCGGAAATCCCGCACCCTGATCTGCCGCAGGCCGTCGAAGGCGAGAAACCAGACCATCGAGCGGAAGCAGAAGCCGCATTTGCCGTCATAGATCATTTCCATGTCGCCGATCGAACGCTTCCACGCCGCGCCCAAACGGCGCAGCCACTCTTCGCGCACGAAGCTCAGATGCCCCATGGTCATGACGAACGAGAAGTAGAACAGGCCCATGAATACGGCGAACTGGACATGGAGCAGGATTGCGGCCGCCAACAGATACGGCCGCGTGGCTCGCTGCCAGATCAGGAACGGATAGGCGATCTCGATCAATATTGTGGAGTAGGTCGCGACGTTGACCAGCCAGTAATGCCGCGCGAACAGGTCGAGCAATGGGCCGCTGTAGTACTCGTTCGAGCTGAAGACCATCCAGATGGCGTCACCGTTCCACCATTCCTGTCCAGCGAGCTTGCCCACGCCGCTGTAGAAGAACAGGACGGCCATCTGAATTTGCATCAGCCGGGTGCAAGCGCCGGCCCAGCGGCTGGCGTAGGGCGGCAGCACGGCATCGAGATGCGTGCGTTTGGCGCGCCGCACGGCGCGCACCCGATCGAGGCTGATGGCGCGCCCGACCGGTGCGAGACACAAGATCAACAACAGGGCCGCCAGAATCTTGTCGACGCCGTAGATCAGGTACGGATTGCGGTAAAAGAAGGAAATTTGGCCGATCAGGACGATCCATTTCACCCACGGCGTCCGCCAACCGACCGTGAAGGCGGCGCAGCAGAACAAGAACACGACATCAAAGGCGATCCATTGCCACGGCGCCGTGAAATAAAAGAAAACCGACTGCGCCCACGGGTCTGTTTCCTGAAGCACCAGCTCGCGCGGCATCAGCCCGGCGTCACCCCAAAACTCGAGCAGATAAGGACTGGCCCTGAGATAGTTGAGCAGAACGGCGGCGCCGATCCCGATCCGGACCAGCTCCAACGGGGTGGTCGGCCGCTCCACGAACCACAGGCGCGACCAAACCCGCTCGGCGGCCGCGTACGCCTTGCTGGCGCCGCGCGCGGAAATATCTAGGGCGGACATTCGAAGCTCTTCACCTCTGTTGTTTTGACAAACTCGGGATCGAGCGGGCGCTTGCCGCGCAGGCGGTCTTGCGGACCGAAATCCTGTTCTTCGACGTCGAACAACGTAATCGCGACGGGATGCAGATCGGCGTGCTCGCGGCAGAACAACGCGGCGAACTCGGCGGCAAAAGCGTCCGGGTAATCAAGAACCGCCAAGTACCAATCGCGGAACCAGATGGAGGTTGGAAGAAGCCAGTTCAGATTCGCATCGGCATCGAACGCGTGTTCCGCACCGGCACTATCCCTGATCACGTAGCGAAGGATTGAGTTTCTGCGGACCTCCGGCGCAAAGAAATTCCAGTCATTGTCGAGCGCAAAGAGCTGCAAGTAAGGCTCGAGTACGGTGCGCAGCCCGCGTACGAGGTCGCTGGTGCCAGGTGCGGGCGCTACGACCATGGCGAGCGTGTGCCAGGCGACCAAGAGGGACATCGCCGTGTACGTCACGCGCTCACGCCAGACCTTTGCCATCAGGGCTCGTCTCTTTGGGTTGCAGTTGGTCTACGCCGCCGTCGGGCCACTTTGGTAGAGATATTTATAGGATTGCGCAGGCGCCGACAGCGAGCAGCCCGCCGATCAATACTCGACCCGCACGAGATAAAGCCCCTGCGGCGGGGCGACCTGGCCGCAGCGGGCGCGGTCGCGGGCGGCGAGCGCGGCGGCGAGATCGCCGGCGCTCCATTTGCCCTCGCCGACATGCACCAGCGAGCCGACCATCGAGCGCACCTGATGCTGCAGGAACGACCGCGCTGACGCGGCGATACGGACCTCGTCGCCCTCGCGCGCGACATCGAGGCGGTCGAGCGTCTTCACCGGCGATTTCGCCTGGCATTCGGCGGCGCGGAAGGTGGTGAAGTCGTGGCGGCCGACGAGCCTCTGCGCCGCCGCCTGCATCGCCGCGCAATCGAGCGGGCGCGGCACGCGCCAGGCGCGGTTCAATTCGAGCGCGAGGTCGGCGCGGCGGTTGCTGATGCGATAGAGATAGTGCCGCTTTACCGCCGAGAAGCGCGCGTCGAAGTCGTCGGCCACGTGCTCGGCGGCGAGCACGGCGATCGGCTGCGGGCGCAAATGGAAATTGAGCGCGTCGCGCACGGTGTCGTCGTCCCAGTCCTTGGCGAGGTCGACATGCGCCACTTGGCCGAGCGCGTGCACGCCGGCGTCGGTGCGGCCGGCGCCGGCAATGCCGGCGCGCTCGCCGGCGAAGGCCGCGATCGCATCGGTCAAGAGGCCCTGCACCGAGGCGCCGTTGTCCTGGATCTGCCAGCCGACGAACGGCGTGCCGTCATATTCGATGGTGAGCTTGTAGCGCGGCATGACGCGTCAGCCGAGGACGGTGCCGCGCGCGATCGGCGTGCCGCGCAAAAATTCCGCGGCCGACATCGGCTGCCGGCCGGCGCGCTGCAGCTCGACGAGCCGCACCGCGCCTTCGCCGCAGGCGATGCTCAAGCTGTCGTCGAGCACTTCTCCGGGCTTGCCGCGCCCAGCGCCCTTCGTCGTACGCAAAACCTTGACGCGTCCGGCGCCGGCAAGCTCGAACCAGGCGCCGGGAAAGGGCGACAGCCCGCGGCAATGGTCGTGCACCTTGTTCCACGGCGTGGTCCAGTCGATGCGCGTCTCGCTCTTGCCGATCTTGTCGGCGTAGGTCACGCCTGCGGCAGGTTGCGGCGTCAATTGCAGCGCGCTCTTTTCCAGCGCCGCGAGCGCGCGCAGCATCAGGTCGGCGCCGAGGCGGGCGAGCTTGTCGTGTAGCTCGCCCGTCGTCGCGTCGGCGGGAATCGGCACGCGCTCGGCCATGGCGATCGGCCCGGTGTCGAGGCCTTCCTCCATCTTCATCACCATCACGCCGGTCTCCTTGTCGCCGGCCATGACGGCGCGATGGATCGGCGCGGCGCCGCGCCAGCGCGGCAGCAAGGAGGCGTGCAGATTGAAGGCGCCGAGCGGAAAAGCGTCGAGGATCGGCTTCGGCAGGATCATGCCGTAGGCGACGACCACGGCGGCATCGGCGCCATGGGCGCGCATCGCCGCCGCGGCGTCGCCGCTCTTCAACGATTTGGGCGTGAAAATCGGGAGACCGAACCGTTCGGCCTCGCGCGCGACCGGGCTCGGGCGCGGCGCGAGGCCGCGGCCGGCCGGCTGCGGCGCGCGGGTATAGACCGCCGCGACCTCATGGCCGCCGCCGACGATCTCGACCAGCGTGGGCACGGCGAAGTCGGGCGTGCCCATGAACACCAGGCGGAGCGCCAATCACGCCTCCACCTTCTTCGCCGTCTTCGCTGCCTTGGTGAATTTCTTGATGACGCGGTCGCGCTTGAGCTTGGAGATGTGATCGATGAACAGGACGCCGTTGATGTGGTCGACCTCGTGCTGGATGCAGGTGGCGAACAGGCCCTTGGCCGTGATCTCGTGCGCCTTGCCGTCGAGGTCGAGATATTTGACCTTGACCCGCTCCGGCCGCTCGACTTCCTCGTAATATTCCGGGATCGACAGGCAGCCCTCCTCGTGGGTCGCCTTCTCTTCCGACGTCCAGGTGATCTCCGGATTGATGAACACAAGCGGCTTGTGCTCGTCCTCCTTCTTCGACAGGTCCATGACCACGACGCGCTTGGCGACGCCGACCTGGATGGCGGCGAGCCCGATGCCGGGCGCGTCATACATGGTCTCGAACATGTCCTCGACCAGCTTGCGCACGCCGGCATCGATGCGCTTGACCGGCTCGGACACGAGCCGCAGCCGCTTGTCGGGAAGCTTGATGATCTCGCGCACGGTCATGGGCGGCGATGTAGGCGGTGCATAAAGCGCGGTCAATGCGCGCGGCCGGTTGCGCGGACCGGTGTGGATGCGTTAAGGATGTTCCCTGTTCGTTCTAGCGTAATCCCCTGTCACCGCAGCGAATCGCGTAGAAGCAGCGCATGATCGAAAACCCTACCCTGATCGCGATTTTGGCCGTCCTTGTCGCTTGCGCCGCGCTCGCGGCGCTCGCGATCGTGCTCTGTCGCGCGCGCCATCCGGCGCGCCGGGAGGAAGCCGAGATGGCCGAGCTCGCACGGCAGCAGACCGATGCCGCGGCGCGACTCGAAGGCATGATCAAGCTGCTGGCCAACGGCCAGTCGCAGCTGCAGCACGCGGTCAACGAGCGGCTCGATTCGGTTTCGCACCGGCTCGGCGATTCGCTGGAGAAGACCAAGCAGAACACGGCCGAGAACCTGCAAAAGCTCAACGAGCGGCTCGCGGTCATCGACCGCGCGCAGAAGAACATCACCGAGCTCGCCACGCAGGTCACCTCGCTGCAGAGCGTGCTCGCCAACAAGCAGTCGCGCGGCGCCTTCGGCCAGGGGCGCATGGAAGCGATCATCCAGGACGGCCTGCCGAAGGGCGCTACGCATTCCAGCATACGCTGTCGAACCGCACCCGGCCCGATTGCTGCGTGTTCCTGCCCGACCAGCGCCCGCTGGTGATCGACGCGAAATTTCCGCTCGAGGCGGTCACCGCCTATCGCGACGCCAAGTCCGACGACGAGCGCAAGGCCGCGGCGCAGCGGCTGCGCACCGACGTCGCCAAGCATGTCACCGACATCGCCGAGAAATATCTCATTCCCGGCGAGACCCAGGATCTGGCGTTGATGTTCGTGCCGTCGGAATCGGTCTATGCCGAGCTGCACGACGGCTTCGACGACATCGTGCAGAAGGCGTTCCGCGCCAAGGTCGTCATCGTCTCGCCGTCGCTGCTGATGATCGCCATCCACGTCATCCAGCAGATCCAGAAGGACGCGCGCATGCGCGAGGCCGCCGGCCAGATCCGCGACGAAGTCGGGCATCTGATGAAGGACGTCGGCCTGCTCGGCGAGCGCGTGCGCAAGCTGCAAGCCGCATTTCAGCCAGTCGAACGAGGACATCCGGCAGATCGCTCATCTCGATCGACAAGATCGAAGCGCGCGGCGAGCGCATTCAGGACGTCGAGTTCGGCGCGAAGCGGCGCCGGGCGCGAACATGATCGCCGCGCCGATGGTGCGCAAGCTGGAGGCCGGCGAGTGAGCTGAGCCGTGCCGCCCGCGCTCCGCGGCGCGCGTCTATCCGACACGCTCGCCGTCTATCTCAAGCGGCGCGTGCTCGTCGTCCTGTTTCTCGGCTTCTCCTCCGGCCTGCCGCTCGCTCTGTCCGGCTCGACGCTGCTGGTCTGGATGCGCGAGGTCGGCGTCGATCTCGGCACCATCGGCCTGTTCGCGCTCGTCGGCACGCCCTACACGATGAAATTCCTGTGGGCGCCGCTGATCGACGCGCTCGACGTGCCGGTGCTGTCGCGGCGCTTCGGCCGGCGCCGCGGCTGGCTGTTGCTGTCGCAGTTTCTGCTCATCGCCGCGATCGTGTTGCTCGGCGCCTGCGATCCGGCGGCCTCGCCGCTGATCGTCGCCGTCGGCGCGCTCCTGGTCGCCACCGCTTCGGCGACGCAGGACATCGTCGTCGATGCGTTCCGCGTCGAAAGCCTGAGCGAAAGCGAGCAGGCGGCCGGCATGGCGTCCTATGTCGCCGCCTACCGCATCGGCATGCTCGCTTCGACCGCCGGCGCGCTGTTTCTGGTGAGCGGCTTCGAGTGCTTCTCGGCTTCGGCCGCCACGCCGCCTGGAGCGCCGGCTATGCGGTGATGGCGGCGCTCGTCCTGGTCGGCATCGCGACGACGCTCTTCGCCGCCGAGCCGGAGAACTCGTCGCGGCGGCGGCGGCGCATGAGGCCGCCGTCGCGCGCGAAAACTCGCTGCAGCGGTCGTCACCGCCGCCGCCGGCGCTTTCGCGGAATTCCTGACGCGCGACCTGGCGCTGGTCGCGCTCGTCTTCGTCGTCCTGTTCAAATTCACCGATGCGCTCTCCGGCGCGATGACGGCGCCGTTCGTGATCGATCTCGGCTTTTCGCGCAACGAATACGCGGCCATCATCAAGGGCGTCGGTCTTGCGGCGACGCTGATCGGCGGTTTTGCCGGCGGCTTCGTCGCGCGCGCCTATTCGCTGCCGGCAAGCCTGTGGATCGGCGGCGTGCTGCAGGCGGTCGTCCACTCTCGCGTTCTCCTGGCAGGCCGTCGTCGGGCGACAACGCGGCGTGGCTCACCTTCGCGATCGTGGTCGAGAATTTCACCAGCGCCATCGGCACGGTGATCTTCGTCGCCTATCTCTCGGCGCTGTGCCGCAATCCGCTGCATACCGCGACGCAGTACGCGCTCCTCACCGCGCTTGCGGCGTTCGGGCGCACCTATCTGTCGTCGGGCGCGGGCTTTGTCGCCGCCGCTACCGGCTGGGCCTGGTTTTTCGCGATCTGCGCGCTCTGCGGGCTGCCGGCCTCGTCCTGCTCGCCTGGCTGCAACGGCGCGGCCATTTCGACGGCATTGGCGCCGGCCGAGAAATGAGACCGCCGGAGCTGCAGTTGGGCTGGACGTTCAAGGAGATATTGAACCGAAAATCGCCAAGAGCGTTGGCCGGTAGGATTGGCGCCAGGCATCCGCCCGAAGACGGCACAAAAGACCCGTAAAAAAGTCTTTTTGTAAGGATGTCATGAATGTATCTGACGCTATTGCCTAGCAGGTCCTATAAAGCGTCCTGGTGTCGTAAAAAGAGCGTCCCTCGAACCCGGCAATCGCGCCTCCCCGTACATGGACACTATCCTGGTCAAGATTTTTGCGACCGCGCTCGCGCTGAGCGAGGTGACGACCCAGCCGCAGGCGGTGAAGACGCATTTCGACCCGGTGCAGGACCAGGACGAGGTGGTGCAGATTTTGCGCAACGGCTGCGCCCATATGCGCCAGGCCTTCGACATCGAGTCGATCAACCTCGACGATCTGATCGCCACCGCGCTCGACGATCCGAAGGCGCTCGGCGCCGACATCAAGGCCTTTCACGGCATCAATTTCGCCGACCTGAACACCGCCTACCACCAGTTCTGCAAGAACGAGACCGTCGCGAGCCCGGTGGTCGATCTCGGCGCAGGTGATCGACTTCTTCAACAACGCCGCGGCCGATCTGCCCGACCAGACGCGGCTCAAGGGCCGGAAGCTGCCGAGCATGAGCGCGGTGCTCGACGGCAAGGGCGGAAATTTCGCCGACGTGTTCGAGCCCGGCAACCGGCGCATCTGGGTGTCGCTCGCCGACATTCCCGATTTCGTGCAGAAGGCGTTCGTCGCCGCCGAGGACCGGCGCTTCTTCCAGCATCATGGCGTCGACGAGCGCGGCATCATCCGCGCCTTCATCGGCAATCTCGCCGAGCCGGGCCGGCCGCAGGGCGGCTCGACCATCACCCAGCAGGTGGTGAAGAATCTCCTGGTCGGCGAGGACGTGACCTATGAGCGCAAGATCCGCGAGATGATCGTGGCGTCGCGGCTCGAGAACACGCTGAGCAAGCACGGAAATCCTCGAGCTCTATCTCAACTCCGCCTATCTCGGCCGCGGCTCGTGGGGCGTCGAGATGGCGGCGCGCAGCTATTTCGGCAAATCGGCGAAGGACCTCACGCTCGCCGAGGGCGCGATGCTGGCCGGGCCTGCTCAAGGGACCGAGCTTCTTCAATCCCGACCGCCATCCCGATCGCGCCAAGGAGCGTCTCACCTATGTGCTCGGCCGCATGCAGGAGGACGGCGTCATCACCGCCGCGCAGAAGGAGGCAGGCGCTCGCCGCGCCGCCGAAGCTCGTCGCCTTCGAGCGGCCGCACCGCGACAGCGGCTTCCATTTCGTCGATTATCTCGGCCGCGAGGCGAAGGCGGACGGCGTCGAGAGCCTGACCGCCGAACCCTACACGGTGCATTCGACCATCAACGCGGCATTGCAGCGCGACACCGAAGCGGCGTTGCAGGAGGGCCTGGCGCATTACGAGATCGCGACCGGCCGGATGCAGTTTCACGGCCCGGAAGCCAACATCGCCGACGCCGTGCAGAAGCTCGCCGCCGACAAGCAAACCCGCGCGCCGGCGCGCCGGCGCTGCCGGCCTGGCAGCAGGCGCTGCAGGCCGTCCACCTGCCGCTCTACGACGTGCATTGGAAGCCGGCCGTCGTGGTGCAGAAGGGCGGCAAGCGCGGCGACGATGCGATCCACGTCGGCCTCGCCGACGGCCGCATCCTGCCGCTGACGGCTGGAGCCGCGCAGATCAGGCGCAGCCTCAGCCTCTACGACGTGGTCTACGTCCACGTGATCGAGGCAGGCGCCGAAGGCGCCGCGAGGCAAGGGCGCGGCGGCCGGCGCAGTCGCGCCGGCGGCAGCGCCCAGGCGCAATTGCGCGTGCGGCCGACGGTGCAAGGGCGCGGCGCTGGTGCTGGAGAACAAGACCGGGCGCATCCTCGCCATGGCCGGCAGCTTTTCCTATCCGCTGAGCCAGCTCAATCGCGCCGCGCAGACGCAGCGCCAGCCGGGCTCGGCGATCAAGCCGCTGACCTATCTCACGGCGCTGCAGAAAGGACTGCAGCCGAACACGCTGGTCCGCGACGAGCCGATCACGCTGCCGCCGATCGGCAGCCGGCGGCGACGGCCGCGACATCATCGCCCGCGAGCAGGGCGGCAACGCGCGCGCCGAGGATTTCTGGTCGCCGCGCAACGCCGACAACGGCTCCGGCGGCGTCTTCACGCTGCGGCGCGGGCTCGAGAATTCGCGTCAACGTCGTCACCGCGCATCTGCTCGACGGCGGCATCGAGCGCGATCCGGAGCAGAGCCTCGACGATGTCTGCGCCACCGCGGTCGCGGCGAAAATCTACACCGACTGCGTGCGCTACTATCCGTTCGTGCTCGGCGCGCAGCCGGTGCGGATGATCGATCTCGCCGCCTTCTACGCCGCGGTCGCCAACGAGGGCGCGCGGCCGCAGCCGCACGCCATCGATTCGATCGAGGCGAACGGCCAGACGGTCTATCAGTACCCGACGGCGCCGCTGCCCTTGATCGGCGCCGCCGACCGCACCTCGTTCTATCAGCTCAAGACCATGCTGCAGGGCGTGGTCGCGCGCGGCACCGCGCGCGCGATCGGCGTCGCTCTCGCCCTATGTCGCCGGCAAGACCGGCACGACCGAGGACGCGGTCGACGGCTGGTTCGTCGGCTTCACCAACGACGTCACCGTCGCGGTCTGGGTCGGCTACGACAATGGCGACGGCAAGCGCCGCTCGCTCGGCACCAGCGAGACCGGGGCGCGGGTGGCGCTGCCGATCTTCGAGCCGATCATCCAGGCGATCTGGGCCGAGGGGATCGCGCCGAAGGCGCCGCTCAACGGACCTTCGCCCGAGGCGCAGCGCCATCTCATCGATCTGCCGATCGACTATGCGACCGGCGACCGCGTCACCGCCGGCGGGCGCGGCGGCTTCGTCGAGCATTTCCGCCTCGGCGCCGACGGCCAGGTCGACGAGACGCAATACCAGCTGGTTTCGCGCGAGGACGCCTATGCCTCGCGCAGCGAGGATCCGGCTGAGACGGATCGGAGCTAAGGCGATTGGGGCCGGGCGCGACCGGGCGGCTATGTCGGCGCGGACGCTCCTACTATCCCGCGCAGGGCTGGCAGCCGGCGCCGCCGCAGGCGCCGCGGCCGATGGCGCGCGGCCTGTTCACGCCGTGCCGATCCGGCGATCCGCGCAATCGCACGCGCCGCGATCCGGATTACTTCTGGGGCGGACGCTTCAACTGAACTCCGGCGCGACGAAGAGCAATTGCGAATGTGGATGCGGCACGCGATCGCGCTTGTCTGGCTTGCTCGGGTCGTTCTCCGTCGCCGCGCGCGCAGGATTTCCGCATCGAGGACGTTGCGCTCGGCGCGAAGCTTCGAGGTGACGCAGCTCAAGCCCGGCACCATCGTGTTCAGCGACGGCAGGGCGGCGCCGCCGGCGGCGAGACCAATCTGATCCGTTTCGAGGACTGGGCGCGCACACACCCGGCCCAGAAGAAATTCCTTGTCGCTGTTTCCCGGCTACTACCGACCGCCGACGAGGCCGAGCCAAGACCGTGGCCAACGCCGACGCCAAGCCGACGCCGGCCTGATGCGAAAGGCGGCGCCGGTCACGCCGTCAGAAGCTCGACATGTACGTGGCGCAGGCGCGCTTCATTCTCGACCGGCCGCCCGGCGCGATCGATCTTTCGCGCTACGTGACGCTGCCGTTTCTCGAGAAGATCGATCCGGCGATCAAGCACAAGGTGATCGCCGCCGACCGACGTGCTGCCGCTCACCGACCCGCAGGGCATCGGCAATGACAATCCGGATCGCAAATGGTGCACCGGACGCCCGACGCTGATCTGCATCCAGTCGAGCTACAAGCTCGAGGGCAAGATTCCGATCGGCATCATGCTGGTGAACAAGCTGCGCGACAGCGCCAAGAAGGTTTCCGATCACATCGATTTTCAGAGCGAGCTGTCGCCGCTGTCCGCCCGCCGATCTCGATCAGGCCGGCCTGAAGGAGCTGACCGGGCTCGACACGCCGGTCACCGGCGTGCTCGAGCAGAACCTTTTCTACGTCAATCAGATCATGAAGTTCGGCAAGTTCTTCGCCGTGTTCCAGGATCATCCGGCCGACGCCGACAAGACCGTGGTCACCGCCTTCATGGCGCTCGCCATCGAGGCGAGCGTGCTCGACGAAGAAGAAGGAATTCGAGAACGTGCCGGTGCTGCGCAATCTCGTGCCGGCGCAGGTGCTGATGGGCAAATCGTCGTTCAACTCCGGCGAATTCGATCAGCGCCGGGCTGCCGAAATACGCGCGCAACGAGATCAGGACGATCGCCGGCATTTTGGCGCACGACAAGTAGTCCGCTGGCATTTCCGCCCGTTCCCGGGGCAAGCGGGCGAGCGCAGCGGGATTCCCGCTTCCGCGGGAATGAGCGGCATGTATCTTCGGCGGCCATGGACCATACGCGAGGAGCGTGGGAATTCTGGATCGACCGCGGCGGCACCTTCACCGACGTGATCGGCCGGCGGCCGGACGGCACGCTCGTCGCCCACAAGCTGCTGTCGGAAAATCCCGAGGCCTATGGCGACGCCGCGGTTGCAGGCATCCGCCACCTGCTCGGCCTCACGCCCGGCGAGCCGATCCCGGCGGCGCGCATCGGCGCCGTCAAGATGGGCACGACGGTCGCCACCAATGCGCTGCTCGAGCGCAAGGGCGAGCGCACGCTGCTGCTGATCACCAAGGGCTTTCGCGACGCGCTGCGCATCGGCTACCAGGCGCGGCCGAAGATCTTCGCCCGCCACATCGTCAAGCCGGACATGCTGTACGAGCGCGTCGTCGAGGTCGACGAGCGCGTGCGCGCCGACGGCACGGTCGAGCGCGCGCTCGATCTCGACGGCGGTGCGCGCCGACCTCGCGCGCGCCAAGGCCGACGGCATCGCGCGCGGTCGCCATCGTGTTCATGCACGCCTACCGCTACGGCGAGCACGAGCGGCAGGTCGCGGCGCTCGCGCGCGAGCTCGGCTTTCGCGCAGGTGTCGGCGAGCCACGAAGTCTCGCCGCTGATCAAGCTCGTCGGCCGCGGCGACACCACCGTGGTCGATGCCTATCTCTCGCCGATCCTGCGCCGCTACGTGGCGCAGGTGGCGGGCGAGCTCAATCCACCCTCCCCTGGAGGGGGAGGGTCGGCGCGCCGCGTTGGCGGCGCGACGGGGTGGGGCGAGCAACTGGGCAAGCCCATCACCCCACCCGCCGCGCTCGCGCGGCGACCTCCCGCCTCCAGGGGGAGGTGAAGACCAAGCCCGCCTGATGTTCATGATGTCGTCGGGCGGCCTTGACCGCGGCCGAGCTGTTCCGCGGCAAGGACGCGATCCTGTCGGGACCGGCGGGCGGCGTCGTCGGCATGGCGGAGACCGGACGCGCAGGCGGGCTTTCGCCCGGCTCATCGGCTTCGACATGGGCGGCACCTCGACCGACGTGTCGCATTTCGCCGGCGAATACGAGCGCGCCTTCGAGACCGAGGTCGCCGGCGTGCGCATGCGCGCGCCGATGATGCTCATCCACACGGTCGCGGCCGGCGGCGGCTCGATCCTGCATTTCGACGGCGCGCGCTTTCGCGTCGGCCCGGATTCGGCCGGCGCCAATCCGGGACCGAAATGCTATCGCCGCGGCGGTCCGCTCGCGGTGACCGACGCCAATGTCATGGTCGGCAAGCTGATCCCCGATTTCTTCCCGAAGATTTTCGGGCCGCGCCAGGACCAGCCGCTCGACGCCGACGCGGTGCGCGAAGGCGTTCGCGGCGCTCGCCGCGCGAGATCGGCGACGGGCGCACGCGGCGAAGAGGTCGCCGACGGCTTCATCAGGATCGCGGTCGAGAACATGGCGAACGCGATCAAGAAGATCTCGGTGCAGCGCGGCTATGACGTGACCCGCTACGCGCTCAACTGCTTCGGCGGCGCCGGCGGCCAGCACGCCTGCCTGGTCGCCGACGCGCTCGGCATGACCAGCGTGCTGATCCATCCGTTCTCGTCGCTCCTCTCCGCCTACGGCATGGGGCTCGCCGATATCCGCAGCGTGCGCCAGCAGGCGATCGAGGAGCCGTTCGGCGAGACGGCGCGCGCGACGCTCGCGAGCGTCGCGCGCGAGCTCGGCGCGCGGCGACCGAGGAGGTCGCCGGCCAGGGCGTCGCGGCGGCGAAGATCACGGTCCACGTGCGCGCGCATATCCGCTACGCCGGCACCGACACGGCGCTGATCGTCGAGGCCGGCACTTCTTACCCTCCCCTGCGGGGGAGGGTCGGCGCGTCGCGATGACGCGCGCGACGTGGAATGCGCACGAGCGACGTCATCGCGCCGACGCCGCCGCGCTCGCGCGCGACCTCCCCCAGGGGGAGGTGAAGCCAGTGTCGCTGCAGAAAATGAAATCCGCCTTCGAGCGCGCGCACAAGGCGCGCTTCGGCTTCATCGATCGCAGCAAGGCGCTGGTCATCGAGGCGGTCTCGGTCGAGGCGGTCGGCGGCGGCGCCACGCTTCCGCGAACGCGTGCACAAGACCACGCGGGCGCCGCTGCCGCGCGCCGGCGCGCCGCACGCGCTTCTTCTCCGGCGGCAAATGGCACGCGCGCGCTCGTCTACACGCGCGACACGCTCGCGCCCGGCCACAAGGTGCCCGGCCCCGCCATCATCATCGAGCCGCACCAGACGATCGTCGTCGAGGACGGCTGGCGGGCCGAGCTCACCGCGAAGAATCATCTGGTGCTGCGGCGGACGCGAAAAGCTCGCCCGCGCGCCGCGCCATCGGCACCCAGCGCCGATCCGGTGATGCTCGAAGTGTTCAACAATCTGTTCATGTCGATCGCCGAGCAGATGGGCGTGGCGCTGCAGAACACCGCCTATTCGGTCAACATCAAGGAGCGGCTCGACTTCTCCTGCGCGGTGTTCGACGGCGACGGCTCGCTGGTCGCCAACGCGCCGCACATGCCGGTGCATCTCGGCTCGATGGACCGCGCGGTCGAGACCATCATCCGCGAGAACAGGGGCAGAATCCGCCCGGGCGACGTCTACGCCATCAACGCGCCCTACAACGGCGGCACGCATCTGCCCGACATCACGGTGTGCACGCCGGTGTTCGACGACGCCGGCGGGAGATCCTGTTCTGGGTCGCCTCGCGCGGCCACCACGCCGATGTCGGCGGCATCTCGCCCGGCTCGATGTCGCCGAACGCCACCACGATCGAGCAGGAAGGCGTCTACATCGACAATTTCAAGCTGGTCGAGCGCGGCCGCTTCCGCGAGCAGGAACTCGATGCGCTGCTCGACCGGCGGCAAATATCCGGCGCGCAATCCGCTGCAGAACGTCAACGACCTCAAGGCGCAGATCGCCGCCAACGAGAAGGGCGTGCAGGAGCTGCGCAAGATGGTCGCGCAGTTCACGCTGCCGGTCGTGCGCGCCTATATGCGCCACGTGCAGGACAATGCCGCCGAGAGCGTGCGCCGCGTCATCGACCGGCTGCACGACAGCGCGTTTCGCACTCGAGATGGACCAGGGCACCGTGATCAAGGTGCGGATCAGCGTCGACAAGAAGAAGCGCGAGGCGACCGTCGATTTCACCGGCACCGCGCCGCAGCAGCCGACCAACTTCAACGCGCCCGAGCCGGTGACGCGCGCCGCCGTGCTCTACGTGTTCCGCGTCATGGTCGACGACGACATTCCGATGAATGCCGGCTGCCTGCGGCCGATCAAGATCGTCATTCCGCAAGGATCGATGCTGTCGCCGGAATTTCCCGCCGCCGTCGTCGCCGGCAATGTCGAGACCTCGCAGGCGGTGACCAATTGCCTGTTCGGCGCGCTCGGCGCCATGGCGGCGGCGCAGGGCACCATGAACAATCTCAATTTCGGCAATGCGCGCTATCAGTATTACGAGACGATCTGCTCCGGCTCGCCGGCCGGGCCCGGCTTTCCCGGCACCGACGCCGTGCACACCCACATGACCAACACGCGGCTCACCGATCCGGAGGTGCTGGAATTCCGCTATCCCGGTCCTGCTCGAGGATTTCCACATCCGCAAGGGCTCGGGCGGCCGCGGCCGCTGGAACGCCGGCGACGGCATCGTCCGCACCATCCGTTTCCTCGAAAGAATGGAATGCACGATCCTGTCCGGCCACCGGCGCGTGCCGCCGTTCGGGCTCGCCGGCGGCGGAGACGGCCAGGTCGGCGAGAACTGCGGTGCGGCGCCAGGATGGCCGCATGGAAGCCTCGCCGGCTGCGACGCGACCATGATCGAGGCCGGCGAGGCGATCATCATCCAGACGCCGACCGCGGGCGGCTACGGGCGCACGGCTACCCAGGCGCGAATGACCGCCGAGCGGTCCTCGCCGACGGATTGCCTCTCGAAATCGCCACGTTAGGCATGTTCGGTCCGTCGCCGAACTTCGTGCGGGATGAGTGCGAATGTTTCGGGGGCGGCGGAATTCACATCCGACGGAGAGCTCCATGCTTCGATTCGCCTCAAGCCAGAAGTTACTGATCGGAATTGCCATCGCGTCGAGCCTCGGATTGGCATGCGCTCGGCGCCCAGCCGCACATGGATGCGGCCCTCGCGCTTTTGCAAAGCGCACGCGCGCGAATTGGCGCAGGCGGCGCCGAACAAGGGCGGGCACCGGGAACGGGCGCTGGAACTGATCGACCACGCGATCGGCCAGGTCCGCGAAGGCATCGCGTTCGCCGCCACCCACTAGTCTTCAGTGCTTGCGACGGCGAAGGCCGGACCCGCAAGGTCCTGGCCTTTGTTGGCGTTCAGGCTGGCCGCCGATCGGCGCCTTGCGGCGGCGCCGGGCGGTCCGTGCCGGCCGCCGCATGAGACGACGAGGCCGGCAAAGCCGACGAACAACAGGGCGAGCAGCAGGAACACGTCGGCGAAGGCCATCACGATGCCCTGCTGGCGCACCAGCAGCCATAGAGCTGCTTGAGCGCCATGTTCTGCGCGTCCGAGCCGCGGCATCCGCGTCGCCAGATTGGACAGCATCTCCAGCGCCGGCTGGCGCGACCAGGTGATGGCACTCGTGCAGGCGCGCGAGATGCAGGTCGATGCGGTCGTCGAGCACGGTGTTGAGCGCCGCGAGCCCGACCGCGCCGCCGAGATTGCGCGTCAGATTGAACAGGCCGGAGGCGTTCTTCAGCCGGTCGGGCGTCAGCGTGCCGAGCGCCACATTGGTGATCGGCACGATCGCCAGCATCATGCCGAAGCCGCGCAGGATCTGCGGCAGCAGCAGCTCCCAGAAGTCCCAATCCTTGGTGACGTAGGTCATCTCCCAATTGCTCAGCGCGACGATCAGGAAGCCCGCGGCCAGCATCATGCGCGGGTCGGTGCGGGTCGACGAGCCGGCCGACCATCGGCGCGCAGAAGAACATGGTGGCGCCGGACACGAACATGGTCTCGCCGATCATCAGCGCGTTGTAGCCGCGGATCTCGCCGAGATAGATCGGATAGAGGTAGGTCAGGCCGTAGAGGCCGATGCCGAGCACGAAGGAAAACATGCTGCCGGCGGCGAAATTGCGGTCGAGATAGGCGCGCAAATCGACGATCGGGTTGCGCGCCATGATGACGCGGATGAGGAAGATCGCGGCGGAGCTCGCCGAAACGACCGCCGCGAGCGCGATCGTGGAGTCGTCGAACCAGTCGTAGCGCGGGCCGTCCTCGAGCACGTATTCGAGCGTGCCCAGGAACGAGGCCATGGAAATCAGCCCGAGCCAGTCGAACGATTCGAACAGCGAAAGGTTGGGCTGGTCGAAGTCGATCAGGGTGATCGCGGCGATGGTGACGATGATCCCGGGCACGATGTTGATGAAGAACAGCCAGTGCCAGGAGAACGCGTCGGTGAGATAGCCGCCGACGGTCGGGCCGATGGTCGGCGCCAGCGTCGCGACCAGCCCGATCAGCGGCGTGATCGTCGCCATGCGCGAGCGCGGAAAGATGGTGTAGGCGGAGGCGAACACCGTCGGCACCATGCCGCCGCCGATGAAGCCCTGGATCGCGCGCCAGACGATCATCTGCTCCATCGAGACTGCACATCCCGCACATCAGGCTCGACAGCGTGAAGCCGGCGGCGGCGCCGGCGAACATGATGCGGGTGCCGAGCGCGCGCGACAGGAAGCCGGACAGCGGGATGGCGACGACCTCGGCCATCAAATACGCCGTCTGCACCCAGGTGATCTCGTCGCTCGAAGCGGCGAGCCCGGCCTGAATTTCCGCAAGCGACGCCGACACCACCTGGATGTCGAGGATCGCCATGAACATGCCGAAACACATCGCCAGGAAAGCGACGACGCGTATCGGATCGACGCGCTCGGCGGCGGACGGCGCCAGCGTCGAGGGACCGCCGGGGAGGGTTGTGGCTGCGGAGGTCATCGATCGGGCCCGACGCGCGATCAGGGCGCTTCCGTGACCTGCAGCGGCGCGCCGCCGTCGGCGAGCGCGCTTGCCTTGGTGTTGACGCTGACCACCACGGACATGCCCGGGCGCAACAACCCCTCGCGGGCGACGCCGGCGGGGACGTGGATGCGCACCGGCAGGCGCTGCACGATCTTGGTGAAGTTGCCGGTGGCGTTGTCCGGCGGCAGCAACGAGAAGATCGCGCCGGAGGCCGGCGAGAAGCTTTCGACCGTGCCCTGGATCGCGTGCTCGGGCAGCGCGTCGACCGCGATCGTGACCGGCTGGCCGGGCCGCAGCCGCGCGATCTGCGTCTCCTTGAAGTTGGCGTGACGTAGACGTCGTCGAGCGGCACGACGCTCGCCAGCCGCTGTCCGGTCTGCACGTAGTCGCCGGTCTGCACGGCGCGGTTGCCGATCACGCCGTCGAGCGGCGCGCGGATGACGGTGAACGACAGGTCGCGCTCGGCGCGGGCGAGCGCCGCCTTGAGCTCATCGAGGCTGCCGACCGCCTCCTGCTCCTGGCCCTTGAGCACGTCGACATTGGCCACCGCCGAATCGATCGCGGCCTGTGCGCTTTGCACGGCGGCGATGGCTTGGTCGCGGTTCGCCTGCGCCTGCTCGACCGTCTGCCGGCTGGTCGAATTCGCGCTGCATCAGCAAGTTCTGCCGGTCGAGCTCGAGTTCCATGCGCCTGGCGCCGGCTTGCGCCGAAGCAAGCTGCGCCTTCGCCTGGGCGACGATCGCGTCCTGCGCGGTGATCTGATGGCCGATGCGCGCGATGGTCGCCTGCTCGGTTGCGACCTTGGCGCGGGCGGAGTCGACGGCGAGGCGATAGTCGCCGTCATCGAGCGTGGCGATCACGTCGCCGGCACGGACCCGCGTGTTGTCCGTGACCGGGACGCTGGCGATGTAGCCGGCGACCTTCGCGGCCACGGTGTTGTTGTATGCCTGCACATAGGCGTCGTCGGTCGCGACGGTGAAGCGGCCGACCGTCCACCAGTCGTAGCCGAACCAGCCTGCCGCGCCGAGGGCAACGGCCGCCACCGCGCCGACCGCGACTTTGCGGCGGCCGAGCCGGCGCGTCCGCTCGGCTCGCCAATGCGGCGGAGGCCGCCGGGGCGGAAATCGGTTGCGCCGGAAGCGGGGCGCGTGTCTCCGGCATCGGTTGGTCGAGCGCAGGCTGGTCCGCCCGGAAGTCCCCCTCGGGGTAGACCGGATCGTCTGAGGGTACGACCTGGAACCGGTTGGCGCCGCTATCCCATTCTTTTTTGCGATACATGTTCGCACTCCCGTCCCCCGTCCGGGTCTGACCGAACGGTTCGGTCATTCGTAAGTCCTGGGTAGTGGTGATGTCAATATTGACCGAACCGTTCGGTCATTATATATACCTGCCAGCGTGATTTGCAGAGTAATTTCGGCCGGTTACGAAAACGCCAAAACGGTTGAAGAAAATGCGGGATATCGACAAATGAGCGAACAAGCACTGCTAGAGCGAAATCCCACCGCAACCACCGATGATGAGAGCGCCAAGCGGCGCCAGATCGTCGAAGGCGCCCATGCCGTGTTCTTGGCGCAGGGCTTCGATGCGGCCAGCATGAACGACATCGCCCGCGCGGCGGGCGTGTCCAAGGGCACGCTCTACGTCTATTTCGACAGCAAGGAAGACTTGTTCGAAGCCATCGTCGAGCAGGAATGCGAGGCGCAGGCGCTGGGGATTTTCGATCTCGACGCGAACGACCACGACGTCGAAGCCGTCCTCAAGCGACTCGGCGTCGCCTATGTGAATTTCCTCTGCGAGCCGAACAAGACGTCGGCGTTCCGCACGGTGATGGCGATCGCCGAGCGGATGCCGAGCTTCGGGCGCAGATTCTACGAGCGGGGACCGGCGCGCGGCATCGCCCGCCTTGCCGCCTATCTCACCGCGCAAGTCGAGGCCGGCGTCCTCGCGATCGAGGACTTTGAGATCGCCGCGGCACAGTTCATGGAATCCTGCCACGCGGCGCTGTTTCGGCCGGTCATGTTCAACGCCGCGCCGGGACCGAGCCAGGCGCAGGTCGAGCACGGGGTGCGGATTGCGGTCAGGGTCTTTCTCGCCGCCTATCGCGTGCCCGCCAAGTCAGTAAGTTTGGTCAATGACGGACGGATCGCCGAGCTCTGTGGCGGCGTGCGCGATATCGAATATTTCATGTTCGCTTTGTTGCCCTGCCAGAAGAAGCGGTAGTCGACGTTCAGCGTCGCGCCGTCGGCAAGCGGAAGCGCCGCATTGCAGACCACCTCGTCCTTGCTCGTCGAAAGCGTCTTGATCGGCTCGAAACGCTGCGGCGCGAATTTGAGCTCCTTGAAAACGTCGGCGAGCGTGCTCTTGGCGCGCGCCGAATCGCACGCCGGCAGCACGAAATAGTCGCGCAGGCCGCTGTAGAGCAGCACCCCGGCGACCGCGAGAGCCGGGATGCCGACGAGGCGGAAGGTCAGGCGGTAAGGCCGCACGGTCGAGGATGCCGCCGCAGTCCAGCGGGAGGAACCGCGTGTCCGAGGTGTGTGCGGCGAGTTCTCCGGCGCCATTCGCGCCTGCTGTAGAGCATGATCCGGAAAAGCGGAAGCGGGTCTTCCGAAGGGATCGCGCTCCGTCTAGGTCAGGAAAATCGCCATCAGGACGACAATGACGACGACCACGGCGATGACGGACTTCACCAAGGTCACGAAACCGCGATAGGTCTGTTCGTGCGCGGCGTAATCGTTGCCGGTCGCGCTCGCATATTCCAATTCGCCATGCTCGACCATCTATGCCTCCAACCTCGGCTTCGCCGGCGGCGTGCTTAGCGCAGTTGCGCGCGCCGAGCAATGCGGGCGCTACATGTCGAGCACCAGCCGCTCGGTCTTGCAGCCGCAGCAGCAGATCATGACCTTTTCGTTCGCCGCCTGCTCTTCCTCGCTGAGCACCGAATCGTGGTGCTCAGGAATGCCGGAGATGATGCGGGTCACGCATTCGCCGCAAATGCCGAGCTCGCACGAATAGTCGACGTCGACGCCGGCCTGATAGAGGACTTCGAGGATCTTCTGGCCCTCGGGGATGAAATATTCCTCGCCCGAGCGCGCCAGCTCGACCCAGAAGCCGCCGAGCTTTCCCGTCGCCGCCTCTTCCTTCGGCGTGAAATATTCGACGTGGACCTGCTGGCGCGGCCGGCTCGCGGCCGCCGCCTCGAACGCCTTCAGCATCGGATTGGGGCCGCAGCAATAGAAGTGCGCGTTCGGCGGCGCCGCGGCGATGGCGCCGGCCAGATCGAGAAATTTGCCGTCCGCTTCATCGTCGAAATGCAGGTTGACGAATTGCGGACCGAGTTTTTCCAGGGTCGCGAGGAACGCCATGTCGGCGCGCGAGCGGCAGGAATAGTAGAGCTTCCACGAACGGTTCTGCGCGGCGAGCTGTTGCGCCATGCACCAGATCGGCGTGATGCCGATGCCGCCGGCGAACAGCACGACGTGCTCGGCGTCCGCCGACCAGCGGAAAATTGTTGCGCGGCGCGCTGATCTTGAGCGTGTCGCCGACTCGCAGCTCATCGAAGATGTAGCGCGAGCCGCCGCGGCTCGCGGCGTCGAGCTTGATGCCGACGACGTAGCTCTGCGGATCGGGATCGGGATTGAGCAGCGAAAATTGCCGGATGAGGCCGTTGGGCAAGATGGATGTCGATATGCGCGCCCGGGCTTATAAGGCGGCAGCCCGCCGCCGTCGGGGCGGCGGAACGTGTAGACGTTGGTGTCGCGGGCGACGGTCTCGATGTCGGTCAGCCGCACCTCGATCAGATTCGCGGCGCGAGCCGTTTCAGGCGCGGCGGTTCCGGCGGCGACGGAAGGTGCGGTCATCGTGTCCATGCGGGATAGATAGGCGGCCCCGTTCGGGTTCCGCAACCGTTCTTTGCTTTCGATTAACGGCCCGATCGGCCTTTTGCAATCATCCGCGGGGATGTTTCATCCTCCCGCGATACGTCGGTCTCATCCGGCGCATGCGCGCCGCGCTGTCGCATACTCCGCGAACACGCGTCCGATCATCACCACGACCGGCCCCGACGGCGCCTCGGCGGCAAGCCGCGCCGGAAGCTCGGCGATCGTCGCGGCGATCACGCGCTCGTCGGCGCGCGTCGCGCGGGCGACGGCGACCGCCGGCGTCGCCGGATCGAGCCCGGCGGCGAGCGCGTTGGCGACCAGCTCGGGCAGCGTCTTCGTCGGCATGTAGACGACGGTCGTCACCGCCGGATCGGCGAGGCTCGCCCAGTCGATATCGTCCGGCAGCTTGCCGTCGCGGCCATGGCCGGTGATGTATTGCACGCGGCGCGCCTCGGCGCGGCGCGTCAGCGAGACCAGGAGCCGGCTCGCCGCGCCCTGCGCCGCGGTGATGCCGGGCACGACCTCGACCGCGATGCCGGCCGCGCGGCAGGCGGCGATCTCCTCGTCGGCGCGGCCGAAGATCATCGGATCGCCGCCCTTGAGCCGCACCACGCGGCGGCCGGCCTTGGCGAGCGAGACCATCAGCGCGTTGATGTCGTCCTGCCTGCACGACGGCGCGTGGCCGGTCTTGCCGACCAGCATCTTCTTCGCTTCGCGGCGCGCGAAATCGAGAATGTCCGGCCGACACGAGATCGTCGAACAGGATCACGTCGGCCGATTGCAGCGCGCGCACCGCGCGCAGCGTCAGCAGTTCCGGATCGCCGGGACCGGCGCCGACAAGCACGACCGAGCCGGTCTTGCGGCGCTCGCCCGGCGCCAGCAAGCGCGTCGAGATCGGCCTCGGTCGGCGCTCTGATCGGGCGCAGCGACGGCGCGGTCGGTGAATTTCTCCCAGAAGTTGCGGCGGCCGCGGAACGGCAGCGCGAGCGCCTGCACGCGCGGGCGCCACGCCCGCGCGGCCTCGGCCCAGCGCGCGAAGCCCTTCGGGATCAGCGCCTCGATCTTGGCGCGGATCGCCTGGCCGAACACCGGCGCGGCGCCGTCGGTCGAAATGCCGATGACGAGCGGCGAGCGATTGACGATGGCGCCGAAGGAGAAATCGCAGAAGGCCGGCCGGTCGATGACGTTGACCGGCACGCCGGCGGCGCGCGCCGCCGCGGCGAACTGCGGCGGCCTCGTCGTCGTCGGCGCAATCGGCGACCGCGATCGCGGCGCCGGCGAAATCGGCCGGGGTCCAGTCGCGCTCATGAACGACGATCGCGCCGCGCGGCGGCGCGGCGGCGAGCGCGCGCATGTCCTCGCCGGCCGCCGGCGCAAAGACCTCGACCTGCGCGCCGGCGGCCGAGAGCAGCTCCGCCTTCCAGGCCGCCGCCTGCGCTGCCGCCGGCGACGACCGCGCGCTTGCCTTCCAGCGCGAAGAACGCCGGCAGCCGCGCCAGCGGCGCCATGCGGGTCGAACGAATTTCCGAGGGGGCGCGGCTCATGCGGCGATCCTAAGCTCTCGCAGAGATAGAATGTTATCTTTTGGCGGCAATTGCAGTCGGTCATCTTGGAATAATCATATCGATGCAAAGGCCTCTCCGACACGATTTTTTCAGTTGACCAGCCAGTCGCGGACGAGTGCGAGCGCGCCGCGAACTGTCCGCCGGCGCTCCTGGCCATCTCCATTCAAACGGCGTGCCACAACCGACGGCCAAGAGCGGCCAAAGACTTGGCGGGCGCCCGACGGGATTTCCGCCGGGCGCCCTTAGTTTCACGTCAGCCAGTCTGTAAGCCGGGTTCTGGATGGCATGCGAACACTGCCCGCATGCGTGACGGCCATTCCTCTGGGACGCCGGTTACCCGGCGCCTCAAGCAACCTACCCGGACGGCCGGATCTGGACACGATCCCGAAGCCTCTGCGCTTGCGCGCAAAGCCTCGCGCCGTCCCTATTCGGTCTTGCTCCCGGTGGGGTTTGCCGTGCCGCCGGCGTTGCCGCCGGCGCGGTGCGCTCTTACCGCACCGTTTCACCCTTACCGCGGCTGATACGCAACGCACCGCGGCGGTTTGTTCTCTGTGGCACTTTCCCTGGGCTCGCACCCGCCGGATGTTATCCGGCACCGCTTGTCCATGGAGCCCGGACTTTCCTCCCCGGCAACCTTTCGGTTTCGCCGGAGCGGCCGTCCGACCGACTGACAGGACAGGGATGGGGATCGTCGGCCGTCGCCGTCAAGAGGCGGCGAGATGGCGCGAAGCATCGCGGTGCGGGCGCGCGCCGCCATGGTCCGGGCCCGGCCGCGATTGGCGAGCAGTTCCTGCAAGGTGCTGCGCGTCGATTGATCGGCGACGCCGTCGACGCGTTCCGGCCGGAAATGGCGCTGGAAGGCCGTCACGACGTCGTGCGTGGCGGAGTCGTAGTCGCCGTTGATCTCGACGCCGTAGCCGTATTCGCTCAGCGATTTCTGCAGGGCGGCAACGGCGTCGCCGCGATCGCCGAGCGTGAGCAGCCTGCGCCGAAATCCATGATCGGCGCCGGCTTGACCCAATGGCCGACGCCGGAATCGTAGAGCGTGCGCCAGGGGAATTTTTCGCCCGGATCCTGCTTGCGCGCCGGGCGCAACATCGGAATGCGCCAGCACGCGCACCGGCGGAATGGTGTTGCGGGTCTGAATGCTGCGGCAGAGCGCGGTCACCGCCGCGATCTGCCGTTTGGGAAAATCCGGATAGCCGTGGTCGTGACCGGGATTGGCGATCTCGATGCCGATCGAGCAGGAATTGATGTCGGTTTCGCCGGCCCAGAACGACTGCGCCGGCGTGCCAGGCGCGGCGGCTTTCCTGCACCATTTGCACGATGCGGCCGTCTTCGAACACGAAGTAATGGGCCGAAACTTCGCTGCCGCGCGCGCACAAGCGATCGAGCGCGGCCTGCGGCGTCTCGGCATCCCGGTGTAGTGCAGCAGGATCATGTCCGGCCGCCGGCCGTCCTTGCGCTCGCCGTGATTGGGCGAAGGCACGACTTCGGCGACGACGCAGGAATCCGGCGTGAAACGCGACCGGCGACATGCGGCAACTTTAGGACAACGCGATGCCGCCGACAAGCCGATTTGCGCGCGCGCGCTGCCGAGTCGCAAAGAAAAACGATGCTCGTTGCCGGCGTGCAACGCATCGGTCGCATCAAGCGTGATCGCGCTGTGCGATTCCAACGCCGCGCCGACGCGCGACCGCGCTCGACGAGCTCGCCGGCGCGATGCGCTCGCGCGGTCGCGCGCTACGCAGCGCGACCTCAACCATTCCTTAAGCTTACCCCTCGCTAATCGAAATCGAGCGGAGCGGCCGATCGCGGCTGGTCGGTCCGTTGACGCCCATATTGGCCCATGATAGCCCATTTATTCCCAAGCTGGTCTGCGATGCTGGGCACCGTTCCAGCCGAGGGCGGCGGCAAGCGGATCGGCGGAGATGCCGGCTAGGCGGCTGCGCCTTCAGGCTTGCGGCGCGGCGAGGGGCGAGATGGACCGCTTCGTGTCCCACTACATGCTCCGTCTGGACGCCAAGGGACGCGTCTCGGTGCCGGCATCCTTCCGCGCGGTGCTGGCGCGCGACGGCTTCGACGGTCTTTATTGCTATCCCGCGCTCGACCGGCCGGCGCTCGATGCCGGCGGCAATGCGCTGCTCGCGGAGATCGAGGCGCTGATCGCCGGCTTCTCGCCCTATTCCGACCAGCGCGAGCAGTTCTCGCTCGCGCTCTACGGCACCGAGCGAGACGCTGAAGATCGACGGCGAGGGCCGCGTGGTGCTCACCGACACGCTCAAGGCGCATGCCGGGATCACCGACGCGGCGACCTTCGTCGGTCTCGGCCACAAATTTCGAATCTGGGAGCCCGGCCGCTTTCGCGCGGAACTCGCGGAGGCCACCGAGAAGGTCCGCGCTTTCAAGCAGGAGCTGGGCACCCGGATGGCGGCGGCAAAACCGCATCGGAGCACGGGAATGATGACGGGCAGCGACAGCAATGCTGTCGCTGGCGGACTGGCTCGTCACATTCCCGTGCTCGCCCGCCGCGCCGTCGACTGGCTCGGCGTGCGTGACGGCGGCCTCTATATCGACGCGACGTTCGGCGCCGGCGGCTATACGCGCGCGATCCTGGCGACGCCCGGCGCGCGCGTGATCGGCATCGACCGCGACCAGAGCGCGATCGCGCAAGGCGCCGGCGCTGGTCGAGCGAAGCGCAGGGCCGGCTCGACCTGGTCGAGGATCGCTTCTCCAATCTGGAATCGATCGTCGCCGGCGGCGACGCGGCCGCGGTCGACGGCGTCGTGTTCGATCTCGGCGTTTCGTCGATGCAGCTCGACGAAGCCGCGCGCGGATTTTCGTTCCGGCTCGACGGACCGCTCGACATGCGCATGGGCCGCGACGGTCCGAGCGCCGCCGATGTCGTCGCCGCGCGCCGAGCGAGCGCGATCTCGCCGCCATCATCGCCACGCTCGGCGAAGAGCACCACGCGCGCGCCGTCGCGCGCGCGATCGTCAAGGCGCGCGACGAGCGGGCGATCGACACGACGCGCGCGCTCGCCGACATCGTCGCGCGCGTGGTGCGCGCGCGCGACGGCACGATCCATCCGGCGACCCGCACCTTCCAGGCGCTGCGGATTTTCGTCAACGACGAGCTTGCCGAACTGGCGCGCGGCCTCGCCGCCGCCGAGCGCGTGCTCAAGCCGTCGGGCCGGCTGGTCGTGGTCGCCTTCCATTCGCTCGAGGATCGCATCGTCAAGACCTTCCTCGCCGAGCGCAGCCGCGCGCCGGCTGCTTCGCGCCATCGGCCGCAGATCGCTGCCGCCGCCGCCGACGTTCCGCGTGCTGACGCGGCGGCCGGAAACGCCGGACGAAGCCGAGATTGCCGACAATCCGCGCGCCCGCTCGGCAAAGCTGCGCGCCGCCGAGCGCACCGATGCCGCGCCGCGTTCCGACGCCGATCGATCATGCTGCTGCCGCGGCTGCCGTCGCTCGCCGACGTCATGCGGGGGCGGGCATGATCCTGCGCTTGCTCAATTTCGTCGTGATCGGCGCGCTGGTGCTCGCGGCGGCCTACGTCTATCGGATCAAGTTCGACTCGACCGTGCAGGCCGAGCGTCTCGCCAAGCTGCGCGGCGAGGTGCGCCGCGAGCGCGACGCATCGCGGCGTTGCGCGCCGAGTGGGGCGAGCTCGACAATCCGGCGCGCATCGAGGCGCTGGCCAAGCGCTATCTGCAGCTCAAGCCGATCGCGCCGACGCAATTCGACGCGCTCGATCACCTGCCCGACCGGCCGCCGCAATTCGTCGAGCCCGACAGCAAGGATCCGATCGGCGGCATGATCGAGAATCTCGACGAGCCCGGCTCGACGACCGGCAGCATCGCCGGCGACCGGCCGCGCCATGCCAGACGACAGCGCCGGCCGCCGACGCCCGCGGCAGATCCGGATCAATGAACGCGATGACCGTGCTGGCGCAAGCCGTATCGCTCGCCGCCGGCGCAGCCCTGGCGGCGGCTGGCTCATCCGCAGCCTGCTCTACGGCAGCAACGTCGATCGCGCCGCCAAGGCGCGGGCGCGGGTCGGCCTGGCGATCCTCGCCTTCGCCGCCGTCTATGCCATCATCGCCGCGCGGCTCGTCATGTTCGCGCTGGTCTCCGACAGCCGCATCGCCCATCGCGTCGTCTCCGGCGATGCGATCGCGACGGCGCGTCCCGACATCCTCGATCGCAACGGCGAAATCCTGGCGACCGACGTGCGCGTGCCGTCGCTCTACGCCGAGCCGCGCCGGCTCATCGACGTCGACGAGGCGGCCGAGCTGCTCACCGCCGACCTGCCCGATCTCGACGCCGGCGAACTGCGCGAGCGGCTCTCCTCCAAGCGCGGCTTCGTCTGGCTCAAGCGCGACATCACGCCGGAGCAGCAGCGCGAAATCTATCGCCAGGGCCTGCCGGGCATCGGCTTCCTGAACGAGAACAAGCGCGTCTATCCGAACGGCACCGAGGTCTCGCACCTCATCGGCCACGTCAACATCGACAACCAGGGCATCGCCGGCATGGAGAAGTGGCTCGACGGCCACGGGCTCGCCGCGCTGCACATGGCGGGGCTCGCCACCGACCGGCTGCAGAACCCGGTCGAGCTCGCGGTCGATCTGCGCGTGCAGCACGCGCTGCGCGACGAGCTCGTCGCCGCGCGCGCCAAGTTCAAGGCGATCGCCGCCGCCGGCGTCGTCCTCAACGTGCGCACCGGCGAGATCGTCGCCATGGTGTCGGAGCCGGACTACGACCCGAACAATCCGCGCGAGGCGCTCGATCCGACCCGCATCAATCGGCTGACCACCGGCGTCTACGAGATGGGATCGACCTTCAAGGCGTTCACCGTCGCGATGGCGCTCGATTCCGGCAAGGTCACGCTGAAATCGTCCTTCGACGCGCACATGCCGCTGCACTTCGGCAAGTTCGACATCCACGATTTCGAACCGCAGAACCGCGTGCTCACCGTGCCGGAAATCTTCACCTATTCGTCGAACATCGGCGCGGCGCGCATCGCGCTGGCGATCGGCGTCGACGCGCACAAGGCGTTCCTGCAAAAAGATGGGCCAGCTCGACCGCCTGCGCACCGAATTGCCGGAGAGCGCCGAGCCGATCGTGCCCAAGCACTGGGGCGAGCTCAACACCATCACCATCGCCTTCGGCCACGGCCTCTCGGTCGCGCCGCTGCAGGCGGTGATGGGCGTCGCCGCGCTGATGAACGGCGGCATCCTCATTCCGCCGACCTTCCTCAAGCGCACCGAGGCCGAGGCGCAGGCGCTCGGCAAGCGCGTCATCAAGCCCGAGACCAGCGAGATGATGCGCTACCTGATGCGGCTCAATGTCGAGAAGGGCACCGCCGCGAAGGCCGACGTGCCGGGCTATTACATCGGCGGCAAGACCGGCACCGCCGACAAGGTGATCAACGGCCGCTATTCCAAGACCAAGGTGCTGACCGATTTCATGGCGGTGCTGCCGGCCGATCAGCCGCGCTATCTGCTGCTGATCATGCTCGACGAACCGCAGGCGATCGCCGGAGACCCACGGCTTCAACACCTCGGGCTGGAACGCGGTGCCGACCGGCGGCGCGGTGGTCGCGCGGATCGCGCCGCTTCTCGGCATCGAGCCGCGCCTCGACCTGCCGACGGCCGATCAGCTGATACTGGCCTCGCTCAAGGAAAGCAGGTAAGGCGGTATGCGCCGCGATCGCCGACTCGCCTAACTCGCCGAGCATGAGGAGGCGCTTCGGGCAGCGAAGCGACCGCATGAAGCTTCGCGAGATTCTGCCCGCTGACGCCGACATCGAGGCACGCTATGCCGATCTCGAGGTCGGCGGCGTGACGGCGGACAGCCGCGCGGTCAAACGCGGCGACGTGTTCGTCGCCATCGCCGGCGGCAAGACCGACGGCCTGCGCTTCGTCGACGGCGCGATCGCCGCCGGCGCGGTCGGCGATCGTGGCCGAGCGGCCGCCGGACGCGCCGTTGCCCGACGGCGATCGCCTTCGTGCGCGTCGGCAATGCGCGGCGCGCGCTCGCGCTCGTGGCCGCCAAACTCTATCCGCGCCAGCCGCAGACCATCGCCGCCGTCACCGGCACCAGCGGCAAGACTTCGGTCGCGGCCTTCACGCGGCAGATCTGGACCGCGCTCGGCCATCGCGCCGCGAGCATCGGCACCATCGGCGTCGTCTCGCCGCGCGGCGAGACCTACGGCTCGCTGACGACGCCGGACCCGGTCGCGCTGCACCGCTCGCTCGACGCGCTCGCCGGCGACGGCGTCACGCATCTCGCGATCGAAGCGTCCTCGCACGGGCTCGACCAATACCGGCTCGACGGCCTGCGCATCGCCGCCGGCGGCTTCACCAACATCACCCGCGATCATCTCGACTATCATCCGAGCTTCGAGGCCTATCTCGCCGCCAAGCTGCGGCTGTTCGAGGCTCTGCTCGCACCGGGCGGCGCCGCGGTCATCGATGTCGACCACGAGCACGCGGACGCGGTCGTGGCCGCGGCCAAGGCGCGCGGCTTGTCGATCATCAGCGTCGGACGCGCAGGAACGGGCATCCGGCTGGTCGATGTCGGCGATCGACGGTTTTCGCAGACGCTCCGCCTCGAACATCGCGGGAAGAATTTTCAGGTGCGGCTGCCGCTGGTCGGCGAGTTCCAGGTCGAGAACGCGCTGGTCGCCGCCGGCCTCGCCATCGCGACCGGCGGCGATGCCGGCTGCGGTGTTCGCGGCGCTCGAACATCTCACCGGCGCCAAGGGCCGGCTCGAGCTCGTCGGCGACAAGCCGCGGCGCGCCGATCTTCGTCGACTACGCGCACAAGCCCGACGCGCTCGCCAAGGCGCTCGATGCGCTGCGGCCCTATGCGACCGGCCGGCTCGTCGTGGTGTTCGGCGCCGGCGGCGACCGCGATCGCGGCAAGCGGCCGCTGATGGGCGCCATCGCCGCCGCCAAGGCCGACCGCGTCATCGTCACCGACGACAATCCGCGCAGCGAGGACGCCGCCGCGATCCGCGCCGCGATCCTGGCCGCGGCGCCCGGCGCCGTCGAGATCGGCGACCGGCGCGAGGCGATCCGCCGCGCCATCGCCGAGCTGCGCGCGCGGCGACGTGCTGCTGATCGCCGGCAAGGGCCATGAAACCGGCCAAATCATCGGCGACCGGGTCGTGCCGTTCAGCGATCACGAGGCGGTCGCCGCGGCGCTCAAGGAACTTGCCGCATGACGCGCGCGCCGCGCTGTGGACCATCGACGCGATGGCCGCGCGCGATGGGCGCCGAGCGCCAGGGCGCGCTGCCGCAGTCGATCTCCGGCATTTCGATCGACAGCCGCACGCATCGCGCCGGGCGAAGCGTTCTTCGCCATTCACGGCGATCACCGCGACGGCCATGACTTCGTCGCGCGCGGCGCTCGCGGCCAAGGCCGCGCTCGCCGTCGTCGCCGCCGATCGGCGCGCGCGAGTTGCCGGCGGACGCGCCGCTCTTGCTCGTGCCGGACGTGCTCGCGGCGCTGCGCGATCTCGCCGCCGCGGCGCGCGCGCGCACGCGCGGCCAAGGTGATCGGCGTCACCGGCTCGGTCGGCAAGACCGGCACCAAGGAGGCGCTGCGGCTCGCGCTCGTCGCAAGGACGGCGAGACCCACGCCTCGGTCGCCTCCTACAACAATCATTGGGGCGTGCCGCTGTCGCTCGCGCGCTGCCCGGCGAGCGCGCGCTACGCGGTGTTCGAAATCGGCATGAACCACGCCGGCGAGATCGCGCCGCTGTCGCGGCTGGTCCGCCCGCATGTCGCGATCATCACCACGATCGCGCCGGTGCATCTCGAATTCTTCGGCTCGCTCGCCAAGATCGCCGACGCCAAGGCGGAGATTTTTCTCGGCCTCGAAGCCGGCGGCGCCGCCGTCCTCAATCGCGACAATCGCGCAATTCGCGCAGCTCAAGCGCCGCGCCAAGGAGGCCGGCGTCGCGCGCATCGTGTCGTTCGGCGAGCACGCAAAGGCCGACGCGCGCCTGATCAAATGCGCGCTGCAGCCGACTGCTCGACCGTCGAGGCGCAGATCCTCGGCACCGACCTCACCTACAAGATCGGCGCGCCGGGCCGCCACCTCGTGCATCAATTCGCTCGCGGTGCTGGCGACGGCCGCGCTCGTCGGCGCCGATCTCGCGCTCGCCGCGCTGGCGCTCGCCGAGTTCAAGGCCGGCCGCCGGCCGCGGCGCGCCGATCGAGATCGAGCTGCCCGGCGGCCCGGCGCTCGTGCATCGACGAGAGCTACAACGCCAATCCGGCGTCGATGCGCGCGGCGCTCGCGCTGCTCGGCCAGACGCCGATCGGGCCGCGCGGCCGGCGCATCGCCGTGCTCGGCGACATGCTCGAACTCGGGCCGCAGCGGCCGTGCGCTGCATCGCGGCCTCGCTCGAGCCGGTCGCGCCAACGCGCGTCGATCTGGTGTTCTGCTGCGGCCCGCTGATGCACGCGCTGTGGCAGGCTCTTCCCGCCGGCCGCCGCGGCGGCTATGCAGAGGACTCCGCCGCGCTCGAGGCGCAGGTGCTGCCCGCGATCCGTGCCGGCGACGTCGTCATGGTCAAGGGCTCGCTCGGCTCGCGCATGGCGCCCATCGTCAAGGCGCTGCAACGCAGCTCTCCGCGCGCCACGAGCAGCGCTCGAAACCGCGTCGGCACAAGGTTGAGGCGATGCTCTATTGGCTGGTCGATCTGTCGGACAAGCTCTCCGTCCTCAATGTGTTCCGCTACATCACCTTCCGCACCGGCGGCGCGATCATCACCGCGCTGGTCTTCGTCTTCCTGTTCGGCCCGCACATCATCGACCGGCTGCGGCTCCTGCAGGGCAAGGGCCAGCCGATCCGCACCGACGGCCCGAAATCGCACATCATCGCCAAGGCCGGCACGCCGACCATGGGCGGGCTGATGATCCTTTCCGGCATGCTGGTCTCGACGCTGCTGTGGGCCAATCCCGCCAACCCCTACGTCTGGGTCGTGCTCTGGGTCACGCTCGGCTTCGGCCTGGTCGGCTTCTACGACGATTATCTGAAGGTCACGAAGCAGACGCACGCCGGATTTCGCGGCCGCACGCGGCTGGGCATCGAAGCCGTCATCGCCGGACTCGCCTGCATCGCGCTGGTCGAGCTCGGGCACGTGCCGTTCTCGACCTCGCTGGTGTTCCCGTTCTTCAAGGAGCTGGTGCTCAATCTCGGCTGGTTCTTCATCGCTGTTCGCGCGCCTTCATCATCGTCGGCGCCGGCAACGCGGTGAACCTGACCGACGGCCTCGACGGCCTCGCCATCGTTCCGGTGATGATCGCGGCGGCGAGCTTCGGCATGATCGCCTATCTCTCCGGCAACGCGGTGTTCGCCGATTATCTGCAGATCCATTACGTCGCCGGCACCGGCGAGCTCGCGGTGCTGTGCGGCGCCGTGCTCGGCGCCGGGCCTCGGCTTTCTCTGGTTCAACGCGCCGCCGGCCTCGATCTTCATGGGCGATACCGGCTCGCTCGCGCTCGGCGGCATGATCGGCGCCGTCGCGGTCGCCACCAAGCACGAGATCGTGCTCGCGGTCATCGGCGGCCTGTTCGTGCTCGAGGCGGTCTCGGTCATCGTCCAGGTGGTGTCGTTCAAGCTGACCGGCAAGCGCGTCTTCAAGATGGCGCCGATCCATCATCATTTCGAGCAGCTCGGCTGGACCGAGCCGCAGATCGTCATTCGCTTCTGGATCGTCTCGGTCGTGCTCGCGCTGGCGGGGCTGTCGACCTTGAAGCTGCGGTAGCCTCGCCGTGATCCCGGTCACGACCTTTGCCGGCAAAAAGGTCGCGGTGTTCGGGCTCGGCGGCTCGGGGCTGGCGAGCGCGAGCGCGCTGCTCGCCGGCGGCGCCGACGTCGTCGCCTTCGACGACGACGCGCAGAGCGTCGCCAAGGCGAACGCCGCCGGCATCCCCACCGCCGATCTGCACGGCATCGACTGGTCGAGGATCGCGGCGCTTGTGCTCGCGCCCGGCGTTCCGCTCACCCATCCGGCGCCGCACTGGGTCGCCGAGCTCGCGCGAACAGCCGGCGTCGAGGTGATCGGCGACATCGAGCTGTTCTGCCGCGAGCGCCGCCGCCTCGCGCCGCGATGCGCCCTTCGTCGCCATCACCGGCACCAACGGCAAATCGACGACGACGGCGCTGATCGCCCATCTCGCGGCCTCGGCCGGCATGGACGCGCAGCTTGGCGGCAATATCGGCACCGCGATCCTGTCGCTGGCGCCGCCGCGCGCCGGCCGGGTCCAACCGGTGCGCGTCCACGTCATCGAGTGCTCGTCCTATCAGATCGATCTCGCGCCGACGCTCGATCCTTCGGTCGGCATCCTGATCAATCTCAGCGAGGATCATCTCGATCGCCACGGCACGATGGAGCATTACGCGGCGGTGAAGGAGCGCCTGGTCGCCGGCGTGCCGAAGGACGGCACCGCGATCGTCGGCGTCGACGACGAATGGTGCCGGAACATCGCCGACCGGCTCGAGCGGTCCGGCAAGCGCGTGGTGCGCATTTCCGTGCGGCGCGCATTGACCGAGGGGCTCTACGTCGAAGCCGGCCGGATCATGCGCGCCGCGGGCGGCGCCGCTTCGGCAATCGCCGAGCTCGGCGGCATCGGCTCGCTGCGCGGGCTGCACAACGCGCAGAACGCCGCCTGCGCCGCGGCGGCGGCGCTGGCGCTCGGCCTCGCGCCGGCGGCGATCCAGGCGGGGCTTCGCTCGTTTCCCGGGCTCGCGCATCGCATGGAAGAAGTCGGCCGGCGCGGCGCGGTGCTCTTCGTCAACGATTCCAAGGCCACCAATGCCGATTCGGCCGCGCAGGCGCTCGCCTGCTTCGGCGACATTTTCTGGATCGCCGGCGGCAAGCAAAGACCGGCGGCATCGAATCGCTGCGCGATTTCTTTCCGCGCATCCGCAAGGCCTATCTGATCGGCGAGGCGGCGGAGGAATTCGCCGCCACGCTCGGCGGCCGACGTGCCGCACGAGATCGCCGGCACGCTCGACAAGGCGCTCGCGGCCGCCGCGCGCGACGCCGAAGCCTCGACGGCGCGCGAGCCGGTCGTGCTGCTCTCGCCCGCCTGCGCCTCGTTCGACCAGTATCGCAATTTCGAGGTGCGCGGCGACGCGTTCCGCGCGCTCGTGCACAAGCTGCCGGGGATCATCGCGAAATGACAATACGGATCATCCCGGGCGACTTCGGCGACCCGCGCGTGGCCGCTCTCTTGCGCGTCCACGTGACTCAGGCCCGCGCGCAAACGGCGCCCGGCAGCGCGCATGCTCTGGACCTCGACGGACTGCGGTCGCCCGAGATCAGCTTTTGGACGATGTGGGAAGACGAGACGCTCTTGTCGGCTTCGGCGCGCTCAAGCGGCTGTCGGCGGATCATGGCGAGGTCAAATCGATGCACACCGCGCAGGCCGATGCGGCGGAAGGGAGCGGGCAGCGCGATGCTGCGTCACATCATTGCTGCTGGCGCGAGGCGAGCGGCATGTCGCGGCTGAGCCTGGAGACCGGCTCCTGGGACTATTTTCGGCCGGCGCAGGCGTTCTACCGCCGCCACGGCTTCATCGAGTGCCCGCCCTTCGCCGACTATGTGCTCGATCCGAACAGCGTGTTCATGACGCTCGACCTGCGGGGATCGTAAATCCAAAGATGCCGCTCGGCGGCGCGAAGTCGGAATTCGGGCGCCGCGGCATCCACGTTCTTAATCCCCTGGAAACCATCGCGGTGTCAGGACTAGGCCGGGACTCGTTTCGGGGGACGCCTGTCCAGGCGGACAACTTTGGCCTCGCGCGCGCAGCCGACGCTGTTGAGCGAATGGTGGCGGACGATCGACCGGCTGACGCTGGCGGCGCTCGGCGCGCTGATGCTCGGCGGCATCGTGCTCTGCCTCGCCGCGAGCCCGCCGGTCGCCGCGCGCATCGGTCTCGACCCGTTTCACTTCGTCAACCGCCAGGTGCTGTTCCTCATTCCCGCGGCCGGCGTGTTGATCGTGACGTCATTTCTGTCGCCGCGCGAAATCCGGCAAGCTGGCGCTGATCGTCTTTGTCGTCAGTCTCGTTCTGGTCGCTGCCACGCCCTTCTTCGGCGCCGAGATCAAGGGCGCGCGGCGCTGGCTGGTGATCCTCGGCATGAACATCCAGCCGTCGGAGTTTCTCAAGCCGGCCTTCGTCGTCCTGATCGCCTGGCTGTTCGGCGAATCCGACAAGCGTCCGGAAATGCCGGCGAACACCGTCGCGCTGGTTCTCCTTGTCGTCGTGGTCGGCCTCTTGGTGCTGCAGCCCGATTTCGGCCAGACCATGCTGATCACGCTGGTTTGGGGCGCGCTGTTCTACATGGCCGGCATGCGCTTCATCTGGGTGCTCGGGCTCGGCGCCACCGCGACGGTCGGGCTCCTGGCCGCCTTCTACACCGTTCCGCACGTGGCGCAGCGCATCAACCGCTTCCTCGATCCGACCTCCGGCGACACGTTCAATATCGACATCGCGACCGAATCCTTCATCCGCGGCGGCTGGTTCGGCCGCGGTCCCGGCGAGGGCACGATCAAGCGCATCCTGCCGGAAGGCCATACCGATTTCGTGTTCGCGGTGGCGGCGGAGGAATTCGGCGTCGTGCTCTGCCTCATTCTGGTCGCGCTGTTCGCGTTCATTGTGATCCGCGCGCTCACGTCGCGATGCGCAACGACGATCCGTTCATCCGCTTCGCCGCCGCCGGGCTCGCGATCCTGTTCGGGCTGCAATCGACGATCAACATGGCGGTGAATCTGCACCTGATGCCGGCCAAGGGAATGACGCTGCCGTTCATTTCCTATGGCGGCTCGTCGCTGATTTCGCTCGCCTACGGCATGGGCATGCTGCTCGCGCTCACCCGCGAACGGCCGCGCGCGCAGCTCCGGCGAATTCATGCTCGCCGCGGCGGGGCATTTGATGCCCGAGCCGGCCGGCGCGGCGGTGCTGGTCGCGGCCGGCGGGACCGGCGGTCATCTGTTTCCGGCCGAGGCGCTGGCGGCGGCGCTGGTGCAACGCGGCCTCCCGGTTCATCTCGCGACCGATCGGCGCGCGGCGCGCTATGGCGGCGCCTTCGCCGACCAGGCCATCCACGTCATCGCCAGCGCGACGCTGCGCGCGCGCAATCCGGTCGCGCTCGCGCGAACCGCTCGCGCTCGGCCTCGGGTTCATCCAGGCGTGGGCATTGATCGGCCGGCTCAAGCCCGCGGCGGTGATCGGCTTCGGCGGCTATCCGACCATCCCGCCGCTCCTGGCCGCGGCCTGGCGCGGCGTCCCGACCCTGATCCACGAAGCCAACGCCGTCATCGGCCGCGCCAATCGGCTGCTGGCGCCGCGGGTGAACGCGATCGCCACCACCTTCCCCGATGTCTCCCGCGGCGACCGCGCCTCGCCGCCAAGGCGACGCTGACCGGCAATCCGGTTCGGCCGGCGGTCGTCGCGGCGGCGGCGACGCCCTATCCGGCACGCGGGCGATCCGCTGCGGCTGCTTGATCTTCGGCGGCAGCCAGGGCGCGCGGATCATGGCCGATGTCGTTCCGGCCGCGATCGCGCTGCTCGACGCCGGCCTGCGCGCGCGGCTCGCCATCGTCCAGCAGGCGCGCGAGGAGGATTTGGCCCGCGTGCGCAGCGCCTATGCCGCGCTCTCGATCGCGGCCGAGAGTCGCGCCGTTCTTCCCCGATCTGCCGGCGCGCATCGCGGCGAGCCATCTGATCGTGGCGCGCTCCGGCGCCTCGACTGTCGCCGAGCTTGCCGCCATCGGCCGGCCGGCGATCCTGGTGCCGCTGCCGCATGCGCTCGATCAGGACCAGTTCGCCAATGCCGGCCTGCTCGAGAGCGCCGGCGGCGCGATCCGGCTGGTGCAGGAGGACTTTACCCCGCAGCGGCTCGCCGCCGAGATCGCCGCGCTGGCGGCGGCGCCGCAACGGCTCGCCGCCATGGCGGCGGCGGCGCGGTCGCTCGGCCGGCTCGACGCCGCCGACCGCCTCGCCGATCTGGTGCTCGAGGTGGCGGAAACGCAATCAAGCAAGTAGTTTCGCCACCGTGTCAGCCGTCACGGCCGGACTTGTTCCGGCCATCCGCGTCTTGCATTGATAGACCGCAGACGGGGATGCCTTGCATGAAGCCGGGCATCGGCGAAGCGGGAGAACCCATGAAATTGCCGCTCGACATCGGTCCGGTGCATTTCGTCGGCATCGGCGGCATCGGCATGAGCGGCATCGCCGAGGTGATGGTCAATCTCGGCTACACGGTGCAGGGTTCCGACCAGGCCGAAAGCGCCAACGTCAAGCGGCTGCGCGAGAAGGGCGTGAAGATCGCGATCGGGCATGCCGCCGAGAATCTCGACGGCGCCCACGTCGTCGTCGTCTCCTCGGCGATCAAGTCCGACAATCCGGAGCTCGTCGCCGCGCGCGCGCAGCGGCTGCCGGTGGTGCGCCGCGCCGAGATGCTGGCCGAGCTGATGCGGCTCAAAAGCTGCGTCGCCATCGCCGGCACCCATGGCAAGACCACGACCACCTCGATGGTGGCGGCGCTGCTCGACGCCGGCGGCTTCGATCCGACCGTGATCAATGGCGGCATCATCAACGCCTACGGCACCAATGCGCGGCTCGGCGCCGGCGACTGGATGGTGGTCGAGGCCGACGAATCCGACGGCACGTTCCTGCAGCTTCCCGCCGACATCGCCGTCGTGACCAATGTCGATCCCGAGCATCTCGATTACTTCAAGACCTTCGAGGCGGTGCAGGAGGCGTTTCGCGCCTTCGTCGAGAACGTGCCGTTCTACGGATTTTCGGTGATGTGCACCGATCATCCGGTGGTGCAGACCCTCGTCGGCCGCATCGAGGATCGCCGCATCGTCAGCTACGGCGAGAACCCGCAGGCCGACGTGCGGCTGGTCGATGTCTCGCATGCCGGCGGCACCTCGCTGTTCACCGTGGTGTTCCGCGACCGCGCCGCGCGCTTCCTGCACGAGATCAAGAACCTGGCGCTGCCGATGCCCGGGCGGCACAACGCGCTCAACGCCACGGCGGCGATCGCGGTCGCGCATGAGCTCGGCGTCGGCGACGATGTGATCCGCAAAGCGCTCGCCAATTTCGGCGGCGTGCGCCGGCGTTTCACCCGCACCGGCATCTGGAACGGCGTCACCATCGTCGACGATTACGGCCACCATCCGGTCGAGATCGCCGCCGTGCTCAAGGCGGCGCGCGAATCGACCAAGGGCCAGGTGATCGCCGTCGTGCAGCCGCACCGTTACACGCGGCTCGCCGCCTTGTTCGAGCAGTTCTGCACCTGCTTCAACGATGCCGACGCCGTCATCGTCGCGCCTGTCTATGCGGCCGGCGAGGCGCCGATACCCGGCGCCGATCGCGACTCGCTCGTTCAAGGCCTGCGCACCCACGGCCACCGGCAGGTCGTCGCGCTCGACAGCCCGGAGAAGCTGGCCGGCCTGGTGCGGGAAATGGCGCGGCCCACCGACTACGTCGTCTGCCTCGGCGCCGGTTCGATCACGCAATGGGCCTATGCGCTGCCGGGGGAATTGGCGGCCGCGTCATGACCAGGACCTGCCTGGCGGTTCGCCATGTCGCCTTCGAGGATCTCGGTCTGCTCGGAGCGCTGGTCGCCGCGCGCGGCTATGAGGTTCGCTATCATGACGCCGGCATCGAGCCGTTCGACGCGCGGACGCTGGTCGCGCCCGATCTCGTCGTCGTGCTCGGCGGTCCGATCGGCGTCTATGAGGGCGAAACCTATCCCTTCATCACCGGCGAAATCGCCGCGATCGCCGCGCGCATCGAAGCGGACAAGCCGATCCTCGGCATCTGCCTCGGCGCGCAGATGATGGCGGCGGCGCTTGGCGCGCGCGTGGCGCCGGGTCCGGTCAAGGAGATCGGCTGGGCGCCGCTGACGCTGACGGCGGCCGGCCGGGCTTCGGTGCTGGCGCCGCTCGGCACCTCGCCCGTGCTGCACTGGCACGGCGACAATTGCGAGCTGCCGGCGGGATGCGAGCGTCTCGCCTCGACGCCGCATTGTCCGGTGCAGGCGTTCGCCCGCACGCCGTCGCAGCTCGCGCTGCAATTTCACCTCGAGACCGAGCCGGCGCGGTTCGAAAGCTGGCTCGTCGGCCACACCGTCGAGCTCGGCAAGGCCGGCATCGATCCGCGCAAGGTGCGCGAGGAGGCGCGCACGCTCGGGCCGGCGACGCGCGAAGTTGGACGCAAGGTGCTGGCGGCCTGGCTCGATTCGCTTGCAGTGGGAGCCGAATGAGTTTCGCCGACATCGCGCGCGATCTGAAAGCAGAGATGCCGGCATTGCGCGGGCGGCTCCTCGCCAACCAGTCGCTCGCCGAGCTGACCTGGTTCCGCGTCGGCGGGCCGGCGCAGGTTTTGTTCATGCCGGAGGACGAGGACGATCTGGCGTATGTCTTGCAAAATACGCCGGCCGAAATTCCCGTCACCGTCATCGGTCTCGGCTCGAACCTGATCGTGCGCGACGGCGGACTACCGGGCGTGGTGGTGCGGCTCGGCCGCGGCTTTGGCGAGGTCGCCATCGAAGGCGTCGATGTGCGCGCCGGCGCCGCGGTGCCCGACGTGAAGGTCGCACGCGCGGCGCAGGAGGCCGGCGTCGCCGGCCTGGCGTTCCTGCGCGGCATTCCCGGCGCGATCGGCGGCGCGCTGCGCATGAATGGCGGCGCCTATGGGCGCGAGACCAAGGACGCGCTCGTTGCAGCGCGCGCGGTCGATCGGCGGGGCCGCGTCCACGTGCTCGGCAACGCCGACATGCACTACGCCTATCGCCACTGCGGCGCGCCTGACGACTACATTTTCACCGGCGCGCTGTTCAGAGGCGAACGCGGCGATCCCGCCATCATCGCGGCGGAGATGAACAAGATCACCGAATCGCGCGAGGCGACGCAGCCGGTCAAGAGCCGCACCGGCGGCTCGACCTTCAAAAATCCGCCCGGGCAAAAGGCCTGGCAGCTCATCGATGCCGCCCAATGCCGCGGCTTGCGCATCGGCGACGCTCAGGTGTCGGAGATGCACTGCAATTTCCTGATCAACCTCGGCGGCGCCACCGCCGCCGACATCGAGACGCTGGGCGAGACGGTGCGCCGACGGGTCAGAGAGAATTCCGGCGTCGAGCTCGAATGGGAAATCAAGCGCATCGGCATCGCCGCACCGGGAAGGCAGTAGACCATCATGCTGGAGCATCTGCATCCCGCCCCGCGCCGGCCGAGCCGCGTCGTCGTGCTCGGCGCCCTCGGCTTCGTCGGCGGCACCTGCGCGCGGCGGCTCGCGGCGCGCGACATTCCGGTTCTGCCGCTCGACAAGGACGACGTCGATCTCATCGCCGCCGATGCCGGGGAGGAACTGCAAAGGCGGCTACGCCCCGACGACACCGTGCTCGTCGTCTCGGCGCGGGCGCCCTGCAAGGACACCGGCATGATGGTCGACAATATCCGCATCATGCATGCGGTCTGCAGCGCGCTCGAGCGCGCGCCGGCCGCGCACGTGGTCTATTTCAGCTCGGACGCGGTCTATAGCGATGCTCCGCTGCCGCTGACCGAGGAGTCGCCGACCGTCCCGGTCTCGATGCATGGCGCCATGCACCTCGCCCGCGAGCTGATGCTCAAGGCCACCGTCAAGGCGCCGCTCGCCGTGCTGCGTTCGACGCTCATCTACGGCGCCGGCGATCCGCACAATGGCTATGGCCCGAACCGATTCCGCCGTCTCGCCGCCGCCCGCGAGGACATCGTGCTGTTCGGCGAAGGCGAGGAGCGGCGCGATCACGTGCTCATCGACGACGTGGCCGAGATCGTCTGCCGGGTGATCGAGCGAAGGAGCCGCGGCACGCTCAACATCGCGACCGGCGAGGTTGTGAGCTTCCGCGACCTCGCCGAGCGGATCGCCGCCTCGGTCGCGCCGGCCGTAGCGGTGCGCGGAACCCCGCGGCAGGGCGCCATGCCGCATGGCGGCTATCGGCCCTTCGACGTCGCCGCTTGCCGCAAGGCCTTCCCGGATTTTCGCTTCACGCCGCTCGGCGACGGGCTGAGGAAAGCGGCCGAATAATGCGGCCGGCTCATCATCAGGTGACCGGGTCTGCGGATAAGATGTCAGTGCATCGCCCCGATGCAGCGTGGTCGAGGTGGGCGAATTGGCCGCCGCGCGTGATCCGATCCTCATCGTCGGCGGCGGGCTTGGCGGGCTCACGACGGCGCTCGCTTTGGCGCAGCGCGGCTGGCGCACGCGCGTGCTCGAAGGCGCGCCGGAATTCGGCGCTATCGGTTACGGCATCCAGTTCGGCCCCAACGTCTTCCACGTCCTCGACCGCCTCGGCGTCGGCGGGGCGGTGCGCGAGGCGTCGGATTCTCCGGCCGCGTTGCTCATGCTCGACGCGCTCAGCGGCGCCGAGGTGACGCGCATCCCGACCGGCGCGTCGTTCCGCGCCCGCTTCACGCATCCGTACATCATCATTCATCGCATCGATCTGCATAATATTCTGCTCGAGGCGGCGAAGCGCGCGGACGCGATCGAGCTCGTGCCCGAGGCCATGGTCACCGGTTTCGAGGACAAGGGAGATCGGGTCGCGGCAACCACGGCGGACGGGCGGCGCTTCGACGGGGCGGCGCTGATCGGCGCCGACGGCCTCGGGTCGCGCATTCGCGCGCAACTCATCGGCGACGGCGCGCCGCGGCTCACCGGCTATGTCGCGCATCGCACCATCCTGCCGGCCGCCGCAATCCCCGACGGCGTGAGCCGGGACCACGTCGTGCTCTGGGGCGGACCCGGCTACCACGTCGTGCATTATCCGCTGCGGCACGGCGCGTTGTTCAACGTCGTTGCGGTGTTCCGCACCGCGACCTTCGCCGACAAGCTCGACGCGCAGGCGTACCGTTCCGAGCTGGAGAAGACCTACCGGACGGCGCAGCCGGCGATGCAAGCGCTGCTGGCGATGATGGACGTCGAGCGCCGCTGGGCGATCGCCGACCGCGATCCCATTCGCCACTGGAGCCGCGGCCGCGTCGCGCTCCTTGGCGATGCGGCGCATCCGACGCTGCAATCGCTGGCGCAAGGCGCGTGCATGGCGATCGAAGACGGCTTTTGTCTCGCTGCGGAAATCGAGCTCGCCGACGGCGATTTCGCGGCGGCGTTTCGACGCTACCAGGCATCGCGGCTCATCCGCACCGCGCGGGTGACGCTGGAGTCGCGCTCGATCTGGGAATTCTTTCACGCCGAGGACATTGCCCGCGAGGTGCGCAACCGCGCCGCCGCCGATTGGGACGAGGCGCACATGTTCCGCTGCCTGGCGTGGCTCTATGACGGTCCGCCGGCTTCCTCGCCGACCGCCCGCTGAGGCTCGCGAACGCCGCGAGCCGGCAGATCTTGTCGCGCCAATCGAGCCTGCCGCAAACGGCCCGATTTTCGCCGGGACTCTCGACGTTTCGCCATTTGTGGATTCTATTGCTGGTCCAGCGAATCAGCGGAACCGGCTCAATCAGCCTCTTGGACCATGGCCAAGCACGTCGCCGTTCTGATGGGAGGCTGGTCGGCCGAGCGCGAAATCTCGCTGCGCTCGGGCAAAGCCTGCGCCGCGGCGCTGGCGCGCATCGGCTATCAGGTCACGCCGATCGATGCCGGACGCGATGTCGCGGCCGTGCTGGGCGCGCTCAAGCCCGACGCCGCGCTCAACGTGCTGCATGGCCGGCCCGGCGAAGACGGCACGCTGCAGGGCGTGCTGGAGGTTCTCGGCATTCCCTATAGCCATTCCGGCGTGCTCGCCTCGGCGCTGGCGATGCACAAGGTCTACGCCAAGGAGATCTTCCGCTCCGCCGGCGTGCCGGTCGCGGAAGACAAGGTGGCCTCGCGCTTCGAAGCGGCGAAGCGGCACCTGATGCCGCCGCCCTACGTGATCAAACCGATCGCCGAGGGCTCGAGCGTCGGCGTCTTCATCGTCACCCAGGAGCACCCGAACCCGCCGCAGGAGCTTTTTCGCGACGACTGGCCGTTCGGCGACGAAGTGCTCATCGAGCGCTACATCCCGGGCAAGGAACTCACCTGCGCCGTGCTGGGCGACCGCGCCCTCGACGTCATCGAGGTCGTGCCGGCGACGCGGTTCTACGATTACGAGGCAAAGTACGCCGCCGGCGGCTCGGAGCACCTGCTGCCCGCTAAAATTTTACCAAATGTTTACCAGGAGGTCCGAAGACTCAGTTTGGCTGCCCATAGCGCGCTTGGCTGCCGCGGCGTGAGCCGCGCGGACTTCCGCTACGACGATCGGGGGACGGGAAAGCTGGTCTGTCTTGAGATCAATACCCAGCCGGGCATGACCGAGACCTCGCTCGTGCCCGAGCTGGCGGCATACGCGGGCATCCCCTTCGATGAGCTGGTGCGATGGATGGTGGAGGACGCCTCGATCAACCGCTGACGTGGTCGGGGCCAGCAACGACGGAAGAGGCCGGCGCGCCGCTTGACGGGCCGTCCTTTCCGCGCGTCGCCATCGATCCTGGCCGCGGTCGCGGCGGTCGCTTCGCCCGGCTCGCGGGCTTTCGTCCAGCGATCGGGCGCTGGCCCGCAAGATTCGCCCTCCTGCCGCGGCGCGGCCTCGGCGTTGCCGCCTCGATGCTCCTCCTCGCCGGAACGATCGGCTATGGCGTCGTCGCCGGCGGCCATGTGAGCGCGATCGTCGACTGGTTCAAGGATGCGGGCGACACGGCAGCGAACGCCGCCGGCTTTCGCATCGCCGCGATCTCGCTGACCGGGCCGAAGGAAGTCAGCCGCGAAGAGGTTCTGACCATTGCCGGCGTGACCGGGCGCGCGTCGCTGCTCCTGCTCGACGCCGACGCGGCGCGCAAGCGCCTGCTGGCAAATCCCTGGATCGGCGACGCGGCGGTGCTCAAGCTCTATCCCGATCGCCTGCAGATCACGATCACCGAGCGGCAGGCTTTTGCGCTTTGGCAGAAGGACGGCCGGGTCAGCGTCATCGCCGCCGACGGCACCGTGCTCGAACCGTTCGTCGAGGACCGCTATCTCGGCCTGCCGCTCGTGGTCGGACGCGGCGCCCAGCAACAGGCCAGCGATTTCCTCGCCGTGATCAACCGCTACCCGGACATCCGCGCCGCGCTGCGCGCTTCGATCCTGGTCGCCGAGCGGCGCTGGAATCTGCGGCTCAGGAACGGCATCGAGGTGCGCTTGCCGGAGACGAATGTCGCACAGGCGCTCGACCGGCTGGTGACGCTCGAGCGGGAGAAGAAGCTCCTGTCGCGCGACATCGTCACCGTCGATCTGCGCTTGCCCGACCGCGTCGGCGTCGCGCTCTCTGAGGCGGCGGCGCAGGCGCGCGAGGATGCGCCGAAAGACAGCAAGAAAAAGAAGGGCGGCGACGCATGAGCGCGCTCAATTACGGTCTCACCCCGAAGATGAAGCCGATCTCGCCGCGCCGGAGCGCGCTCGTCGCCGCGCTCGATATCGGCACCAGCAAGATCGCCTGCATCGTTGCCCGTTTGCGGCCGCATCCGCCGCAGCAGATCCTGACCCGAAGGAGCCATGCCGTCGAGGTGGTCGGCTTCGCTCATACCGGCGCGCGCGGCACCAAAGCGGGCGGCGTGGTCAATCTGGCCGAGGCGGAAGACGCAATCCGGCACGCGGTTGACACTGCCGAGCGCATGGCTTCGGTCGAGATCGAGTCGGTCGTGCTGTCGATCTCGGCCGGCCGGCTGTCGAGCGATCTGTTCGCGGCCGAGATCGACGTCGCCGGCTCGGCGGTATCCGCGGGCGACATCGCGCGCGTCCTCGCCGCCGGCGGCCGGCAGTCGCGTGCGCGACGGCCGCGCCGTGCTGCATTCGCTCCCGGTCAGCTATTCGATCGACGGCGCCAACGGCATCCGCGATCCGCGCGGCATGCTCGGCTCGCCGCTTCGGCGTCGACATGCACATCGCCACCGCCGACATCGCCGCGGCGCGCAATCTCATTCTCGCGGTCGAGCGCTGCCATCTCTCGGTCGAGGCGATGGTGGCGAGCCCCTACGTCGCCGGGCTTTCAGTTCTCGCCGATGACGAAGGCCGATCTCGGCGCAGCGGTAATCGATATGGGCGCCGGTACGACGACGATGGCGGTATTTCTCGGCGGCCGATTTGTCCATTGCGAAGGCTTTGCGCTCGGCGGCCTCAACGTCACCATGGACATTGCGCGCGGGCTCAATACCGGCATCGCCGATGCCGAGCGAATCAAAACGCTTTATGGCAGTGTGCTGATCGGCGGATCGGACGAAGCCGACATGATCGCGGTGCCGCCAATCGGCGGGGATGAGCGCGAGCAGCCGCAGTTCGTATCCCGCGCGTCGCTCGCTCACATCGTCAAGCCGCGCGTCGAGGAGATCCTGGAGATGGTGCGCGACCGGCTCGCGGTTTCTTCGTTCGCCGGCGAGTCGCGCGGACGCGTCATCCTCACCGGCGGCGCCAGTCAGCTCAACGGATTGCCCGAGCTCGCCGCCCGCATTCTCGGCCGGCCGGTGCGCAGCGGACGGCCGCTCGGCATCGCCGGGCTGCCCGATGCGGCCAAGGGCGCGGCATTCGCCGCGGCGGCGGGCCTGCTGGTTTATCCGCAAGCGGCGCACCTAGAGCACTTCGAGGCGCGCGGCGGGCGGTATCTGATGAACGGCACGGGCGGCTATCTCGCCCGCGTCGGACAATGGCTTCGTCAGAGCTTCTGATGACTTGGCGATGCGAAGCCGGAAGATCGCAACGGCCGGTGGCGGACCGGCCGAGGCCGGGCGTTGACCACGTCCGCGTATGAGAGAAGAGGCAACCATGACCATCAATCTGAAAATCCCCGACATCCGTGAGCTCAAGCCGCGCATTACCGTCTTCGGAGTCGGCGGCGCCGGCGGCAATGCCGTGAACAACATGATCACCGCCGGCCTTCAAGGCGTCGATTTCGTGGTCGCCAACACCGACGCGCAGGCGCTCACCATGTCGAAATCCGAGCGCATCATTCAGATGGGCGCGCAGGTGACGGAAGGGCTCGGCGCCGGCTCGCAACCCGAAATCGGCCGCGCCGCCGCCGAAGAGGTCATCGACGAGATTCGCGATCACCTCTCCGGCGCGCACATGGTGTTCGTCACCGCGGGCATGGGCGGCGGCACCGGCACCGGTGCCGCGCCGATCATCGCCAAGGCGGCACGCGAGGCCGGCATCCTCACCGTCGGCGTGGTGACCAAGCCGTTCCACTTCGAAGGCCAGCGCCGCATGCGCACCGCCGAAGGCGGCATCGTCGAGCTGCAGAAATGCGTCGACACGCTGCTCATCATTCCCAACCAGAATCTGTTCCGTGTGGCGAACGAGAAGACAACCTTTGCCGACGCCTTCGCCATGGCCGACCAGGTTTTGTATTCCGGCGTCGCCTGCATCACCGACCTGATGGTCAAGGAAGGGCTGATCAATCTCGACTTTGCCGACGTGCGCGCGGTGATGCGCGAGATGGGCAAGGCGATGATGGGCACCGGCGAGGCCGAAGGCGAGAAGCGGGCGATGGCCGCGGCGGAAGCGGCGATCTCCAATCCGCTGATCGACGACGCGTCGATGAAGGGCGCGCGCGGGCTCCTGGTTTCGATCACCGGCGGGCGCGATCTCACGCTCTACGAAGTCGACGAGGCGGCAACGCGCATCCGCGAAGAGGTCGATCAGGATGCCAACATCATCGTCGGCGCGACCTTCGACGAGGGTCTCGACGGCATCATCCGCGTCTCGGTCGTCGCCACCGGCATCGACCAGGCATTGTCGCATCGCCCGCCGCAGCCGGTGGCGGTCGCCGAATCGCGCATCGCCGAGGTGGCGCAGCGCCTGCGCGCGGACAACAAGCGAATCGCCGAGCGCATCGAGCATGCCGAGCCGCTGCGGCCCTCCGCCGCGGCCCCGGCCGCGGCGCCCGCTTCGGTCAACGAATCGATCGAATCGGCGAGGGCCGCAGTTGCCGCGGCAATCCTGCCGCAGGGCGAAGAGGTCATCGATTCGTCCACTCGCGCCCAAGCCTTCGCTGTTTATCGACCCGCCGGCGGGTGGCGCGGAGGCGCATGAACCGATGAACTTCATTCCGCCGCCGGCGGAGCGGCTGCCGCGCGCGCCGCGCATGCCGCGAATCGACGAGCTGCCGGTGCCGGCGCAGAACGAGATCCGCGCCCGGCGCGGAGAGCTTGCGCCGGAAGGGCATCCGGAAAAACAGCGCATGTCGCTGCTCAAGCGCCTGGCGTCGGTCGGCCTTGGCCGCCGCGAAGCCGACCATGAGCCCGCACACGAGGAGCCGCAGGTTCAGCCCAGCCCGCGCGGCGCGCCGATGGCCGCTCCGCAGTCGAGCGAGCGGCTTCCCGGCCGTCCGCTGCCACCTCGGGCCGAGCCGCGTCCGGAGCCGGTGTCCGAATACGCCAAGCGTTCCTCGCCGCAGGGGCTCGACCAGCACGGGCGGCAAGCCTCTGTCCACAGCCACGGCGAGGACCAATTGGACATTCCGGCCTTCCTGCGCCGGCAGGCGAACTGAGCCATATTGCGACCTGGCCGGCACGGCGCGGCGCGGAAGGGGACCGCGGCTGCGCTGCCGGCGACGGCGCAAGCTCATGATAATTAACGCTATTTGTGAACCGTACGCACCCCGCTGGGAGCGACATTTGCTGCTGCGCCGGCGCGGAGCGTGGTGACCTGAGCCCTTTTGCGGCGTCCAACTGACGAGAGTGCGGCCGGAAAAAGGTAACAGTCGGTAAGAAACCGTGAATTGGCCGAAAACGCCGCTACCGGTATGGTTTACCCGTCAGAGGGGAGTTCGATCGGGATCGGGGGCGGTTTCGGATCGGGGACGGTATCGGGGTCGGGCTGCGGCAGCTTCGCTGGCACACGGCCCTTGTATCAAAAGCTTCGCTTCCCTCGGTGGGGTTTGTCTGGTTGTGCGTTGCGTTCGACTTCGCGCAGCCCGGGCACAAGATGTAGGACGAGGGCATGACGAGGGGCATGCAGGCCGGCAGGCAGACGACCCTGCGCGAGCCAGTCGCCGTCACCGGCATTGGCGTCCATTCCGGTTCGCCCGTTACCCTGACGCTACATCCGGCCGAGGCGGATAACGGCATCGTCTTCTCGCGCTGCGGAACCGACGGTCGGGGAGACCGCGAAGTTCGCCGCCAATTTCCGTGCGGTCACGGCGACCGAATTCGCCACGGTTCTCGGCGATAAGAGCGGCCCCGCCGTTTCCACCACCGAACACATCCTCGCGGCGCTGTACGGGCTCGGCGTCGACAACGCCGTGGTTGACGTCGATGGGCCGGAAGTGCCGATCATGGACGGCAGCGCGGCGCCGTTCGTCGCCGCGGTCGATCAGGCCGGTATCGTTACGGTCGCGGCGCCGCGGCGCTATATCCAGGTGCTCAAGCCGGTGCGCGTCAGCCACCATGATTGCTACGGCGAATTGCGGCCGCATCTGCGCGGGCTGCGCATCGAAACCGAAATCGAATTCGACCATCCGCTGATCGGGCGTCAATCTCTCGCCGTCGAGGTCGAGCCGGACGCGTTCCGCAGCGAGCTCGCGCGGGCGCGCACCTTCGGCTTCATGAACGACGTGGCGAAGCTGTGGAGCGCGGGTTATGCGCTCGGCGCCTCGCTGGAGAACACGGTCGTGGTGGCGGAAAACCGCGTCCTCAATGCCGAGGGCTTGCGCTACGCCGACGAATTCGTCCGCCACAAGGCGGTCGATGCTATCGGCGACCTCGCGCTCGCGGGAGCGCCGCTCCTCGGCGCTTATCGTTCGGTGCGCGGCGGACACAAGCTCAACCACGCGGTGGTCACCGCGCTGATGGCCGATCCGGGCGCGTGGGTCTATGTCGAGATGCCGGAGCCGGCGCGGCGCCAGCGCGGCCATGCCGAGCTTGCCACCGGCTTCGCGGCCCCGGCCTACGGGCCCGACGTGTCTTGATTCTCTTGACTTTTTTGCCTTAATCCCGGCCGATTGTCGACCTAACTTGGCATCACGTCGGCGAGTGCCCCGGCGCGGGAGACGCCGCGCGCAATGATCGGCGGGGACGGGACTTCTCATCGCGCTCATGATGTTGCGAGTACGAGGATCGCAGAGATCCGGCACCGCGCAGCCCCCGGTGGCTGGCTTTGTTGCGCTTGCGCTGTTGCTCGCGCCGCTGATGGGCTGCAGCCTGTTCCAGAAGAACGACGACTACGTCCCCGACGATCCGGCCGACAAGCTCTACAATGAGGGCCTGTTCCTCCTCAACAGCAAGGAGAGCTACGCCGACGCGGCGAAGAAGTTCGACGAAGTCGACCGGCAAAATCCGTACTCGGATTGGGCGCGCAAGTCGTTGCTGATGTCGGCCTACGCCTACTACCAGGCCAAGAAATACGACGACTGCGTCAACGCCGCCAAGCGCTACGTGACGCTGCACCCAGGCAGCCCGGATGCGGCCTATGCGCAATACCTGATCGGCGCCTCCTATTTCGATCAGATCCTCGACGTCACTCACGACCAGGCGCGCGCCGACAAGGCGGTCACTGCGCTGGAAGAGGTGGTGCGCAAGTATCCGGAATCGGAATACGCGCAGGCGGCGAAGAAGAAGATCGAACAGGCGCGCGACCAGCTTGCCGGCAAGGAGATGGAGATCGGCCGCTTCTACATGAAGCGGCGCGATTTCACCGGCGCCATCAACCGGTTCAAGGTGGTGGTGACGCAGTACCAGACCACGCGCGAAGTCGAGGAAGCGCTGATGCGGTTGACCGAGGCGTACCTGTCGCTCGGCATCGTCGACGAGGCGCAGACCGCGGCCGCGGTGCTCGGGCACAATTTCCCCGATAGCGCCTGGTACAAGGACGCCTACAAGCTCGTAAGGTCCGCCGGCGCCGAGCCGAACGAGAACAAGGAATCCTGGATCAGCCGCTCGTTCAAGAAGCTGGGGCTCGGCTGATGGCGGCCGCGCGACACACGGCAGAGGACAGCGCCCGGAATCGAGAATAGAATCCGCCGTCCGTCATTTGTCCTCCGTCATCCGATGCTGGCTCGCCTTTCCATCCGCGACATCGTCCTGATCGATCGCCTGGACATCGATTTCGGGTCCGGCCTCGCCGCCTTGACTGGCGAGACCGGCGCCGGCAAGACGATCCTGCTCGACGCATTCGCGCTGGCGCTCGGCGCCCGCGGCGACGCGGCGCTGGTGCGCGAGGGCGCCGACCACGGGCAGGTGATCGCCGCCTTCGATCTCGGCAAGGGACATCCGGCGCGCCGGCTCCTCGCCGCCAACGATCTCGCCGGCGAGGACGAGCTGATCATGCGCCGGGTGCAATTCGCCGACGGCCGCACCCGCGCCTTCGTCAACGACCAGCCGGTGAGCGTGCAGGTGCTGCGCGCGCTCGGCGCGGCGCTGGTCGAGATTCACGGCCAGCACGACGAGCGCGCCTTTGTCGAGGCGGCGACGCACCGCGCGCTGCTCGACGCCTATGGCGGCAGCGAGGAGGCCACCGCCGGGGTGAGGCGGCTATGGGACGATCGCCGCGAGCGTCAGGCCGCGGTCGAAGCGCATCGCGCCGACGTCGAACGCGCGCAGCGCGAGGCGGAATGGCTGCGCCACGCCGTCGAAGAGCTGAGCGGCCTCGCGCCGCAGAACGGCGAGGAGACCGCGCTCGCCGAGCGGCGCGCCGCCATGATGCAGGCGGAGAAAGTCGCCGAGGATTTGCGCACGACCTTCGACAGCGTCAGCGGACCGCAATCGCCGGTGCCGCCGCTCGCCACCGCGGTGCGTCGCCTCGAGCGCCGCGCGGCGCAGGCCCCGGCGCTGATCGAGCCGGCGGTCAAGGCGATCGATGCGGCGCTCACCGCGCTCGAGGAGGCGCGCCTGCATCTCGAAGCAGGCGCTGCGCGTCGCCGAATACGATCCGCGCGAGCTTGAGCGCATCGAGGAGCGGCTGTTTGCGTTGCGCGCCGCGGCGCGCAAATACGATGTGCCGGTCGACGAGCTTGCCGCGCTGGCGCGCCGCTACGAAGGCGACCTGACGCTGATCGACGCCGGCGCCGAGCGGCTCGCCGTGCTTGAGCAGGAGGCGCAGGTCGCGGCGGCGCGCTACCGCGCGGCGGCGCAGGCGCTGTCCGCCGCGCGCCGCGCCGCGGCGCAAAAAATCGACAAGGCGGTCAATGCCGAGCTGAAGCCGCTCAAGCTCGAACGCGCGCAATTTTCCACCGACATCGAGAGCGAAGCGGAAGGGCCGGACGGCCTCGACCGCGTCGAGTTCTGGGTGCGCACCAATCCGGGCACGCGGCCGGGCCCGATGATGAAGGTCGCCTCCGGCGGCGAGCTGGCGCGCTTCCTGCTCGCGCTCAAGGTGGTGCTCGCCGACCGCGGCTCGGCGCCGACTCTGGTGTTCGACGAGATCGATACCGGCGTCGGCGGCGCCATCGCCGACGCGATCGGCGTGCGGCTCGCCCGGCTCGCCGCGCGCGTGCAGGTGATCGCGGTGACCCATGCGCCGCAGGTGGCGGCGCGCGCCGACCGGCATTATCTCATCAGCAAGGATGCGCTGGCCAAAGGCAAGCGGGTCGCCACCCGCGTCGCCGAGCTCGAAGACGAGCGCCGCCGCGAGGAGATCGCGCGCATGCTGGCCGGCGCCGAGATCACCGCCGAAGCCCGCGCCGCCGCCGAACGGCTGATCCGCGCCGCTGGCTAGCGTCATTCCGGGGCGCCGCGCAGCGGCGAGCCCGGAATCCATAACCGCAGTCTAAGCGGCAAGTGTCGCGAATAGATCGATCCACTCAGGGTTTGTCTGCTCGATCAGATTGATCTTCCATTCGCGCCGCCATTTCTTGAGTTCCTTTTCGCGCGCGATCGCCGTTATGGGCTCCTCATAACATTCGAACCAGACAAGCAGGCGAATATGATAGCGGGAGGTGAAGCTGGCGACGGCGCTCGTCCGGTGCTCATAGGCGCGGCGCGTGAGATCGCGCGTCACGCCAACGTACAATGTACCGTGTTTACGGTTAGCCATTAAATAGACGTAGTACACAACACCGGCGACCTGTGGTTATGGATTCCGGGCTCCGGCCTGCGGCCGGCCCCGGAATGACGGTAATGGCATCGAAACCTACATCAAAGTCGTCTGTCGACGACCTCACCGAAAAACAGGCGAAGGCCGAGCACGCCCGGCTTGCGGCCGAGATCGCCGCGCACGACCGGCGCTACTACCAGGACGACGCGCCGACGGTCTCCGATGCCGAATATGACCGGCTGCGCCAGCGTTACGGCGCGATCGAGGCGCGGTTTCCGCAACTGCGCACGCTGGAGAGCCTGACGCAGCGGGTCGGCGCGGCGCCGTCGGCGCGCTTCGCCAAGGTGCGGCACGCGGTGCCGATGCTCTCGCTCGACAACGCCTTCGCCGAGGAGGACGTGGTCGATTTCGTCGGCCGCATCCGCCGCTTCCTGCGGCTTGCCGACGACGAGGAGATCGCGTTCTCCGCCGAGCCGAAGATCGACGGCCTGTCGATGTCGCTGCGCTACGAGAACGGCGAACTCGTCACCGGCGCGACGCGCGGCGACGGCAGCGAAGGCGAGGACGTCACCGCCAACGTGAAGACGCTGAAGGACATTCCGCAGCGGCTCAAGGGGCACGGCGTGCCGGCGGTGTGCGAGGTGCGCGGCGAAGTCTACATGACCAAGGCCGCGTTCCTCGAACTCAACCGCAAGCAGGCCGAGGCCGGCAAGCAGCTTTATGTCAATCCGCGCAACACCGCGGCCGGCTCGTTGCGTCAGCTCGATCCCGACGATCACCGCAGTCGCGGCCGCTCGGCTTCTTCGCCTACGCCTGGGGCGAGATGAGCGAGATGCCGGCCGACACGCAATCCGGCATGATCAAATGGTTCGAGCACTGCGGGTTCAAGACCAATCCGCTGACCAAAATGTGCCGGTCGGTCGAGGCGCTGCTGAAATTCCACCGCGAGATCGAGGCGCAGCGCGCCACGCTCGACTACGACATCGACGGCGTCGTCTACAAAGTCGACCGCCTCGATTGGCAGGAGCGGCTCGGCTTCGTGTCGCGCTCGCCGCGCTGGGCGATCGCGCACAAATTTGCCGCCGAGAAGGCGACCACGGTCGTCAAGGACATCGAGATCCAGGTCGGCCGCACCGGCGCGCTCACGCCGGTCGCCAAGCTCGAGCCGGTGACGGTCGGCGGCGTCGTGGTGCAGAACGCGACACTGCACAATGCCGACGAGATCGCGCGGCTTGACGTGCGCATCGGCGATACGGTCGCAAATCCAGCGCGCCGGCGACGTCATTCCGCAGGTGCTCGGCGTCGTTCCGAGGAGCGTCCGCGCGGCGCGAAACCTTTACGTTTCCCACGAAAGTGTCCGTGCCCGCTGCAACACTGACGTCGTGCGCGAGCAAACCGCCGACGGCGAGGAGGGCGCGCGTGCCCACTGCACCGGCGAGTTTGCCTGTCCCTATCAGGCAGTCGAGCATCTCAAGCACTTCGTCTCCCGCCGCGCCTTCGATATCGACGGGCTGGGCGAGAAGCAGATCGAGCTGTTCTACGAGAACGGAATGGGTCAAGGAGCCAGCCGATATTTTCACGCTGCAGGAGCGCAACAACAAAATCCATCTCGAAGAGGTCGAAGGATTTGGCGAAACCTCGGTGCGCAATCTGTTCGACGCCATCGCGGCGCGACGCGCAGATCCCGCTGGAGCGATTCATCTACGCGCTCGGCATCCGCCATGTCGGCGAGACGACGGCGGTGGCGCTGGCGCGCGGCTACGGCAGCTGGGACGCTTTCCACGACGCCTGCCTCAAGCTTGCCAAGGACGACGAAGAGACCAGGCAGGAGATGGACGCGCTCGATCAGATCGGCGACACGGTGATCGACAGCCTGCGCGATTATTTCGGCGAGGCGCATAACCGCCGGCGCATCGAGCGGCTCGTCGCGCAGATGCGAACATTCGCGACGCCGAGAAGCCGCGCAGCGATTCCGCCGTCGCCGGCAAGACCGTGGTGTTCACCGGCACGCTGGAAAAGATGACCCGCGACGAGGCCAAGGCCCTCGCCGAAGCGCCTCGGCGCGAAAGTGTCGGGTTCGGTGTCGAAAAAGACCGATTACGTCGTCGCCGGGCCTAGGCCCGGCTCCAAGCTCGCCGAGGCGAAGAAGCTCGGCGTCACCGTGTTGACCGAGGACGAGTGGGCGAAGCTCATTCGCTGAGGCCTGAACCCGCGCCGCGCGTACGGTCGGTCAGATCCGACCCATCAACGCCAAGACGACGACGATGATCAGCACGAGGCCGAGCCCGCCGCCGGGGTAGTAACCCCAACCGGTGCTGTACGGCCACGCCGGCAAAGCGCCGATCAACAACAGAATCAGAATGACGATCAGGATAGTCGAAAGCATGGTGTTTCCTCGCGCCAGTCCAGCCTTGGCACAGGAAACGTAGCGGCCGCGCAAAAGTTCCGTTGTTCCGCGCGTCATTCCGGGGCCGAGCGCAGCGAGGAGCCCGGAATCATAACCGCGATTGAGGAGAGATCGTCGCAGAGCATTGTTCGTGATGAATGTGATTGGATTCCGGACTCGCCGCTTCGCGGCGCTCCGGAATGACCGAGAGCGCCCGCATCAACGCCCGAGCGGAGCCGTCGCTGCCATCAGCCAGTCGCGTGTCGGGGCGTCGACGATCGGCGCGAGCGTCTCGCGCACGCGGGCATGATAGGCGTCGAGCCACAATCTTTCCTCGGCGTCGAGCATCGCCGGTTCGATCAGGCGCGTGTCGATCGGGGCGAGCGTGAGCGTCTCGAACGCATTCAGCGGCTTTTCCGCCGCCGCGGCCGGCGGCGCTTCGGTCACCAGGACCAGATTCTCGATGCGGATGCCGTAGGCGCCGGTCCGGTAGTAGCCGGGCTCGTTGGAGAGGATCATGCCGCGCTCGAGCGGCGCGCCGCCGAGCTTGGAAATGCGCGCCGGCCCCTCGTGCACCGAAAGGTAGCTGCCGACGCCGTGTCCGGTGCCATGGTCGAAATCGAGCCCGGCCTGCCAGAGGAATTGCCGGGCGAAGGAGTCGAGCTGCGCGCCCGAGGTGCCGTCCGGGAACACCGCGCGGGCGATCGCGATATGGCCCTTGAGCACGCGGGTGAAGTTGTCGCGCATGTCGGCGCTCGGCGTGCCGACCGCGACCGTGCGGGTGATGTCGGTGGTGCCGTCGAGATATTGGCCGCCGGAATCGACGAGAAAGAGCTCGCCCGGCCCGATGCGGCGATTGCTGCCGCGGGTGACCCGATAATGCACGATGGCGCCGTTCGGCCCGCTGCCGGCGATGGTCGGGAACGAAACGTCCTTGAGCAGCCCGGTGTCGCGGCGAAAGCTTTCCAGCGCCTCGACCGCGTCGATCTCGGTCAGGCGTCCGCCCGGCGCCTCGCGGTCGAACCAGGCGAGGAAGCGCGTCACCGCGGCGCCGTCGCGCAGCTGCGCCGCGCGCGCGCCGGCGATCTCGACGGCATTCTTCACCGCCTTCATCGGCGTGATCGGGTCGCCGGCGCGCACCATCCTGCCGCCGTTCCCGGTCACGAGGCGCGCGATCGCATCCGGGCAGGCGGCCGGGTCGATCCGCACCGCACGCTTTTCGCCGCCGAGCGTCGCAAGATCGCGTTCGAACTCCGTCTCGCCGCGTACCGCGGCCAGCTCTTCGAGGCGTGTGCCGGACGTCGTTGCCGAGCTTGCGGCCGTCGAGATAGAGCGCCGGCCGTCCCTCCCGCGGCACGATCGCGAAGCCGAGCGCGACCGGCGTGTGCGCAACATCGCTGCCGCGGATGTTGAACAGCCACGACACCGCCTGCGGGTCGGAAACCACCAGCGCGTCGGCGGCGGGCTTTTCCATCGCGCCGCGCACGCGCGCGAGCTTCTCCGCCGCGTCCTCGCCGGCGTAGCGCCGATCGTGCAGCACCACCGCGCCGGAAGGCGGCGGCGGCCGCTCGCTCCAGACCGCATCGAGCGGATTGTCGTCCACCGCCACGAGGCTCGCGCCCGCCGCCGCGCAGGCTTTGCCGAGGCGCTCGGCGCCATCGACGGTATGCAGCCACGGCGAATAGCCGAGCTTCGCGCCCGCCGGCAGATTGGCTTCGATCCAGGCCGGCGGCGGAGTCTCGACCAGGTGCTCGACGGTGAAAACCGTCGCGTCGATCTCCTCGCGCACCTGCACCTGATAGCGGCCGTCGACGAAAATCGCGGCGCGCTCGGCGAGCACGATCGCGGCGCCGGCCGAGCCGGTGAAGCCGGTGAGCCAGGCCAGCCGCTCGTCCGCCGGCGGCAGGTATTCGTTCTGGAAGCGGTCGGCGTGCGGCACGATGAAGCCATCGAGCCCGCGCCGTTTCAATTCCGCGCGCAACGCGGCGACGCGCGCCGCGCCGCCGGCGCGATCAACGCGATCCTCGAACGACTGGAAATGCGCTTCGAACATGCGCGGTAATCTATGGGGCCGGTCGCCGGCGGGCAACGCCGGGGCGCCGCGCGCGACGCGCCAGCACCAGTGTCGTCCAGCCATCGAGTGTCAGCCGCCGTTCGAGCGCGAAACCGCGATAGGCGGCGAGTGCGGCGTTCGCCTGCGCCGGCAGCAGACCGGAAAGGACGATGCGGGCGCCGGGCGCGGTGAGCATTGCGAGCGGCGCCGCGGCCCGCTGCAGCGGGCCGAGCAGGATGTTGGCGAGGACGAGATCGAACGGCGCGTGCCGGCGCACGCTGCGTACCGCGATGCCGTCGGCCTTCACCGTCTCGATCAACGAAGCGACGCGGTTGAGCCGGGCATTGTCGCGCGCAACGCGCACCGCGCGCGCGTCGATGTCGATGGCGAGCACGCGCCGATGCAGCGCGCGCGCCGCCGCGATCGCGAGGACGCCGCTGCCGGTGCCGAAATCGAGGATCCGCATCGTCCTCTCGCTGAGCGGGGGAGGGCGGCGAGCATGAGCGAGCCGGGTAGGGGTGAGCGACTTGCATAACGTGTCGAGCGCAAGCAGGCAGCCGCGCGTGGTGCCGTGATGGCCGGTGCCGAAGGCGAGCGCGGCCTCGATCTCGATGCCGATCCGGTTCGCCGGCAACGCGGCCGCGGTCATGCGCGCCGTGCACCACGAAGCGGCCGGCGGCGACCGGCTTGAGCCCAGCGATGCTTTCGCGCACCCAGTCCTTCGCCGCGACGCGCGCGAAGCGCAACGCCTGCGCAGCCTCGCGCCCGACCGCCGCCGCGACCAGCGCGCGCACCGCGTCTTCATCCGGCGCCGTGCGGAAGTGGAGGGCGACCCGCCAGCGCCCGCTGCCCATGTCGGAAAGGCTCACCGCGGCGTTGTCCACCGCAATGCCGCCGCCGTCGAGGGCATCGGCGATTCGCCGAGCGGTTTGTTCATCGGTTTCGAGGCGCGCCACCCGGGTGGCGGCAGGAGAGGAATTCATTGGTTCGCCGGATGTATTCCGACCTTTGCCCGTAATTCACAGTGGGACGCGTGACGGGCCAGCGGAGATTCTGGACGACTGATCCTGATCCACAACGCCGAGCTCCGGCTTTCCACAGATTATCAACAATAGCCGCACAGGCTTTTCCCAGGAAACTACTGCCTCGTCATTCCCAGCCCATGACGGGCGTCCACGTCTTCCGCTTGGAGGAGTCTCAGAGACGTGAATGGCCGGGACGAGCCCGGCCATGACAGCCTGGTGAAGTTATAATGCCGCCGCGCTCAGTACGGATTATACGGCCGGTAATATTGATAGACCGGCTGCCCGTAATAGGGCTGCTGCTGCACGTAATAAGGCTGCTGCGCGCAGTAGTAAGGCTGCTGCGCGTAGTAGGGCGGGGGCTGCGGCGGGAAAGAGGATGGCGCGCGGGCGTAATAGCGCTGCTCTCCCTCATAGGCCTGCTGCTCGTCGTAGGGCGCGATCCGCGTCGGCTGGTAGCCCGCGGAGTCATCCTCCGGCACGGCGCGCCGGGCGATGACCGGGCCCGCCGGGATATGGCCGGAGATCACCACCGTGGTGTCGTGCATGCCTTCGGCCTCGACCAGCTGGAACAGCGTCGTGGCGTGATCGGGCGAAAGCCGCACGCAGCCATGCGAGGCGGCGCTGCCGAGGTGCGGCACATCGAGCGAGCCGTGGATGGCGTGGCCGGCCCCGGTGAAGAAGATCGAATGCGGCATCGGCGCGTTATCGAACACCCGGGAGAAGTGCGAGAGCTCCATGCGGTTTGGCCGGAAGGTGCCGTTCGGCGTGCCGTAGCCCGCCCGTCCGGTCGAGACCGGCCAGGAGTAGCGCACCGCGCCGTCGACCGAGACGGTCATGTGCTGGGTGCTCTGGTCGATGGCGATGGTCACCTTGGCGGAGGCGGGCGCGGCAGAGAAAATCGCCAGCGCCGCGGCGAGGAGCGAGGCGGGGAGGAACGAGACGGAACGCATGGTCGGATACCTGATGGGACGCGGATGAAGCCCTTATGACGAGAAGTCTCCGGCAAGCAATCGGTTCACGGCAAAAGAGTAAAGAAACCGGCGGGCGGAATGGTGAATGAAATGCGGCGGGATCGGTGAGTACGGCGTCCGGCCGCTT
>CAVOHL010000002.1:0-78676 GCA_963695665.1 uncultured Alphaproteobacteria bacterium
CGCGACAAGCCTTTGCACGACAAGCCCTTGCGCGATAAGCCTTGGATTTCCGCACCTACGCGCATTCGACCGCCGAGGCGTCGAACGCGCTTTATCGCAAGAACCTCGGCAAGGGGCAGACCGGCCTCTCCGTCGCCTTCGATCTGCCGACGCAGACCGGCTACGACAGCGACCATCCGCACGCCAAGGGCGAGGTCGGCAAGGTCGGCGTGCCGATCTCGCATATCGGCGACATGCGCATGCTGTTCGACGGCATCCCGCTCGGCGAGATGAACACGTCGATGACGATCAACGCCACCGCCGCGTGGCTCCTCGCGCTCTACGTCGCGCTCGCCGACGAGCAGGGCGTGGCGCGCAAGAAACTCACCGGCACGACGCAGAACGACATCATCAAGGAATATCTCTCCCGCGGCACCTACGTGTTTCCGCCGGCGCCATCGATGCGGCTCACCAAGGACGTGATCCTGTTCACGACCAAGGAGATGCCGAAGTGGAATCCGATGAATGTCTGCTCGTATCACCTGCAGGAAGCCGGCGCGACGCCGGTGCAGGAGCTCGCCTTTGCGCTCGCCACCGCGATCGGCGTCCTCGACGCGGTGAAGGCCTCGGGCCAATGCGCGCCGGAAGAGTTCGGCGAGGTGGTCGGGCGGATCTCGTTCTTCGTCAATGCCGGGCTGCGCTTCGTCACCGAGATCTGCAAGATGCGCGCGTTCGCCGAGCTGTGGGACGAGATCACCCGCGAGCGCTATGGCGTCACCGACGCCAAGCACCGGCTGTTCCGCTACGGCGTGCAGGTCAATTCGCTGGGCTCACCGAGCAGCAGCCGGAGAACAACGTCACCCGCATCCTCCTCGAGATGCTGGCGGTGACGCTGTCGAAAGGCGCGCGGGCGCGCGCGGTGCAGCTGCCGGCCTGGAACGAGGCGCTCGGGCTGCCGCGGCCGTTCGACCAGCAATGGTCGCTGCGCATGCAGCAGATCCTCGCCTACGAGACCGACCTCCTCGAATATGGCGACGTCTTCGACGGCTCGCCGGAGATCGCCGCCAAGGTCGCCGCGCTGAAAGCGGCGGCGAAGGAGGAGCTCAGGCAGATCGAAGAGATGGGCGGCACGGTCAAGGCGGTCGAATCCGGCTACCTGAAACAGCAACTGGTCGAATCGAATTCGCGCCGCGTCGAGGCGATCGAGCGCGGCGAGCAGATCGTGGTCGGCGTCAACCGCTTTACCGAGACCGAGCCGTCGCCGCTCGCCGACGCGGCCGAGATGGTGCTCACGGTGTCCGAGGAAGCCGAGACCGGCCAGGTCGAGCGGCTCGAAGGCCTGGCGCGAAGCGCGCGACGGCAAGGCGGTCGCCGCCGCGCTTGATGCTTTGCGCAAGGCGGCGAAAAGCGGCGCCAACATCATGCCGGCCTCGATCATCTGCGCCAAAGCCGGCGTCACCACCGGCGAGTGGGGCTTTGCGCTGCGCTCGGCCTTCGGCGAATACCGCGCGCCGACCGGCGTCGGCACCGCCATGCGCAACGACGCCGAGGGCCTCGACGACATCCGCGCCGAGGTCGACCGGGTGTCGAAGAAGCTCGGCAGGCGGCTCAAATTCCTGGTCGGCAAGCCCGGCCTCGACGGCCATTCGAACGGCGCCGAGCAGATCGCCGCCCGCGCCCGCGACGCCGGCATGGAGGTCGTTTATGACGGCATCCGGCTCACCGCCGAGGCGATCGCCGCCGCCGCCGCCGAGAAGAAGGTGCACGTCGTCGGGCTGTCGATCCTCTCCGGCTCGCATTTGCCGCTGGTGCACGACGTGATGTCGCGGATGAAGGAAGCCGGCCTCGACGTGCCGGTCGTGGTCGGCGGCATCATCCCGAAGGAGGACGCGAGCGCGCTCAAGGACGCCGGCGTCGCCGAGGTCTACACGCCGAAGGATTTCGAATTGAACCGGATCATGAGCGATCTGGTGCGGATCGTCGAAGGCGCGGCGGACGCCGCGGAGTAATCTGTCATGGCCGGGCTCGTTCCGGCCATCGACGACTTTGTCGCTTGCAGTCGGAGTAGACGTGGATGCCCGGCTCGGCCGGGCATGACGATGTCTGCGGCGGACGCCGCGGAGCAGTCCATCGTCATTCCGGATCGCCGCGCAGCGGCGAGTCCGGAATCCATAGTCACGGACGGTGGTTATGGATTCCGGGCTCCTCGCTTCGCTCGGCCCCGGAATGACGGACGACTGCCGCGATGGCGTCGCCGAGCGCGCTCGGGCTCACCGGCTTGTGCAGATAAAAGTCCATGCCGGCGGCGCGCGCGGCCGCCTCGTCGCCGGCTTCGCTGCGGCCGGAGATGCCGATGATCGGCGTGCGCGCCGCGGCGCCGGCGAGCGCGCGGATGCGGCGCGAGGCTTCGAGGCCGTCGATGCCGGAGAGCGTCACGTCCATGAGCACCAAGTCGTAGCCGCGCTTGACCGCCTCGACCGCCTCCTCGCCCGAGCCGACGAAATCGGCGCGATGGCCGAGCTCGGTGAGGATGGTGTTGAGGATGACGCGGCCGTAAGGGTTGTCTTCGGCGCAGAGGACGGTCAGCGGCTTTGCCGGCGTTGTTTTGCGTTGCCCGCTCGGGTTTCCTTCGGCCGCCGCTGTGGCGCGAGCGGCAAGAGCGCGGTGAAGCTGAAACGCGAGCCGCGGCCCGGCTTGCTGGTGACGGCGAGATCGCCGCCCATCAGCTTGGCGAGGCGCTTGACGATGACGAGGCCGAGGCCGGCGCCGCCGTAGCGGCGCGCGATCTCGCTGCTCGCCTGCGCGAACGGCCGGAACAGCCGCTTGATCTCGGCGGCGGCGAGCCCGATGCCGCTGTCGGTGACGGTGACGGTGAGCTTGAAATTGCCGCGCGGAGCGCGCCGGCCCAGCGCTTCGAGCCGCACCGCGCCGCGCGTGGTGAACTTCACCGCGTTGTCGATGAGGTTTTCCAGCGCCGCGCGCAGCCGCACCGGATCGCCGATCAGCATCGCCGGCAAATCGTCGGCGATCGCGACTTCGGCGGCGAGGCCCTTCATCTCGGCGCGCGCGGCGAGCGATTGCGCCAAGGCCTCGAGGAGACGGCGCGGCGAAAAGGCCTCGCGCTGCAGCGTGATGCCGCCGGCATCGGCTTTGGCGGCGTCGATCACCAGCGTGGTGAGCGCGCCGAGATGCTCGGCGCTGCCTTTGATGCCCGCGGCCCAAAGCCGCTCGCGCTCGCCGAGATTGGAGCTGGCGAGGAGCTCGCCGAGCGCGAGGATGCCGGTGAGCGCGGTGCGGAAGTCGTGGGCGAACGCGGCGAGCGCGGCGTCGTTGCCGGCGGCCGCCGGCTTGCCGCGCGACGCGCCGCGGCGCGCCGGCTTGGCGGCGGATTTTTGTTTGGACTTCACGCGCGCCGGTTTCACTCGGGACAATTTCACTTGCGACATTGGCAGCCCCTCAGCCACCGCAAGCAAGCATGGCATGGCCGCCGGCCGGATAAAACAAATTCAGCGCCCCAGCCCGACCATGCGCCTGATATCCACCGGCGCCGCGCCGGCGGCGCGCAGCTCGCGCAGGCTCGTCGCCTGCGTCGATTTGGCCAGCTTGCGGCCGTCGGCATCGAGAACGAGCCGATGGTGATGATAGGCCGGCTCGGGCAGGCCGAGCAGCGCCTGCAGCAGCCGATGCACGCCGGTCGACCAGAACAGGTCCTGCCCGCGCACCACCTCGCTCACGCCCTGGAAGGCGTCGTCGAGCACGACCGCGAGGTGATAGCTGGTCGGCACCTCCTTGCGCGCGAGCACGACGTCGCCCCACATCTGCGGCACCGCGGCGACGAGGCCGGCTTGCCCTTGCGGCCCGACGCCGGTCTCGCTCCAGGTGAGCGTACCGGCCCGCGCGGCGGCCGCATCCATCGCCGAGCCGCAGCGCGTATGGCTCGCCGGCTTTGCGCCGCCGCTCCCGCTCGGCGGGCGACAGCTTGCGGGCGCGTCCGGGATAAAGCGGCGCGCCGTCGGGATCGCGCGGCCAGCGGCCGCGCTGGTCGCGCTCGGCGACGAGCGCGGCGATCTCTTTACGGCTCTCGAAGCTCGGATAGATCAGCCCCTGCGCCTCGAGCTTGGCGAGCGCCGCCTCGTAATCGGCGAAGTGCTCGCTCTGCCGCCGCACCGGCAGCTGCCAGGCAATGCCGAGCCAGTCGAGATCCTCGTAGATCGCCGCCTCGTATTCCGGCCGGCAGCGCGACGCGTCGATATCCTCGATGCGCAGGAGGAGCCGCCCGCCCTGCTCGCGCGCCATGTCGTGATTGAGCAGCGCCGAATAGGCGTGGCCGAGATGCAGATACCCGTTCGGGCTCGGCGCGAAACGAAGGACGCGGATATACATCGACGCTACGCTTCTCGTTACTTCGAGGTTGACCGGCCGGCCGCGGTCAATCCATCACCCCATAGCCCATCGCCGCATAGCGACGGCCGACAGTCCGCGGCCGCTCCCGGAGACGCCGAGCCCCACGAAATGCAGTCCCACATTCATACCGATGCCGATCTCGACGCCGGCCTTGCGGCGTTGCGCTTGGCCGATCCACGGTTCATCGCAATCTTGGCCGCGGCAGGGCGGCCGCCGCTGCGACGGCGGGCGGACGGCTTCTCGGGGCTTGCCGCCATCATCATGGCGCAGCAATTGTCGACCGCGAGCGCCAACGCGATCTGGGGACGCCTCGAAGCGGCGTTCGACCCGTTCGAGCCTAAGGCCATCCTGCGCGCCCGGCCGGCTCGCCTGGCGCGGCTCGGCCTCTCCGCGCCCAAGATCCGTACCCTCAAGGCGATCGCCCGCGCCATCGAGCGCCGCGAGCTTGAGCTCGCGAGCCTCGCCGAGCTTCCCGCCGACACCGCCCACGCTATGCTTACCGCCGTGCACGGCATCGGCCCGTGGACCGCCGACATCTATCTCCTCTCCTGCCTCGGCCATGCCGACGCCTGGCCGGCGGGCGACCTCGCGCTGCAGGAAGCCGCGCGGCTTGCCTTTGCCCTCCCCGCCCGGCCGACCGCCAAGGAGATGGCTGGCGATGGCCGACGCCTGGCGGCCGTGGCGCGCGGTGGCGGCCCGGATCCTGTGGACTTATTATCGCGCCGCCACGCTGGCGGCCAAATCACCGGCCGCCGCCAAGGGCGACAAGAAACCGAAACCACGCGCCAAGCCGGTTCGTTGACAACGCGGCACGTATCCCTATGCTTCCGTCGCACCCGCGATCTCAGGACAGAGCGAGATGACCACCACAACATTCGCGCCGGCATTGCCGGCGGCCGCCATACCGCTTCGCGAATGGCTTCCGTGGGCCATCTTCGCCGGCCTCATTCTCTTGCTGGCGATTTATTTCGTCGGCGCGGAACAGGGAGCGACCTCGCTCATCAGCGGCATGTATGTGCACGAGTTCGTGCATGACGGGCGGCACCTGCTCGGCTTTCCCTGTCACTGACACGAGCGTTTCCGCATGGTCAGGACGCTTCTCGTCCGCGGCATGCTTGTCGGCATCGTCGCGGGCCTCGTCTCCTTTGGCTTCTTGAAACTCTACGGCGAGCCGCAACTCGACCGCGCGCTGTTATTTGAGACGCAGTTGGAAGACGGCGAAGCCGCCGGCGAGAAGGCCGGCGCACGCGCGACCGACGAACAGCGCGAACTGGTCAGCCGCCCGGTGCAGGCCGGCATCGGCCTGTTCACCGGCGTCCTCGTCTACTGCGCGGCGTTCGGCGGCCTGTTCGGCCTCGCCTTCGCCTTCGCGCTATGGCCGCGTCGGCGCCGGCCTGTCGCCGCAGGCGATGGCGGCGCTGCTGGCGACGATCGGTTTCGTCGTCGTCTATCTCGTGCCGAGCCTGAAATACCCGGCGAGCCCTCCGGCGGTCGGAGACGCGGAAACGATCGGGCTGCGCACCGCGCTCTACTTCATCATGATCGCGCTTTCGCTTGTGGCGATGGTCGCCTCGGTCTCGCTCAAGCGCCTGCTGGTTCCCCGGCTCGGCGACTGGAATGCGACCGTCATCGCCGCCGGATGCTATGTCGCGCTGGTTGCTCTCGCGGCGTTCGTGCTGCCGGCGATCGACGAAGTGCCCGACCAGTTTCCCGCCGCCGTCCTCTGGCAATTCCGGGTCGCTTCGATCGGCGCGCAATTCATCATGTGGGCGACGATCGGCCTGCTGTTCGGTGCGCTGACGCAGCGCCATGACCCACGGAGCGCCAATGGCCGTTGAGCTTGATGGTCCGCGGCTCGCGCCGCGCTCCGGGTCCGCGCGACAGCTCGTGGTGTTCCTGCACGGCTACGGCGCCGACGGCAACGATCTGATCGAGATCGGCCGCGCCTGGCAGGAATATCTGCCGCAGGCGGCGTTCGCCTCCCCGCATGCGCCCGAGCCGTGCGGCCAGGCGCCGGTCGGGCGGCAATGGTTCGGCCTGACCTTCCGCGATCCGAACGAACGCTGGCGCGGCGTCACCCAGGCGGCGCCGGGCCTGGAGCGTTTTCTCGACGCCGAGCTTCTCCGCCACGAGCTGCCGCCCGCGGCGCTGGCGCTGGTCGGCTTCAGCCAGGGAACGATGATGGCGTTGCATGTCGGTCTGCGCCGCGCGGTGTCGCCGGCGGCGATCGTCGGCTATTCCGGCCTTCTGGTGCTGCCGCCGGACAACAATGTCGAAGCCTTCGCCGCTGAGATCAAATCGCGCCCGCCGGTGCTCCTGGTGCACGGCGACCAGGACGACCTCATTCCGCCGCAGGCGCTGTTCCAGGCCACGCAGGGCCTCTCCGCGATCGGCGTGCCGGTCGAATGGCATCTCTCCGCCGGCGTCGGCCACGGTATCGACGCTGAGGGCCTGCGCCATGGCGGTGAATTCCTGGCGCGGAGATTTTTGAGCCGGAGCTGACGCGACCTCGCTCAGGCTCATTTGGCGACGGAAATCTGACCCGTCATATTCGGGTGAAACTTGCAGTAAAAATCCACCGTTCCTTCGGTCTTGAGAACAACGCTCTTGGTGGCGTTGGCCGGGATCATGACGTCCCAGGCGCCGTTGCGCGCCGTCGCCGTGTGGGCGACGAAGTCGGCGTTGACCCATTCGATCGTGTCGCCGACATGTGCGGACGCTTGGGTCGGCACGAAGCTGAGCTTCTCCATCTTGATTTGAATGATCTCGGCGCGCGCCGATCCCGCCATGACGGCGAGAACGAGCGCGCCGAGTGTCCGGACGATCGCTAGGCGATCCATCGCGGCGGCCTATTTGAACTCGGCCGCGACGTGTTCGGCATGCTGCTCATGCCCCTGAAAGATCTTCAGGCCGGTCGTGAGCAGGTCCTTGAGCTCGGGATTGGTGGCCGCCGGGATCAACGTGCTTTCCAGCGCGCCATTGACCGTCTTGTGATAGGCGACCTCGTTGTCGATGTAGGCCTTGTCGAAGGCGGCGCCGCTCAGCTTGGCAAGCTCGGCGCGCTTGTCGGCCGCCTGCTTGGTGAGCGCCTTGCTGGTGTCGTTGTCCTCCGGCTTGACGTTGAGCTTCTTCACCAAGGCCAGCGCCTTGTCGTTCACCGCCTTGTGGTCGCTTTCCATGTTCGTGGCGAAGTCGCGCACCTCTTTGTTCTTGCTCTTCTGCAACGCCTGCTGGGCGGCCTCGATGTCGAGCTGGCCGGCCGTATAGGCGATGTGCGCGATCTGCGGATCGGTCGGCTTGCCTTGCGCATAGGCGATGCCGGACGCCAGCAGCAAGGCCGCGAGCGTGCCGGAAATTCTGACGAACAGCATGATGAATCTCCTGTTGCGGCCGAACTGGCCGCCCTGTTTCGCACCGCCATTGGATGCGGCAGCGGCGCAAAGGTTCCCAAGATTCATCCTGAGAGTTCATCCGGCGAGAGCGAGCCTCGCGATCACCACGTCGGCCATGCGCTCGCAGCGCGCTCCGTCGAACGGAAACACGTCGGTCAGCATCGGCCCGACTTGTCGTTCGAGATCGTCGCGCAACAACAGCCGAGCGCGATGCAGCCGTGTCTTTACCGTCTCGGGCCGAAGATCGAGGAGGTCGGCGGTTTCCTCGATGCTCATTTCTTCGACCAGCCGCGCCACCAGGACGACGCGGAATGGCTCGGGCAACGCGTCGATCGCGCGTTCGAGTATCTGGTGAATCTGATGTTGAGCCATGGTGCGTTCGGGATCCGGCTGAGATGAAGGGAAGGGAATGATCTGCGCCTCGCCGCCCTGCTTGGTTTCGACACTCTCCCAATCGACCGTCTTGCGCCGACGGCGCAGGCGGCCGAGCGCTTCGTTGATCACGATTCGCGTCAGCCAGGTGCTCAGACTCGACTCGCCGCGAAATTGGCCGAGCCGGGTGAAAGCGCGAACATAGCCTTCCTGCACCACGTCCTCGGCTTCACCGTCATCCTTCACGATCGAGCGGGCGAGGCGAAAAAGCCGCCGGTTGTTCGCTCGAATGATCGCCCTGACCGCCGCCTCTTCGCGGCGCCGGGCGCGAATGAGGAGTTCCTCCTCGGCGGCAAGCGGGATCGTCTTGACGTGTTTTGTCGGCATGTCAGGCCTCGATCACGCACGTTTGCTGTTAGATGCAGCAGGCCGGCAAAGGTTCCCGCGAGCGCACACCTCGCCGGATCGTCGTGCGCCTCGCCGGATTCTAACCGACGCCGGATGCGGCCGGCAGCCATAACCCCCGGACCGGGCTTCACAATCCTGTCACGTCTGCCTATAAACTAGCGCCATCGCCGCGGTGCGGCTTCGAGTCGAGGTAAGGGGCGTCGTCTTGCACGCTCATGTATCGCCATCCGGGTGGCCGGCTCTCGTTCTCAATGCGGATTTCCGGCCGCTGAGTTACTACCCGCTGTCGCTGTGGTCGTGGCAGGACGCGATCAAGGCGGTGTTTCTCGAGCGGGTGAATATCGTCGCCAATTACGACCGCTCCGTGCACAGCCCAAGCTTCGAGATGAAGCTGCCGAGCGTGGTGTCGCTCAAGACCTTCGTGAAGCCCTCGACGCATCCGGCGTTCACGCGCTTCAATGTGTTCCTGCGCGACCGCTTCTCCTGCCAGTATTGCGGCACGCGCGACGACCTGACCTTCGATCATCTTTTGCCGCGTTCGCGCGGCGGGCATACGACCTGGATCAATGTCGTCGCCGCCTGCTCGCCGTGCAATCTGCGCAAGGGCAATCTGACGCCGGAAGAATCGAAGATGTGGCCCTCGCAGCGGCCGTTCCAGCCGACGGTGCAGCACCTGCACCGCAACGGCCGGCTGTTCCCGCCGAACTACCTGCACGAGAGCTGGCTCGATTATCTCTATTGGGATACCGAACTCGATCCGTAAGCGTTGTCAGCAGGCCGGATTGAGCCGACGGTCCGGCTTGTGCCGGCTGGTCCGACGACGAGCTCCGCGAAATCCGGGAACAATCGAGCGGCCGGGGGAAAGCGATGGGCGGCGAGACCGAGATCCAGGTTTCGCGCCTGCTCGACGAGCACGGCCTCGGCTCATTCCAGATCAGGATGCTCGTCTGGTCGATCCTGATTGCGCTCATCGACGGCTATGACATCGGCGCCATCTCGTTTGCCGCCCCGCATCTGGTCGCGTCCTGGGGCGTCGAGCGCAGCGCGCTCGGCCCGGTCCTCAGCGCCAGCAATATCGGCGTCCTGTTCGGTTCGGCGCTGTTCGGCTGGATCGGCGACCGGCACGGGCGCAAGGCGGCGCTGATCGGCGCCAGCCTCCTGTTCGGCGTCCTTACTTTCGCCGCCGCCTATTCGACCGATCTCACGCAAATGTTCTGGCTGCGGCTCGCTGCCGGGTTCGGCATCGGCGGCGTCATCCCCAATGTGGTGGCGATCAACGCCGAATCGGCGCCGCGGCACCTGCGTGCGACGCTCGCCATTGTCGCCATGAGCGGCGTGCCGCTGGGCGGCGCCCTTGCCGGCTTTGCCAGTGCGACGCTCGTTCCGCATTATGGCTGGCCGGCCCTGTTCCAGATCGGCGGCGTCGTGCCGGTGTTGATCGCGCTTGCGGCGATCGTCGGCCTTCCGGAATCGATCAAATACATGGCGCTGCACGAGAGCCAGCGGCGAAATTTGGCGCGGGTCATCGCCGCCATCCGTCCCGGCTTGCCGGCCAACGCCCGCTTTGTCATCGAAGACGAGAAGCAGTCTCCCGCCTCCAATCCGATCTATCTGTTCCGCAACGGCCTGTGGTTGATCACGCCGCTCACCTGGCTGTTGTTTGCCCTCAATCTCATGGGCTTCTTCTTCCTGATCAGCTGGACGCCGACGCTGCTCGCGAGCGCGAAGCTGCCGCCGGCAACCGGCGCGCTCGCCGGTGCGCTCCTGCAGGGCGGCGGCGCGGTCGGCGCGCTGACGCTGTGCTGGTGGGTGCAGCGGCGGCGCTTCCTCGGCGTTTCCATCCTGTTCGTGCTCGCCACCCCGCTCGTCGCCTCGATCGGCTTCGCCGGGCTGCATTCGGAAAGTGCGCTGCTGACGGCGACGTTCTGCGCCGGCTTCCTGGTGGTCGGCATCCAGATCGGCATCAATGCCGTCGGCGCGATGCTCTACCCGACTTCGCTGCGCGCCAACGGCTCGGGATGGCAGCTCGGCCTCGGCCGGCTCGGATCGATCGTCGGCCCGCTCGTCGGCGCACTGTTCGTCGGCCTGCCGGTCGAGCGGCTTTATATGTGGTCGGCGCTGCCGTTCGCCGTCGGCGCGGTCGTCTGCTTTGCCATTCATCGGCTCAACGAGGCGCGGCTCGACGCGCGTCCGGAGCTGCGACAGGCGCAGTAGCGCCTCAAATTCCTGCAGCTCTGGTGCCCGTGGAGGGAATCGAACCCCCACTCCTTGCGGAACACGATTTTGAGTCGTGCGCGTCTACCAGTTCCGCCACACGGGCTTAGGCCGCTACCTATATCCGCCGCGGCAACTCCGGGCAAAAAGAAAATCACAACCCGACGCGTCGGCGCCGCGCCGGACTTGCATCAACCTTCAGGCTTGCATCGACCTTCAGGATCGGCAAATTGCTGCCGGCGGCGGGTGACATGGCAACGAGGCCGGGATGAAAGCGACGTGGAGCGAGCATCTTCGCCGCGAGCCGGCCGTGGCGGCGGCGCTCGCAGTCTTCGCGCTTGCCGCCGCGACGCTCCTCGGCGCGTGGTATTTCCAATATGTGCTCAAGCTGCCGCCCTGTCCGCTCTGCCTCGAGGAGCGCCTGCCCTATCATATCGTCGTCCCGCTGGCGCTGTTGATCGCGATCGCGGCATTGGTGCACGCGCCGCGGCAGCTCATTGCCGTCGGCTTCCTCGCCATCCTCCTCGCCGCCCTCGCCGGCGCGGCGCTCGGCGCCTATCATTCCGGCGTGGAATGGCACTGGTGGGCCGGCCCCACGGATTGCTCGGGCCCGGTGACCGATTTCACCGCCAAGGGCGCGCTCATCGACCAGCTGCAGTCGATCCGCGTCGTGCGTTGCGACGAGGCGGCGTGGCGTTTCCTCGGCCTGTCGCTTGCCGGCTATAACGTGCTCATCTCGCTCGCGCTTGCGGCGATCGCGGCTTACGGTTTGTTCGCACCCCGACGGACGGCCTGAACCGGCGCGATGCTCGTCGGCGCCTCGCAGGGTCGCCAACGCCCTGGCGGTTGTCCGCTCGCCCGCACCGCCACATTATTGCGACAGCGCCAATGCGATAAGATGCGTCCTGCAACGAACACATCGAGGGAGGTTGCAATGAGCATTCTTGGAAAAATCATATCGACGATATTCGGTCACGCCGGCGCCGCGCCCGCTGGCACGCCGGCGGCCCCGGCCGCGCCATCGGCACCGGCCGCCGCGCCGTCATCCGCGCCGGCATCGCCGGCGGCGAAGCCCGCGACGCAGGTCGATGTTGCCGACGTCCTCACCAAGCTGGCGGCGAAGAGCAAGGAAAAGCTCGACTGGCGCCACTCGATCGTCGACCTGATGAAGCTCTTGAACCTCGACAGCAGCCTGGCGGCGCGCAAGGCGCTGGCCGGAGAACTCCACTACACCGGCGATACCAACGACAGCGCCACGATGAATATCTGGCTGCATAAGCAGGTCATGCAGAAGCTTGCGGACAATGGCGGCAAGGTCCCAGACGAACTGCGAAAATGACGAACTGCGAAAATAAAGCGCAAATTGGCTGGAGCCGACAGCCGACCACTGGTGCGGCCGGCTGAGTTCGATTAAGCTCGCGACGTGGTTTCGACGCAGTTCGGCGTAGCGCAGTCTTCGTCTGCGCAAGGGAGGACATCGTGGGTTTGCTGGACAGTCTCAAGGGTGCCCTCGGCCAGGTCGAAGCGTCGGCATTGCCGGGGGTCGTCAACGCCGTGCTGGCGCAGACCCAATACCACGATCTCAACGGGCTGGTCGCGGCGCTGGAACAAGGCGGCCTCGGTCCCCAGGTCAAGTCGTGGCTCGGCAACGGCACCAATATGCCGATCACCGCGGATCAGTTGAAAGCGGTGCTCGGCAACGCCCAGGTGCAGGAGTTCGCCCGCCATCTCGGACTGCCCGTCGACGAGACGCTCAAATTGCTGGCGCAATATCTGCCGGAGATCGTCGACAAGGCGTCGCCGAACGGCACGCTGAAGGCATCGTAGACTCTCGTAGAGCGGTCTGCTTGCGCTCGATTTGTTGCAACGCCGAATGGATCGAAATAGGGAGTGGAACATGAAGACGATCGCAATAATCCTCGCTTCGTTTTGTCTCGTGGGCACCGCCATGGCGGACAGCTGCAAGGATCAGGCCGGCGCCAAGAAGCTCGCCGGCGCCGCGTTGACCAGCTTCATGACCAAATGCTCGAAGGATGCGCAGGCGAGTTGCGACTCGCAGGCCGCCGACAAGAAACTCGCCGGGGCGGCGAAGACGAGCTTCACCAAGAAGTGCGTAACGGACGCAACCGGTGACTGAACCCGCGGCGCCGCGAGCGCGGCGCGCCGTGACTTAAGCGTTCGGCAAATTTGAGTGGTTGGCAAATCCAAATCCTTGGCAAATTGAGTGCTTGGAAGATTGAGTCCTTGGCAAATCTTAGTCCTTGGCACAGGAGACTTGTCGTCATGAAAACCCGCCTCTTGATCGCGTCGGGAGTCTGTCTTGCAGCGTTCGCCGCCCTATCCGTGCCGGCGGGCGCCAAAACCATGAAAGAGTGCGCCGCCCAGTGGCAGGAGATGAAGGCGGCGAACCAGACCAACGGCATGAAATATCGCGACTTCAGCAAGCAGTGCATGTCGGAGGGCGCCCCTCCGGCAGCCGCGCCCCCGCCGGCGGCCGAAAAGCCGGCCCCGACGCCCGCAACCGCTGCCGGCGAGAAAAAGCCGGTGTCCGGCGGACGTCAGGCCGAATACGCGCGCGAGCGCGCTTGCGGCGCCGAGTGGAAAGCCGCGAAGGCAGCCGGAACGAGGCCGCCGGGAATGAAGTGGCCGCAATATTGGAGCGAATGCAACAAGCGCAAGAAAGCGGAAGGCATGTGACCGCCTGAGGGCGCGCGCCATCATCCGCTTGCATCGCTTGCTTGCCTCCGGCCGGGCTTGACCCCGCCGGAGGCGCGACGCTACATCCAGGTCACTGATCGGGCGGTTAGCTCAGTGGGAGAGCACATCCTTGACATGGATGGGGTCACAGGTTCAAATCCTGTACCGCCCACCATTTGATTGTTGTTCCGCCGCGCCGCCCCCGCGCGCGGTCAGAATTTCACCCGGTCGGCGCCTTTGAGGCCGAGCGTGGCGCGCGCCTCGCTCGCCGTCGCGATTTCGAAGCCGAGCTCCTCGACGATGCGGCGGATTTTCGCCACCTGCTCGGCATTGCTTTTCGCCAGCTTTCCCGGCCCGATATAGAGCGAGTCCTCAAGGCCGACGCGCACATTGCCGCCCATCATCGCGGCGTTGGTGCAGAAATTCATCTGATGACGGCCGCCGGCGAGCACCGACCACAGATACTGGTCGCCGAACAGCCGGTCGGCGGTGCGCTTCATGAACAGAAGATTGTCGAGCTCGGCGCCGATGCCGCCGAGGATGCCGAAGATGAGCTGCACAAAGACCGGCGGCTTGAACCAGCCGCGGTCGATGCAATGGGCGAGGTTATAGAGGTGACCGGTGTCGTAGCACTCGTGCTCGAACTTGACGCCCTGCCCCTCGCCCAATGTCTTGTAGATCTTCTCGATATCGCGAAACGTATTCGGGAAGATGTAGGCGTCGGAATTGGTGAGGTAGCTTTCCTCCCAATCATACTTCCAGGTCTTGTAGCGCCGCGCCATCGGGTAGAGCGCGAAATTCATCGATCCCATGTTGAGCGAGCACATCTCCGGCGACAATTCCTGCGCCGCGGCGATGCGCTGCTCCACGGTCATGGTCACGGCGCCGCCGGTGGTGATGTTGACGACGGCGTCACAGCTTTGCTTGATGCGCGGCAGGAACTGCAGGAAGATCTTCGGGTCCGGCGACGGCCGCCCGTCCTTCGGGTCGCGCGCATGCAGGTGCAGGATCGCGGCGCCGGCCGCCGCGGCGTCGATCGCCTGCGTCGCGATCTGATCGGGCGTGATCGGCAGCGCCTCCGACATCGTCGGCGTGTGGATCGAGCCGGTGATCGCGCAGCTGATGATGACCTTGGCTGCCATGATTGTCTTCTCCCCGTCCACGTCGATGGTGGCGCGACTGACGTCTTCCAGAGCTGGCGGCGCGACGAGAGCCGCAGTCACGGCGAAAAGCCGCCGAATTCCCGCCGCCGCGGCGACACGACTTTACATCAAATTCAAAATTCCGCCGCCATTCGCCGTTGCAAGATTTCGTTGCTTGGCCCCGCCTTGAGCAGCACGGTCGTTGCTGTAAAATCGTTCACCAATCGGGGAGCGGGTTGGGGTGGGCGTCCTTTATGGAGAATCGACGATGCGAGCAAAAATCGTGACCGCCCTTGCCGCACTCCTGTCGCTGATCGCCGCCGCTCAGGCCGTGGGCACGCAGCCTGCCGCGCTGACCGCGTCCGGTCTTTGGCAAGCGACCGACGAGGAAACCGGGCAGCCGACCGGCTGGTTTCTCATCAGAGATCATGACGGCGTCTATGACGGGATCATCGCCAAGATGTTCATGCAGCCGGGCCAGGATCCGAACGTGGCCTGCGCTCAATGCCGGGACGACCGGCACAACAAGCCGTGGCTCGGCCTCGAGATCATCCGCGGCATGAAGCAGGAAGGTTTGACGTACGAGGACGGCAGCATCCTCGATCCGCGCGACGGCAATGTCTACAGCGCGATGATGACGCTCGCGCCCGACGGCCAGACGCTGGTGGTGCGCGGCTATCTCGGCATCTCGCTCCTGGGACGCAATCAATATTGGACGCGCCTGCCGGACACCGCCTACAACGAGCTCGATCCTTCGATCAATCCGAAACCTGCCGCGCATCCGCGTAAATCACAGATGCCGCCGAAGCCGGAGAACGCGCCAAGCACTGAGGCAAGCACTGAGGCTCGGCGGTCACGCCAGCGGGTGACCGTGGCTGTCCGTGCGCGGCTTGCCCATCAGAATCGGCTGGAACAGCGCCGCCGCCGCCATCGTCGTCAACAGCGATATGGCGAGAAGCTTGCCCATGCTGGAGGTGCCGGGGTGGCTTGAAAAGTAGAGGCTGCCGAAGGCGGTGGCGGTCGTACACGCGCTGAAGGTCACGGCGCGGGTGAGCACCGACTGCAACAGGTTGGTCTGCCCTTCGCGCCAGGCCATGATGTAGTAGATCTTGAAGGCGACGCCGACGCCCAGGAGCAGCGGCAGCGCGATGATGTTGGCGAAGTTGAGCGGAAGGCCGATCACCACGCAAATCTCCAGCGTGACCAGGCCGGCCACCAACAGCGGGATGAGCGTCAACAACACATCGCCGATACGGCGAAGCGTGATCCACAACAGCACGGCGATCGAAAGCAGCGCCCAGCCGCCGGCCTGGAGAAAGGCGGTGATGACCGTGCGGCGCGCCTGCAGGATCGAAATCGGTCCCTCGGTGGCGTTGGGCTCGGCGCTCTGGACCGCCTGCGCGAACGCCTGCACCGTCGCATTGTCATTAACGTTGCCGCTCGGCGCGATATCGAGCCGCGCTTGGCCGTCCGGCGTCACCCATTGATGCACCAGGTCGGGCGGAAGATTGTCGCGGGTGACCTCCTGCGCCTTGAGGAGATTGCGCAGATCGTCGAGCGCGGTCCGTAACGGCTGCACGAACGCCACCTCGGCGCGTTGGCGCGCCGCCTGGTCGGCGTTCGCCAGCGTGGTCATGTCGGCGGCAAGGCGCCGCGCCGCCTTGGCGCCGGGGCCGGTGCCGTCGCCGGCGAGCCGATTGAGCGCGGCGACGGTCGAATTGAGCATGCCGACGTCCTGCGCGTCGGTCGGAGGCTGGCTCGGCGCCTTCGGGTACAGGCTGGCGTGGAGCGCCTTTTCCGTCTCCTCGATCAGCGGCAGCTTCTGCTCCTGGTGATCGGGAATGAAGGTCGACAGCGTCACCACGCGCGCGACCTGCGGTAACGCCCGCAGCTTGGCGGCCACCTCGTCTGCCGCGGCGAGCGACGGCTCCAGCGCCCCGATATTGTTGGCGCTGCTGTCCGGGTCTTGCTCGAGCTCGATATAGGTCGCGACCGATTCGACCTTGGGGCTGCGCAGATTGATCGGATTGAAATCGAACCGCAGCCAGAACAACAGCGGCGACGCCCCGACCACGACGAGGGCGGTGATGATGAGGATCGACGTGCGGTGCCGCTCCAGGAAGCTGTCGACCGGCGCGAGAACCGCATAGCCGAGGTGCTGCGGCTCGCTGCGCGGCTTCAGCTTGCTCAGCAGCGCCGGCAACAGCGTGATGCTGGTGAGGAACGCGATCAACATGCCGACACCGGCGATCAATCCGAGCTCGGACAGGCCGCGATACGCGGTCGGCAGGAACGACAGGAAGCCCGCAGCCGTGGCGAGCGCGGCGAGCGTCAGCGGCGCGCCGGCGCGCCGGCCGGCGTGCAGCAGCGCCTCGTGCAGGCCGTCAACCTCGTGCCGCTCGGCCCGGTAACGCACACTGTACTGCAGGCCGAAATCGACCCCGAGGCCGACAAACAGCACGGCGAAATAGACCGAGATCAAATTGAGCGTGCCGACCATCATCATGCCAACCGCCGCGGTGATCGAAAGCCCGACAACCAGGCACACGAACACGGCGAAGATGATGCGGAACCAGCGCAGCGCCAGCCAGAGAATGAACAGCACCACCGCGATGGTGACGGTGGCGTTGAGCGCCGCGTTTTCCTTGATGGTGGCGAACTCTTCGTCGGCCATGGGCACCGGGCCGGTCAGGCGCACGCGCGCCTGATAGGCAGACGCGAAATTGAGTTCGTCGGCGGCGCGGCGAATGGCATCGCTTGCCTTGAGCCCGGGCTCGAGCGCGGTAAAGTCGAGCACCGCGCGAACGCGCAGGAACCGCCGCAGGTCATTGGGTTTCGGCACTTGGCCCTGGGCGAGCGCGTGCCAGGAAAAGCTCGCCGGCCGGTTGGCGTTGACCTGATCGAGCGTGTCGGCAGCAAGCGTCATCGCCCAAGTCATCTGGTCGAGCGTGATCTGGCCGCCCTGCACGCCGATCAGGCCGAACTGCAGTCCGCGGATGACGCCGCCGAGGCTGGGATCGGACGCGAGGTTCTGCAGCAGGCGCTCCGCCTGGGTCAGCATCTTCATCTGCGGCGCGAGTTGCTCGGCCGGCTCGAACAGAAGGCCGTGCTGGGCGAAGAACGAACCGCCCTGCGGCTCCTCGATCGAACGGAAAAGATCCTTCTGCTGCGACAAGCGACCGATCAGCGCCGCGGTCGCCTCGTCGGCAAACTCAGCCGTCGGTGCATCGACGACGGCAATGATCGTCTGGTATTGGGGAAAGGCCTTTTCGAACGCCAATTCCCGCTGCCGCCAGATGCTGTTGGTGGAAATGAGCTGGTTGATGTCGGTCGTCAGCAAGAAATGCGTCGCGGCATACCATGAGCAAAGGATGGTGAGAACGATCGCTCCGGCAATGACCCACCAAGCGTAGCGCGTGCAAAGGCGAATTGTGCGGACGACGAAAGCGGTGAGCGTCTTCATAGAGTATCAGCGGTCAAACGAGTTGGTGAGGCGGAAAAATGAGGCGGACGCACGCAGGATCAGGTGGCCGTCGCGCCGGCGGCGCAACGCCCCGTAAGCGACGGACTTGCCATCGCGGCGCAACCGAGCACACCTCTTTCATGAAATCTCCCGGACAATCGGCGGCCCTAGATGCCCTGAAACGCCGCAAAAGTGAAATTGTGGATATTTTCCTAGCATAGCATGAAACTTGCCGGGCGCACGTGCTTCGTAAATGCCGGCATTTGCGGGGCAAAACGGGCTAGACAAGCAACGCGGTTCCACCCAAAAGTGCCGGCCTAACAGGCCATGACCAGGCGTCAGTCATTAAGATTGGGGCTTGATTGCCGCGGGGTCGTGGCCAATTTGGTTGTCACGGCGTTATGGCCAAAGTATTGGACGGGGAGCAAGCGGGCGGTCGCCCGGGGGCTCTTGCGGCGCAAAGCCGCAGTCCGGCACCGGCCTGGAGGCCATTGATGAAGGTGATACTCGCTCAACCTCGCGGATTTTGCGCGGGGGTCGTCCGTGCCATCGAGATTGTCGAGCGTGCTCTGCAGAAGTACGGCCCGCCGGTCTATGTGCGCCACGAGATCGTCCACAACAAGCATGTGGTCGAGAGCCTCAAGGCCAAGGGCGCGCATTTCGTCGAGGACCTTTCCGAGGTTCCGCCCAATGCCGTCACCATCTTCAGCGCCCACGGCGTGGCCAAAAGCGTCGAGGAGGAAGCGGCGGCGCGCGAGCTGCCGGTGCTCAACGCCACCTGCCCGCTGGTCACCAAGGTGCACAATCAGGGCAAGCGCTACGTCGGACAGGGACGCCGGCTCATTCTTATCGGCCATGCCGGCCATCCGGAGGTCGAGGGCACCATGGGCCAGATCTCCGAGCCCGTGACCCTGGTGCAGACCGAGAAGGACGTCGACTCGCTCGCCATTCCGGCGGACACGCCGGTCGCCTATGTCACGCAGACGACGCTGAGCGTCGACGATACGCGCGGCATCATCGCCGCCTTGCATCGCCGCTTCACCGACATCGTCGGACCGGAGACCCGCGACATCTGCTACGCCACGCAGAACCGGCAGACGGCGGTGCGCGAACTTTCCAAGCTCGTGGACGTTATCCTCGTTGTCGGCGCCAAGAACAGCTCCAACTCCAACCGGCTGCGCGAGATCGGCAATGAAGCCGGCACGCCCTGCTATCTGATCGCCGACGGCAGCGAGCTGCAGCCGGATTGGTTCAACGGCGCGCACACCGTCGGCATCACCGCCGGCGCTTCGGCGCCGGAAGTGCTGGTCGAGGATGTCATCGACGGGCTGCGCCGGCTCGGTCCGGTCGAGGTCAGCGAGCTGACCGGCCGGCAGGAGACCATCGAATTTCGCTTGCCGCCCGAACTGACCGATGGCTTAACGGCCAGCCGGGCGACGGCAAAGGTCTAGCCAGCGGCGCTCCGCCGGACGCAAGGACAAAAGCAAAGAAGGAAAAGATCGTGGGTGTATCTCTACGACAGAAGGCCGTCGTCGGCTCTTACGTGTTGCGGCAACGATTGGCCGGGCGCAAGCGCTACCCGCTCGTGCTCATGCTGGAACCGTTGTTCCGCTGCAATCTCGAGTGCGTCGGCTGCGGCAAGATCGATTATCCCGACGCGATCCTGAACAAGCGTCTTTCGGTGCAGGAATGCCTCGACGCCGTCGACGAGTGCGGCGCGCCGATGGTCGCCATTCCCGGCGGCGAGCCGCTGATCCACAAGGAGATCGGCGAGATCGTCAAGGGCATCGTGGCGCGCAAGAAGTTCGTCTCGCTGTGCACCAATGCGCTCCTTCTGGAGAAGAAGCTGCACCTGTTCGAGCCGTCGCCTTATCTGTTCTTCTCGGTGCATCTCGACGGCCTCAAGCACCATCACGACAAGTCGGTGTGCATGTCGGGCGGCTTCGAGAAGGCCGTTGACGCCATCAAGGCCGCGAAGGCCAAGGGTTTCGCCGTCAACGTCAACTGCACGATCTTCGACGGCCATCCGGCCGCGGACATCGCCGCTTTCCTCGATCTCACCGAACAGCTCGGCGTCGGCGTCTCGATCTCGCCCGGTTACGCTTACGAGCGGGCGCCCGATCAGGAGCACTTCCTCGGCCGCCGCAAAACCAAGGAGCTGTTCCGCAACGTCTTCGCGCTCGGCAAGGGCAAGAAGTGGAACCTGACGCATTCCAGCATGTTCCTCGACTTCCTCGCCGGCAATCAGGAATTCCATTGCACGCCGTGGGGCATGCCCACGCGCAATATCTTCGGTTGGCAAAAGCCGTGCTATCTGCTCGGCGAAGGCTACGCCAAGACTTTCACGGAATTGATGGAGACCACCGACTGGGACGCCTATGGCACCGGGCGTTACGAGAAATGCGCGAACTGCATGGCGCATTGCGGCTACGAGCCGACCGCGGCCGACGCGATGATGAAGCATCCGCTCAAGGCGCTGGCCGTCGCCTGGCGCGGCGTCAAGACCGAAGGCGAAATGGCGCCGGAAATCTCCATGGCGAACCAGCGGCCGGCGCAATACGTCTTCGACGGTCAGGTGCAGCAGCGCCTGTCGGAAATCCGCGCCGCCGAGGCGCGGGAAAAGGCGCCGAAGGCAGCCAGCGCGGCCTGAGCGTTGTCGTTCAACGGATCTTGATCGCGCTTTGAGCGGTCCGGGCGCTCGATGAAATAAACCACGAGCGCCAACGGGACGACACCATCCGCCGATCTCGCATCGGGTGGTGTCCGCAAGCCGCACCGTTCTGACGATCGCAGCCGCGTTCCACACACCCGACAACGGCTCGGGAGCAGCCCGCTTTGCCGTGGCGGTTTAGTTCCAGTGCCAGTTGATGCCGGCGCGTATGATATTAACGTTGTCTTCCTTGACGTTTACCGGGATCATCACGGTGTAGAATGGGTGCGTACCGAAGCCGGTGTAGAGCCACTCGACTTTCGCCGACCAGTGCGGTGTGAATATCGCCTCGACGCCAAGGCCGCCCGTCGGTGCCCACTCGGTGCGGGTGCCGCAACTCGCAATCGCGCCCGCGATCGCGTCGCGCACGACACCTGCCCGGCGCGGATTTCGGAGCCCGCCGCGCCGCCGGTGACGTAGAGCAGCATCTCGTCAGCGACGAGCACGCCGAGGCGCGCCCGTTCGGTGGTGAGCCAATGCAGTCGGTGAAGAAAACAGCGTGCCTCCGCCTGCGCCGCACGGGACCCTCCAAGCCGAAGTAGAAACCGGTCCGGTTCATAACCGGCGCCGGCGGCGGCGGCGCCTTCAACGGCATGTCAGCCGCCAGAGCAGGCGTCCCAATCAGCGTGGCGATGGCAGCAAACCCCAGCAGAATTTTTTTCACGACGACCCCCTGAAACGACAATTCCCCGCCGTTTGTCGGCCATTTCTAACCTCTGACAATACTATCGCAACGCGGCCCGAGGCTGTTGCCGTCTCGCTACAGTGCATAGAAATCGTCGCCCTTCGGCCCGCGGGGAACGGGCCTCCATCGCCCTTGCGGCTTACTCGCCGAGCCGTCCAGCCGAACGCCGCTAGCGATGTCGACCGATCTCTGACCGTCGCGACTACATGCCGTACGCGATGGTGCGCGCATTTCCGCTCTTGAGATTGCGGTAACGCGCCATGGCCCACAGCGGAAAGAACTTCGAGTAGCCGTGGTAGCGCAGGTAGAACACCCGCGGGAAGCCGGTTGCCGTGTAGCGCGGCTCGTTCCAGAAGCCGTCGGCGCCCTGCCGGTCGGCGAGATAGCGAATCCCGCGGGCAACCGCCGGATGGTCGACCTCGCCCGCGGCCATGAGGCCAAGGAGCGCCCATGCGGTCTGCGACGCCGTCGAGGGCGCGCGCTCGTAGCCGCGATAGTCGAGCTTGTAGCTGGCGCCGTCCTCGCCCCAGCCGCCGTCGTCGTTCTGGATCGCCGCGAGCCAGCTCACCGCCTTGCGCATCTCCGGCGCGCCATGATCGAGACCGGCAGCGTTGAGCGCGCACAGCACCGACCAGGTGCCGTAGATGTAGTTCATGCCCCAGCGGCCGTACCAACTGCCATCCGGCAGCTGGACACGGCGCAGATAATCGATGGCGTGCGCCGACCGCCGCGCTGTTGCCGGCGGTCTCGCCGAACTGCGCCAGCATCGACAGGCAGCGCGCGGTGACGTCTTCGGTCGGCGGATCGAGCAGCGCGCCGTGGTCGGCGAAGGGAATGTTGTTGAGGTAGTAATATTCGTTATCGGCATCGAATGCGCCCCAGGCGCCGTTCTCGCTCTGCATCCCCAGGATCCACTCGCGCGCGCGAGCGAGCGAAGAGCGATAGTCGGAGCGGCCGGACAAGCCTTGCAGGCGATCCATGGCCATGGCGACGACCGCGGTGTCGTCGACGTCCGGGTAGTGCGGGTTGGCATATTGAAACGCCCAGCCCCCGGGCCGTATGTCGCCGCGCCGCGCGATCCAGTCGCCGCGCACGTCGAGGATTTGCCTGGGCAAAAGCCAATCGAGCGAGCGCTTGACCTCGGCGAGACGCGCGCTCGCCGCCGACTTCCAACAAGGTATGGCAGACGAGCCCGGTGTCCCAAATCGGCGAGACGCAGGGCTGGCAATAGGCCTCGTGCTCGCCGACGGCCAACAGCTTCTCGACCGATTTGCGGGCGATGGCGCGCTGCGGATCGGTCTGCGGATAGCCGAGCACCGCGAACATCATCACGCTGTTCGCCATTGCCGGGAAGATCGCGCCGAGCCCGTCTTCACCGTTGAGACGCTCGCTCACCCAGGCGACGGCGCGATCGATGGCGCGCTGACGCGTGCGCTTGGGAAAGTACGGCTCGGCCGCGCGCAGGACGTTGTCGACGCCGCGGAAGAACCAGAACCAGGAGGCCTTCTGCTGCGGCGCCTTGGGCGCCGGGCCGATGCTCTGCGGCGGTTCGAGAAAAAGCTCGTCGATGCGCACGCCCTTGGCGTTGCGCGCCTGCGGCTTCTTCGCCATCAGCACCAGCAGCGGGACGATGACGGTGCGGCTCCAATACGAGATCTTGTCGAGATGGAACGGGAACCATTTCGGCAGCAGCATGATCTCGACCGGCATCACCGGCACGGCGCGCCAGGGGATGAATCCGAACAGCGCGAGCATGATCCGCGTGAACACGTTGGCACGCGCGGCGCCGCCGCGGGCGAGCACCGCCTCGCGCGCGCGACGCATGTGCTCCGCCTCGATCGGATCGCCGATCATCTTGAGCGCGAAATAAGCCTTGACGGTCGCGCTGATATCCAGATCGCCGTCCTGAAATAGCGGCCAGCCGCCATGCGTGCCCTGGATGCGCCGCAGATAGACGGCGATCTTGGCTTCGAGCGCCGCATCGACCGGCTCGCCGAGATAATGCCGCAGCAGCACATATTCCGCGGGAATGGTCGCGTCGGCCTCGAGCTCGAAGACCCAATGACCATCGGGACGCTGACAGGCGAACAATGCCTGCGTCGCCGCCTCGATCCCTTGTTCGAGCGTGGGGTCGAGCGAGCGCGCCGATGGCGCAGGCGCCGCACTTTGGCCGTGACGTTCGAGCGTGTCTTCGATCATGATAATTTCGCGATCATGTCAGCAGCACGATTGCCGGATCGGATCGCGCCTTCGATGGTAGCGGGCAGGCCGGTGTCTGTCCAATCGCCGGCGAGAACGAGATTGCGCCATTTGGTTGTGGCGCCCGGACGCTTGGCGTCCTGCGCCGGCGTGGCGGCGAAGGTGGCGCGCCGTTCGCGCACGATCTGCCACGGCGGCAGCGCGGCGGGCAAGCCGCTCACCCGCGCGACCTCGTCCCAGATCGTCTTCGCCAGTTCTTCCCGTGGCGTATCGATGAGGCGATCGCCGGCGCTGATGGTCACCGAGAGACGGCCGGGAAACGCGAAAATCCACTCCACCGTCGCGTTGAGAACGCCGAGCATCGGCGGTAGCGCCGGCGGCGGATCGATACGGAAATGCGCGTTGACGATGGCGCGAAACTCCGTCGGCATGGCGAGTTGGTCAATGAGCGGCGCCGCGGCGTAGGGCGGAACCGCGAGGATGACCGCGTCATCGGCCTTGAGCGCGATATTGTCGTTGCCGAAATAAAGCATCTCGACCCGTTCCGGACCAAAGCGCATGGAGCGGAGCTGATGCTCCATGCGCACCGCAGCGCCCCGCTCCTGCAAAAACGCGAGCGCCGGCTCGATGAGAGTCGCGCCCAGCCCGCCGCGGGCGACGAGCGGACGGCACGCGCGCCCGCCCATGGCGAGCGTTTCACGGATCACGGCGCCGGCAAGCCGCGCCGAGCCTTGCGGCGGATCGATATTCAGCGCGGCGAGAAGGAGCGGCTCGACCAATCGCCGGTAGAGCGTCCCCTCGCAGGCGATGACTTCGCCGACCGTCTTGCCCGCCGGCGCCAAGAGCAGCGGCGCCATCGCCGCATAGTCGAGCGCACGCGTTCCCGGTACGCGCCGGCTGGGATCGAAGATCCAAAACGGAATGCGGCCGTCGTTGAAGCGCAACATCCAGCGTTCGCCGCTCGCCAGATCGACGAAGGAGAATTCCGCGGCCGGCGGACCGACCAGCCGATGTTCGGCGCCGATGCGGCGCAGATATTCGAGCGCCGCGCGATTGCCCGAGAGGATGAGGTGATTGCCGTTGTCGATCGTCATGCCGAGCGAAGCGTCGTGATAGGAACGGCAGCGGCCGCCGGCGAAAGTGGTCGCCTCGTGCAGCACGACGCTTCGGCCGCTGGCGGTAAGCCGCACCGCCGCGGAAAGGCCGGCAAGTCCGGCGCCGACGATATGAACCGTCGCGGTCATTGGCAGGTCTGCATCACACCAGATTGCGCAGCGACGATGAGGACGAGCTTGGCGCGCGGCAAACGAACTTTCGCGCGCGGCGGCGCGAAGCCGCGTGCGATCAGCGCTTCAAGGATGAGGCGATAGGCCTCGACCCATGATCCGCGGCGCGCGCACGACGCGGCGCGGACTTTGCGCCATGATCGCGTCGGCCTCGCGAAATGCCGTCTTCGCAAGCTCGACAATGTCGGCGCAGGCTTGGCCGAGCGCCGGATCAGCCAGCACCGCTGCCGGGTCCGACGTGGAAATTCCCGCCGCGCGCAGGGTCTCGCGCGGCAGATAGAGCCGGCCCATGCCGGCGTCCTCGTCGAGGTCGCGCAAGATGTTGGTGAGCTGCAATGCGCGTCCCGAGATGATGGGCGAGCGCGAGGCCTGGTTCGGGCCGCATGCCGAACACGCGCACCGACAGGCGTCCGACGGCGCAGGCCACGCGGTCGCAATAGAGGTCGAGCGTCGGCCGGTCGGGCGCGCGGATGTCGGCGATGACGTCCATCTCCATGCCGTCGATGATGGCGATGAGATCCTCGCGCTTGAGATCGAATCGGCGGACCGCCGCGGCCAGTCCGAGCAGAGGCTCCGGCGGCGCGCCCCGGTAGATGGCGTCGATGTCGGAGCGCCACGCCGCCAATTGCCCGCGCCGGATCTCGCGCGGGCCCGGATCGTCGGCGATGTCGTCGACGGCCCGGCAGAACGAATAGATCTCGAACATCGCCTCGCGCTGGGCGCGCGGCAGGATGCGCATGCCGGTATAGAACGAGCTGCGGGAGGCGCGCTCGGCCGCCTGTGTGGGCTTGGTCACTCAGGCGCCCCGCGGCTTCTGCGCCGCGGCGGCAAAGCGCCGCCCGAGGCGCCGTGACGCGCCGCTCAGGATGCCGATCATCGTCAAGCCGGCAACGCCGGGCAGCCGCAAATGCACGCGCTCGCTCAGCGGGTCGCGCGCCATGAGGATGCGCGTCAGCCGATGCGCCAGCGTATTGATGACGGAGACCTCGAGACTCAAGCGCAAATCGTTGATCAGCGCCGGGAAAATATCGCTCTCGCTCAGCAATCCTTCGGTGCGCTCGGCGAGCCGGTGCAGGCAGGCGAGAAGCGCCGGCGAGGCGCGCGTCTCGCCCAGCGCTTCGACGCTCGCGCCGGATGCGGCGAGCGCGTCGAGCGGAATGTAGACCCGGTCGAGATCGAGATAATCGTTCTTGCAGTCCTGCAGATGATTGATGATCTGCAGGGCGGCGCACAACGCGTCGTTCGCCGGCCATACCGTGCGGCTTTCGCCGTGCACGTCGCAGACGAAACGGCCGACCGGCATCGCCGACAGCGAGCAATAGCCGATGAGATCGTCCCAATCGCGATAGCGTAGTTTCGTCGCGTCGAGCTTGAACGCGGCAAGGAGATCCTGCGCATGTCGCGGCGACAGATTGCGCTCGGCAAGCGCTTCGCGCAGGCGCACCGCAACGGCATCCTCGCCGCTGTCACCCAAAAGGCCGGCGTCAAGGCGATCGAGCAAATCGAGTTTCGCTTGCGGCGCGAGGCTCGCATGATCGGCGATATCGTCGGCGGTGCGCACGAAGTTGTAGAACGCCATGATCACCTTGCGGTGGCGCGGATGGATGAGCCAGGAGGCGACCGGGAAATTCTCGTCCCGGTGGCCCTTGCCCGACCGCCAGACCCTGGCGTCGCCTGCGCTCACATCGTTCATCGCAAATCCGAAGCTTTGCTGGTGACGTCGGCCTGGGAGCGGCCCTTCCACATGCCGCCGCGCCCGCGCGCATGCTGATAAGCGGAATCAACCGTGAACGCCATATAGACCGCGGCAATCGCCGGCAACACCGGCCCCCAAAGCCTCGATACGCCGTAGAATCGAAGCGTCGGCTGGAAGGCCAAGGCCATGAGCAGCCACGCGGCGATCCCGAGGATTTGTGCCAGGCCGCCGGCAAAGACGGCGAACGCCACCGGCGCCAGATAGGTGAGCGCCAAACCAAGCACGGTGCCGGCAAGCAGAAGCGGCGAATAGCGAAGCTGCGCATAGGCCGTGCGCGAGACCATACGACGGATGTCGGCCACGGCCGGATAGGCGCGAATGCTGCGCACGCGCTCGGTCAATCCGATCCAGATCGGACCGTGCGCCTTGAGCGCCTTGGCGAGCGCGCAATCGTCGATCAAGGCGGCGCGGATCGCCGCCATGCCGCCGGCCGCGCGCAACGCGTCGCGACGCACCAGCATGCAGCCGCCGGCCGCCGCGGCGGTGGCGCGGCGCGGATCGTTCGCCCAGGAGAACGGGTAGAGCATCTGGAAGAAGAAGATGAAAGCGGGGACGAACATGCGCTCGGCAAGGCTTTGGCAGCGCAGCTTCGCCATCAGCGAAGTGAGCACATAGCCGCCGGACTGCGCCCGGGCGACGAGGCTCGCAAGCAGCGTCGGCGGCGTAGACGATGTCGGCGTCGGTGAACAACAGAAAGGCCGGCGGCTGCGGCGCGCTCTCGGCCAACTCGACCCCTTGGTGCTGAGCCCAGAGCTTGCCGGTCCATCCCGGCGCCAGCGCGCGCCCCGACAACACCGTGAGGCGTTGGGCGGCGCCAAGCGCCGCCGCGGCGGCGCGAGCGACCTCTGCCGTGGCGTCGCGGCTCTGGTCGTCGACCACGATCACGGCGAACTCGCCCGGATACTCCTGCCGCAGCAGCGAGGTGACGGTCTCGCCCACGGATTCCGCCTCGTCGCGCGCCGGTATAATGGCGGCGACCGCCGGCCAAGGCCCCTGCCCTGCCGCCGGCGCATCGTCGCGCTCGCCGGCGAGCCAGAATCCTCCGCGCCCGGCCAGGAGATAGAGCCAGATCGCAAGCACCATTGACGCTATGAGGTCGTTGGCCACAAATAGTCCTCGGCTGCTCTATTCGGGGCCGCCATTCACCAATTCCCGAATTGGACCGCCCCTACCGAGCGGTCCTTGTTATCCTGTAAATATAGAGCCTTATAGGACCGGCGGGGACGGCGGAACGCCCGGGCAACGAAACAATGAATGCCAACAACAGTACTTTCGCCTCACGGCTCGACGCCACGGCCAAGGACATCGAGGACTTGCTCGATCGGCTTCTCGCTGCGACCCCCATGGACGGCGAAATCAGCCGCCCGGCACGCCTCGTCGAGGCCATGCGCTATGCGAGCCTCAATGGCGGCAAGCGCTTCCGCCCGTTCCTGGTGGTGGAGTGTGCGGCCTTGTTCGACGTACCGCGCCAGCGCGCCTTGATGGCCGGGGCGGCGCTCGAATGCGTGCATTGCTACTCGCTGGTCCACGACGATCTGCCGGCCATGGACGATGACGCGCTGCGGCGCGGACGGCCGACCGCGCACAAGGCCTTCGACGAGGCGACGGCGATCCTCGCCGGCGACGGCCTCCTCACTTTCGCCTTCGACATCCTGAGCCGGCCGCAGACGCATCCCGATGCGGCGGTGCGCGTCGAACTGGTCGGTGCGCTCGCCCGCGCGGCCGGCCTCGGCGGCATGGTCGGCGGCCAGATGCTCGATCTGGCCGCCGAGGGCCGCTTTGCCGGCGGCGGACCGCAGCAGCTCGGCGAGCAGGAGGTGCGGACGTTGCAGGCGATGAAGACCGGCGCGTTGCTTCGTTTCGCTTGCGAGGCCGGAGGCATTCTCGGATCGGCGACCCCGCCGCAGCGCGCCGCGCTCGTGCGCTACGGATTGGCCGTCGGCCAGGCGTTCCAGATCGCCGACGATCTGCTCGATCTCGAAGGCGATCCCGCGCTGGTCGGCAAACAGACCGGCAAGGATGCGCAAGCCGGCAAGGCAACGATCGTCGGCATTCTCGGACGCGCGGGCGCGAAGGCCCGGCTCGGCGAGCTCGATCGCCGAGGCCGCACAGGCGCTGGCGCCGTTCGGGGCGGCGGCCGCGATCCTCAACGAGGGGGCGAGGTTCGTCGCCGACCGGCAAGCGTAAGGTAACCGGCAACCGGGGATAGAGAGAAATTGCGTAAAGCGCGGATTTACAATTAGCTAGTGTAACCCGCGCAATTATGCGTTGATGCCAATCGAACCCGATTGAAGTTCGTGGGGCCTCATCATATTTGCCCGGCCGCGCGGTCGTGCTTTGACCGGGAACGAAAAAGGCCCGATCCTCTGCCGATTTCGGGAATTCCATTCTCCGCCATGACGATGCATACGCGATGGACGATCTGCGCGGCTGCCGCCCTGCTCTCGGCGCCATTTCTCGCGCCGTCAGGAGCGTTTCATGCGGTGACGCCGGTGCTGGCGCAGGGCGCTGGCGGCCCGGGCGCGACCGCCGCGCAGCCGCGGCCCGCGGTCCATGCGCCGGCAAAGCGCGCCGGCCGGGCCGGAACCAGGAAGGCGCAGCCGGCAGCGACCGCCGAGCAGCAGCAGCCTCCGCCGCGTGTGCCGTTCACCGCCGCCGAAGACGCCGCTTCCGCCATTCCCGGCATGCCGGATGCGCGGTTCTGGGCGGATTCGGTGGACGATTTCAAAAATGCCCTGCCGCAACAGCCGGGTCCCTGGCTCATTCTCTCGAGCGGGGGATCCGACGGTGCGTTCGGCGCCGGGCTGCTCAATGGCCTGACCGCCGCCGGCAAAAGGCCCGACTACACGGTCGTCACCGGCGTCAGCACGGGCGCATTGATGGCGCCCTTTGCCTTCGCCGGGCCGCGCTACGACGAAGCGCTGCGCAAGGCCTACACCACGATCACCGCAGCGGATGTCTTCGAGGCGGGCAATACGACGGGCGAAAGCTTTGTCGATTCGTGGCCGCTTCGGGACACCATCGGCAAGCAGATGACGCCGGAGCTGTTCAACGACATCGCTGCGGAGCATCGCCGCGGCCGGCGCCTGTTCGTGGTCACCACCGACCTTGATTCCGGGCGCAGCGTCGTTTGGAACATGGGCGCGATCGCGGCGCATGGCGGCGATGATGCGCTCAAGCTGTTCCGCAGCGTGCTGCTCGCCTCGGCCAGCGTTCCCGGCGGCTTCCCGCCGGTGATGATCGACGTCGAGGCGAACGGCAAACGCTTTCAGGAGATGCACGTCGATGGCGGCCTCGGCGGACAGTTCTTCGTCGCGCCGGCATCCTTGATGGCGAGCACCAGCGATTACCGGCTGCCGGCGACGCAGCTTTACATCGTCGTCAACACCGGGCTGCAACGCGAGTTCAGCGTCATCGACCGCTTCGCGCCGAAAATCCTGACCCAGTCGATCGGCATGGCGGTGCCGGTCGACACGAGGCTGATGCTCGACCGCAGCTACGTGGCGGCGAAACGCAGCGGCGTCGAATTCAACGTCGCCTCCATTCCGGCAAGCTTCAACGCGCCAAGCCGGGGTCCATTCGATTCCGACTACATGGGAGCGCTGTTCCAGACCGGCTATGAACAGGGCCGGAGCGCTGCGCCTTTCAGCGCTGAATTGCCGCCCGAGCCGGGCGCGCCTGTGCAACCCAGTCGTATTGAGAAAACCGGAGCGAAATAATGAAAAATTTCTTGCGTTCGATCGTTACCGCCGCGTTTGTCGCCGTGTTGGGAGCGAGCGCCGGCATTCCGTCTGCCGCGGCGCGCCCGACCACCGCCTATGACGGCGTGTGGAGCGTGATGATCTACACCCAAGCCGGCGACTGCCCGCAGTCTCTGCGCTACTCGGTGCGGATCGTGGGCGGCCGGGTGCTGTCCGACGACCAGGCCTACCAGGTCGACGGCACCGTCGCGCCCAATGGCGAAACCCGCGTTGTCGGTGGCCGAACACGACCGATCCGCCAGCGGCATCGGCCGGCTGTCCGGCAACCAAGGCCAGGGACGGTGGCGCACGTCGACCGGCGAGTGCGCCGGCCAGTGGACGGCCGAGCGGCGCCAGTACAACTACTGATCCGAGCCGGCGTTATCGTCCGGTCTTGCGCGCAGCGACGTTAGCGTCCCACCACGGGCAGACGTCGCGCGCGCGCAGATAATTGCCGTCCATGACATCGAGCGGGACGCGGCCGCCGGCCTCGGCGACGCCGATGCGCAGGGTGCGCGCCTCTTCCCGTCCCTCCGGCGAGAGCCACATACGGTCGTGCCCCCACAGGCTCGGACCCTCCGGGCGTTCGTGCGGCGTCCAGTTCTCCGGCTCGATCGTGCGGCCGCCCCAGCCATATTCGACCAGGAATTTCGACGGCGACCACGAGTAGAACGAGGTCATCTGATCGTTGGTATGGCGGCCGAGCGTCGTGCCGATCGTCTCCGGCTTGCGCAGCGCGAGGTCATAGGCCTGCCCGACATCGTCGAGAAAGCAGAGTTCGACCATCAGGTGATGGATGCCGTTCCTGCCGGTATCGATGAAGGCGAGGCTGTGGTGGCGCGCATTGACGTGGAAGAAATAGGCCTTGAACGGCCGCAAGATGTAGTCGCTGAGCCGGAAGCCGAGGGCATCGGTATAGAACGGCACGACTTCTTCGAGCCGTTCGGTCGTTAGCACGGCGTGACCCATGCCGAGCGGTCCGGTGCGAAAGCCCGAGATCGAACGCCCGGGCTTGAACGGCTCCGAAATGGTCTCGGCGCCGTGGAACACCTCCAGCCGGTTGCCGACCGGATCGGCGAACACGATCAGATCTTTCACGCGGCGCTCATCGGCGAGCGCGCGCGAGCCGCGCTCGACCTTTATCGTGGATTTTTCCAGATGCGCCGCCAGCGCATCGAGAGCGGCGGCATCGGCGACTTCCCAGCCATAGAACGCGGGACCTTCGTCGGCGCCGGCATGCACGATCACGCGCTGCTTGCGATCATCCATGCGCAAGGCAAGCGTTCCGCGGGTCTTCTCGACAAGCTGCATGCCGAGAAAGCGCGTGCCGTAGGTCGCCCACTCATCGAGATCGCCGGCGCGGATGCCGACATAGCCGAGGGCCTGCAGCTGCATGTCCGTGCTCTCCCGGAGCGGCAAGCTCCCTTATCACGTTGAAGCTGGTGCGGAAATCCGCGCGCTAGGCCTGCAATATCCGCGTCGTGTCGTCGAACAATTCCTCGGCCGTATATCTCCGCGGAACGAGCTTCAGCTCGAACGCGTAGCTGCACATGAGCTCGAGCGCCGGCTTGACCGCGGCGAAGCCGAACGGGATCGTGTCGATGGCGCCGGCCTTGGGCAGGCCCGCGGCCTTCTTGCTCTCGAGCAGCATGCGGAAAATCTCGCGCACCGCCGCGGGATCCGACTTGGACAGCGGCGCTTTGCAAACCACCATGTGGTTGACCGGCACGGTACCGTGCTTGCGGTACCACTCCTTCGCCGCCGCCTCCGGATCGGGAATGACGCTCTTGAGCCGCGGGTCGCTCGGCATGACGCCGCCGAAGATCGCCGCATCGAGCTCGCCGTCGAGCAGCATCTTGGTGATGTCCTTGCCGATCACGCGCTCGACGCCGGGCGGATCGGGAAATTCGGTCACATGCGCGTCCTCGAACGTCACCCAATGGACTTTGCCGAGATCGAGGCCGTAGTCCTTCGCCGAGAATGCCGCGCATCCACACGCCCGTGGTCTGCGAAAACGCGCGCACGCCGACCCGGCGGCCGGGAAGGTCTTGCGGCCGCAGCGTTGCGCGCTCCGAATTGTAGAGCATCGTGCCGTGCTGAAAGCGGCCCATCATGGTGGCCGGCAGGAGCATGAGCGGCTTGCCATAAGCCATGGCCTGCAGATAGCTGACGATCGCCATCTCGCTCACGTCGAACTTCTGCTCGCGCACCATCATGCGGAAAGCGCGGTTGATCGGATCGACGTCGGTGAAGCGCAACGTCACCCGATCGGATCTGATGCCGCCGTTCTTCAGCGCCTGGGTATGGGGATAGTTACCGAAGCAGGCGTCCAGCGTCTCGACTTTCGCGGCGGCGATTGCGCTCATTGGACGATTGCGCTCATGGCGGCTGACCTTGCAGGCTCGCCTCGATTCTATGATTTGCCCGTGAGCGAAACCAGCCCCGGCGCATGACGCGAGCGGGCGCGGCGCCGCTTAGCTGCGGGCCTGCGCCTTCACCACGCGCGGCCCCTTGCGGCGGGCGGCGGCCGAGCCATTGACGCCGGGGAGGAAAATCCGCTGCAGCATCTGCCGTTCGATCGGCTTCTGCAGGATCGGTACGTCGCTGAACCGGTCGTCGACAGTATCGGCCTCGTAGCCGGTGAGGAAAACGAACGGAACGCCGCGCGCCGAGAGTATTTCGGCCACCGGATAGGCCATGCCGTCGCCGAGGTTGATGTCGAGGATGGCGCCGTCGAAATCGCCCTGCCGCGCGGTCGCAAGCGCTTCGGCGGCCGTACCGATCGGGCCGACGACGGCACGGCCGCACTCGCCGAGAAACTCCTGGATCATCATGGCGACCAGAGCCTCGTCCTCGACCAGCAGGACGCGGCGGCTGTCCGCCATGTTCGCCCGGATGGCGCCGCCATCGGTGCCGGCACGTGCCTTTTTGGCTTCGCCGCGGCCGATCGTTTCGCCCTGCGGGATCGATAAGGTGCATTGCAGCCCGGTCGGGTGCCACTCGAACATGGCTTTGCCGCCAAGCTGCTGCTCGATGCTCGCCCGGATCACCTTCAGGCCGAAGCTGCGCGCCGACGGCGGCACGATGCGCGGACCACCGCGCTCGATCCATTGCAGGACCAGGAGCTCGGGCTGCTGTTGCCAGATCATGCTGACCTTGCCCGCCATCGAGGACAAGGCGCCGTGCTTGGCCGCGTTGGTCGCAAGCTCGTGCAGCGCCAGCGCCAGGCCTTGCGCCATATGCGGCAGCAGCGACACGTTCGGTCCGCCGATCGTGATCCGCTCGCCCTCGCCCCGATACGGCGCCAATTCCTCTTCCACCAGCGCGCCGATATCGGCGCCATGCCAGCGCGATTCCGAAAGCAGCGCATGCGCGCGCGCCAGCGCCTTGATGCGGCCTTCGACCGCCGCCACGTAATCGTCGACCTTTTGCGCACGGGTCAATCGAACGATCGACTGTACGACCGCGAGCGCGTTGCGGGCCCGGTGATCGACCTCGCGCGCCAGCAGATCCTGGCGCTGTTCGGCCTCCTTGCGATCGGTGATGTCGATGGTGACGCCGCTGACCCGCACCACTTGCCCGCGCTCGTCCACGGTCGGCGCCGCGGTGCCGATGCACCAGCGCACCGCGCCGTCGGGGCGCATGACCCGGAACTCGGTCTGATATCCGCGCGTGTCCCCGCGCCTGAAGTCGGCGATCATCTCGTTGAGCGCGGCGCAGGTCCTGCGGATCGACCAGCGCGCCGACATTGTCCGGGTTCGGCTTGAAGCTTGCGTGATCGACGCCGAAAATGCGGCACTGACCCTCGTCCCAAATCCAGTCGCCGTTGACGAGGTCCCAATCCCACGAGCCCATCTGCCCGGCGGCGAGCGCCAGGCTGCGGCCCTGCTCGCTGGCGAGGAGCCGCCCGTTCGACGCTACCAGTTCCGCAGTGCGTTCGGCGACGCGCCGCTCGAGTTCGAAATTGAGCCGTTCGAGCTGCCGCGTCTTGCGATACAGCTCGGCGAAGACCTTGACCTTCGCGCGCAGCACTTCGGGAATCACCGGCACCGGTACGTAGTCGACCGCGCCCATCTCGTATCCGCGCAGCCGGTCGACATCGTCCACCTGGACGGCCGAGATGAAGATGATCGCCGTTTTTTCGAACCGCGGGTGATCGCGGATCATCGCCGCCAGCTGAAAGCCGTCGAGTTCCGGCATGCAGACGTCGATCAGGACGACGGCGACCTCGTTCTTGAGCAGGAACTCCAAGGCCTCACGCGCGGACGACGCTTTGATGAGATTTTCCCCGAGACTCGCGGAGAATCACCTCGTAGGTGAGCAGCTTTCCCGGCTGGTCGTCGACCAGGAGGATGTTGACTTTATCGTTCATCGGGCAAGCCTAGCGATGGAGCCACATCCGCAGCGCGGAGAGCAGTTGCTCGGTGTTGACCGGTTTGGCGAGGTAGTCGGAAGCGCCCGCCTCGAGGCATTTCTCCCGGTCGCCCTTCATCGCCTTGGCGGTCAAGGCGATGATCGGCAGCCGGCGATAGCCGGGATTGCGGCGGATGTTCTCTATCGTCTGGTAGCCGTCCATTTCCGGCATCATGATGTCCATCAGCACGATGGCGAGGTCGGGGGTCTGCTCGATGAGCGCGATCGCCTCCCGGCCGGTCGTCGCGGTCAGCACGTGCATGCCGCGGCGCTCGAGCGCGCTCGACAGCGCAAAGATGTTGCGCGCATCGTCGTCGACCAGGAGCACGGTACGGCCGACCAGATCCTCGTCCGAGCTGTTGAGCCGTTCCAGCATGCGCTGCTTTTCGGCGGGCAGGTCGGTGATGACGCGGTGGAGGAAGAGCGCGGTCTCGTCGAGCAGGCGCTCGGGCGATTCGACGCCCTTCACCACGATGCTGCGCGCCATGGTGTGGAGCTGGGCATCCTCATCGGCGGAGAGCTCGCGGCCGGTGAACACCACGACCGGCACATCGGCAAGCGCCGGTTCCGAACGCATGCATTCCAGCACCTCGAAGCCGGACATGTCGGGCAGCCGCAGGTCGAGCACGACGCAGTCGCAGGACTGCTGACGCAGCGTTTCCAGCGCCTCCTCGCCGGTGGCGGCGCTCACGATCTCGATGTCGTCGTGGCCGAGCAGCTCGTGGATGCCCATCTGCTCGGCCTTGTTGTCCTCGACCACCAGCAGGCGCCGGCGCCGCGGTTGCGAAAACTCCTTGATCTTCGACAACGCGTCGGAAATGCCCTCCCGCGTCGTCGGCTTGGTGACGAACGAGAACGCGCCGCGCGCCAGCCCGTGCTGGCGATCTTCGTCGAGCGTGATGATCTGCACCGGAATATGCCGGGTGAGCGGATTCTGCTTGAGCTGGCTGAGCACGGTCCAGCCGAGCATGTCGGGCAGGAACACGTCGAGCGACACGGCGGTCGGCTGATATTGCTTGGCAAGCTCGAGCGCGTCGTCGCCGCGCACCGCGACCAGGACCTTGAAGCCGTGGTCGCGCGCCAGATCGATCAGGATGCGGGCGTAGTGCGGATCGTCCTCGACGATGAGCAGGATGGCGTCGCCGGCCTGGATCTCCAGCCGGTCATCGGGAATCTGCTCGATCGTGCGCTCGATGGCCACGGTCGGCGCGGGCACGATGCTCGCCGCCGCCGGCCGCGGCGCGGTGGTCGAGCCGACATATTTGATCGGCAGGTAGAGCGTGAAGGCTCGAACCGGAGTCCGGCGCACTGCGCAAATGGATTTCGCCGCCGAGCAGGCTCGCCAGTTCGCGGCTGATGGCGAGGCCGAGGCCGGTGCCGCCATATTTGCGGCTGGTCGACGCGTCGGCCTGCTGGAAGGCCTCGAAGATGATCTTCTGCTTCTCCAGCGGGATGCCGATGCCGGTGTCGGAGACCTCGAACGCCACCACCGCGGCGCCTGGCTGAGCACCGGATGGCCGGCGCTCCAGCCGCCCAACGCCGGCGGCGACGTTGAGCCGCACGCCGCCCTGCCCGGTGAATTTGAAGGCGTTCGACAGCAGGTTCTTGAGCACCTGCTGCAGGCGCTTCGAGTCGGTGGTGATGCTGCGGCCGAGATTGGGATCGAGATGAACGTCGAACGAGAGTTGGCGCGTCTCGGCCTCGTGGCGGAACGGGCGCGCGACCATGTCGAGCAGATTGGCGAAGAAGATCTCCTCGGCATCGACCGTGACGGTGCCGGATTCGATCTTCGACAGATCGAGAATGTCGCTGATCAGGTTGAGCAGGTCGGTGCCGGCGCCATGAATGGTGCGGGCGAACTCGACCTGCTTCGGCGAGAGGTTGCCATCCGGATTGTCGGTGAGCTGCTGGCCGAGGATCAGGATCGAGTTGAGCGGCGTGCGCAGCTCGTGCGACATGTTGGCGAGGAATTCCGACTTGTACTTCGAGGTCAGCGCGAGCTCGGTCGCCTTTTCCTCCAGCGCGCGGCGGGCCTGCTCGATTTCCTGGTTCTTGCGCTCGACTTCGACGTTGTGCTCGGCGAGCTGCTGCGCCTTCTGCTCGAGCTGCTCGTTGGTCTGCTGCAGCTCCTTCTGCTGCGCCTGCAGTTCGCCGGCGAGCTGCTGCGATTGCTTGAGCAGGCCCTCGGTCTGCATCGTCGCCTCGATGGTGTTGAGCACGATGCCGATCGAGGTGGTGAGCTGCTCGAGGAAGGTGGTCTGCAAGGCGGTGAATTCGTGGATCGAGGCGAGCTCGATCACCGCCTTGACCTGATTTTCGAACAGCACCGGCAACACGATGATGTTGCGCGGCGCGACCTTGAACAGAGCCGAGCTGATGGGAACGGCGCCTTCCGGCATCTCGGTGATCAGCATGCGCCGTTTCTCCACCGCGCATTGGCCGACCAGCCCTTCGCCGAGGCGCACCGTCTGCGCGTGCCCGTTGGCGCCGTCGTCGGCGTAGGCCGACAGCAGCTTGAGGCCGGGCGTCTCCTCGTTCTCCATCTGATAGATGACGCCCTGCTGGGCGTTGACCAGCGGCGTCAGCTCGGAGAGCAGCAGCCGGCCGACGGTGGTGAGATCGCGCTGGCCCTGCAGCATGTTGGTGAACTTCGCGAGGTTGGTCTTGAGCCAGTCCTGCTCGGTGTTGCGGTCGGTGGTGAGCCGCAGGTTGTCGATCATCGTGTTGATGTTGTCCTTGAGCTCGGCCACCTCGCCGCGCGCGTCGACCTGAATCGAGCGCGTCAGATCGCCCTTGGTCACCGCGGTCGCCACCTCGGCGATGGCGCGGACCTGCGTGGTCAGGTTGGCGGCCAGCAGGTTGACGTTGCCGGTGAGGTCCTTCCAGGTGCCGGCGGCGCCGGGCACGTTGGCCTGGCCGCCGAGCCGGCCTTCGACGCCGACCTCGCGCGCGACCGTCGTCACCTGATCGGCGAAGGTCGCGAGCGTGTCGGTCATGTTGTTGATGGTCTCGGCGAGCGCCGCGACCTCGCCCTTCGACTTCACCGCGAGGTTCTGCTTGAGGTCGCCGTTGGCGACCGCGGTCACCACCTTGACGATGCCGCGCACCTGCTCGGTGAGGTTGGCGGCCATCACGTTCACGGTGTCGGTCAGGTCCTTCCAGGTGCCGGCGACGCCCGGCACCTGCGCCTGGCCGCCGAGCTTGCCTTCGGTGCCGACCTCGCGCGCGACGCGCGTCACTTCCGAGGCGAAGGCGTTGAGCTGGTCCACCATCGTGTTGATGGTGTTCTTGAGCTCGAGGATTTCGCCCTTCACGTCGACGGTGATCTTGCGCGACAGGTCGCCGCGCGCGACCGCGGTCGTCACCTCGGCGATGTTGCGCACCTGGGTGGTGAGGTTCGCCGCCAAGCAGGTTGACGTTGTCGGTCAGGTCCTTCCAGGTGCCGGCGACGCCCGGCACCACCGCCTGGCCGCCGAGCCGGCCGTCGGTGCCGACCTCGCGCGCGACGCGCGTCACTTCGGCGGCGAACGAGCGCAGCTGCTCGACCATCGTGTTGAGCGTTTCCTTGAGCAGCAGGATCTCGCCGCGCACGTCGACCGTGATCTTCTTCGACAGGTCGCCGCCGGCGATGGCGGTCGCCACCTCGGCGATGTTGCGGACCTGCGCGGTCAGGTTCGACGCCATGAAGTTGACGTTGTCGGTCAGGTCCTTCCAGGTGCCGGCGACGCCCGGCACCTGCGCCTGGCCGCCGAGCTTGCCTTCGGTGCCGACCTCGCGCGCGACGCGCGTCACTTCCGAGGCGAAGGCGTTGAGCTGATCCACCATCGTGTTGATGGTGTTCTTGAGCTCGAGGATTTCGCCCTTCACGTCGACGGTGATCTTGCGCGACAGGTCGCCGCGCGCGACCGCGGTCGTCACCTCGGCGATGTTGCGCACCTGGGCGGTCAGGTTGCCGGCCATCGAGTTGACGCTGTCGGTCAGGTCCTTCCAGGTGCCGGCGACGCCCGGCACGTTGGCCTGGCCGCCGAGCCGGCCTTCGGTGCCGACCTCGCGCGCGACGCGCGTCACCTCGCCGGCGAAGCGGTTGAGCTGGTCGACCATGGTGTTGAGCGTTTCCTTGAGCTGCAGGATCTCGCCGCGCACGTCGACGGTGATCTTGCGCGACAGGTCGCCGCCGGCGATGGCGGTCGCGACCTCGGCGATGTTGCGGACCTGGGCGGTGAGGTTGCCGGCCATCGAGTTGACGCTGTCGGTCAAGTCCTTCCAGGTGCCGGCGACGCCGGGCACCTGCGCCTGGCCGCCGAGCTTGCCTTCGGTGCCGACCTCGCGCGCGACGCGCGTCACTTCGGCGGCGAAGGCGTTGAGCTGGTCGACCATGGTGTTGAGCGTGTCCTTCAGCTCGCAGGATTTCGCCGCTGCACGTCGACGGTGATCTTCTTCGACAGGTCGCCGTGCGCGACGGCGGTCGCGACCTCGGCGATGTTGCGCACCTGGCCGGTCAGGTTCGAGGCCATCGAGTTGACGCTGTCGGTCAGGTCCTTCCAGGTGCCGGCGACGCCGCGCACCAGCGCCTGGCCGCCGAGCTTGCCTTCGGTGCCGACCTCGCGCGCGACGCGCGTCACTTCGCCGGCGAAGGCGTTGAGCTGGTCCACCATGGTGTTGATGGTGTCCTTGAGCTCGAGGATTTCGCCGCGCACGTCGACGGTGATCTTCTTCGACAGGTCGCCGTTGGCGATGGCGGTCGACACTTCGGCGATGTTGCGGACCTGCGCGGTCAGGTTCGACGCCATCGAGTTGACGATGTCGGTCAGGTCCTTCCAGGTGCCGGCGACGCCGAGCACGTTGGCCTGGCCGCCGAGCCGGCCGTCGGTGCCGACCTCGCGCGCGACGCGCGTCACCTCGCCGGCGAAGGCGTTGAGCTGATCGACCATCGTGTTGATGGTCTCCTTGAGCTGCAGGATCTCGCCCTGACGTTGACGGTGATCTTCTTCGACAGGTCGCCGCCGGCGATGGCGGTCGCCACGTCGGCGATGTTGCGGACCTGGGCGGTCAGGTTGAGCGCCATGAAGTTGACGTTGTCGGTCAGGTCCTTCCAGGTGCCGGCGACGCCGGGCACCTGCGCCTGGCCGCCGAGCTTGCCTTCGGTGCCGACCTCGCGGGCGACGCGGGTCACTTCCGAGGCGAAGGCGTTGAGCTGATCGACCATCGTGTTGATGGTGTCCTTGAGCTCGAGGATTTCGCCGCGCACGTCGACGGTGATCTTGCGCGACAGGTCGCCGCGCGCGACCGCGGTCGTCACCTGGGCGATGTTGCGCACCTGGTCGGTGAGGTTGCCGCACATCGCGTTGACCGAGTCGGTCAGGTCCTTCCAGGTGCCGGCGACGCCGGGCACGATCGCCTGGCCGCCGAGCTTGCCGTCGGTGCCGACCTCGCGCGCGACGCGCGTCACTTCCGAGGCGAACGAGCGCAGCTGGTCGACCATCGTGTTGATGGCTTCCTTGAGCTGCAGAATCTCGCCGCGCACGTCGACGGTGATCTTCTTCGACAGGTCGCCGTTGGCGACCGCGATCGTCACCTCGGCGATGTTGCGCACCTGGGCGGTCAGGTTGGAGGCCATCGAGTTGACGCTCTCGGTCAGGTCCTTCCAGACGCCGGTCACCTCGCGCACCTGCGCCTGGCCGCCGAGCTTGCCCTCGGTGCCGACTTCGCGCGCGACGCGCGTCACCTCCGAGGTGAACACGTTGAGCTGCTTGATCATCGTGTTGACGATCTCGGCCGAGCGCAGGAACTCGCCCTTGAGCGGACGGCCGTCGACATCGAGCTGCACGGTCTGCAGCAGATCGCCCTGCGCCACCGCGGCGATCGCGCGCGTGACCTCGGTGGTCGGCCACAGCAGATCGTCGATCAGCGTGTTGACCGAGATCTCCATCTCGCCCCAGGCGCCGCTCGGAGAGGCCGAAGCGCACGCGCTGGCGGGTCTTGCCCTCGCGGCCGACGACCTGGCCGACGCGCTCGAGCTGCTGGGCCATGCGCTGGTTGGCGGCGACGATCTCGTTGAAGGTGTCGGCGATCTTGCCCATGATGCCGATGCGGTCGCCGGCCATGCGCACCGAGAAATCGCCGACCCGCATCGCCTGCAGCGCGTGCAGCAATTCGCGCAGTTCCGCGGATTCGGCTTCGCTCAGTTCCGGTGCCGGTCCGGCCCCTTGAGGCTGTTGCGTCGAGGCGGCGACAGCGGACCCGTTTGCGCTCGCGGCGCCGATTGCATCAGCCATGGAAGTCTCCAGATACGGCAAGGAGCGCCGGTCGAAACGCAGCGCATGGACAACTGGAAGTCGATGCTGGGGCGCGGAGAAAAACGCGCGAAATGCCGGAGAGCGCCGCCCGAATCGCCGCAGCCCGCGGCTGCGCATGCGCCGCGCCGTCGACCGGTTCGGAAACGGATCTCCCCCTCACGGGACTCCTCCTGAGCCGTAAGCCGAACGCCGCCACAGAACGAAGGTTCCGGCCTCCAACCCATGGCAGCAAAAGATTTTTTGTCTGCCAGGATGGATGGTGAATTCGAACGTTTCTCGTCGACCCGGACGGCAGCCGCGGCGCGGCCGACCGTTCCTCTCATATCATTGATATCTTTGATAATTTTAGTTGCTACGTGGCGGGATTAAGCGAAATCTTTACTTAACGTCACACGCCCGGCACGGCCTGCCCGCGTCTGCGGCAGGCGGCAATCAGGGTGTTGCGCAACAGGCAGGCGATGGTCATCGGGCCGACGCCGCCGGGGACCGGTGTGATCGCCGCGGCGATGCCCTGCGCCTCGGCAAAGGCCACGTCGCCGACCGCCTTCGATCCCCCGCCTGCGGCCGCGGACGCGGTTGAAGCCGACATCGATAACGACGGCGCCCGGCTTGATCCAGTCGCCGCGCACGAATTCCGGGCGTCCAACCGCCGCCACCAGGATGTCGGCGCGCCGTACCACCGCCGGGATGTCACGGCTTCTCGAATGCACGAGCGTCACGGTGCAGTTCTCGGCCAAGAGCAGCGCCGCCATCGGCTTACCGACAATGTTGGAACGCCCGAGCACGACCGCCTCGGCCCCGGTCAGGTCCGGCACGGTTTCCTTCAGCAGCAGGAGGCAGCCGTAAGGCGTGCAAGGAACGAGCGCCCTCCCCTGACCGCCGCTCCACAAACGGCCGACATTCTGCACGTGGAACCCATCCACGTCCTTCGCCGGATCGATCGGCGTCGATCACGCGTTGCTGGTCGATGTGCTTGGGCAGCGGCAGTTGCACGAGAATGCCGTCGACCCGGTCGTCGGCATTGAGCTGATCGATCAGCGCCAGAAGCGCGGCTTCGCTCGTCGTCTCCGGCAGCCGGTGCTGGAAGCTTTCGATGCCGGCGGCGATGGCGGCTTTGCCCTTGCTGCCGACGTAGCTCTGGCTCGCCGGATCGTTGCCGACGAGCACGGCGCAAAGCCCGGGGACAATGCCGGAGCCGGCCTTGAGGGCAGATGCGGCCGCGGTGACGTCGGCGACCAAACGAGCCGCGCGCGCCTTGCCATCGATCCGCCTGGTGACGAGCATGATTTAACCTGAGACTATCGAAACGGTGCGCGGCCCTGCAAATTCGAGTTTTCTTTGCCGGTGGGCTTCGCCGCCTATTGCGGGTCCGGTTTGTTCTTGCGCAGGCCGCGGATGATCGCGGTGATGAGCGGAACGAGGATAATAGGCAGCGCAATCCGATCTCGCAGAGTGGAGAATTCGTTCTCAATACCATCCATCGTCGCCTGACGGAGCGCGATGGCGGCCCTGAGTTCGGCGCCGGGTCTCGAAGTCACCGCGATCGCGGCGAACGCGGCTGCAATGACAAAATCGCCCAGCGCCGTGGCGGTCGCGCCCCATATCGGCCCCCATCGCGATTCGAGCGCGAGAAATGCCGCGACGTTGAGCATGCCCAAGCCGAACAGAGCCGTCAGGGCGGCCAGGACCAGGAGCACCGAGCGGCGAACGATGAGGCGGATTCGCCCCTCGGCTATCCCGGACTCCAGGCGCCAGAGAACGCGGACATGGCGAAGCAAGCTTGGCAAAAAATCGTCCTCTCAGTGGATCACGCGCCCGATCAGGATGCCGAGGATGAGCGCCCCCAGAACGCTGGCAAAAGGACGGCTGGCAATGCCTTTTTCCGGGTCCTCGGCGAATGCAAGAATTTCATCGGCGAGGGTGCGCAGCTCCTCGCCGAAATCGGCCGTCCCGGGCGCGGACTCTGCCTTCGCCGCGCTCGCGCGTCCGGTTGCCGCTTGCTCGGCGCGCAGGGCGGCAATCTCGCGGCGCAACGCCTCGATCTCGGCGCGCAGATCGGTTTCGGCCATGTTCGAAGGCCCTCAGTTCCAGCCCTTAGTATCCGAACTGGTCCGCCGGTCGCAACAGCTCCGGTTACCGGCGGACGGGTCGCCGTTTTTGCGCGCCCGACAACGGGCTAAGCGGCCGATCCACAGATTACCTCGATGGCGCCGGCCGCGAGCGCCTGAAGTTGCTTGCGCGACACGCCGGCGCGGGAACGGACTGCGATGGTATGCAAGGTCGCGGTCGCGACCTGCGCCAACGCCGACGGCTCGGCGTTCGCCGCGATCTCGCCGCGGTCGCGCGCCTTGCGCATGAGCGTGGAGAGGAACGCGTCGGTCGAGCCGACGCTCTCCGCCAGGAACGCGCGCACCGCCGGATCGGTCGTCGCCTGCGCCGGCGCGGTCGAGATCGAGTAGCAGCCGCGCGCGTCGTCGTCGCCGGCCAGATAAATGTCGAGCGCGGCGTCGTAAAAACGTTTGAGAAATACCCGCAGCGTCGGATCGTCGTCGAGCAGCCGAAGGGTCATGGCGCGGGATTGCTCCCGGTAGCGCCTCAGCGTCTGCAGATAGAGATCGCGCTTGTCGCCAAAGGCGGCATAAAGGCTCGGCCGGTTCATGCCGGTCGCCGCGGCGAGATCGTCGAGCGAAGTCCCGGCATAGCCCTTTTTCCAGAATACCTTGGCCGCATCGGCGAGCGCGCGCTCCGGATCGTATTGTCGCGGGCGGCCGCGCGGACGGGTTTTTGCCGGGCTTGAACTTTTTTGTACCATTTCGCAAAAAATCCTTGACCGCATCCAATTTATGCGAGATGGTACAAAAATCAACCAGGGAGAGCCGTTATGGACCTGTATTTTTCACCGATGGCCTGCTCGTTGGCGAGCCGGATTGCGCTTTACGAGGCAGGCGGCGAGGCGCGTTTCATCGAAGTCGATCCCAAGACCAAGCGCACGCTTGACGGCGCGGACTATCTGAAAATCTATCCGCTCGGGCTCGTGCCGCTGCTTCGCCTCGACGACGGCTCGCTGCTCAGCGAGAACGCCGCGATCCTGCAATACATCGCCGGTCGCTATCCCCAGGCCAAGCTGGCGCCGAGCGACGAGACCGGTCGCGCGCAGCTGCAGCAATGGCTGTGCTTCATCGGCACCGAGTTGCATAAGGCGCTCTTCATCCCGCTGTTCGATCAAAAGGCGCCGGAAGGAACGCGGCAGCACGCGCTGAACAAATCCGCATCGCGGCTGAAATATCTCGACGACCATCTCGCCGGCCGCGAATTCCTGCTCGAGCGTTTCACCGTCGCCGACGCCTATCTCTACACGATCCTGAACTGGACGGTGCCGACGCGCGTCGATCTGGCGCCCTGGCCGGCGATCAAAGCCTACCACGAACGGCTGCGAACACGGCCGAAGCTCGCCAGAGCGTTCCAGGAGGAGATGGCGCTCTACCAGGCCGAGCTTGGCGCGACACAAGGCGGCGTGAGCCGCGCAGATTGCGTGAAACGCGTTATTTGAGGCGTTTCACGTCGCCTTTCCTCGCCCCCGCCTCCGGAAAGACCCACATGGCGGCAACCATCAGGACCGCCACGATCATCACCAAGGTCGAGAAATCGTGGCGGATCGGCGACCCGCTCCAATAGGCGAGAACCGCCGCGACAATGAGGGCGATGATCGACAGGATGGCTTTGACATCGTTCGGCATCGGTCGACTCGTGTTGAACGCCGCCGCGTCCTGCAGCGCGGCGGCCGGTCGAGCTAGTTGCTGCCGACGGGAACCGCGGCAGCCTGATCGGGCCGTCGCGGGGTGCCGCGCAGGCTCTTTTTCAGGAACCGCGTGTCGTAGCCGTTGAGCAGCGTGCCGATCAGGCCACGATCGAGGTCCGAGGTCCGAAACATCCAATCGGCGATCGGAAACGTCAGATTCATGTTCACCTCCATCATCAGCCGCGCGTTGTGGTGCGCGGTGTGATGCCGGCGCAGCGTGTTGACGAAGGGACAATGGCGCACGAACCAATTCTCGTCGACGTGGCAGCAGAAGTGCATGAATTCATAGATCAGGTACATGCCGGTCGTGGTCGCCATGAACAGCCAGCCGACATTCGCGGTGAGCAACGGTGCCGAGGATGGCCGCCACCGGAATCGACATCAGGATGAAGACCACCAGCGCAAACGGCGGGAACACGGTCACGCGCCAATCGCGGTGATCGCGAAAGCGCATCTCCTCGTCGGTGAAGAACTGGTGATGATTGAGCGTGTGCCGCTCGTAGATCGCGCGCAGGCCTTTGATGTTGACCGGCCGGTGCATGATGAATTTATGCACGGCCCATTCGAACAGATTGGTGAACAGGAACGTGAGCGGCACGGTCAGCCATTCGAGCGCGGTCACGTTATGGATGTGCTCGACATAGATGTAGAACGCCGCCGCGCCCATCGCGTAGATGATGAGGATATGGATGTAGCCGTCATACCAGCCGAGGATGCGGGAACGGTATTCCTGGCGAAAGTCGATCTGGCGTTGACTGATCATGGTCGCTCTCCTCCTCGCAAGTCGGTGTCGTCATTTCTCATTGCACGCCGCTCTCAGTGCGCGCCGTGCCGCCGCACATAGGCGTCGACGTCCGCGCCGGTCAGTTTCCAATCATTGTCGAGATTGGCCACCACGTCCTTCATGTACGGCTCCGACAGCGGCGATGGCGCGATCCTTGTCGCCGAGGTGGTCGAACAGGATCGCCAGCGCGAGCTGTCGCGGGCTCGTTCCGTCATAGGTCCACTCGAAGCCGCGCTTGGTGAATTGCTTGACTTCGTAGTGCTCCGGCAGCGGCTTGCCGTCGACCGTCACGACCAGGCCGTCGATGGTGCGCTTGCCTTCGTAGGTTTTCATGGCTCCCCGATATGGCTCACACCGACACCGTGGCGCGGGTGAAGCTTTCCACATAGTCGATCAGCTTGTCGCTCGCCCGCGCCGCGGCGTCGCCATTGCCTTGAGCGATGGCGCGCGCCTGATTGGCGTGCAGCCGCGCGCACAGCGGAAGATCGGCCGCCTGCCGGTAGTGCATGTACCAGAAGCGCCGCGACAGCCCCTGCAGCAGCTTCATCGAGCGCGCCGCGTAAGTGTTGTGGGCGGCTTCGACCACCAGGCGATTGAGCTCGCGGTCGAGGCGCATGAAGGCGATGTCGTCTTTGGCCTTGGCGGCGCGATCCATGCCGCGGGCGATGTCCTTGAGCTGCTCGCGCTGTTCATCGGTGGCGCGGTCGGCGCCGGCGCGGCTCAGAAGCCGCTCGAGTTCGCGGCGCACTTCGAGCACAAGCAGCTGATGCCGCGGATTGAGATCCGACACCAGAATGCCCCTGCGCGGCAGGATGATCACCAGACCTTCCTGCGCCAGCCGTTGCAGCGCTTCGCGGATCGGCGTGCGCCCGATGCCAAAGCTCGCCGACAGCATCTGCTCGGAGAGGACGTCGCCGGGCTTGAGCCGCAAGGTGACGATCTGCTCCTCGATCAGCCGATAGGCCTGGTCGGTCAGCGTTTCCGCGTTTGCGACCGCCGCGCGGGCGGCCGTCGCGGACGCTCGTCGCATCTCGGAGCGGGATTGACGCAACGCCGCGGTCGGCGATCGCACCATCTCAAGCCTGCCGCCGTTTTGCGACCATGGCCGCGAATTTCTCGTATTCGGCTTCGTTGACCGTGTAGGAATGCTCATCGTCGGGAAACGAGCCTTCCTTCACCTCCTTGATGAACTGCCGGATTCCACCGACGGCGACCTCGGTCAGCTTGGTGTAGCGCTTGGTGAATTTCGGCTTGAAGTCGGTGAACACGCCGAGGAGGTCGTAGCAGAGCAGGATTTGACCATCGCAGCCGACGCCGGCGCCGATGCCGATGGTGGGAATGGTCAGCTGCTCGGAGATGAGCCGGGCGATCGGCGCCGGGACCGCTTCGAACTCGAGCATGAAGCAGCCGGCGTCCTCGATCGCCAATGCGTCTTCAAGGATTTTCATCGCCGCTTCGGCGGTGCGGCCTTGGATCTTGAACCCGCCGAACATGGCGATGGTGTGCGGGGTCAAGCCGATATGCGAGGCCGTCGGAATCCCGGCATCGACCAGCGCGCGCAGGATGTGCGCCTGCGATTTGCCGCCCTGCGGCTTGACCGCGTCGCACAGCGCCTCCTGCATGAAGCGCGTCGCATTGGTCAGCGCGCGTTCGACCGTGTGGTAGCTCTGATACGGCATGCAGCCGAGCGTGAAGGTGTTGGGCGCGCCGCGGCGCACCGCCTGCGCGTGCATGACCATCATGTCCATGCTGGCGGGGATGGTGCTGGCGTGGCCGTGCGCCACCATCGCCAGGCTGTCGCCCACGACCGCCACGTCGACGCCAGCCATCTCGGCCCACTTCGCCGAGGTGTAGTCCGGGACCGACATATAGACCATCTTCTCGCCGGTCTTCTTCGATTCACGAATTTCGCCGATGGTGCGCTTCTTGCGCTCGCCTTCGGCCGCGTTGACGAGCGGCGCGCCTGGTGACGGCTTTGCCGGCGCCGCCTTGCCGGCCGGCTTGGTCGCCGCTGTCGGCATCGTCGTCCTTCCCGCGCGGTCATTGCCAGGAGCGCTGATAAGCGCTGATATATGTCTCGTATATTACAAAGCGTGATCGGCTTCGGTCAAGCCGAACCGCGAGCCGCGGCAGCCGATGTTGTTCGACGTGTCGACAGAAGCGTTGATAGCGGTCGCGCTGTTCATGGCGCTGGTGCTGGCGTGCGCCTCGCAGGGCCTCGCCGCCAGCGGCCATTTCCCGCGTGCCGATCAGCCGGCGTCCGGCGTCGCGCCGCTCATCCTGTTCGGCACGATAGCGCTTGTCGCCCTCTCGCTCGCGGCCGGGAGCGTGGCGGCGTTGCGTCTCCTGCCCTGGTACGCCGCCGTCATCAGCGGCGGATTGTCGGTCCTCGCAGCACCGCCGGTGCTGCAGGCGTTCCCCGATCGCTTCGTCGATGGACGCGGTTCGTTGCTCGCATTTGCGGCGGCCGGCGCGGTCCTCGCCCTGTCCTTAGTTTGTTTGCTGGCGCGCGCCGGCCATTGACGGCTGCGGGAAGCGCGCCGCGGTGGGCTCGAGCGGCAGGCGCAGCGCGTTGGCGTGGAGCGAGACCGTGCGATAGAAGCCGATGAGCGCGATGATCTCGAGGATCTGCTCGGAGGTAAAGTGCCGGCTGAGCCTCGACCACACCGCATCCGACAGGGTCCGCGCGCTGTCGAGCTCGTCGCAAGCATCGATCAGCATCTGTTCGTCCTCGGTCCAGCCGGCGTCGCCGCCGAGGACGGTGGCCTCGATCTGCCGCGGCGTCAGCTTCGCCTTGGCGGCGAACACCGCAATGTGCACGCCCCATTCGTATTCGCAGCGATTGAGCGCGCAAGTGCGGTCGATCACGATCTCGCGTTGCCGCAGCGTCAACAGTCCGCGGTCGAGCAAGCCGCCGGCACGGAAGCGCTGATAGATGCGCTCATTGACCGCGAGCGTACGGAACAGGACGAGCGGCGGGACGCCCGGCGGCATGATGGCGTCGAAGGCGGCCTGGATCTCCGGCGCGTAGGGTGGATTGAGCGGAGCGATACGGGACATCTTGCGGAACTCCCTTCACTGCTACAAATATAGTAGCACACTACTGAAAATGTAGCAAGAGGCCAGACGAGTATTGGCGGGCGCTGCCTTACGCGACGCCCCGGGCCGCGGCGCGTCCCGCCGCCCGACCGGAGAAAATGCAGCCGCCGAGGAACGTTCCTTCGAGCGCCGCGTAGCCATGCACGCCGCCGCCGCCGAACCCGGCGACTTCCCCGGCGGCAAAAAGCCCCGGCACCGGCCGCCCGTCGGCGCCGATGACGCGGCTGTCGAGGTCGGTTTGCAGTCCGCCCAGGCTCTTGCGGGTCAGGATATTGAGGCGGACGGCGATCAGCGGCCCGGCGGCGGGATCAAGAAGCTTGTGCGGGCGCGCTGTGCGGATGAGCCGGTCGCCGAGGTAGCGGCGCGCGCCGCGAATGGCGGTGATCTGCATATCCTTGCCGTATGGATTGTCGAGCTGGCGATCGCGTGCGGTGATTTCGTGTTCGACCCGCTCGACCGTCAGCAATGGCTCGCCGCCGGCGAGCGCGTTCATCCGCGCAACCAGCACCGCCAGATCGCGCTCGACGATGAAATCCTCGCCCTTGTCCATGAAGGCCTGCACCGGGCCGGGAATGCCCTTGGTCGCGCGGGTCAAGACCTGCCGCCAGCTCTTGCCGGTCAGGTCGGGATTTTGTTCCGAACCGGACAGCGCGAATTCCTTCTCGATGATTCTTTTGGTCAGAATGAACCAGGAATAATCGTAGCCGGTGTGCATGATGTGGCGGAGCGTGCCCAGCGTATCGAAGCCCGGATAAAGCGGGACCGGAAGGCGATTGCCGCGCGCATCGAGCCAGAGCGAGGATGGGCCGGGCAGAATGCGAATGGCGTGGTCGGTCCAGATCGGGGCCCAATTCTTGATCCCCTCGACGTAGTGCCACATGCGGTCGCGATTGATGATGCTGCCGCCTGCCGCCTCGGTGATGGCCAGCATGCGGCCGTCGACGTGGTCGGGAACGCCGGTGATCATGCGTTTCGGCGGCGCGCCGAGACGCTGCGGCCAGTTGCTGCGCACGAGCTCGTGATTGGCGCCGATGCCGCCGGAGGCGACAATGACGGCCTGCGCCTTGAACTCGAACGCTCCGACGATTTCGCGCGAGCTCTTGCGGCCGCGTTCGACGTTCGATGGCGCCAGGACCTCGCCTTGCACGCCGTCAACGGCCGTCCCCGATTTGGTCAGCGCGTTGACGCGGTGACGGAATTTGAAAGTCAGCAATCCCTGCCGCTCGGCTTCGCGCGCACGCTGGACGAAGGGCGCGAGGACTCCCGGCCCGGTGCCCCAGGTCACGTGAAAGCGCGGCACCGAGTTGCCGTGGCCGATGGCGTTGTGGCCGCCGCGCTCGGCCCAGCCGACCACTGGAAAGAAGCGGAGGCCGCGCGCGTGAAGCCATGACCGCTTCTCGCCGGCGGCGAAGGCGACATAGGCCTGCGCCCATTGCCGCGGCCAGAAATCCTCATCGCGGTCGAACGCCGCCGTTCCCATCCAATCGTCGAGCGCGAGCGCCTCCGAGTCGCGGATGCGCAGGCGCCGCTGCTCGGGCGAATTGACGAGGAAAATGCCGCCGAACGACCAGAACGCCTGGCCGCCGAGCGATTGCTCGGGCTCCTGATCGAGAACGATGATCCTCTTGCGCGCTTCCGCCAGTTCCGCTGCCGCGACCAGGCCGGACAGACCGGCCCCCACGATGATCACGTCGGCATCGTCAGCCATCGTTTCGCTCCCTACGCCATACAGCGCGCGAGGCAAATTCATCCCGCGGTGTCCGAGTTTATTCCGACTATGGTGGATAAGCTCAAGCCGCTGCAATGATCGCGCGGCGCTGCGCTACGCGATCGCGGCGCCCCACCTGCATTAGACCTCAGCGAGGAACACCTCTTTCTGCGTTCTTGCGAGGACTTCCAAAGCCGGGTTGGAGACTTCGCCTGACACGCGACTTCGCGTAAGATGGCCGAAGTTTATCGTCGAAACCGGTTGCGTGCGGCGGGCCACGATGGCGTTGCAATTGCAGTCCATTCGCGAACAACGGCGCGATCAGATATATCCCGTCTTCGATCCGACGGAAATCGAGCGGGTGCGTAAGTTTGGCAAAGTGCGCTCGTTTGCTGGTGGTGAGCGGCTCTGGACCGCCGGCCAAGTCGCCCCCGGCCTCATGGTCGTACTCGCTGGCAGCATCGCAGTCATACGGCGCGACCAATTCGATAATGAAGAAACGATTGGCATCCATCGGCCGGGGAACTTCTTGGGCGAACTGGCCCAATTGTCGGACCGCCCGGCCCTGGTAGACGCGATCGCGCAGGAGCCGGTACAGGCACTCATCATCCCGCCGGAGCAGCTGCGCGCACTGATGATCGCAGAAGCCGAACTTGGCGAGCGCATCATGCGCGCCTTGATCCTGCGTCGCATGGCCATCCTGCAAGCCGGAGTGGGCGGCCCGATCATTCTTGGTCAACCCGAAAACGGCGACGTGCTGCGGCTTGAGGGCTTTTTGCGCCGCAACAGCCACCCTCATCAGTTGCTCAACCCGGAGACTGACGCGCCGGCAAAGATCCTGATCGAGCGTTTCCACATCGATTCAGGACAGTTGCCGATCGTGCTGTGTCCGGGCGGACAATTGCTGCGTAATCCCGGCGAAGACGAACTGGCGCGCTGTCTCGGTCTGGTGCGGTCCATCGATCCGAAACGTCTCTACGATGTCGCCGTGATCGGGGCTGGACCCGCCGGTCTTGCCACCGCCGTTTATGCGGCGTCGGAGGGGCTCTCGGCCGTTGTCCTTGATTGCCGCGCTTTCGGCGGGCAAGCCGGCGCCTCGGCGCGAATTGAAAACTATCTGGGCTTTCCGACGGGGATCAGCGGTCAGGCGCTGATGGCGCGCGCCTACAACCAGGCGCAGAAATTCGGAGCCGAGATGGCCATTCCGGATGAGGCGACGAGCCTCAACAACGACGACTGGCGGCCCCTTCACGTTGAATCTGCGGATTGGCGACCGGGTGAGCGCCCGCTCCGTGGTGCTTGCCACCGGGGCGCGATACCGGCGGCTGGAAGTCGAAAACCTCGATGCCTTTGAGGCGTCGAGCGTGCACTATTGGGCGTCGCCGTTGGAAGCGAAGCTATGCGCTAATCGGGAAGTTGCATTGGTTGGCGCCGGCAATTCCGCCGGCCAAGCCGTGGTTTTTTTGGCGAGCCAGGGCGCCAAGGTCTGCATGGTGGTGCGCCGATCCGATCTTTCGGCGACGATGTCGCGCTATTTGATCGATCGCATCAATGGCCTCGCCAATGTCGAAGTGGTAACGGACGCAAGCATAAGCGGTCTTGAGGGCCACGGCGGAATGCTGGAAGGGGTACGGTGGCGGATCGGCGCCACCGGCGAGGAAGTGCGGCGCGCGATCAATCATCTATTTCTTTTTATCGGTGCCGAACCCAACACCAACTGGCTTAAAGGTTCCGGCATTTCGCTGGATGCCAAGGGCTTCGTGCTTACGGGCGACGACGCGGGTGCCGGCAGGCATAGCTTGGAAACGACGCGACGGGGTGTTTTCGCCATCGGCGACGTGCGGGCCAAATCGGTGAAGCGCGTCGCCGCCGCGGTCGGCGAGGGCGCCCAAGTCGTGGCAGCGCTGCACACCTACTTGGCTGGCGACAAACCAAACCCGGAACCAGTCCCGCAGTCCCGGCCAAAAGCCGTTCAGATTAAGGCTGTCGAATAGCGCCCCTCGTGAAGCGGACACGCGATCAGGCTCTCCCGACCGCAAACTCAAATCGGATATCGGCCAAGCAGGCTAGCGGATGGACATCGTCAAACGACCGTTGATAAAATCAGCTTAGGTCGGAGAGCGAACATGCGGGTTGAAGACTTCATGACACGCCGGGTGGTTACGATCACACCCGACACCACTTTGCTGGCTGCGGCCAAGCTGATGCTGGAACATCGCGTCGGCGGCCTGCCGGTGCTGGACGCGTCTGGTCGCATCATCGGCATCTTCAGCGAGAGCGATCTGCTGCGCGAGGAGAGCAAGGGCGAGGATGGCTCACCGTGGCTGCAAATGATGGTCGGACCGGACGGGGAGCCTGCCGAGCCGCCCCGGCTCGACGCGCGAAAAGTCGGTGACGTCATGACGCGCCAACCGATCACCATCGCGCCTGGCGCATCGATCGCCCAAGCCTGCCGCCTGCTGCATGAGCACCGCCTCAGGCGATTGCCGGTGGTCGAGAACGACAAACTCGTCGGCATGATCGCACGCCCCGATCTTGTACGCGCTGTGGCCGTGTCGGCCGAAAAAGCTTCGCCGGCGCCGATACGCGATGTCTGCGTTGACGAGCGTCTGGTCGAAATGGAACGGCAGATGTGGCGCAACCGGGCGCGGGTAGTACGGCCGTTTTGAGGATTCTCGCTGGTTTTCTACGATGCGGCGTCCGCTGCATCGGCAACACTCAATCCATGATCGGGTCCATGCCATGAAAGCCGGCCACGCTTCCGCCAAAGCCCGGTCCCGCTTCACCTGGGGCGTCGCCACCTCGAACTATCAGGTCGAAGGCGCTGCCAACGAGGACGGGCGCGGGCCAGGCATCTGGGACACGTATTCGCGGTTGCCCGGCAAGATCAAAAACGGCGATACCGGCGACGTCGCCTGCGACCACTATCATCGCTATCTCGAAGATGTGGCGCTGATGCAGGAATTCGGCGTTCAGGCCTACCGCTTTTCGGTGGGGTGGCCGCGGATCATGCCGGAGGGCCGCGGCGCGATCAACGAAGCCGGGCTTGCGTTCTACGACCGGCTGATCGATGCAGTCCTTGCCGCGGGCATCGAGCCGTGGCTTTGCCTCTATCACTGGGACCTGCCGCTGGCGCTGCAGGACAAGGGCGGCTGGACGAACCGCGATTGCGCACAATGGTTCGCCGACTACGCCGACGTGGTCGCGCGCCGCTACGGCGATCGGGTGAAACGCTTTGCGACCTTCAACGAGCCGAGCGTGTTCACGCTGTTCGGCTTCTGCCTCGGCGGCCAGGCGCCGGGCATCGTCGACCGCGGCATGCTCTTGCGCGCCATCCATCATGTGAATCTCGGTCACGGCGCCGCGGTCGACCGGATACGCGCGAGCGTCAAGAAAGCGTCGCTCGGCGCCATTCACAATTGCCAACCGTGCCGGCCGGCGACCGAAAAGCCGGAAGATCAGGTTGCGGCTGAGACGCTCGACGCCTATTGGAACCTCGCTTTTCCCGATCCGCAGTTGCGGGGCGTTTATCCGCCCGCAATCGCAGGATTGATGAGGCCTTATCTCCAGCCCGACGACTTTGAGCACATCTGCCGGCCGGTTGATTGGTTCGGATTGAACCACTATTCGCCGCAGTATGTGGTCGCGAGCGACAACAATCCGCTCGGGCTGTGGTTCGGCTCGGCGCCCGCGGATGTGCCGCGCTCCACCATGGGCTGGCCGGTCGAGCCGGATGCGTTCCGTGAAATTCTCACGAGGATGCATTACCGCTACGGCTTGCCGATCTACGTGACGGAAAACGGCACGGCCTATGCCGACAAGCCTACGCCGGATGGCAAGGTGCCCGACGAACCGCGCATCTCTTATCTAAAGGCCTACACCACGGCGATGTTCGACGCGATCGCGGCCGGCACCGACGTGCGCGGCTATTTCGTCTGGGCGCTCTTGGATAATTTCGAATGGAGCTCGGGCTACAGCGAGCGCTTCGGGCTCGTCTACGTAGACTATCCTACTCAGCGCCGGCTGCCGAAGGAATCGTTCCGCTGGTTCGCGGACCAGATAAAGGCGCATTCGGCTGCGGCGGCTCCGACTGTTTGATCCGATCGAGCGCGAACAGCAGCACGGCGACGCGGTCGGCGGCAGAGCGCCACTCCGACAGGCGTTGATAATTGTCGACCAGCCAATTGAACGCCACTTGAACGGCGACGAAGGCGGCCGAGGCTTGCGTCAATTCGCCAAGCGTCATGCTGCCGGCGAGATATTTCGGCACGCACAGAAACCAGCCGAAAACCGGCGCGAACAAGAGATCGGTCTGCGAGACGAACGTCGTGCCCATCAACTGCCAGAGCAGTTGCCGCCAGCGCAGCAGCACCTGTGACAGCGCGTCCCAAACGACGCTCTCTCGTTTGATATCCAGTTCGCTCGCCGGGTGGTTGCCGGACTCGCGGATCTCGTTCGCCGCCGCCAGAAATTCCGCCTCGCCCTGGCTCTGCATTTGAATGACCGATGGCAGGTTGCGGCCGATCACCAGCATGAGGCTGGTGAAGACGATTGCATAGATGACCGCGCCGACGACGAGATACCCCGGGATGGTCACCATGAGGCTGCCGGCGGCAACCGTCAGTCCGCCACCAACCGACCACAGTACGCCGGTGAAGACGCCGGCGGTCATCACCGAATTGACCAGGCCCAGCGTTAAATCAACCGGTGCATCGGTTGCGGTTTTGACATCGTAGGAGATGCGGTATTCCGCATTCTTGTATTCGCCCGGCGCCGCCTCGAGCTTGCGATAGTGATCGGCGGCAAGCCAGTCGTTGAGAATATCGGTGGTCAGCCATTGCCGCCATTTGCGCTGGGTGGTCATGCGCGTCCAGACCGAAATGACGGACAAGCCGACACTCATGATCGCGAGCGGCGCAAACACCACGACCTGGCGCCATAGCGTGTAGCCGTCGCGGCGGGCGAGCGCATTGAAGAAATCGCGGTTCCAGTAGTTGAGGCGGTATTGCACGGCGAGCTGCAATACCGCGATGACCACAAGGCCGACTGTCAACGGCCAGGCAATCATGGCGGACTGCCGCGCCAAAATCCGCGGGCGTTCGCCCAGAATCGGACAAGCCGCGCACGATCCGAATGACTGGCGTCCGCCATCGCCCTCCTGCACCGGGCTGTCGAGATTAGGCGCACCGCGGCGGCGCCACTGCCTTTGCAGGATCATTTCACGGCAGCGCGGCCGGTGTCGAGCGGGTGGCGGGCGCAGCCGGGTGATTCGTCAAATAGCCCGCGACCTCTGCAATCAGGGCAGCAAGGCGGTCGCGCCCGAGAGTTCGTCATTCGGCCATGGGGCCAGAGAGCGCGCTTGCTAGTGGCCTCTCTCCATTTCCCGGCGGATCTCGTCTTCCGAGATCGGCTGTTTGAGGTATGCGCTCCAGCCGTGGAATGCCAATCCGATTCCCCACCCCAGCATCACCGGGATCGGCCAGAAGTACCTGGCGCCCGACAAGGCCCAGACGACCACAAGCAGCGCGTTAACGACCAAATAGATCGCCAGGTGGATCCTAAAGCCTCGCTTGGCCTTCACACGTTTGATGGCCGCCTCGCGTTTGTCATTCTGGTCTGTCATGCCGGTCCCCTCGGGCGTCGCCGTTTTTGGTCGGCGATCCGAACGTCTCATCCTTATGACTCTCGCCAACGACGCAACGCTGACGGCGACGGAGGCGACATTTGCCCCCGGCGCAGCCAAAATAGCCTTCCGTCAACAAGAGATAGCTTGCTTAACACGGGTCAAACCTGCGGGCCAGCAACGCCCGCTCCTACAAGATTCACTGCGTACGGAAAGCGCTCCATGTCCAGAACATCCCGGAAGCCAACGCGAAGTCGGGCTACTCGCAATTTCTTCGCCGTTGTGGCACTGATCTGCCTATCGGGAGCGCCTGCCATGGCCGCAGATGGATTGGTCACCCTACGGAGCAGCCACGGGCCGAAGGAGACGATGACGAGGCTCGAGGCGGCCGTCAAAGCAAAAGGCCTGACCGTGTTTGCGCGTGTCGATCATGCGGCCGGCGCGGCAGAGGTCGGCTTGTCATTGCGGCCAACGGACTTGCTGATCTTCGGTAATGCCAAAGGTGGCACGCCGCTCATGCAATCGGTCCAGACCGTCGGCATCGATCTGCCGCTTAAAGCTTTGGTGTGGCAGGACGCATCGGACAACACCTGGCTCGCCTACAATGACCCGGCTTGGCTCGCGAAGCGTCACGGGCTCACGCGGGAGGCTGACGCGTCGGTTTCCGCGTTGGCCGCCGCCCTTGCTGCGCTGGCCAAGGCGGCAACCGGATCACCATAGGGCGTGCGTGCCGTGTGGACGCGGCCCCTGCACGAACCGCTCGGATCGAGATGGCGATGAGTGGACTACGCGGCTGGATCATTTTTGCCTGGATCGCGCTGCCGACGGTGATGTACGGCGGCTATTCGCTTCTCCAGCTTATCAAGCGGGGTAACGTCCTGACACCAGCGCAGGTCAATTTTTTCCGAGCCGGCCACGCTCACGTGCTCACTGATGTCATTGCTGTACTACATGTTCATTGCTGTACTACATGTTTTTAGATCAAACGTCGCTCTCCCTGCCAGTCAAGCACGCAGCGTGCGCGGCCATGGTGGTCGGCATCCTCGCACAATCGGGAGGCTTTTTTATTCACCTCTTCCCGGAACGCGCTTCCCTGGGTACCAGAGTAACTCTGACGGGCGCTGTCATTTTGGTCGGTGCCATCGCCGTCTTGATCTATGGCTTGCTCAACGGATCCTGAAAGCCAACGCACTAAGGAAGGACGCCCGCAGCAGGATGGGATCCGCGATCCGCCTTCAGCGGGGAACGGCCGCCAAAGGTCACAAACCGTCGGGCCTGCAATGAGCCGGCGCGGCACGAACTTCGACAGGAGGTTCTGATGGACCGTCGAACACTTGTAAGCATGATGGCCGCCGGGGCCGTCAGTCCGCTTCTCCGACACGCCGCCGTTGCGCAGCCAGCGCCGAAGGCCCGCAACATCGTCCTTGTGCACGGACTTTTTGCCGACGGGTCGTGCTGGTCCGAAGTTATCGCCCGGCTCCAGCCGAAGGGTCTCCGGGTCACCTCGGTGCAGAACCCGCTGACGACGCTTGCCGGAAGCCGTTGCGGCGGCGCAGCGCGTCCTCGCCGTGCAGCAGGGTCCGACCGTACTGGTCGGTCACTCCTTCTCCGGCATGATCGTCACCGAAGCCGGCGTTGACCCCAAGGTTTCGGCACTTGTCTACGTCGCCGCGCGAGCGCCCGATGCGGGCGAGGATTACACGGCGCTGGCCAAGGGATTTCCGACGCCGCCAGCCTCTGCCGGCATTGTCTGGTCCGACGATTGGGGACAGCTGAGCGAGGAAGCCTTCCTGCGCGACTTCGCCGGCGACCTTCCCGCCGACAAGGCGCGCGTCCTCTACGCCGTTCAGGCGCCGTTCAAACGGACATTGCTTGCCGGCAAGACGACCCATGCGGCATGGCGGTCGAAGCCGAGCTGGTATGCCGTATCGACCGAAGACCGGACCATTAATCCGGATCTCGAACGCTTCATGGCCAAGCGCATGGGCGCGAAGACGATCGAGGTGAAAGCAAGCCACCTTTCCCTCATTTCGCAGCCGGACGTGATCGCGAATCTGATCCTCGAAGCAGCCGGGCAGACCTAGAGCGTCGCGACGGCTAACTTGAGAGGCGGAAATAGGCGCGGTACGCTACCCGCGGATATGATTTCCGGAAAGGGATAAGTAATTGTAACCGGGCGCGACAGGTCACTCGCTCAAGCGCGGCACCGTTTTGAATTTCGTTCAGTCGCATGAAATCTTCCCGGTATAGCCCGGGAGGTTCCGCGCCTCCTTCTGGGCCGCCAAGCGCAAGGCGGCGTCGGTGGCACTATCCAAGTTTGTGTCTATGTCTTCAGCGGCAATGCCCGTCTGCGCCCAGTGTGCACGAAGATAATCTGCCCACCTAAACTCCAAGTAATCCTCGCCGCTGGAGCCCTTATCGCCTTTCTCGAACCCGCAGGCCTCCCGCACCTCTCCGGCCAGACTGCGGAATGGGTCGTTGCTTAGGTCCTTGACGGAAGTTGGCAGCTCGTGCGGCGTTATCGCGTTGCCGTTGCGGTCTTTCAGATAGACTTCGTTATTGTTCTCCATGTATTTCCAAAAATCATCCGGCTTGGTGTCTGATAGGTTGTTGACGATATTGCAGTATGTCGTCGTCTCTCCGACCTCATACAGCGCACGCGCCAGGTGGTGGTGATCAGTGATGTAGAAAATCCCACCCGGTCCGATGACGATCGGCTCTAGCTTATTGTGCTTTAGCAAATAGCTGAGAATGTCCCGTCCAGATCGGCGTTGAATTTTATCTTTCAGCTTCTCTGCTTTAAACCGAACTTCCGCCATTCCGACCGATGCCTGAGTGGGGTGAAGCTCGGACAGCTTGCACAGGCAGACATCTCCTGTTTTCGATTGCGCGTCGCACGCATCCTTTGCCAGGGCCGGCCAGCTGACAAAAGCGATGTTCAGAACAGCAACAAGCAGCCAAGTTACGGCCTTTGGCATCAAAAGCTCCATCCGCAATCGTCCAAAATGAGTGCGGGGCTCAAATTGGCACACAGCACTCGTTCAGGCACCGGGCGGTCTGGTGGACGGCGTTGTGGCGCTCAACGGATATGATGCGGCGCACCCGATTGCCGGCCTATGGACTCCAACTTATGCCGACGGAATACGGCGAGCATAAGCCGAGCCGCTCGGCCGCCGTCGCTACTCGGCGGCATTGCGCAAAACAGCTTCCAGGGTGGCGTCGAGATAGCGCCCCACCTCCGTCACGCGCTCATCGCCATACTGGCCAAAATACGACGACGGCTTATCATATTCGAAAATTCCCCTGCCTTGCTCGTCCTCGAACAGAACCACTCGCAGCGGCGCGTAAAGAGCAGCGGGGAGCTGATAGCGGGTCATCTTTGAGGCGGTAAGGGGATTGCCGATGTCATATTGCATCGCGTTGCGTCGTCTGCCCGCAATCTGCAACAAGGCGCCGTGATCGCGCTCGCCGAAGATCGACAGCTTCGGTCCGTTCGTTTCGTAATCCTTCGCGCGTTTCTGATCGCCGTTGCTTAGCGCCTCGGCGATGCCGGTATCGAGCCCAGGGACCGTGCCTTCGAGCTTGCGGCGGACCTCCGCGAACGGCCGTCCTGACGAGATCCGGATGTGCTCAACCGCAATGGTCCGCAAAGCTTGCATAGTGGCTTCGGTCATGTCGTGCTCCGATTCCCTTTTCCCCACTCGCGTTTGAGCTCCTGGTCGGACGTGCTTCGTAGGCTTGGGGGATCACGTCGCGCACCTGCCAATGAACCAAAAGGCAAGACCGCCTCGCGAGGGTCTTGCCAAGGTCGACTACGAACTTTGCACGGCCACGGCAGCCTTACGGATCACGTCGAGTACCAGACCAGGGTTGGAAAGCATGGGGACGTGGCTGCTCGCGGCTTCGACGGTGGTGGCGCCCATGCGCTTCGCCACGAAGCGTTCCAGCTCGGGATGGACGGTGCGATCATTCTTGGCGACGATGTACCAGCTCGGCTTGGTCCTCCACGCGGTGCCTGCGGCTTTCTGGGTGAACAGGTCGGGCACGGGCACGGCCTGGGTCGCCCAGACGATCTTCTGCTCCGCCGCGGGCAGATCACCTGCGAAACACCCGATGCCGTCAGGCTTCAACCAGATCCGACCATCGGCGATTTCGATGTGGGAGAAGACGTCGGTGACGGGGAACTTCTGCTGCTGGCTTTGCGAGGTCTCGGTCTCATCGGGCGCGAGCGCCGCGATGTAGACCAGGGCGGCGACCCGGTCGTGCGTGCCCGCATGTGTGATCAGGGTACCGCCGTAGGAGTGGCCGACAAGAACCACAGGACCGCTGACCCGCCCGAAGCAACGGATGACGCAGTCCACGTCGCTTTTCAGGGAATCCAGGCCATGCTGGGATGCCATCACTTCGTGGCCCTCGGCCTGCAGCGCCGGGATCAATTTGCTGAAGCATGAACCGTCGGCCCAAAGGCCATGAGCGAAAACGATACTTGGTTTGGTCATGGCGATCTCCTCTGACCGGTGTGAGAGCAATCGGCTTCGACCTAGGCCCGCAAAGTGCTCGGCTCTTGGAAGGATGACAAAGACTTTGTATGCTCGACCTATGCTTTAAAGGTATGGCTGATCTCCGATGGAACTTCGGCATTTGCGTTATTTCGTCGCGGTGGCTGAGGAGGGCAGCTTTGTCAACGCCGCCGAGCGGCGGCTGCACACCGCGCAGCCTTCGCTCAGCCGGCAGATTCGCGATCTCGAATTGGAGGTCGGTGTGAAGCTGCTGGAGCGCAAGGCGCGCGGCGTTGCGCTGACCGCAGCAGGCCGCGTGTTTCTCGATCATGCGCGACTTGCGCTGATGCAGATCGAAGCGGCGGGTGAAGCAGCGCGTCGCGCAGAACGGCCCGCGACACGGTCGTTTGTCGTCGGTTTTCTCGCAGGACAGGAAGTCGTGTGGCTCGCGGAGACGCTGCGCATCCTGCGCGAGGAAGCGCCCGACATCGAAATCACGCTCTCAAGTCAGTCCTCTCCGGAGCTCGCGGATGCGCTGATGCAAGGCAAGATGGATGTGGCTATTCTTCGACGCGAGATACAGACGACAGGCCTCGTTTTCAAATTCCTGATCAAAGAGCCGCTGGTCGCGATCCTGCCGGCCGGCCATCGCCTGGCCGCGCGCAAGACAATCCGACCGCAGGAACTCGCCCGCGAGGCTTTTGTTGGACCGGCGCGGCTCGCGCCCGCGTTGAAGTCCGTAATCAATAGCTATGCGGCGAAGGTCGGAATCACACTGAAACAGAAATACGACGCCGAGAACATATCCGGCGGAATGTCCCTGGTAGCATCCACCGGCGGTGTGACGCTGCTGCCGCTCTACGTGCAAAATATGCTGATCCCCTCGGTTGTCGCCCGCCCGTTGCAGGGAGAGCCTCCGACCATTGACCTCATGATGGGCTACAGCAAGTCGAACACCTCTCCATTGCTCAAGCGATTTGTGTCTCGTGCTGACGAGTTAATTGCCGGCGTGCAAAAGCAAAGCGGCCTTCGTTACGTTCAGGCTCGATAAACTTGCGGCTGTCTGCGGCGGCGCCACTTGCGATATGCCAAAAAACATAGGGAGCTGCGATGGCGAGAGCACACCTGCTCTCGCCATCTGTTGTATCGTTCGAGGATATTATGGCGTGTCGCCGTACATTTCCTTCAGCCGGCCGTGCGCGTAGGCAAGAGCCGGCGGCATGTCCATCTTGCCGCCGATGATCTCGATATACGCCCCGGATTTGCTGGCACGCGCGGCCTTCATCGCTTCGTCGAGCTCGCCAAGCGTGGTCACCCGCGCCGTATACCAATCCGCGCATCCGAGCGCCTTCGGCAGTTCGAGCGTAGTTCCAAGGCGCGAGATCGTTGTAGGTCCAGTTCGGGTTTTCTTCCAGCGCCCGCTCGATGAGATAGCCGCTGTTGTTAAGGACGAAGACAATGACGTTGGCACCGAACCGTCCCATGGCGCCGATGTCGTTCGCCGTCAGCTGATGGGAGCCGTCGCCGGTGATCAGCACGGTGCGCCGGTCGGGATCGGCAAGCGCAACGCCGAACGCAGCAGGCGTCGCCCAACCGATCGATCCCCACAGAACCTGCGCCTCGACGCGCACGCCGTCGGGGAGGATCATTGGCGTAATGCCCGGACTTGTGCTGCCGGTTTCGAGGACGATGGTGTCGCCCGCGCGCAGGAACGCCGCATAGCGGGGATACAGCGCGTCCATGGTGATCTTGTCCGATGGCTTGCCGTTCACTGGAGCCAGGCCCTGCGGGGTTCCCCGATAGGGCGCCGATGCTGGCTTGAGCTTGGCCAGTTCCGCGAGCACGTCCGCAAGCCGTACCCCGGCAATGACATCGTCTCCGATCCTGACGTCGTTGAGCCCGACGGTAATGAAGCGGGACCGATCAAGCTTGGCGGAATAGGCCGACGTGGTGATGTCGTTCAAATTGACGCCGCCCAGGTCGAGCACGAGATCGGCGCCTTCGACGATTTGCCGCGTTTTCGGATCCGACGCGGCGCCGGCATACATGCCGGCAAACTGTGGGTGGCTCTCGTCGATGACGCACTTTTCCATGAACGTGGTGGCGAACGGACAGCCCAGCGCTTCGATCGCCTTCTGCACCTCTTTCTGCAGAGCCGAGCCGCGAGAATTGTGAACGCCGGAAGCGCGACGACGGACTTCGCCTTGCTGATACGCGCGGCGATGAGCGCCATCGCCTTCTGCAGCGCCGCCTCGTTTGATCGAAGCTCGATCGGTTTGACGTCAGCCGGCACCACCGGCGACAGAGCATAGTCCGAAGGCACCGCGATGTAGGCCGGCCGATTGTCGCGGCGGGCCTCGGCGATGACGCGCTCCATTTCGACGACGCAGTTGTCGGGGGTGATCACCGCATGACAACATGCGGCACCGGCGGACAGGTCGACGAAATTGCCGAACACGCCATCGCCGAGCGTGTGATGGGTGATCTTGTGCACGCGCTGGTGCTGATAGGACGGCATGCCGACGACGTGAAAGACCAGCGATCGTTCGGCCTTGGCGCCCATCACGCCGTTGATGGCCGACAGCTCGCCGACGCCATAGGTCGTCGCCAGCATCGCCGCGCCGCGGATGCGCGCATAGCCGTCCGCGGCGTAAGACGCATTCAGCTCGTTGGAACAACCGATCCACTTCACCTTCGCGCTGCTGTCCACCGCATCGCAGATCGGAAACAGATAGTCGCCGGCAACGCCAAAGCAGTGGTCGATGCCTTCTGCGGCGAGGCGCTCGACGATGTAATCGGCGACGCTGATCGCCTTTACCGTTCCTGACGTCTCGAATTTGTCGAACTTGCTTGTTCATGATCATCTCCTTGTTCACCTGTAGATTGCACCACAGCTCATTGCGCTCGCATTCGAGAGCTTGCTGTTGCTTTCTCACGCGCCCGCCCGGCGGACTGTTTTGTCTCGCGGGTGCTGCGGACCGCTGTGGCACTTTAAGATGCGCGTGACCCACGCGCGTGTCTTGAAGGAAAAAGGCAATCTTTTGAAAGAAACGGTGCTATTGCGCCGCTAAAAGCGCAGTGCCGCTGGCGTCGTATGCAAGTGCGTCTGGAATACCCGGGTCATGTGGGCCTGATCGGCAAACCCGCAAACCGATGCTACTTCCTTGATCGGCAAACCGCCCTGGGCCAGCAAACGTCGGGCCCGATCGATGCGCCGCTCGATGACGTAAGCGTGCGGGGTTCGGCCAAAGGATTCACGGAAGTGGCGGGTAAAAGTCCACAAACCCACTCCCGCCACTGCCGCCAGCGTTTCAAGATTGAGCTGTTCGTGCAGCCTGTTGTCAATGTACCCCGTCAGCCGGCGAACTTGCGCCGGCGATAGCCGTCCTTTGCCCCTCGGTTCGCGGAACCTCACTGATGCGTAGTTGCGAAAAAGATGCACTGCGAGCTGCGTCGCTACAGCTTCAACATATAAGGCGCTACCCAACGGCTGCTGCTCGGCCTCGCGCGTGATGGCAGCCACTGCCGCGGTCACGATCGGATCGTGCGACTTTAATACGTCATGCAATTGAACATCAGCCACGTATCGGTCGGTTATCTCAGCACAAACCCCGGCCACCAATTTTTCGGTCAGGTATACGTGGCTAACGTCGATTTCTCCGGTCCAGTGCCAATGCGAACGCTGTGACCTGGTCAACAGCGAAACATCGCCCGGCGCGCAATGCGTCTTAGTCCACGCTCCTTCGTAGCGCCGCTCCATGAACGTGGCGCCTCGACGGTACGAAATAATTGTGAAGTCCCTCACCGGCGGCACGATGACATCCAGGCCTGTATAGCGATAGCCGCGTAACCAAACCCCATTCCAGCCGAGATCGTCGCTCGCCGCCGTTACTGCGCCCGGCACATATTTCGGCACTTCACTGGGCTTGATAATCGTCGCCATGGCCTCGTCTCCCTGCCTTCTTGGGTCGATGCCGGCACCCGAGCCGTCGTCGCTTTTCTTTCTCGGATTGTTCGCGCCGATCTCACGGTGGTTACGCGCGTTGCTAGTCTAAGTGTAAAGCCGCAGAGCGCCAACCACAAGCTTCGTAGCGGCCGGTCACGCTGTGTTTGAAGAACAGTTGACCGAATTTTTATTTAGCTCGGCGCGCGCTGCCGCTGTCTACATATTTGAAAGTTTTCAGACGCCGGCCGTTCGCGGATGGTGCTGTCCGCTCATCGGTTCTCTCGTGGTAACTCGGGCACATATTTGTGCGTACTACACACCTTCCGACCGCTGCATTAGTTTTGGTTAGGGCACTGACAATGAGGTCCTGAAATGACCAAGGTTCTCATCCTCTATTATTCCGCGTACGGCCATATGGAGCGCATGGCTCAAGCTGTTGCGGAAGGCGTAAGGGACGCGGGCGTCGAAGCTGACATCAAGCGAGTGCCGGAATTGGTCTCCGAAGAGGTGGCAAAGCAATCCGGGCTTAAGCTTGATCAGAAAGCGCCGATTGCGACGATCGCGGAATTGGCCGATTACGACGCGATCATTTTTGGCTCGGGGAACTCGGTTCGGAGTTTTCACCTCGCAGATGCGCAACTTTCTCGATCAAACTGGACCATTGTGGATGAAAGGCGCGCTTGTCGGCAAGGTGGGCTCGGTGTTTACCGGGTCCGGGACGCAACACGGTGGACAAGAATCGACCATTCTCTCGATGATCCCAACGCTTCTCCATCACGGGATGATCGTGGTCGGGCTCCCCTACTCATTTCAGGGGCAGAGCACGATGGATGAGATTAGCGGCTGTTCGCCTTACGGCGCATCCACGATCACTAAACCTGACGGCAGCCGCATGCCCTCAGAGAACGAACTTGCGGGCGCGCGCTTTCAAGGCCGCCACGTCGCGCAGATCGCCAGCAAACTCAGAGCATGACCTAACCTTTCGGAGCAGGAACGGAACGCTTCCAGCAACAACAGCGCGCTGAGACCTTGCGTCAATGAAGCGCCGCATCTCGCTGCTTTGCACGAGACATTGATGCGCTTAAAACCGCAGAGCGCCAACCGCAAGCTTTGCAGCGGGCCGGTCACGCTGTGTTTGAAGATCAGTTGACCGAATTTCTATCTAGCTCGGTGCGCGGGGCCGACTGTTACATATTTGAAGATTTTCAGACGCCTGCTGTTCGCAGCAGCCTCATGGGTCGCGGCAAAAGGCGAAAGAACAGTGGAAGGAGTTGCCCACCTATTCATTCAATAACGGGAAGGCAGATATGCCGCTACCGCACATGTGTTTTGTCGACAGCTCTCTCAACGAAGCGTAGGGTCGCTAACCGTCAAGCGCGTTGCTTGACTTAGAGCTGCCTAAAAAAGAGCTGCCTAAAAAAGCGGCGACGCCGCGAACTTCGCTTCGGCTCAATTTGCAGCTTCCTGCCGTCGGCTGCAAAAAGTCTAAATCTAGATTTGATTTTGCATTAGCGCGCCACATCAGCAGGCGCCGGAAGCTCCACGGGGTGTTCGCGCAAACGAGGCCGGTAGAAACGCAGGCCGACCGCGCCCGACCCACCATCGAACGAAAGAGGCTAACCATGGAAAAGATCAAACCGCCCGAGGAAATCGATCATGATCGCCGCCGCCTTTTTGGCGCTGCGGCCGTGACTATCGCCGCCGCAGGTGCGTTCGGCCTACCTCCCGCGAAGGTGCAGGCGGCTGCTGGAGACGGCGCAATCCGCCCCTTCCATATCAATTTTCCGGAAGCGCAACTCGTCGACCTCCGCCGCCGCGTGATGGAGACACGGTGGCCCGATAAGGAAACGGTCACGGATCAATCGCAAGGCGTCCAGCTCGCGACGATTCAGAAGCTCGCGCGCTACTGGCAGACGGATCACGACTGGCGGAAGATCGAGGCCAAGCTGAACGCCTTGCCGCAATTCGTGACCGAGATCGACGGACTCGACATTCATTTCATTCACGTTCGTTCGAAGCATGAAAATGCGTTGCCGATCATCGTCACGCACGGGTGGCCCGGCTCGATCATCGAGCAGCTGAAGATCATCGATCCGCTCACCGATCCCACGGCCCATGGCGGGAGCGCATCAGACGCGTTCGATCTGGTGATCCCGTCGCTGCCGGGCCACGGCTTTTCGGGCAAGCCGACTGCGCCCGGGTGGACCCCTGTCAGCATCGCTCGCGCGTGGGCGACGTTGATGCAACGCCTCGGCTACACACGGTACGTGGCGCAGGGCGGCGATTGGGGGAATGCCGTCTCGGAGGTGATGGCGCTGCAGCAGCCGCCGGGATTGCTCGGCATTCACACCAATATGGCGGCCACGGTTCCGGCCGATGTTTCAAAAGCTCTTTCGGTTGGCGGGCCGCCGCCCGCCGGCCTCTCGGCCGATGAAAAACATGCGTGGGACCAACTCGATGATTTCTACAGGCATGGGTTGGCCTACGCCCAGGAGATGGGAAACCGTCCGCAGACGCTGTACGGAATCGCGGATTCGCCGGTCGGCCTCGCCGCGTGGATGCTCGATCACGACATCCGCAGTTACGGCATGATCTCGCGCGTCTTCGACGGAAAGACGGAGGGGCTGACGCGGGACGACGTCCTCGACAACGTCACGCTCTACTGGTTGACGAACACCGGGATCTCCTCGGCGCGCCTCTACTGGGACACCGCGCAGATTTCGACGGGAGGAGGCTTCTTCGACGTCAGGGGCGTCACGATCCCGGTCGCCGTGAGCGCCTTCCCGACGAGATCTACGCGGCCCCGAGGAGCTGGGCAGAGCAGGCCTATCCCAAACTCATCCACTACAACAAGCTCGCCAAAGGCGGTCACTTCGCTGCGTGGGAACAGCCGGCGCTCTTTTCCTCCGAGATGCGAGCTGCATTCCGGTCGCTGCGCCAACCGGCGTGAAATAAACGGCGGCGCGCGTGCTTTGCGCGCCGCCTCCCCAGCAAACATGGCAATCAATCGAAATCATCGAGAACACACCACGGATGATATCGAAACGTCCGAAAACATCGTCCAGCGTCGCTTTAATTTGGCACGGTCGGCCTTGTTTTGAGCAAATCGGAGCACGTAATGAGTGTTGTCGGATTTCGAACGAACCTGGTTAGGAAAGACCCATGCCAGCACTCAAGATAAATGGTGAAGTTCGTACATTTGATGCCCCGGATGATATGCCGCTGCTGTGGGTCTTGCGCGACGTGCTCGGGATGACCGGCACGAAATTTGGTTGCGGCATAGCGCAGTGTGGCGCATGCACGGTACATGTTGATGGCAATCCGGTGCGCTCGTGTCTTCTCCCGGTTGGCTCAATCGGCGAGAAGCCCATCACCACGATCGAGGGCATCGGCGCAACGCCGATAGGCGCCACGGTCCAGAAAGCTTGGCTGGACCTTGAAGTCATCCAATGCGGTTACTGCCAATCCGGCCAGATCATGTCGGCGGCAGCGTTGCTGGCGGTCACGCCTCACCCGGACGATTCCGATATCGATGCCGCAATGGCGGGCAATATCTGCCGTTGCGGCACCTACGTGCGCATCCGCGAGGCGATCAAGCGCGCTGCAAGCGAACCTCGGACATAGGAGGTCGCGCCATGTCGTTGATTGAAAACTCTTTGATCGGTCGTCATTCAATTGAAAATCTGACGCGAACAGTCTCCCGCCGCGGTCTGCTCAAGGCCGGTCTGGCGGCCGGCTTCACGCTAGCGTTCCATCTACCGCTACGGGCCGGCGACGAGATGGAGCAGTCTGCGAACAACAAGGACAAATTTGTTCCGAATGCGTTCATTCGCATCGACCATACGGGCCAGACCACGCTCATCATGCCGCAAGTGGAGATGGGGCAAGGCGTGTACACGGCGATACCTCAGATACTCGCCGAGGAGCTCGACGCAGACTATGCGAAGGTCGCACTCGCTCACGCGCCGCCCAGCGACAAGCTCTACGGCAATCCGCTTTTTGGCATTCAGGCCACCGGCAATTCCAATTCGATCCGCGCTTTCTGGAAGCCGCTTCGCATTGCCGGCGCGGCAGCCCGGACAATGCTGGTGCAGGCGGCCGCCACACAATGGCAGGTCGATCCGACAAGCTGTTCGGCTTCGAACGGCACTGTTCGTCACCCAGCCAGCGGCCGCACCTTGGCTTATGGCGACCTGGCGGACGCAGCGGGTCAACTGCCGGTGCCACCGGCGCCGGTTCTCAAGGATCCGAAAGATTTCGTGCTGATCGGCAAGTCGCTCAAACGACTGGACACGCCAGGCAAGACCAATGGGAGCGTCGTCTACGGCATCGACACCATGCTTCCCGGCATGAAGTTCGCCACGCTGGCGGCGAGCCCGGTATTCGGCGGCAAGGTCAAACACGTCGATGATGGTGCCGCAAAAACCGTTCCGGGCGTGCGACAGGTCGTTGTTTTGGACGATCTGGTCGCGGTAGTCGGCGATCATATGTGGGCCGCCAAGAAAGGCCTCGATGCACTTGTGATCAGCTGGGATGAAGGTCCGAACGCAGACGTTGGTTCGGAACGGATCTGGGCAGACCTGCGGGCCGCCAGCAAACAGGATGGCGCCATTGCGAAATCTGTCGGCGACATAGCAAAAGGATTATCGCAGGGGGAGAAAATCGACGGCGAGTTCGAGCTGCCATTCTTGGCGCACGCGCCGATGGAGCCGATGAACTGCACGGTGCGGCTCACGCCGGGCGCTTGCGAAATTTGGACCGGCACGCAGGTCATGACGCGCGTGCAGGAAGTAGCGGCGAAAGCGGCCGGCGTTCCCCTCGACAAGGTGACGGTGCACAATCATCTGCTCGGCGGCGGCTTCGGTCGTAGGCTCGAAGCCGATATGGTCGATAGCGCGGTGCGCATCGCCAAACACGTCGATGCGCCGATCAAAGTGGTTTGGACGCGCGAAGAAGATATCCAGCACGATATCTATCGGCCGGTTTATCGCGACGTTATTTCCGCTACCCTGTCCAACGGCAAAATCACCGCCTGGAAGTATCGCGTGACCGGTTCGTCGATCATGGCGCGCTGGTTTCCCGCGGGATTTCAGAAGGGAATCGATATCGACGCGGTCGATAGCGCCATCGACATTCCCTACGACATTCCCAACCTGCAGGTCGAATATGTCCGCGCCGAACCGCCCGCTGTGCCGACCGGCTTCTGGCGCGGCGTCGGACCGAACAACAACGTGTTCGCCATCGAGTGCTTCATGGACGACTTGGCGCGCAAGGCTGGGGCCGATCCAATCGCTTTTCGCCGCGGCATGCTGGGAAAAACGCCGCGGTTGCAAGCCGCCCTAGACTTGGTTGCGGAAAAATCCGGCTGGGGGAAGCCGTTGCCGGCGCGCGCCGGCCGCGGCGTGAGCGTGCAGCCGTCGTTCGCCAGTTTCATTGCCACCGTGGTCGAGGCGCAAGTGGACGATCACGGCGAGGTGACGCTGCGCAAAGTGACCTCGGTGGTCGACACCGGTATTGCGGTCAATCCCGACATTGTTGTCGCCCAACTCCAGGGCGGGCTGATCTTTGGTCTGACCGCGGCGCTGTTCGGCGAGATCACCATCGACAAAGGCCGCGTGCGTCAATCTAATTTCAACGATTACCGCATGCTGAGGATCGACGAGGTGCCGCCAATCGAGGTGCACGTCGTCAAAAGCGGAGAGGAGCCGGGCGGTATCGGTGAGACTGGCGTCACCGCCGGGCCGCCGGCACTGCGTAACGCGATTTATGCCGCGACCGGCGTGAGGCTGAACCGCCTGCCGATCGATCGGGCCGCATTGGCAGTCGGGCACAAGGCCTAAGCGCCATGCGCAAAACAATCATTGTCCTCGTCGCCGCGATCGTTCTCGTCGTCGCCGGCGTCGTCTTGTGGCGGGTGTTCAATCCCGGACCGCTGGCGTTCGCCGGCGGAACATCGGTGCCGCTTGCCGACTATCACGCCGCCAATCCGACCGGCGTTCCCGCCGACCTTAAGGGCGCCGACGTGGTTAAGCGCGGCGAATATCTGGCGCGCGCCGCCGATTGCGTGGTCTGTCATACCAGCCCGGGGGGCCAGCAATATGCCGGAGGCCTGGCGATTCCGCTGCCATTCGGCACGCTCTATTCGACCAATATCACGCCCGATAAAGCTACCGGCATTGGCGACTATAGCGATCAGGATTTTCTCAATGCCGTCCAGCGCGGGTTTCGCCGCGACGGCGCGCGTCTCTACCCGGCGATGCCGTATCCTTCCTACACCTACATGACCGATGCCGACGCTCTCGCGATCAAGGCTTACTTGTTCAGCCTTGCCCCGGTGCGTTCGGCCAATCGAGCGGACACGCTGGGATTCCCATTCAATCAGCGTTGGCTTATGGGCCCATGGTCGTTCTTCTTCAATGAAAACGTTCGCTTCCGGCCCAACGCGGCGCAGAGCCCCGAGTGGAACAGAGGCGCCTATCTCGCCGAAGCGCTCGCGCATTGCGGCGAGTGCCACACGCCGCGCAATCTCGCGTTCGCGCTCAACAATCGCAAGAAATTCGCCGGCGCGGTGACAGCCGGATGGCATGCTTTCAATATCAGCTCCGACCGGGGCTCGGGGATCGGCGCCTGGAATGACAAGGAGATCGCTGCCTATCTAGCGACGGGTCACGCGTCCGGTCGCGGCACAGCGGCGGGCCCGATGGGCGAGGCCGTGGACCAGAGCTTCAGCTTACTGGCGCCGGCGGATATCAAGGCTCTAGTCGTCTATCTCCGCAGCGTCCCGGCGGTCGCTTCCTCGGAGCCCGGAACAATCGCCCCTCCGGCTCCGCCTTTGCCCAAGCAAGGCGGTGAAACTGCGGACATTCTCGGCAGAAAGGTTTTTGAAGGCGCCTGTGTAAGTTGCCACAATTGGACCGGCGTCAGTGCGATTTCGCCCTACGCTACCATTGCCGGCACCCGGGCAGTAAACGATCCGCACGCAACAAATGTTGCCCAGATCGTGATATCTGGAACGACGAGGCACACGCCGTCGGGCGTCCTCTCAATGCCGGCTTTCGGCGGGATTTACTCCGACGCGGAAATTGCCGCGGTCGCCAACTACGTAACGCAACGCTTCGGCAACGAAAGGGCCACAATTTCCGACAAGGACGTGGCTGAACTGCGGAATCAAACTTCGCATTGACCTCACTTCTGTTCCGGGCACCAAGAGAAGAGTTCGTGTCCGTCTTCAAATGGTTTGGGACAATCAGCGGTATTTGGAACGGAGGCTCTGGCCCGTTTGGATTTGAGTTTAGGCGGCTTTCAACTGATGTTGCAATCGTCGCAGTTTGATAGTGTCGCGTTTGATCCTTTCTCGTTCCAGAAGGATGGTCTGGCCTCTGCCGAAGTAGACGTCGGCCGGTGTCAGGTTCTGTAGGCTTTCCTGGTAACGCCTGTGATTGTAGTGCTCGATGAAGCGCGCGACCTGGGCTTCGAGATCACCGGGCAGATAATAGTTCTCGAGCAGAATGCGGTTCTTGAGCGTCTGGTGCCAGCGCTCGATCTTGCCCTGGGTCCGGGGATGGCACGGGGCGCCGCGAACATGCGCGATGCCACGGTCCTTTAGCCATTCCGCAAGATCGCTCGAGATAGCTTGATCCATTATCGCCGAGCAGTCGTGGTTTATTCACGATCTTGGCGCTGTCGCAGCCTGACGCCACCTCAAGTGTATATGTGACATCGTCGGCACGCATCGTCGTGCACAGCTTCCAGGCGATGGTGTAACGCGAGTAGTCATCGAGGATGGTGGAGAGGTAGTACCAGGCCCAGCCGATGACTTTGAGATAGGTGAAATCAGTCTGCCAGAGCTGGTTGGGCGCATGTCGTCTTGTCCCTGAACTCGTTAGCGGCCTTGATGACGACTGGGCTGCCGATCAGATCATGGGCCTTCAATAGCCGATAGACTGATGATTCCGAGACGTAATAGCTGTCGGTCGCCTGGTCGCCAGCTCGTGTGGGCTGAGCTCCGGCTGCTCAAACGCCATCGTGACGACGCGCTGCCACCATTCTCTATCCCCCATCTGACCAAATCACGGAAAACATAGTGGTAGAGGTGAAGTCGAAGGGCGAAACTGTAATCGAGGCCCAAATATTCCGCATTAAGCAAAAGCGAACAGTAGCAAGAGCCAGACTGGCAATACCAGAGATAAGCTTTGCGCCGTCGACAAATGTTGCATTCAGCCAGGGCTCTTGTCGCCACTTTGAATCATTTCCGCGATCTTTGCGCACGGGCTGTCGATCGCTTCGGCTATTACCGGTGACATCGCTACTCCTGCCAACCAGGCGGGACCAGGGAGCAATCATTCGCCGTTTATTGCTTTTTCCGAAAGTGCTTGTTGGTCGGCCTGATCGGGCGCGGTGCCGGGAGCGAATAGGCATTCTTTCCGGGCGCTGAGGTGCCCTCAAACCCGGTACTGCTCTGCCCTGCCAAACACGCGAACAGGCAACAGCCACCGACTTTAATGAGCCGCTCGCCGGCGCGGAAGGCTCCAGCCCTTTCTTTGTCGAAGACGCAGAATGTCACCAAGCTGACGTCGCAGATTTCCTCTTCACGGAGAATGTTTTCGTGACTCTCTTGAGCGTCGCGCGTTATCGTATCCAACGACGGCGTTGGGGTTGCGATGGATGCACCGCTTGCCAGCGACAACGACAATCCTGCAGTGCCCAGAATTGGTACGGCTTTGCGCCGACGCTTTCGCTTGGAAGTTCGCGACACAGAGATTCTCCCGAGACTAACAGCCCTCAACCCTCAAACCGCTGACAGGATACGCCTAACGAGCTACGGATGCATGCGCCGCCGCGTCGGAACGACGAGGACGCCTCGGACAAATCCGCGGCTTCCCGAAGACCTAGTCGGCGAACCGCAACATGGCAGTTTCAAGCGCGATGAGCAATCATGAAGCACACGTTCAACGGTTCGTGTCGCGGCGGCCCGCTCGAAGGCAAGAGCCTTGAGCATCATCAGAATGTCTATCGTATCTTCGAACCGCCATCATATGAATTGTTAGGCGAGTATTGGCATCAAGATGGCCAGTGGGCGTGGCACCCATCAAGTAGAAAAGCTAATGATGTAAATGAGGCCTGAGAAAAGTTTTATTTGGTTGGCTTTAATAGTTCGAACCAGACAAGCGCAATAGCTTGACAATACCGCTTCCTGTTTCATCAGAATTGACCGCGCAACTGAGAGCTGGCTCCAGTGTAGTCACGGCGGACTGCCCAAGTTTCAGCCAGCGAGACTCGCGACCGCGTGCAACTCGCTTTTCGGGCGTAGGGCTTGCCTCATCGTACAAGCGCGGCTCACTCCAGCCTTTCTTGCAACGGCCGCTGGCCGAAAGCGTTACGATCGGCGATAGCACCAAAATATAGACTGAAAAGCCGGGTTGCATTTATGACGCTCAAGGATCACTTTTCTCCGTCGTCCTCGGGCATTCGCGGGCTTAGTAACGCATTTGCGCTCGCGGATCGCATTGTTAGTTGTTCCGTCTGCCCAATTGATAGATTTGAAATCCATTCGGTGGGGATGCAGGCGATATGTCAGTCACGACGGGTTCACTCGGGACTGCAGATGTTCCGGCTTCCAATCCGAGCCTTCAGGGACTCGACCGCGTCAATTTTTTCCTCGCTGCCATGTTGGCAGGTTTCGGCCCCTACGTCGCCGCTTATCTCGCTAATGAGAGCTGGTCGCAGGCCGAGATAGGCCTCGTGCTCTCCGCAGGTAGCGTGGCCGCACTGCTAAGCCAGCTTCCCGGCGGCGAACTGTTGGACAAAGTTCGCTCTAAACGAGCGGTGATAGCAGTCGGGACCGGCATTGTGATCGTCAGTGCCCTGATACTGGCGTTTTGGCCGCGGCTGCCGTTTGTCTTCAGCGGACTTGTGCTGCAGGGTGTGACCGGCGGCTTCCTTGGGCCGGCGATCGCTGCAATCAGTCTTGGCTTGGTTGGGCACTCGGCGCTCGCTGAACGACTCGGGCGTAATCAACGTTTTGCCTCTACCGGCGCCCTGGTGGGCGCCGCACTCATGGGCGTCGCCGGGTACCTACTATCTTATCAGTCGATATTCCTGATCGTAGTCCTGCTCGGACTTCCTCTGTTCCTTGCCCTAGCGCGGATCCGCGCGGCCGATGTCCACTTCGGCCGATCTTGCGGAGCGCCCGCTCATCATGCTGAGAGTCAGCCAGCAAGATCCGGGCGGTGGATTCTGTTGAAGGATTTCAGGTTGGTCGTCTTTGCCGGCGGCCTATTCATGTTTCAACTTGCTAATGCTTCCGTCCTCCCCCTCGCCGGCGAAATTCTGGCACGCAAGTCACAGACACACTCCTCACTCGTCATATCGGCACTGATCATTGTGCCGCAGATCATTGTCGCACTGATGGCTCCCTGGGTCGGGCGACGCGCGCAAGACTGGGGCCGCCGTCCGCTTCTGCTTATCGGGTTTGCGGCTTTACCGATCCGCGCGCTGGGTTTTGCGCTCATCAGCGACCCGTTGCTTCTCCTCGCCGTTCAAGCCTTGGACGGCATCAGTGCAACCGTACTAGGGGTTCTGACAGCCCTGATCATTGCCGACCTGACGGGCGGCACCGGACGTTTCAACTTGGCGCAGGGCATTGTTGGGACAGCCTCCGGCATTGGCGCTTCAATCAGCACAACGCTATCAGGACTGGTTGCCGAGCGGCTTGGCCCGAGCGCAGCGTTTTTGTGCATCGCCGCCACCGCGGCGCTCGGAACACTCATGATCTGGTTTCTGATGCCGGAGACAAAACCGCCGACTGAACGTACCGAGACAGATGGTCAATCAGTCGGTCATGCATACGTCAAAAGACCAGCTTCCTAATGGAGCGCAACATGGCGTTCAAGATTCAAGTCGGTCCACCGCAGATTTCAATACATCAGGGTCAGACGATACTGATTAGCGAATTGGATGGGCAGATCAATTGGCCCAGCGATAAGGGTCTATTCTTCCGGGACACCCGCGTTATCAGCAATTGGTCTATCTACGCTAATGGTGAACCATGGACGCTGCTTAATGGCGGCGCAATCACATATTACGCTGCTCGGATATTTCTGACGAATCGCATATTCGCGACAGAAAGCGGCACTATACCAGAACGCACACTCGGCCTCACGATCGGCCGATGGATCGCTGGCGGTGTGCACGAGGATATTGAAATCACCAACAACAGTATGAGGCGGGTAAGCTTTCAGCTTGAGATATCGGTTCGCAGCGACTTCGCCGATTTGTTTGAGGTGAAATCGAACCGCATTGTGCGCCGCGGCAGGATTGCTACCGAATGGTCCCAATCCCGACAACGCCTTCGTACGACCTATCGCAATGGCGATTTCCACCGCGCGATCGCGCTTTCAACTGCACGATCGTCCACGAAGGCGGCATTCGCGAATGGCCGTCTCAGCTTTGAAGTCGATCTCCAACCGGGTGGACGATGGCAAACGTGCTTGTTGTACACGTTAGAGGACGGGGCGGCACGCTTCAGTCCGCCGCGTGGCTGCATAGACCAGAGTGGAAAGTCGCAGCACGGTGAGATGATGGCAGAGTGGCTAAAGGCTGTTGCGAAGATTTCAGACCAGCAACGAGGAGTTTTATCGTATGTTTCGGCGTGCCTTGGAGGACATGGCTGCGCTTCGGTACCCGATAGAAGTTGCCGACCGTAGGGCCTTCATGCCTGCCGCCGGACTTCCTTGGTTTGTCGCGCCGTTTGGACGAGACAGCTTGCTTGTCTCGCTGCAAAACATTTTGATTTATCCGCATTTCGCACGCGCAGCGCTGGAGTTCCTTGGCTCTCTTCAGGCGACGGACGATGATCCTTACCGCGATGCTGAGCCAGGCAAGATTCTCCACGAGCTGCGATGCGGTGAACTGGCGCACTTCAAACTGGTTCCGCATACGCCTTACTACGGCACTGCTGACGCTACACCGTTATACCTCATCACGTTGCACGCAGCCTGGCGCGCGACGGGCGACAAAGCGCTACTCGAGCGGCATATTGACTCCGCCGAGAATTGCCTAGCACTACTTTGGCAGATTTTTAGCGGCACGGGATTCCCAAATCAGTTTTTCAATGATTCATGGGTAGTCGGCTTTTGGAGGGCCGACCATGGTAGGCACAACGTCGAATTGGGAAGACGAGCTTCGAGGATAAATCGCGGCGGCGAATGTGTCCGCTTTATGTGGCAGGGCTGATCGGACCCGGCGATCGCAAGAGCGTTCAGCCGATGGCGGAGCGGCTTGCGCCTGGCGATTACGACCAGCTGCATCGATCTTGTTGCCAGGCTGGCGTCTGGGACGCGGCGCCATTGGAGACAGAGCTGCTCATCGAGCGGATCGGCTCGTTGCGTGGCACGATGCCGGGTTGGTAATCGATGATGGCGGTGCCGAACAGGGCACGCACTCGGGTCGGCGTTGAGGCGGTGGCGCAGTAGCGCTTCAGCGGCTAGGCAAGACCGCCAACTGCCGAACTTGGTGTCACTGACAGCTCGCCGCGGCAAGTTCGGCGATGGTGGCGGATTGCGGCTTTCCTTCGAGAAGATCGGGGTCAACGGATCGGCGGCGGCTGAAGCGAGCTGGTGTTCCGGCCGAATATCGAACTTCACGGACAAAGCCCGAGATCGCACTGGCGGAGATTGATCGCTTGATATCGATCGGCGTGCGCTTCCGCTGTGTGCTGGCGGATGCCGGTTACGGTCTCAGTGCGCCTTTCCGTCAAGGGCTGACGGCCCGCAAGCTTGCCTGGGCGGTTGGCATCCCTCGTCACCTCAAGGTGTACCCTGTTGGGGTACAGCTCATTTGGCCAGTTACCAAAGTTCGAGGCCGGCCACGTAAACGGCACGTGCCGGATAGTCTATCGACGAGCAGACTGAAGACATGTTGGCCAGTGCGCAGTGCAGAACTGTGAGTTGGCGCAGCGGTACGAAGGGTCGGCTCAAAGCCCGGTTTGCCGCCGTCCGTGTGCGTACTGCCGACGGTCCTCCCCAGCGGATATGGGACAAGGGGCAGCAGCATCTTCCAGGGGACGAGGCTTGGCTGATCGGCGAGCACCGCGCGTCGGGAGAGAAGAAATACTATCTCGCCAACTTGGCCGCCGGAATGGACCTCCGCAGCTTAGCTGCGACGATCAAGGCACGATGGATTTGCGAGCAGGCCCATCAACAGTTGAAGGAGGAACTCGGGCTCGACCACTTCGAGGGAAGGTCTTGGCACGGCCTTCATCGTCATGTGCTGATGGCGATGATTGCTTACGCGTTCCTCCAACATCGCCGGCTCAAAAAAGTGAGGCGGGGAAAAAAGAATCAACGGCCCGCCCCTCAACCGACGTTGCCGGCGGTTCGCCACGCCATCGTCGACCTCATCATGCGATCAAGTCCTCAGCGATGTCCGTACTGCCGATCCTGGATCAGCGAGGAAAAGCAGCGTGAGTAAATCTGCCAAAGTAGTGCTAGGGTGGATCGACAAATACGGCGATCGCGACGGTGATGGCTTTCAAGAATACCAAACGCGGTCACCGTCGGTTACGAGAACATGTCTTGGAAAGATTCAGGTGACTGCATCGTCTATCCCGACGGTTCTCTGGTGAAGGGACCGAAGGCACTCTGCGAGCTTCAAGGCTACGTTTATGATGCTTGGGTTCGAACAGCAGAAATATTCGATGCTCTCGGCAAATCAGATCGAGCTCGGGAATTACGCGCAAAGGCTGCAACGTTGTTTGAACATTTCAACGCCGCTTTTTGGGACGACGAACTCGGCTTTTACGCTTTGGCGTTGGACGGCGATAAGAAGAAGGTTCTCACCGTCGCCTCCAATGCTGGGCACTGCCTTTTGTCATTGTGCCACCAGAACGCGCCAAAAAAGTGAAGGAACGTCTGATGGCATCTGACATGTGGACGGGCTGGGGAATTCGGACGCTTTCTGCAAGCAACCCGGCGTTTAATCCATATAACTATCAGACCGGCTCAGTCTGGCCGCACGACAATGCGATCATAGCCCTCGGGTTCAAACGTTATGGTTTTCGACG
>CAVOHL010000003.1:0-5896 GCA_963695665.1 uncultured Alphaproteobacteria bacterium
ATTCGCCGCCGGGACGCGCATGGTTGGAAATCTCGTAGGCCGGCAGGCCATGCGCGGCGCAAATCTCGAGCGTCGCGTCGTAGAGATCGCGCGCGGTATCGTCGTTCGGAGTTTTCAGCTTGCCGGCGGCATGGAGCGCGGCAAAGGGCGTGTCCGGCTCGATGGTCAGTTGATAGAGCGACAGATGCTCGCCGGCTTGCGCGAGCGCGAGGCGGAGCTCGCGCGCCCACTCCTGCGGGGTTTGCCGCGGACGCGCGTAGATGAGATCGAACGAATAGCGTTCGAACACCGAGCGGGCGACGCCGACTGCATCAAGGGCTTCGCGCGCCGTGTGCGTGCGCCCGAGCTCGGCAAGGACGCGATCGTCAAGCGACTGGACGCCGAGCGACACGCGGTTGACCCCGGCTGCGCGGTAGCCGCGGAAGCGCTCGGCCTCGACGCTCGTCGGATTGGCTTCGAGCGTGACTTCAAGGTCGGGCGCGACGGTCCAGTGCCGGGCGATGGCTTCGAGGATCGCGCCGACGGTTGCCGGTTGCATCAGCGAGGGCGTCCCGCCGCCGAAGAAGATCGTGGCGACGTTGCGCCCCGGCGTGCGCGCGGCCGTTGCTGCGATCTCGGCCGCGAACGCGCGCACGAAGCGGCCTTCGTCGATCGACGCGCGCCGCACATGGCTGTTGAAGTCGCAATAAGGGCACTTCGAAAGGCAGAACGGCCAATGGACGTAAACGCCGAAGGGCGAGTCAGCGTTTTTCAAGACACGCCTCTGCGAGCTTGAAGAAGGCGCGGGCGCGGTGCGACAGGCCTTTGCCGCGTGGCGGCAATTCATGTTTCTCCTCGCTCGACATCTCGCCGAATGTGCGCGCGTGGCCGTCCGGCAGGAACATCGGGTCGTAGCCGAAGCCTTGGTCGCCGCGCGGCGGCGAGACCAGCACACCGTCGACGCGTCCCTCGAATTCCGCGAGATCGCCCTCGGGCCAGGCGACGCACAGCGCCGAGATGAAATGCGCGCGGCGGCGCTCCGGCGTCGTTGCGCCGCGCTCCTGCAGCCGGGTCTCGACTTCGGTCATGGCGCGGCGGAAGTCTTTGTCCGGTCCGGCCCAGCGCGCGGAATAGATGCCCGGCGCGCCGTCAAGCGCATCGATCGCGAGGCCGAAATCGTCGGCAAAGGCGGGGAGGCCGGTCGCCCGGGCGGCGGCCTCCGCCTTGATGCGCGCGTTGTCGCGAAAGGTCATTCCGGTCTCGTTCGGCTCGGAGAGTTTCAGTTCACCCGCCGATGTAGCCTCAATTCCATAGGGCGCAAGCAGACCGCGCATTTCGACGAGCTTGCCCGGATTATGCGTCGCGATCACGAGGCGGCCCGCGATGCGGCGATGCGCCATCCTCACATCACCGCCATCTTCTGCAGATCGACGAGCTTGGTGACGCCCTTGCGGGCGAGCGCGAGCAGCGTGGTGAGCTGCTCTTCCGAGAACGGGACCTTCTCGGCGGTCGCTTGCACCTCGACGATATTGCCGGAGCCGGTGAGGACGAAATTGGCATCGGTCTCGGCCTGCGAATCTTCGGCGTAGTCGAGATCGAGCACCGCCACGCCGCTGCACACGCCGCAGGAGATCGCCGCGATGTGGTCGCGCAGGACGACCTGCTCGATCATGTCGCGCGTCTTCATCCAGGCGAGGCAGTCATAGAGCGCGATCCAGGCGCCGGTGATCGAGGCGGTGCGCGTGCCGCCGTCGGCCTGGATGACGTCGCAGTCGATGGTGATCTGGCGCTCGCCCAGCGCCTTGAGGTCGACGACCGAGCGCAGCGAACGGCCGATCAGGCGCTGGATCTCGACCGTGCGCCCGTTCTGTCGGCCGGCGGAGGCCTCGCGGCGGGTGCGCTCGAGCGTGGCGCGCGGCAGCATGCCGTATTCGGCGGTGATCCAGCCCCGCGCCTGGCCCTTGAGCCATGGCGGCAGGCGATCCTCGAGCGTCGCCGTCACCAGGACGTGGGTATCGCCGAAGCGCACGAAGCACGACCCTTCGGCAAATTTCACCACGCCGCGCTCGAGCGAGACCGGGCGCAGTTCGTCGGGTTGTCTGCGGCTCGGCCGCATGCGGCGTTCCTCTCGGCGTGCCGGGCTGATATGGCCTGAGCCTTGTACGGGCGAGCGCCGGGGCCGACAAGGGCGCAAACCCGCGCGCTTGCCGCCGGCTTCGATTGGCCCGCATCGTGACCCGCAGTTAACGCTTGGCCGCAAACGCGGCTTGAAACGATGTTTGAGTTGGACGAGTCTTGCCGCCAACTCTTGCGCCGACACCGGAGTTAACCATTGGCCAGCCATGACCTTCCGCTCGGGGCGAACCAGCTCAGTCTTGCCCAGCTGAACGAGCGTTCGCGCGAGATTTTCCGCCTGATCGTCGAGAGCTATCTGGCGACCGGCGAGCCGGTCGGGTCGCGCAATCTCTCGCGCATCCTGCCGATGACCTTGTCGCCGGCCTCGGTGCGCAACGTCATGTCGGATCTCGAGCAGCTCGGCCTCGTCTACGCGCCGCACACCTCGGCCGGGCGGCTTCCGACCGAGATCGGTCTGCGGTTCTTCGTCGATGCGCTGATGCAGATCGGCGACCTGACCGAACAGGACCGCAAATCGATCGAGGCGCAGGTGGCGGGCTCCGGCCAGTCGAAGTCGGTCGAAGCGGTGTTGACCGAAGCCTCGGGCCTTCTCTCCGGACTTAGCCGTGCCGCCGGCGTGGTGCTGACGGCGAAATCGAACCAGCGGCTAAAGCACGTCGAGTTTGTCCGGCTCGAGCCGCAGCGTGCGCTGGTCGTTCTGGTCGCCGAGGACGGCCAGGTCGAGAATCGCGTGCTCAACATCCCCGTCGGCCTGCCGACCTCGGCGCTGGTCGAGGCCGCCAATTTCCTCAATGCGCGCATCCGCGGCCGCACGCTTGCCGAAGTGCGGGCCGAGATCGAGCAGCGGCTCAAGGAGGGCCAGGCCGAGCTCGATCAGCTCACGCAAAGGATCGTTGCCGCCGGTCTCGCCAGCTGGTCGGGCGGGGAAAGCGACGAGCGCAAGCTGATCGTTCGCGGCCAGGCGCATCTCCTCGAGGACCTCAAGGCGGTCGCCGATCTGGAGCGGGTGCGGTTGTTGTTCGACGATCTCGAGACCCGCCGCGACGTGATCGATCTGCTTGGCCGCGCCGAGCAGGCCGAAGGCGTGCGCATCTTCATCGGCTCGGAGAACAAGCTGTTCTCCCTTTCCGGTTCTTCGACGATCGTCGCGCCCTATCACGATGCCTCCGGCCAGATCGTCGGCGTCCTCGGGGTCATCGGCCCGACGCGGCTGAACTACGCCCGCATCGTTCCCATGGTCGACTACACGGCCAAGGTTGTGAGCAAGCTGTTGGCGGGCTAAGAGCGCCAAATGCGGATTTGCCGGGCCCGGTCCCGTCCAGGTAACGGTTCCCCGGCCGGACAGCCTTACGCGCTTGATTTTTGCGCTCTCAACCCTGATATGCGGGCAGCGGAACCATGGGTATTGATATGACGGAACAGACCGCTCGTGCCGAGGACGCAGCGGCCGCGCCAGAGACCGCCTCGTCGGCCAACAAGCCGGCTACGCCCGAAGCCGATCCGGTCGCGCTTGCGGCCGAGCTCAAGGACAGGCTGCTGCGCACGCTGGCGGAGATGGAGAATCTGCGCAAGCGCACCGAGCGCGAGGTCGCCGATTCGCGGCTCTATGGCGTCAGCTCGTTCGCGCGCGATGTGGTCGCCGTCGCCGACAATATGCGCCGCGCGCTCGAGGCGGTGTCGCCGGAACTGCGCGCCAGCGCCGAGCCCGGCGTCAAGGCGCTCATTGACGGCCTCGAGCTGACCGAGCGCGAGCTTCTGAAGGCGCTGGAAAAGAACGGCGTCCGCCAGTTCACCCCGCGTGGCGAGAAGTTCGATCCGAACGTGCATCAGGCGATGTACGAAGTGCCCGACCCGGCGGTGCCGGCAGGCAGCGTCGTCGAGGTGGTGCAGCCGGGATACATGATCGGCGAGCGCGTGCTGCGGCCGGCCTTGGTCGGCGTCTCGAAGGGCGGCGCAAGAACCGCGCGCGGCGCGGTCAACGACAACGCACGAGACTCTTGACGCGCAAGACTCTTAACGCCCAAGACTTTTAAAGAACCGCTCGGTCCGGGCCCGTGGTTTCGCCAAGGGCATGTCCTCCTAAATACCGCTCGTCCCGGCGCATGCGGGGACCCAGCTTCTTTGTCTCGGGCTCCTTGCGGATTCCCGCTTTCGCGGGAATGAGCGGGGACCAGCACGCTTGTCCAGTTTCTGGGATCTCTGCGCCGCAGGATGTGGCTACAACGCCGCAGCGAGTATTGGTAAGCTTTGGGCTGCCGGTTTGCCGTCGGGAGAACTTCTGATGCTGTCTCGCTTCGCCGTGGCGCCACCTTGGCCCATGATCGCGCGCCTCATGTTGGGCGGTGTGTTCGTCGCCGGGATAATGCTGGGCGCGAGCTCGCTGAGCGCACAGCCCTGGCAGCCGCGCGATGCGGAGCCGCCGCCGGACCTCCCTGCTGCGACTGGGCTCACGCGCGCGGACCAGGCCGCGATGCGGCTACTCATCGAGGCGCAGATCGCCGCGATGCGAGCCGGCGATTGGCCCGGCGCCTTCGCCCTCGCCTCGCCCGATCTGCAGGCGCAATACGGCACGCCGGCCGCGTTCAGGGACGACGTGACCGCGCATTACGCTCCGCTGCCCGCTGTCGCCAGCGCCGAGTTCATCGGCATCGTGACGTTTCACGGGTTGCCGACCTATCGGGTGACCCTGACCGACGGCGAAGCGTCGACGAGGATCGCATACTACCTCGTGCGCCGGCTCGACGACGGCTCGTTGCGAATCGCCGGATGCATCTTGGTGCAAGTGCCGAATAGCTGATGGCGCCAGTGTCCGACGGAGGAATAGTGTGAAGCGGTCGCTTTTGCTGATTGCAGTTTTATTTTCCAGCGCGTTCTGTTGGTCAAATCACAGCGTGGCGGAAGTCGTGCTCGCCTCGCATAAGACCGTTCATGACCTTGTTCTTGACCGGGCCGACGCTGATTCAAATATACAAAATATGCGTGGCCAATTGTTTTATGATTTAAGCGGTTCGGTGTGTCTTGGCTACAATCTGAGCACGCGTATCACGATCGAAACAATATCAAAGGAGAGCGGCAAAACCGCCAGCGATGTACGTTCCGAAAGTTGGGAAGACTACAATGGAAGCGAGTTCAAATTCAGCTTCTCGCGATATGACGACAACAAGCTGAGCCAGACCATGAAAGGGAGCGCGCGTCGGACGGAAGGCGCGGTGCTCGCCGAGCTTGATGCGCCCGAGAAGGACACCGCTTCTTTCGCAGGGGATGTATTGTTCCCAACACAGGACAGCGTTGCAATCATGAAAGCCGCGTTGGCGGGTCAGTCTCGCCTGGAGGCCACGGTCTATGACGGGAGTGACGGCCTCATGGTTTACGACACGACGACGGTAATTGGTCCGTCGCTGAAAAAGGGCGGAAATGCGAAGCTCAAATCTGTGAAGAACTCGGAGACGTTATTTGGCCTTCCGTCGTGGCCCGTCGTGGTGAGCTATTACAATCAAGGTCAGAACGGAATTGGGCGTCCGCTCTTCGCGGTATCCTTTCGATTGTACGACAACGGCGTCAGCGATGAACTCAAGCTCGACTACGGCACATTTGTATTGAAGGGAGACCTGTCGAAGATTGAGTTTGCTGATCCGAAGCCGTGTCCCTAATCGTTGACACCCGTTCAATTGTCGAAGACAAGGCGGAATCCGACGCACTAAAGCTGATCCCCGCATTCTACGACTGAATATCTCCATCAGCGCGCGTAAGCTCCTGATCTGACGCCAGCGCTCTCTTCGGT
>CAVOHL010000004.1:0-16760 GCA_963695665.1 uncultured Alphaproteobacteria bacterium
TCCATGCCTGACGAAAATCTGTTAACGCCTTAAGCTCTTGGCAACAGCGTCAAAGCGCGCTTTCGCGGTGGGACAACGAAGGCGGCGCAGGACCCTACGGCTCCCAAAAACACGGCGTCGAACTGAACGAGATTCCGCTTACTGACGAACGCCGAACTGGTGCGGTTACGTATTCGCGTGATCGCGCTGGAGAACTTGGTGATCATGTTGCTTGCCGAAGGATCGGACAAGCAACGGGAACTTGCTCGCGAAATGGCGACTTATATCTCTCCGAGGTCAGGTTTTACTCAGCACCCTCTGACAATTCAGGCAGCGGCCCATATGAATGATCTCGTCGATCGAGCCATTCATTACCGGAGTGTGACACCTCCATGAGCGTGCGCACCGCGCCGTCATCGAGAGTGCCAATACAAGTGCACTCCGATCTTCGATGAAACGCGATGCGAATGCAGGTCGAATTCTACAATCGGTTGCCTGATCTGTAGCGCTAGCCCGCGGAACGCCGCCCGGCGGTAATCTACCCCGGGCGACGCCCCAACTGCCGGATAGACGAGCACATCGCCGTGCGCCGTCGCCGCTTTGGTCAGCGTCGCTGGCTCGACGCGCTCATATCCCATCAAATGAAAGACACTCCTACCGTCATGAAGGAGGTAATCGGCGACGATCCGTCGGTGGCAGCGCCACCAGACCGCTTCCGAACACATGATCGCACACCGCCGGATCTGGCTCACCTCTAGCAGACGCGCCAGGCCAAGGTGAAACTCACCGGACAGCGCGTAGTCGGCATAATTATGGAAGCTCTGATTGATCCAGAAGCCGTTGACCTCGGGTGGAACGATCTTCGACTTTCTCCTCAACCCGCCGAGCTCGGGAATCTGCATATGGCCGATCTGCCAGGCGGCCAGCGCCTCCGGCAGCGCGTCGAGATTGAATTGGGGATTGGTCCGGGATCGCGGCACGCTGCGGATATCGACGACCAGTTCGACCGGACCCTTGTTCAGCAGTTCCACGAACTCCGGAATAGTTCGCGTGGAATGGCCAACCGTATAAACGGCAGGACGTTCGGGCGCGTATTGCGGGCTTGATGCCATTAAAGCTCCGCGGTTGAACGCATCTGCTCGTCCGGCATGACTATCGGGAGGCGCAGCCCTAATGTAGTGCGCTGAGAACGACGAGTCTCTCGATCAAGTCCGCCTTGGCGGTGATGCCGAAGGCCAGACGAAGCTCGCTCGAAGCCTGAACCACGAGGAAAACCCAATGACTGAACGGTACAAAATTGGAGATCGAGTTGGTTGGAACTCGGAGGCCGGGCGCGTCAGCGGTACGATCATTCGGGTCCACACGCATGACTTCAACTATAAGGGCCACATTCACCACGCGAGCCCCGACTTGCCGCAATATGAGATCAAAAGCGACAAAACCGATCATATTGCCGCTCACAAGGGCTCGGCACTTACCAAGCGGAGCGACTGACTTGGCATCGTAGCGGGACCTAGGATCGTAGCCGGTCAACCTGCAGCGCCGGAAGTGGCTGGATTTTGGGCGCGGGAACGTGTCGTCGAACGGCCCGGCCGACGTCCGTTGGGTCACCGGACGCCTCCGGGAATTTCCATGTCCGTTTAGCCTCGCAAGCAGACCTTGTTCCGCGGCCTTGCATGTCGGCTAAGGGCCACAAGCGGACATCATTTCGGTCGGTGCGCTTCAATTGGCACCTTTCGAGGCGAGCACGTTGTAAGCCGCTAGAGGACGCCGTATGCCCTTGAGCGGAACTCGCCGACCGGCTCGACTGTCACGGCATCCTCGACCGCCATCAGCACGCGCGGACTGATCAGGATTTGACCAGGCTTGGCTTCGTCGCAAAGCCGAGAGGCCACATTGGACACCGTGCCAATGGCGGCATAGTCGAAGCGCCCCTCAAAGCCGATGGTGCCGAGCGTGGCAAATCCGTGGGCGATGCCGATGCCAAAGCCAATGTCGTGTCCCAGCCGACGCCACTTCTCGGTCAGCGCTCCGATGACGTCGCGCATTTCGAGCGCCATGAGCACGGCTTGGAGCGCCGGGTTATCTACTGGAACGGGATCGTTGAAGACGACCATCACACCGTCACCGGCGTAGCGTTCGAGGGTGCCGCTGTATTTGATGATTTTCTCGCCGATAGCCGCGTGGTAGTCGCGCAGCAAGGCCATCACGTCTTCCGCGTCCGCGCTTTCAGTGAACCCAGTGAAGCCGCGCAGGTCGCAGAAGAGCGCGGTAATCTCCCGGCGGTGGCTTTCGAGTTGCTTCTCTGTGCCGGACGCAACGATCAGATCGGCTACCTGCGGAGGCAGAAAGCGCCGCAGCCTGCCCATGCGCTCGATTTCGCCTACTTGGTCGGCGACGCGTTGTTCGAGTTGCTGGTTGAGTTTGACGAACTCGTGTGACTGCACTTCTACTGGCTCAGTTCTCTCGCGCAGTTCCTTGAGCAGCCGCGCATTCTCGATGGCGATGACCGCTTGGTCGGCGAAAGTGCGGACCAGCTCGATCTGTTCGCTGCTGAAGGGCCAAGATCGGTTCAGCGCAAGAGTGATGACGCCGACCACCGTGCCCTCACGGGTCAGCGGCACCCCAAGTATGGTGCTGAACCTCGAACGGCCCGAATGTCGTCCTTCGGGACCATACTGCGGGTCGCTCAAGACATCGAGGATATGCACAGTCTCACCTGAGAGCGCTACACGACCGACGACGCGTGCTCCGGTCCGGGCACAATGCTGCCTGTCGTTTCTCGATTTCGCGATAGGCAGGCGCAAGCCCGAAGTCGACGGTAAAACGGTAGACCTGATTTTCCAGAAGATAGACGGCGACCTGTTTAGCCGCACAAAGTCGCGCCGCGGTTTCTGCGACGAACTCCAATATCTTCTGCAAATCGAAAACTCGAGCTGCTGATAACTTTGAGCACATCGGCTCGTTGCGGTCTGGTGTTCGAGCGACGTTTCGAGTTCGCCGGTGCGCTGCCGAAGTTCATTGAGCAACCGCGCGTTCTCGATGGCGATGACCGCTTGGGCGGCGAAGTTCTTGACCAGATCGATTTGCTTGTCGGTGAAGGGGCGGACTTCTTGCCGGGACAAGAAGAAAGCACCGATCATTTCGCCCTTATTAAGCAAGGGAACGCCCAAGTTCGTCCGCACGCCGCCAAGCGTGACTGCCGCAACGGCGACCGGATCATGCGATGTAGGCTGGCTCCGGCCGTAACGTCGTCGACGTGAACAACCGTTTTCTCAGCTATCATTCGACCGAGGGCGAGATTGCGAAGAAGGGCGAAACGGTGAGCGCCGATGACCTCGGCAAAGGCAGGCGGTGTGTTATGTGTCGCCAGGCAAGTGCAGCAGCTTCGCCATCCCACGGTAGATACTCCCAAACGTTGCGCCGCAAATGCGCACTGCGTACTCCAGCATGGCCTGCAAACACCGGCTGCAGGTCGCCGGGCAAAGTTGCTGATGACGCTGCAGGACTTCCGACGTAGCAGTCTGCTGCTCCAGCGCCTCGTGTAACTCCCGCTTTAGCTGAGCGACCTCCGTCTCTGCGCCAGTACGCGACGGGCGAATGGCTGCAACCTTTGGCAGGATTGGGGCTCTTCGACTTTGACGACTTGGGGCGTCGCGACCTAGCTGGTTTGCCGCTTGCGCTGGAGCGCCGCTTCATTGCCTACCCCCGGCCAGAACAGCGGTGCCCAGACTAGCACAGCGGCAGTGATCGGGAATCACCTCGAAAGCGGCGGTTTCTGTCGCTATGGGTCATTAACGGACATTCCGCGACATCCGCGTCACGTCCGCTTTACCCCCGCAAGCAGACATTGTTCCGCGGTCCTTGCACGTCGGCCAAGGACCAATTGCAGACACCGCGCGGCCTATTCCTAGCTGACAGCGGTTGCCACCGGCAGTTCAGGTGAGCGATTTGCTCAGACGCGCTCGGTCCGCGTAACTAGGCTACACTCGGGACGTCAAACCAAGCCCTGTCAATCCAAAATGAGGAGAGATTGCGTGCAATCGAAAACAATCAAGCTGTGTCAAATAATTTCGCTGATTTTCTTGTCCTTCGGAATGGCTACGACTTCAGTGCAAGCCGAGATCTTTGACAACGATTATCAAATGCAAACTCAGGTCCAGCAACTGCGCAAGAACCGCACGATCATTTTCGCTGGCGACCCAGCAATCTGCAAAGCCAATTACGATCAGTGCATAAAAGGCTGCGACGGCGCTGTGTCGTGTAGCAACCAATGCATGACGAACTATAATGGTTGCCCGCACTAATCAGCCGTCCAAAATTCTCATTTCGCTTGCGCCGCGGTATCCGACGTGAACGGTCAATCGCTACTAAAATGAGGTCGCGGCACACAGATCAAACATATCGGACGAATGGAGTTACTATGCAGATTTTAGAAAGCCTTATTTGGAATTTTCGTACACTGACCCACGTCTCTCGGCGAGCCATTTATACCAGATTGAGGATACCAATAATTTTCTGATACAATTGAACCGATTGCGCGATCGATTTTGGTAGAGATACGGAATGCTGGCGGGCTGTCGTAAACGAAGGAAATTGCGCTGTCTGATATTGCTACGTTAGTTAAACCGAACGTTTTACCAAGATCTTTACCCGTCACAGTTTTTGCTGAAAGGTCGACTATATAAATTATTCTCCCAAAACACTGCAGCGTGAGGATTTCCGCTCGCGCTGTTGCGGGAGCGAAAGACGACATCGCGGCAAATAGCGGCGCGATCAGAGTTAGGCGCTTGATGTTCCGCATTGGTCCCTCCCATGATTTCAGGTCGCCTTCTGCTGCGTCGGCTTTCCCCTCGCCGCTTCCTCGGCGGAAGCGTATTTCAACAAAGTCTTACCGACCTCGTAATTGAAGCGGCGATTTCGGTAGATCGCGGTTTTTTTGGTAGCTCTCAGGCAAGCAAAGCGCTTGACCAGCCTCGATGCTACATTGTTTCCGGTCTGGCCCAGTGCGTTGTTGTACTTGGTGTGATCGAGGCTGAATTCCACGCCGAGCGTGCGCTCGTCATTGATGAACCGGCCGATACGGATGTTGTATTGCGGCCCGAACAGATCGCCGTTGACGAGCGCCGGCCACGAGAACGGGTCATGGCCTTGGACGTCGTGAATGGTGAAGTTGTTGCCGAGCGATGGCTGCGAAACATGGGTGTCCGAAGGCGCCCAGTATTCCTTGTTGTATCCCCAGGAATAATACCATTCACCATTGCGGAAAAACCGGACAAACGCGTTGCCGTTATCCTGTACTGGCGGCTGGAACCGGCCCGGCGGCGGCGGCTCTTGCCCCACCGCCAGCACGGCAGATTGCAAATCGGGCGTCGACTGGGCGTGCGCGGCCGCGCCCGCTGCGAGCAGAGCGAGGGCGGCTAGCTCAATGGACCAACGCCACCGACGCATCAAGATCCCCAGCGCCACCCTTCGGCGGAAAACCATTTTTGGGCGGGACGCCCGGATGAACCGCGCCCGATGACAACGTAGCGGTTCTACGGATGGCCGGAAAGCTCGTCGTCGTGTGTCGCTCAGCCTGATGGCGTGCGTGCCTTCGCCCGGCGCAGATGCTCGTCGAGCCGCGGCATGATCTCGACGAAGTTGCACGGCCCGTAGCGATAATCGAGCTGATGCACCAAGATCTCGTCCCAAGCGTCCTTGCAGGCGCCGGGCGATCCGGGCAGGCAGAAGATGTAAGTCGAGCCGGCAACGCCAGCGGTGGCGCGCGACTGGATCGCCGAGGTGCCGATCTTGTGGAAGCTCACCACCAGGAACAACGCCGAGAAGGCGTCCATCTTCTTCTCGAACAGCGGCTCGACCGCTTCCGGGGTGACGTCGCGGCCGGTGAAGCCGGTGCCGCCGGTGGTGACGATCACGTCGATGCCCGGATCGTCGATCCAGGACTTGACCCGGGCGCGGATCGCCTCGACGTCGTCGGCGACGACGCCGCGCTCGGCGACGAAATGGCCGGCGGCGCCGATGCGCTGCACCAGCAACGCACCCGACTTGTCGTCCCGCAAGCTGCGCGTGTCGGAAATCGTCAGCACCGCGAATTTAAGCGGCACGAACTCCTTGGTCTCGTCGAGCCCGGGCATGGTTACGTCCTAACGGAAAAGCCTTACCCGTCATCAGCTTAGACCTTGCGACCCGGACCTGCCAAGCGCACGCCGGCGGGCACGGGCCTCAGAGCGAGCTCGCCGACAGCGTATCGCAAGCCGAAACCTTGCCTTGGCTAAAGCCGGCAGAGAACCAGTGCTTGCGCTGCTCGGAGGTGCCGTGAGTGAAGGCATCGGGCACCACATAGCCTTGCGCCTGCTTCTGCAGCCGGTCGTCGCCGATGGCGGAAGCGGTCCGCAGCGCCTGGTCGACGTCGCCGGCATCGAGGAAATTATGCTTCTGCTGCGCCCGGTTCGCCCACACGCCGGCCAGGCAATCGGCCTGCAGCTCGACGCGCACCTGCAGACGGTTCGCCTCGGCCTTGCTCGACGACGCCTGCTGCTCCTGCATCACCCGCGGCAGAATGCCGAGCTCGTCCTGCACGTGGTGGCCGACCTCGTGGGCGATCACATAGGCCTCGGAGAACTTGCAGGCCTTGCTGTCCGAGCAGCCGCCGAACTTGTTCTGCAGATCGTCGAAAAACGCGGTGTCGAGATAGATGCGCTTGTCGCGCGGGCAATAGAACGGTCCCATGGCCGACTGCGCGAAGGCGCAGGGCGTCGGCTCGGAGCCGGAGAACAGGCGCAGTTTCGGCGGGTGGTAGACGCGCTGTTGGCGGCGAAAATCTCCGTCCAGCGATCCTCGGTGTCGCCGAGCACCATGGCGACGAATTTTCCGGTCGGGTCGTTCGGCGTGCCCGAGGATGACCGGCGGCGCGTCGCTCGTTTGCTCGAGACGGCGTCCCGCCGGTGAGGATCTGCGCGCCGTTGAGCAGCACGCTCGGATCGATGCCGAAGTACCAGCTGATCAGCCCGATGATGATGACTGTGCCGATGCCGAGGCCGCCGGCGCCGCCGGCCATGCCGCCGCGCGAGGCGCTCGCGGCGCGATCGTCCTCGACATTGTCGCTGGGCCGGAAATCATCGGTGCGCATGTGTCGCCTCCCTTGGCAAATCCGCAGATACTACTTTGCCGATCATTGCGGCGCGGAGATTTCCCGCTCTCGCGCGTGCGATTAACCAAATGTTTCCCGGCATTTATTGCCTAGCGCTCGCGCACCGCGGTTAAGCCGATCTTTACCTTGCCGCGGCATCATCCGCTTGTCGGTTGTAGGTCCCGCGTCGCCGACCCGCGTCGCCTGAGTCAGAGTTCTGAGTCATGGTTGTGTCGCGTCGCGGGGCGTCCGGAAGGGCGCCCCGCGTGAGTTTTGAGTCGCCGGCGACCGCGCGCATCCTGGTCGGGGATTGCGTTGCCGAGATGGCGAAAATCCCGGCCGCATCCGTCGATCTGGTCTTTGCCGACCCGCCGTACAATCTGCAGCTTCAAGGCGACCTCAAACGTCCCGACAATTCGCGCGTCGACGCCGTCGATGACGATTGGGACAAATTTTCCAGTTTCACCGCCTATGACGATTTCACCCGCGCCTGGCTCATCGCCTGCCGCCGGGCGATGAAGCCGAATGCCACGCTCTGGGTGATCGGTTCCTATCACAACATCTACCGTGTCGGCGCGCTGCTGCAGGATCTCGGCTTCTGGATCCTCAACGACATCGTCTGGCGCAAATCCAATCCGATGCCGAATTTCCGCGGCCGCCGCTTCACCAACGCGCATGAAACCTTGATCTGGGCGGCGCGCGAGGCTGCCAAGCGGGATTATACGTTCAATTACGAGGCGCTGAAAGCCGGCAACGACGACATCCAGATGCGCTCCGACTGGTTCATCCCGCTGTGCACCGGCGAGGAGCGGCTCAAGGGCCGCGACGGCAAGAAGCTGCATCCGACGCAGAAGCCGGAAGCATTGCTGGCGCGCGTGATCCTGGCGGCGTCGCGTCCCGACGATCTCGTGCTCGACCCGTTCTGCGGCACCGGCACGACCGGCGCGGTCGCGCGCCGCCTCGGCCGCCGCTTCATCGGCATCGAGCGCGACGCCGATTACGCCGCCGCGGCGACGGCGCGCATCGGCGCCGCGGAGCCGTTGGCGCAGGCGACGCTCGCCAAATTCATGACCGCGCGTGAGGCGCCGCGGGTACCGTTCGCCACCCTGATCGAACGCGGTCTGGTGACGCCGGGCATCAAGCTCGTCGACGCCAAGGGGCGGCATCGCGCCTTGGTGCGCGCCGATGGCGCCATCGCGCTCGGCGAGGCGGTCGGTTCGATCCACCGGATCGGCGCGCTGGCGCAAGGCCTCGAGGCTTGCAATGGCTGGACCTTCTGGCACATCGAGACGCCGCGCGGGCTGACTGTCATCGATGCGCTGCGGGCGCGGGTGCGCGCCGAGATCGGGGCCGGCTGACGCAGCCGCGTGCGCGGATCAGTCGAATTTATTCGCTACCGGCTCGGCTACAGTCCCTCGACCGCATGCGACAGCGCCAAGCGCGCCACGAGCAGCGCGACGACCGTCGCGGCCCAGCCGTAATGACCGAAATAAAGCAGCAATGCCGCGAGAACGACCAACATGGGTTTCCGCCTCTACCGGCCGCACAACCCTAGAGAGTGTCGCCTTGCTTTGCAACAGATTTCCGGCCCAACGCATGGGCTAAAACCTTGCGCATGACGCTCGGCAGTGCCTCGCCGCCGATGTCGGTAAGCGCCGCCCAGCGCATGCCGGCCGGCGCGGGGGTGCCCACCGGAAACCCGGCGGCATAGACGGAAAGCTCCAGCGGAAAATGCGTGAATACGTGGCGTACGGCACCGGCCATCCGCCGCCACGCGAGCGGCCGCTTCGATTTGCTTGCCCGGAAATCCGGCGCGCCGTCGAGCGCCTGGGCTTCGTCGAAATCCGGCGTCCAGCCGGTCGTGGGAACTTCGGTCATGCCGCCGAGGAGACCTTTCGGCGGGCGCGTGCGCACAAGCACAAACCCGTCGGCGCGGCAGGCGACGAAGGCGGCGCCGCGGCGCAACGCCCCTTCCCGCTTGCGTATCCGCCGCGGATAGGTCTCGGCGTCGCCTCGCGCGCGCGCCGCGCAGCAATCATTCCACGGACACAAGGCGCAAGCCGGCTTCTTCGGCGTACAGATAGTGGCGCCGAGGTCCATCATCGCCTGGGCGAAATCGCCGGCGCGGCGCTGCGGAACAAGCTCGCGGGCGCGCCGGCCGATCTGCGGCTTCGCCGCCGGCAGCGGCGCAGCGATGGCAAAGAGCCGCGCGATCACGCGCTCGATATTGCCATCGACCGGGCTCGCCGGCGCATCGAACGCAATGGCGGCGATCGCCGCGGCGGTATAGGCGCCGATGCCGGGAAGCGCGCGCAATGCTTCCTCGCTTGCCGGGAACTTTCCGCCGTGACGGTCGACCACCGCGCGGGCGCAGGCATGCAGGTTGCGGGCGCGGGCGTAGTAGCCGAGCCCGGCCCAGGATTTCAGCACCTCCGCGAGCGGCGCCGCCGCGAGCGCATCCAAATCGGGCCAACGCGCCAGAAAGCGGGCGTAATAGGGCCCGACCGCCTTGACCGTCGTCTGTTGCAGCATGATCTCGGAGAGCCAGACGCGGTAAGGATCGGCGCGCTCGCCGGGCGCCGCCCGCCACGGCAGCCGCCGTCGATGACGGTCGTACCAGGCGAGCAAGGCGGTGGGTTGCGGGAATGAAATCGCCGCCGCGCGTCGCGCGCGTTGTCGCGCTGCCGGCTTCGCTGCTACGGTCCCGGCCGCACTCGGCTGCGCCAGACGCTTGACCGCCAAACTCATGGCCCGAGACTCATGGCCCCCAGAACTCCTGGCCGAGGGATGACAGAGCCCCGCAGCATGGACAAGCCCTCGCGCTCCTACGCCAAGCCGCTGCGCGACCTCATCGGCAAGGTCGTCGGCGAGACGTTTACCCGGCAGGGCTTTGCTTCGGCCGAGTTGGTGACGCGCTGGAGCGAGATCGTCGGCGCGGAAATCGCGGCGCACAGCGAGCCGATAAAAATCCAGTGGACGCGCGCAGCGGTCGGCGATGAGCGTCAGCCGGGCGCGCTGGTGCTGCGCGTCGAGGGTCCGGCCGCGGTCGAGATTCAGCATCTCGCCAATGTGGTCTGCGAGCGCGTCAACGGCTTTCTCGGCTGGCGCGCAGTCGATCGCCTGGCGCTACGCCAGGCGCCGCTGCGGCGCGCCTTGCGCAAGTCGCTCGCGCCGGCCGATACCGCCGCGGCCGCGCGCATTGCCGCGAGCCTGCCGGATATCGCCGACGAGGATTTGCGCCAGGCCCTGGCGCGGCTCGGCGCGGCGGTCAAACGCGGCTAACGGTCTCCCGGTCTTGCGGCAAGCCACCCGCGGCGACGCGACGATTCGGGCCCTTGGCGGAACGGCGTGCTGATGCCACATTCCGGGCCCAGGATTTCCCCCCTTACAAGGAGCCGACCGTGACGCTGACCCGTCGCCAATTCGCCAAGGCCGCCGCGCTCTGTGCGCTTGCCGGCAGCAGCTTCGGTGCCGCCCTGTTCCGCGTTGCGACCGTGGCACGCGCCGACACTCCGGAGCCGGATGTCGCGGAGCTGGCGCAGCCGGGGCCCGACGGCGACGTCGTGCTCGGCTCCGAAAAGGCGCCGGTGACCATCATCGAATATGCCTCGATGACCTGCCCGCATTGCGCGCATTTCTCGACGACGACCTTCCCGGAATTGCAAAAGCGCTACATCGACACCGGCAAGGTGCGCTTCATCTTCCGCGAATTCCCGCTCGACGCGCTCGCCGCCGCCGGCTTCATGCTGGCGCGCTGCGCCGGCAAGGACAAGTTCATGCCGGTCGTGGAGACGCTGTTCGCCAAGCAGCCGGAATGGATGGTGCAAAAGCCGATCCAGCCGCTGCGCACGATCGCCAAGCAGTTCGGCTTCACCGAGGAATCCTTCGACCAATGCCTGGCGAATCAAAAGGTGCTCGACAACATCCAGAGCGTGCGCGACCGCGCCGCAACGAAGCTCGGCGTCAATTCCACGCCGACCTTCTTCATCAATGGCAAGAAGCTGACCGGGGACCAGTCGATCGAACTCACTGGCCAAGAGTATCGACCCTTATCTCAAGGACGGATAAGGGTTTTTCGCCCCGGCGCCGGGCCGCGCCGCGGCTTGGAAGCAGCTTAGTCCGGGCGCGAGCCGGCGCGGAAATCTGGATAACCCCGCGAGCCTGTTGCGCTATCAGGCCCGACAATTCATTCTCCGCGCCGATGCGGCACCCCCGACGCGCCGTTCGGCGTGAGCCTTCAACAATTCCCTTTGCCGCCGCCGCAAGGGGGAGGAACGCAATACACGCATGAAGCTCACGCGGCTGCGCCTGATCGGCTTCAAGTCCTTCGTCGAGCCGACCGACTTTGCTGATCGAGCCCGGACTGACCGGCGTGGTCGGGCCGAACGGCTGCGGCAAATCGAATCTGGTCGAAGCGGTGCGCTGGGTGATGGGCGAAGCCTCGCTACAAGGCGATGCGCGCCGCCGAGATGGACGACGTGATCTTCTCCGGCAATTCCGGCCGGCCCGGCGCGCAACCACGCCGAGGTCGCGATCCTGATCGACAACACCGACCGCAAGGCGCCGGCCGCGTTCAACGACACCGACACGCTCGACGTCTCGCGCCGCATCGAGCGCGAGCAGGGCTCGATCTACCGCGTCAACGGCCGCGAGGTGCGCGCCCGCGACGTCAGATCGCTGTTCGCCGACGCCTCGACCGGCGCGCGCTCGCCGGCGCTCGTGCACCAGGGCCGCATCGGCGAGATCATCCAGGCGCAAGCCCGAGCAGCGCCGGCGCGTGCTCGAAGAGGCCGCCGGCATTTCCGGCCTGCATGCGCGCCGCCACGAGGCGGAGCTGCGGCTCAAGGCGGCCGAGCAGAATCTGCTGCGCGCTCGAGGACGTCATCGGCCAGCTCGCCGCCCAGATCGACGCGCTCAAGACGCCAGGCGCGGCAGGCGGTCCGCTACCGCAACGTTTCCGGCCAGGTGCGCAACGCCGAAGCGATGCTGCTTCATCTGCGCTGGAGCGCGGCGAAGGCGGAAGTCGCCGAGGCCGAGCGGCTGCAAGGACGGCGCGGTGCGCGTCGTCGCCGCGCGCACCGGCGAGCAGGCGGAGGCGTCGACGCGCCAGGCGCAAGTCGCCGCCGGGCTGCCGGCGCTGCGCGAGGCCGAGGCCAAGGCCGCCGCCGCACTGCAGCGCCTCATTGTCGCGCGCGACACGCTCGAGCGCGAGGAGGCGCGCGCCAAGGAGCGCATCGCCGAGCTCGACCGGCGGCTCGACCAATTCGCCGCCGACATCGAGCGCGAGCGCGCGCTCGCCGCCGATGCCGAGGCGGCGCTCGGCCGCCTCGCCGCCGAGGAGAAGACTTTGAAGGCCGAAGCGCAGGCGAGCGCCTGCGGCTCACCGACGTCAAAGGCCGCGACGCCGCGGCCGACGCCGCGCTCGCCGCCGCGGAGAAATCCTTCGCCGATCTGACCGGCGCGCTCGCCGATCTGACGCGCGCGCCGCAATCAGCTGCGAGGCGGCGTTGCGCGATCATGCCGAGCGCGCGCGCGCGACTCGAGGCCGAGCTCGGCAACATCGAATCCGAGCTGGCGGCGACCGGCAGCGGCGCGCCGGACGATCTCGCGCGCTGCCGCAGCGCTGGCGGCCGCACAGGCCGCGCTCGCCGAAGCGGAGAACGCGGCGCGCGCGCGCGGAGGCCGCGCCACGTCGGCGCGCCGCCAGAGCGCTCGACGCCGCGCGCGCGCCGCTCGATGAGGCCGAGCGCCGCGTGCACCGGCTCGAGACCGAGGCCAAGACGCTCGCCAAGCTGCTCGCGGTCGAGAACAAGAATCTGTGGCCGCCGGTGATCGACGCGCTCACGGTCGACAAGGGCTACGAGACGGCGCTCGGCGCCGCGCTCGGCGACGATCTCGACGCGCCGGTCGACCCGTCCGCGCCGATGCGCTGGGCCGGCGCGGCGCTCGATCCGACCGATCCGCAGCTGCCGGACGGCGTCGAGCCGCTCGTCGCGCCATGTGCAGGCGCCGCCGGAGCTGGCGCGCCGGCTCGCGCAGATCGGCGTCGTCGCCCGCGCCGACGGGCCGCGCCTCGCGGCGCTGCTCAAGCCGGGCCAGCGGCTGGTCTCGCGCGAGGGCGATCTGTGGCGCTGGGACGGCTTTGCCGTCGCCGCCCACGCGCCGACCGGCGCCGCGCGCCGGCTCGCCGAACGCAGCCGTCTCGCCGACGATCGAGGCCGAGCTTGCCGCCGCGCGCGGCGAAGTCGAGAGCCAAGCGCAGCGCGGTCGAGGCGGCGGAGGCGGCGGCCGCCGCCGCGGCCGAGGCGGAGACCGAGGCGCGCGCGCAGCTGGCGCGAGGCGCAGCACGTCGACCGATGCCGCGCGCGAACAGCCACGCCGCCGCCGAACGCGAGATCAGCCGCCACACCGCGCGCCTCTCCGCGCTCGCCGAGGCCAAGGCGCGGCTCAGCGCCGGCCGCGACGAAGCGAACGCCGCGCGCGGCGATGCCGAGCGGCGCTCGCCGCGCTGCCGCCCGCCGCCGAGCTCGAACGGCGGCTCGCCGAGGTCAGCGACGACGATTGCGCGCGACCGCGCCGCGCTCGCCGAGGTGCGCGCCGAGGCGCAGGCGACTCGCGCGCGAGGCCGAGCTCGCGGAGCGCCGGCTGCAGGCGATCGCCGCCGAGCGCGCGGCTGGAGCGAGCGCCGCGACGGCGCCGCGGCGCAGATCGAGACGCTCGAGCAGCGCGTCCGAGGAAGCGCGCGCACGAGCGCACCGAGCTCGCCGACGCGCCGGAGGTATTCGCCGGCAAGCGCCGGCGCTGATCGGCGAGATCGAGACCGCCGACGGCGGACGCCGCGCCGCCGCCGATCGGCTGGCGCAGGCCGAGACCGCGCTCGCCGAGGCCGACAGCGCGGCGCGCGCCGCGCTCGAAGCGGTCGGCGACGGCGCGCGACGAAGCCGCGCGCGCCGAGGAACGCTACGAAGGCGCCAAGCGCCGGCTCGCCGACATCGAGCACGAGATCCGCGAGATGCTCGAGGTCGAGCCGGCCGAAGCGTCGCGGAGCTCGCCGAGATCAAGGCCGGCGCCGACGCTGCCGCAGATCGCCGAGGTCGAGGCGAAGCTCGACCGCCTCCGGCGCGAGCGCGAGCGGCTCGGCGCCGTCAACCTGCGCGCCGAGGAGGAACTGCGCGAGGTCGAGACCCAGCACGACAACGCTCACCACCGAGCGCGACGACCTGGTCGAGGCGATCAAGCGGCTGCGCCAGGGCATCCAGAGCCTCAATCGCGAGGCGCGCGAGCGGCTGCTCGCCTCGTTCGCGATCGGTCAACGAGCACTTCAAGCAGCTGTTCGCCGAGCTGTTCGGCGGCGGCACCGCCGAGCTGCAGCTGATCGAGAACGACGATCCGCTCGAGGCCGGCCTCGAGATCATCGCCAAGCCGCCCGGCAAGAAGCCGGCGACGCTGTCGCTGCTCTCCGGCGGCGAGCAGGCGCTGACCGCGCTGGCGCTGATCTTCGCCGTGTTCCTCACCAATCCGGCGCCGATCTGCGTGCTCGACGAGGTCGACGCGCCGCTCGACGACCACAATGTCGAGCGCTTCTGCGACCTGCTCGACGAGATGACGCGCTCGACCGACACGCGCTTCATCATCATCACCCACAACCCGATCACCATGGCGCGCATGAACCGCCTCTTCGGCGTCACCATGGCCGAGCGCGGCGTCTCGCAGCTCGTCTCGGTCGACCTCGAAGGCGCCGTGAAGCTGCGCGAGGCGAGCTAGGGTCAAACTCGTAAAAGGGCGACCACCGCTCGCACCGCTCGCAGCGCTCGCCACTGCGCGCGCAGCGAAGCATCCAGGCCGGCGGCAATCCGCGGCGTCATTTTGCACTCGATCACATCGTCGGCGCCAATGAGAAATGTTTGGCGACGGCAAGACCAAGCGCCTTTGCGGTCTTGCGGTTGACGACCAGCTCAAGCTTGGTCAGATGAAGCGAGCCGGAGAAAGCTTGCGTCGAAATACGCCGCCCAAGGACGCTGCGAATGGAACAAGATCGGGCAAAGGGTGGTCGGCGGCTCGGCTGGGTTTCCGATTACGCCAAAGGTCTCGTCGCCTTGGCCGGGCGCATCGGCCTCGATCCGACCGACAGCCACGAAACGGCGCTGCAAAAACGGCTCGTCGTCGTGCTCTGCGCCGGGACCTTGCCCCTGACAGTGCTGTGGAGCGCCATCTACCTCGCCGCCGGCGTACCGCTCGCCGCCGCGATCCCGGGATTTTATTCGATCATCACCCCGATCAATACGGCGATATTCGTGTGGACCCGCAATCTCGGCTTCTATCGCTTCACCCAGCTGCTCACAATTCTGATCCTGCCATGGCTTCTGATGATGTGCTTGGGTGAATTCAGGGAGTCGAGCGTCGTGATCATCTGGGCGGCGCTGTGCCGGCTCGGCTCGCTTTTGCTCGAGGATCTGCGGCAAACGTTGTTCTGGATCGTCGGGTTTGTTCTGCAGCTGATCGTAAGCGCCCTCCTGCAGCCGTATCTCGTGCCGGTCGGCCTGCCCGAGGCCTTCGTGACCTGGTTCTTCGTGCTCAATGTCGGCTCGGTGATCGCGATCACCTTCGGGCTCCTCTACTACTTTGTCGGCCGGCGGAATTTCTTTCAGCAGCGCTCCGAAATGCTGCTGCTCAACATACTCCCGAAGGAAATCTCGGAGGCGCTAAAGGCGGACCAGCGCACGATCGCCGCGCACTACGACGCCGCCAGCATCCTGTTCGCCGATGTCGTCGAATTCACGCCCATGGCGGCGAAGATGACGCCGCTGCAACTGGTCGATCTCCTCAACGAGGTGTTTCAGTGCTTCGACGGCCTGGTCGAGAAATACGGCCTGGAGAAGATCAAGACGATCGGCGACTGCTACATGGTCGCATCAGGCGTGCCGCGATCACGGCGACCACGCCAGCGCGATCGTCGACTTCGCGCTCGACTTGCAGCTCCGTCACCCAGCGCCCGTTCGGCGGCCGCCAGCTCCCGCTCGGCATCGGCATCAACTCGGCCCAGTCGTGGCCGGCGTCATCGGCCGCACGAAATTCGTTTATGACCTGGCGGCGAAGCCATGAACCTGGCGAGCCACGTCGAATCGCAGGTACGGGGCCAGTGCATTCGAATCATCCGCGCCACGCCGAACTGGTTGAGGACTCATTCGACTGCGGAGCCGGGGGGATGGTCGAGGTGAAGGCGCCGGCCGATGGAGGTCTGGACGTGATCGGCAGGAAGACGCCGCCGGCCACGTTAACGAGCCATTAACCATAGTGCTCCACGCTTGGATCAGCGCAAGACGCCGGCGCAAATGGCTGCTCGACGGCAGAGCGGCGCAGCGGAGCGATGGCAGCGCCAAGCCGAGCGCCTCGCGCTCGCCCAGCACGACCGGTCGCATCGCTGCATTAGCCCGCGCCCAAGTACGCGCGACAGCGACCGCCATCGCGCCGACCAGAGCCGGCCGAGATCAGACAGCCGGCGCCGGCGGCGATGCCCGCCGGATGCCGGCGCAGACCTGCCGGCCAATGAGCTCGCGGTGGAAGAGACCAGAATCTTGCCGAAGGCGAACAGCAGGGGATGCGCGGAGCCGTTTCCGACCAGATCCTGAGCGCGCGAGTCCAGTGCGCT
>CAVOHL010000005.1:0-107130 GCA_963695665.1 uncultured Alphaproteobacteria bacterium
CGACTCCATGTCCGAAGTCCTCGACCAGCGTGAGCATCGCCGACATGATCGCCATGGGCAAGGGCAGCAATTTCGACTTGACCAGATACGGTTTGTCGTTGCCATCGGCAGCGCGATCTCGTCGAGGAAAGCCATGCCAACGCAACGCGCCATGATGCTTCGGCACAGGTCGCGGCCAGAGTTGCCATGCGACAAGACCAGTCTGCCGAAAGCGGCGCAGCCGGCGACGCCGGTGAATTTCGAGGTTCCGGCGGGCGCCTGCGACTGCCACACGCATATCTTCGGCGACCCGAAGCAATTCCCGTTCTTTGCCGGCCGCGTTTATACGCCGGAGACGGCGCTCGCCCGAGGAGATGGCGGCGCTCCACCGCGCGCTGCACATCGAGCGCGTGGTGATCGTGACGCCGAGCGTCTACGGCACCGACAATTCCGCCACGCTCTACGGCATGAAGGCGCGCGGCGCGGACGCGCGCGGCGTGGCCGTGATCGACGAGAAGACGCCGGGACGGCGAGCTCGACGCCATGGACCGGCGCCGGCATCCGCGGCATCCGTATCAATCTCGCGACCGGCGGCACCAGCGATCCGGCGCTCGGCCGCGAGCGCTTCCTGCGGCCGCGCGTCGCGCGGGTCGAAGGCCGCAACTGGCACGTTCAGATGTACACGAACCTGGCGGTGATCTCGGGCATCAAGGACCTGGTGCTGGCGTCGCCGGTGCCGGTGGTGTTCGATCATTTCGGCGGCGCCCAGGCTCAGCTCGGGCTCGCGCAGCCGGGCTTTGCCGAGCTCGTGGCACTAGTTCGCGCGGGCAAAGCTTATGTCAAGATCTCCGGCGCCTATCGCGGCTCGAGCGAGGCGCCCGACTATGCCGACACCGCGCCCCTCGCCAAGGCGCTGATCGCGGCCAACCCGGACCGCATCGTCTGGGGCACCGACTGGCCGCACCCCAATTCGTCACGCCCGCCGGCGGCAAGCCGACCGACGTGACGCCGCTCTTCCGATCGACGACGGGCGGCTTCTGAATTAGTTGCCGGTGTGGGCGCCCGACGCGGCGATCCGGGAGAAGATCCTGGTGACGAACCCCGCCCGCCTCTACGGCTTCTAAAAGTGACGCCGCGCTTTAAGCTCAAGGTCGACTGCGCGCCGGATCGGGCATCGCAAGGCGCGCTGGCCGCATCCCCGTCGCTTCATCAATGGCGGCCGTGCCTCCCGATCGAATGATGACGGTGCACACCGTGGTGCCGCCGACGTCGATCGAACTTTCCCTCCGGCTCGGCGATGATCGAAGGCGCCAAGATGTCTGCGCCGCTGCCCAGCCCCGATCCAGGCGAGGCGCCCGGCGTCACCGGTGAGACTGGAACCTCCGGGCCTGCGGCACGACGAGCGGACTGCTGGATTGAAATTTGGCGTCGGCGGCGAGGCAGGCGCGGCGGCAATGTGCGACCGTTGCGGCCAACAGCAGCACAATCGGAAGGGCGAACAGCCCGCCCACCGCAGCGAGAGGAGAGATGTTATCAGGGTTTCGGCTCAAGCCGCCATTGGCGTCGTCCTTGATCGGCTCTGCGCATTCGGGATGCGCGAGTACGGCGGCGCGGCGCAACGACGCCGGCAGGAACGCAGCGTTCGCCTTGCTCGAGGCGCTGGCTGCGAGCTCAGCGAGTTTCGCCGTCGGTGTTCATGTTGCGCGCGGTACCCGATTTGGCTGCCGGAATTCTGAGCTTGGAGCGCCCCATGCCGCTGCGATAATGAACAAAAATGTCTCTATCGCCGAGGCGCATCTCTTCGTCACCTTGCCGACGGCATGATCCAATGCGTCACGCGCCGGCCGATGGTCGAGGAAATTCGCGTAGGTGTGCTTCGGGCTCGGCCTTGGAAACGGATTGGCCTTCGAGCACGGCCGCCATTTCCCCCGCCGTGCGCACCACCACTCCCACCGGCTTGCCCGCATAGGCGAGCCGAAGCGCGTTTCCAGCTCGGCCTTCACTTTTGATGGTGCAGCCTTGCTTTCGAAGATGACGTTGCCGCTGGCGATGTAGGTTTCGACGCGCGCAAAGCCTGCGTCGCTGCAGATCGACTTCAGGTCGGCCATCGGCAGGTTGCCGGTTCCGCCGACGTTCACGGCCCGAAGCAGCGCGACGTATTTGGTCATGCCGCAATCGTATCACGCTGACGGTATTCATTGCTCCGTGCCCCTGAATAGAGAGCTGGTGCCGCCGCTTCAGCATCATAAACAATGGCCGTTTCAATGCGGGTATTCCCCGGCTGATTGGTGAATTTGTCGAGTGCGAGGTCCTTCAGATGCGCCATGTCGCGCGCGACCACATGGACGACGACATCCCAGCGTCCGGTGAGAAGAAAAGCCAGCGCCGCCTCGGAAATATCACCAACCACTTGCACAAAGGCATCGACATTGCTGCGTTTGTGTTTCGACAGTTCGACCATGAGCAGCGCTTCAATGCCTACGCCCAAGGCGCGGATCGACTTCGGCATGGAGCCCACAAAGCACGCCATATCCCAGAGCCGCTTCACGCGTTCATGCGCCAATGAGGAGCGAGGTCGATCGCCAAAGCCAGCTCCTTGTTGGTCAACCGCGCCATCCTTGTCCCACACACAAATTTCAAATCCGTTGGGTGCAAGATCAGAATAAGCCGTCATTTCCGTAAAATATTCATTGAACTAGTCATATAGTAGTTCATTATCCAATAGAAACCCAAATCGGTCAAATGGAGTTCGGCAATGACCCACAATTTGACTACCTCAGCGGCGCTTTCTCCAGCGCGATAGGAGCCAGTTACATCCGGACAGCTCTGATTGTGGAACGGCTCCTCGACGGCGCGCAGATGGAAGACCTGCGCGGCCGATTTCTCGCTCTTGTTTGCCGGCAAGTTCGATACCGGCGTTCCGGATGAATGGTACTGGCGCGAAGAGCGTCAGCTTACCCGATGTGACCCGGGCATGGCGAACGCCTGGAAGGCCGACCTGACGGTCGCGAGGCTGGTGCTGTCCGAAAGCATCGGTCGCTTTGCCGCAGAGCTTTGCGGCTGGCGTGGAAGCCGCCTTCGGCAGGACACCATCTGGTGGAAGGCGCCGAAGACCAAACCGATCGCCTATCATCAAGATACGTGGTTCATCGATTTTCTCGAGCCGCCCTCGACCCTGACTTGTTGGGTGACGCTCGATGACACGCATCGCGACGCCGGCACCCTCGAATACGCGCCGGGCTCCCACGAAGAAATGGCCGCTGACGCCGTTGCCGGGCACGTTTCGCGGGGGAGACGATTATCGGGCGCAGATGAAGGACTACCACCAAAGCTGCCGGCGTCAAATCGCCCAATCCGTTTTTCATCGAAGTGCCGGCCAGACCTGCGTGTTCCATTGCAGCAACGTGGCGCAGCTATGCCGCCGATGTCGACGCCGACCGAATGCGCCGCGCAATCGGTATTCACATGCTGCCCGAGGACGTCCGCTTGGCGACGCGCCGGCGGTTACATGTACCGCCGCTATGGCTCGCCCGCCGGCAATCCCGCTACGATGAAGAGCTATTTTCCAGTGCTGTGGTCGCGCTGGGCGCCGAATACGAAAATGATCAAGAGCTTGTCCGAAAGCGGGTTACGCCATGCTGAATGGCGGAATTGGATGTGCGACAGCAATGCCGACAACGCACTATGCCAAAAGCGGCGACGTTTCACGTGGCTTTTGAGGTCTTCGGCAGCGGGCCGATTGATGTGGTCTTAGCACCCGGAGTACGTATCACACATCGAGAACTACTGGGACCGGCCGGATTTGGCACGCTGGCTGCTTGGCCTGGCCAGATTTGCTCGGGTGGTCATCGACAAGCGGGGGACGGGGCTCTCCGACGCCGTCTCCGCGTTTCCGTCGTTGAGGATTTGCGCATGGACGATGTCCGCGCCGTCATGGACGCCCGGGAATTGAGCGTGCGGTTCTGTTGGGGATATCGGAAGGCGGTCCGCTCGCGACCCTGTTTGCCGCCACCTACCAGCGATGCCGAGCGCTGGTGCTCTACGGCACCTTTGCTCACTCCTCCTCCTGGATTACCGCCGAGGGACTGGAGGCCTTCCTCAGATACATCGACCAAGCTAGGGGCAGCGGCCGGAGACTGTCGATGTTCGCGCCGTCGCGTCGGAACGATCCGGCCTGGCAGCGATGGTGGGGCCGCTTCGAGCGGCTCGGCGCGAACCCGGCCGCCGCTATCGCGCTCGTGCGCATGATCAGCGAAATTGACATCAGCGATATCCTGTCCTCGGTCCATGCGCCAACGCTGGTGATCCATTGCACGGGGGATACCCTGATCAACGTGGAATGCGGACGCTTTCTTGCGGGAAAATTCCGGGAGCACGATTGCTGGAACTGCCCGGGGATGACACATGTTCTTCCTGCATGAGGAGATCGGAGACGCGATCGAGGAGTCCTGACCGGATCCGATTCCACGGAAAACGACCGGGTCCTGGCGACCGTGCTGTTTACCGACATCGTCGGCTCGACCGCGCGGGGCGAACGAATGGGCGATCAGCGCTGGCGCAATCTGCTCGACGCGCATCGCCGAAAGCGCGGCGCGAGATCGCGCGCTCCGGAGGCAAGGTAGTGAAATCGCTCGGTGACGGGTTTCTCGTCACCTTTGACGGCCCGGCGCGCGCTGTGCGCTGCGCTTGGGCTATTGCCGACGCGGTCGGCCCGCTCGACATTCAAGTCCGCGGCGGCCTCCATACCGGCGAGGTCGAGCTCGCCGACAGCGATGTGCAGGGCGTCGCCGTCCACATCGCGGCGCGCATGCTTGGCTCTCGCCGACCCCGGCGAAGTGCTGGTCTCACGAACGGTCAGGGATCTTGTCGCCGGGTCTGGCCTTCAATTCAGCAAGCGAGGGCGAGCATTCACTCAAGGGCCTGCAGGAACCGATGGAGCTGTACGCAGGCTTCGACTTGAAAGCGGACATGCGGCATGGCGCCGGCTGCGCCAACCGCCGGCCGGATGCTGATCGAGACTTAATCGCGCCATTCGAACCGGAACACCGATGTCCTTTCGGCGAACCCCTTCAAGCGCCGCTCGCCGAGGGCGACGAAGCGCGACGCCTCCTCATCGGCGAGTTCGCGCACGATGCCGGAAACCATGATGCCGTCGGCCTCGGCTTCGCTGCACAGGCGGAAGGCCAGCTGCACGGTCGCGCCGAAGAGATCATTGTGGTTCGCCACCGGCTCGCCGGCGTGGATGCCGATCCGCACCCGCAGGCTTTCACACGCCTCGGCATTGTACAGGGAAAAGCGCCGCTGGATTTCGGCGGCGGAGCGAACGGCATTTGCCACGTCCTCGAAAGCGGCCATGATGCCGTCGCCGGTGTGTTTCACCTCGCGCCCGTCATGCGCGGCGAGCGCGCGTCTGACCAGCGCATCGTGCACCCGCACCAGCTCGAGCGCGGCGGCGTCGCCGAGCCGCGCCGTCAACTCGGTCGAGCCGACGATGTCGGTGACCAGCACGGCGCGCAGTCCGGTATCCATTGCCGGCGGCGTGCTGCGCGCGTTCAGCTGAGGATCGCCGATGCGGCCGAGGAACGCCTCGACGGCGGCGAGATCGACCGGAATAATGTCGGACGGAATTTCGCCATGCGCTTCGCGGTGGACGTGCGCCGCAGTCGCCGCGTCGGGCGCGTCGACCAGGCAGAAGCCGGCGCCACGGTCCGCGTCGAACCAATAGGTCATGTATTTGACCCCGTATTTGTCCTGAATTTCGAGGTCCTTGCGATGCGCTTCGGCGATATTCTCGGCCGTCATATCGCGCATGTCGTGGCGGTCCATGAAAATCGGCATGGTGGTGCTCGCTCTCTTCTAATATGGGGGCATATGGGACCCGCGCGGCCGGCCTCACTGGAGGGTTGGTTCCCACCAGCGAGGCCCGCCGGATGAACAGCGTCAAGCCGCGCGTCGGCCCGCGGCGAGTTCCTTGACGGCTTCGGTGGTCAGCGGCTTGCCGCCGATGCCCCAGTCGCCGCTCGCCACCTCGGAGATCTTGACCCAGGTCACCCCGCGCATGTTCTCGCCTTCGATCGAGACCATGGCGTCGGTCAATTTTTGGATGATCTGACGCTTTTGCTCGGGGTTGAAGACCTTGTCGATGAGATGGACCTCTATCAACGGCATTATGGTGCTCCTTGTCTTTGCTTGCCTCGCGCGAGCGAGGAAGCCGGCACTGTGCCCGGCGCCGCGCGGCAAGACTTTGAGAAGGCGTTGATTTGTTCTCCAGGCCAGCTTGACGCGGGCTTGATTTTTGTCGCGTTGAGGACCGATCGGAAAAACCGGCCGGGTCGGTCGAAAATGACCCGTAGCGGAAACGATTGTCTATGCGGCCCGCGTCACTGTTGATGGAAAAGTGGCGTGTGTGATTGACACGATCGTGCCATCAGACCCGGCCAAAGTTTCAACTTTGGCGTTGAGGTTCTGCGCGAGGGCCGTGATTATGCTGGTACCTAGCCCAGTCTTCGGTTGGGCAAAGACGCCATCCGGCTTGCCAATTCCATTGTCAGCAACTGACAGTTTCCAATTCGTTCCATCAACGTCGTACGCCACGTTGATCCGACCTTTCATATTTTGGTCAGGGAATGCGTGCTTGAGAGCGTTCATGACCAGCTCAGTCGCGATCAAGCCAACACTCTCGGCCTGACGGGCACTTAAACTGCCTGCCACGCCCACCACTTTCAATGTGATCGGTCGAGCATCCCTAATCATCGACGCCGCCAGGGCAGCACCTAGTCTTTCGAGATAAGGAACCATTTCGATAGGCCCCACTATCCCCGATGCATTGAGTTGTTGTTGAACGGTCGCGATCGAAATGACCCGAGCATGAGTGTCCTGCAAGAGCGTGCGTGTCTCCTCAGAACTAACCGTGTTTGCTTTCATCAAAATAATGCCTGCAATGATATGCAGACTGTTGGCAATCCGGTGCTGAATTTCTTCCAGCAATATGTCCTTTTGTCGCAACAGAGCGTCCTTTTCGCGCTCCAAAGTGCGCCGCACGGTGACATCTTCAATTCCAAGCAGAATGGTCGTCTCGGCGCCTTCTTTGTAGAACACTTGGCGGGCGTTCAAGCGCATGATGCGGGTGCCAAGATGCGGAAATTCGTGCTCGACTTCATAATCCTCGATCACGTCATGTTCTGGGATAATTTTCTCCAGCAGCAAGCGAAGTTTCGGAATATCCCATTGCCCGTCACCTAACGCATAAAGAAGTTTCCCCTGTGTCTCCTCGGGGCTCACCTCGAATGCCGTATAGAAGGAGCGGCTCGCGGCAACAACGCGCAACCTTTTGTCGAGTACGATGACCGGTTCCCGGACTGTATCGACGATGCTTTGAGCAAGTGCGCAGGCGTCTGCGACATTCGTAAACTGTTCTCTGAAATTAGTCTTTTGCATAAATCCTCCAAATAGCTTCACGGAGGACTTGGTCGGATGAGTCCACCGAGATCGCTATTGGTTGGCGTGACGTACGAATTGAAAAATATGGCTCAGCCGGAGCCCGAGTCTGAGCAAAAGTGCTCACTCAGAGGCGGGTGACCGACTGTCACGGTGCTCAGAGCATGAAATGGCTCGCTTTTTTTCGGGCGGTGCAAAATTTCCTTGTTGGCCCGTCGCGTCATCTCGCGATAACGCAGCATTTCCGCCGCTTTCGGACCGAAGCGGACATCGAGCCGGATTTATGAAGGCGCGGTAGCCGCGCGACAACATCATCGCGATGGTTAGAGGACTGTCGCTAAAACCTGTCGCTAATGCCGCTAAGACAGCGTCTAAGTCATTGACTTAATTAATTGGCGCGCCCGAAGGGATTCGAACCCCTGACCTCTGCCTTCGGAGGGCAGCGCTCTATCCAGCTGAGCTACGGGCGCAAAGGGACCGCGTCCCGGCTTAGATAGCGGAAGGCGGCCGGCGCGGCAACGAGCACGGCGCTTGCCGCTTGCGCGTGCGCCTCCTAAGCTTGGCGCCGGCATTCAAGGAGCAGATGCGATGACGCAACTCGCGGAAAAAGCGGAAAAACGCGAAGCCAAATCCGCCCGGATCAAAGACGCCGCGTTCAAATGGGACGATCCGCTCGACCTCGAGGGCGAATTGACCGAGGAAGAGCGCATGGTGCGCGACACCGCGCGCGACTACGCGCAGGAGAAGCTGTTCCCGCGGGTGCTCAAGGCCTATCGCAACGAGGAATACGATCCGGCGGTGGTGCGCGAGATGGGCGCGCTCGGCCTCCTCGGCTCGACCATCCCGGAGGAATACGGCGGCGCCGGCCTCGGCTACGTCGCCTACGGGCTGATCGCGCGCGAGATCGAGCGCGTCGATTCCGGCTACCGCTCGGCGATGTCGGTGCAGTCCTCGTTGGTCATGCATCCGATCTATGCCTATGGCAGCGAGGCGCAGCGGCGCAAATATCTGCCCAAGCTCGCGTCGGGCGAATTCGTCGGCTGCTTCGGCCTCACCGAGCCCGATCACGGCTCCGATCCGGGCTCGATGGTGACGCGCGCGGAGAAGGTCGCGGGCGGCTTCCGCCTCACCGGCACAAAAACCTGGATCAGCAACGCGCCGGTCGCCGACATCGCGGTCGTGTGGGCGAAGCTCGACGGCAAAATCCGCGGCTTCATCGTCGAGCGCGGCACCAAGGGATTTTCCACGCCGAAGATCGAAGGCAAGCTCTCGCTGCGCGCCTCGATCACCGGCGAAGTGGTGCTCGACGGCGCCGTCGTCCCCGAGGAGAATTTGCTGCCGAACGTCTCCGGCCTGGCCGGCCCGTTCGGCTGCCTCAATGTCGCGCGCGCCGGCATCGCCTGGGGCGCGATCGGCGCCGCGGAATTCTGCTGGCATCGCGCCCGCGACTACGTGCTCACGCGCAAGCAGTTCGGCCGGCCGCTCGCCGCCAATCAGCTGGTGCAGAAGAAGCTCGCCGACATGCAGACCGAGATCACGCTCGGCCTGCACGCGGCGCTGCGGCTGTCGCGGCTCATCGAGCAGGGCAAGGCGGCGCCGCCCGCCGTCTCGCTGCTCAAGCGCAACAATTGCGGCAAGGCGCTGGAGATCGCCCGGGTCGCGCGCGACATGCATGGCGGCAACGGCATCGCCGACGAATTCCACGTCATGCGGGTGATGTGCAATCTCGAGACCGTCAACACCTACGAAGGCACGCACGACATCCACGCCCTGGTGCTCGGCCGCGCGCAGACCGGCATCCAGGCGTTTTTCTGATCGGGACGGCTACCCGGCGGCTTTCGGCTCCGCGCTCTCGTCGAGCGGCTTGTCGGTCACGCCGGCCTCGGCGAACGTCGCCATGCCGGTGTGGCACGCGAGCGCGGCGCGCAGGATGAGCAGCGCCACCGCGGCGCCGGAGCCTTCGCCGAGCCGCATGTTGAGATCGACGAGCGCCTGCAGGCCGAGCTCGTGCAGGAGCACGCGGTGCCCGGCTTCGGCCGAGACGTGGCCGGCCAGCGCGTGCGCGAGCGTATCGGCCCGCAGCTTGGCGAGCGGCGCGACCGCGGCGGTGCAGACGAAGCCGTCGAGCAAGACCGGAATGCCATGACGCCGCGCGGCCAGCGTCGCGCCGAGGATGGCGGCGAGCTCGTAGCCGCCGAGCGCCGCGGCGACGGCCAGCGGATCGTGCAGCACGGCGGCGTGACGCGCGAGCGCGCGATCGATGACGGCGCGCTTGCGCGCCAAGCCATCGTCATCGACGCCGGTGCCGCGCCCGGCCCAGCGCGCACCCTTGCCGCCGAACAACGCCGCGGCGATCGCCGCCGCCGCGGTGGTGTTGCCGATACCCATTTCGCCGAGGCAGACCAGATCGCATTGCGGCGACACCGCATCGTAGCCGGTCGCGACCGCAGCGAGGAATTGCTGCTCGCTGAGCGCCGGCGCTTCGGTGAAATCGGCGGTCGGTTCGGCGAGCGAAAGCGGAATGACGCGCAGCGACGCGCCGGCGGTGCGCGCGAGCTGATTGATGGCGGCGCCGCCGGCGGAGAAATTCGCCACCATTTGCACGGTGACCTCGGGGAGATAGGCGGAGACGCCGAGCCGGGTCACGCCGTGATTGCCGGCGAAGACGAGGATCTCGACATGCTCCAAACGCGGCGGCGCATGCCCCTGCCAATGCGCGAGCCAGGCGACCAGATCCTCGAGCCGGCCGAGGCTGTTCGGCGGCTTGGTGAGCATGGCTTCGCGCTGGACGACCGCCGCGCTCGCGGCCGGATGTCCGCTCGGCAGATCGAGGCAAGCGGCGCGTAAATCGGCAAGAGTGGCAAATTTGGTCATCGGCGATTGATCCCCCGCGACGGCGGGCGAACCCCTAGCAAATCCGCGACCGCAAGGCCATAACCGGCGGGCGCGAGGTTAACGACAAATGCCGACGAAACCTGACTCATGGCAGGCGGTAGGCCCATGGCTGGCGGAGCGCACCGGCGAGCTTAAGACCAGCATTGCTTTTTTGACGCGGCTGCCGCTGGCGCGCGCCGCGCCGGTCACCGGCGCCGCCCTGGCGCCGGCGGTCTGGGCCTTCCCGATCGCGGGCGTTGTCGTCGGCATCATCGGCGCGGTGGTGTATGCCCTGGCGCACCGGGTCGGATTGCCGCCCTGGCCGGCCGCGGCGCTCACCGTCGCCGCCACTTTGGCGGCGACCGGTTGCCTGCACGAGGACGGCCTTGCCGACACGGCCGACGGTTTTGGCGGCGGCGCGACGCGCGAACGCAAGCTCGAGATCATGCGCGACAGCCGCATCGGCAGCTACGCGCTGTGCGCGCTGGTCATGTCGCTTCTCCTCCGCGTCAGCGCGCTGGCTAGCCTGGCCGATCCGGCGTTGGTCGCCGCGGCCTTGATCGCGGCGCACGCGGCCGCGCGGGCGACCATGCCGGCGCTGATGTTCTTCGTGCCGCCGGCGCGCAGCGATGGCCTTTCCTTCCAGGCCGGCCGGCCATCGAGCGAGCGTGTTGCCGCAGCCGTCGGCTTGGGGGTGCTGTTTCTCGCCGGCAGCCTCGGTCTGCGCCTCGCGATCGAGGCGGCGATCCTGCTCGCGATCGTCACCGCGCTGTTCGCGCGCCAGAGCCTCAAGCAGATCGGCGGCCAAACCGGCGACGTCGTCGGCGCGCTCGAACAGGTGAGCGAGGTCGCCGTCCTGCTGGTCGCGCTTCGCTGACCGCCGTTAGCGTGTGATCGCGCGCTCGCGCGGGCTGATGAGCCAGGCGCCGGCGACGAGGAGGAGCGCGATCAAGCCCGGCACGATGCCGAGCCACAAATTGATGGCGGCGACCGCGGCCGTCGCCGCCCAGGCGATCGACGAAAACGCCTCGGCAAACGTGGCCACGCGCGAGGAGACTTGGCGCCGCCGGAACTGGCTGCGCTTGGCTTGGGTGCGGAACCAGAGCTGAATGGCGGTCGCCGAAACGGCAGCGCCCACAATCCCGCAGCCGGTGACGAGCGCGTGCCACGGCGAGGCGACGGCCAGCACGGCGACGAGCGGCGTGAACACGACCGCAATGGCGCCGAGCACCGCTTCGATCTTCGCCCGCAGGACGAAGCGCGGATCGATCGGCGCGGTGGCGACGAGATCGGGCGCGTCCTCGCCGGAGATCGTCAGCCAGGCGAGGCCGCCGGCGAGCTGCCCGGCCGCCATCACCAGCACCGGAACGAGCAGATTGAAGGCGCCGCCGCCCGAGCGCGAAACTGCGCCACAACATCAATGCCGGAGGCACGAGATAAAGCATCTGCATCAGCGTCTGCGACACCAGCCACGGGTCGCGGCGCAACAGCGTCCATTCCTTTTGCCGCAAGGCGCGCCGCGGCGAGGTCGGGCGAAAGCCGCTCGGCCGGCGCGCGCGGCTGACCGTGCTGTCGGCAACGCCGGACGCGGCGATGGCATAGTCGCCGAACCGCGGCGCGATGAGCGCGATGGCCGCGGCGAGCAGGATGAAACTTGAGGCCAGCACGGCGACCAGCGCCTGACCCTCGCCGAGCACGGCGCGCGCCGGCCACCAGAAAACGCTGTCGACGCCGGGCGTGATCGCGAGCACGGCGTCCGACTGCAGCACATCGCTGCGCGACAACGTGCCGTAGGACAGGATCGCCGCCACCTGCAGGCCGATCACGAAGGCGGCGCCGATCACCGCGGCGACGATCTGCGCGACGAGCCGCGTGCGTTTCGGCCCGAGGACGCGAAACAGCGCGACGGTGAGCGCGACGGCAAGCGCGCCCGCTGCCGCGCCCATGGCGACGATCACGCCGTAAGCGCCGATCCAGCGCGGTCCGCCACGCACCACCAGCATGTCGATGAACGGCAAGGCGAGCGGCAGCGCCATCATGGCGACGGCGAGCGCGACGGTGGCGATGCGCACCGCGAAGAGCTTATGCGCGGCGACCGGCGAAGCGAGAATGAGATCGAGATCGGCGCGCGAATAGAAAGCGCGCGTCATCGATTCCATCGCCTGCGAGACCATCAGCAGCCACGACAGCAACAGGCTTGCGGTGATCGCCACCAGCATCGGCTTGTCGGGCGGCGCGGCGGCGAAGCGGCCGACCAGCGAATAGGCCACGGCGTGCATCACGAGCATGAACACGCCGACGCCGATCGCCACTTTCCACAAACGCTGACGCCGGCCGGCGGTCAGCATGGCGAGCCAATCGCGCCAGGCGAGCCGCAATTCGTGGTGCGCGAACCAGACCGCGCTACCCGGCCGAGAGGTCATGCCGCCTGCGCCTGCTCGGCCACCAAGGCGAGGAAGGTGTCTTCCAGGCTGGCGCTGGCGTTGGTCTTCTCGCCGGCCTGCAGACGCAGCTCCGCGAGCGTGCCCTCGGCGACGAGCTTGCCGTGGGCAATGACGCCGATGCGGTCGGCCATGCGTTCGGCGACTTCGAGGATGTGCGTGGTCATGATGATGGTGCCGCCGGCGCGCGTGCGCTCGCGCAGCACGGTCTTGACCTGGCGGGCGGAGCCGGCGTCGAGACCGGTCAGCGGCTCGTCGAGAATGATCACGCGCGGCTCATGCACCAGCGCGCCGGCGAGCGCCACTTTCTGGCGCATGCCCTTGGAGAAGCTCTCGCAGCGCTCGTTCGCCTGCGCGGCGAGACCGAGCCAGTTCAAAAGCTCATGCGCGCGATTCTCGGCGAGCGCCGGCTCGACGCCCCACAGCCCGGCGACAAATTCCAGATATTCCCGCGGCGTCAGCTTGTCGTAGATCATCGGCTCGTCGGAGATCCACGCCATCACCCGCTTCGCCGCCACCGGATCGGCGAGCGCATCGATGCCGGCGACGCAGATCGAGCCGGCGTCGGGCCGCATCAGGCCGGCGATCATGCGCAGCGTCGTGGTCTTGCCGGCGCCGTTCGGGCCGAGCAGCGCGTAGAATTCTCCGGCGCGCACGGCGAGATCGAGGCCGTCGACCGCCGGCCGCTCGAACCGTTTGACGAGGCCGCGGACCGCGAGCGCGAGCGGCGCCGGATGCGTGGGATTCGGCATGGGTTGAAGCATGACTATCGGTCGCGCGGCGCGGATTTTCCTCGGCGCACGCTAGTGGAGAGAGGTTTCAGGGTCGTGAATCGGCAGCCGCAGTTTTGGCGGGAGCGCTTTACCCGCTGACATTATAGGCGGCGAGCGCCGCCATGTTGGCCAGCTGGGCGTCGTTCGCCGACAACGGCACGATCTGCACCGAGCGGTCGAGGCCGACCAGCATCGGGCCGATCACGGTCGCGCCGCCGAGCTCCATCAGCATCTTGGTCGCGATCGATGCCGAATGGAACGCCGGCATGATCAGCACATTGGCCGGCCCGGACAGGCGGCAGAACGGATAGGCCTCGCGCAGCTCCATGTTCAACGCCACGTCAGCCGCCATTTCGCCGTCATATTCGAAATTGACGCGCTGCTGGTCGAGCAGGCGCACCGCTTCCTGCACGCGCTGCGGAGCGTTCTCCCGGCGGATGGCCGAAGGTCGAGAAGGCGAGCAACGCGAGCCGCGGCTCGTAGCCGAGAGCGCGCGCGACCTGCGCCGCCTCGATGGCGATTTCGGCGATGTCCTGTGCGTCCGGCATCTCGGTCACCGCGGTATCGGCGACCAGCACCGTGCGTCCGCGCGCGAGCACGAGCGACACGCCCATCACCCGATGGCCGGGTTTCGGATCGATGCAGCGCCGCACGTCTTCGAGCGCCACCGAAAAATTGCGGGTGACGCCGGTGACCATGGCGTCGGCGTCGCCGAGCGCGACCATGCACGAGGCGAAATGATTGCGGTCCTGATTGATCAGGCGCTGGCAGTCGCGCTGCAGGAAGCCATGCCGCTGCAGCCGTTCGTAGAGATAGGCGGCATAGGTGGCATTGCGCGAGGACATCGCCGCGTTGATGATCTCGATGCCGCCGCCGAGCTCGACGCCGAGCGCTTGCGCCGTTTCGCGCACGCGCGCCTCGCGCCCGACCAGGAGCGCCGAACCCAAACCCTCGTGCACGAAGGTCGCGGCCGCGCGGATCACCTGCTCCTCTTCGCCCTCGGCGAAGACGACACGCCGCGGCTGCCGGCGCAGGCGCTCGAACACGCGCTGCAGGACGCCGGCAATCGGATCGCGCCGGCTGCGCAATTGCTGGCGATAGGCGTCCATGTCGACGATCGGCCGCCGCGCCACCTTCGAATCCATCGCCGCCATCGCCACCGCCGGCGGAATGTGCGAGATAAGCCGCGGATCGAACGGCACCGGGATGATGTAGTCGGGGCCGTATTTCGGCCGCGCGCCATAGGCGGCGGCGACTTCGTCGGGCACGTCCTCGCGCGCCAGCTCGGCCAGGGCCTGCGCCGCCGCGATCTTCATCTCCATGTTGATCGCGCGCGCGCGCACGTCGAGCGCGCCGCGGAAGATGTAGGGAAAGCCGAGCACATTGTTGACCTGGTTCGGATAGTCGGAGCGGCCGGTCGCCATGATGGCGTCCGAGCGCACGGCGGCGACTTCCTCGACCGTGATCTCGGGATCGGGATTGGCCATGGCGAAGATGATCGGCTTCTCCGCCATCGACTTCACCATGTCTTGCGTCATCGCGCCTTTGACCGAGACGCCGAAGAACACGTCGGCGCCGACCAGCGCGTCGGCGAGCGTGCGCGCCTTGGTCTTGACCGCATGGCCCGACTTCCACTGGTTCATGCCTTCGGTGCGGCCTTCATAGATGACGCCCTTGGTGTCGCAGAGGATGAGGTTCTCGGGACGGAAGCCGATGGCGCGCAGAAGCTCGAGGCAGGCGATGCCGGCCGCGCCGGCGCCGTTGCAAACGAGCTTGGTCGTCGCGATCTCGCGGCCGGTCAGCTCCAGCGCGTTGATCAGCCCGGCGGCGGCGATGATCGCGGTGCCGTGCTGGTCGTCATGGAAAACGGGAATATCGAGAAGCTCGCGCAGCCGCTGCTCGATGATGAAGCACTCCGGCGCCTTGATGTCCTCGAGATTGATGCCGCCCCAGCTCTTGCCGAGCAACTTGACGCAATTGATGAATTCGTCCGGATCCTCGGTCGAGACTTCGAGGTCGATCGAATCGACGTCGGCGAAGCGCTTGAACAGCACCGCCTTGCCTTCCATCACCGGCTTCGCCGCGAGCGCGCCGCGATTGCCGAGCCCGAGAATGGCGGTGCCGTTGGTGATGACCGCGACGAAATTGCCCTTGGTGGTGTAGTCGTAGGCGCGCGTCTCGTCTTCGGCGATCGCCAGCACCGGAACGGCGACGCCCGGCGAATAGGCGAGCGACAGGTCGCGCTGCGTCGCCATCGGCTTGGTCGCCACGACTTCGAGCTTTCCCGGCCGGCCTTGGCTGTGAAACAGCAGGGCTTCCTGGTCGGTAAAGGTCGGCCGCTGCGTGCGGTCGCCGTTTTTCGGAGCCATTTCAATTCCTTGCTGACGACGTGCGGCGGAGCGGACGATCCCCCGGCGGACGTTAGCGGAACCGATGGGCTGTGCTCAAGGGATCGGCCGCCTTTTGGTCGAGCGAAACGCCTGGCGCGGTCATACACAAATGCGTCATAGACGCCACGCATTGAACAAGCGCGCGTGGGAGAGTAATGCGTGCATCCAACCCGCCGGTCCCCTGATCCACCCCGCAATCTGGCGCAGCCATGATCAGATTCCTGCTTCGTTTCGTCGGACTTTGCCTCTTGGCCACCGCCTTCGTCCTCTTCGTCTATGACGGGGAAAAAACCATCGTGAACCAGCATCTGGCCTTCCTCAAATTCAGCGAGGCGTGGGCCATCGTCGATCAGAACAGTCTCAACCTCGTGCAGGGATGGGTGAAGCAACATGCGCTGTGGGCGTGGGACCCCTATGTGCAGCGGAGCTTCGACCTGCCGACCTGGGTCGTGCTTGGGGTGGTGGCGATGATCCTGATCGTGCTCGGCCGCAAGAAAAAGCCGCTTATCGGCTACGCGCGCAACTGACCGCGTAATCGGCGCCCAAATGCCGACCGGCCTGCGACGCTGGCTCGCTCTATTGGCCGCCATCATCGTCGTGGTGGCTCTCCTGCCCTATCTGATCGTGCCGTTTTACCGCTTCGTCCAACCGGTCTCGACGCCGATGCTGTGGCGATGGCTGACCGGAGCGCGGGTCGAGCGGGTCGCTGTTCCCTTGAGCCGCATCGCGCCGGCGCTGCCGCTCGCGGTGATCGTCGCCGAGGACGCGAGCTTCTGCCGCAATCGCAGGCATCGATCTCGGGGCGATGCGCGAGGCGTTCGAAGCGGCCGACGATCTCGGCGCGGCGCGCGGCGGCTCGACCATCACGCAACAGACGGCCAAGAACCTGTTTCTGTGGCAAGGCCACAGCTTCGTGCGCAAGGCGCTCGAGGTCCCGCTCGCACTGTGGATCAACCTGGTGCTGCCGAAACGTCGGGTGCTCGAAATCTACCTCAACATCGCCGAATGGGGTCCCGACGGCGAGTTCGGCGCCGAAGCCGCGGCGCGCTTCGCCTTCCGCAAGTCGGCCCGCAATCTCACCGCGCACGAGGCGGCGGAACTCGCCGCCATCCTGCCGAATCCGGTTCGCCGCAGCGCCCGGGCGCCGAGCATCCTGGTGCGCCGGCTCGCCGGCCTCTATGAGCGCCGCGCGGCCGCCAATTCCGCGCACGATGCCTGCATCCGCGGCGGCGCCCCCTAGCATCGCCTGCCGCATTCTTCTATAAGCCCGCCATCCCGGCAGACAGATCAGTGCAAAGGAGAGCGCCGTCATGGCCGTGCCGAAGAGAAAAACATCACCGTCGCGGCGCGGCATGCGTCGCTCCGCCGACGCGCTCAAGCGACCGACCTATGTCGAGGACAAGGATTCCGGCGAGTTGCGCCGCCCGCACCACGTCGATCTCAAGACCGGCATGTATCGCGGCCGGCAGGTGCTGAACAAGAAGACCGAGGCGTAGCGGCTCGCGCGCGCCGGCTGGAGAGCAAATCCCGAGGCCGGCAGGGCTGCCGGCCCGCCGCGGGTGCGGTTGGCGAGGAGGGCGTCATGTTCGTCTTGGGCTTTCCGCTGCTCCTCATTCCCTTCGTCATCTACAACATCGTTGCGTTCATTTTTCGCTTGCCGAACGACAACTGGACCGCGCCGGTCACGACCGTGCACATGATGTCCGGGCAGGATTGGGTGCTGACCTGGGAAGATTTGATCATCGCCTTCAGCATCCTGCTGCTGGCAATCGAGATCGTAAAATCGACGCGGATCGGCATGCGCACCATCGTCGATCACATGCTGGCGATGCTCCTGTTCATCGCCATGCTGGTTGAATTTCTGCTGGTGGACAGGGCCGGGACCTCGACCTTCTTCCTGCTGACCATGATCACGATCGTCGACGTGATGGTCGGGTTTACCGTCAGCGTCCGCTCCTCGCAGCGTCAGGTCGAGATCGAGCCCGGGCAAGCCACCTGACTGGCGGCAATCCGCCGCCTCGCGAAACCGCCGAGCGGTTCAGAGCGACGCGACAGGGCGCGGCCCGACAGCGTCGGCGATCGGCCCGAGCACGCCGTAGGCGGCGATCGCCTCCGCGGCTCGGCGCGACGGCGCACCCGCATCTGCGGCGTTTCGTCTGTGATCGGCGATCAGCTGGGCGAGGAAATCAGCCCTTGGGCGGCTACGCGGATACACGACAGACATCTTGCGGTCCGTTGGTACCAGGCGACCAAGGCTGTACTCACGAGGGCATCTCCTGTCCCGAATTGGGACATCGACACCGAACCTCCTCAAGCAGGGTCGCAAGTCCCGTGCCGGCATGCCGGTTCCCGCAATTCGGCGTGAGATTTCCGAATTTTTTAACGATGTTCTGCGTACGTCGGCGCTGAACCGCCCGCCTGCTGTCGCCACCCGCGGATTGCAGCAATGTTCAACGAGGCGACCGTGAGCAGCAACGGCGAGGCGGGCCGAACTCCTCCAAGCGCGAAAGCCGCTGCGCTCGATGCGGCCGAAATTCTCGCCTCGATCGGCGAGGCGTTCTACCTTTGGGACATCGGCAGCGACCGCCTGACCTGGAGCGCCAATGTCGGCGACGTGCTCCTTGTCCCCGATGTCGAGGCGATCTCCACCGGCCGCGGTTACGCGCAGATCCTCGACCCCGAGAACCACCAGAGCCGCCTCGACGCGGTCACCGCTTCCGACCAGCGCGACGAAGGAGCGGGCGTCGGCTATCGCATTCAATGCTGCATCCGTCCCGACCCGGGCGCGCAGACAACGCTTTGGGTCGAGGACACCGGCCGTTGGTTCGCCGGGCGCGACGGAAAGCCGGCGCGCGCGCACGGGATCGTTCGCGTCATCAACGATCGCTACGAGCACGAAAGCCGTCTCAACTATCTCGCCCGCTACGACGGCCTCACCGGCGAACTGAACCGGCATCACCTCACCGAAGTGCTCGAAAAAACCCTCGAGGACGCCATACGATTTCGCTCCTCCTGCGGATTTCTGCTGGTCGCCATCGACGATCTGGCGCGCATCAACGAATCCTACGGCTTCGACATCGCCGATCAGGTGATCGGCGCGGTCGCCAAGCGCATTCGCAGCCGGATGCGCGGCAAGGACACGCTCGGCCGCTTTTCCGGCAACAAGTTCGGCATCGTGCTCACGAACTGCACGCCGGACGACATGGCGATCGCCGCCGAGCGCCTGCTGGCCGGGGTGCGCGACGAGATGGTGCCGACGAGCGCCGGGCCGGTCGCGGTCACCGTCACCATCGGCGGCGTGACGGCGCCGCGCCACGCCCGCAACGTCGCCGAAGTGCTGGCCCGCGCCCAGGAGGCGCTCGATACCGCGAAAGCCCAGCGCCGCGGCTCGTTCCTGGCCTATCAGCCCAATATCGAGCGCGAGGCGCAGCGGCGGGAGAACGTGCGCGCCACCGACGAGATCGTCGCCGCGCTCAACGAGCGGCGCATCTTCCTCGCCTATGAGCCGGTCGCGGCGGCGTCCGACCGGCAGCCCGCCTTCTACGAGTGCCTGATGCGCGTCCGGCGCACCGACGGCAGCCTGGTGGGCGCCAGCGAGGTCGTGCCGGTCGCCGAGCGGCTCGGCCTCGTGCGCCTGCTCGACCACCGCGTGCTCGAGCTCGTCGTCGACGAGCTGCTCGCCGCGCCGGCATTGCAGGCGAGCGTCAACGTCTCGCCGGCCTCGACGACGATCCGGATTGGTGGGCCGAGCTGGGCTCGCTGCTTGCGCGCCCACGCCGGCGTGGCGGAGCGCCTGATCGTCGAGATCACCGAGAGCGCCGCGATCCAGCGACATCGACGAAACCCGCGGCTTCGTCGCCCGCGTCAAGGATCTCGGCTGCCGCATCGCCATCGACGATTTCGGCGCCGGCTACACCTCGTTCCGCAATCTGCGCAAGCTCGGCGTCGATATCGTCAAGATCGACGGCGCCTTCGTGCAGAACATGATCCGCTCGGAGGACGATCGCGCCTTCGTGCGCACGCTGATCGATCTCGCCGGCCGCCTCAAACTGACACCGTCGCCGAATGGGTGCAGGACGAGCGCACGGCAAAGACGCTGGAAGCTGGGGCTGCGATTACTCTGCAGGGCGCGCTGATCGGTCTCGCTTCGATCGAGCGGCCGTGGCGCGCCGGCCTGGCGCAGGCGATTTGAGCTATTTCCGCTCGCCGCCGTCTTTGTTCCTTTTCGCCCAGCCGGTCGACCTTCTTCTGCATCTCGTCGAGCTGACGCTTGAGATCGTCGATATCGCCGCGTGGGCTTGGGCGTCTTGCCCGGCTCCGCCGCTTCGCCGCCCTGGCTCTCGCGGCGGGCGAACGGCGCGAACATGGCAAAGGCGCGCTCGAACATTTCCATGTTCCGCCGCACCTGCTCCTCGAGCGAGGCGAACGCGCCGACGCCGAAGGCCTGCGCCATCTGCTCGCGGAACTTCTCCTGCTCGCGCGTCAGCGATTCGATCGACACTTCGAGATAGCGCGGCACCAGCATCTGCATGCTGTCGCCGTAGAACCGGATGAGCTGGCGCAGGAAGGCGATCGGCAGCAGGTTCTGGCCTTCCTTGTTCTCCTGCTCGAAGATGATCTGGGTCAGGACCGAGCGGGTGATGTCCTCGCCGGTCTTGGCGTCGTAGACGACGAAATCCTCGCCGCTCTTGACCATGCCGGCGAGGTCTTCGAGCGTGACATAGGTGCTCGTGCCGGTGTTGTAGAGCCGCCGGTTGGCGTATTTCTTGATGGTGATCGGTTCTTCGGTCTTGGTCTGTCGGGCATCAGTTGCAGGGACCGCGTGAGCGTTCGCCGTCAAAATAGGCGGTTTCGCCCGGCGCGGCTACCGTTTTGTGACGATCACGGCGCGATCGGCGCTGGCGACAAGCTGGCAGGAGACGGATGCGGCATAGCAGCGATGCGTCCTGGTTTCGTCTTGTCCAAGGCCAGGCCGCGTCCTTATGACATATGCCAATGCAGCCGCGGCGATCCCGCGTTCAAGACCTTTGCGACAGCCCGAAAGGACATCCCCATGAAAGACGATATCGTCATTGTCAGCGCGGCACGCACGCCGGTCGGCGCATTCAACGGGGCGTTCGCGAACCTGCCGGCCCATGAACTCGGCAAGGTCGCGATCAAGGCGGCGATCGACCGCGCCGGCGTCGAAGCGCCGCGCGTGTCCGAAGTGATCATGGGTCAGATCCTGCAGGCCGGCCAAGGCCAGAACCCGGCCCGGCAGGCCTCGATCGCCGCCGGCATCCCGGTCGAGATGCCGGCCTGGGGCGTCAATCAGCTCTGCGGCTCGGGCCTGCGCGCGGTCGCGCTCGGCTACCAGGCCATCGTCAACGGCGATTCCGAGATCGTCGTCGCCGGCGGCCAGGAGTCGATGAGCATGGCGCCGCACTGCGCGCATCTGCGCGGCGGCGTGAAGATGGGCAATTTCGAGATGGTCGACACCATGATCAAGGACGGCCTGTGGGACGCCTTCAACGGCTATCACATGGGCAACACCGCCGAGAACGTCGCGCGGCAGTGGCAGATCACGCGCCAGCAGCAGGACGAGTTCGCGGTCGCGTCGCAGAACAAGGCCGAAGCGGCGCAGAAGGCGCGGCAAGTTCAAGGACGAGATCACGCCGGTGACCATCAAGAGCCGCAAGGGCGACATCATCGTCGACACCGACGAATATCCCAAGCACGGCACCACGCTCGAAGCGGTCAGCAAATTGCGGCCGGCCTTCGACAAGGAAGGCACCGTGACCGCCGCCAACGCCTCGGGCATCAATGACGGCGCCGCCGCCGTGGTGCTGATGAAGGCGAGCGAAGCCGCCAAGCTCGGCAAGACGCCGCTCGCGCGCATCGTGTCGTGGGCGCAGGCCGGCGTCGATCCGAAGATCATGGGCACCGGCCCGATCCCGGCCTCGCGCGCGGCGCTGAAGAAGGCCGGCTGGAACGTCGGCGACCTCGATCTGATCGAGGCCAACGAGGCGTTCGCCGCGCAGGCCTGCGCGGTCAACAAGGACCTCGGCTGGGACACCGGCAAGGTCAACGTCAATGGCGGCGCCATCGCCATCGGCCATCCGATCGGCGCCTCGGGAGCGCGCGTCCTGGTGACGCTGCTCTACGAGATGCAGAAGCGCAACGCCAAGAAGGGCCTCGCCACGCTGTGCATCGGCGGCGGCATGGGCATCGCCATGTGCGTGGAACGGTAAGTGCGTGGAACGGTAAGCCGCGAACGCGCGCTGCATTGATCGGCGTCATGGCCGGGCTTGTCCCGGCCATCTACGTCTATAAGCTGCTTCAAATATAAGCTCGCTTCAAAAAGTCATTACGGACAGGGAGGAAGATCATGCCACGCGTCGCAGTGGTGACCGGCGGAACACGCGGCATCGGCGCAGCGATCGCCAAGGCGCTCAAGGCCGCCGGCTACAAGGTCGCGGCCAATTACGGCGGCAATGACGAGGCGGCGCAGAAATTCAAGGCCGAGACCGGCATCCCGGTCTACAAATGGGACGTTTCCTCCTTCGAGGCCTGCGCCGCCGGCCTCAAGCAGGTCGAGGCCGATCTCGGGCCGATCGAGGTGCTGGTCAACAATGCCGGCATCACCCGCGACGCCATGCTCCACCGCATGAAGCCGGAGCAGTGGACCGAGGTGATCAACACCAATCTCAATTCGCTGTTCAACATGTGCCGGCCGGTGATCGAGGGCATGCGCGAGCGCAAATTCGGCCGCATCATCAATATTTCCTCGATCAACGGGCAGAAGGGCCAGATCGGCCAGACCAACTATTCGGCCGCCAAGGCCGGCGAGATCGGCTTCACCAAGGCGCTGGCGCAGGAGAGCGCCAAGCGCGGCATCACCGTCAACGCGATCTGCCCGGGCTATATCGACGACCGAGATGGTGCAGGCGGTGCCGAAGGACGTGCTGGAGAAGAGCATCCTGCCGCACGATTCCCGATCGGGCGGCTGGGCGAGCCGGAGGAGATCGCGCGCTGCGTGGTGTTTCTGGCCTCCGACGATGCCGGCCTGATCACCGGCTCGACGCTCACGGCGAACGGCGGCCAGTACATCATCTAGCTTCGGGTCGCTTAGCTTCCGGCTCCCATCCCTTCGGCGCCAATTCGAACTTTTCGAAGTCAAAGCCCGGCGCGACGGTGCAGCCGACCAGCGTCCAGTCGCCGAGCGTTTGCGCCGCCTGCCAGGCATGCGCCGGCACGATCGCTTGCGGGCGCTCGCCGCCGGCAAGATCGCTGCCCAGCATCACACGCTCGACGACTGCCATGCTCCGGCGCGATTTCGAGCGTGCAGCGGCGCGCCGGCATACCAGTGCCAGACCTCGACGGCATCGATGCGGTGCCAGTGCGAGCGCTCGCCGCGCGCCAGCAGAAAATAGATCGCGGTCGAGGCCGCGCGGCCGCTCCCGCCCGCACTTTCATCGCGGAACGTCTCGCGGAAATGTCCGCCTTCCGGATGCGGCTTGAGATCGAGCAGCCGGATCACCTCGCCGGCGGTGAGCTGCGCCTTCAAAACCGGTTCTTGCGCTCGCGCATTTCGGCGAACACTTTCCAGGCCGGGCTGCCGGCAAGGCCGAGCGATTGCGCGACCTCGGCGACGTCGGCGCGCAGGAACGGATTGGCCGCCTTTTCCGCCCCGATCGTCGCCGGAATGGTCGGCTTGTCCGCCGCAACGAGCCGCGCCACCTCTTCGGCGCGCGCCGCGAGCGCCTTGTTGTCCGGCTCGATGGTCTTGGCGAAGCGGATATTGGCTTGCGTGTATTCGTGGCCGCAATAGAAGCGCGTGTCGTCGGGCAGAGCGCGCAGCTTGAGCAGCGAGTGCCACATCATCTCCGGATTGCCTTCGATGACGCGGCCGCAGCCGATCGAGAACAGCGTGTCGCCGACGAAAGCGAGTTTGTCCGCCGGGAAGAAATAGGAAATGTGGCCGGCGGTATGGCCCGGCGTGTCGATGACGCGGCCGGAGAGCGAGCCAACGCGCACGGTGTCGCCCTCGCCGACCGTTTCGTCGACCAGCGCGATGCGCTGCGCTTCGTTGCGCGGCGCCACCACGCGGCATTGGTGATGCTGCTTCAATGCCGGAATGCCGGCGGTGTGATCGTCGTGATGATGCGTCACCAGGATATCGGTGAGCCGCCAGCCGGTCGCTGCGAGCGCGGCCTCGACCGGGGCGGCTTCCGGCGCATCGATCGAGGCGGTCGCGCCGCTTTCCGGATCGTGGAGCAGGACGCCGAAATTGTCGCTCAGACAACGGAACAGATGGGTTTGCGCGGCCATGTTACCGTCATTCCGGATGCCTTGATGCTCGCGAACCGGAATCATCAGCACGTCGTCCAGATAGGCACTGCAACATGTGCACGGCGGTTATGACGCTGCACATCGGCGCGCACCGGAACGACGACGCAATTCGTGCTATTTTGCCGTCATGGACGTCGTCGACCTGCGCAACTTCTACGCCCAGCGCCTTGGCACCGTGGCCCGGCGCTTCGTCAGCCGCGGCATCCGCGCGCGCTGGAACGATACGCGCTCTTTGCGCGTGCTCGGGATCGGCTACGCGACGCCCTATCTCGGCCTGTTCCGCGAAGAGGCCGAACGCTGCCTCGCTTTGATGCCGGCGCCGCAGGGCGTGGTGCGCTGGCCTTCCTCGCGCCCGGCGCTCGCCGCGCTGGTCGAGGAGGACGATTTGCCGCTGACCGATTCGGCGGTCGATCGCGTGCTGCTGGTGCATGCGCTGGAAAATACCACCGATCCGGTCGGGCTGCTGCGCGAAGTGTGGCGCGTGCTCGCCGGCGGCGGGCGGCTGCTCGCGGTGATGCCGAACCGGCGCGGGCTTTGGGCGCGCATGGACACGACGCCGTTCGGCCATGGCCGGCCCTATTCGCGCACCCAGATCACGCATCTGTTGCGCGAGACCTGGTTCACGCCGACCGGATGGGGCGAAGCGCTCTACGTGCCGCCGATCGCGCGCGGTTGGTTCCTGCGCTCGGCGGTCGCCTGGGAACGCACCGGCGCGACCATCTCGGCGCCGTTCGCCGGCGTGCATATCGTCGAGGCGACCAAGCAGGTCTATCGCGCCATCCCGGCGCGGCGCGAGCGGCACCGTCTGGTGCCGGCGCTGCAGCCGGTGCTCGCCCCTTCGCCGGGCGCGGCCGCGCTGTCGCCATTCGATACCGCCGAGCGCTGACGGCTGCGCTTTTCATCCGGGCCAAGCTATCTGGGCCAGACTAACCAGGCCAAGGCTCGGCGGTGACGGCGGCCGCATCGGCGCCGACAAGCTCAACGAGGCTCTCCAGCCGGTCGCGTTCGAGAGCGGCGATGAGCGCGGCTTTGATCTCGGCGAGAAGGCCCAGCCCGCGGAACACCAGCCCGGAATAAACCTGAACGAGGCTCGCGCCGGCGCGGAATTTGGCGAGCGCGGCGGCGCCGGAATCGATGCCGCCGACGCCGATCAGCGGGAAGACACTCTCCACCCGCACATAGGTCTCGGCCAGCATGCGGGTCGCCAGCGGAAAGAGCGGCCGGCCGGACAGCCCGCCTGCCTCTTTCGCGCGCGCGGTCTCGCGCAAGCTCGCCGGGCGCGCCAGCGTGGTATTGCCGACGATCATGCCATCGACCCGGCGCCGGCGCGCGACGCCGACCACATCGTCGAGCTCGGCGAGCGACAGATCGGGCGCGATCTTGAGCAGCACCGGCGTCGGCCCGGCATCCTGCGACACGCGCTCGCGCGCCTCGATCACGCGGGCGAGAAGATCGTCGAGCGCCTCACCCTGCTGCAGATCGCGCAGGCCCGGCGTGTTGGGCGATGAAATATTGATGGTGACGTAACACGCGACCGGCGCGAACTGCTCGATCATCCGGACGTAGTCGGCAATGCGGTCGCGCGTATCCTTGTTGGCGCCGATATTGACGCCGACGATTCCGCCGGAGTTGGCGCGCGCGGCGAGACGCCCCAGCACCGCGCCTCCGCCTTGCGAATTGAAGCCGAGCCGGTTGATCACGCCGCGATCGGCCTCGAGCCGGAACAACCGCGGACGCGGATTGCCACGTTGCGGCAGCGGCGTGATGGTGCCGACTTCGACGAAGCCGAAGCCGAGACGCAACAGCGCGTCGGGGATCTCGGCATTCTTGTCGAAGCCCGGCCGCAACCCCGACCGGATTGGGGAAATTGAGCCCGAAGGCCGGCGTCGCAAGCCGCCTGTCGTCGCCGGCCGCCGGGGGGAGCGGCGCGTATTTCAGCATCCTGATGGTGAGCCCGTGCGCGTCTTCCGGATCGATCGCCTGCAGAAACGGCCGCGTGAGCCGTTCGAAAAAACCGATCACGGCTCCAGCTCCGGAAACACGTGGCGGCCATCGGCGCCGCGGGCGAGCGGCCGCGTCCAGCGCACCGCCGCAAGCGGCAGCGCGGCATAGAGGTGGGGGAAGAGATCGCCGCCGCGCGAATGCTCCCACACCAGCGACTGCCCGAGAGCGTCGGCATCAACCGCGATCAGCAGCAGATCGGTTTGCCCGGCGAAATGTTTCGCCGCGGTCTCCGCGACCTGCGCCGCGGTGGAGAAATGAATGAAGCCGTCTCGTTCGTCGACGAGACTTCCGAGAAATACACCGTCGGGTTCGGCCGCGCGCCACAACGCTTGCTCGCAGATCTTGTAGATCGTCGTCACCTGTGTGCGCCTTGGTCGCGACGCGACCCTATCGGCGCCTGACCGAGCGTTCAAGGTAATCGGTTCGGGCGCCGGGACTTGAGAAAACAGGCAAAAATTCCCATGATGACCGGGAAGCGGCCCCGTACGGGCCCTCGGGAACGCGGACCATGCTCACCCACGCGCAGGTCTGGTCGGCGATCGATCGTCTGGCGGAGCGCGCCGGCCTATCGGCTTCCGGGCTGGCGCGGCGCGCGGGGCTTGATCCGACGACCTTCAACAAATCGAAGCGGATCACGCCGCAGGGCCGCGCCCGCTGGCCCTCGACCGAGTCGATCGCCAAGGCGCTGGCCGCGACCGGCGCGTCGATCGAGAGCTTCGTCGAGCTGATCAATTCCGGCAGCGCACCGGCGACCCGCCCGGTGCCGCTTCTCGGCTTTGCGCAAGCCGGCGCCGGCGGCTATTTCGACGATGCCGGCTTCCCGGTCGGCGAAGGCTGGGACGAGATCGCGTTCCCCGGGGTGAGCGACGAACACGCTTACGCGCTCGAAGTGTCCGGCCAGTCGATGCAGCCGGCCTATCGCGACGGCGATGTGATCCTCGTTTCGCCGGCGGCGCCGATCCGCCGCGGCGACCGCGTCGTGGTCCGCACCAGGAGCGGCGAGGTCATGGCCAAGGAGCTCAAGCGCCGGACGGCGAAATCGATCGAGCTCTCCTCGCTCAACGCCGAACACGGCGAGCGCACGCTCGCGGCGGCGGACGTGCTCTGGATTGCCCGCATCCTTTGGGCGAGCCAGTGATTCACCCGGAACGGGCCAGCGCGCCGTCGATCATGTCGATCGTGTTCTGGACGCCGTAGGCGGCGACGAAGGAGCCGAAGCGCGGACCCTTCTCCTGGCCGAGCAGCACCTGATAGAGCATGTTGAACCAATCGAGCGCGACGCCGGGCTTGCCGTCCTTGGCTTTCTTCTTTTCGTCGAGAAACGGCTCGCGCCGGCCGACCTCGTAGACCACGTCCTGGATCGCCGGCGCAGGAGCCGCCGCCGGCAGTTGCGAGAGCGCGTCGCGCAGATCGATGAGCGCGGCACGCTCGGCCGCGCTCGGCTGGCGAAATCTCTTCGCCGGTTGCACGAAGTCGCGGAAATAGTGGATGGCGTAGTCGACGAGCGCGGCGAGGTGGGGATGCGTCGCCTTGGTCACGCCCGGCCGGTAGCGGCCGATGAACCCCCAGAGCGTGTCGGCATTCTCCGCATTCGAGGCGGTGACCAGCGAAAGGAGCATCGCGAACGGCACCGGATTGTCCGCCTTGGGCGGCGCGCCCTGGTGAATGTGCCAGACCGGATTGCCGAGCCGCTCCTTTGGCGCCTGCCGCTCATAGGCTTCGAGGAATTGCAGATACTCGTCGACGTGACGCGGGATGACGTCGAAGTAGAGCCGCTTCGCGGCTTTGGGCTCGCGATACATGAACAGCGACAGGCTCTCGGGGCTCGCATAGCGCAGCCACTCTTCGATGGTGAGGCCGTTACCCTTCGACTTGGAGATTTTCTGGCCGTGCTCGTCGAGAAAAAGCTCGTAGTTGAAACCTTCCGGCGGCAATCCGCCGAGCGCGCGGCAGATTTCGCCCGACAGCTTCACCGAGTCGATCAGGTCCTTGCCGGCCATTTCATAGTCGACGCCGAGCGCAAGCCAGCGCATCGCCCAGTCCGGTTTCCATTGCAGCTTGCAGCGGCCGCCGGTGACCAGCGTTGTCACCTGCTCGCCCGTTTCGGGGTCCGCATAGGTGATGGTCCCTGCCTTCGCGTCATGCGCGACCACCGGCACTTGCAGCACGATGCCGGTGTGCGGCGAGATCGGCAGGAACGGCGAATAGGATTCGGCACGTTCCTCGCGCAGCGACGGCAGCATGATGTTCATCACCGCGTCGAAGCGCTCCAACACCTTGAGCAAGGCCGCGTCGAAGCGGCCGGACGTGTAGCAAGCAGTCGACGACATGAATTCGTAGTCGAAGCCGAACTGGTCGAGGAAGGCGCGCAGCCGCGCATTGTTGTGCTCGGCGAAACTTGCATGCGTGCCGAACGGATCGGGCACCTTGGTGAGCGGCTTGCCGAGATGCTGCGCCACCATGTCCTTGTTGGGAATGTTGTCGGGCACCTTGCGCAGACCGTCCATGTCGTCGGAAAACGCGATCAGGCGGGTCTTGATCTTGTCGTCGGTGAGCACGCGGAAGGCGTGGCGGACCATGGTGGTGCGCGCCACCTCGCCGAAGGTGCCGATATGCGGCAGGCCCGACGGACCGTAGCCGGTTTCGAAGATCACCTCGTCCTTCGGCCGCTTGTTCAGGCGCGCGACGATCTTGCGCGCCTCTTCGAACGGCCAGGCGTGCGACTGCTCGGCGAATTCACGCAGACCCGTTGCCGTGTCGATTGCCGCGGTCGGCATCTCTCACATCCTTCGCGCAGCGGACACTAGGAAGCGCGCGATGGCCCGTCAAACTTGCAATTCAAAATGGGCTGATCGGGAAATAGCGCAGCCACAGATCCGTAAAGCTTCCCTTCTCCCACAGCCGGAACAGCGCCCAGTTGAGCGCCTGGCGCAGGAGATCGTTGCCGTGCCGCACGGCGATACCGACGCCCTCGCCGAAATAGCGGCTTTCCAGGAACGGACCGCCGCGGAACGCGCAGCAGCCGGCGGAATCGCTGCCGTTGAGCCAGAACGCAAGCGCGATGCCGTCGCCGAACAAGAGGTCGACCTCCCGCCCCCGCAAGGCGTCGCGCGCCGCCTCGGGATTGGGATAGGGCCGCACCTCGACCTCGGTGAACATGGTCTTGAGGTAGGCTTCATGCGCGGTGCCGGCGACGACGGCGACCTTCTTGCCTTCGAGCCGTTCCGGCAGCACGTCGTCGACGCGGCTGTCGAGGCGGGCCACGAAGCGCGCCGGCGTTCGGTAGTAGGGATCGCTGAAATCGACCAGGCGACGCGTGTCTGCGCTGGGGGAGATCGAAGCAATGGCGGCATCGCCGCGATTGTCGCCGAGCGCCTCGACCAGGGCGTTGAAGGGGCGGATCTGGATGGTGCAGCTGACCTTGATCTCGTCGCAGATGAGGCGCGCCAGATCGACATTGAAGCCGGCCGGATTGCCATCGGCGTTGGTATAGTCGAATGGCGGATAATCGGTCGCGGTGAGAAAGCGGATCGTCTGTAGGCGCGAGAGGTCGGGCCGTTCGGGCCGACGGCGCGGATCCCAGAAACCCGGAACCACGACCGCGCGCGATTGCGGCGCCGCGCTCTCCGCCGCCGCGGCCGGACGCACGCCGGCGCTTGCCGGGAATAGCAGCACGCAAACGAGCAAGGTTGTCATCCCGAGCGGCCGCATCGACACGATCCCGTTGGGTACCGCGGCCCGCTTAGCGGGGTCGCGGCAAAAAGTCGAGGCAAGGAAAACATGACCGTCTTTCATCAACTCACCGTGAGAGCCGCCTCGCGCCGCTTCACGGTGCGGCGCCTTGCGGCTGCAAAGCCCGATACCTAGCTTAAAAGTCTGCTTCCGGCGCGCGCCGGCAGGGCGAGTTCAAGCAGTGAGCGAAACCGAAGCCCTCTTCAGCGTGTTGCGACAGTCCGCCGACGCCGATTGCGCGGCGGCGATCGAACGCGCCGTTCATGAAGCGCCGGATCGCGATCTCTGCCGCATCAACCCGCTCGATTTCGCGACCAAGCACGGCCTTCGACGAAGAGCACACCATCGCCGCGTTCCTGCATGCCGCCCGGCTCGGCCTGTTCGAGCTGTCGTGGAACGTGCTGTGCCCGGGCTGCGGCGGCGTCCTCGACGTGAGCACGACGCTCAAGTCGGTCAATCGCGAGGAATACGATTGCGGGCTGTGCGCTGCAGGCTACACGCCGACGCTCGATGAAATGGTGGAGGTCACTTTCACGGTCATCCCGCGCGTGCGCCGGATCGAGGGCCACAATCCGGATACGCTTCCGGAAGTCGAATATTACCGCCAGATCTTCTGGAGCTCGGGCGTCGATCTGCCGGAAACTTTGGGCGACAGCCTCGCCGAGTTCACCATCGAGTCGATCGAGCTGCCGCCCGGCGCGAAGGCGGTGCTGTCGGTGCAGCTGCCCAACGACTTCGTCATCGTGTTTGATCCGGTGACGCACGGAACGCAATTCCTCGACGTCAAAGGCGAGCCGACGCGCGAGCGCCAGTCGCTGTCGATGGTGTTCAACAACGTCAAGGCGCCGGTGGGAACGGTCGAGATGCGGCCGGGACCGCTGCGGCTGTCGCTGGAAAACCGCACCGACCGCCGGGTGCTGCCGGCGCTTTGGATTGCCGCCGATCCGCTTCACCATCTTCTCGGCAAGCGCAAGCCGTTCCTCACCGCCAAGCGCCTGCTCAGCAATCAGACCTTCCGCGACATTTACCGCACCGACACGCTCGACGTCGATCAGCGGCTCAAGATCACCAGCCTGACCTTTTTGTTCACCGATCTGAAAGGCTCGACCGCGCTCTACGAACGGGTCGGCGATCTCGTCGCCTACGATCTGGTCCGCCAGCATTTCCGGGTGCTGCACGAGGTGGTGGCGTCGGAGGCGGGCGCGGTGGTGAAGACGATCGGCGACGCGGTGATGGCCACCTTCCCGACGCCCGACCGGGCGCTGGCGGCGGCGTTGCGCATGCGCGACGAGATGGCGCGCATCAACGCCGAGCGCCACAGCGAGGATTTCCTGCTCAAGATCGGCATTCACGAAGGCCCGTGCCTCGCGGTCACGCTCAACAACAGCCAGGATTATTTCGGCCAGACCGTGAACCTTGCCGCACGCGTGCAGGGCCTCGCCTCCTCGCGCGCCATCTTCGTGACCAAGTCGGTGGTGGAGAATCCGCAGTCGGCGAAGATCCTGGAAAGCTCGGGCCTGCACCCGACCATGCAGCAGGCGGCGCTGCGCGGCATCGCCGACTCGACGATGGTGTACGAGATACCCTGAGCGTCCGGCCTAGGCGTGTTCGATCTGAACCGCGCCGAGCGGCATCGCCGCGCTCTCGAAGTGCTCGATGAAAACCAAGCCGATGCCGCGGGTCAAAGCGCCGGCAGTCAGCGCGGTGACCGCAAGGCCGACGACCCCGCTTCCCGGAAGAGCGAAGGCGAGCGTTGAAGCGGTGACGGTGCCGAGACCGGTGGGAACGGCGCCGCCCATGATGCCGATGACCAGCGAACGCGTCCGGTCGCGTTCGAATGGGACGCCGTAAAGCTCGCTCAACTGCTTCACCATGCGCATGATCATCGCGGTCACGCCGGCGACATTGAGGATCGGCAGCGGAGAGAGGCCGCCAATAGCGGCGTAGGTCTTGTGCCGCTCGACGATCTTGCCGGCCAGACGACGCCGCTCCGCCTGCCGGCCGGCGTCGATCGCGCGCGCGGGGAATTGGTCGTTGGCGACCGGGCGCGAGAAGGCGGCCGGCGCGGGCTCGGCCTCGAAGGCATCGTGCGCGAAGGGCGCTCGTGCCGCTTGCGCCGCCTCGTCCAACGCGGCGCGCGCCGCGGTCCCCCGCGGCGCCTCGTTCGTTCTGATCGCCTTGGGGAGCTGTTTGCGGGTCATGCGGCTGCCTGCTGGACGCCGAGCACCATGTCGAGCTCGTCGGCGATTGCGGCGATCTCGCGCGCGGCCGGTCCCTTCCAGCTGATCAGGCTCGGCGTCGCCCCCCAGAGCGAGGCTTCCGGATAGGCGACGCGGTTCGTCATCTCGCTCTGCAGGACCGGCAAGCCGGCGTCGGCGAGTTCGGAACGGATGTGCCTGGCAATGACCGAGTCGCGGGTCGTCTGCGTCAGCAGGCAGCGGAACAGCGGCTGCAGCCCGTCGGCGCGCTCGGTCAGGATGCCGAGCGTATCGAGCATGCGATCGACATCGAACGGCGACGGCTTGACCGGGACCAGGAGAAAGTCGGCCGCCGCGACGACAATCGAGCGTCGTCTTCGAGCGGAATCCCGGCGTGTCGATGATCACGAGGCCGCTGTTGCCGGCGAGGCGCCGCGCGGTTTTCGAGGCCTCTTCGGTCGCATCCTCGACGACGGCGACGCCGCCGAGCGCGCGTTCGCGGGCGGCGAGCCGCACGATCGAGCGCTGCGGATCGGCGTCGATCAGCGTCGGGCGCCGGCCGCGCAGATGCCAATAGACCGCGAGGCAGCTGGCAACGGTGCTCTTGCCGCTGCCCCCCTTCATGGTGGCCACCGTGATGATGCTCGCCACTTCCAGGCCTCCCGCCGCAAGCCCCGGCATAGTGATTCGCCGAGCGAATCGTAGCCGAATTCGGGGGAAACTGCCTACCGACCTCGCGGCCGCCGTGCCGCCGCGTTTGACGGTTGCGGGCGAATGCACGCGCCCGGAAAGACGCCCCGGGCGGGTCACCGGCTCACTGGCGGGCGGCTACCTTGGCCGCCTTGTCCGCATCCCACCACCACAGAGCCGGGAAGGCGGAGATGCCGTATTTCGGCAACGGCTCGGGATGGCCGAACCGATCCCAGCGGCAAGTGCGCAATTTGTTGTAGCGACCATTGCGGCACGACATAGTGGTGCCACAACAGCACGCGGTCGAGCGCGCGCGCGGCCGCGACCAGATCCTCGTAGCTTTTGGCCGCGACGACGTGCTCGATCAGCGCATCGACGGCCGGGTTTTTGATGCCGATCATGTTGTCCGAGCCGGCCTCGTCGGCCGCCTGCGAGCTCCAGTAATCGCGCAGCTCGTTGCCGGGCAATTGCGATTCTCGCCAGGCATAGGTGGTGATGTCGAAATCCCAGCCGCGCAGCCGGTTCTCATACTGCGCCTCGTCGACCGTGCGCACCGAAACGGTGAGACCGAGCCGCTCGAGCGAGGGCTTGTAGAACAAGAAGACGCGTTCGAACATCGGGCTGTTGCCGAGAAATTCCACGGCGAAAGGCTCGCCGGTCTTGGCGTCGACCATTTGCTGGTCGCGCACTTCGTATCCCGCCTCTTTGAAGAGATGCACGGCATCGCGCATATTGCCGCGCACCGCGGCGGTGTCGCCGCCGACCGGATTGGAATAGGGCTTCTTGAACACTTCGGCCGGAACCTTGTCGCGCATCTTCTCGAGCAGCTCGAGTTCGCGGCCGGTCGGCAGGCCGGTGGCGGCGAGGTCGGTGCCGGCGAAGTAGCTGGCGATGCGCTTATACTGGCCGAAGAAAATCTGCTTGTTCATCTCCTCGAAATCGAAAGCATAGTTGAAAGCGAGCCTGACGCGGGGATCCTGGAATTTGGCGCGGCGGATGTTGAAGGCGAAAGCCTGCATCAGGCCGACATTGTTGATCGGAAACTCCTCGAGCAGGACGCGCTTGTCGGCGACCGCGGGGAAATCATAGGCGGTGGCCCAGCTTTTGGCGCTGTTCTCGATGCGCCAGTCGGCGGCGTCCGCCTTGAACGCCTCGATCGCGGCAGTGCCGTCGCGGAAATACTCGAACCGCAGCTCATCGAAATTGTCGCGGCCGATATTGACGTTGACGTCCGCGCCCCAATAGTCCTTCACGCGCTCATAGACGATGCTGCGGCCGGCGGTGAATTCCTTGACGCGGTAAGGCCCGGAGCCGAGCGGCGGCTCCAGCGTCGTCGCGTTGATGTCGCGCTTCTTGCCGTCATTGTCGGTGCCCTCCCACCAAGCCTTCGGCAAAATCATCAGCTGCCCGAGAACTTCCGGCAGCCGGTGGTGGCCGGGGCCTTTGAACACGAAGGTGACCTCGCGATCGCCGGTCTTCTCGGCCTTGGCAACGTCGACATAGGTGGCGCCCGCCTGCGGGCTTAATTTCCTGAAGGTCTCGAAGGAGAAGATCACGTCGTCCGCCGTGACCGGCGTGCCGTCGTGCCACTTTGCTTGCGGCCGCAGCTTGAAGGAGGTCGAGGAGAAATCCTCCGGATGATACACGGCCTCGGCGAGGAGCCCGTAGCCGCTCGATGCCTCGTCGAGCGCCGCTACCAGCAGCGTGTCGTAGGTAAGATCGGTGCCGAGCACGAGCGTACCTTTGACGCCGTCGACCACCATGTTGAAGTTGTCGTAGGTGCCGAGCGCGATCTGCCGCGCCACGCCGCCCTTTGGCGCTTTGGCGTTGACGTAGTCGAATTTCTTGAAACCGGACGGGTATTTCAGATCGCCGAACGGCGATACGCCGTGCCGCCACGCGGGAGTGGCCGCGTGCGCGGAGCTTATCCAGGCGGGCAGCGGCAGCCGCCGCGCGGCCAACGCAACAAGGGCGGATGTCAACAAAGATCGGCAATTTACCGGACGCTCCCAATCAAATGTGGCTGAGGGGGGATGGCAAGACTTTACCGCTTAGACGCCGCATGGGGGCAGCTTGCGCGATTTAGACCGGGTGTTGCAAGCCTTTAGGCCGTTATCGCGTTTCCCCGGATGCGCTCAAGTTGGTAAACGGGAGCGCGGATCCGGCACCTGGGGTAGTATCGCTGCACCGCGGCATTGAACGTCGGCCGAAACCACCCGGGCGGTCTGGCGTATCTTTTCATGGCCGGCAGCGGCCGCCGACGCTGGAAGTTTTGCCGATGAAGAAAAGCATTTTTCACTATCGCAAGGAGCGGCATTTCGCCAAGCCGCCGGAGGCGATTTGGCCTTTCATCGCCGATACCGCGCGCACCAATGATGCAGCCGGCTCGCCCATCTATCGAGTCGAGGAGCGCGCCGACGCCCAGGGCCGTATTCGCCGCTACGCCACTGCCGCGATCGGCCCGCTGGAATTGAAATGGCAGGAGAGTTTCGGCGAGTGGCAGGAAAACCGGCGGGCCACCCAGACCCGCGACTTCGTCAACGGCCCGATGCGCCACTTCCACGTCACCCTTGAACTCTATCCCGAGGACACGGGAAGCCGGCTGGTATTTTCGGGAGAGATGGAATGCGTCGGGGTGTTGGGCTGGCTGGGGAGGGTCTCCGGCCAGTTCGAACGTTCCATGGACCAGCGCTTGGCGGCGATGGAGAAGCTGATCGCCGAGGCCGAGATGCCGGGGCATATTCCCGGTGTCGCGGCGCGGGACACGGTGAAGCCGGCGGCGCACCGCCGCCTCGACGGTCTGATCGCCGATCTCGACCGCGACCCGGCGAGCCATGGCCTCGCGGCGAAGCTCGCCGACTATCTGTTGCATGCGCCGGATCTGGCGCTGCGCGGCATTCGTCCGCTGACCATGGCGCGATACTGGCAGGCGACGCCGGAAGACACGGTGGAGCTGTTCCTCGCGGCGCAACGCCTCGGCATTCTGGGCATGGGTTGGGATCTGCTATGCCCGCGCTGCCGTGGCGCCAAATCGCGGGTCGAGCATCTGCACGAGCTGCCCAAAGGGGCGCATTGCTCGTCGTGCAATATCAACTACGAACGCGACTTCACGCGCAATGTCGAGTTGACCTTTCATCCCGAGCCGTGGCTGCGGCCGCTGCCCGAAGGCGAGCTGTGCATGCTCGGGCAAGGCACGACCCCGCATGTCAAGCTGCAAGCCGAAGTCGCGCCGCATTCGAGCAAAAGCTTCGCGCTCACGCTCCGACCCGGCCCCTATCGTTTCCGCACGGTCGAGGCCGGCGGCGAGGCGGAGGCCGATATCGGTGACGCCGGGATCATCCCCGAAGTCACCGCCAGCGGCGCCGATATCCTGTTGGCGAAACCCGGACATCGGGACGAGGTCGTCGCGCACAACAACACCGACCGGCCGCTGTTCTTCGTCATTGAGGACCGCAATTGGGCGCGGGACGCCCTGACCGGAGAAAGCGTCATCGCCATGCCGGCGTTCCGCCGGCTCTGTCCCGAGCAGCTCCTGCGGCCGGGCGACGACGTCGAAATCGGCCGGGTCGCGATCGTGTTCACCGATCTGCAGGGCTCGACCAAGATGTATGAGGAATTGGGCGACGCCACCGCCTACCATCTGGTGCGCGATCATTTCGCCTTTCTGTCGGAGCGGGTGCAGCGCCACCATGGGTTCGTCGTCAAGACCGTGGGCGATGCGGTGATGGCCGCGTTCCACGATCCAGCCGACGCGGTGCGCGCCGTGCTGTCGATCCAGGACGAGGTGGCGAATTTCAATCGCGGCCGCAGCGACGCCGGCATCGTGCTGAAGCTCGGCCTGCATCTCGGACCCTGCATCGCGGTGACCGCCGGCGACTTGCTCGACTATTTCGGCTCGGCAGTGAATACGGCCGCGCGGCTCGAGCACCAGTGCCACGGCGGCGAGGTGATCATCTCCGCGGCGGTCTTGGCCGATGGCGAAGCGCGCGAGGCGCTCGCCGGCCGGCCCGCGATCGAAGACTCAGCGATGCTGCGCGGATTGAGCGAGCCGGTGCATTTCGTGCGCGTCGCGTCGGGCAGCGGATCATCGCCTCGGCCGGACTTACCGGTTCGCCGCCTCGAACCAGCGCAGGAACCGGCCGCCGGCAATGCCGCGGGTGAGCGCTAGGTTGTATTCGCGGAAGATTTCGGGCGTATGCCAGCCGCCCGTGGGCCAGTTCGCTACCGCACGCTCGAGCCGCACCAGGTCGATCACCCGGCGCACCAGCGCGGACTCGGAAATCTCGGCGATCTGGCGCGCGAGTTCGCTGCGCCGACCTTCGAGCTTCTCGTGCCAATCGGCTCCTTGCAGGCCGCCGAGACGGTTGGTCAACACCATCTCCGGCACGAGGCCCCACATCGCGCGGCGGATCAGCGAACGATCGGCGCCCTCGGCAAGATATTGTTCAGGAGGAACGCCGAAGCAGTAACAGACGACGTCGAGGTCCGCGGTCGGATCGCGCACTTCGACGCCGGTCACCGCCTTTTCCGCCGCCTGCCAGTCGCCGAGATAATCGACCTGCGCGAGGCTCCTGACGCGCTCGTCCTCCCGCATCCGATAGAGAAAGTCGTGTCCGGCCTGCTGCGCGCGCGCATCGACGGCCATCGCGGCGGCGAAATCGGGGCGGATTGCGGCGTGATCCTGCCAGGCCGCAATCGCGCCCCGGATGGCTGCGGCGATCGATCCAATCGCTCAGCCGGCCGGGCAGCAACGGTTCGACAAAGAGCTTTTGCAGCGCCGCCCAGCGTGAATGCGAGGTGCGGCGGTAATAGAGCCGCCATTGCCGGTAGGCGGTGAGAAGCCGCCCGCGCTTGAGGTGCGCGGCTGCCTGCGACCAGCCGCTCCAGCTGATGGTCGCGTTGCCGCAGAGGCCGCCGAGCAGCACCCGCCGACCTTGCGCCCGCGCCTGCCGCAGCAACGCCAGGATCCAACCGAGATTGGTCGGATTGCGCACCGGCCCTTCGAGCGCATTGAAAAACCGCTCAAGCTCGGCGAGGTCGTCGGGCGCGTCGCTGCGCACATAGGTGACGTCGATGTTGCGCGCCGCGCCGGCAATCGCCTCGACATAAGGAGTTTCGTCGGCGTAGGCGCCGTTCGGGAACGGCCCGGCAAAGCCGCGCCGCGGCACGCCGGTGAACGCGACCAGCCGTTCGTTTTTCTCGGCGAGCGCGCGGGCGGCAAGGATCGAGACCGACGAGGAGTCGAGCCCGCCGCTGAGCAGGCTGCCGATCGGATGGATGCTGCGCATCTGCCGGCGCACCGCCAAATCAAGACACGCGCGCAGTCCGTCGGCGTAGGCCTGATCGGAGGAACGTCTGACCGGCTCGATCTCGGCCGGCGACCAGTACCGGCGCTGCGTCGTCGAACCGTCGGCCTGCACGCGCATGACATGCGCCGGAGGCACGCGAAAGACATTGCGGTAGATGGTTGTTTGATGGTCCGCGTGATTGAGCACGAGGAAATCGGCGAGTTTTTCTTCGCTCAATTCGCGCGGCACGCCGGGCAGCGCGAACAGGCCGTTCGGCATCGTGGCAAAGGCGAAGAATTGCGCGTTGCGGTGCCACATCGCCACGTTGAGGCCGAGATGGTCGCGCGCCAGCGTCAAGGCGCGAACGCGCGGGTCCCAGATCGCGACCGCGAACGGGCCGCGCAGGATCGGCCAAATATCGTCGCCGAATTTCTCCCAGGCGGCGAGGAGCACGCGCGCATCCGACCAGGTCGCCGCCGCCTGCGGCGTGACGCCGATCCGAGCGAGCATTTCGGCGCGATTGTCGAGCCGGATATCCGCCGTGATCAGCGCGCCGCTTTCGCCCTGCCAGGGCTGGCGATCGAACTGGTCTTCCGGGGTCATGCGCATCAGCACGTGGACAAGGCCGATGTCCTCGCCGGCGACGATCGCGGAGCGATCCGGCCCGTGTTGCCGCAGCGAATTGGCGACGCGCTCGAGGTCGCGCCGCGACACGGCCCGGCCGTCGAACCGCAGCAGGCCGGCGATACCGCTCACCGGAAACCTACGCGCCGCATCAGCACGCTCCACCGAATTCGGCGAGGCGAGTGAAGGCGCCGGCCTCGGCACCCCCGACGATCCTGTCCTTGCCGATCTCGACCCATGCATGCGCGAGCAGCTCATCGCCTTCGCGGGCGACGCCGAGGCAGAGCCGGCTCGCTATGCCGCGCCGGCGCAGCATGGCCTGCGCCGCCAGCGCGCGCGGCAAACACGCGGATCTCATCCAGGCGCGCGCGCCGACGCTCTCGACCGCCCACGCTATCCAGCTCACATCATCGACCGCGAAGCGGCAGATTCGCCGCGGCGACCGCTCGCGCCCAAGCGAAGATGCGCGCCGGCGGGACGAAGCGCACCGCCAGCCGCGCCAGCAACAGCATCACGGCCGCCTCGCGGCGATAGAGGCGCCGCATCGTTTTGAGCTTCATCGCCCTTTCATCGCCCTTCAGCCGGATCGACCACGCGCGCCAGCCGCTGCTCGACCAGCGTCTGCAAAAACGGCGTCACGTCGCGCGCCACGGTGTCGGGATCGACGTCATGGCGCTCGGTGAGCGTGTCGAAGATTTGGCCGACGCGGCAAGGTTCGGCAAGCATGTTCCAAATTTCGCCGGCGACTCGATTGAAGCCGAAATACGAGCCGGCGCGCACGCTCAGGACAACGACACGGCCGTCGAGGTCGGCGGCCTTCGGCTCGCTCTCCTGAACGAGAACGCTGTCAAGGGTGACGCTCAAAGCCGTCCCGCCCAATGCTGTGCGCCAAGGTGGCCAACCTCCGTCGCTGCACGGTAGGATTCCAACCGCGACGATGGAGCAATCCGTTATTCGATCCGCGCCGACAGCGGGAAAGCCCACTCAAAAGAAAATCCGAGCTTGGTCGCCGGCGCCGCCGGCGGTTTCGGATCGGCAAGTTTGTCGGCGCCGGACGTTGCCGCTTGCGCACCCAACTCATTCGCGCGCGGAGGATTTTGTTTCCGTGCCGATCGCCAACTTCGTCAGCGCCGGCGGCTCCCACGCGCGCCGTGCCTCGCTAGCGGTCTTGCCCGATCGCATTGGCCGCATCATCCGTCTCAGGGAGCGATCCCGTCCGAGCGTATTCTATGGGTCGAGGTCCGGCAGGGCAAGACGGCAGCCAACTCCATTCTGACGCGCAGATCGCAACATCGTCAGCGGTCGCCAGCGCTTGGCACCGGGTACCCACCATGATAGGGTTTTTCCGTCTCTGGTGGACGGAGCCGGCGGAAGTTCGTAGCGGCCCGCTCGAGGGATGGGGCCCCGCCCGGGGACGATGAGAAAGGATCCGCCATGGCAGAGAAATCAACCGCATCCGTGGACACGAGTTCGACGTCAGCTCCAGCCGAGCCGCGCGATGAAGTGGCTTCGCGGCTGGTAGACCGTTTCTCCATCTGGTCCGGCGTTGCCGGACTTGTCCCGGTGCCGGTAGTCGATTTGGTGGCCGTCGGCGGACTGCAGCTGCAGATGTTGCGCCGTCTTTCGCAAATCTACGATGTGCCGTTTTCCGAAAACCGGGGCAAGGCGCTGATCGCGGCGCTGGCCGGAGCGCTGGTGCCGACCACCAGCGGCATCGGCGCCTTCAGCTTGCTCAAGGCGGTGCCGATCGTTGGCACGATCATCGGCGGATTCGTCACGCCGGTGCTTTCCGCCGGCGCCACCTACGCCATCGGCAAGGCCTTCATCCAGCATTTCGAATCCGGCGGCACCCTGCTCGATTTCAACCCTCCGGACTATCGTGAGTTCGTCAAGGCCCACAAAGAGATGTGGGACTCGCGTTCCAAGCGCTCCGGCGGGTCCACTGGCGCGGCGGCGACCAGTTCTTAGAACAAGCACGGGCCGCATGCCGGCCAATCGGGGAGTAGCTGCGCCCGGCGAAGCGCGAAAGCAGTTGAGCGACGAGACCGGGCCCCATGCTCGAGGCGATCGTCTACATAATTTTCTGCGTCCTCACCGGACTTTGCGGCGTCCATCGGCGCACGGGTTTCGTCGGAACGTTCTTCATCGCGCTCATCACCACGCCGTTGGTGGTGCTGCCGGTGCTGTTCCTGACCGGGCCGTCCCGGCACGTCGAATGGCGCCCGCGCGACTAAAGCGAAGGTCTCTGCCGAGCCGGCAAGCGCATCCCTCGCCGTACCGGCGGCGCCTTGTAGAAATGTAGACGGGCGACAGCGCACCAATGTCCTTCTTGCAGCTCGTCCGCCGCGAAATGCACGGCTCACTGCGGAAGCTGGTGTTCATGGCCGCCGTCGGCGGCATCAGCAGTGCCGCGGTACTTGCCGCCATCAATGCCGGCGCGCAGGCGGCTGGCAGCAGTGAAAGCTCGAGCCTGTGGGCGATTGCGGTTTTCCTGATCGCGCTTTTTCTGTTCATCAGGACGCAGCCTTATGTGACCACCACGATCACCGCCGAGATCGAAGCCATCATCCACAAGCTGCGCGTGCGCCTGATGGATGAGGTGCGGCGCTCGGAGCTGCTGTCGATCGACGACATCGGGCGCTCCCGGATCGTCGCGGCGATCAACAGCGATTCCGGGGTGCTGACGCAGGCGAGCAACACGCTGTGCTATTCGATGCAGAGCGTCGTCCTCATCTTCTTCATATCGATCTACGTGGCCTACCTGTCGCTTGCCGCGTTCATCATGAGCGTCGTCATCGTCGGCCTCGCCGGAACGGTCTTCCACTTGCGCAGCCGCCGGCTGACGCTCGACCGAGCGCGCGCCGCCGAGCAGGAGCGCCAGCTGTTCGACCGCATGGACGACTTCCTCGACGGCTTCAAGGAGGTGCGGCTCAACAGCGCGCGCAGCGTCGATTTGTTCGATGACGCCGTCGAGGTGTCGCGAGCCGCGGCCAACATCAAGATAGGCGCTCAGGTCCAGACCTTCCGGCAGATCGTCTCGGTGCAGAGCTACCATGTACGTGCTGCTCGGCGCGGTGGTGTTCGCCGCGCCGCGGTTGAGCGAATCGTTCGGCGGCGCTTCGATCCCGAAGGCCACCACGGCGCTGCTGTTCGTCGTCGGGGCCTGTTTCGGCTTGGTGCAATCGATACCGATCCTGTTGAACGCCAACGCCGCGGCGGACCGGCTGCAGAAATTAGTCTCCGACCTGAGTGCGACTGCCTCGACCGGAGCCGGACGTCACGGTGGCGCAGCCAGTTTCGCTGCGATCGAGATGCGCAATATCGTGTTCCGCTACGTGGACAAATTTTCCGACACCGCCTTCTCCATCGGGCCGATCGACTTCACGCTGCGATCCGGCGAGCTCGTCTTCATCACCGGCGGCAACGGTTCGGGAAAGTCGACCTTCCTGCGGGTGCTCGCCGGGCTCTATCCGCCCGATTCCGGCGAGATCACGCTCGACGGAATGCGGATCAACAGCCACACGCGCGACACCTATCGCTCGTTGTTCTCCGCGATTTTCTTCGACTATCATCTGTTTCACCGGCTCTACGGCATACCCGATCCGGATCCGGTCGAGGTCGACCGGCTGCTGACCCAATTCCGCCTGGAGGCCAAGACCGGTCTTTCGCACGGCGAATTTCGCACGCTCGATCTTTCCAGCGGCCAACGCCGGCGGCTGGCGCTGATCGTCAGCATGCTGGAGAAGCGCCCGATCCTGCTGCTCGACGAATGGACGGCCGAACAGGACCCGGAATTTCGCCGCAAATTCTACGATGAGCTCATCCCGCAGCTGATGCAGGCGGGAAAGACGGTCGTGGTGATTACCCACGATGACCGCTATCTTGACGAGCTGGACCTGCCCGCGCGCAGGATCCGCATGGACGAAGGCCGTATTGTCGATCAGCGTTCGATGCAGAACGGTGGACGGTAGCGTTCGATGGAGAACGGCTGATGGTCATGTTTCCAGAGTCCCTCGACGGAACGCCACCGCCGCCGCCGAAGCGCGGATGGTGGCGCTTTGTCTGGCGCCATCTGCCGGGCCTGGCCTTCTCGTTGATGCTGGCCTTGCTCCTGATCGTCGTGCTTTGGCCCTACATGGTGATCACGGTTCCGAGCGGGAGGGTCGGCGTCCTTTGGAAACGGTTCAACGGTTTTGACATTTATTGCTGGTGCTTTGTCGGCCGCGGCACGGTGCTCGATCCGCGCGAGCTGCGCGAGGAAGGCCTGCATGTCATCGCGCCCTGGGACAAACTGTTTCTTTATGATCTGAGGCTGCAATCGACGACGCTGACCATCAACGCCATCTCAAAGGACGGCGTGAGCGTGACCGCGCAGATCAATGTGCGCTATCAGCTGCTGCACCACTCCGTCGCCGTGCTGCACAAATTCATCGGTCCGCAGTACCTGGAATCGGTCATCGGTCCGGAAATCGGCAGCCAGGCGCGTGAAGTTTTTTCGCATTACACCGCGCAGCAGGTCTACACCTCGCGCGACACCATCCAGCAGGAGATTCTGGCCAATACGCAAAAGAGCCTCGGCGCCAATCTCGACAAATTGGTGCAGCCGGAAGCGATGGAGCAGCCCGACCCCAAGCACTACAACGACTTTCTGCGCGGCTCGATCCAGATTCTCGACACTCTCGTGCTCAGCATCGAATTGCCGCCATCGATCGTCGCCGCCATCAACCGGCAGACCGAGCAGTTCTATCTGATTCAGGAGTACAAATTCCGCGTCGAGCGCGAAGCGGAGGAGTCGAAGCGCAAACAGATCGAAGCCAACGGCATCGCCGCTTTCCAGCGCACGGTCAGCCAGGGCATTTCAGATTCCTATCTGCGCTGGCGCGGCATCGAAGCCACGCTCGCGCTGGCGCAGTCCCATAACGCCAAGATCGTGGTCATCGGCACCGGCAAGGACGGCCTGCCGATCATTCTCGGCAACGTCGATTCCCCGGCAGCAGCTGAGCCGCCGCCGCAACCCGGGCAACCGGGCGCCAATGAGCCGCCAACACCGCCGAAAGCGCCATCGGGCGCTGCACCGGCAACTCCCGGCGGACAATCCAACGGCAATGGATCGACCGAAGGCGATGCGCCGCCCGGATCGTCGAGCGGCAATGGGCCGACAGCATCCGGCAAGCTGCCGATCGCGGATTCTCCCGTGGTTTCTGCGGCCGTCCCGCCTGCCGCCCCCGCAAGCCCGGCCAAGCCGGCGAAATCGGCGGGCCCGCTCGATTTCGCGGATGTCGAATCCTTCCTTGCCAAGATCTACGGCGCGGTGCGCTCGGGATCGACGCCGGGCCACGGCCCGGGAGCACAACAGTCGAAAGAATAGCGGTGGAAAGGATTGCCAGGTGAGCGCAAGGCCGAAATCAGCCCGCTTCGAGATCCGGATCCGCCGTCGGCTCGCCGCCTTCATCGGCAGCAGGATCGGGATCGTCGTCATTGCCGCGCTGCTCATCGCCATCGTCGGCATCGGCGGACACATGTACGGCCGGCAGTTGGCCCGCAGCGACACCCAGGAGCGCGACGCCGCCATCATTGAATTGCGGGCAGATTTGCAAAAACTCGACGGGCAAATCAACGAGCAGAACGGAAAACTTGCCGCCCTGCAGACGAAGCTGACCAGCGTGCAAGCCACGCTGGAAGCGATCATGCCCTCGGCGAACACCTACACCATCCAACCCAATCAATCGGTGATCGCCGCCGATGGCCGTTTGACCCTCGGGTTGGTCGGCCCTCCCACCAACGACGGCATCAACATCAACATCAACGGCAAGCAGCAGCTGGTGGCGGCCGGCGACGTCGTTCACCTCGCGCCGGATTCCTCGACCAGCTGTCAGGTCGAAGTCCAATCCTTCGATATGTTCAAGGCCATCGTCACCGCCTCGTGCTCGGCGGCAAAGCCCCAGTAGACTTTCCGATTGCCGGAAACGCCCGGCTATTCCCAGATCAAGACGTTGGGAAGGGAGCGGTCGATCCGGCCGCAGCAAGGTATAGCCCACGCCGGCGAGGCCGCGAAACAAGCCCAAATTGAATTGGCCTCTTCCGCTGTTCCAGCGGTAGTCGCCGGCCGACGCGGCGGCCTGCAGAACCGCCAGCAGCCGCTGCGATGCAAGCTCGCCAAGATCGCTGCTGCCCAAGTGCGTCCGCCGGCCTCGCAGAAGAATTCCACGCTGCCCAGCGTGCCGCAGCACAGCGTATCCACCGCGCCCGGCCAGCCGCGTTTCGCGCCGTCGATAGCGTTGCTGATATCCGCAGCCAGCCGCCCTGGCGTCCATTGCTCCCCGCCTGCTCGCGGCGAGGCGCGCCATGCCGATGCCGACAGCTCCGTAACACCATTGGCATAGCCAGGACGGCTCCGACGCCGCGCAAATCGGGCCAGTTGCTGCGCGCCCGCGATCGTAGCTGGAATTTTCAAACGCAATACATTCGGCGGCGGCTTGCGCGAACTCTTCGCGCCCGGTCGCCGCCGCCAACGAGCGCGAGCGCATAGGCAAAACCCGCGGCGCCGTGCGACATGCCATTGAGCGCCCGCGGGCCGAAGCCTTGACCGACCCAGCTCCGGCGACCGTCCGGCCCGATCCGTTTCTGCCGCAGCAGATGCTCGCCGCATTTGCGTCGCTCGTGCGAGCACTTCGCCGGATCGGGTGTCGCGATAAAGACGGAGCAGGCCGAGTATCGCCCCGGCGCTGCCGGCGATGACGTCGAGCCGTTGGTCGGCAGCGATGAGCTCGTCGCTGAACAGTTCCGCCGCGACATGCGCGTCGGCGAGGAGACCCTCATCGTCGAGGCTTTTCGACATCGCCGTCAGCGCATAGACGATCGAGCCCAAGCCGGCGGCGGCGCCGATGCCGAGCGAGCGCGCTAGGCGCGGCGCGTTCCGGCTTCTCAGATTCTTGCGCAGATGCGCGACCCCGGCGAGCGCAAGCTCGGCCGAGGGCCCGCATCCGGTCGCCGCCGCATGCGCGGCCAGAAACAGCGAAATGCCGGAAACGCCGTTGTAGAGATCAGGACCGAGACAGACGAGTTGAAAGACCTCGGAGTCTCCCGAGCCAATCGAGGCCGATCCAGGCGGCGCCGGGTCCGCGGCGAATGGCTTGCCGCGACAGCTCCGCGGCAATCCGATCAGCTTCGGCGGTGAAAATTTCCTTGGCGGTGCGGCGATGCGGCCGGCGCCGAACGGTTCTTTCAACTCGGGAGGCGTTGGCGGCGGCAGCTTCGGACCGCGACAGCGCGCTCGTGCTGTGGCGGATGACGTCGATCTGCCAGGCGATATCGTCCTCGTCGAGGCTCTCGACCCGGGCCCGAGCGCGATCGAGGCCCGGGATGGCCTGCGTGCGGACCGCGAAGCCGCTCGCGTCCTCGATGCTGGTTCTGTCGCTCGGCGACACGAAGTGCGGCACATTCAACGCGAGGAGAGCGGCCCTCTCGCGCCGCTGCAACGGCCAAAGCGGATCGGAATCCTTGTCCCAATCGACCAGCCTGGCGATGAAATCGGCCTGCGCCGACCAGATCGCCCCGTCCTCCATGGCGCGATGATCTTTCAGGCGCTGGAGCAACAGGTAATAGAATTGAGTCGGGCGAAGGACCTTGCGGACCGGAAGTCCGGCAAAGCCGTCGAACAGCCGGCCCGGCCCCGTGCTCCGCGTCTGACGCCGCAGGAATTTGGCGTACTCCTCAAAGCCGGCGATGAAATCGTCGATATGGTCGCCGAATTTGGCGTAACTGCCGTCGACATGCGGCAGGTTCGGACTGGTCTTGCTCACCTCCTTCGATTTCGCCGGCCGCATCTCGTCGGAGTTTATGTTGGTCCACTGCAGCTTTGTTTTGGCATTCTGATCGGCGGTCATCGCGCCGACCGCGAAGATTTTGTTGTCGGGCGTGCGTCCATAGGCGGGAAGCAAACCGACCGTCAGCACGGAATTGGCGATGATTTCCGTCGCCGCGTCGAAGGCCTGCGCCCTCGGGGTCTTGCGCCTTGCGCTCGTCGGCGGTGGCCTGAAGGATCATTTCCAGATCGATCGGCACCGGGTGATCGCCGGCCGCGATCATGTTCTCCTGATGCATGTCGGTGGCGGCAAAGCAGTGGAAGAGCGCAAGCCAGGCGCCGGCGCGCCGGAAGAACCGGTTGCAGCCTTCCCGATCGGCGCACGCCGGTGTGATCGATGAATTCGGTCCAGCCATAGCCGTCGCGCGCGATCGCGCGCACCGCCTTGAGCTCAACCGGCGGATCGGCTCGATTCAGTCGCTCGATCAAGTCGTGCCAAGCGACATCGACCCGCAAATCCTTCGGCTTGTAGACGATGCGCGACGCCGTCCTCGAAGCTGACGATCTGGACCGAATGGCCGCCATTGTGCGGGTCGGAGAGATCGCCTTCGATCCCGGCGACCCGGCTGTCGGCGCCGGACCGGAGGATATCCCGCCGGATCGCCGCCGAGATCGGCGTCAAGGCGCAGGACAAGCTCGCGCGACGTGTCGATCCATTGCCGCGTGACGCCAGCAATCAACCGCAAGAGCACCGGCTTGTCTTCGAACAGACGGCGGAAACCGCCAGCTTTCATTTCGGCGACGAACCGATCGTAGCGCGCTGCCGGCGCTGGGCCGCGACGCGGCCGCGTCGGGCGAGGGACGCATCGGCCTTCCGCGCCTTGTCGAAGCGCTCGTAGAGCGCCGCGGCGCACAGGTCGGACAGCCCCTTGAGAAGCGCAAGCGAGAGGCAGTCGCGGGCGGCTTCGTTGAGGTTGCCGAGACGCCCGCGCGTCGATGCCGGCCCACAGCAGCTCGCCGGCTTGTTCGACCAACGGCGTGAACAGCTGCTCGAACGCGCAAGGCTCGCCCGGCGCCAGCGCAGTCAGCGGTTTGCCGTCACGCGCCGGGCGTTGCAGCGCCGCTTCGATCCAGATTGCGTCGTCGACCCACGCGGGCGGAGAGGCGGACGCTTTGCGGCGAACGGTGGCAAATCTCGCCAGCACCTGGGCGAGCGTCAATCCGTCCCGCTCCAGCCGCCGGCCAAACAGCGACCAGTCGCCGCTGGCGCACGAACGGCACCACGCGGCCAGACGTCGCGCGGCCCGATCGGCATCCTCCTTCTGACCCGGCAACGGCTCGAAATCGTCGGACAGGAGCTCGTCAATGGTCGCCGCACGAACGGTCAAGCGCTCGTAAAAGGCATCGGTCCGACTTTCTTTCCAATCGGGCTTCACCGGTCCTGGGCCATTCTGTCTCGGGCCATTCTATTGGCGGAGAACCTACTGTCATGTCCGATCCATGCCGGCGCTCACGGGCCGGCAAGCCGTGGCTACGGCCTCCTCGGAGATCGGGCTTTCCTCCCGCCGGATCAAGCGGGCGAGGATCGGCACCTTGGGTAGCGTAGCTGCCCCGAATGCCCACGCAAAGGCGCAGGGACGCGCCGATCCGTCCCGCAGACCACGCAGCGACCCTGAATAATCGAACAGCGCCGGCGGTTATTCTGCATGCAATCAGCCACCGCGCGCTTACCAAGTAATGTGTTAGTCATGCACGCTGCTAGCAAAGCGATAGACTTTACAAGGGTACCAGCGGATGATTTAATATGGCGTTGGTGGGGGTTAACGCGAGTTTTCTCCTCCTGCCGCTGACTTGCTGGCGCCGCTGGCGAACGAAAGGATCAATGCCATGAATGACACCACTATCGGTCTCGAGACTGAACAAGAGATCCTGACCCACGAAATCTCCGACGAGGCGCTGGAGACCGCGGGGACGGAGATCGCCGGGAACTACACGATGTTCTGCAGCGGGATTCAATGCCCGGGCTGACCAGTTCTGACTGGTTTCTGGCGTCTTAGTTTGTTCCTGACTACCGAAATAACGAGTCTCTAGTTAAGGCGCCGGAGACCCCTGCGCCTTTTTCTCTTGTTTTCATTTTCTCCTCCGCCAGCCGCACGGACAGTGGCAGGCGGAGGAGATTTTTTTAAGCGATCGCCGTCCGAGCATCTTATTCAAGCGCCTTATTTCTTCTTGCTAGCGCGGCTTTTCTCAAGCATCGCCAAATCGCTGCGCAGAGTGGACGCGATCCAGGCATCGTGAGAGAATGGACATATATTCTCCGTCCGGCTGGACGCGGCGCGCCGGCGGTCACGGCGATGCGCACCGACAAAATCGGAAAATGCGGGCGTAGTTCAGTGGTAGAACGACAGCTTCCCAAGCTGTATGTCGTGGGTTCGATTCCCATCGCCCGCTCCAGAATCTCCGCAAGCGCGCGGCTTCCCGCAAATCGCTCAATCGCCGCCGACCGCGCCCGGCATTGACGTGGCAAGGCCCGTCTTTGGCTTTGATTAGCGGCCACGCGCGGGTTATTTTGTCGGCAAACGCGAACCGCTTCCGGGGGGACACATGGATCAGGGCAGCGAACGGCGCACGCGATGGAGCTGGTGGTATCTCCTGTTCGTGATCCAATTCGTCGCGGTCCTCTGGCCGCCCTTCTACAACAAGATTGAGCCGTCCTGGATCGGCATTCCGTTCTTCTACTGGTACCAGCTGCTCTGGGTGATCGTCGGGGCGGTGCTCACCGCCATTGTGTACTTCGCCACCGACGACTAGCGGCAAGCTCGGGCGGTTGCGCCGATAAAAAACGAAAATCGGGGAGAAATGCCGTGCAGGACGTGAACTGGACCGCGCTCATCATCTTCGTATTGCTGTTCGCGTTCATCACCTGGCTCGGCTTTGCCGCCGCGCGCTGGCGCCGCGGCGACCTCGACGTGCTGCACGAATGGGGCCTCGGCGGCAGGCGCTTCGGCACGCTCATCACCTGGTTCCTGGTCGGCGGCGATGTCTACACCGCCTACACGTTCATCGCCGTTCCGGCGCTCGCCTACGGCGCCGGAGCGGTCGCGTTCTTCGCGGTGCCGTACACGGTGATGATCTATCCGATCCTGTTCCTGGCCTTCCCGCGGCTCTGGAATGTCTGTCGCAAGCACCACTACATCACCGCGGCCGATTTCGTGCACGGCCGCTTCGGAAACCGATGGCTGGCGCTGGCGGTGGCGATCACCGGCATCATCGCGACGCTGCCTTACATCGCGCTGCAACTGGTCGGGCTCCAGGTGGTCATTGGCGGGCTCGGGGTCGCGAGCACCGGCTATACCGGCGACCTGCCGCTGCTCATCGCCTTCGTCATTCTCGCCGCCTTCACCTATTCGAGCGGGCTGCGGGCGCCGGCTTCGATCGCCATCGTCAAGGATCTTCTGATCTACCTCACCGCCTTTGTCGCCGTCATCGTCGTCCCGATTCAGCTCGGCGGATTCGGGAAGATTTTCGCCGCCGTGCCGGCGCAGAAGGTGCTGCTCGCGGTTCCCGGCGCCAATACGACCGGTTCCTACGGCGCCTACGCGACGCTGGCGCTCGGGTCGGCGCTGGCGCTGTTTCTCTACCCGCACTGCATCACCGGCATCCTGAGCGCGAGCAGCAGCCATGCGATCCGGCGCAACGCTGCGCTGCTGCCGGGCTACTCGTTCATGCTCGGCCTCTTGGCGCTGATGGGCTTCTTCGCCGTCGCCGCCGGCGTCGGCGCGTTGCCCGAATACGCCGCGGGCTTCAAGCAGTTCGGCAACAGCTTTGCCGTGCCGGCACTGTTCCTGCACAGCTTCCCGTCGTGGTTCGTCGGCATCGCCTTTGCGGCGATCGGGATCGGCGCGCTGGTGCCGGCGGCGATCATGTCGATCGCCGCCGCCAATCTCTATACCCGCAACATCCACCGCGAATTCATCAACCGGAATCCGACCGACAAGCAGGAAGCGCAGATGGCGAAATGGGCGTCGCTGATCGTCAAGTTCGGCGCCCTCGCCTTCATCGTGTTCGCGCCGACGCAATATGCCATCCAGCTGCAGCTTCTCGGCGGCATCTGGATCATCCAGACGCTGCCCTCGGTGTTGCTTGGCGTCTATACCCGCTGGTTCAACGACTGGGCCTTGCTGGCCGGTTGGGCGGTGGGAATTTTCGTGGGAACGGCGATGGCGGTGGCGACAAATCTTACGCCGACCTATCCGCTGGCGTTCGCCGGCTTTACCTTCCCCGGCTACACCGCGCTCTACACCGTCGTCCTCAACCTCGTCGTCGCCGCCGTGCTTGACGCTCCTCTTCAACGCCATGCGCAGCCGGCCGGCGCCGCTCGACGCCACCGTCGCCGCCGATTATCGCGCCTGATGCGGTATGCGGACGAAGCGCGTCACAGCCGGGTGACGCGCGCGTGCAGGAGCGCCGAGCGGCCGCCGCGGACCTCTTGCACGCAGCGGGCGATGGCGGCCGGCACGTCGGCGGGCGCGACGACTTTCTCGGCGTAGGCGCCGAATGCTTCGGCGATCTTGGTGAACTCGACCTTGGGCGCCAGCTCCGCCTCGAAGGCGCCGGCCGCTTTGGCTTCGCCATCCGGGAACACCCGCAGCGTCGCCTGCTTCACCGCCGACCAGCCGGAATTGTCGAGCACGACGGACAAGATCGGCAACCCATATTGCTGGGAGACGGCAAAGACCGAGCATGGTTCGCCGAAATAGAAGCTGCCGTCGCCGGCCAATTGCACCATGAGGCGGCCGGGCGCCGCGAGCTTGGCGCCGAGCGCCATCGCCCCGGACCAGCCGAGCCCGGCGCCGCCGGTGTCGACGATCGTATTGGGCAGACGGCGCGGAATCTGCATCAGCGCGGCGGGCGCGTTGCGCACCGCCTCGTTGAAGACGATGTCCTCGTCGCCGAGCACCTTGCCGAGCTCGGCGAAGAGATAGTGCGGATTGATCGCGTCGGGCTGGCCCTGGTCCGCGGCAAGCTTGGCGGCGCGCGCCAGACGCTCCTTGCGCGCCGCCTTCAGTCGATCGAGCCGCGCCGCCGCGGCCGCCTGGAAACGCGGCGTCGCCATCGCTTTGAGCTCCGCCAGCAGCTGCTCGAGGATCCGCCCGCTGTCGCCCTGCAGGCGCAAATGGCCCGGGAAAGTCCACATCGGCGAGCCGAGCTTGAGCACGTCGATGTCGATATGCGCCCAGAACGTATTGTCGTTCGGCTGCACGTCGGTGGGAAACCAGGGCACCTCGACGTCGACCAGCAGCCCGACATCGGCCTTCGGGATCGCGGCGGCGGCTGAGAAGCCGGCAAAGCATGGACCATCGTGCGAGATGTTGCTCGACGCGTGCGCCTCGAACACGGCGATACCGGCGAATTGCGCGAGCTCGTCGATCATCCGTGCCGTGCGGGCGTGGCGTCCGGCATAGCCGGTGATCAGGATCGGATTTTCCGCCGCGAGCAGCCGCTCGGCGAGCGCCGTCACCATTTGCGGATCGGCGCCGCCGGCCGCTGCAGCGCCGAACCGGTCGGCCGGATAGCGGCGGACCTCGTCCATGCTCCAATACTGGGTCAACGTCTCGCGCTGCATCATCAGATAAACCGGACCGCGCGGCTCGCTTTGCATGATGGAATGCGCCCGCTGCAGCGTCTCCTTGACGATGACGCCGGAAGGAAGCGTCCACTCCCACTTCAGATAAGGCCGCACCAGGCTCGCCTGATCGAACGGCTCCTGCACCCAGTGCACGTGGGTATCGCGCGTGCCGACCAATTCGCTGTGCGAGGTATAGGGCGCCTTGCCGGCCATCAGCAGGACCGGCAGGCGACTGCGGAAAAGGTTGTGCATCGCGTTCGCGGCATTGGCGGTGCCGACGTCGACGTGAACGATCACGCCCTGACCGCGCCCGGTGACCAGAGCGTAGCCTCCCGCCATGTGCGCAGCGGTGTTCTCGTGCGGACAGCGGACGACCTTCGGCATCGCCTCGCCAAGCTTGCGATGGCGCGCCATCTCCTCGATGATCGGCGCGTGATCGGTGCCGAAATTGCAGAACAGATAATCTATGCCGATCTCGGTGAGGCCTTCGAGCAGGTAATGGGCCGCGGAATATTCGGGAATATTGTCTTTGTGCGTAACAGACGTATCCATCTCGATCGGCCTTTCGGTTCTCGGTCGGGGCACTATAGCATCGCTTCGAGCCGCGCTTCTCAAGGGTAGGCTGCCGCCCTCTGGCGGCAACCGGACCTCGAAGTTCCGTACCTCGAAATTTGTTCAGCCAACAGCAAAGGACTGTCTCCTCCGAACTCTCGCCACAATGGCGAATGATGGTCGGCTCGCCGGAACGGGGAAAGGGATCAAACATGAAATGGCAGGCAGCTTTGGCCGGCGCGCTCGCGTCGGCTCTGGTCGCCGCTGCGGCCTCGGCAGAGGTGCGCGTGGTTAACGACCCGGGAGGCGAGGTCTCCTCTTATCTGCACCGATACGAAGGGATGCGCGATTCGGGCGAGCGTCTGGTCATCGATGGGCCCTGCCTCTCCGCCTGCACCTTGTTCACCGGGCTCATTCCGCGTGACCATGTGTGCGTGACCCGGCGGGCCGTTCTCGGGTTCCACGCGGCGTCCTATTATGACGACGCCCGGCGCTCGCTGGTGCCGACCCGCGCCGGCACGCGCCTGGTGATGCGCCTTTATCCGGCCGGAAATCCGCGGCTGGATCGACCGGCATGGCGGCCTGACCCCGCAAGTCAAAACGCTCCGCGGCCGCGAACTCGCGGCGCTCTACAATTTCTGCCGCTGACGCGCCGGGCGCATTGCCCTTGGGTGCCGTTGTCGCTTGCGGCATTCCGGCATATCTAACGGATGCCTCGCTCCCCGCATGCGGGAGGAGGACAAGGCGGCCATGCGCGAGACTGTCGCACCACCCTCAATGTCGCGGTCGCTCCTGATAGCCGCCGCCGCGGCTATAGTTGCGGTCATGGCTACGGTCGTGCTCTGGGCTCACTACGGCGCCACGGTGTTCTTCGAGACGATCCGCGCCGGCTTTGTTGCGTGCTTCGGCTAGGAGAGGAACGGCAGTGAGCGGAAAAGGGCCAAGCCGCATCGTGGCGATGCTCGGCGCTTTTCTCTGCGGCCTCGTCCTCGTTTTCGGCGCGATCCTGGTCATGACCGGGCGTACGCCATCGCCGATCGGGCCAGCGGTCGCCGCTGTCGGCGGCCCCTTCCAGCTCGAGGACCAGAACGCCAAGCCGGTCAGCGACAAGGACATGAAGGGACGTCCGTTCCTGGTTTTCTTCGGCTTTACCCATTGCCCCGACGTGTGCCCGACAACGCTGTTCGATATTTCGCAAGTGCTGAAAAGCCTCGGCCAGGACGCCGACCGCACCGGGGCGCTGTTCATCACCGTCGATCCGGAGCGCGACACGCCGGCGGCGCTGAAGGACTATCTGTCGAATTTCGATCCGCATCTGCGCGGACTGACCGGCGATCCGGCGGCGGTCGAGGCGGCGCTCAAAGCCTATCGGGTCTATGCCAAGAAAGTTCCCCTGAAAGGCGACGACTATACGATGGACCACACCGCCGTGGTCTACCTGATGGACAAGGATGGCCGCTTCGTCGCGCCATTCAATCTCAAACGCACCCCGGAGGCGGCGGCCAAGGAATTGCGCGGCTACCTTTAGAACGTCGCGCTAGAACGTCGCGCTCGGCACATTCAGTCGGCGAGCCTGCCTAAGGCGTAAACCGAGCCAAGCAACGGGCCGGGCCGCGCACCGAAAAACCACTTCTCGAAAATCTGCTGCGCCGTGCGTCCGTCACGAAAGATCTTTGCCAGCCCGGTGTTGACCGCCAAACGAAAGGCCCAGTCGCCGCGCGGCAGGACGATCGCATAAGGTTCAATCGACAGATCGTCCGGCAGCATGTCCAAGGCCTCCGGGTGCTTGAACTGCGCCCCGGCCAGGAGGAGCTTGTCGCTGGCAAAGGCGTCGACCTTTCCGGCCTCGAGCGCCGCGATACCTTCGTCGCGGTCCTTCACCGAGACCAAAATCGTATCGAGCTGTCGCGCGCGAACCTGCTCGGCGACGACGCGTTCGTTGGTCGTACCGGAAACGACGGCGATCTTCTTGCCGCTCATTTCCGCGAAGGCGTGGATGTTCGAGGCGTGCGCAACCAGGACGCCGGTGGTCTCGGCAAAAACGAAGACGGAAAAATCGACCTCCTTCATGCGCCCGAGCGTGACCGTACTCGAGCCACACTCCATGTCGGCTTTACCGTTGGCAACGGCCGAAAACCGCGTGTCGACGCTTACCGGCACCCATTCGATCTTCAAGTCCTGCAGCTTGAACTGCTGTTCGATGGATTTCACCACCAGCTTGCAAAGATCAATCGTGTAGCCCGCCGGCTCGTTCTCGATGACCGACGAAAACGGCCTGGCGTCCGCCCGGTACGCGATCCGGACGGTCTTCTTGGCAACGACGGATTTCAGCCGGCTGTCGGAAGGAATCGGCGTCTGCGCGGATGCCGCCGCTAGCCGAAAGTAAAAGCGCGAAGGACAGACTCGCCAATCGAAGCAGCATCTTCGTACTCCAATTGTCAGGGAGCGCCGTCCCACTGGTCGCAAGATCGACCCCAGTTTCTGTCGGATAATGCAGAAGGCGATCCGGAACTTGGGCCGGAGCTTGGGCGCAGCTTCCGGATAGCAACCGATGGTCGGGATTTCAACCCGCGCCGGGCGTCCCCTGCCGGCGCCAGCCGGGCTGGCAACAGGCGTCCGCCGTTGACGATTTGGCCCGGCACCCCTATAAGCGCCGCGCGAGGCTCGAACGTCTCGCCCGCTCCCGATACCATCGGTTCAACAGGTTTCCGCTCGCTCGATCATGGCCAATACCAAGTCTGCCAAGAAAGCCGCCCGTCAAATCACCCGCCGCACGGCGATCAACAAGTCGCGGCGCTCGCGCTTGCGCGGCGCGGTGCGCAAGGTCGAGGAGGCGATCACGGCCGGCGACCGCCCTGCGGCCCTCGCCGCCATGGCCCAGGCCGAACCCGCCATCATTCGCGCAGCGCAGAAAAACGTCGTGCACCGCAACGCGGCCCGCCGCAAAGTCTCGCGGCTCGCGCACCGGATCGCAAAGCTGGCGAAATAGCTTTCGCGCTCTGCAAAAGCGCGCTCGGCCGGCGCCGAATGCCGGCGCGCCTCGCCACTTTGTAGTGGATTGTCGCCAAACTGTTGCAATATTGTCACGGCGCTCGGCAAAGTTGACGCCCACGCTCGCGCCACTATGCCTGCGCGCATTCGGGTGTTTCATTTTTATTTGCTCCGCGCGCCTCGGAGTGGGGCAACCCGCCCAAGCCGCGCAAAATAATCCATGAGCGATGAATGACTTATTGGCATGAAAATCGTTGGGCTTGAGATTCGGCCAAATCGATCCGGGTGCGGTTTTATTTGCTCGGATGGGCCGTTTCGCCGACTTGGCGCTCTCCCGACTTTGTCACAAGTTTGTGAAATCTGTGTCGACTCAATGTCTTGCTGTTTCCGCGCCGGTTCGCGCATCGCGCCGCGACATCTGAAAGTCGCGCAGCGACGATTTTTTTAGCGGTTGCGAGCCGGAAATGGCGTGGTAGCGTTCAATTCCCCTTCGGTCTCCGAAGGTTTTCACAAACAGGTCTCGCTGCAACTCATCAAAAAAATGGGTGCGGGAGAGCTTTGTCGAGGCCGGTAGCGTTCAGTTTCGTCGCAGTCGCGTGCTCGGTAGGTAAAGTCCCGCCACAAGGCCCCGTCGGTCGCGTGGAATATGCAGACAACAAACTGATGGTCTCGCCTGCTGGCGGAACCCGCAACAAAGACCATCGGAATTGGAGCGATGGAGGGGGGCATGAACGTGACGACGCAGCGATCCTCGAGAGACGAGGCTACCTCGCGAAGGACCTCCTCCTTGGCATTCCACCGGCTGCTGGCGCCACGCCGTCGCCGCGGGTCGACCCCTTCGCCCGGCGGCTGAACCGCCGGCTGCTGCGGTCGGCGTCGGCCTCGCATTCCAGCGCACGCCGCCAACCTCATTGTTTGTTGCGTTCCTCCCACGTCGGGCATGGCTGGTTGTTTTCCCGCCTGAGTAGCTCGCTTGAGCCGTTCCGCGAAGAAAGCAGGGCTATGATGACGAGCACGGACCAGGAGCGCTGGCAGCAGGTCAAAAAACGTCTGCGCGATCGAACTCGGCGAGGACGTGTTCACGAGCTGGTTCGCGCGCATCGAGCTCGAAACCATCGAGAAGGGAACGATCAGGCTCTCGGTCCCCACGCGCTTCCTGCGCAACTGGATTCAGTCGCACTATAGCGAGAAGGTGCTCGGCCACTGGCAGGCCGAGGATCCGATCATCAACCGTTTGGAACTGAGCGTCCGCTCGGCCGCCATCCGTCCGCTTCCGGTCAAGCCGAAATGTGCCGAATCGTCGGCGCCGCCGCGCGAAGCGCGCGAGATACCGCGCAACGGCGTCGAGGCGCGCGCCGGCGCGCCGTTCATGAGCGTGCATGAGGCGCTCGGCGGTTCGCCGTTCGACCCGCGCCTCTCGTTCGAGACCTTCATCGTCGGCCGCTCGAACACGCTCGCCCATGCCGCGGCCAGGCAGGTCGCGACCAGCCGCCGCGGCGAGCCGCTGATGTTCAATCCGCTCTACGTCCATGCCGGCGTGGGTCTCGGCAAGACGCACCTGCTGCAGGCGATCACCTGGGCGGGCAATGGCGGCGACCGCAAGGTGCTGTATCTGACCGCCGAGCGCTTCATGTACGGCTTCGTCTCGGCGCTGCGGTCGCAGACCACGCTCGCGTTCAAGGAAGCGGTGCGCGCGATCGACGTGCTGATGATCGACGACCTGCAATTCCTTCAGGGCCGATCGACGCAGGCCGAATTTTGCCACACGCTCAACGCGCTGATCGACGCCGGCCGTCAGGTCGTGATCGCCAGCGACCGCCCGCCGGCGGACCTCGAAAGCCTCGACGACCGCGTCCGCTCGCGGCTCGCCGGCGGGCTCGTGGTGGAGATCGGCTCGCTCGGCGAGGAATTGCGGCTCGAAATCCTCAAGAGCCGGGTCGCCGCCGCCTGCATCCACCATCCGGGCTTCGAAGTCCCGGCCGCCGTGCTCGCGTTCATCGCCAAGTCGGTCACGCATAACGGCCGCGACCTCGAAGGCGCCGTCAATCGCTTGCTGGCGCACAGCAAGCTCACCGGCCAGCCGGTCACGCTGGAGATGGCCGAGCGCGAGATGCGCGACCTGATCCGCCCGGCGGAGCCCAAGCGCGTGCGGATCGAGGACATCCAGCGCGTCGTGGCGCGCCAGTACAATGTGAGTCGCGCCGATCTTTTGTCGTCCCGGCGCACGGCCAATGTCGTGCGCCCGCGGCAGGTCGCGATGTATCTGGCCAAGGTTCTGACGCTGCGCTCGCTGCCGGAGATCGGCCGCCGGTTCGGCGGCCGCGACCACACCACGGTGCTGCACGCGGTGCGCAAGATCGAGAACCTGGCCGGCAGCGACAGCGCGCTTGCCGAGGAGATCGAGTCGCTCAAGCGCCAGCTGCAGGAGTGACGCGCGGCTTTTCCGCGCTCGCAGCGGCCCGTCTCGCCGGGCGCCGGCCGGCTGCGCGCCCTTGAAGACCCGCCCCGCTCTCGGCCGCCGGCAGGCAATCGGAAGCGATGCCCAAGCCGGTGAAACTAAGCCTGTGAAACCTAGGGAAAACGCAGGGGCAGCCGCCGCCCGGCCTTGCCGAAACCCGCCGGCCGCGCCACCTTCCTTGTCCGGCTTGTGAACGGACATTGGCGATGAAGGTCACGGTCGAGCGTTCCGAGTTGTTGAAATCGCTCGGCCACGTGCATCGCGTGGTCGAGCGGCGCAACACCATTCCGATCCTCGCCAACGTGCTGATGCGCGCCGACCGCTCGAAGCTCGCGCTCAAGGCCACCGATCTCGACCTCGAGGTGACCGAGACGATCGCCGCCGAGGTCGGGCCCGGCGGCTCGACCACGGTGCCGGCGCACATGTTCTACGACATCGTGCGCAAGCTGCCCGAAGGCGCGCAGATCGTGCTCGAAGCCTCCGGCGACCGCGCCGCGCTGTCGATCCGCGCCGGCCGCTCGCGCTTCACGCTGCAGACCTTGCCGGAGAGCGACTTCCCCGATCTCGCGCCGGGCGAGATGACGCACAGATTCACGCTCACGGCCGCCGATCTCAAGCGGCTGATCGACAAGACCCAGTTCGCGATCTCGACCGAGGAGACGCGCTACTATCTCAACGGCATCTATCTGCACGCCGCCGGCACGGCGCAGGCGCCGACGCTGCGCGCGGTGGCGACCGACGGCCACCGGCTGGCGCAGATGGAGCTCGACTGCCGAAAGGCGCCGCCGGCATGCCGGGCATCATCGTGCCGCGCAAGACGGTCGGCGAGGTGCAGCGGCTGATCGAGGACGGCGAAGCCGAGGTCGCGGTCGAGCTGTCGCCGGGAAAAATCCGCTTCACCGTCGGCGAGGTGGTGCTGACCTCGAAGCTGATCGACGGCACCTTCCCGGATTACGGGCGCGTCATCCCGCTCGGCAACGACAAGGAGCTCGTCGTCGACAAGAAGGAGTTCGAGGCGGCGGTCGACCGCGTCTCGACGGTGTCGAGCGAGCGCGGACGCGCCGTCAAGCTGTCGCTCAGCGGCGGCAAGCTGCTGCTGTCGGTCACCAATCCGGATTCCGGCAGCGCCACCGAGGAGCTCGAGGTCGAGTACGAAGCCGATCCGATCGATATCGGCTTCAACTCGCGCTACCTGCTCGACATCGCCGCGCAGATCGAAGGCGAGGCCGCGGTGCTCAAGCTCGCCGATCCCGGCTCCCCGACGCTGATCCAGGACAAGGACGCGCGGGGCGCGCTCTACGTGCTGATGCCGATGCGGGTGTGACGGGGACCAGGGATCAGTAGTCAGGTATCAGGATCGCGTCGATTGCGCTGGCGCAGAGCCTTGATTCCTGAACCCGGATACCTGATTCCTGAATCCTGATGCCCGCCCGCATCCGCCGCCTGACGCTCAGCAATTTCCGCAACTACCACGCGGCGACGCTCGAAGCCGGCGCGACATCGATCGTGCTCTTCGGGCCGAACGGCGCCGGCAAGACCAATCTGATCGAGGCGATCTCGTTTCTCGCGCCCGGCCGCGGGCTGCGCCGCGCGACGCTCGATGAGGTCGCGTTCCGCGAGGGCGACGGCTCGTGGGCGGTCGCCGCCGAGGTCGAAGGCGCGCTCGGATTGGCCACGCTTGGCACCGGCATCGAGCGCCCCGCGGAAGAGGGCGCGACGCTCGCGCGCAACTGCCGCATCGACCGCGAGCCGGTCGGCTCGGCCGCCGCCTTCGCCGATCATTTGCGCGTGGTCTGGCTGGTGCCGGCGATGGATGCGTTGTTCGCCGGCGCGCCTCCGAGCGGCGCCGCTTCCTCGATCGGCTGGCGCTCGCGGTCGACGCCGAGCATGCCGGCCGCGTCAACGCGCTCGAGCGGGCGCTGCGCTCGCGCAACCGGCTCCTGGAGGACCCACGGCCCGACCCGCATTGGCTCGACGCGGTCGAGCACGAGACCGCGGAGCTTGCGGTCGCGGTCGCCGGCCTGCGCGCGGAGACCGTGCGCCGGCTCGAGACGCGTGCTGGTCGGCCGCGCCGACTCGGCGTTCCCGCAAGCGGCGATCGCACTCGACGGCTGGATGGAGCAGCTCCTCTCGAGCCATCCCGCGCTCGAGGTCGAGGACCGCTATCGCGCGGTGCTGCGCGACAACCGAGCGCGCGATGCCGCCGCCGGACGCACCCTCGACGGACCGCATCTCACCGACCTCTCCGTGACCTATGTGCGCAAAGAGATCGCCGCCGCCGACGCCTCGACCGGCGAGCAGAAGGCGCTGCTCATCGGCCTCGTGCTCGCGCATGCGCGGCTGATCGCCGAGATGACCGCGTTCGCGCCGATCCTTCTGCTCGACGAAGTGGTCGCGCATCTCGATCCGGCGCGGCGCTCCGCGCTGTATGTCGAGCTCGCGGCGCTCGGCGCGCAGGTCTGGATGACCGGCGCCGATCCGGCGCTCTTCGCCGAGATCGCGGACGATACGGTTTTGGTCGAAGTCCAGGCCGGGCGTCTGCAATTGAGGCCAGCGTTAAGCATCCGGGCGTCAATGCGCGGCAAAAGGTTCCATGCCGTTTCCGCGGATTTGGCCGGCGCGCCGCCGGAACCCGGGGAACCAGAAGGCGCGCAGCCTCTTGAGTCAGCAGCAGCCCATCGCGGATTCGAGGCCAACATGACTCGAGGCCCACCATGACTCCGGAACCGGCCGAAGATTTGATCGTCCGCAATTTGATCGAGGCGCTCGACCGCCTGCACGATGATTTGGATCGCGTGGAACTGTGGACGGCGGCGCTTGGATGTTTTCAGAGTCCGGCAGCCGAATACCAGCCCGGCGACCACCATCTGTTGCCGGCCTATAAACCGCCACGGCGGCCCGCGCTCTAAGAGCACCACGCTCCGACCCCGACCGGCCGCGTCACAGGCCGGTTTTCTGTCGCCCGAAACCGCACCATTTTGCGCGCTGGAAAAGACCGCGAGAGGCGCTCGAATCCGGGCCATTTCGCGCGCCGCGCAACCCTTGAAAAATCGCGATTCCACAATATGTTACGCCTACCCACTTTGCCCTGTACGTGCCCCGGTTTTCGTGTACAAACACGAAGGCGATTCTCGCCCGCTATTGCCAGCGATTTGAAAGCTCTTCCATGGCCGAACCCGTCCGCAAGCCGAGCCCTGTTGCACCCACCGATTACGACGCGGAATCGATCAAGGTGCTCAAGGGCCTCGATGCCGTGCGCAAACGGCCGGGCATGTATATCGGCGACACCGACGACGGCTCCGGCCTGCATCACATGGTCTACGAGGTCGTCGACAATGCCATCGACGAGGCGTTGGCGGGCTTTGCCAAGGAGGTCGTGGTCACCCTCAATCCCGACGGCTCCTGCACCGTGCGCGACGACGGCCGCGGCATCCCGACCGACATCCACAAGGGTGAAGGCGTGTCGGCCGCCGAAGTGATCATGACGCAGCTGCATGCCGGCGGAAAATTCGACCAGAACGCCTACAAGGTCTCCGGCGGCCTGCACGGCGTCGGCGTGTCCGTGGTCAACGCGCTTTCGAGCTCGCTCAAGCTGACGATCTGGCGCGACGGCCAAGAGCATTTCATGGAGTTCCGCGACGGCGAGGCGGTCGCTCCGCTCGCCGTCGTCGGCGCCGCCTATGACCGGCGCGGCACCGAGGTGACGTTCCTGCCGTCGAAGAAGACCTTCACGATGACGGAGTTCGACTTCGCCACGCTGGAGCATCGGTTGCGCGAACTCGCATTCCTCAATTCCGGCGTCACCATCGTGCTCTCCGACATGCGCCACGCGGTCGAGAAGCGCGAGGAGCTGCGCTACGAGGGCGGCGTCGAAGCGTTCGTCAAATATCTCGACCGCAACAAGACGCCGCTGGTCCCGCAGCCGATCGTCATCAAGGCCGAGCGCGACGGCATCGGCGTCGAATGCGCGTTGTGGTGGAACGACGGCTACCACGAGACCGTGCTCTGCTTCACCAACAACATTCCGCAGCGCGACGGCGGCACCCATCTCGCCGGCTTCCGCGGCGCGCTGACCCGCCAGGTCACCGGCTACGCCGAATCCGGCGGCGGCGCGCGCAAGGAGAAGGTCGCGCTCACCGGCGACGACTGCCGCGAGGGCTTGACCGCGGTGCTTTCGGTCAAGGTGCCCGATCCGAAATTTTCGTCGCAGACCAAGGACAAGCTCGTCTCCTCCGAGGTGCGTCCCGTGGTCGAGGGCGTGGTCAACGACATGCTCAAGGCCTGGTTCGAGGAGCATCCGAGCGAAGCCAAGGTGATCGTCGGCAAGGTGGTCCAGGCCGCCGCCGCGCGCGAGGCCGCGCGCAAGGCGCGCGAGATGACGCGCAAGAGCGCGCTCGGCATCACCTCGCTGCCCGGCAAGCTCGCCGACTGCCAGGAGCGCGACCCGGCGAAGTCCGAGCTGTTCATCGTCGAGGGCGATTCGGCCGGCGGCAGCGCCAAGCAGGGCCGCAACCGCGAATTCCAGGCGGTGTTGCCGCTGCGCGGAAAGATCCTCAACGTCGAGCGCGCGCGCATGGACAAGATGCTGTCCTCCGAGCAGATCGGCACGCTGATCACCGCGCTCGGCACCGGCATCGGCGCCGACGAATTCGCCATCGACAAAGCGCGCTACCACAAGATCATCATCATGACCGACGCCGACGTCGACGGCGCCCATATCCGCACGCTGTTGCTGACGTTCTTCTACCGGCAGATGCGCGAGATCATCGACCGCGGCTATCTCTACATCGCGCAGCCGCCGCTCTACCGCGTGGCCCGCGGCAAGTCCGAGCAGTATCTCAAGGACGAGCGGGCGCTCGAGGACTATCTCATCGACACCGGCCTCGAAGACACGGCGCTGCGCCTGTCCTCGGGCGAAGTGCGCGCCGGCAACGATTTGCGCAAGCTGGTCGAGGAAGCGCGCACGATCCGCAACCTGCTGAACGGCCTGCACAGCCGCTATAACCGCAAGGTCATCGAGCAGGCGGCCATTGCCGGCGTGCTGCACCAGCGCGTCGTCGGCGATCCGGCGAGCGCCACGGCGGCGGCCGATTACATCGCCAGGCGCCTCGACGCGTTGACCGACGAGACCGAGCGCGGCTGGATCGGCCGCTTCAGCGAGACCGGATTCCAGTTCGAACGCACCGTGCGCGGCGTCAAGGAAGTCGCGGTGATCGACCAGGCGCTGCTCGGCTCCGCCGATGCGCGCAGGCTCGACGAATTCGCGCCGTCGCTGCAGCAGATTTATCCGCGCCCGACCCCGCCGGCGATGCTGCGGCGCAAGGACGAGGAAACGCCGATCCACGGGCCGGTCGGCCTGTTCGAGGCGGTGACCGGCGCCGGCCGCAAGGGCGTCGCGCTGCAGCGCTACAAAGGCCTCGGCGAGATGAACCCCAGCCAGCTCTGGGAAACGACGCTCGACGTCAACGCGCGCTCGCTCCTGCAGGTCAACGTCAAGGAGATCGACGAAGCCAACACGATCTTCGACGAACTGATGGGCGACAAGGTCGAGCCGCGCCGCGTGTTCATCGAGGAGCACGCGCTGACGGCGAGCGTGGACGTGTAAAGAGACGCGCCGCGCCCCTGCAGGGACTGCGCGGCGCCCACCGCTCGTCCCCGCGAAAGCGGGGACCCAGTGGAGTTACGACGACCGAGCATTCTCCATCTGGATTCCCGCTTCGCGCGGGAATGAGCGGAAACTGGCTTCGCTCCCTTGTGGGAGGGAGGTCTCAAAACAAATCGAAATATTCGTTCTGCTCCCACGCCGTCACGTCCGGCCCCTCGCCGCTTTCGGCCTTGAAGCGCGCGAGCTCGGCCTGCTTTGATGTGGGCGTAATAGTCGACGAAAGCGGCGCCGAAGTTTTTTCTGAACACCTCGTTTGCGCGCAGCGCGGCGAGCGCTTCGCCGAGGTCTTTCGGCAGGAGCGGCGCCTTGGTCTCGTAGGGCGTATCGGCCGACGGCCCGGGATCGCGGCGACGGGCGATGCCGTCGAGCCCCGAATAGATTTGCGAGGCGATGTAGAGATAGGGATTGGCCGCGGGCTCGCCGACGCGGTTCTCCAGGCGCGTCGCCGGGTCGCCCGGCCCGCCGAGCACGCGCACCATCACGCCGCGATTGTCGCGCGCCCAGATCGCGCGGTCCGGCGCGAGCGCATAGGGCCGGTAGCGCTTGTAGCCGTTGACCGTCGGCGTGGTGAAAACCGCGGCGGCGCGCGCATGCGCGAGCAGCCCGCCGAGGAAATGCCGGCCGGTCGCCGACAGCCCGTCGCGCTCATCGCCGACGAAGGCGTTGGTCCCGCGTTTGCGATCGATCAGCGACTGGTGCAGATGCCAGCCGCTCGACAACAGGTTCGGCAATGCCGGCCGGCACATGAAGCTCGCGAAGAGGCCATTGCGCCGGGCGATCTGCTTGGCGGCGGCGCGGAACAAAATCATCGTATCGGCGGCGGCAAGGCCGGCCTGCGGGCGAAAGGTGAATTCGCACTGGCTCGGCCCGAGCTCGACTTCGAGCGAGCGCAGCGGCATGCCGAGCGCCATGACGCCGCGCCGGATCGGCTCCAGCGCCGCGTCGATCTGATCGAAGCGGCTTTCGGTCAGATACTGGTAGCCCTGATTGAGCAGGCTGACTTCCGGCGCGAGCGGCGGCCAGGTGGCGTCGGCCGGCGGCAAGGCGCGGATTTTCCAGCTTGAAGAGATGAAATTCGACCTCGAGCCCGGCGAGAAGATCAAAGCCGGCCGCCGCGAGCCGCGCCAAGGCGTCTTGCAGGATCCGCCGGGTCGAGAACGGCACCGGCTTGCCGTTGGTGAAATAAATATCGCAGAGAAGCCAGCCGGTATTTGGCGCCCCATTGTTCGAGCACCACGGCAGCACGCGGAACGTCGCCGGATCGGCCACCATGACGAAATCGCCGGCGCCCTGCATCTCCGCCATGTCGAAGCCGCCGCCGGGGGTGAACACCGGATAGGCGGTCTTGTGCGCGGTGTCCTTGGCGAGAAGCGTCGTCGTCATCGAGACGCCGCCGGCCAGCATGGCGGGCGCATCGGCGGCGATCACGGTCTTGCCGCGCAGCACGCCGTGCTGGTCGGCGAAGGAGAAGCGCACCAGCTCGAGCTTGTTCTGCTTGATCGCCTGCGCGACCGCCTTGGCCTGCCGCGCCTGCTCGCCGGTCCAAAGGCCGTGACGCTCGACAAAGCTTTTCGCGTGCAGACGTTCGGCGCGGCGCCATCAGACGTGGTCAGTGCCCATTCGCCCAGCTCTTGGTCCGCTGCCGGTTCTCGTCGGTGCGCTGCCAATAGCCCTGCCAGTCGCCCGCCGGACCGATGCCGTCGACACAGGCCGGCCCGGTGATCCTTCCCGCCGCGGCCGGATCGAGCACCATCATCGGCTTGGCGCCGCTGTCCGATTGGTCGAGCGCCTGGCGCAGCAGACGCCGATAGGCGCTGATCGCCTTGTCCGACGTGCCGAGATGCTCCTGGGTGCGGTCCTGGATCGCGCCCATGGATTCGCAGGCCCACTGGTCGTGCACGTTGATGTCCGTGCCCATGCCGGTATAGGTCGCGTGCTCCTGCTCGTGCGCATCGAAGCCGTAATCGTTGCTCTTGTTCTTGCGCGGGACGTAGTCGGGCAACTCGTAGAGCTCGAGCCGCTGCCGGCGCATCTCGTCCTTGTCGACCGGCGCGCCGAACGAAGTGAAGATCGCGTACCAATAATGCTTCACATCGTCGATCGGCACGTGCCATTGCGAGATCGTCATCTCGCGGCTCATCGGAATGATGAAGGCGTTGGGAAAGATCAGATTGGTCACGCGCACATGCGCCTTGTCGTCCCTGATCTGGCGCAGCGTGATCAGCCGGAAGCCGTAATCGGTCGGCTCGACCTCGATGCGCGGCCGCGGAAACTCGCGCATGATTTGCGTCATCGGCATGTCCGAGTCTTTCGACGTGTCGCGGAACATCTTGCCGTAGGCCTTATCCGGATCTTCATCCTCGAAGAAACGGTGCAGGAAGGAGGTGTGCACCGGATCGACGCCGACCTCGAGCGATTGCAGCCAGTTGCAATCGATCATCCCCTTGAAGGCGAAAGTGTGCGTCGACGGCGCGACGAAGCAGTCGAAATGCGGAAACGCCGGCGGCTCGCCGGCGCCGAGATAGGCGAACAGGATGCCGCTTCTTTCCACCACCGGATAGGATTTCTGCCGGATATTGGCGCACAGATTGCTGTCGTCGGGCTCGGCCGGCGTTTGCAGGCATTGGCCGTTGACGTCGAACAGCCAGCCGTGAAACGCGCAACGCAATCCGCCGTCCTCCAGCCGCCCATAGGCGAGATCGGTGCCGCGATGCGGGCAATGCCGGCCGATCAGCCCGTAACGGCCCTTGTCGTCCTTGAAAGCGACAAGGTCCTCGCCGAGAAGCCGCACCGGCTTTACCGGCCGGTTGCCGGAAAGCTCATCGACCAGCGCCGCCGGCTGCCAGTAGCGCCGCAGCAGATTGCCGGCGGCGGTTCCAGATCCGGTGCGGGTCATGCGATCGTTTTGCTCGACGCTCAACATCGGCGGCATCCTCGTCACGCAAGCGGCGGCTCGCTGCAATGCTTTATACGATGACCGCCGGTCGACCGGAAGATGACGCCAGTGCGTGATTTGAACGCCCAACGCGCCCCGCCGGAAGCTTTAACCGAGACGCGTCAGCGCGCCAGCGGACGCGCGGATGGCGCGGCGCCTTCGCGGTAAGCGGTCAAGACGATGCCTGTTGATCCGAGCCAAGCGTTTGCAATCATCTGGATCGCTTGGCTGCTGAGTTGGATGGCGGCCGCGCTCTGGTCGGGCCGCACGCAAAAGCGCGCCACGACGGCGGCCGTGCCGGTTTACCGCACCGCCATTCTCGCGGGCGCGATCCTGCTGACGCCATGGGCGGCGCGAACGACAACGGAGAGACAGCTCTGGGATGTCGGCGATGCGGGCGGCTATGCCCTGGCCGGGCTCACGCTTGCGGGCATCTTGTTTACTTGGTGGGCGCGGCTCCACCTCGGGCGCCTGTGGTCGAGCGCGATCACGCGCAAGGAAGACCACCGCGTCGTGGACACCGGCCCTTACGCGCTGGTGCGCCATCCAATCTACACCGGACTGATCGCAGCCATCCTGGCGACAACGGCCGCCGAAGGGACGGCGACCGCGCTCGCCGGCGCGGCGCTGGTCACTTTCGGCCTCTGGCTGAAGGCGCGTACCGAGGAGCGTTTCCTGATCGGCGAACTCGGCCCGGACGCCTACGGCGCCTATTGCCGCCGCGTCCCGATGCTGGTGCCGTTCCTACGGCGGCCTTAGCGTCCCGACGTGATCGTGCCGCGGGCGGTGACGACGACCCATTGGCCGTCCTCGCGCTTGACCGTCTCGACACGGCCGAGACCGGGCAGAATGCTGCCGCTCGACACGTCGAAGACGCCGCCGAAGCGGCTGAGCACTAGAGCGCGGCCGCGGCGCACGTCCTGCACGATCCAGTCCTGCAGGATGCGGTCCGACAGCCTCGCCTCCGCGGCCTGCGGTTGGCTCGGCCCAATCGTGCCGGTCGTCTCCGGCGCGGCAGCGCTCGCTTGTCGAGCCGGTCAACCGTGTCGGCGATATGCGCGATCTTCGTCGCCGGATCGATTTGTGCGTGCTCGACATGGTCGAGGCGGTCGGCAATCTTGGCAAATTGGCCGCTGGTATTGTGGATCGCGCTGTCGAGACCGGCCTTGAGGGCGGCGAGCTCGGCGAGCTCCGCCTTGATGACCGGTAGCGCGCTCGCCTCGGTCGCGTTCGGCCGGGCCTCGGTGGCCGGCCAAAAATGTGCAAACCCGGAAGCAGACAAGGACCCGACGAACGAGCCGAACGCGGCCGCGAGCGTAATCGACGCCGCCAGAAGCACGAAGCGGGACGAGCGCAACGGCGCCGCGGCAGCGGCGGCCTCGTGGGCCGTCGCATCGATCACGTCATCGTCGTCCGGCGGCGGCTCGCTGGTGCGCGGAGCCTTCCGCGGTCTCATCCGCGGCTTCGAGCTTCGGGGACCACACGACCGGCAGCTGGTTCTCGATGGACGCGGCTTCGATTTTCTTGTCGTCGCCGGTGTCTCTGTCTGGGCTCTCACCCATGGGCGGATCTCCGGATTGCGGCTGATCCGTCGGTAGCTCGTTTCGGTTAGGAATTGGTTACTTTAACGCGGCCTTAATCCGCCAGGCCATTGTCGCGGGCGAGGTCCTTGAGCGAGGTCTCCGGCCGCGCGCCGAGGTGCTGGATCACTTCGGCGGCGGCGAGCACCCCAAGGCGGCCGCAGGTGCGGTCATCGGCGCCGCGCGCGAGGCCTGAGAGGAAACCGGCGGCAAACAAATCGCCCGCACCGGTCGTGTCCACCACGCGCTCCACCGGCAAGGCCGGCACCGCTTCGATGCCGTCCGGACCGACCACCAGGCAGCCCTTCTCGCTGCGCGTCACCACGGCAACCTCGATGTCGGCGCGCAGCGCCTTCATCGCGGTGTCGAAATCCGCGGTTTGATAGAGGCTCCGCAGCTCCGCTTCGTTGGCGAAGATGAGATCGACGGTGCGCGAACGCATCAATTCGAGGAACTCATCGCGCCAACGGTCGACGCAGAACGCATCGGACAAGGTCAACGCCACGGTGCGCTCGGCTTCGTGCGCGATCCTGGCCGCCTTGACGAAGGCGTCCTTGGCGTTCTTCGGGTCCCACAAATAGCCCTCGAGATAGATGATGGCGCTTCGCCCGATCATCTCGGGATCGATGTCGCGGGGATGCAGGTCGCGGGCGGCGCCGAGATAGGTATTCATGGTGCGCTCGCCGTCGGGCGTCACCAGGATGTAGCAGCGCGCCGTCGGTACTTACCGACAGAGATCGAATATCGACTGTGTTTATGCGGCTAAATACGAACTTTTGTTACTGGTGGCGTCCTTTCGATGACAATTTTTTAATGTGCGATGTCCAGGTGAACCGATAAGATAAGGGGGTAACCAATTCAGTACGGAATACCAAGAAAGGCGCGCTGTAACGGGTCCCGTCCTGACGTTTAGGTGCTAATCGTTAAGACACATTGTTAACCGGCCTCCGATGGCCGGCCTTCTATCACCATCAATACATTTTCGGCTGTCTGCACGTTTGCCCATCGCACGTTAACCCGTTAAGCCACACGGCAACTCTTGAAGCTGGATAGCGCGAACAAAATGTCTACGTCGCCGGGGTCTGCCTGACAATGAGTCGCAAATCGGGGGCATACAGAAGTCATCGGCACCCTTAATTGATACGCCGAACAAATTGATGCGCCGAACAGAAAGTGTCCTATCTCAGACTAGCGAGTTAACTATCAGCCGCTAAGTTGATACTAGTGGCCGCAGAACTCACTTCCTATGCTCCGATTAGGGCTTTGCGTTCAGGCCTCATGGAGCATTATATGAGCTGGTTTTTTAGATCCTTCGCAGTAGGAACGTTAGTGGGCTGCATGGCGGTTGCACCTCTCTACCCTGCGCAAAATCAGGCCGCCGGGGTGGTTCTCGATGCTAAATGGGCCCGAGTCGGCGAATCTCGTCTGACCAGCGGCACCTCACTTTATAGCGGCGATGTAGTCACGACTGAGTCGGAAGGCCACGCTCAACTGCGGATTCTCCAGACAAGATTCGAACTTATAGGCGAGTCCGATGGAGCCTTTTTCCCGGGAGCGAATGGCGCTGTTGCGGAATTACGGCATGGAACTTTGGTGGTTGGTCTTAATAATCCGTCCGAGAGTTTCGAAATATTCGCGTCCGATGTTCGCATCGTTCCGAAGACCGAGCGCCCTGTCCTGGCAGAAATCATCATGAATGCAACCTGCGATGTCCAAATTAAGGTCATGCATGGAAACCTGGTGGCAACCTCGGGCAAGGAGACAAAAAGTCTTGAGGAAGGTCACGCCTACGATGTCATCCCGGAATTCGAGGTTCATGATTCGCGCAATCCGGCGATCTCACCGGACGCGACCGACTACCATCGCGGGCACGAACACGGTACGTGCGCCCTCGCGGCCAAGTCAGGCCGACCCGCCCGCATTGCGGGCTCCACTCACTTTATCGAACTTGTCAGCGCTGGACCATTCCAGTTTTGATTCTCGTCATCTCGGAGGTCTTGGAGAGTCCCGACCGGCCTTAGATAGCCTCCGATCTTGTAATGCTGACAGACGCGCACTAATGATTCCGTCCAAGTGCCTGTCGCTTTTGCCGACACTGCTTTCAATGTGCTCTTGAGGTCGGTGCTCCACAGAGACGCGCATCCTGTCAGTCGCGAACTCCACGGGTCCTGTGAAGGATGTGTGGATGGACTTCAACACATCGATCTTACTTTCTTCAACATCGGGCGCAGTGTGGCTTAACAATAGCCTACCTACACCGCTCTCCTTCGCCGCTTCGCCAATTTTCTTTGGCGGAGTATGCAGTTCGTATAGCTGACTTGGCGAATTCGGTGGATCCAGAACCGCACAATTGAAAACCAGTAAGTCCGCACCGGTGGCCAGGCGAACGAGATTTGACACTGCCGAAGCGTCCATATCTCCGGAAAAAACCACAGATTTACCGTGATAAGTGATTCGATACGCTACGGAGGGGCAGTCGCCGTGATGCGTCGCGATTTCCTCCACAATCAAACCGTTCTCGTCCACAATTTTTGTGATGTTAGAATTTAAGTCGATCGCCAGATCGCGGACCGAAAATGTTTCCTGCGCACCAAAAGTTTTCTGGTACGCGAACGATCCATTGTCGCCGATCAGCAAATCGACGAATCGCGACGTTTTGGGAAACAACCCCCCGCCATCCGGGCCAAACACCTGATACTTTATCGGCCCATCGCTGGTGAGCGCTCGAGCGTTAAAAAACGCCGCCAAATCGCCACTGTGGTCGATATGAAGATGCGTCAACAACACTATATCTACTTGCGCAAGATCGATATTCAGTTCTCCGATGCGCACAAATGCGCCCGGCCCGGCATCCAGCAAAATCCGCGGCTTCCCATCGATTAGTACGATGTAACTCGATCCGGCCCTGCCGAATGGTCGCGGTCCGCCTGAACCAAGTACCACGACCTCCAGGCTCGGCGTCGCAGTCGATGCTTGCGCACGCGGAGCTACGGCGTCAGCGAGTATCAACGATAAAATCAAGAGCGTCTTCATCGTTTAATCGCCTTCCTGCACAAGCTCAATCGCCAAATCTTTCTGCGGCGCGAGCCCTTAGTTTTTCCGCCTCTTCTTCTCGATTCTTCGGCGGCGCGTTCGTTTCTAGGGAACGGAGCAGGCGCGAGCAAGCGCGCGCAACCTCATCGATTGCGGCCACGAAACTGGCTTCATTGGCCTTCGACGGTTTGTTGAAGCCGCTGATTTTTCTAACGAACTGAAGCGACGCATTCCGAATCTCTTCGTCCGTGACAGGCGGATCAAAGTTAAAAAGGTTTTTGATATTTCTGCACATGCAAAGCAACCTCCTATCCAGAACTTAGAGGCGTATCCCGTGTCACGCTCTTAGCGGCTGACCAGCAACGCCACAGCCGTCTCCGAGCGGTGGGCGATAGAAGATTCTAGCGTGTCTTACGCTACAGTTCAGCAGCCCGAAATTGGCGAAAGGAAGCGCGCGCTGGCAGGGCGGCTTGAACATATACGAAGGTCGGGTCTTCGCTGTATCGACCACTAACATCCATGGTGCTTAAACTATCCGTTTGAACAGTGCGGAAAATAATGACTATTTGCATCGGCCAGGAACATTGCAATCGCTCGTGAAACATAGACTGGAAGTCAGGAGAATTCATGAACAAGAAAAAGACCCCGAAAAATGCCCTTGCCGACCCCACCCGTCTTCCGTCGCACGATGAAGATGACAAAGAGACTATCCAGGTCATCATTGAAACCCCCAAAGGCAGCCGCAACAAGTTTGCTTTCGATGCCGATCAAAAAGTCTTCGAGCTGAAGAAAGTTCTGCCCGCTGGTATGACTTTCCCTCACGACTTTGGATTCATTCCCTCAACCAAAGCGGAAGACGGCGATCCCGTCGATGTGCTGGTATTGATGGACGAACCCGCGTATCCGGGATGCCTGATAAAGTGCCGGCCAGTAGGAATCATCGAGGGCGAGCAAGGCAAGAACAAGAAAGATGCCGAGCGCAATGACCGCGTCGTGGCCATCGAATTGATGAACCACACTTACGCTCACGTAAAGCACATAGATGATCTGGGGAAGACCTTCATCAAGGAGCTTGAGGACTTTTTCGTCAACTACCATGAGCTATCCGGCAAGCAGTATCGTGTCCTGGACGTGCGCGGTCCGGGAGAAGCTCGGCGCCGCATCAAGGACGGCATGCGCGCGGTGAAAAAAAAGTAACGCCAGCGTCATGAATCGAGTCGCATGAAGATTAGTTTCGATGTGGACACGATCTCCTCGACCAAATTGAATTCTACGGAAAATATTGAAAACTGCCGAGGTTAGGCCAATCGCTCATTTTGACGAGTGGCCCCAATGCTTTTTGCGAAGCCACCAGAGCGTCACCGAAACGCAAAACCAGGCGCTTACCGCCACAATAAAAACACCCGCTACATTCCAGACTGGAAGCAGCTTCCAGACGACGTAGGCAAATGTCGCCAGGCCTAAGCTTCCAAGCGCCGCGCCTGCGGCATCCACTCCTGCCACCTGTCGCCCTCGGGTCGTCTGTTTTATTCCTGCGCGCTGTTTCTTCTGCCGTTCATGCTTGTCCACTAGCGTCGCGCTGGCCGGAAAAATTGCCGGGAACGCCAGGAACAAGCCGCCAAACACTGGACCGTAATATTTGGCGAGAAGTCCCGCGACCACTGTAACGCTTCCGCCGAGTAAAAACCGTACAGCGTACTCATACCACTTGGTCTTTTTTAATGCAGAGAAGTCCGCGGAAACTTTCATGAGCGGCTCTATCTCAGAACCAAAAACCAGATCGATATAGAGCACACCAGCCAGACGCCCAGCGCCGATATCGTAACCGGCATGGCCTTCAGTTTGCGACGGAGCATCAGCCACGAGCAAAGGTAGGCATATAAAAAGAAGACCAACGCACCCGTGATCATGGAGCGAGCTTCTGTGGCTGCATACATCTTTCCGTTAGCAGCGATAGTTAGCCCGAGAGTAGCGAGTGCGATGGACGGAGCCGCACCAAACAATCCCGCAAAGCTTTTTGGTTTCAGCACGTCGCCCAAAGCCGCGAACGCGGACACAACCATCCCTCCGATTACAAATCGTAAAATCAGATCTTTCACTGGGCCCCCTGAGGCTCAGGAATTCGCCATGCACGCACAATCCCTGCGTATTCTTACCACCGACGGTTATCGCGCCGCAAACTTCGTGGCACGCGAGCCGTGCAGCAAACCCAGCATTTGGCAACCGCGTCCTGCTCGAATAAGATTCTCACTCAGCCAGGAGTGGCTCGATGAGCGCACCCGATCAATACCAGGCAGTCGTCATCGGATCAGGCCAGGGTGGAAATCCGCTGTGCAAGGCACTCGCTAGAGCAGGAATGCGCACGGCGCTGATCGAGCGCGAGCACGTCGGCGGCACATGCGTCAATGAAGGCTGCACGCCCACGAAGACCATGGTGGCCAGCGGCCGTGTAGCATATCTCGCGCGCCGTGGCGCCGACTATGGTGTGCAAACCGGAAATATTCGCATCGACATGACGCGAATCCGTAAGCGCAAGCGCGACATCGTCGACAGTTTCAGAAATGGAAGCCAAGCCAGCCTGGAAAAAACTAAAAACCTCGATTTGATTTTTGGCGAAGCGAGCTTCACCGGCCCTAAGTCTTTGGCGGTGCGCTTGAAAGATGGAACGCAGCGCGCACTACGTGCCGAGCAAATTTTTATCAACGCTGGATGCCGGCCCGCAGTTCCGAAGGTAGACGGTCTTAGGCAGATGTGCCGTATCTGAACAGCACCTCAATCATGGAACTCGATGGCGTCCCCGAGCATTTGCTTGTTCTCGGTGGAGGCTATGTCGGGCTCGAATTCGGGCAAATGTTTCGCCGCTTCGGCAGCCGTGTCTCCATCGTGCAGTCTGGTGCCCAGTTACTACGCGGCGAGGATTCCGATGTGGCGGACGAAATCGCCGCCCTCTTGCGGCAGGACGGTATCGAGGTTTTTCTAAACACAAGAGCTGAGCGTGTCACAAAGACCGGCTCGCAAATCGTGCTAACCGCCCGCGAGAAAACGGGGAAGACACGCGAACTTCAAGGCTCGCACTTGTTGGTGGCCACCGGCAGGGTGCCCAATGTGGAAGCCTTAAATCTTAGTGCCGCTGGCATCGCGACGGATGATCGCGGATTCATCAAGGTGAACTCCAAATTGGAAACCAGCACCCCGGGAGTTTACGCGCTCGGAGACATCAACGGCGGCCCGGCATTCACGCACATTTCCTACGACGACTTTCGCATCCTGCGCACCAACCTGATCGACAAAGGAAGCGCCACAACCGAGGGCCGCCCGCTCCCCTACACCGTTTTTATCGATCCGCAACTCGGCCGCATCGGCATCACAGAAGCTCAAGCTCGCGAGCAAAACAAAAACATTCGCGTCGCAAAAATGCCTATGTCTTCAGTGGCCCGCGCTCTCGAAGTCGACGAATCGCGCGGATTTATGAAAGCTATCGTGGACGCTGATACCGATCAGATTCTCGGCGCAGCCGTGCTGGGCATCGAAGGCGGAGAAATCATGTCCATGTTGCAATTGGCGATGATGGGCAAAATGCCATTCACTACTTTGCGCGATGCGATTTTCGCCCATCCGACGCTGGCCGAATCACTGAACAACCTGTTCACTCATTTCGCTTCGTGAGATCGCGTTGACAAGAGCGTGTACCTGAATGCTCGACATGGCACGCCCCTCTTATTTTGTTGCGTTTTCCTGCGGTATCAGCTGATAGCTGACGAAAGCCAACTGCTTGCTATCAGGCGACCACGAAGGCACGTTAATTGTTCCCTGTCCGCCAAAAAGTTTTGCCAGCACTTCGATTTTGCCGTCAACTTTATCGTCCTTCAGCGGCACAATTCGCAGCATCACGTCTTTGTTCTCTGGATGACCCTCCACTTCCTTGCCGTAGGACAGAAAAACAAGCCATTTCCCATCTGGGGAAATGTGCGGAAACCAGTTATTCAGATGGTCTGAAGTGACCTGCTCCTGCGCGGTGCCATCCGGGTGCATGCGCCATATCTGCATCGCTGCCGGTGCGCACGGAATTGAAATAAATATATTTCCCATCCGGCGTATATTCCGGCCCGTCATCCAGTCCTATCGCGGTGGTCAACTGCTTTTCTTCGCCGCCTTCCGTCGAGATCGTGTAGATATCAAATTCACCGTTGCGCTGCCCGGGATATGCGAGCGTCTTACCATCCGGCGACCAGCCATGCCAATAAGACGGAGATTTCTGTGTAATGCGGCGCGGTGTTCCGCCGGTGATGGGCAGCAAATAAATAATGGACTGATGATCTCCTTGCGACTGATCGCTTATCGCCAATGTTTTACCGTCGGGCGAGATTCCATGATCATTGTTGCATCGCACTGCAAATCCAGTATCGATGGTTTGCGGTTGTCCGCCAGCAACGGGCAAGCGCTGAATTCGCCCGTCTTCATTGAAGATAAATGCAGCCCCATCGCGCGTCCAATTGGGCGCTTCAAAATGTCCGGGAATGGAATACACGACGCGACGGTCTGTGGAGGCCACCGTGATGGTTTCGAGGGTGCTATACAGCGTGGTTTGATCAGCGGCCGCTGCTCGCGCGACCTCTTTCAGTTCCACGTTCGAAAATATTGCTTTTTCGATGGCATCCGTGTCGTGGCTACACACTCCAATGCCCACATAAAACGGCGCGCTAAAGGAAACGCGCATCGCTGCTCCCGCAGGCTTGTAATTTTTCTCCACGCGCAGCCAACCACATAGAAACGTAGTCACCCCGCTTTTCGATGCGCAATTGCGCAGGCGCTGAAATGTTCGACTGGATTTCATGCGTAGGCGCCCCCTTGGCCTCGCGATACTGCAAAGACGTCAAACCGTCGCCGTGCAGCGCTACATCCACATAGGCGGAGTCAGGCTCCAGACTCTGCCGCATCATCAGGACAGCCTTGCGATGCGCATTGCCACCTTGACCAACAAACGAAATGTCGGCCGTCAGAGATGCATCCGCCTGACCATTTCTTCCAGGCAAACTGAAAATTATCTGAGTCGGACCACATGTTTTCGCCGCTGCCAGTAAGTGTGTAGCTATGCTTCGAAGAATCATATTCGCTCGTACCCGCGTGCTGAACTGTACCAACATCACCATGCCCTTCAAATATTCCAACACTGGAAGAGGGTTGCTGCGCAATGGCAATTCGAGAGAGTCGAAAAAACCATCAAAAGCAATAATCCGACTGCGAACGGCGCTAATAATTTTTTCCCCATGCACGATCCTCCCCGTTCGTATTTGTCCCACGCAAAGTAGGACGGCATAAGTCACTTGTCAATTAACTTACGCGGTGGAATGAACTTTTGCCGGCAGATTGCGGTTTTCTGAGGAGATCAGCTTCTCAATATAGAAACTTCAGAGGTCAAACAATCGTTTTTAATGTCCTAGAGAATTTTTCTAGAAAGGAAATTTCCCGGTCGGCCTGTTCGAAATACTTCTTTGCGCTTGGACCATCTTGACGTTGCAGCGCGGCTTGGGCTTTTGACATGTACGACTGCATACGCTGTTCCGCGGAAACCACATCACCACGCAGTCCGTAGCCCTGCGCACTTTGCCGGCCTTTCAAGTTGTCCAGGCTTTGCGAGACCGAAGCCGCACGTCCGTTTAGTTGGTCTTCCAGGGCCTCGGCCTCTTTCAGGTCCGCGGCGGCAGCTTTCGCCCGCGCAGCCTCGGCAGCAGCAGCCTCCGCCTCTGCTTGAGCGTGTTCAGCGGCGGCTCGTCGCTGAGCGGCGTTGGCTGGCATTCCTTGCGAGCCCGTGGAACTGCGTTTGGTATTTCCCGCGGCATCCGTGTGTGAAGTCTCTGGGCCCACTCGAGCGTCGGCATCGACGGGGCGGTCTTCTCGGCGACGAGGGTTCACCGGACTGGCTCCGCGACTCGGCACAACGCAGCCGCGCCACTCGCGGATGATGGTAGCGCCGCTGATGGTGCCGCCACCGAAGCAGCCGGCGGACTCGGTTGAGAAGTCAGTTGTCCAGGCCCGCACCAGGTTTTGCCGGGAATGCTGCTTTGCCTTCGCCGGCGTGGATCTTCAGTCTGCGCGGCAAATAAAATCCAGCCGCAAAAAGCACGCCGACGACTACAAGAGCACCGAGTCCCATATAAAGTCCACGCTTGCTGCTGCCCGTCGAAGCAACAACCGGCAAGTGGAACGCGCGGCTGAACTGGTGGTGCTTGCGGCACGACCGGCGGCGCGGCAGGAACGCCTGTCGCGCTGATCTTTTGCGTCACCTCTTTGTTTCCAGATCATGGCCATCTCCGGCGTTGACTGGATGGCGAAGAAACTTTAGACGGAATCTGATGGCGTCACCGGCTTTGTGCCCGACCGCGGCCATTTCCTCACCCTCCGCAGCCGGGGAAGGCCGCATCTGCGTGTCACGTTGCAAACGAGATAAGTCACTGCGCATCTCCGATGCGTGCTGGTAACGCAGGTTGCGATCCTTTCTCCAACGCTTTATTAATTATTTCTTCGAGCGCCACGGGCAGATCCGGATTCAGGCGCACCGAAGAGATAGGCGTGCGATTCAAAATGCCGTCAAAAATTACTCCCGACGTTTCTCCGCGAAACGGCAATTGACCGGAGGCCATTTCATAGAGCACCACACCAAAAGAAAAAAGATCCGTGCGTGCATCCAGATCTTTCGCGCGAACTTGTTCGGGCGACATGTAGGCCACCGTGCCTAGAGCCATTCCCGGAGTGGTAAGTTGGTCCGGATCCTCAACCATCGTCGTTAGACTGTTCCCGGCACCAGCGCTGGACTGCTGCTTGGTCACTTTGGCCAGACCAAAATCCAGGACCTTGGCATGACCGCGTTTCGTCACAAAAATGTTGGCAGGCTTGATATCGCGATGAATTATTCCCTGAGAGTGGGCCGCGTCCAGAGCATCGGCGATCTCAATTCCTAGCGTAAGCAACTGCTCCAGCTCCAGGTGTCCGTTCGTGAGCGTATGTTTTAGAGTCAGCCCGTCCAGATATTCCATGGCAATAAATGCCTGGCCGTTATGTTCATCCACTTCGTAAATAGTGCAGATGTTCGGGTGATTTAAAGCAGACGCTGCCTGAGCCTCGCGCTGAAATCGGGCTAATGCTTGCGGGATCCGTGGCGATGTCATCTGGCAGAAATTTCAGAGCCACGTGACGGCCGAGTTTGATGTCTTCGGCCTCGTAGACCACACCCATGCCGCCGCCACCGAGTTTGCGCAGCACGCGGTAATGCGAAATCGTTTCGCCGATCATGAGAGGATTAATCCTTAACCGAGCTTTTTAAGGGGTCTGTACCACGTCTCCAACTTTGGCTGGTCCCGTGCCAGTAAATGTTACCGTCGCCGAATCTTGATCGATTTGCGTGACCGTGCCGCTTCCGATTTTATCGGTAATGGCCTTCAACACTTTGCCGGTGGCCGGATCCTTCACCGTGCGGACCTGCCGGTTGATATCAAGAGTATCGCCAACTTTTAACCCGGTTTTGCTGCCCACGTTGATGATCAGCGTGTTTCCGTTGACGTCGGCTACCAGTCCCGACACAGAAACTTTTACCGTCGGAAGATTTCCCGCTGCGGTATCCAGTTGCGTCGCCGTATCCGCAACTGCCGCTTGTACGGCCTCACCCAAAATCGTCTGGCCAAAGTTGCTGCTCCCCATGTCCAGGCCTGCGCCGCCACCGCTGCCACCGCCTGCTCCGGCGCCGATCAGCGAAGTGCCCGAGCGTTGCGACTCACCTTTTCCAGTCACCGCCGCCAAAATTTCGCCCGTGGTCGTGTTTACCAGACGCGCCGTGATGCCCACCACTGCTTTGGACTTCTTCGTACCGATTCCACCGATGCCCAACCTGGATCCGTATCCGCCGTATCCTCCCGCGCCAATATTGGTGTGCTGGTCGTCGCGGCCAAATTGCGTAATGCTACCGATGATGATGGCGTCCACTCCCAGAATCCTGCCAATCTTTGCTGCGGTCGACGCATCGGCGCGATCACTGTTCGAAAAATTCTGCTCGCCCAGTACTTTATCCAGTGCGTTGCGCTCGATCACGGAGTATTTCCCGTCCTGCACCAGCTTTTGCACGAACATGTCCGAGATGCCTTTGCCCACGTCCTGGTCGGTACCAAAAATCGCCTGAGTGTTGGATCTCACCGTGCCGTACTCAAAGTTCAGCACCGCGACGCGCTTTTTTTGCGCTAAACAAGGACTGGCTAATCACAAAAAGAATTAAGGTAAAACGAAGGAATCTGACCATGGCTCAACACTCCTGTTGGGCTGCGGGTCTGGCAGCAAACGTGACTGAAGGGTGCCGCCAACCGTCAGGCTATTTCAAGTGGCTGAATCCTATACCCAAGAAATTCAGATGGCAACTGTTCAGACGTCCCGCTAGCCCGCCCCAACCCCTCGTGTCTTTGACTCGAATTTTTTCAAGGCTTCCAAAATTTGTGCGCCGTACATCTCCACTTTTCGATCTCCAAATCCAGATACTCTTCGAAGTTGCGCAAGCGTACTGGGCCTCACCTTACACAGTTCGTCGAGCGTCGTGTCGTGCATCACAATGAATGCGGGCATACTGAGCTCCCTGCTGATGCCCCGGCGCCATTCGCGCAAGTGCTCTCTCAGATGCACTGTTCATCTCTGCATGCCTGACTGCGCCGTAATCTTGGTTTTCACATTAGCGATTTTGCTCTCATCCGGTTTTCTTTTCGTCACCGGCGGTCGCGCTGACCCAACCTGGCGCGCCGCTGCAGACGTCGCATGCGTTACACGCCAACCATTTCGGCGTTTCGCCAAAATGAATACAAATCTGCCGGTGTCGGCAACTATTCGACTCGACAAAATTTCGGATGATGTGATAACGCTGCCATGCACGTGCTTTTTCTGCGGGGTCCGTTAGTTGCTCGACAAAGTAGGTTAGCAGTCCCACGTCGCGTTTTTGCCATAGCATCAGACAGTCCGCCGGCTCGACCATCGCGCCCCGCGCGCCCTGCTTCCTGGTAATACTGCTCAATCGATTTCGGTAACGACAAATGAATTACCGCGCGTACCGCTGCCTTGTTTATGCCCAGGCCGAAGGCGATTGTTCCTACGAGCACGCGCACTTCATCGCTCATCCAGCGTTCCTGATTTTTTCTTCGCGTGGCGCTGTCCATCTTCGCGTGATATCCGACGGATGCAATCCCGTTGTATTCCAGGAACGCGACGGTCTCCTCCACTCGCGTGATCGTCGGCGCATAAATGATGATGTTGCTTCCGGCATACTGCTGTACCGCTCTCAGCAGTAATCCGCGTTGACTTCGCGCATCGCACTGCTTCACGTGATAGCGCAAATTTGGACGTTGGAAGCTGGCGATGTACTTGTCCGCGTCCCGCAACTGCAACTGCTCCACGATGTCATGGCGAACTTGCTGCGTGGCGCTTGCGGTGAACGCTGCGATGGGCCGATCTGGAAATTGCGTTCGCAAGGAATGCAGCTGCCGGTATTCAGGACGGAACTCGTGTCCCCACTCCGAAATGCAATGAGCTTCGTCGATCACAAAATAAGAAATGGGTGTGTCACGCAACCAGGTGACCGCGTCTTGGCGTGCCAATCGCTCCGGCGAAAGATAAACTAGCCGGTACTTTCCAGCTTTCGCGTTACGCAAAATTGCGGATTGCTCTGCCGCATTCTGCGAACTGTTCAATACCGCTGCAGCGACGCCCATCTGTTCCAACTGAGCAGTTTGGTCCTGCATCAATGCAATCAGCGGAGACACGACAATTGCAGTGCGCCCCTCCGTCATTGCCGCGGGCAGTTGGTAACACAATGATTTGCCGCCCCCGGTGGGCATGACAACACACGCATCGCGCCCGGCTAGCAAACTCTTCACGACCTGTTCCTGAAGCGGACGAAACGAGGAGTAGCCCCAATAACGCTGCAGCGCGGAGAGTATCGATGCGGGCATAGCGGATTAGTATGACTAAGGAATAAATCAGTCGACGATAAACAACTTGGCGCCAGCGCGGCTGACACTGCGATGCGGTGGGTCGCCATCCCCGACGTGATAGCTCATCCCCGGCCTCAGTGTAAAGGTCCGGCCGTCAGCCAAGCGTGTTTCCAGTTCACCCTCAAGGCACAAAAGCACATGTCCCTTGGCGCACCAGTGATCCGCCATCATACCCCGGAGAATACTCGACCATGCGCACGCGAATCTCGCCAAAATTCTGCGTCTGCCACAACGCCTTGCCAGAATTACCAGCATGTTCGATGACTGGAATTTGACTCCAGTCGGTTGTCGAGAAAGCAGAGGCAGGTATTTCCATGTGCTGAGTATAGCTTCGATGGTGGTTCTGCGGACTAACCTCTGCCAACCAACTCTGTTCCGTTTTTCATAATGTCTCTGAGAATTTATAGCAAAAACACTCTCGCTAAATAAAAATAACCGCTAAACCTAAGCCCCAACACTCACAATTTGATGTGCCCATAAAACCCCAGACCGATCGTCGGCACTCAGTTCCCGTAGCTGGCTACGGTGATCTTCATCAAGAAGCGTTTTGGCCGCAGAGAGGCGACGCGGACGATGCCACCCTGCCCGCCGCCGTTCGCCCCATTAACGGTCGGAACTAGATTGTGGCGCGAGGCGTAGTAGCCCTTGCGAGCGTACACTGTGAGTTTATGGCCCTCTTTTTCGGCTTTGATCTCTACGGGCCGGTATCGTCCGTCGAGTTGGAAAGAAGAGGGCGTGTAAGAGATCAAATACCGGCCACGGATTACCTGCTGAAGGTCGGCGAGGCTTGCGCTGAGATTGTGAATTGATCCGGGCCTGGAGGCGGAGCCACCCGTGAGTTCGGAGAGTGTCTTCAACGCACGGTCACCAATCAATGCGCTGGGCTCTTCGCGCGACACGTCCCTGGTACTAACGGTATAGACGGCAACCTCACCCCGCTGCGCCTTCGCGATGGCTTGTTTGAGAGTGGACTTGCTCGAGTTGTCTTCGCCGTCGCTGATGACAACCAGAATCCGCGCGACGGCCTGTGTTTCGGGACGCCTGGCCAGCTTATCGGCAGCGAAGGCCACCGCATCCCACAGGGCAGTACCGCCACCAGGAGCGAGCGCACTTACTGCGCGAGCTGTAAGCGTGTGATCTGCGGTGAAGTCTTGTACAACAAGCACCGAGTTGTTGACGCCGACGACAAAGGCGAGGTCTTCCTTGTGCGTGAGAACTGTTTCTAAAAATTTTACGGCGGCGGCTTGCTCGAAGCGAAAACGATCGGTTACAGAGCTACTCGTATCCATGATGAGTCCGAGACGCAGAGGCAATTCAGACTCGTTGTGAAATGCGAGGACGGCGCTGGGAGGCCGGCTATTGTCGTGAATTTCAATATCTGAGGCGGTGAGGTTCACTACCGATTTTCCGTGATCGGTAGCAGCGAAAAATATAGCTACCTCATCCACCGTGACCCGGAGAACTGACGCGGACAGATGCGCTTGAGACTGGGCCGACAATGGAATAAAACTCGGTGCTATACCAGATTCGATCGGAGGATTCATGCGGCACTCGAAACAAGTCGGATCCGGTTCAGCTTCTGCCTCAGCGATCTGAATTTCTTCTTTCTTATCTTGCAAAGCTTGCTTGGCGCGCCATGCGATGTCTTGGACGGCGGTGGGGGATGAATTTACCACATCAGCGGAGTGCGGCTTGGCTGCGGCAAGGTGAGCTTGTTTCGCGTGAAGCTGATCCAGAATCTGCCGATATTGGGTGATTGAGGGCGACTTAGGATCTTCGTGCAACAGAGTTTCCATTTCATGTTGAGCGTCAGTGAGATGGTCTTGTGCCGCGAAAGCTCCGGCCGCAAAATAATGGACTAATGCCGAGCCCTCGTGTTTGCTTTCGTGTACTCGACGAGCGGTGGCGATCACCGCGGGATAGTCCCGGTTCAAAAATTCTGCGTAAGTCAAGGCGGTGAGTAGCTGAAGATCAAGTGGAGCGATGGAGGAAGCGGTCTTCAGGGATTTTTCCGCATCATCATATTGATCGAGCGCCAATTCAGCGCAGCCAAGATTTAAATAGGAATTCGGCAGATGATCATCAAGCGCAACCGCTTGGGCGAACTGCTCCCGGGCCTGCTGGTTCTGCCCCTGATTTAGATAGGCCGTACCAAGAGCGTTGTGCGCGGCCACGAAACTTGGATAAATGGCGAGTGATTTTGTCAGATGGGTTATGGCGGCTTCCAAATCTTTTTTCATTAGAAATTGGTAGCCTTTTTCGTATTCGTGGCGAGCTTTGGCGGGGGATTTGAGGTCCAGTTTTGAAATCGAACCGCTCGGGGCCTGTAGCGGGCTGCTCGGCCTCCGGCCTCTGGCCGTTGATGAGGAATACGTTGCTGTCGATCCGGACTGTTTGAATGGAATCGAGGCTCGTGAGAGTGCCGAACCTGTTGGAGGACGTTGGCGCAGAGAACACCTGGGCGTTCCCCGTGCAGGCACTCACAAAACAGAAAAGTTCAGGCGAAGAGAACGGTCCGCAGCAATCGCCAAATCAGCATGAAATTCGCCTCACTGGAATCATGCCGGAAATTATCATGGAAATTTAGAAGCTAACTATAGCGCGGAATTCGCCGTGCGGAGCAGCAAAGTTTCGAATTATCCAAGCAAAAACGCCGAAGCGAAACAGGTTTGATTCCTCTGACACACCCGTCCATCGTGGGATCACCGAGGAACATGTTCCCCCAGTTATTTATGTGTTGAGCTCAATAACTTTGGACCCTGGCTTCGCACAGGTACAAGAACTTGAATGTCACGACGTTCTCAAATGTGCTGGTCCATTGCTGAATCAAGGTGAACTAACCAATTGAAAGATCGAAACGACTGACCAGGTGAGAGCCAAGCTAGGGACTAACACAAGCGGTACTGTCACGGCGCTCCGATTGCCAGGCGACGTGAATTATAAACCTATGATGTTATGGATAATTCATCCCATTTATCGGAGCCTCTCTACGAGTGGACATATAATCTCAGCGTAAACTTAAAGAAAAATATCAACTTAAGCCCACGTTATTTTGGCCACGTTGTTGCATAGTATTTCTAAATCACGAATCTATAAGTGGGTTTCCCGAGACATTCCAGAGTTCGGCTCTATTGAATATTTGTATTCACGAGGATGCAACCTGTCTGGATTGATCAGTTGTAAATTCATACGGCAGTCGCAGGGAATACGGGCCTTTGCAGAAATCTCAGATGATGATGGAGGGGGAATGCGTTTCTTAAGATGGGTTGTTACTGTTGTGCGTTTCTTTAGTGCTCGGGTGCACCTTCCAGGTAGCGGCGCAGGAGACCACCGCTGGCTTGCAAGGAACGGTCAAGGACGCGTCCGGAGCCGTGATAGCGGGGGCCACTGTGGAGGTTTCCGCCAAAACCCTCGTTGGCACTAAGAGCGTTGATACGGATGCAGCGGCTATTACCGATTTGCGAATCTCCCACCCGACACTTACACGGTTTCCGTGACGGCGAAAGGGTTTACGACGGCGAAGCGTGAAGTCGCGCTCGAAGTAGGTCGCTTGCCCAATGTTGATTTTACGCTAGAGGTTGGTCGATCCGAAACGGTAGTCGAGGTGAGCAGCGCAGCTCCTCAAATCGACGTGACCACCAACGTGACGACGACCAACGTAACGCAAGATGTAATCGACTTCGTCCCTCACGGTCGGAGCTTTCAGTCGGTAATACAGTTCGCGCCGTCGGCTCGCAATGAGCCCTTGATGGGTAACTCATCTGTGGGCGGATATCCAGGCAACGGTAGCGGCGGCTCTTCGCCGGGGAGCACCGCCAACGGAGGCGATCACGGTTTCTCGGTCGCTGGCGGCTCGGATTCTGAGAATTCGTACCTTGTGGAAGGCCAGGAAACGGCGAACCTGATTGGCGGTTACTCCCGCACGAGCGTACCTTTCGACTTCATTCAAGAAGTGGAGATCAAGAACTCGGGTATTCAGGCGGAGCACGGTGGTGCGTTGGGCGGCGTGGTGAACGTGATCATGCGGAAAGGCACCAACAACTATCACGGTTCCATATTCTCTTACTACGAAAACGATGCGATGGATTCTCGGCCGTCCACGTTCAGCCGCTACGATCCCAACTCGAGCCAACTCACAAAGTCTTGGGGGCTAACGGATCCGAACTTTCAGGAATATGTGCCGAAGAAAGACAAAACTGGTGATGTCTTCCCGGGTTTCACATTCGGCGGACCCATCTGGAAAGATCGCATCTTCGGCTTTGTAGGTTTCAATCCGGAGTTCAACAGCCTAGAGCGCACCGTCGTTTATCCGACTGGAGGTGTTGTACCTGCTGGAGGCCCGGTTGCATTCAGCCAGAATTCCCAGACCTACTACACTACGGCTCGTGTTGACGCGGCCGTAACCTCCAAGCTTCGCCTGTTTGGCTCCTGGCTTTACCAGCTTCAAAAGCTGACCGGCGAAAACTTGCCATTTCCGGACGCGGCTAACGGAGAATTTAACATCAGTTCCGCCGTCGCGCCGAGTAGTTTTGCTCACAGCGTTGGCTACACCGCTCCCAATTCCACCACAAATGTCGGCGCCGATTACAATCTCACCTCACGCCTAATCTTGACCGGCCGATTCGGATATTACTTTGAGAATTATCACGACTTTGGGTTCCCGCAGGTCGGCACGCTCACAAATTTCACCGCCAACGGAAAAGGAGCCCTCGATGCCTTCGGCAATCCGCTTCCGGCTGTTTACCAGCAACCCGGCGGATTCTTTAACATCGCCAACAGCCCCAATTTCACCACTCACAATGCCAGTAAGGCAAAGCAGGTCGACATTAATCTAGCGTGGTACAAAAGCGGATGGAAGGGCACACATAACTTCAAGTTCGGTTATCAGCTCAATCATCTTTCCAACGACATCAGCCAGCATTACAACGTCCCGCGTGTTGATTTCTATGTAGGCCAAGGAAGTTCTTACAGTCCACAGGGGCCCACGGGCACCGCGAATTGCGCTCCATTTATCGCCGCCCACAAGACGTGCCAAGGGCAGTACGGGTACATCAGTGTGTATGATTTCGGTTCCGGCGGAAACGTTACCAGCAACAATCATTCTCTCTTCTTCCAGGATTCATGGTCCATTGCTAAGGGTCTCACCATCAACGGTGGGCTGCGCATTGAGAAGGAAGCCTTACCGGCGGAGAACCAGCCGACAGGGGGGATAAGCACACCCATTAACTTTGGCTGGGGCGACAAAATTGCTCCCCGCATTGGCGTGGCATGGGATCCCTTTCGAAACGGAAAGATGAAGGTGTTCGGTGGGTACGGCCAGTTCTACGATCAGATGAAGCTTAACCTGGCGATCAGTTCGTTTGGTGGGCAGTTCTGGCAGCAGTGCTACTACGCACTGGACACCGCGAACATTGCGTCGATTGCTCCCGTATTTGGAGCGAATCAACGCTATTGTGTCGGGCCTGATGCAACCAGCCAAGCCAACTTTGGAGGCGCGACTCCCGCCGGACTAACCTTTCTGGAGAATCAGAATTTCCGCAGTTTCCCAACGACGTGTCCCACCTGCACCGCCACGGAAGAGGGTGTCGCCCCAGGCTTGAAGCCTTACAAGCAGCACGAATACACCGTGGGCTTTGACTTCCAAGTGACACGCACCCTGGCTTTTGAGGCCCGCTATGACCGGCGACGAATCGACCACGTGATTGAAGACTCGTCGATTTTCAACCCCAAGATTGGCGAAACGTTCGTGATCGTCAATCCGGGTGAGGGCATTAATCGAACATTCTCTGGGTTTTACAACTTCCTCGCGGGATTCAAACCTGGGGACACGGGATTCTCCACCTGCAGTCCAACCAGCACACCTTCGTGTCCCAACATCCTGCCGCCGCAACGCAACTATGACGCTGTTGAGCTTCGACTGACCAAGGCTACCAGCAATCATTGGGCGGGTATGGTCTCCTACACCTACAGCAGACTGTGGGGCAACTACACTGGTCTGACCAGTTCCGACCAGGCAGATGGAGGTGGCGGACGCAATGTCTCCGAACAATGGCCGATCCTTCGATGAGCCTTTTTTCTCGTTCAACGCGAATGGCGGTTCTTCGAGTGGTCTTTTGCCGACAGACCGCCCGAATACCTTTAAGGGCTATGTCTATTATGATCTGAACTGGATGCGCCACTTTTCCACCGAGTTCGGAATCTTCCAGGTTCTGTACCAGGGGTCACCACTTACCAGCTACCTGGATGCAGGCTTTGCCTTTGCGACCGGATTCAACGTTCCGAATGCGGGCGGAGCATTTCCGATGGACGTCGTCAACCGAGGTCAGTGGGTGAATGTTACACAGGACCCGAATACCGGCGTAATTACGGTGGGCAGCCCGTTCACGCGGCGCACACCGTGGTACGAGCAGACAGACTTCAACTTCACGCAAAACTATAAGATCAGTGAGAGCAAAACTCTCGGTTTCTCAGCAACCATTGCCAACCTGCTTAATCAACAGTCCGTGACGGCGGTGATGAGAACATAGACAGTGGCTTCGCTCAGAATTTCATCGCGCCGGGCGGCCATACCCTGTTTGATGGCGTAGCCTTCTACTCGGCCGTCGAGCATCCGTACAACTTCGCGGCCTTGTTGAACTCAGCTCCATCGAACACCACTGCTAATGGTGGCAAAGGCCCCGGGCCAGTCACGATTAACAGCGGTTACGGTCAGCCAAACAGGTATCAGGCCGGGCGGACCATCCGGCTTGGTGTCCGCTTCACCTTCTAACTTACTCGTAAGCGGGTTACCGATGGCGGAGAGTGATTGCTGTCTGGCGGGGGGCTCTGCCCCTCGCCACTTTTTTTTGACCAGTTTTGGTCCGTCGTGAGCAAGTCGGATACGCTGTACTATCAACTTAAGGCAATCTGTGTTACTCTGTCTTTGCGCTTATCACCTCGGTTGTGTTGTGCGGTCCCTCGGTTGTTTGTTAATGCTTCATCTGAGAATCCCCGCCTGCAGTTTCCTCCGTACGTTATCAGCGTAATTCAAAACTAAGGCTGGCTTTGTGAGTTGCCACCTGAGCACGCACCTAAGTGTGTGTGCCGCGAGCAACTCCACCAGCAAGAAAGCTAAACTACTCAATGCAGAATGTTTCCGTACCTTTTTCAGAAATGCCGCTATCTCCGTATATGAAGGAGAAGCTGACCTCGGCGAAGTTTTCCATGCCGACGCCGGTGCAAGCTGCCGCGATTCCGCAGGCGCTCGCCGGCAAAGATGTGCTCGCTACCGCGATGACCGGAACCGGCAAGACGCTGGCCTTCCTCATCCCCGTGATCGAACAGCTCTTGAAGCAAAACACCCCAGGCATCAACGCCCTGGTGCTCGTCCCCACGCGCGAACTGGCCATGCAAGTTGTGGCGCAGTACAACGCCCTGCGCGGCAAGCAGCTTATGCCCGCGGCGCTCGTCGTTGGCGGATTGTCCGAAGGCGCACAGCTCCAGGCCATCCGCAAAGGCGCCCGCTTCGTGGTGGCCACTCCCGGCCGCCTGGAAGACTATCTGGATCGCAGGCTTTTCCACTTTAACGCCTTGCGCATCCTTATCCTCGACGAAGCCGACCGCATGCTGGACATGGGTTTTCTTCCCGCGATTCGCAGAATCGTTTCCATTCTTCCCAAGGACCGCCAAACCATGTGCTTTTCGGCGACCATGGAAGGCTCCATGGTTCGCGTCGTAAAAGATTACATGAAGGAGCCCGTGCGCCTTTCCTTCGGCTCCACGCTCAAGCCTTCCGAAAACGTTCGCGTGCAGGCCTTTGAAGTGGCCATGGACCGCAAAATGGAATTGCTTCAGCGCTTGCTTGCCAAGGAAACCGGACGCTGCCTGGTCTTCGCGCGCACCAAGCGCGGAACCGAGCGCATCGCCGACAACCTAAACCGCAAGGGTTTCTCCTGCGGCGATGATTCACGGCGATCGTTCGCAATCGCAACGCACTTCAGCGCTCGCCGGATTCCAGCAGGGACGCTATCGCATCCTGGTAGCCACCGACCTCGCGTCACGCGGTATTCACGTCGAAGACATCGCCCACGTCATCAATTACGACCTGCCGGAAGTGGCCGAAAATTTCATCCACCGCGTCGGCCGCACCGGACGCAACGGAGGACACGGCGTAGCTTCCACGCTGTTCGTCAAGGAACAGCGTTCCGAGTTGCTTCCAACTGGAACGCACCCTCGGAATCAAAATCGAGCGTATGCGCGCCGATGATGGCACCGCTGCTCCCATCGTGTCGCACGTTGGTTCTCAAGGACGCTTGCCGGTAAATCTTCCGCGCATCGCCAGCGGCCCGAAACCGGCGCGATTCGTACTTCCCGGCGAAGTTCTACAAGCTCAGTAAGAGTCACGCACTGGAAATGTAAAAGCGCGCCGCCGGCCTAAAAGCCCTGCGGCGCGCTTTTTTTGCGCTATACCACATTGACCAGCGCCACTTATCTGTAAGCACGAATAAAGAAATAAATAGTCATAAGCGTTCCGGTAGCAATCACGAATCCGCGAATCCAGATTTGCGGCAATTTCTGCGCGTAGTGCGCGGCTCCATATCCGCCCGCAATCGCGCCTACAGTCATCACTCCCGCTTGCGGCCACAAAATAAATCCCGTAACGACAAACGCAACCGCAGCTACCCCGTTGATTATCGAGCCCAGAATCACCTTCAATTTATTCATCGCGTGGATGTCCGTCATACCCAGCATAGAAAGCATGGCAAGATTCAGTATCCCAATACCTCCACCAAAGTAGCCGCCGTACAGCGCCACCGCCAATTCGAAAATTGCGGCTCCCACCATGGAGCCCTTGGTGGCCTCGCCAGAAAATCCCGCGGATACGCGTCCGGTCAAGTGCTTGCCGAAGGCAAACAGCAACGTCGCGCCGAGCATCAGCCATGGCAAAACCTTAAGGAAGGTTTGCGCTGGTGTCTTGATGAGCAGAAGAGCGCCTGCGACGCCGCCAATCACACTGGTAACAATAAGTGGAATCATTACCCGTCGAGGGATGTCCAGCTTCTGGCGGTAAGCGCCGCCACTCGCGGTGGTGCCCACCCAAAGCGCCAGTGTGTTTGTCGCGTTCGCTTGAACCGGCGGCACCCCCGTAAATAGCAGCGCCGGAAACGCCACAAAGCTGCCCCCGCCCGCAACAGCGTTGATCGCGCCGCCCACCGCTGCGGCAAAAAAAAAGAAAAATTGCCTGCTCTAGAGTCAAGCCAGAGTTTTAACACGAATACTGCTCGTCCCCTAACCGCACCCTTTCTCGGAGACAAAGTACATTCTTGACAACTTGACCCAGCCCATATATGAACGGTGCGATTCCCGCCTTCCGTCGCTAAAACTCTGGCTCGCCGTCATCATTGCGAGATCACCGGAGGGATTCGCGAAGGAAGGCAAGCGTCCCAGTGGAATGTGCCGGCGTAGCTTTTTTCTCGGCACCGACCGGTACCAGGTCGCGTTAACAGGAGGAAGTATGGCCAGCCGGACAAATGTCGTAACAGGCGGAGTTGCGGAATACAGCATCTGGCGGGTCATCCTCGCTTCCGCAGTCGGCACGATGATCGAGTGGTACGACTTCTACATCTTTGGAAGCCTCACCGCCGTCCTTGCGCTGAAATTTTATCCTCCCGGCAACGACACCTTCGCTTACATCGCATATCTTGCAACTTTCGCGGTTGGCTTTCTGGTACGGCCGTTCGGCGCGCTCTTTTTCGGACGCATCGGTGACATCGTCGGGCGCAAATACGCATTCCTCGTCACCCTGAGTATCATGGGCGGCGCTACCGCCCTCATCGGCCTCTTGCCTACCTACAAGACCGCCGGGTGGTTCGCTCCCGTTATTTTGATCATTATCCGCGTGCTGCAAGGCTTGGCTCTTGGCGGCGAATATGGCGGCGCCGCAGTGTACGTCGCTGAGCACGTGCCCGATCACAAGCGCGGCTTCTACACCAGCTTCATCCAGATCACCGCCACCTTGGGACTCTTCGTCTCGCTGATCGTTATTCTTCTTACTCAGCAATCCATGACCAAAGAAGCTTTCCAGGATTGGGGCTGGCGCATTCCCTTCCTCATCTCCATCATCCTCGTGACCATTTCGCTGTACATCCGTTTGAAGATGAAAGAGTCGCCCATCTTCACGCAAATCAAGAGCGCGGGCATGACCTCCGCGCAGCCCCTGAAAGACGCCTTCGGCAAATGGGAAAACCTGAAGCGCGTGCTGATTTCCTTGTTTGGCGCGACTGCCGGCCAGGGCGTGGTTTGGTATACCGGCCAGTTTTATGCGCTTTTTTATCTGCAAACAATTTTGAAAGTCCCGGCGAAAACCGCAAATATCATCATCGCCATTGCTTTGCTGCTGTCCATGCCCTTCTTCACGCTCTTCGGCGCGCTCTCCGATCGAGTGGGCCGCAAATGGCTCATGATGGCGGCCTGCTTGCTCGCGGTACTTACCTACATCCCCATCTATAAAAGCATGCAAGGAGCCGCCGGAAACAATGTCGTTGGCGTGAACTCCGCAAAGAACAAAGTTACCGGCGCAACGACCCTCACGGCCATGACGGTGGATCCCGTCACCGGAAATCGCGTGCCGGCCAAAGACGCCACCAACGCCAACGTGCCCATGCTCGTGTTTCTTGTATTTCTGCAGGTCATCTACGTTTGCATGATCTACGGCCCAATCGCTGCCTATCTGGTGGAAGCCTTCCCTGCGAGAATCCGTTATACCTCGCTGTCGCTTCCCTACCACATTGGTAATGGAGTTTTCGGTGGGTTGCTGCCGCTCATTGGACTATGGTCATGCGCCGCTACTGGAAATATTTATGCTGGCTTGTATTACCCCATGATTGTTGCCTCTATCACTTTTGTAGTCGGCAGCTTGTTGCTGCGCGAAACTCATGGCACGAAAATCTGGAGCGAAGTCGGCACCACACCTCAGGTGGCTTCAGGCGATTTGATACCTTAGTGCGCTAGGCGGCGTTGTGATTCACGTGATGAGGCGCCAGTGTAATCGGCAACTTGCAATCTTGTCCTCGCGCGTGACCTGCGGCCTCTGCCTTGAGGCGCCACGTCAAGTGGCGTTATGCTCGGTGACGGCACAATTGCATATTCTTCACGGGAGCCCGTAACGTGGCCAAAGTTCGCGGAAAACCTCAAGAAAAACAAAAGCAGCCCAAAAAAAATGAAAACCACGGCGAGCGCAAGCTGACCGAAGCGCAAATTGCCGTACATTGGAAGGAAGAAGAGTACTTCCAGCCGTCCGCAAAATTCATAGGCCAGGCCAATCTGAAAGACCCGGCCATGGTAGAAAAGTTTAGCGAGAAACATTTTCCCGAATGCTTCCGCGAATACGCTGAACTGCTGCACTGGGACCAGTATTGGCACACCACTCTGGACACCAGCGAGCCGCCTTTCTGGAAATGGTTTGTCGGCGGTAAATTAAACGCCTGCTACAACTGCGTCGATCGGCACCTCGAGAAATACAAAAATAAGGCCGCGCTCATCTTCGTTCCCGAACCAGAACAAGAATCAGCCACGGTAATCACCTACCAGGAACTTTACCGCCGCGTGAATGAAGTCGCCGCCATGCTGCGCGATTTCGCCGGATTGAAAACCGGCGATCGCGTCACCATTCACATGCCCATGATTCCCGAACTGCCCATCACCATGCTCGCCTGCGCGCGCCTGGGGGTGGTGCACTCCGTGGTCTTTGGCGGCTTCAGCGGAGAAGCTTGCGGCTTGCGTGCCGCGGATTCCGGCAGTCGCATCCTGATTTATGCCGATGGCTATTTCAGAAATGGCAAGTGGGTCGATCACAAAGGCAATGCCGACATCGCCGTGCAAAACGCGGAAAAAGAAGGACAGCATATCGACAAAGTTCTGGTCTGGCGCCGCTACAGCGGCAAATACAATTCCGAATCGCCCATGATCATGAAGCGTGATTTTTTTGTCGATGAAGTTCTGAAGGATTTTCGAGGGCACATCGTGGAACCTGTTTCCATGGATGCCGAGGCTCCCTTATTCCTGATGTACACCAGCGGCACCACCGGCAAGCCCAAGGGCTGCCAACATCGCACCGGCGGCTATCTGGCTTACGTAACCGGCACCTCAAAGTATTACCAGGACATTCATCCTAGCGACGTCTATTGGTGCATGGCCGATATCGGTTGGATCACTGGCCATTCTTACATTGTGTACGGCCCCATGGCGCTGGCGGCCACGAGCGTTTTGTACGAGGGAGTTCCGCAATTTCCCGATGCCGGCCGACCCTGGCGCATCGCCGAACGCCTGGACGTCAACATTTTTCATACTTCGCCAACCGCAATCCGCATGCTCCGCAAAGCGGGTGGTGACGAGCCCAAGAAATATAACTATCACTTCAAGCACATGACTACCGTGGGCGAGCCCATCGAACCGGAAGTCTGGAAGTGGTATCACCAGGTCGTCGGCAAAGGCGAAGCCGTGATCGTCGATACCTGGTGGCAAACAGAAACAGGCGGCTTCCTGTGCACCACTAAACCCGCGCTGGATGCCATGAAACCCGGTAGCGCCGGTCCTGCTGCTCTGGGAATTTATCCGGTAATTTGGGATGAGAACGGCAATGAAGTCACCGCGGGTTCCGGAAATGCCGGAAACATCTGTATCCGCAATCCGTGGCCTGGCATCATGCAGACCATTTGGGGCGATCCGCAACGCTTCGTCAATCAATACTACAAAAAATATAATAAGCATCCGCAGAGCAAAGACTGGCGTGACTGGCCATACTACGCGGCCGACGGCGCGGTATTGCCGGCTGACGGTTATTACCGGATTCTTGGGCGTGTCGATGATGTGATCAACGTCGCTGGGCACCGCCTGGGCACCAAGGAACTGGAGTCCGCGTGCCTCACCATTCCCGAAATTGCGGAAGCGGCAGTCGTCCCGGTGGTCGACGAAGTGAAAGGCCGGGTGCCGGAAGTCTACGTTTCGTTGAAACCGGGAATTCCGCCGAGCAAAGCGGTGCAGGACAAAATCATCTCCACCATAGAAACGATGATCGGCAAAATCGCGCGCCCCAAAAAAATTCACATCGTGCCGGACATGCCCAAGACCCGTTCGGGCAAAATCATGCGGCGTGTGCTGGCTGCCATTTCCAACAATTTGGACACCGGCGACATCACCACGCTTGCCAATCCTGATATCGTCGCGCAAATTCGCGAGTTAGTGCAGGGACGTGGAGTCGGTCCACTGAAAGATGGGCCGGAAGACATTAAGCGTTTCGGCGAGGAAGCGTGACAGCCTTTGACAGCGCATATCCTCCACTTAATCCAGAGCCTTTACGTTTCACTTCGTTATTGTGGTGCGGAGACCGTCGCCGCCTTGTATCTGTCTTTGCTTTTGGATTTTCAGGCGCTGATGATTTCTTTTTTGTTTTTGTTGCGTCGGAGCCTGCTTGAGTAGGCGTGGTTTCTTTGCTCTTTCCTGTGTCGCTACGTTTCGCCTTGGTGGTGACTGCCTTCTCCGAGACCGGTTTCAAACTTGGCTGCCGCAACTGTATCTGCTTGCGAGGTGCGCCTGGCTGTACTGAACCAAGCTTAGAGACATCCGCTGCAGGCGCAGCAACCGTTGCAGCAGCAGTCGGTGAAGCATTCAGCCTGCGGCGCTGGTCTGGAAGCATTGACACTTGTGCCGGGTGTCCCACATCGCGCCTGAGTTTCGCTGAGCAATTCCGCATCAAGCAATGCATCTTGCCAGTGTGCGGAACATATTTGTCCCGCCGATAAACCGGTCGCACCGTGCATCTCCGCTCCCGCAAGATTTGCACCGTCAATTTCCGCCCCACGCAGGAGTGCGCCACTCAGAAATGCCCCGCGCAAATCCGCATTCTTCAGGTCCGCATCCAAGAGAATCGTGTTTTTCATCTGCGCGCCGGCCAGAGTCGCTCCAGCCAAGTTTTGCCGAAGACATATCCGCGTCCTGCAGATTTGCAAAAGAAAGCACCGCATGGTCCAGTTTCGAATCGCGCAAGTCCGTCCGCGGAAAGGTCCGTTCGCAACAGACGCGCTCCGCGCATGCTGATGCCATACAACGAAGATCCCGTCACCTTGGCAGTCGACAAGTCCGCATTGTCGAAATTTCCATAGGAAAGATCGGCACCGCGAAGATCTGTGGAAATAAATTGAGCGCCAACAGCATTGGCTGACACCAGAACCGCGCGGTTAGCTTGCGCGCGATTGAAATTGGCCGAACGCATCACCGCTTCACGCATATTCGCGCCGCGCAAGTCCGCTTCCGAAAGGTATGCGCCCTCCAGATCGGCACGCCAAAGTTTTGCATTCATCAGAAAAGAGCGATAAGCGCGTGCAAAGCGCAAATTCATCTGATTCAGTCTCGCGCCCGGCACCTCTGCCATGCCCGCTTCCGTCCAATTGTTGGCGGCTGGCGGTGTGGATATAACTGCCTCCGTCACGTCCGCGTATGGACGATAGCCCACGCTTTGAAATAGTTCCGAGGCCCATCGCCGCATGCTCGCCGAAGAGTGCTCAGAAGCAATGTCTCGATCCGCTGGCAATCCTCGAATTACCCCAGCGAAATAATCAGCAAGACACCGCCGATGATCAGCGCCGCGCGCATGGTCAACAGCGCCAGTCGAAAGAAAGTCTTTGATTTTGCAATGCGAATTTCTCCCGATCGCAACACGCGGGAGACAATATCTGGCAAGCCGGTGGCGGCCGCCACGGAAACGGTGATCAACAGGACTTGCAGCAGCGTTCCGCGAAAATCCTGACGCACCAGGTAGCGCACCCAGAAAAGCAGCAACGTCGCGGGCACTACCCAGTAGCCCAGCGCCATGGAAATCGCAGTCTCCAGCACCGCCAGGGGCGAGCGCCCGTCACGCAGCCATCGAAAATGTTTGCGTATCAATCCCATCAAAAACCACGGACCGTCTCGTTCGGGCGTTTGTCCGTCCGGAAAGACAGCGGGAAGCGCTGCGATACTGCCCCACAAGCGCAGCAGCAAGAAATGAAATCGCAGATACAAGGCAAATAGCACCAGCGGAGCGCCAAGATAAAATCCCGTCATAGGTAGCGCATTGCCGAGATATGTAGGGCAAAGCAGACGTATTTAGAAGCAAGCGCACATCCGTGGTGAAAAGGATCATCAGGCAGCAAATGGCGCTCACCGCTAGGGTCGTGAAATAAAAGAATCTCGCTACTTTACTGGCTTCCGCGATCGGATTCGTGTTGCTGAATTCCGCGACCGATTCCGGCAATAGCGCATCGAAAAGATTCGTGCCGCCAAGCCTGCCAACCCACAGTCCTTCCGCACCGTATAAAGTTGCCCCCATAAGATTGGCGCCACGCAATTCGGTGCCCAGCAAAGTCGCGTTGCGCAGATCGGCATGAACGAGATTCGTTCCTCGCAGATTCGCCATCGATAAATCCGCGCTCGTCAACTTCGCCTTGGTCAAAATCGCGTCTTGTAGGTTCACACCGGTCAAATCAGCGCCTGCGAGATTTGCTCCCGTTAAATCGGCTTTTGCACCCTCATCTCCTCCGGACTCCACCCACATTTTGTGTTCATCCAGAATTTGAGCGAGCTCAATCAGTGGAATGCTCGAAGCCTGCGTTGCCTCTGAGGTCAAATCAAGAGCCCGCGCCCCAGACAGCCCCAGAGGATTGCAAATCAGTGGAATGCACATCAGAAGATTGCTTCGGCCGGCAAGCCAACGGCGTCGGCAGAAACGTCCACGGCCGTCGGTTTCGCAGGACGCTCCTCGAACGCTGACATTTCCAATTTATCCGTTTCGCTTACTGACATTTCGGATCGATCCAGCGCCTGAATTTCACTCAGCGTTTCCGTCTCCGTGGCAGGCTCGTTCGCAATAGACATCTTTCTCCCCATTCTTTTTTCATTCCGGCTGGTCCATCATCTCTTATGCGCATCTCCATGTCGCCTGACCCGAAGGACAGGGGGCGCACAGATAACAACCTAACAATCGCCGAACGGTGAGTACGCTGGGAATCGAGGCGGGTTAAATCGAGGGGCGGTTCGCGAAAAAAAATAGAGCCGGGGCGCTTCGCTGAGGGGCCAAGGAGCCCCGGCTTATCCTGCCCGCCTCCGCAGGGTGCGAGCAAGAAACTTGCTACAGCAGAAAGTCTTTCAAGCCTGACAGCCAGCAGTAGGGGGACAACGTCTGCTTGGCGAATTTTCGTCACACCGGAGAAACTTGCGCTGCGATGCCGCCGTTCCCCGGAAAAAGTTAAAACACCAACCTAAAAAACTAGGCGCGCTCTTCTTCACCGCGCAGAAATTCGTAGCGCTCGATAGCAGCCACTACGCCTACGGCGCCCTCTTCACGGGGCTCCGTACGTTGCACGCGTCCGAGACAGCGCACGCGCACTGGACCTGCCAGAGTAATTTCGTTTGGTAGCGTCAGGAGAATTTCAACAGCAGAACCTTCTTTCACATCTTTTTGAAGGAAGAAATACACCCCGCGGGAGCTGACATCGCGGGATTCTGTGCTCGTTTCACCAACGGCCGCACCAGTAGTCCAACGAACGGTGAGCGGAAGGCGCATGGAAAAGCGCTGGGTAGTGCGGCGTTCTGAGCCGGTCAAAGCGGAACCTCCTGATCGAATGAAGTGTATCCGGGTATCACATCGGGAACAATAGGACTGTGGGTACAAAAGAATTCGAACCTTTGCGGGTACCAATGTACTAGGACGGGTCACAAAAGGCCCATTTTTGTGTTTGTACTTTGGAACGAATTGTAAGCAATGACTTTCCGTGTAAAATCGCATCCCAATGAGTGGACGTCCTCTAATTAATTTCGCATGGATTTTCGCAGGCCTTTTTGTTGTCAGCGCCGCCGTCGCAGGTCAGAACTCGGTCTCGAGCTCAGGCACGTGGTCCGGCATGCTGGTTTCCAGCAGTTGCAACGCAGACGAAGCCTTCGCCGAATCTCCGGAATGCACAAAGACCCTCCCGGACGCGAAACTAGCGTTATATGACGATACCAATAGGGTGATGTACGACCTTGAACCGCAGGAATCAATAACCGCGAAATTGGGAGACATCGTCACCGTTCGCGGCACTTTTGACGGCGAGACCATTCACCTTGGTTCCCTCGAATTGATGTCCATTGGACTGGCGGTTGGCGAAAAGGCCCCTAGCTTCTCAGCCATCGATCAGAACGGTCACGTGCAAACTCTCGAAACTCTGAAGGGACCGAATGGCATGGTACTCCTCTTTTTCCGCTCCGCCGACTGGTGACCCTTTTGCAAAGGGCAGCTGGTCCAGCTGCAGAGCGCAATTCCCCGATTCGAAAAGCAAGGTGTGAAATTCGCCGCCATCAGTTATGACTCGGAAGCGATCCTCAAATATTTTACAGAGCGTCACAAGATCGACTACCCAATGCTGGCGGACCCTGCATCGCGCGTGATCCAGATGTACGGCGTTCTAAACCGCGAAGCCACAGGTATGCAGAAGGGCTTTGCACGCCCGGGATATTACTTCATTGATGCCAACGGCGTGATTCGAGAAAAGTTTTTCGAAGCGAAGTACCGGGAACGGCTTACAGGGAATAGCATCATCGCAAAACTCTTTCCCGAATTGGGACAGGAAGTCACGGACACCGTGGAGGCGCCTCATCTGCAATTGGCATTGCAGCAATCCGACCGTACCAGCGTGCCCGGCACTCGCATCAGCGTGGGCGCGGAAGTGCGGCTGCCGCCCGACGTACACGTCTACGCGCCAGGCACTCACGGCTACCAGCCTATTCTTTTAGTGATTGATCCTATTCCTGAGATGGACCTGAAGCCGGCCGTTTACCCGCAGTCGAAAATCCTTTACTTATCGGCCATCAAAGAGCGCGTACCGGTATTTGAGGGCGCATTTAAGATCACCCAGGACTTGAAAGTGAACTCCGGGTCTGAATTTGCCGGCTCGCTTGGGAAAGACGGCAGAGTTGTCACCATCACGGGCAAGTTGGAATATCAAGCGTGCGACAAGACCACCTGCTTCGCGCCAACCTCCGTACCTGTGAAGTGGCAACTAAAAGTATTTCCGCTAGACCGTAGCCGAGCGCCGGCAAACATTAGGCATAAATAACGTGTGAGGCGCGGACAATAAGGCAGACAGCGTTCAGTTTTCCTTGCAGAGCGTGACGGTAACCGCCTAGGTCTGGTCGATTAGCCGGTGATGTATGGCGTACAAAGCCAACTCCAGGCGGTCCGACACACCGAGTTTATCGAAGATATTGTGCAGGTGGTTCTTCACCGTTTGTTCGCTGATGAACAGTTTCTCGCCAATCTCTTTGTTACGAAACCCTTGCGCCACCAGCTGAACGATCTCTTTCTCACGGTCGCTCAATAGCGGCTTCTCTCGCCGTGGCCCGGACTCCGAAGACTTGGAGAACGCCTTCATCACCTCGGCGGTCATGCGGTTATCGAGCCAAATTTCGCCGGCAAAAACGCGTTGAATGCTTTTCACCAGCAAATCGGTGGCGGATTGTTTCAAAACGACACCGCGAGCGCCCAGTCGCATCGCGCGCACTACGTCGCGATCGTCTTCCGCAGCCGTTAACACGATGACGCGTGTCGGCAGCGTGTCGAAATTCACCTCTTCGAGCACCGCCAACCCGTCTTTATCCGGCATGCGCAAGTCCAGCAGGAGTATATCCGGCTTCAATTTGGCCAGTAGCTTAATGCACTCCACGCCATTCTGCGCTTCTCCGACGATGGACATATCCTCATCGGAATCTAGCAGTTTGCGGAGACCGTCGCGAAAAATCGCGTGGTCATCCGCGAGGAGGACTCGTATTTGTTGTTTAGTTTTTGCCATGTCAGCCGAGCGGAATTTCGATGATTAGCCGCGCTCCATGTCCAGGGTTCGATTCCACTGTCAGAATTCCCCCGACAGTACGCGCACGCTCCTTGATGGAGATGGGTCCCAACCGCAGGCGGTCCAGCTCGTCTCCGGTGAATCGTCCTGCGAAGCTAAAGCCTTCGCCGTTGTCATCGACGACTAACACCAGGGCGCTGTCATCCTGTGACAGTTTTACCACGACATGGGAAGCCTTAGCATGCTTTTTTATATTGTTGAGTGCTTCACGATATATCTGGAAAATCTCGCGGCAAACGCGGTCCGGAGCGTGGATTTCAGCCGAATCGATCAGCAGGTCTAGCGCAACGATGGACTCATTGCGGTAGCGCTCGGCAAATCCTCGCATCAGGTCGACTAGGTCAGCGCTTTGCACCCGTAACGGTCGCAAGTCCGTGACCATGTGCCGCAACTCCGCGGACTCATTTCGTACCGTTTGTTGCAACGCCGCCAGGCTGGTTACGGACTGCTCTGGTGAGGCCGCCACGCGACGGCGCAGCACGTCTAGCTGTATCTCAATACTAAGCAAGGTCTGGAGAATACCATCGTGGAGGTCGCGCGAGATTCGACTCCGCTCCCCTTCTATGGCGCGTGCGCGCAGGTGCCGTAGCAGGAAGATATTCTCAAGCGCAGGACCTACGTGGCGGGCGATGCGTTCGAGCCAGGCGAGATCAGCTTTTTGAAAGGGCTTCCGGTGATCTCGTTGATTTATAAGGAAAATTCGGCCCGCCGGCTGGCCTGCTTGGTCGAACGTCACACTCATTAGAGAGCGTAGTTTCAATTCATGTTGAGTGGTCCCTGGCAACCTGGGCAAAGTTCTTCAATTTGCGATGGGTCATCCGGTTCCACGCCAAAGCCCGAGCCCTCGCCCGTAAGGCTGTTCCAACACACCGTAGCGTCCATATCATCCAGAAGAAATCCGTCACAGCGCGACAGCGGCAACGCCTGAGGAGTGAGCCGTTCACTTTCCCCGGCCTTCAGGCGCCACAAGAAAATGCGTTCGAGATCGACGTCCCGAAAGGCGAGCATGGCTTCTTCGGTGCGAAAAGCGCTGGCGAGTTCTTCCAGCAATAAACGTAAAGATTCGGCCAGCCCTTGGTCAACCTGCATGGTCCCGGTGATACGCGACAAAAATTCGTTTTCCGCCACATACCGTCGACTCAAATCTCCTAGGAAGGCCAGTCCTCCGCCGGCTGCAAACGTAATCACGACAAGCGCGATCCACCCGATCGCACGCATCCACCCGATCTGTCCCTCAAGCGCGGTTCGTACTACTAACGCGAGGGAAAGCACGCCCGCAATGGGAATCGCGGAAGTAAGCCCCCAGCGCGATCCCGATGCGTAGCACACGAATAAATATGGGAACCACAAGGCTACAGAAAACGGGCTGATGTACAAAAAGACGCCTAAGGCCAGAAGGTCGACCGTGAGCGGCAAATGCCAGGACCGGCTACGAAAAATCCATTCAGCAGGAATAGCCAACAGCGAAATTACCAGGTAGCCAATTAAAAAGCTTAAGCGCATAGCGAGGATATGTCGTTGCCGGTTGTTCAATGACCGCGATCAGCGCCAGTAGCACGCTGATGGGCCGCGCGTACACAATCTGGCGGCCAAAATTCAGGCGTTCGGTTTCGTGGGGGCTCATGCGCGGGGACGCGTGTCCTATGCCGTAGTCTAACAAGCGGGTTCGCGCCGAAACGTACGCATAAAGTTCACGGTTTCCTGGATATAAACGTTCCGCACTGTCCGAATCCAGCAATCGATGCAAATAACAGCAACTTGGCGGATAGGATGTCGCGCCTGAAGGCACACGACCCAATCCTGACTATCAGAGCATCGAAAGGCTGGGTGGCAATCCCTTCTGTACCACCGGGCAGGTGCCTTCCACACACTGACCTGACCGTCATGGAAACCCTATTGTGGCCAACGTCACGGTAACCTTAAATTGGTGTTTCTAAAATGAGCCGGGCGATGACTTCAGAAAGTTATTCGATTCTCACGTAACAGCCGACCTGGGCAGTTGCGGCACGGCTTGGCGTTCGTATTTTGTTGTGTGCTAACGGTGTTTGCCGCGTTGTCGCTCTGTCCGCTGCCTGCCACGGCCTCCCAGGAAAGCCACCGCGAAGCATATCGTCTTGTTAACTCGCGACGAGGGGCTGGCAATCGTTGATGCCATCTCCGATCACCATCGATTCTCTACGCGGTAAACGCGCAAAGCCCGATTGCTCGCACCTGGTAAACGATATTTACGACCTCGCGGGCTTTCCGTATCCTTATGCAAAATCCGCGGACCTTTATCGCGGACAGGCGAGCTTTGTTCGCGTAAGCGCGCCCCAGCCCGGCGACTTGATCGTCTGGCGCGGTCATGTCGGTCTTGTCCTCGATCCGCGTCAACACTCTCTTCTACAGCTCGTTACGCTCTGGACTGGACACTGAGGATTACACTTCTGCGTATTGGCGCAGGCGAGGAACCCCGCGGTTCTATCGATATCGTGCGGCCAGCGACCAATCCATCCTCACCGCGCGCCGGATCGCACCCCGAAACGACCGGGAGGGCAACTTTAGAACCCAATTGGTGAGTCAATCGATCACCGACGAGGCCAGAACAAACGTAACATCGCGAGACTCTTTAGACCCGCTTTCTAGTAGCGATGACGACTCGCCGATTCAGCAGGTCTCCAACGCAGAAGAAATCGACCATCAGTACCTTCCAAGGTTTTGATAAATATTGGAAACAAAAAACCCACGACCGAACAGGTCAAGGAAGCTATTTCCAAAACGTATCAATCCGTTTCTCAGGGCTTGAATGCCGACTCCCTCCTGCACTCCAAGTCCACGGTGGTGATCTTCACTCAATTGCGCGTCGAGCAACTGGAGTTCAAAGGCAAGCATGGATGGGCGAGCGTTAGCATTGATACGGAGGCAACTCTGACGTCAGGCGTCTTGGACAAAGCCGCCCATCACGATGAGCAACGCTGGGAAATGCAGCGTACCAAATCTGGATGGACGATCGTCGCGCCGACTCAGAATATTTATGTGCCCCACGCATTCGCCGTGCGCATCTTTGCTCAGCAGTTAGCCCAGCTGACTGACCAAAACAGCACCGCCATGACTGCTACCTCGGACCTCCAGGAAGGCCGCTTAGCTTCGCTTCTAAATACGCTCCTGAACAAATAAATCGCGCGGGCACAAATTAGTTTCCTACGGTTTCAGCGTCGAGGATTCCAAGCGTAAACTTGAGCTTGATCTGTTTTACTGTAAGTAATCCTCTGTGTTTACATTTTGAATTTTATGAATGCTATAAAGCGGAAGGTTAAAACGTGACTGATTCGCAGACTACCAAAACCAGACCTCGAGCCAATCCCGCCACTGGATCTAAAAGCTCAGTGGCTCTCCATCAAGGGCGAAATTTCAACGGCCATCAACGCTGTCGTGGAATCGCAGCAATTCATCCTCGGACCACAAGTTCAGGCGCTCGAGGAAGAAATTGCCAGATATTGCGGCACTAAATTCGCCGTCGGAGTCGCCTCCGGCACCGATGCCTTATTGCTCGCTCTTCACGCCGCTGGCGTGGGCCCTGGCGATGAAGTTTTGCTGCCGACCTTCAGTTTTATCGCCACCGCCGACTCCGTCTCGCTCCTCGGCGCCGTTCCAGTTTTTGTCGATATCGATCCGTCGACCTTCGCCATCGATCCAGCTCAGCTGGAAGCAAAAATTACTCCACGCACACGCGCCATCTTGCCCGTCCATCTCTACGGTCATCCCGCGGACATGGACCCTGTAAACGCCGTTGCGCAACGCCACAATCTGAAAGTCGTCGAGGACAATGCCCAAGCCATCGGCGCCAAGTATAAAGATCGCAAAACCGGTAGCCTCGGCGACCTCGGGATGCATCAGTTTTTTCCCCAGCAAAAACCTCGGAGCATACGGCGACGGCGGCATGATTGTCACCAATTCCGAAACCTATTCGAAACACTTGCGCGTCCTGCGCAACCATGGCAGCGCCAAAAAATATTACGCCACCGAACAGGGCTGGAATAGCCGTCTGGACGAAATTCAGGCCGCCATATTACGCGTTAAACTGCGGCACCTCGACAATTGGGGAGTGGCTCGTCGCAAAAATGCCGCCTCATACAGTCAGTTGTTAAAAGCCATTCCCGGAGTTGTCACTCCAGTCGAAGCTCCCTGGGCAGAGCATGTCTATCATCAATACACAATTCGCGTAGCCAATCGCGACCGCGTTCAATCTGCCTTATCCGAGCAAGGCATCGGCACTACGGTCTATTATCCGACGCCCATGCACTTGCAGCCGGTTTTCGCCAAGCTTGGCTATCATGAAGGAGATTTGCCCCAAGCCGAAAAAGCCGCGAAAGAAGTTCTGTCGCTGCCCATTTACGCCGAGCTGACCAGCGAGCAAATTCATCGCGTGGTCGCAGCCATAGCGGCCGCGAGCAGTTAACGCGTCTGGTATAAATACATCGCGAATACTTAGCCAGAACAAACAAATGAAGATGAAATGATTGACGGAATCCAAGCTCGTGAAGCATCGTAAGCTGACAATCACATCGCGCATCCTGCTTTTCGCTTTCGTGCTAACCCTCATCGTCTTCATAGCGCGGCAAGGCGTGGCGTCCTATTACGCCCGCCAAAATCTCCCGGATGCTCTGCAAAAAGCCATGATTTGGGATCCCGCGAATCCGGTATATCCCGCCTCACTCGCAAATCTGGTTCACCTGTACGGTCGAAGCCCTGATCCAAATGAGGTGATCCGCCTCTATCAAACCGCCGCGCGCTTATCTCCCTTCGACGCCGCCTTCACCGCCGATCTCGCCCAAGCCAACGACTGGGCCGGACGCACTGATCTCTCGCTGCCACTTTTTCAGCGCGCCCAGCAATTATTTCCCAACTCGCCCGATATCAATTGGAAGCTCGCGAATTTTTATATTCGCTCCGGTAATACCGACGAAGCCTTACCCGCGCTCAAAAAAATCCTTTCCTCCAACATCATCGAGAAAAATCAAATCTTCGCGCTTAGCGACCGCGCCGGCATCGATTCTGTCAACCGTCATCGACAAACTTCTATCCCCGGATATAGCCTCGTACTTCGCTTATCTTAATTTTGAAACGCAGCGTGGCAATTTTTCTGCTGCGCAAGAAACGTGGAATCGTTTACTTTCCCTCAGTTCGCCATTCGAACCCAAGGAAGCCTTTCCCTTCCTGGATGCCCTGATTAAAGGTCATGAACTCGATAGCGCGTCCCGGTTATGGTCCTCGCTCGTCTCCCGTTTTCCAGATCACATCCCTTCACCAGCGTCCGCCAATAACTTGATCACCAACGGCAACCTCCAGGCCGATATTCTCGATGGTGCTTTCGACTGGCGCGTCTTCCCGGTATCCGGTGTCGTTGTCAACCAGGACCCCACAGGTCCAAGCGCCGACGCTCGTTCGCTGCGCGTCGAGTTCGACGGCACTCAAAACCTTTACTATGGCTCCGTACTTCAATTCGTCCCCGCCCAACCGCACACCAAATATAAGTTTTCCGCCTTCACCCGGTCCCAAGCCATCACCACCGATGCCGGCGTAGGCGTGCAAATTTCCGACGCCTACGATCCCACGAAAATTCTGGGCTCGACCGAGCCGCTGATCGGCACAACACCATGGTCAGAGCAATCATTTTCCTTCGAATACGCCCCCCGAAACTCGTTTGCTCATAGTGCAGAATCGTCCGACTCCCCAGCCAAAAGCTTGATAATAAGATCGCTGGTGCTTTCTGGCTTAGCCGCGTTTCACTCACCTTGCCTCCAGCCGTCAAGCCTCGTTGACCCTTTTGCGACACTATGTAGCTCAGTTGGGGTACGTTCGTACCTTGAAGCGCGCAGTTCCGCACGCGTATACTTGACCCTGGAGCACTCCTGCGCCCACAGTCAGTGCTAATCTTCGGAGCCTGGTTATGCCAGATTCACTACCGCGGATGCCACTGAAAGGTCCTTTGACCACCGAACGCCGTCAAAAGCCTCGTCACCCCGTTCGGCCCACCGAATACATCGAAATCGGTGACAGTAACGGCGGAATTATTCTCGACATCAGCGAGGGCGGCATGGCGGTGGCCTCCGCTCAAGCTTTGGTTGGCAACCAAACCTTACGCTTCCGTTTTCAGCTTCCGCGCTCGCTCGAAACCATCGAAACCTCCGGCGAAATCAACTGGATTGGCGAAACTAAAAAGCGCGCCGGTGTGCGTTTCGTCGATCTTCCTCTCGCCGCCCGCGAACAGATTAACAAATGGATCGATTCGCAAACTTCTGGGTACTCCAATGGCGATCAAAAACTTAATGGTTCCGCAGTGTCTTCGGCATCGCCGAAAATTCCTCGGGAACTTCCGCGCTACGAACCCGTCAATCAGGAATTCGCGCAGGAACCAACCGTTGGCCAAAGCCAAAGCTCTTCAAAGAATCTGAATCCCTTTTCCTCCGCACTCTCTAGCCCCTTGGACGAGCCCGAAATAGACGAATCCGAGCCCGAAGACGAAGAAAAGAGCACTGTTTCCTCGAATGCCCAACCGCTTCCAGAAAGGCGCGCCCAACACCGCCTCCCTATGACGGCCTCCACCTACGTGCAACTCAACGATGGCAACGGCGGCCTCATGGCCAATCTCAGCAAAGCCGGCTTCTGCGTTCGTGCCGCCAAGATTCTCGAGACCGATCACCTCCCGGTAGTACGCTTTCAGTTGCCTGACGCGCGCGATTTCGTAGAATCATCGGCCTGGATCGTTTGGAAAAGTCCGACGAAAAAAACTGTCGGTGCCCGTTTCGAAAGTTTGTCGGAGGA
>CAVOHL010000006.1:0-164361 GCA_963695665.1 uncultured Alphaproteobacteria bacterium
ATCAATATAGCAAGTTGAAACCCGCCAAGGTTCCGATCGGCGCTAGAAGCCGCCGCGCCACTCAGTTTTTTTAATCGTCCGCACTGCAAGGCACTCTATCAAGTCGTTAAAGTTTAAATCCGGTCCCAAGTCAGTCGATCGCGAAGTCGCATGTCGCGTTTGCGGCGGTCCGCTTCCCGGGCGCGAAGGCAAATTCGTCGTGAAGTATTTTCTTTTGCGGAAAGCCGCGTTCAGCGATTGGTCGAGAGCTACGCCAGAAGTGGCTTAGCCAGAACGCACGGATGATGTGCGCGAACTGCCAAGGCAGCTACTGGACGGCACGGGCGTGGCTGCGGCGGGCCGTTGCCGGCGTCATCGCCGCGGGCGGCGCGATCTCGCCGTCGCTCGTGGTGCACGTGTTCGAGTAGTGGCCGTCAAAGGGCGCCGCGTCGCAAGCGCACCTTGACGGCCGTTTCCCGTTTCGTTCTCAATGGCAGCATGCCCCGCTGGCCCGGCAAGATCGCAGAGGCCGTGAAATTCGACGTGGCCTTTGCGTTGCGTTTTGGGAGGCCGCCGCGCTCTTGCACCGCTGCACAGACCTGGAGCGCAGGGTGGTCGCCAAGAGCATCGTCGATTATTTGCAGCTATCGAATTGGGTGATCGAGCGCGGGCCACCGGGAGCAAACACGTCACCGGAGAACTGGCCGAAGCGGTCGGATTAAAGGGGTATGTTCACAAAAATCGGCGTCGACGAAGCACGTTGGTGAATGTCCGCTTTGCCCGCAAAAGCGAACTCTCACCCACCCGGCGCGGCGTGTCGGCTCAGGGCGGATTGCGTCACTTCGCATTGCGGAAAAACAGCAAGCCTTTTCACCGTTAGACCACCGTAAATTCGTCACAGACCTCCCATTTTGTGCTATCCTTCGTCATATCGCAGCGGGTGGGTCAAAGCAATCCGACCATCGCAAGCACAGCTCACCATCGACCGAACATCATGCTGAACTCCCCAGTCAGCGAACCTCGTGTCAAGGATGTGTCCGCTCCACCGCGGCGCCGTTTTGAGCTGATCCTAATCAAGCCTTCGCACTATGACGACGATGGCTATGTCATCGAATGGTTTGATTCGGCGATGCCGTCGAATTCGCTCGCTGCACTTTATGGCTTCGGCACGAGACGCCGAAGAACGGCGGGCGCTCGGTGACGATATCCGAGATCAATGTTACTGCGATCGACGAGACAACACTCGATCAAACCGCGCAAGCTGATCCGGAAGATTCACGCAACGGCGGTTTCGGGATGGTAGGGCTCGTCCGGCGTTCAGTCCAACCAATATCCACGCGCGTGGATATCGCGCGTCCGCTGGAGCGTCGGCGTTCCGAGTTCGTAATCGGTGGATTTCCGTGTAGGCACGATCGCCATGTTGCCGGTGCTCACACCGGATTCCCGGAAGCGCTTGACCTCGGCATCAGTCTCTTCGCCGGAGAGGCGGAGGAACAATTCGACGATCTGTTGCGGGACACAGCCCGCAACACCTTGAAGCCGGTCTACAACTACATGCGTGAACTGCCGAACACCTCGAGGCGGTTCCAGCAGCACCATTTATGCCGAGAACGAAAGTCGATCGCACGATCAGCGGTTCAAGCGACTTTTCGATGCCGGGCGCGGCTGCCCGTTTCAGTGTTCGTTCTGCACTATCATGAGCGTGCAGAGGGCGAAGATCTCGCCACCGTTCACCGGACGCTATCGAGCACATTATCCGGAACAATCACAGCGCTGGGGTAACGCGACCTCTTCATAACGGACGACAATTTTGCTCGCGAACACGCATTGGGAGCCGATCTTGACCGCATCGATCGAGATGCGGGAAATGGTTCGCATCGATGTGAAGTTGATGATCCAAGTCGATACTCTGTGTCATAGAGATTCCTAACTTCGTGGAGAAGGCGGGCGCGTGCTGGCGTTAAACGTGTCTTCATCGGCGTGGAGAGTATCAACCCGCGCGCTCTTGTTGCCGCCAAGAAGCGGCAGAACAGGATCACCGAGTATCGCAAGATGCTGCTCGCTTGGAAGTCTGTCGGGGTGATTTCCTTCGCCGGCTACATTCTCGGCTTCCCCACCGACACGCCAGCATCGATAAGAACGATATCGAGATCATCAAACGCGAGTTGCCGATCGATATTCTGGAATTTCACTGCCTACGCCCTTGCCGGGTTCGGAAGATCATCAGATCCTCTGGAACAAGAGGGTGTGGATGGACCCCAATCTGAACGAATCTGACAGCGAACATGCCAGTGACCGACCATCCGCATATGAGCCTTGAGGCGTGGGAAGAGGTCTATACTGAGCCTGGAAGAGCTATTATACGCCCCAGCCATGGAAGATCGATCCTCCGACGCGCGTACACGTGTGGGATCGGTTTTGCAAGTTTGACTGGTTCGCTGTTGCTTGCCCAGTGCCAGGAGTTCGAAAACGTTCATCCGATCCAGGGCGGCCTACTACGCCGCAAAGTTCGCCTCGATCGCCGTCCAGGGCTTGCCTTGAACCGGTCTGGTGGTTCTTATCCGAAGTATGTGTTCGGGTCGCTTCGTAAACTGCTGCTCTTGGGAAAGCGCGCGTATTTCCTTCACATGGTCCGCAAATGAGTCGGCGCGATCTCTAGCAAAAACTTACATGGATGTAGCGTTGACGCCGATTCAGGACGATGAGGTCGAAGAACTCGAACTCTTCACCCATACAGACGATGCTAAAGCGGCCGTTCAGCCACGCGCGTCAGATCAAATCGCTGCTTACAGTTCCGAACTGATGACAGCGGCGCCGCGTCGCGGTGGCATCGTATTTGCGACGGACTGGTGCTCGAAGGTTCTAGCGATCACCAGGGTCCGCTGTCGCATCAAAAGATCGCGCGTCCGATGCAGCATCAGACCGGCCTGCTGCTCGAACGATTTGAGCGCGCACGAAACCCATGGTCGAGCGTCGCACGCCTCGCCGCGGCGTCGGCCAGGGTAGATGAACCCTTCGCGATGCGTAACTCGCACGCTGCCTGCTGCGTTGCAACGAAGTGTACGCAGCAAAGTGACGCTCCGGGTCAAAAGCGGAAGTGACGCCCTTAAATTAGGATGTCTGCTTTACCCCCTAAAAGCGGACATCGCCGGACGCCATGAGTTGGCTCGCCGCAAGCGCGGGCCTATATGCGGGGCATGCGTAAGCGTAAGCGTGAGAAAGAAATCCGCTGCCTCAAGGCGTCGCCGGCAGCGTTCGTCGGGCTTGTGGACGCGCCGGATGAAGCCAAGGCGAAAGAGTTGGCGATCAAACAATTCCACATTCGGCCGGCAGATCAAAAGCGTCTGATCGCCCTATGGCACCAATGAGGGCTTTAGCCTCACTGGATGTCGACAAGGGGCCGTTGCACTGAGGCGACGAAGAGCATGCGACGACGAATAGGCAGGTTGCAGCGCGCTTAATCACGCCGGATCGTCTTGCGCCGAGCGCTTTAATTCCGCGAGCATTCCGTTGCCCCCCACGTCCGATTCTTCAAGACTTTTACGCAACCGGAATTCCGGCCGTGCTGAAATTCCATGTACCGCTCTACTTGAGCGCCTGATAATTTATCAAAGGCGTCTTTGAAACTTTTGGCGGTGGGTGCCGATATGTAAATCCCGTTCGAACGAAGCGTCTGCCGGCCCTCATAAATCGCTACGGCGGCAGCCTTGTTAGTCCTCAGTCGCAATACCTTCGAATACATATCATTTTTGCGTTTTGCGCCTAATACTTGTCTTCGCTGCGGGTCTGACAACTGGGTACATGCAGAAACGTGATTAGATCATCCGAGGACAGACCGTCGAGATCAGGAAACGACATGAACTCAACGATTGCCTGCTGAGTTTTCAGCCAAGCATCTACAAACGAATGCCAAACTTTAGTCAGGGCGTCGAACTCTAGTTCGTTCGCTCGCCGGCCGCGGTCTTGCAAGTGTGCAAGGTCAGCTCGCAGTAACTCGATGTCGCGATCGTGTGCGTGTTTTAGTTCGCCGATTTTCTTCTCCAAGTGATGGCTCAAAAAGCGTTCGCCGAGCTTGGTAAAGCGAACGCCGATAAAGCCGGCAATTACCAGCGCGGAGCTCGCGAGCGTTTGGCCAATAAAGGCGATGACGGAGGTTCATTTGCCACCCAAATTGCCACCGGACTGCCGAGTATGAGCGGGGATCAGAGGAGACGCGCGGCTGATCCTCAGATCAAAAACGCCAATAAAAACAGCCTTGATGGCACCAACGCGGATGCGTCGGGATAGCTGCAATAGAATTACGAATGCGTTGCTCTACCGGCTGAGCTACCGCGGCGCACCGGCACGAAGTCCTAGTAATACCCGAAAAATGTAAACGCAAGGCGCGTTGCCTCGGCGTTCCTCTCAATCGGAATGCTGCATGGGCATCTCGCCCAAGGCTTCGAGCCAAGGGTGTCGCCTTCTCTCATAGACGGCATGCTCGGGAGCCGGGAAGGTGGGATCGGCGAACGATCCGATCCCGACCGAGATCAGCTCGGGAAACCGTTCCGCCTGCCAGTAGACGGTCGAGCCGCAAACCGGACAGAACCGGAAGGTCACCGACTTGCCGCTGTCGGACGAGCGTGTGAACTCCTTCGAGTCTGCCCGAGATCGAGGTGATTTGCCGCCGCTCGAACCGCGCCTGGTAGCCGAAGGCGGCCCCGGTCCGCCGCTGGCACTCGAGGCAGTGGCAGATCGAAATCCGCACCGGTTCACCCTCGCAGGTCAGGTGTAATTGTCCGCAACTGCATGCGGCGTGACGCGTGGTCATTGTTCTTCCGTTCGGTGGTTTGCTTGATCGGAGCTTCGGCCCGCAGCTTGAAACGCTGGATCTTCCCGGTCGCCGTCTTCGGCAGCTCGCGGCGGAATTCGAGCCAGCGCGGATATTTGAACGCGGCGAGCTTTTGCCGGCAGTGATTTTGCAAAGCCAGCGCCAGCTCATCGCTGGCCTTCTCCGGTGATTTCAGCACCACGAAAGCCTTCGGCTTGATCAGCGTGTCGTCGTCCGGCCAGCCGACGACCGCCGCTTCCAGCACGTCCGGATGGCTCTGCAGCGCGCCCTCGACCTCGAACGGCGAGACATACATGCCGCTGACCTTGAGCATGTCGTCGCGCCGGCCGCAGTAGACGAAGCAGCCGTCCTCGTCTTCGACGTACTTGTCGCCGGAGCGCGTCCATTCGCCGAGAAACGTGGCGCGCGACTGCTCGCGGTTGTTCCAGTACATGATCGCGCTCGTCGGTCCGCGCACCTGCAGCTCGCCCATCTCGCCGCGGGTCTTGACGATCGCGCCGTCGTCATCGACCAGGCGGATGTCGTAGCCGGGCACCGGCTTGCCGGTGGTGCCGTATTTCACCTCGCCGGCGCGGTTGGACAAAAAGATATGCAGCATCTCGGTCGAGCCCAGTCCGTCGAGAATGTCGCAGCCATAGCGCTCGCTCCAGCGGCGGCCGACGTCGGGCGGCAGCGCCTCGCCGGCCGACACGCAGCGCCGCAGCTTTGTCTCGGCGCGTTGCGGGGCGTCGGTGCTGGCCAGAAAGCCGGCATAGAATGTCGGCACCGCATAGAACACGGTGACGCGGTGCTTTCTTCAGAATGTCGGCGACCAGATCCGGTGTCGGCCGATGCGGCAACAGGATGGTCGTGGCGCCCGCCGACATCGGGAAGGTGAGCGCGTTGCCGAGGCCGTAGGCGAAAAAGAGCTTGGCGACCGAGTAGCAAACGTCGTTCTCGGTGAGGCCGAGGAACGGCTTGGCGTAAAGCTCGTCGGTGAGCGTGAGGTCGGCGTGGGTGTGCACCGCGCCCTTCGGCCTGCCGGTCGAGCCGGAGGTGTACAGCCAGAAGCAGATGTCGTCGCGCACCGTCGGCGCGGTGACGGCTTCGGTCCCGGCGCCGGCAAGCAGATCCTCGAAGCGGGAATGGCCGTGCGCCTTCTCGCCGGACACGATGACATGCGTCGAGGTTTTTGCTGGCGCCGATCGCCTTGGCAAATTTGGGATAGAGCTCCTCGGACACGACCAGGAGCCGCGCGCGGCTGTCGTCGAGCATGAAGCGGTAATCGTCTTCGGTCAGCAGCGTGTTGACCGGCACCGGCACCACGCCGGCCTTGATCGCGCCGAGAAAGGCGGTCGGCCAGTCGATCGTATCGACGAGACAGAGGAGCGCGCGCTCCTCGCGGCGCACGCCGAGCGAGCGCAGCACGTGGCCGAAGCGCTCGACCCGTTCAGCGAGACTGCCGTAGGTCCAGCTGCCGCGCTGATCGATATAGGCGATCTTGCCGGCCCGGCCGGCGTCGAGATTGCGCTTGAGAATATCGGCCGCGAAGTTGTACTCGCGCGGCATCGCCTCGCCGGTCGCGCTGCCCGCAAGATTTGCCGGCGCGATGTTCATCGCCGCGTTTCCTTCCTCGATGCCGCATTATGCCGATGGCGAACCTTGCCGCAATCCGTTAGTGGTGCGGCATTCGATGTCACAACGAACCGGCCCTGACGGCTGGAGTGCGTCATGATCCTGAGCCGCGAGCGCATCCTCACCACGCATGTCGGCAGCCTGCCGCGCAACGAGAAGCTCAGCGAGCTTCTGGTGCGCCGCGAGGCCGGCGAGGGCTACGACCAGACGCAATTCGACGCCGCGATGGAGCAGGCGGTGCGCCACGTGGTCGCGAAGCAGAAGGAAGCCGGGATCGATATCGGCAATGACGGCGAGCAGCAGCGCGTCGGCTTCCAGACCTACGTGCCGCGGCGGATGTCCGGTTTTGGCGGCGAATCGAAGCGGCGGCGCGGGCGCGAGTTCGAGGAATTCCCCGAGCTGGTGGAATACCTGACGCATCGCTTTCCGGCGGTGAGCAAGCAGCAGAACGCGCCGCAGGCGCAGGGCGAACTGCACTATCACGACACCTCGCAGATCGAAGCCGAGATCGCCCGCTACAAGCGCGTCGCCGGCGACGGCAAGCCGTTCGCCGAAGAGTTCATGACCGCGCCGTCGCCGGGCATCGTCGCCTCGACCATGCTCAACGCCTATTACGATTCCAACGAGGCCTATCTCGCCGCTCTCGCCCGCGAGATGAGCAAAGAGTACCGGGCGATCCACCAGGCCGGTCTCGTCCTGCAAATCGACGCGCCCGACCTCGCCATGGACCGCACCATGTTCTATCGCGACAGAACCGACGCGGAGTTCGTCAAGGCGTGCGAGCTGCACGTGGCGATGATCAACAAGGCAATCGCCGGCATCCCGCGCGAGCGGGTGCGGCTGCATGTCTGTTACGGCAATTGGGAAGGGCCGCACATCCACGATGTGGCGCTGGAGAAAATCCTGCCCGCGCTCTACCAGGCCGAGGTCGGCGCGCTGTCGATCGAGTTCGCCAATCCGCGCCATGCCCACGAATACGCGGCGCTCAAGCGCGTGCCGTTTCCGAAGGACATGATCCTCTTGCCCGGCGTGGTCGAGACCACCAGCAACTTCGTCGAGCATCCGCAGGTGGTGGCGCGGCGCATCGAGGAGGCGGTCGCGGCGATCGGCGACCGCGAGCGCGTCATCGCCTCGACCGATTGCGGCTTCGGCACCTTCACCCGCCGCGAATGGGTGATCGAGCCGGTGGTGTGGCTCAAGCTCAAATCGATCCGCCAAGGCGCCGACATCGCTTCGGCGCGGCTGTGGGGAAAGGAAGCGGCGTAGCGCCCGGGCGAGTTCGACGGGCACACCGCCTAGCTGGTCGCCGTCTTTCTGCCGATTTCGGCGCTGATTGCGGCGACGCCTTTCTATCCGGGTAATATTGACATTTGTTTTACCCGGATATAATTAGGAGGCATGAGCCAGCATCCGAATATCGTTGCCTTTGCCGGCGAGCATTGCATCGCCGCGGGTGACCTTGCGCGGGTCGCCCGCGCCGCGAGGAAGTTCGCGGCGGCGGGCAGCCACAAGCCGATCCTCGCCTTCGATGCCGCGACCGGCGAGCAGATCGACCTCGATCTGCGCGGTACGAACGAGCGACCAGCCATCGAGACGTTCGACCTCTGCGGCTCGTGGGCGAGCCGAGGAGGAGCCGCGCGGTCCGGGCCGCCCGAAGCTCGGCGTGATCGCGCGCGAGGTCACGCTATTGCCGCGTCACTGGGACTGGCTCGCGAGCCAGCCGGGCGGCGCGTCGGTCGCGCTGCGCAAGCTCGTGCAGCACGGCATGCGCGCCAATGCCGGCAAGGACCGCATCCGTGCGTCGCAGAATGCGGCCTATCAGTTCATGTCGGCGATGGCCGGCAATCGCGCCGGCTTCGAGGAGGCCGCACGGGCTCTGTTTGCCGGCGACGCGCGGAGCTTCAACCGTCGGGTGGACGCCTGGCCCAAGGATGTCCGCGACCTGGTGAAGAAGCTTGCCGCTGTCGCCCTGCAAGCTGAAACAACCGCCGCGTGACGCGCCTCGCTTGCGAACGGGCTGCGCTAGGCAAGCTTTGCGTGTATCCTCAATAGCTTAGCCGGACGTCGCGTTTTCACCTTTAATTCGGATTTCGTGCGGCGCATAAAATCGCAGTTTTTGGTGCAACCAATCATCAGCCAAAGCGTTCGCCATCTGGAAAAGAGGGAACTCATCCAGCATGAAACTGATCATCGCCGCATGCCTGCTTCTCGGAGTTTGGACGACGAGCGCCGGCGCCATCGATCTCGCCGAACTTGCGCCGTGCCGATCTGCCGCGGCCAGGCTTTGCGATCGCCATGGCGGCATGACGTGGAGCAATCTTCTTCAATGTGGCGCGACGCTCGCCGCCCATGCCTTGAGCGTCAACGGCTCTTGCCGCGCAGTGCTCAAGAAGTACGGACAGCTGTGAATGGCGCCAGGCGTCTTCGCGTGACAGTCCCCAGCCCCGGCCGCCGCGCCGGGGCTTTTCATTTGCCGGATGAGCCGGGCAAGCCAGAGGCGCGGGGAGGGGTGAATACCTGGCGGAAACCTGCTAATTCCTTCGCCACCGAATTCTGCACCTCGGGAGGCGATGCCCGCCGGCACGCCCCGCAACAACGCCCAAGAGGATCCCATGTACGGCAAGCTCGAACTTTACATCGATGGTCAGTGGCTCAACGGCGACGGCCGCGCCGGCGAGGACGTGATCAATCCCGCGACCGAAAAGACGCTCGGGCGTCTTCCGCATGCGAGCACGGCCGACCTCGACCACGCGCTCGAGGCGGCCAAGAAGGGCTTCGCCGTCTGGCGCGCGACCTCGGCTTACGACCGCGCCAAGATCATCCGCAAAGCGGCCGATCTGATGCGCGAGCGCCACGACATGATCGCGAAGATCCTGGTGCAGGAGCAAGGCAAGGCCTACGCCGAGGCGCGCGCCGAGGTGATCGGGTCCGCCGACATCATCGAGTGGTACGCCGAGGAAGGCCGTCGCGCCTATGGCCGCGTCATTCCCGGTCGCGGCAAGGTTCGGCAGATCGTCGTGCAGGAGCCGGTCGGCATCGTCGCTGCATTCACGCCGTGGAATTTCCCGACGCTGACGCCGGCGCGCAAGATCGGCGGCGCGCTTGCCGCCGGCTGTTCGCTCATCATCAAGGCGTCCGAGGAGACGCCCGGCTCCTGCGTCGAGCTGGTGCGCTGTTTCGCCGACGCCGGCCTTCCCGCCGGCGTGCTCAACCTCGTGTTCGGCGTACCGGCGACGATCTCCGAACATCTCATCGCCAGTGACGACGTGCGCAAGATCTCGTTCACCGGCTCGATCCCGGTGGGCAAGCATCTTGCCACCCTCGCCGCGAAACGGATGAAGCGCGCCACCATGGAGCTCGGCGGTCACTCGCCGGTGGTGGTGTTCGCCGACGCCGATCCGGAGAAATCCGCCGACACCATCGCCGCTTTCAAATACCGCAACGCCGGCCAGGTGTGCATCTCGCCGACCCGCTTCTACGTGCAGGAGCAGGTGTACGGCCGCTTCCTCGCCCGCTTCACCGAATACGCCAAGTCGCTCAAGCTCGGCGACGGTCTGGAAAAGGGCATAACCATGGGCCCGCTGGCGAACAGCCGGCGCATCGACGCCATGAACTCGTTCGTCAACGACGCCAAGGAGCGCGGCGGCAAGGTGGTGACCGGCGGCAGCCGTCGCGGCAATCAGGGCTACTTCTACGAGCCGACCGTGATCACCGACTTGCCGGACGACAGCAAGCTGATGACGCAGGAGCCGTTCGGGCCGCTCGCGCCGGTGGTCACCTTCAAGACCTTCGACGAGGTCGTGGAGCGCGCCAACTCGCTGCCTTACGGGCTCGCCGCCTACGCCTTCACCGGTTCGGCGCAGACCGCCAACCAGATCGGTGAGGTGCTTGCAGTCGGGCATGGTCGGGGTGAACTCGATCAACGTTTCGACGCCGGAGACGCCGTTCGGCGGCGTCAAGGAATCCGGTTACGGCAGCGAAGGCGGCATCGAGGGGCTGCAGGCCTATCTGAGCACGAAGTTCATCTCGCAAGCCTAGAACGCTTGCGCGGACACGTTCGCGTCGCCGCCTTGGGCCACGCCCGAATTGGGGCGTGGCCGGCGACGGACGATTGGCCTCGAATGCAGACTGCGCGCGGCCACTGAGGGCGGAGTTCGCGGCGTGGATTATGCGGTCGTTACGATTTATCTCGTTCTCGCCGCCGGCGTCTTCGGATTTTTCTTCCGTGCACAGCTGCGCGCCTGGTGGGTCCGCCGCAAGCTGAAATCGGCCGGCATTGCCCATGGCGCCGCCGAGCCGCCGGCGCTGACCGCCCGGCTCTACGAACTGAACAAGGTCTTCGATCCGTTCGGCTCGAGCGCGGCGCATCCGAGCGCGCTTTATGCGCAGCGGCAGTTCGTCGAGGCGGTCGATCTTCTCGCGGCGCCCGAGGTTTCGCTCACGGTCGTGCTGCAATACGTCGAAGGCAATAGCTGGTCGCTGGCGAGCGCGGCGCTGGCGGCGCTGAGGAAGCGCCCGGACCGCGGCGAGGTCGTCGAACGGGTGCTGACGCAGTGCGGGCATTTCTCGCCCTGGGCGATGTACTTCGCGCTGGAGCTGATCTTCGAGGCCGAACCGCCGCTGCCGGTCGGGATGCCGGTGACGCGCGCCCGGGACTGGTGGATCGACAACCGGTGGATGCCGAACATCTTTCGCGACTATTTCGTGCGCTGCGCGGCGCGCGGCGATGTCGCCACGTTCGCCGCGACGCTCATCGCGCCCGGCGTTGCGCCGCACGACGTGATCAGAGGCTTCCTGCAGCGCGTCGCGCATCCCTTTGCGGCGACGCTCATCGCGGAGATCGACGACGCCCGGCCGCCGATCGTGGTGCAGCCGGCGGCGACAGACGTCCGGCATATTGAGCTCGGTCGGTCATTACTGGAGCAACCGACGCGAGCGCGAAGTGCTCGTCGAGCCGCAGGGCTGGCGCCAGGCCTTTGCCCTTGCCGCATCGACGTTGCGGCAAAATCCGCCGCGCTCGCTGCTCGTCTCCGGCGAGCCGCAGGTCGGCAAGACCTCGTTTCTGCAATTGCTGGCGCGGCGGCTCGCGGCGGACGGCTGGAGCGTGTTCGAGGCGAGCGGCGCCGATCTGCAGGCCGATCAGGTTTACATCGGCCAGCTCGAGGGCCGCATCCGCCAGGTCGTCGACGAACTGGCCAAGGGATATCGGCAGATCTGGTACATCCCCGACATCATCCAGCTGGCGATGAGCGGCAGGCATCACGGCCAGAGCGCGACCATGCTGGACCAGATCATCCCGGCGATTTCCGCCGGACGCCTGCAGATCTGGTGCGAGGCGACGCCGAAGGGAACGGCGCGCATCATGCAAATCAATCCCTCGCTGCGCAGCCTGTTCGAGACCGTCACCATCGAGCCGTTGTCGCCCGCCGACACGCTGGTGCTCGCGCGCGACGTCGTCGAGGCAATGGCCGTGCAGGCGAACACTCGCTTCGACGCAGGTTGCGCCGAGGTCGCGCTCGACACCGCGCGACAATACCTCGGCACCAGCGGGTTGCCGGGCTCGGCGCTGCTCATGCTCAAGCTGACCGCGCTCCGCGCCAAGGAGGAGAAGGAGATCGCGCCGCACCAGGTGCTGGAAACGCTGGCGCAGCTTTCCGGCCTGCCGGTGTCGATCCTCGACACCCGGGAGCAGCTCGACCTCAAATCGATCCGCGATTTCTTCGCTGCGCGGGTCATCGGCCAGGATGAGGCGGTCGGGGCGATGGTGGAGCGCATCGCCATGCTCAAAGCCGGGCTGAACGATCCCGACAAGCCGATCGGCGTCTTTCTGTTCGCCGGACCGACGGGCACCGGCAAGACCGAGCTGGCCAAGGCGGTCTCGACCTTCCTGTTCGGCTCGGTCGAACGGATGATCCGGCTCGACATGAGCGAATTCCAGACGCACGACTCGATCGGCAAGATTCTCGGGCAAAGCTCGTCGGCGATCCTCGAAGCCAACTCGCTGATCAACCGCGTGCGCAAGCAGCCGTTCTCGGTGGTGCTGCTCGATGAGTTCGAGAAATCCCATCCGATGATCTGGGATCTGTTCCTGCAGGCGTTCGACGAGGGCAGGCTCACCGACGCCATGGGCCAAGTGGCGGATTTGCGCCACTGTCTCATCATCCTGACCTCAAATCTCGGTGCGACCGCGCATCGCAGCCTCGGGCTCGGCTTTGCGCCGCAGGCGGACGTGTTCAGCAAGGACCAGGTCATGCGCGCGATCTCGCAGACCTACCGGCCGGAATTTCAGAACCGGCTCGACAAGGTCATCGTCTTCCGCCCGCTCACGCGCGACCTGATGCGCGGCATCCTCAAGAAGGAACTGGCGGCGCTGCTGGAGCGGCGCGGATTGAAAGATCGCGCCTGGGCCATCGAGTGGGAATCCTCGGCGCTCGAGTTTCTGCTGGGAAAAGGCTTTTCGCCGGAGATGGGCGCGCGGCCGCTCAAGCGGGCGATCGACCAATACCTCGTCGCCCCGCTCGCGGCGATCATCGTCGAGAAGCGGTTTCCGGAGGGTGAGCAGTTTCTCTTCGTGCGCAGCGACGGCGAGCGGATTGAGGTCGAATTCGTCGATCCTGACGCCGATGTTGCGCCGGCGGGCGATATGCCTGCGGCGGCGCGCCGGCCGAGCCGGCGGCGCTTTCCGCGCTCGCTGCGGCGATCCTCGCCCCGAAGGGGACGCGGGCCGAGTTCCACGTGCTGGAAGCCGAATATGAGGCGATCGAACGGACGCTCGTCTCCCCGGAATGGGAGGAGCTCAGAGAGAAGCTGACCGACGAAATGGCGTCAGCCGATTTTTGGAGCCGCCCCGACCGCTTCGGCACGCTGGCGCGGTTTGCCCTGATGGACCGGGTCAAGGCGGCGACCGAATCGGCCAATGCGCTGCGCGGCCGGGTCGCCAGATACTCCCGATCGCCGCGGCGCTATTCGGCCGAGCTGAGCGGTCGCTTCGCGCTGCAATTGCACCTGATCAGGGAGGGCATCAAGGATGCCCTCGACGATGCGCCGGTCGAGCTCGCCCTGGTGGTCGAGCCGGTGTTCGACGGCGCCGGCGATCGCCAGGCGACACTCGCGTGGTGCCGCCGGCTGACGTCGATGTACCGCGCCTGGGCCGCGAAGCGGCGCATGCACGTCGCCGAGGCGCCGGGCGCGAGCCGGGACGCGCCGGTCTTGATCGTCAGCGGGTTCGGCGCTTACCGCATTCTTTCGCCGGAAGGAGGCCTGCACGTCTTCGAACCATTCGAGGGCGCCGCAGGCCGGGTGACGGCGAGGGTGCGCCTTGCCGTCGTGCCGCTCGGCGACATTCCCGCCGCCAAGGAGCAAAAGCTTATCGTCGAGGCGCTCGACAAGGGTCCGCGACCAAGCACGGTCGCACGGCGCTACCGCGAAGAGCCGCCGCTGGTGCGCGACGTCGGCGGGAAATGGCGCACCGGGCGGCTCGATCTCGTGCTCGGCGGCGAGTTCGATTTGTTCCAGGCAAGCCCGCCGCTAGGGCGCCGGGCGGCGCTCAGGCGAGGTCGACCAGGCCGAAATGCGGGCCGAGCGAGCCGGCGCACGCGCAGCATCGCGGCGCGCGCGGCGAAAGCATCGACGGCGATACGGGCGAGCGGCGACAATTGCGAGGGCCGCGCCATGAGGTCGCGCAGCACCCCGGCGACGTCGGCGCGCCCATCGGGACGCATGCCCAGGAGAGCAGCGGGCGGAAGTTGCCGGTCGACCGGATCGACGATGACGCGCACCGCGGCAAAAGCGAGCCGATGCGCGGCGGCGAGGCGGGCGACGACATGCGATTCCATGTCGACTGCGGCCGCGCCGGTCGTTCTGTGCAGCTCGAGCTTTTTCGCCGGCTCGGCGACCGGATCGTCAACACCGACGATCGGAGCGTGCACCGCTCCGGCGATCATGCCCAAAAGCTTGGCCGACCACGCCGCATCGGTGACGCGCGACGTTCTGCGATTCGAGGACGGCGGAAGCGACCACCCAATCGCCGGCGCGCAGGCCGGAGGTGAGGCCCCCGGCAACGCCGAAGCTGATCATGCCGCGATATCCTTGCCGAACCGCGCTCTGCACCACCGAGGCCAGTTCGCGTTCGGCGCTGCGGCACACGACCTGGACCCCAGGGCCGGCGGCGATCCGAGCCTCGAACGCCATGCCGACGAATGCAATGACGAGGCGGCGGTCATTTTCCACCGCAAGATCGGCGACCTGGCACGCATCGTCGCCGTCACCAACCAGTTGATCTGCGAGAGCAGCCCCGACGCAATCCACTTGGGATCCCATGAAAAACCTTCGCCCTCGCATCTTTCACCCAAATACGCTCGCATAAAGGTGCGGCCGATATGCTCGTTTTGCCGGTCAGCCCGTCCCCGGACAAGTCGAACAACCGTACCACAACACAAGTCCAAGCGCGAACTCGCCGATTGGTTCCGGCCTGCCGCGGGCAGGAGCATGGCCTCTGCCCGGCGAAAATGCTTGCCTCCGGCCGCCTGGCGCGCACAAGGACGCGGCATGGGCAGCACCGCGGAAACGCTTGTCACCGGCGCCTCGGGATTCGTCGGGTCGGCCGTGGCGAGGAAGCTGGTCCAGTCCGGATACCCGGTGCGGGCGCTGATCCGGCCCGGCAGCCCCCGGCGTCACCTTGCCGGCCTCGATCTGCGAGTTCGTCGACGGCGACATGCGTGACGCACCGTCCGTGCGCCGGGCAATGGCCGGTATCCGGTACGTGTTTCACGTCGCCGCCGACTACCGCTTATGGGCGCGCGACAAGGATGAGATTTTCGCCAACAACGTCGAGGGCACGCGAATCGTCATGCAGGAGGCGCTGCGCGCCGGCGTCGAGCGCGTCGTCTATACCAGCAGCGTGGCGACGCTGGGTCTGCGTCCCGACGGCAGCCCGGCGGATGAGAGCGTGCCGCTGTCGCTCGACGCAGGGGATCGGCGCCTACAAGCGCAGCAAGATCGCCGCCGAACGGCTGGTCGAGGCGATGGTCGCCGAGCGATGCCCTTCCGGCGGTGATCGTCAATCCCTCGACGCCGATCGGGCCGCGCGACGTGCGGCCGACGCCGACCGGCCGTATCGTCGTCGAAGCGGCGCGCGGCCGCATGCCCGGCTTCGTCGATACCGGCCTCAATCTGGTCCATGTCGACGACGTCGCCGAAGGCCATATCGCGGCGCTCAAACGCGGCGCGATCGGCGAACGCTATATTCTCGGCGGCGAGAACGTGCTGCTCGCCGACATGCTTGCCGAGATCGCGCGGCTTACCGGCCGGCGACCGCCGCGTCTGCGTATTCCGCGCGCCGCGGTCTTTCCGGTCGCGTACCTTGCCGAGGCGACGGCTCGGATCACCGGACGCGAACCATTCGCCACCTTGGACGGACTGCGCATGTCGGCGCACCGCATGTTCTTTACCGCCGCGAAGGCCGAGCGCGATCTCGGCTTTCGCGCGCGGCCCTACCGGGAGGCGCTGAGCGACGCCATTCAATGGTTCCGGGCGAATGGCTATCTGGACGGGGAACGGCGTTAGGCGTGCACGTCCGCGTAGCCGCCCAAAGCGTAACCCGATCGCCGCACCGCGGCGATGCAGGCGGAATCGCACATCGCGGCGAATTCCTCGGCATACCGATAACCCGGAGCCGCGCCGGCAAACGCGTTGTCCGTGGCGGGGTGCAGATAGATTTCGATCACGCCGGCCGGCAGCCGGCCGATGAGCGCAGCGAGGCGGGCTTGCTGTCATCGCGCCGGACCACGCCAATCCAAACACCGCATCGGCGGTTATCAGGCCGGCGCGGCGGGCGCGGGCACGCAGCCAAGCGGCCCACGGCGCCGCGATTCGACCCAACTGACGCTGCGTTTGCGGATCGATGTCGGCGACGATGCGCCACGGTTCGACCGGGATGCGCAGGGCGCGCATGCCGTATCGCTGTCCGATGGTCATGATCGATGCGGCGACCGCCGGATGCAGGTGGAAATGGCGATGCGCGTTGACGTGGTCGAGCGGCAGCCCGGTGGCGCGGTAAGCCTCGAACTGCGCGGCGATTTCCTTCGCGACTTGCCGCCGCAGCGAAGGGCGTATGGCGATCTCGGCGCCGTAGCGGGCGAGATCGTTGCGCAATCGGCCGCTGCGGTCGATCAGGCCGGCGACCTGCGCGCGCTCCGTCAGCGGATCGCCGTCGACCAGGACCACATGCAGCCCGACGCGCAGGCTCGGCAGCCGCCGCGCGCGCGCGACGGCATCGGCCGCGGCCGGCGCGCCGACCATCAGGCTCGCGGCACTCAGCATGCCGTCTCGGTGCGCCGCCTCGACAGCGGCGTTGACCTCTTCGCTCAGGCCGAAATCGTCCGCCGTTATGATCAGATGGTTCAGTGCGCCAGCTCCCGCCGTTCGCGCAGGAAGGCAAAGAACTCGACGCCTTCGCGCAGGCGGCGCACCATCATTTCCGGGCTGCGCACCATTTCCGCGACGATCGCCGCGATCTTCGGAGCGCGGAAGTAGAAGCGCCGGTAGAAATCCTCGACCGATTCGAAGATCTCGGTGTGGCTCAGATGCGGATAGTGCAGCGGCGCGATCTGCACGCCGTGCGCATCGACGAGCTCGGCATGCGCTTCGTCGAGCCATCCGTGCGTCGAGCGCCTCGCGGTAAAGCTCGGTGCCGGGATAGGGCGCCGCGAGCGAGACCTGGATCGTGTGCGGATTGATCTCGGTGGCAAAGCGGATGGTCTCCTCGATCGTCTCCCGGCTTTCGCCGGGAAGCCCGAGGATGAAGGTGCCGTGGATGGCGATGCCGAGCTCGTGGCAGTCCTTGGTGAAGCGCCGCGCCACGTCGATGCGCATGCCCTTCTGATGTTGTGCAGGATCTGCTGATTGCCGCTTTCATAGCCGACCAGCAGCAGCCGCAGGCCGTTGTCGCGCATCACCTTCAGCGTGTCGCGCGGCACATTGGCTTTGGCGTTGCACGACCAGGTGACGCCGAGCTTGCCGAGCTCGCGCGCGATCGCCTGCGTGCGCGGCAGATCGTCGGTGAAGGTGTCGTCGTCGAAGAAGAATTCCTTCACCTGCGGGAACGCGTCTCGCGCCCAGCGGATTTCGTCGATGACGTTGCCGACGCTGCGGGTGCGATAGCGGTGGCCGCCGACGGTCTGCGGCCAGAGGCAGAAGGTGCAGCGCGATTTGCAGCCGCGCCCGGTATAAAGCGAGAGATAAGGATGCTTGAGATAGCCGATGAAATAATTCTCGATCTTCAGGTCGCGTTTGTAGACCGGCGAGACGAACGGCAGTTCGTCCATGTTCTCCAGGATCGCGCGCGGCGGATTGTGCCGGATCGCGCCGGCGGCGTCGCGATAGGAGAGGCCGGTGATCGTGCTCCAGTCGCGCCCTTCGGCGATTTCCTTGATGGTGAAGTCGAACTCGTTGCCGGCGACGAAATCGATCGCCGGCGAGCGCTCGAGGCTCGCCTGCGGCTCGACCGCGACCTTGGCGCCGACGAAGCCGGCTTTGAGGCGCGGATTGGCGGCCTTGAGCGCTTCGATCGACCCGCACATCCGAGCCGAACGAGGGCGTCGAGGTATGCAGCACCGCGAGATCGTAGTGCGGCGCCTCGCGCACGATGTCGGATAGCGCGAGCCGATGCGGCACGGCGTCGATCAGCTTGCTGCCGGGAACGACGGCGGCGACCTGCGCCAGCCAGGTCGGGTACCAATAGGAGCGGATTTCGCGCCGCGCCTGGTAGCGCGAACCGGCGCCGCCGTCGAAGCCGTCGAAGGACGGAGCCTGCAGGCACAAGGTTCGCATCATCGCCGCCTCAGGTCTTGTCCTCGATCAGGGTGCCGTCCGTCGCCACGCGATAGTCGAAACCCTGCCAGTGCACGGTCGCGCCGAAGAAGCTCGTCACATACACGGCGAAAGCCAAGACATCCTGCACCGGAATGAGCCAATAGTCTTGCCGCGGCAGTGCAAACCGCCATTCGACGCAGCGGCAGAGTGCCACGCGCGACGCCAGCACGGCAATCGCCAGCAGGGCGGCGCTGGCGCTGCCCGAGAGCATGGCCAAAAGCGCGAGCGGCCAGGGGTGGGTGAGGACGCTGCCGGCATGGCCGATCGGGTCGATGCTGCGGATCGTTCGCGCCGCGCGCAGCTGATGCAGCATGAACTGGCGCAAGCTGTTCTCGAAGCAGCGGTGGCCGACCAGGAACGGCGCCACGACGACCGCGTAACCGGCGGAGCGCACGGCGGCGCCGATCGCGTAATCGTCGGCGAGCACGTCGGCGAAGGCGGCAAAGCCGCCGATCCGCTCGAGCATCGAACGGCGCAAGGCGATCGTCGCGCCGCAGCAGGGCTTTGCCAGTCCGAGGCCGATCGCCGTGATCGCTTGCGGCAGGAATTGGCTGTTGATGGCGAGAGCCGACAGGCGCGCCCACGACCGGTCGCCGCCGATGCCGTGATAGAGGCAGGTCACCGCGCCGACGCCGGGCGCCGCGAGGAGCGCGGTGACGCCGCGCAGATAATCGGGCGCGACGACGATGTCGGCGTCGGAAAGCACCAGCGTGTCGTGGCGCGCGTGCGGCAGCATGTTGATCAGGTTCGATACCTTGCGATTGACGCCGTGATTGCGCGTATCGACCGCGAGCTCGATCGTGCAATCCGGCGCGTCGCATTGTATTGCGCGCACGGCCGCAGCGCCCGCGGCTTGATCCTGCGCGCCACACAAGACCTGAATGGGAGCGGCGTAGTCCTGCCGGCAAAACGCGCCGAGACGCGTTTCCAGCTCGGGCTCGGTCGCGTGCAGCGGCTTCAACACCGTCACCGGCGGCTCGACCGGGCGCGCGCCGCCATCTTGGCGGCCAAAGGTCAGCACGAAGCCGCACTCGATCACCGTAAAGACGCATCCCAGGAACGCGCCGATCAAGCAGGCTTCGCAAAACCACCGCAGCACCGGCAGCGTGTCGGCAAGGCTCGCGGCAAAGCTCATGCGACCTCCGCGAACGCAGTCCTCTCGCCCGCGTCGCCGAATTTCGCATTTAACAGCCGGCGCGAAAAGTAGATCGGCACGCGCACGCGATTGAGCGTGTCGAGCCGGAGAGCGCCGGCATTCTGCGCCAAGACGATCAGGGAAATCAGGATGTTTTCGGCCAGGCGGCGCAACCGCGGCCCGATCGGCAGCGGGTCGGGTTCGGGAATCACTTCAAATCCGTAGTGTTCCATGATGCGCGCGAGCTTGGCGGTCTGCGTCCTGGTGCCGGAGGGTACGTCGCCCCAGATCACCGTGACATCGCCGAGGTCGGGCCGCGAAGCGAGATAGCGCGCGAGCTCGCGCAGCGAGATGGCGATGGCTTGCTGCATCTGCCGCGCCCAGGCGATCGTGGCGCCGTTGTGCGGGAACGGCGGGAGGTGCTCGTTCCAGAAATGCAGGCGCGCGATCCGTTGACCTGCATGCGCGCGCGTGCCGTCGCGCAGAGCGAGCGAGCGAGGCGAGGGGGTGATGTCGAGGCGGAAGATGCAGGCCGGATGGCCGGTGTATTCGAACACCGCGTGGCGTCGGCGCAGGCGCAAATCAAGCGCATAAAGAAGCTCCGCCAGCCAGGGATGGCTGTAGGGCGCATGCCGCTCTTGCTCTGCGGAATCCCACACCGCCATGAGCGGGTCTCCGCCTCGCCTCGATCGAACGAATAACCGTCGCGCCCCCGAAAAGTTGCCATTACGCCACAAACATAGCGGGAATATTACCGCCGACCAAGACCGCACGCGGCGTTCGGCAGCAGGCCGGATGCAGCGCGGGCCTTCTAGCCGTCATCGCCATAAAGCGTCGCCAGAGTGCTCCTGATCAGCAATGCGACCGGCACCGCCAGAATGATGCCGGGAATCCCGAAGACGACCCCGCCGGCGAGGAAGCAGAAGATGATCAGCGCCGGATGCACCTGCGCGGCGCGGCCGAGCACGATCGGGCCGACCAGTTGATCGATCGAAAGGCGCAGCACGATGGCATAGATCGTATAGGCGAAAATGCTCATCAGCCCGGTCGCCGTGCGCAGCGATACCAGGCCGGCGATGATCGCCGCGGAGGTCGGGCCGATCACCGGCACGGTCTCGAGAATCCCGGTCAGCAGCGCCAATAGCACGGCGTGCCTGATATTGAGGATCACGCCCAATCCGACATAGGCCGCGACCGTCGCATAGATCACGATGGCAAAGATGCCGATGAAGTAGCGCATCAGCACCGGATCGAGCCGCGTCCAGATCCGCGTCACCAGCGGGCGCCGATGCGGCGGTACGATCCAGAACAGTCCGCGCGCCACGCCGTGTCCGTCGGCCAGGAAGTAGAACAGCAGCACCAGGGTCAGGAACACGCCCATGATGGTGGCGAGGCTGTAGCCGGTGATGACGGCGAGCCCGCCGGTCTGTCCGACGAGGTCGCGAAGATTTTCGAGGGCGGATTGGGCGATCTCGTGCGCGCTGAGCGATTGCCCGAACAGATGAACGGGCTCGTCGCCGAGGGCCTCGCGGGTCAGCCGCTCCAGCATGTCCGGCAAATCCGCGGCGATGATTCTTGCCTCGACCGCGAGGCGTTGCGCCGCATAACCCAGCACCGATCCGGCGATGGCGAGGATGATCAGGAACGCCGCGATCGCGAACAGCAAGCGCGGCCATCGGGTGCGTCGCGCGAGCCGGTCCAGCAACGGCGTGCAGATATAGGCGATGATCGCGGCCAGCAGGAACGGCAGCAAAATCGCCTTGATGAAATACAGGAAAACCGCGATGGCGCTGGCCGCGAGCACGACCGCGCGCGTTTCCCCGGAGTCGAGAGGCTGGATGGCGCGGGTTCGCGCGGCGGCCGGCGCCTCCTCGCTTCCCGTCCTCGCGGACTTCATGAATACATCCGGCCTTTCCAGCTCACCCGGCCGCTGAGGCGGCGGCGGACGCTGTCGAGCGCCATCAGCGCGCCGGCCGCATAGCCGAGCGGGAACAGGAGACCGTACCAGAAAGGAATGCGGAAGTGGAACGTGGCGGCGATACGCAATTCGGCCGCCAGACCCACAGCGCCAGGCCAGCGCGAGGACGCGCCTCGGCGCATGCACGCCGCCGATCAGGTCGATCAGCGGGACGCCAACGCCGCCAAGGCCAATGCCATTGCGGCGAGCGCGATCGATAGCGTCGCCATCGGCCCGCCCAGCGTGTCGACGAGATTCTTGGCAAGCCCGGGCCACAGCGTCTGCCATCCGGTGTACATGCGCGTTGCCAGCATGTCGGCGCCGTCCATGAGCAGGACGGTGCGGCCGGATTGCTTGACGCGGCGGGCGAATTCCAAATCCTCGCAGATTGCGCCGCAGACCGCGGCTTTGCGCACCATGTTGGTGCCGAGCACCAGCGACACGATCTTGTAGAAGGCATGCCGCCGGCTCATGCCCTCTCTCCCCATGCCGCAATCCGACGAGATCACCAGCCGCTCGGGCGGAATGTGTTTGAGCGCGGCGCGGATTTGCGCCGCCACCTCGTCCGGGCTTTCCACCTGCAGCGTGTGATGGTCGATGACGCCGATGGCGATCTTCTTGTCGCTGATGCTCTCGCCGATCGCCGCCAAATCCATGCCGCCGGAGCTCGCGGATTCGAAGGTGATCACGTCGGCGTCGACGGTGTTGTAGGTCTCCAGTGACGGCTTGTAGGTCTGCGTCTGCGCGAACATGCGCTGTTGCGAAGGGTTGCCCCAGCAGGAATGCGCCCACACCTCGGTCTTGGCGCGCAAGCCCTTCACGGTGCGATTGAACACCTCGACCATCAGCTCCGGCGTTATCACCTTGTCCTGGATCTTGCGCACGGCGATCAGATGGATTTGCGGCTCCTCGATCTGGATCACCGGGCAGCCGGCGTCGGCGAGCTCGTGATATTCCTCGTTGAAGGCGTCGGCGATCGCGAACATGCGCTCGGGCAAGCTTTTGTAGTGGCGGTCCTGCGACGCGAAGGCGACGATTTCCGCCGACACGGCGCCGAATTTCACCGGCCGGGTGGTGAGCCGCTGCGCCGTCTTCCACAGCGCGGCGTATTGCAGGTCGCCGCGGCCGACCGGGCCGACGATGGCCGGCATCACCCGCGCTTCCAGATAGTCGTGCAGGATATGGCCGCGCGGGAACGACAGGCCGCCGCGGCCGGCCGGCGTCGGGCGCGGATTGTCGCGCTCGTAGCCGCTCATGTGATGCGGCGGATAGCTGGTCCAGCTCTGCCCGCCGACGTCGTCGTCGAAGCGGCAGTCGCCGTCGGTGCAGATGTCGAGCCCGGCGAGCTCCTGATCGCGCAGATAGCACGACAGCGTGTCGACATATTGCTCGCGATAGCGCCGATTGACCATCGCGTCGAGGAACATCCGGGTGCCGAGATTTTCCGTGTACCAGCTCGGCCGCGGCAGCGAGCCGGTGATCGTCGTCGGCAACACGATGTCCTTGGTGCCCCGATACATCTTCTGCGCCTCAGCGGATGTGCTCGCCGGTTTCGGCTCTTTCGCCGGCCATTCTAGCGGCTCCTCGCGCGCGGCGAAAAGTCGTGGGCAAAAGGATGGGCGCGACCGCGATGAATGGCCTCAACCAATGTCTGATGGACGGCCCCGACCAATGAGCTACGCTGACGCGTTGGCCGACGGCGTCATGACGAACGCCGATAACGTCGTGACGAAATCATAACCAGGCAGGGAGGATCACCATGCAGAAGCTTGCAACCGCCGTGCTGGCGGGCGCCGCATTGTCGTTTTGCTTCGTCGCCGGCGCCGAAGCCAAGGGCAAGGTCATCGGCGTTTCCTGGTCGAACTTCCAGGAGGAGCGCTGGAAGACCGACGAAGCGGCGATGAAGGCCGCGATCGCGGCGGCAGGCGACAAGTACATTTCCGCCGACGCGCAATCCTCGGCGCAGAAGCAATTGACCGACATCGAAAGCCTGATCGCGCAGGGCGCCAACGCGCTGATCGTTCTGGCGCAGGATTCCTCCGCCATCGCGCCGGCGGTGCAGAAGGCGGTCGACGAAGGCATTCCGGTCGTCGGCTATGACCGCCTGATCGAGAATCCGAACGCCTTCTACATCACCTTCGACAACAAGGAAGTTGGGCGGATGCAGGCGCGCGGCGTCTTCGCCGTCAAGCCGCAGGGCAACTACGCCTTCATCAAAGGATCATCCACCGATCCGAACGCGGATTTCCTGTTCGCCGGCCAGATGGAGGTGCTCAAAGCCGCCATCGACGCCGGCAAGATCAAGAATGTCGGCGAGGCTTATAGCGACGGCTGGCTGCCGGCCAACGCGCAGAAGAACATGGAGCAGATGCTCACCAAGAACAACAACAAGATCGACGCGGTCGTGGCGTCGAACGACGGCACCGCCGGCGGCGCCATCGCCGCGCTGGCGGCGCAGGGCATGGCCGGCACCGTGCCGGTCTCCGGCCAGGACGGCGATCATGCCGCGCTCAACCGCATCGCGCTCGGCACGCAGACCGTCTCGGTGTGGAAGGACGCCCGCGAGCTCGGCAAGAAGGCGGCCGAGATCGCCGCGCTCCTCGCCGACGGCAAGAAGATGAGCGAGATTCCCGGGGTGGTGAAGTTCAGCGGCGGCCCGAAGAAGGTCGAGATGAACTCGCTGTTCCTCAAGCCGGTCCCGATCACCAGGGACAACCTCGACGTCGTCATCGACGCCGGCTGGATCAAGAAGGACGAGGTCTGCCAGGGCGTCAAGCCGGGCACGGTCAAGGTTTGCGGTTGATCGCGGACGCGACGCGCGGGAGCAACGGCAATGACGCAAGCGACGGCGCCGGCTGGGCCTGCTGAGCCGAGCCGTTCGCGCCCGCTTGCGGCCTTTCTCAAGGCCACCGAGCTCGACACGCGCATGCTCGGCATGGTCGGCGCGCTGCTGCTGATCTGGATCGCTTTCCATCTGCTTTCCGGCGGATTGTTTCTCACGCCGCGCAATCTGTGGAATCTGTCGGTGCAGTCGTCGTCGGTCGCCGTCATGGCGACGGGCATGGTGCTCGTCATCGTGACGCGCAACATCGATCTGTCGATCGGCTCGATGCTCGGCTTCATCGGCATGGTCATGGGCGTCACCCAGGCGGAGCTGCTGCCGAAGCTTCTCGGCTTCGAACATCCGGCGACCTGGATCCTGACGCTGGCGGCCGGGCTCGCGCTCGGCGTCGTTCTCGGCGCGCTGCAGGGCTTCGTGATCGCCTATCTCGGCGTTCCGGCCTTCATCGTCACGCTTGGCGGCCTGCTGGTGTGGCGCGGCGCGGCCTGGTGGGTGACGAGCGGGCAGACGGTCGCGCCGCTCGATTCGACCTTCAGGCTCATGGGCGGCGGTCCGGAAGGCTCGATCGGCGCCGCCTGGAGCTGGGTGGTCGGCCTCGTCGCTTGCGCGGCGGTCGTGCTCCTCCTCGCCGGCGGCCGCGCCCGGCGGCAGAAATTCCACTTCCCGCTGCGGCCGATGGCCGCCGAAGTCTTTCTCGGCGGCGTCGCCTGCGCGCTCATCCTCGCCGCGGTCGCCATCGCCAACGCCTATCCGTGGCCGATCGGCATCGTGCGCCGCTACGCCGATGCGAACCATATCGCCGTTCCCGACGGCGGCCTGTTCATCGCGCATGGCATCGCGATCCCGGTTCTGATCGCGATCGGCGTCGGCGTGGCGATGACCTTCCTGGCGACGCGAACGCGCTTCGGCCGCTACGTCTACGCCATCGGCGGCAATCCGGAGGCGGCCGAGCTCGCCGGCGTCAACACGCGCTGGGTGATCATGAAGATCTTCATGCTGATGGGGCTTCTCGCCGCCATCGGCGGCGCGATCTCGATCGCGCGGCTCAACGCCGCCACCAACTCCGAAGGCACGCTCGCCGAGCTCCTGGTCATCGCCGCCGCCGTCATCGGCGGCACCTCGCTCGCCGGCGGCGTCGGCACGGTGGCCGGCGCGATGCTCGGCGCCGTGCTGATGCAGTCGCTGCAGTCCGGCATGGTGCTGCTCGGCGTCGATACGCCGCTGCAGAACATCGTCGTCGGCGCCGTTCTGGTGGTCGCGGTGTGGCTCGACACCGTCTACCGGCGCCGGGTCTGAGGGAGCGCAGCGTGGACAGCCGCACGCACCCCGCTCGTCGAGATGCGCGACATTTCGCTCTCGTTCGGCGGCATTCACGCCGTCGATCGGGTCTCGATCGATCTCTACGACGGCGAGGTGATGGCGGTCGTCGGCCACAACGGCGCCGGCAAGTCGACGCTGGTCAAGATTCTCTCCGGCGCCTACCAGCGCGATGCCGGAACGATCAGCATTCGCGGCGAGGCGGCGACGATCGCCAATCCGCGCGACGCCAAGAAATACGGCATCGAGACGATCTACCAGACGCTCGCGCTCGCCGACAATGTCGACGCCGCCGCCAATCTGTTTCTCGGCCGCGAGCTGCGAACCCGCTGGGGGACGCTCGACGACATCGCCATGGAGGCCGCGGCGCGCAACGTCATCGGCCGCCTCAACCCGCACTTCCAGCGCTTCAAGGATCCGGTGAAAGCGCTGTCCGGCGGCCAGCGCCAGTCGGTGGCGATCGCGCGCGCGATCCTGTTCAACGCCCGCATCCTGATCATGGACGAGCCGACCGCGGCGCTCGGGCCGCAGGAGACGGCGCAGGTCGGCGAGCTCGTGCGGACGCTCAAGGCCGACGGCATCGGCATCTTCCTGATCAGCCATGACATCCATGACGTGTTCGATCTGGCCGACCGGATTTGCGTGATGAAGAACGGCCGCGTCGTCGGCACCGCGCGCGTCGCCGACGTCACCAAGGACGAAGTCCTCGGCATGATCATCCTCGGCAAGTGCCCGCCCGGCGCGATTCCGGGGCCGGGCGCGATGGCCGTTGCGCGCTGAGTCCCCGCGGCTTGCAGACCCGGGAGTCGCTGGAACCGGGATTCAAACTTCTGGTTGCTGACTGGCGGAGAAAGGAGCCGCCTTTCGGGCACGCTCTGGGGTAAGAGACTTCGGGCATTGTGCAAAATCTGTTCAGTGCTGACGCATCGCAAGCGGTCCTTGATATGCAAAGGGTGAAAAAAGGGGAGGCGTCAAGATGCCTCCCCCTTTGGTATCAGTTGTTGAGGGTCAACTTCCCAACTTCGCCTGCGTGTACTTTCGCGTTGTCGGCCCACGCGAATGTGACTTCTGTCTTAAAGCCCAACTCGGTGGCGATGTGCGCAATCGTCTTCCAGGCGCGATTTGCGTCCTGCCTTTGGACCGACAGATCGGCCGCTTCGATGTACATGAAACCAGTGTCTTCCTTTTTCCTCTTTACGTAATTCACCGGAATCAATTTCGACAGTGCGTCCGTGTCTTCGTAGTTTTTTCGCTGCCAGCCCGACTACCTCGTCCATTAGGCCGTTCCAATTTGGGTTAACCATCGTCGCGCCGTCGATCCTTGCGGAGATAACTCTCGCGTGAGTGAGATCGGGCGGCGTGCGGCGCGGAGCACCCTGGGGATTACTCGGGTCTTGGTGGGACTGCCCCACGTCTTGTGCATCACCCTTGGTCCGGCGAAGCAGTTTCTTGATCACGTCTTCCGGCTTGGTATCCACGAAGGGATCAGCCAGCGGCGTGCAGAGGCGCCCAAGCATAAAAGGTAAGCAATGCTGACTAATTTGACTTTGCGAGCTAGCGGTTCAGCCGCTCAACGGTGATCGGCTTTTGGGAAAAATCGGTCACGCCGCAGCCTGTTACTTTGTATTGGAGATTTTGTTGTACGATGGCGGAGAGGGAGGGATTCGAACCCCCGATACGGTTGCCCGTATGCCGCATTTCGAGTGCGGTGCATTCAACCACTCTGCCACCTCTCCACGGGCGCAAAGGCGCGGTTGAGCCGTCGTATTTAGCGGCGGTGGGGAAGGGACACAAGCGCGCGGCACGCGGCCGGCACGCAAACGATGGATCACTTCCCGGTAAACACCGGTTTGCGCTTCTCCATGAAGGCGGTGCGGCCTTCGACATAGTCGCGGCTGGCGAAGCACTGCGCCACCATCGCGTCGGCGCGGGCGATGTCGCGCTTCGATTCGTCCTTGAGGATTTCCCCGACGGTGAACTTGACCGCCTTGATGGTGAGCGGCGCGTTGGCGCAGATCATGTCGGTGATGCTCTTCACGTAGCTTTCCAGCTCGGCCGCCGCCACCACGCGATTGACCAGGCCCATGGCGTAGGCCTCCTGCGCGTCGAACTGGCGCGCGGTATAGAAAATCTCCTTGGCGTAGGAGTGCCCGACGATGTCGGTGAGCCGCTTGAGGCCGGCATAGGCGTAGCCCAAGCCGAGCTTCGCCGCGGGGACGGCAAAAACCGAATTGTCCGAGCAGATGCGCAGGTCGCAGCAGGTCGCCACCCCGAGGCCGCCGCCGATGCAATAGCCGCGGATCATGGCGATGGTCGGCTTCGGAAACTCGTAGACGCTGCTGAACGCCGCCGCGGTCCTCGCGTCGTAGGTGCGCGTTGCTTCGAGCGAGGCGCGCTCATCGGCGAATTTCGAGATGTCGGCGCCGGACACGAACGCCTTGTCGCCGGCGCCGGTCAGCACCACGACCCGCACCGCGTCGTCGGCGGCAAAGGCGTCGAGCGCGCGTTTGGTCGCGTCCCACATCTCGAGCGAGACCGCATTGTGCCGCTGCGGGTTGTTGAAGGTGACGATGCCGACGCCGCCTTCCTTGCGCGCGAGCAGCTTGTCGGTTTGCGTCATTTTGCTTCGCCCTTTGCCTTCGCGTCTCGTCATGGCCGGGCTCGTCCCGGCCATCCACGCTCGTCTTTAGTTCCAAATCCAGTTCCAAGTCTTAAGCCCAAGTCGTGGATGCCCGGCACAAGGCCGGACATGACGACCCTACACCGCACCCGCCTTGCGCAGCTTGGCGATCTCGCGGGCGCCGAAGCCGAACTCCTTGAGCACGGCGTCGGTATGCTCGCCGAGCTCCGGCGGCCGCGCCGCGAGGCGCGATGGCGTGCGCGACAGCGAGATCGCCTGGCCGAGGAGGCGCATCTTGCTCTTGTCCTTGCGGGTCACGCTTTGCGCCATGCCGAGGTGCTGCACCTGCGGATCGGCGAACACCTTGTCGATCGAGTAGATCGGCCCGGAGGGCACGCCGGCTTCGTTGAAGCAGGCGACCCATTCGGCGCTGGTGCGGGCGGCGAGATAGGTCTCGATGTCGGCGGTCAACGCGTCGCGGTTCTTCGAGCGCGCCGCCTCGTTCTGGTAGTCCGCCTTCTGCAACAGCGCGTCCGCCTTGGCGGCGCGGCACAGCCGCTGCCACATTTTTTGTCCGGGCGCGGCGATGTTGATGTAGCCGTCGCGGGTCTTGAACACGCCGGTCGGGATGCTGGTCGGGTGATTGTTGCCGGCCTGCGGCGCCACCTCGCCGTTGACCAGAAAGCGCGCGGCCTGAAAATCGAGCATGAAGATCTGCGCCTGCAGGAGCGAGGTGTCGACGGCCTGCCCCTTGCCGGATTTTTCCCGCTCGAGGAGCGCGATCAGGATGCCGAGCGCGGCCAGGAGCCCGGCGCTGAGGTCGGCGACCGGAATGCCGGCGCGCACGGGACCCTGCCCAGGGCAGCCCGGTGATCGACATCAGCCCGCCCATGCCCTGCGCGATCTGGTCGAAGCCGGGCCGCACGGCGTAAGGCCCCGACTGCCCGAAGCCGGAAATGCTGGCGTACACCAGGCGGCGATTGATCCGCGCCAGCGTCTTGTAGCCGATGCCCAGCCGCTTCTTCACGTCGGGACGGAAATTCTCCACCACGACGTCGGCTTTTTTCACCATGCGCTTGAAGGCGGCGAGCCCGGCCGGCGTCTTCAGGTTGAGCGTCATGCTGCGCTTGTTGCGATGCAGGTTCTGGAAGTCCGACCCTTCCCGCGGCCCGGTCATCTGCGCTTCGACGCCGGGCGGCGCCTCGATCTTGATCACGTTCGCGCCCCAGTCGGCGAGCTGGCGCACGCAGGTCGGGCCCGCCCGCACGCGGGTGAGGTCGAGGACGGTAAAGCGCGCCAGCGCTTTCGACGCGCGCGGGAACGGCATTGCTGGGCGACTCCAATGGCGCCGGGAGGCGAGAACTTCCCCGATCCGCATGGGGTTGTCTACCGGTTGTCTACCGGCCCGGGGGCCGGTTCGCCCGATCGTTCGCCGCCCGCCGATCCGCTAGAATAGCGCCGGCGCCAGCCATCTTTCGGGCGCTTTCACAGGGCGATCATGAGCGGACGCGGGCGACGCGAAGGGTGCGAAAAGGACAAACAAAGATGATCGATCTTCGCCGCGCCGCCATTGCCGCCGCCATTGCCCTTCCGATCGCGCTCGTTGCCGGCTCCGCTCTCGCGCAGGAGCATGGCGGCCGCTCTCCAGGGCGAACGCGGTCGTCCGGACCAGGGTCGGCAAGAACAGGGCGGCCCCGGCGTCCTGTCGCTGTTGCCCAGCGATTCCGTCACCGAGCACAGCATCGATACGCCCGCCGGCAAGCTCGCCTATACGGCGACCGCCGGCACATTCTCGCTGTTCGACCAATCGGGCGAGCGCTCGGCCGCGGTTTTCTACACCGCCTACGTGGCGAAACCGAACGATCCGCGGCGACCGGTGACCTTCGTGTTCAATGGCGGGCCGGGCGCCGCTTCGGCTTTTCTCAATCTCGGCCTGGTCGGCCCGCGCATCGCCGCCTTCGGCATGGACGGTCATGACGGTGCCAATGTGCGCCTCAGCGACAACCCCGATACCTGGCTCGCCTTCACCGATCTGGTGCTGATCGATCCGATCGGCACCGGCTGGAGCCGGCCGGCAAAGCCCGACGGCGGCAGCGCCTTCTGGGGCGTGCAGCGCGACGCCGAGTTCGATGGCGAAAGTGATCGCGCTTTACGTCGCCAAGAACGGCCGCGGCGCTTCGCCGAAATATATCCTGGGCGAAAGCTATGGCGGCTTCCGCGCCGCCAAGGTCGCGCGCGACTTGCAGAGCGATCAGGGCATCATCGTCAGCGGCATCGTCATGGTCTCGCCGCTGATCGAAGGCGAATTCCAGTTCGGCGGCGACCGTTTCGCGCTCGGCGCGGCGCTGCAATTGCCGTCCCTGGTCGCGACCGAGCTCGAGCGCAGCGGCACCTTCAGCAAGGAGGCGCTGGCGCAAGCCGAGCATTTTGCCTTGACCGACTACCTCGCGACGCTGTCCGGTCCGCCGCCGCGCGGCGATGCCGCGCACGAGTTCTATGCGCGGGTCGCGCGCATGACCGGATTGCCGGAGGACGTCGTCGCCCGCACCCGCGGCTTCATCCGCGATGCCTACATCAAGAATCTGCGCGCGGGCGACCATAAGATCGTGAGCCAGTACGATGCCACCTTCGCCGTCGACGATCCCAATCCGGAATCGGAAAGCGCGCGCGGGCCGGATCCGATCCTCGACGGCGCGATCCGCGCCTATGGCGGCGCCTTCGTCGGCTATGCGCGCGACGAGCTCGGCTTCAAGACCGAGATGACCTACAACCTGCTCGCTTCGGATATCAGCGGCAAATGGGACTGGCACGAAGGATCCGGGCGTGCGCAGCCGAGCGTCGCCGAGGATTTGCGCGACCTGTTGGCGCTCACGCCTTCGTTCCGCCTGATGATCGCCCACGGCATGAGCGACATGGTCACGCCCTACGGCGTTTCGCGCTACGTGCTCGATCACCTGCCGTCGTCGATCGAGGAGGAGCGCGCCGAGCTTCGGCTCTATCGCGGCGGCCACATGTTCTACATGGATCCGCAGTCGCGCAAATCGTTCACCGCCGACGCCCGAACGATCTACGCATCGCCCTGACGGCGGCTCGGCGTCACACCACATCCGTGTAGCGGCGAAGGCGTTCGCCACGGCGGATCGATGGAAATCCGCCGACGCGCGGCCGCCTGTCGCGCTCGGCCGTGGGGCCTTGTCGTTCCTACGCCGCCGCGCCAAGATCGACCAGCCATAAGACTTGCCTCCAGGGAGGAACGAATGACCAAGCGCCTCGATTTCGGCACCATCAATCGCCGCACGCTCATCAAGGCCGGCGCGCTCGCCGGTCTCACTCAAGTCGCCGCTCCCTTCATCATTTCCGCGCGCGCGGATGCGCCGATCAAGATCGGCGTCGACAATCCGCTGACCGGCACCTACGCCTTTTTCGGCAAGAGCGAGCTCACCGGTTGCGAGCTCGCGGTCGAGCAGCTCAACGCCAAGAACGGCATCCTCGGGCGCAAGATCGAGCTCCTCTCCGAAGATTTCGACCAGCGGCGACGCCGGCGCCGCAGTGCAGAAGGCGCGCAAGCTGATCGAGCGCGACAATGTCGACTTTCTGGTCGGCAACGTGAACTCGGCGCTCGCCCAGGCCATGGCCCAAGTCTCCAACGAGAAGGGTGTGCTGCACGTCGTCCCCGGCGGACACACCGACGGCATCACCGGCGTCAACTGCAAATGGAACGTGTTCCGGGTCTGCAACACCACGCGCATGGAAGCGAACGCGGTGTGCAGCCTGCTGTTCAAGACCTACGGCAAGAAATGGCATTTCATCACGCCCGACTATGCGTATGGGCACACCGTCTATGACGGCTGCGAAGCCAATTTGAAGCAACTCGGCGGGACGATCACCGGCAACGAGCTGACCCCGCTCGGCACCACCGATTTCTCCGCCTATCTCATCAAGGCGCGGGCGGCCAATCCCGACGTGTTGATCGTGCTGGTCGCCGGCGGCGACGCGGTGAATTGTCTCAAGCAGATTTCACAGTTCGGCATCGACAAGCAGATCCACGTCGCCGGCATCCTGCAGGAGCTGGAAACCGTCAACGCGATGCCGCCCGAGGCCCGGGTCGGCATCTGGATGTTCGAGTGGTACTGGAAGCAGGCCGCCGCCATCCCGGGCCTCGACCAGTTTATCGCCGACGTGCGCAAGCGCAGCGACGGCAGGGTGCCGACGGCGCGTACCTGGTTCGGCTACGTGACCATCCACGCCTATGCGATGGCCTGCGAGAAGGCGAAGACGATCGAGGCCAAGGCGGTCGCCAAGACGCTCGCCGATCTGGAGCTGCCGCCGGAAATAACGCTGCAACCGAACAAGGTCTATTTCCGTGGCGGCGATCATCAGCTGATGCTGTCGTCGTTCCTCGGCGAACTGCGGCATAACGGCGACGGCGATCCGGAGAACCTGTTCAAAGTGACCGACGTCGTTTCCGGCGACAGCGTCGCCCCGCCCGTATCGGAGACCGGCTGCGCGATGCAGATGCCGGCTTGATCGCGTTGGTTGCGGCTTCGCCCGCGCCCGTGCGCTCGTCCGTCGCACGTGGCGCGGGGCCCTTGTCGGCCCTAGGCGGCCGAGTTCAAGATCGCGCACCGATAAACGTCCTTTCCGGGAGGAAGAACAATGATAAAACGCCTCGATTTTGGCGCGATGGACCGCCGCGCCGTCGTCAAGGCCGGCGCCGCGGCCGGTCTCGTCCAGCTCGCCGCCCCCTTCATCGTCTCGGCGCGAGGCGAGGCGCCGATCAAGATCGGCGTCGACAATCCGCTGACCGGAACCTACGCCGCGCCGGGCAAGAACGAAGGCGTCGGCATTCAGCTCGCGGTCGATCAGCTCAACGCCAAGAACGGCATTCTCGGCCGTCAGATCGAGCTGTTGACCGAAGACTCCACCAGCGGCGACGCCGGTGCCGCGGTGCAGAAGGCGCGCAAGCTGATCGAGCGCGACAATGTCGATTTTCTGGTCGGCAACGTAAACTCGGCGCTCGCCCAGGCGATGGCGCAGGTCTCGAACGAGAAGGGCGTCCTGCATATCGTTCCCGGCGGCCACACCGATGGCATCACCGGCACCAACTGCAAATGGAACGTGTTCCGGGTCTGCAGCACGACGCGCATGGAGGCGAACTCGATCTGTCCCCTCCTGTTTACGACCTATGGCAAGAAGTGGCACTTCATCACGCCCGATTATGCGTTCGGCCACACGCTCTTCGACGGCTGCGAAGCCAACCTGAAAAAGCTCGGCGGCACGGTAACCGGCAACGAGCTCACGCCGCTCGGGATCACGGATTTTTCCGCCTATCTGATCAAGGCGCGGGCGGCCAATCCCGACGTGCTGGTCGTCCTGGTGCAGGGCAACGACATGGTGAACTGCCTCAAGCAGATTTCCCAGTTCGGCATCGACAAGCAGATCCACGTCGCCGGCACCCAGCAGGAACTGGAACCCGTCGAGGCGATGCCGGCGGAGGCGCGGGTCGGCATCTGGATGTTCGAATGGTATTGGAAGCAGGCGGCGGGCACGCCGGGCCTCGACCAGTTCGTCGCTGATATCCGCAAGCGCACCGACGGCAAGGTGCCGACGGCGCGCACCTGGTTCGGCTACGTCACCATCCACGCCTATGCACTGGCCTGTGAAAAGGCTAAGACGATCGAAGCCAAGGCGGTGGCCAAGGCGCTGAGCGACATGGAACTGCCGCCGGAAATCAAGATGCAGCCGAACAAGGTGTATTTCCGCGGCGGCGATCATCAGCTCATGCTGTCGGCTTTCATCGGCGAGCTCATGCAAAAGGGCGACGGCGATCCCGAGAACCTGTTCAAGGTGAATCACATCGTGTCCGGCGACACCGACGCGCCTCCCGTCTCGGAGACCGGTTGCACGATGCAGATGCCAGCTTGATTTCTTTTCGCTTCGCCCCTCACTTCGACCGCCGCGGCGGCTGCAAGTGAGGGGCTTTATCATGACCGGATTGCGATGCTTCAGCTCACCTTCTTCAACATCACCAACGGTCTGATCATCGGGGCGTTCTATGCGCTGATGGCGATCGGTCTTTCGCTCATTCTCAACCTGTCGGGGGTGATCAACTTCGCCCATGGCGGGTTTCTCGTCATCGGGGCTTACCTCGCCTACACGCTGCGGCCTTATCTCGGGTTTTGGGGCGCGCTCGTCGTCGCGCCGTTCCTGACCGCGATGATCGGCCTTGCCGTCGAGCGGTTCTTGGTGCGCCGGCTCTACGGGCGCGATCCGCTCTACAGCCTGCTGCTCACCTTCGGCCTTGCCTTCATCATCGAGGACGGCACGCGCCAGATCTGGGGCGCGAACGGACTGCCATTCTCGATTCCCGAGGCGCTGTCGTCGCCGCTGAGCAACCAGTTCTTCTTCATCACCGGCTATCGCATGTTCATGGTGGCGATGGTCGCGATCGTCGTCGCCCTGTTGTTCGTGCTGTTGCGTTACACCCGGATCGGCGTGCGCATTCGCGCCGGAACGCTCGATCTGGAGACGGTTGCCGCGCTCGGCGTCAATGTGCGGGCGCTGCGGTCGCTCAACTTCGCCGTCGGAATCTTTCTCGCCGGATTGGCCGGCGTGCTTGCTGCCGGCCAGATCGGCCTCGAGCCGACCATGGGCGACGGCCTGCTGATGCCGAGCTTCATCGCCATCATCGTCGGCGGCGTCGGCTCGCTGACCGGAACGCTGCTTGGCGGTTTGCTGATCGGCGTCGCCTCCGGCCTCACCGCGGTGGTCTTTCCGTCCGCCAGCGAAGCGGTCATCTACGTGATGATGGCGATCGTGCTCCTGGTGCGGCCGCGCGGCCTGCTGGGCGAAGAAGGCATGCTGTCGTGACCGCGGAGCAGTACCGGCATGCGGCCGTTCTCGCCGCCATCTGGGCCGCGCTGATCCTGGCTCCCTATTGGATGCCGCTGTTCGGCGGCTACACCGCCCTCGGCAGCCGCGTGCTGGTGCTTGGGCTCGGCGCCATGGCGGTGAATTTTCTGCTCGGCTTCACCGGGGTGCTGTCGTTCGGTCACGCCGCCTGGTTCGGATTGGGCGCCTATGCCTGCGGGCTTACGATGAAATTCGTCGCGCTCAGCACGCCGCTCGGGCTCCTCGCCGGCACGCTCGTCGGCGGCATCGCCGGCGCCCTTCTCGGCGCGTTGCTGGTGCGCCGGCGCGGCGTCTATTTCGCCATGGTGACCATCGCCTTCGGTCAGGTGTTTTATTACATCGCGTTCCAGTGGAGCTCGGTCACCGGCGGTGACGACGGCCTGCGCGGCTTCGCCCGCCAGCCGCTCGACTTCAAGCTGTTCCAGATCGACCTGCTGCACAACGATCTGTATTTCTACTATTTCGTTCTGGTCTGTTTCGCCGCCGCCGTCGGCGTCATGGCGTTCATCCTCGGCTCGCCGTTCGGCCGGACCATGATTGCGATCCGCGAGAACGAACGGCGTGCGCGCTTTCTCGGCATCCCGATCGAGCTGCACATCTGGATCGCGTTCACGCTGTCATGCTTCTTCATGGCGTTTGCCGGCGCGCTCTATGCGCTGCTCAACAATTTCGCCGATCCGCGCGTGCTGCACTATAGCCTGTCCGGCGATTTCGTGATCATGGCGGTGATGGGCGGCATGCGCACCTTCTGGGGCCCGCTTCTCGGCGCCGTCGTGTTCGTCGTCCTGCAGGATTACCTGTCGAGCGTCACGGTCAATTGGATGTCGTTCATCGGCATTCTGATCGTGCTCATCGTTCTGTTCTTCCCGCGCGGCATTCTCGGGCTGTTGCGGCAGCGGAGAACGGCATGAGCGTGCTCGAAGTCAAAGATCTTTCCAAGCGGTTCGGCAGTCTCGTCGCGGTGCGCGATATATCCTTGACCGTCGAGCCCGGCGAACTGCGCGCGGTGATCGGCCCGAACGGCGCCGGCAAGACCACGTTCTTCAATCTGGTGAGCGGCTTCTTTGCTCCCTCCACGGGATCGATCCTGTTCGAAGGCCGCGATATCGGCGGCGTGCCCGCGCATCGGCGCGTCGGGCTCGGCATGGCCCGCACCTTCCAGATCACCGAAATTTTTCCCGAGCTTACCGTCTTCGAGAATATCCGCATCGTCACCGAGGTCGCCGCCGGGTACCGGCTGCGCCCTTGGCTCAGCGCCGCCGAGAGGGCGGAGCTCCGCCGCCGGATCGAGGAGACGCTGGCGCTCGCGGCGCTTTCCGGCAAGGCCGACCGGCTGGTCGGCGAATTGGCGCACGGCGATCAGCGCGCCGCCGAGATCGCCATGGCGCTGGCGCTGCAGCCGCGTCTCCTGCTGCTCGACGAGCCGACCGCCGGCATGGGCGACCAGGAGACCTATGAGATCACCCAGCTCATCCGCCGCCTGCACAAGGATCGCAAGCTGACCATCGTGCTGATCGAGCATGACATGCGCGTCGTCTTTCATCTCGCCGATCGCATCACGGTGCTCGATCAAGGCAGTTTCCTCGCCGAGGGAACGCCGCCGGAGATCGCCGCGAACGCGGCGGTGCAGACCGCCTATCTGGGCCAAGCCGCATGAGCAAAGCCGCGTGAGCAAAGCCGCATGAGCGCCGCACTTGTCGCCGAAGGGCTCGACACCTACTACGGCAAGAGCCACATCCTGCACGGCGTCAGCCTCGAAGCCGCCGAAGGCCAGGTGACGGCGCTGCTCGGCCGCAACGGCGCCGGCAAGACCACGACGTTGCGCAGCCTGATGGGATTGACGCCGGCGCGCCAGGGCCGCGTCACCGTCTTCGGCAGAGACACCACGCATTGGCCGCCATTCCGCGTCGCCGCGCTCGGCGTCGGTTATGTTCCGGAAGGCCGCAGGATTTTTCCCAATCTCAGCGTCGACGAGAATCTCGCCGTGCCGCTCGAGCGGCCCGGCCCGTGGACGAAAGCGAGCATCTATCGCCTGTTCCCGAGGCTTGCGGAGCGCAAGCTCAGCCGCGGCCGGCAGCTATCCGGCGGCGAGCAGGAAATGCTGTCGATCGCCCGCGCCCTCCTGATCAATCCAAAATTGCTCATTCTCGACGAGCCCTCGCAGGGACTGGCGCCGCTGATCACCCGTGAAGTCTTCCGCATCGTGGCGCAGATGCGCGCCGAAGGTATTTCGGTCTTGCTGGTCGAACAGAACGTGCGCATGAGCCTCGCGGTCGCCGACCACGCCTATGTGCTCGACGACGGTCACGTCGTCTACTCGGGGCCGGCGCGGGAGCTTGCGGCGGACGAAGCGCGCGTCAAGTCGCTGACCGGCGCCAGCGCCGAGGAGTGGACGCCGCACTAGCGCGTTTCGTCACGACGGCGTTGGGATCAGGTGGCGTCGTTGGGATCGAGGTCGTACTTGCTGCACATTTTGCGCACGATCTCGATGTCCTTGCCGCCGGCGATCAGGCCGACTACGGCGGAGGAAATCTTGCCGCCCGAGATGACGGCTTCGAGGATGTATGCCTGCTGGCCGCTGTAGGCGGGATACGGGCTCTTGGCGTTCACCATCCCGCAATAGTTGACCGAGCCATTCGTCGTATTCCGGATCTTCGCCCAGCGGTACTTCGCCGAGCCCGCATCGCGGAGCGACGGCGCGATGGCGCTGACGATGATCTTCTTCTCCGCCGGCGTGAGCTCGCGCTGCCCGACACTCTTGTCCGGCGGCGGGGCATCCGTTCCCGACGACTGCGCCGAGGACGACGGAGCATCCGGCGTAGCCGACGGCGGCGCGAACGGGGAGCCCGCGCACGCCGCGAGCGCAACGCTGGCGGCCAGTAACGCGATGGCCCTGTATGCGCTTATCCGCACGGTTCGTTGGTCACGACGGTGAATGATTGGACGTAGTTGTAGATGAACACGCTTCGATAGAGAAGTGTCGATTTGGGACCAAGATGCGCCGCGACGAGCCGTGGCGCTGTAGACTTCGCGGTCAGCCGCAGCCCGGACTTCGCGGTCATGCCCCAGCCAATTGTGGTGGGGTCGTCCAGATTTGCCTTAATCTAATTGCGAGGTGTGGCTTTTCTGCACTAGAGGATCGCGCCGCTCGCACGGTAGGATTGCTCTGTCAGTGCAGTCAGGGGTTCTTCGCAAATAAGCCTGCTTGCCAGCCGTCGCGGTGCTTTCTCTCCTAAGCGTCGCAGGTTGCGCCAAATGCCTTCTCCGCCTGTGCTGACAAAGGGGTGTTGGCTGTACAGCTTCGATGGGGGACAGGGGCCGGCTTCGCGCCGGCCCTTTCTTTTTGCCCGATCTGCCTTACGCGGCTTAGCCTCGCCTCTTGCGGAGGATTTCGATGGTTCGCGTCGTCGGCGTCGACCACCTCGTCCTTAGCGTTGGCGATTTTGCCCGCTCAAAGGAATTTTATGGCCGGCTGCTCGGCTTTCTCGGTTTCAAGCTCAAGCACGATTACGCGGACATGGCCGGTTGGAGCAACGGCAAGACGCTGTTGTGGATCGCCGCCGCCGACGCGCAAGGCAGAAAGCGCAAATATCGCAAGGGCGATATCGGCTTTCACCATTACGCCTTCGAGCTTGCCAGCCGCAAAGCGGTGGACGAGCTCGGCGCGTTTCTCGAAAGCAATGGAATGACGGTGCTCGATCCGCCGGGAGAATATTACGGCCGCAACTACTATGCCGTCTATTTCGCCGATCCGGACGGGATGAAGCTTGAGGGAATGATTTGGGCGCCGCCGAAGGCGCCGCGCAAGGCGGCGTCGAGCAAGAAAGGCCGGCGGCAGCAGAAGACCTGATCCTGCCGCCCGCGCTCAACACGCTTCGTTCAGCAGCATGACATCGTTGCTGACCACGGCGTTGCGGCCGCTGCGCTTGGCGGCGTAGAGCGCGCGGTCGGCCGCCTCGACCAGGTCGGAAGCCGGTTGATTCTTCCGCGGCACCAGTGATTCGACGCCGATGCTGATGGTGACATGGCCGCGCGAGGATTCGGCGTGGGTGATGAGCAGGTCCTCGATCGCGCGGCGGGCCTCGTCGGCAAGCGCGGTCGCCCGCGCGATGTCGCGGCCGGGGAGCAGCAGGGCGAATTCCTCGCCGCCGTAGCGGGCGACGAGGATGGCATCCTCCAGAGTGACGAGCGACAGGGTCTCGCCGACGGCGCGCAGGCAGGCGTCGCCGCGGACATGGCCATAACGGTCGTTGAACAGCTTGAAATGATCGATATCGATCATCATCAGCGCCAGCGGTTCCTGCCGATCGGCCGCGCGTTTCCACTCGTCGTCGAGCTGACGGTCGAAGCCGCGCCGATTGGCGAGTCCGGTGAGGCCGTCGAGGCTCGCCAGCTCTTCCAGGTGCTGGTTGGCGATCTGCAGCTCCTCCTCGCGTCCGGCGAGCTTGCGCGCCATGTCGTCGAGTGCCGCGGCAAGCGGTTCGAACTCCGCCAGCCAGGGCGCGTCCGACGCGCGAACGCGCAGATCGCCGCGGCCGAAGCGCGCGGCAGTGCGCGCCAGCGACCGGATCGGCCGCATGATCAGCTGTTCGCCGCCGAACCAGGCGGCGAGAAGAACCAGCGTGCCGAACAGCGCGAGCTGCAGGTAAGCGATGGTGATCTCGCGGTCGATCCCGCTGTGCACGACGGCCTCGTCCAGGCCCACGGCAAGCCGCGCCCCGGTCCACGGCACCCGCACATAGGCAAAAATGCGCCGCACCCCGTCGAAGCCGTCGACCGTCATCGTGCCTTCGTCGTTGGCCAGCATCTGCTTCGCCAGGGCATGATCGGCGAAGTTCTTGCCGAGCAGTCCTTTGAGGTCGGCGGAGCCGGCGATCAGCGTGCCGCTGCCGTCGACCAGCATCGACGGCCGTGCCGGGGCGCTGCGCGGTCTTCGCCGCGAGATCGCCGATCCATTGCAGATTGATCGCCGCCAGAACGACGCCCTTGATCGAGCCGTCTTCCGTCACCGCCGGGAAGGCGGCAATCAGGCCGGGCACGTCGGTCGACGCGGTCGATCAGGTAGTCGCTGAGCGCGAAATCGCGCGAGCGCATCGCCTCGGCAAAATAGGGACGGTCGGCGATGTTCAAGCCGATGGCGCGCGCGTCGGTCGCGCAAACGATTCGGCCGTTGAGCCGTGGCGACGCCAAGACTGCGAAGCCATGGAATGTTGCCGGTCAGATCGGTGAACATATGACTGCAGTCGGCCGCGTCGAGCGGGGTCCTGGCGTAGACGCCGGCGACGACCTGCAGCAGGGCGCGCATGGAATAAGTGATCTCGCGTTGCGCTTCGGCACCGCTGCGTGCCATATCGATCACTTGAGCGTGGGCGTGCTCGGCGCGCTCGGCGCGGGCTCGTTCGAGGCCGCGCACGCGCTCGAACATCAGCGGGGCGATCGCCACGAGCGCGACGATGATCAGCCGGGCGCGTATGCTCAGCCGCAGCTTGCCGCGCGCCGGTGTCCGCGATGACTTTGCTTGGAGGTCCGCCACTGCCCGCTTCCCGCCCCAGGGTTCCGCAATGTAGGCGACGTGCGTAAAAGTGGCTTTCGCGCCGCTGCTAAAATTTGAATCATTGCCGGCAGTAACGAAGTGGAAAGCATGAACCGAGCGGATGGGCTGGCCGCCGTGCGCGAGGAAATCGCGCGCGCGTGTCGCGATGCCGGGCGCGATCCCGCCGGCGTCACCCTCATCGCGGTCTCGAAGACCTTCGACGCTGAGGCTATCGTGCCCGTCATCGCCGCGGGCCAGCGCGTGTTCGGCGAGAACCGCGTGCAAGAGGCCAAGGCGAAATGGCCGCCGCTCATCGCCCGGCACCCCGGGATCGAGCTGCACCTCGTCGGCTCGCTGCAGTCGAACAAGGCCAGAGACGCCGTGGCGTTTTTCGATGCGATCCACTCGGTCGATCGGGAAAGCCTTGCCGAGGCGCTGGCCAAGGAAACCGCGCTGCAGGCGCGCAAGCCGCTTCTCTTCGTCGAGATCAACACCGGCGCCGAGCCGCAGAAAGCGGGCATCCGGCCGCAGGACGCCGACGCTTTTCTCGCCGCCTGCCGGGACCGCCACGGCCTGACGATCTCCGGCCTGATGTGCATTCCGCCGGTCGACGATGCACCCGCGCCGCACTTCGCGCTCACCGCCAAGATCGCGCGCCGCAACGGGCTGGCGCTGCTGTCGATGGGGATGAGCGCCGATTTTCCGGTAGCCATCGCTTTCGGCGCGACCCACGTCCGGGTCGGCACCGCGATCTTCGGCGCGCGGAAGGCCGCCGGCTAGTTATGAATCACAATTCTCGTTCTAGAATGGACGCGGCTCAGTAAGATCCGCAGATCATGCAACCGCAGCGCCACGCAGCCCGCGGTCGGCGCAAAGCCTGGCCGCGCGACATGGATGAACACGGCGCTGCCGAGGCCGGCGACGCGCGGCCGCGTATTGTGATCGAGCTCAAGGAACAGGTCGTAGAGGCCGTCCTCGCGCCAGAGGCGGTCGCCTGGTTCATTGGCCGAGCGGCGAAAGGCTGCGATTGTAGCGCCGGTCGGCTGGGTCTTCGCACCAGGCATCCGCTCGGCCGATACGGCGCGCCGGCAGCAATGTCCGCGGCCGCGGCAGGCGGTCCCCCCGCCACCACAGCCGCACCGGGCGATAGCGCCCGCGCGGCGTGCCGCCATCGCCTTCGCGCTTGTTGGCCTTCACGCCGGCGCGCCCGAGGGCCACGGGCAGAACCAAGGAGCCGGCGCGCAGCCAGCCCTGCGACCGCCGGCCCGGCCGCGGCCTGACATTGATCGTGCGCGAGAGAAATCCGTCGCATAATCGACCTCGGCGGAAGCAATTCCCAACGCCGGCTTGCTCTTGTATCCTCGAATGATCTATTTCGCGCCAGGCGGCTCAGCAAAATCGCCGCCAAGTCGTTGAAAGTTGCGCGACCGACCCGTGTACAAAGCGGCCCTGGAGCCCGGATTGATGCCGAACACGCGTACAATTCTCATTGTTGACGACGATGCCGAGCTGCGCGACGCGCTCACCGAGCAATTGTCGCTGCACGAGGAGTTCGAAGCCGTCGCGGTCGAAAACGGCACCAAGGCCGTCCAGGCCGCCAAGGCGGGGCAGATCGATCTGGTGATCATGGACGTCGGTCTGCCCGACATCGACGGCCGTGAAGCCGTGCGCATCCTGCGCAAGAACGCCTTCAAGGCGCCGATCATCATGCTCACCGGCCACGACACCGATTCCGACACCATTCTCGGCCTCGAATCCGGCGCCAATGACTACGTGACCAAGCCGTTCCGCTTCGCCGTGCTGCTCGCGCGCATCCGCGCCCAGCTGCGCCAGCATGAAGCGAGCGAGGACGCGATCTTCACCATCGGCCCGTATACGTTCCGGCCCAGCTCGAAGCTCCTGCTCAACCCCAAGGGCAACAAGGTGCGTCTCACCGAGAAGGAGACCTCGATCCTGCGTTACCTCTATCGCGCCGGGCAGCGGCCGGTGTCGCGCGAGACGCTGCTGCAAGAGGTTTGGGGCTACAATTCGGGCGTAACCACGCACACGCTGGAAACGCACATCTACCGGCTGCGGCAGAAGATCGAGAAGGACGCCGCCGCGCCCGCTATCCTCGTCACCGAGGCCGGCGGCTACAAGCTGGTGCCGTGATTGCGGCTGCCGTGATCATCGAACAATGAGCATCGAAAATGACATTGCGGTTCTTGAGCGGGTCGCCATTCTCCGCCGGCTCGGCACCGGCGCGTTGCGCATTCTCGCCATCGGCGCCGAAAGCCTGAGCGTGGAGCCCGGCCAGGTGCTGTTCACGGCCGGCGAAATCGCCGATGGCGCCTATCATCGTGCAGCAGGGCTCCTTCACGCTGACGCCGGAACGCGCCGGCGCCGAGGAGGTCGTCGCCGGGCCCGGTACGTTGCTCGGCGAATCGGCGCTGCTGGCGGAGACGCGTCGGCCGGCCACCGCCACCGCACGCGAGAATTCGACGGTGATGCGCGTCTCGCGCGCGATGTTCCTGAAAATGCTCGAAGGCTATCCGGAGGCCGCGCTGCGCATGCGCGAGGTGATCGCCGCGCGCGCCGATCAATGGGGCCGCGAGATCGAGAACGTCCGCGCGGCGCTCGCGCCCCGCACCAAGCCGCAATAGCGGGCGTTGGCTCAATCCGGGCTGCGTTGTTTCGATTGCCGCCGGTGCTCCAGCTCGAGGCTGACGAGCCGTGCCAACAGCGTCGCCGGGTAGAGCTGGCCGATCACCGATTCGAGGTTGGCGAGGTTGCGCGCCAGCGGATGAACCGGCGTGATGTCGCCGAAGCCGGCGGTGGTCAGCGTACTGAAGCTGAAATAGAGCAAGGCCGCGCCGGAGCCGTGTTCGGCGCCGGTCGGCGGCAACCCCGGACCGGAAAACACTTTCGGCAACAGCGCGGCCATGAGCCGGTAGATCACGAAGAAGAACAAGGCAAAATTCATGTAGAGGACGATCGCGCCCTGCACGCGATGCAACGTGACCCGTCCGGGCGCGAATACCGCCCTGGCGATGACGTAGCTCAGCGCGGCGAGGGCGAGCAGGCGGCCGATCGCGCTCAGCCATTCGGTCAGCACCGAGGGGTGTTCGGCATGGACCAGCACGCCGAACGGGCTGAGCGCAACCGCGACGATCACAACGCCGGCGGCGACATGGCTGCGCGACGTGACCACGAGGATCGCGATCACCAGCAGCACGAACAGTGCCGGCACGATCATCTCCGGCAACACGCCCATGCTGGCGAGCGGCACGGCGATGAAGATGAGCGATGCTTCGACGATCAGGAGGGCGGTGAGACCGGGCTCGCGCGAGCGCTCCTGCCAGCTTCGCAGGCGGTCGCGGAAATGCCTCAGCGACTTCAGCAGCGGGCGCCTGGTCGCGGGCATGCGCTAAAACTCCAGCGTCGCCGTGACCGGCACATGGTCGGAGGGCCGGGTCCAGCCGCGCGAATCCTTCGCCACGTGAACCGCGGACAAGCGGTCGGCAAGGGCGGGCGTGACCCAGATATGATCGAGCCGGCGGCCGCGGTCGGAGACAGTCCAGTCGTGCGCGCGATAGCTCCACCAGGTATAGAGCTTGGTCGGCTCAGGCACGAAGCTGCGCACGGCGTCGACCCAGCCGCCGGTCTTCTGCACGCCGAGCAGCTTGTCGCACTCGATCGGCGTATGCGAGACGACGTCGAGAAGCTGCTTGTGGCTCCAGACGTCGCATTCGAGCGGCGCCACATTGAGGTCGCCGACGATGATCGCGCGGTCGGACGCGGCGGGGCGCAATTTCTCGCTCGCCTGCATCTCATCGAGGAAGGCGAGCTTGTGGGCGAATTTCGCGTTGACCGCCGGATCGGGTATGTCGCCGCCGGCCGGCACATAGAAATTGTGCAGCGTGATCGGATCGTTGAGGCCGGCGCGCTCGCCGACCACGATGGTGACATGGCGACAATCGCTCTTGCCGCAAAACGCCTGAATTGCCGTCGATTTCGAACGGCAGCCGCGAGAGCACGACGACGCCGTGGTAGCCTTTCTGCCCGTTGAGTGCGACGTTCTCGTAGCCAAGCCGCTTGAAGCGCTTGAGCGGGAATTGGTCGTCCGGACATTTCGTCTCCTGCAGGCACAGGATGTCGGGACGGACCGTCTTGACGAACTTGGCGACGAGGTTGATGCGCAGCCGCACCGAATTGATATTCCAGGTCGTGACTTTGATTTGCATGCGAGGCGTTATGGGGGGCCGGCCGGCCCGGCACAAGTCCCGTTGGCGCGCGCTGTGAAAAACGCCGCTGCGGAACCCGCCTATGTCAGCATTCGTTGCCTTGGCGAGTTCGGCTGCCGTGTCGATACGGGCCCGCCATTTGCTGGGGAGAGCTGAGATGCCTGGCACATCGCAACGGCCGCGCGTGGTGATCGTTGGCGGCGGGTTCGCCGGGCTTGAGGCGAGCAAGGCGCTCGCCCGCGCTCCGGTCGAGGTCACGCTGGTCGATGTCCACAACCATCACTGCTTCCAGCCGCTGCTCTATCAGGTCGCGACCGCGTCCTTGTCGCCGGCCGATGTCGCTTGGCCGATTCGCGCCATCCTGCGACAGCAAAGCAACGTCCGGGTGATCATGGCGCGCGTCACCGGCATCGACGTCGAGGCGCGCCGTGTGCACACAAGCGAGATCGATCTTCCCTACGACTATCTGCTCCTCGCCGCCGGAGCGACCCACTCCTATTTCGGTCACGACGATTGGGCGCCATTCGCGCCCGGGCTCAAGCACATCGGCGATGCGACCGAGATCAGGCGGCGCTTCCTGATCGCCTTCGAACACGCCGAGGTGACCGAGGCCGAGACCGGGCGGCGGCGCCTCTTGACCTTCGTCATTGTCGGCGGCGGCCCGACCGGCGTCGAGATGGCCGGCGCGATTGCCGAAGTCGCGCGCCGGACTTTGCAACATGATTTCCGCCGCATCGATCCGCGCAGCTCGCGCATCGTGCTGATCGAGGCCGGCCCGCGGCTGTTGCCGACATTTCCCGTGGCTTTGTCGGACTATGCCACGCGCTCGCTGCAAAAGATGGGCGTCGAGGTAGTGCTCGGCCGAATGGTGACCGGCTGCGATGCGCAGGGTGTTTCGCTGGACAATGGACGCATCGAGGCGGCGACTGTGATCTGGGCGGCCGGCGTCGTCGCCTCGCCGTCGGCGATGTGGATCGGCGCCGAGCATGATCGCTCCGGGCGTATCAGGGTCGGTCCCGATCTGAGCGTTCCCGGGCACCCGGAGATCTTCGCCGCCGGGGACACCGCGAGCGTTTTAGGCGGCGACGGCCGTCCCGTTCCCGGTATCGCGCCGGCGGCCAAGCAGATGGGGCATTATGTCGGCAAGCGTCATCGCCGCGCGCGTCGAAGGGCGTACGGCTCCGCCGCCGTTCGCCTATCACCATCTCGGCGATCTCGCCACGATCGGCCGCAAATCCGCCGTGGTGAAGCTCGGCCCGGTTCGGCTCACCGGATTCGTCGGCTGGGTGTTCTGGAGCGCGGTCCACATTTATTTCTTGATCGGACTGCGCAACCGCTTCGTGGTCGCCGTGAACTGGCTGTGGAGCTATGTCACCTTCCAGCGCGGCGCCCGGCTGATCGGAATTGCGCCGCGATGAGGCTTAGCCGCGGCCGGTGATCGGCCCGCCGCCGAAATCTCAGGGGCGACCGTGCACGCCGGTATCGGCCGGCTCTGGATAGTTGATCACGAACAGGTTCGGGTCGGGCTTTTTGCTCGTGTCGAGATTGTAGACCGCGACGGTGGTGTCCAATCCCTGCGGATCGGTGACCGTCCATTGCTTGAGCAGCAGGGTCTTGGCGTCGAACATGATCAACAGCCGGCTGGTGCCGATCGCGATCTTGGTTTCCTCGATGATCACGGAGATGAAGGTGTCGTCCGCCGAGACGCTGATGACGTCGGTGTCGCGCAACAGGTCGATGTGGTCGGCCAGGAGGTAACGCAGCGGCGTCTGCGACAGCGGATAGAAATCATGCGTCTCCAGCGAGCGGTCGTTCACCACCACCGAGGAGCCGTCGGCGATGATATCGATCGGGCTCGGCGGTTTATATTCGAAGCGGACCTTGCCCGGCTTTTGCAGGTAAAGGGTGCCCTCGACGCGCTTGCCGTCGGGGCCGACCTGCACGAAATTTCCGACCAGCGTCTGCACGCCGGACAGATAGTTGCTGATCTTCTCCAGGAGCGCGCGCTGATTGGCGTCGAAGGCCGTCGTCGAGCCCTTGTCCAGAAGAGACGAGAACGGAAAGAAGCTTCTCGACGTCGCCGCGGGAGGTACAGCCGCCGTAGTGGCGGGGGCGGCAGCAGCGGCCGCGGGCTTCGCGGCAGCGGCGGGCGTAGAGCCGGGCGCTGGATTCGTCTTGGGCCACGGTGAGGGCGTCGGCAGCGGTACGGTCTGCGCAACGGCCGGGACGACCGCAAGCGCGCCGGAGACCACTGCCACGAGAATGATGCTCGCGCCCCTTGCCGCCATGTCCCTCTCCCCGCACACCGTGCGCACGCCCGTGACCGGTTCAACCGCTAAACGCGCGTTGTGGCGAATTCGCGGCTGATCGCTTCCCGCTTAAAGATCAACCGATTGATTCTCAATAGCGATCATCTTCGGCGCTCTCGACGAGGATCTCCCGCTTGCCGGCGTGGTTCGGTTGCCCGACGATGCCTTCCTGTTCCATCCGCTCCATCAGCGAGGCGGCGCGGTTGTAGCCGATCTGCAGCCGGCGCTGGATGTAGCTGGTCGAGGCCTTGCGGTCGCGGGTGACGACCTGCACCGCCTGCTGGTAGAGGTCGCCGCCTTCGGAGCCGCCCATGGCGGTCGCGTCGAACACCGGCTGGCCGTCCTCGCCCTCGAGGTCCTCGGCGGTGACGTCTTCGAGGTACTCCGGCGCGCCCTGCGATTTCAGGATGGCGCACGACCTTTTCGACCTCACCGTCGGAGACGAACGGTCCGTGCACGCGGCTGATGCGGCCGCCGCCGGCCATGTAGAGCATGTCGCCCTGGCCGAGCAGTTGCTCGGCGCCCTGCTCGCCGAGAATGGTGCGGCTGTCGATCTTCGAGGTGACCTGGAAGGAGATGCGGGTCGGGAAGTTGGCCTTGATCGTGCCGGTGATGACGTCGACCGATGGCCGCTGCGTCGCCAGGATCACGTGCAGGCCGGCGGCGCGCGCCATCTGCGCGAGGCGCTGCACCGCGCCTTCGATGTCCTTGCCGGCGACCATCATCAGGTCGGCCATCTCGTCGACGATGACGACGATGTAAGGCAGCGTCTCGAGATCGAGCTCCTCGTTCTCGTAGATCGCCTCGCCGGTTTCCTTGTCGTAGCCGGTGTGCACCGTGCGGCTGAGCTTCTCGCCCTTCTTGCTCGCCTCGGCGACGCGCGCATTGTAGCCGTCGATGTTGCGCACGCCGAGCTTCGACATCTTCTTGTAGCGCTCCTCCATCTCGCGCACCGCCCATTTGAGCGCGACCACCGCCTTCTTCGGATCGGTGACGACGGGGGTAAGCAGATGCGGAATGCCGTCATAGACCGACAGCTCCAGCATCTTCGGATCGACCATGATCAGCCGGCATTGATCGGGATGCAGCCGATAGACCAGGCTCAGGATCATGGTGTTGATGGCCACCGATTTGCCCGAGCCGGTGGTGCCGGCGATCAGCAGATGCGGCATGCGCGAGAGGTCGACGAGCACCGCCTCGCCGCCGATCGTCTTGCCGAGACAGAGCGGCAGCCGGGCCGCGCTTTCGGTGTAGTCGCGCGAGACCAGCAATTCGCGCAGGTAGACGCGCTCGCGCGTCGGATTCGGCAATTCGATGCCGATGGCGTTGCGGCCGGAGACCACGGCGACGCGGGCGGAGAGCGCGCTCATCGAGCGGGCGATGTCGTCGGCAAGGCTGATGACGCGCGAGGATTTGATGCCCGGCGCCGGTTCGAGCTCGTAGAGCGTGACCACCGGGCCGGGCCGCGCGTTGATGATTTCGCCGCGCACGCCGAAATCGGCGAGCACGCCTTCGAGCGCCGTCGCGTTCTCGCGAATGAGCTCGGTGCTCAAGGTCGAGCGCTCGCCGGCGCGCGGCGCCATCAGGAGATTGAGCGACGGCAGTTCGTAGCCGCCGGCGAACCGGCGCGGCCTTGCCGCGCGCGGCTTGCGCGCGGCGCGGGGCCGCTCCTCGGCGTCCTCCTCGTCCTCGTCCGCTTCATCGACGTCCAGGTCCGATCGCTGGTCGAACTGCGGCTCGACGCGCCGCGCCGCGGCGTTCGGACGGCGCGCCGAGATCGGCGTCGCCGTGTCCCGGCCCAAGAGCCGCGCCAGCCGCGCGCGGAAGCTGAGCACGGCGTGGGTGAGACGGCCGAGCGAGATCCAGGCGCTCTCGTCTGCGTCTTCAGCCTCGTCGTCGTCCTCGATTTCGTCCTCTTCGTCCTCCTCCGGCGCGTCGCGCCAGATGAGGCCGGCGGCGCCGCCGAAAGCGACCAGCGCGGCAATGGCGAGCACCGTCGCGGTCGCCATGCGGTAGGTCTCGGCAAGGCGCACGCCGAAGAGCCGCTGCGGGATGCGCAGCATGGCGTCCCCGATCACGCCGCCCAGCCCCGACGGCAACGGCCAATGACCGCCATGCGGCAGGCAAGACGCGAACGCGGCCATGAGCACCGCGCCGAAGATCCAGAGGAGGACGCGCAACCGCTCGCGGCTGAGCGGGCGGTGGCCGAGCAGCCGATAGCCCCACACCGCGATCGGCAGGAGCAGAGCGAGCGCGCCCAGCCCGAGGAGCTGCATCATCAAATCGGCGGCGACGGCGCCCGGCCGTCCGAGCAGATTGTGCACCGGCGCATCGGTGGCGTGGCTCAGCGAGGGGTCCTGCACCGACCAGGTGGCAAGCGCGAGCGCCGCCATCATCGCCAGACTGATGAGCGCAATGCCGCCGGCCTCACGCAGCCGGCGCTTGAGCAGCGCGCCGAGCTGGCCGGAAAGCAGCGCCATTCCGTCAAGGCTGCGGTCGAGCATCGACATCGCGTTCTCTTGCCTCAGCCGAGCACCGCGACGAGGCGGTGCAGCGCCTCGGCGGTGATCTCCTTGTTCTGCACCATGGCGACGCGGATGTAGTCGGCGCCGGGATTGCTGCCGTCGGCCTGCTCGCGCGCGAGATAGCGGCCGGGCACGACGCGCACGCCGGCCTCGCGCCACAAGGCGAGCGTCGCCGTCTCGCTGCCGCCCTGCGCCGTCACGTCGAGCCAGAGGAAAAAGCCGCCGGCGGGGCGGCGATAGCCGTAGCGGTCGCCGACGATCTGGTCGGCAAGATCGAATTTCTCCCGGTAGAGCTGCCGGTTCTGCTCGACGTGCGACTCGTCGCCATAGGCGGCGATGGCGACGCGCTGCAACGGCGTCGACACTTGCGGCGCGGCCACGTTGCGCAGCTCGAGATAGGCGGCAAGGAAGCGGCGATCGCCGGCGGCAAATCCGACGCGCAGTCCCGGCAGGCTGGAGCGTTTCGACAGCGAGTGGAATACGACGACGTTGGCGAAATCCGGCGCCGCGGCTTCGAGCATTCCGGGCGGCGGCTGCTCGCTGTAGATCTCGCAATAGCATTCGTCGGCGAAGACCAGGAAGCCGAAGCGCCGCGCCAGCCCGACCAGGCGGGACAGGTAGGCACGGTCGGCGACGGCGCCCTGCGGGTTCGACGGCGAAGCGAGATAGACGGCGACCGTGCGCGCGAGGAGATCGTCCTTCAGCGCATCAAGATCGGGCAGGAAGCCCGTCGCCGCGGTCGCCGGCAGATAGACCGGCTCGCACTCGGCGGCGATGGCGCCGGCCGCGTAGGCGGCATAAAACGGATTGGGAATGAGCACCGCCGGCCGGCCGGCGCGCGGGCTCACCCAGCGCTTGGCGGCGAGCGCGGCGAGAAAAAGCCCCTCGCGCGTGCCGTTGAGCACCAGGACTTCCGTTGCCGGATCGACCCGGCGCGCGAGCGCATAGCGGCGGTCGAGCCATTTTCCCACGGCCTCGGCAAAAGGCTCGATGCCCTTGTTCATCGGGTAGCGGCCGAACTCCTCGACGTGCGCCGCGATCACCGGCCCGACGAAAGGAGGAATCGGATGCTGCGGCTCGCCCACCGCCATGCCGATCGCCGGCTTTCCGGGCGCTGACGTCTTCGAGGAGCTCGCGCAGCCGCACGAAAGGCGAGCGCGCGTCGGCCACCGGCGCGCGAACGGGCGAAAGAGGAGCCTGGCGGGTCATTCTGTACATCATGAGCAGCGGCGTCGCCCGCCGCATCACCGACCCAGATAGCATAGGAGCGGCGAGGTTAAGACCTGATTAACCAATCAGCAGCGGAGCTGCGGCGATCCTCGGTCGTGCGGGCACATTCAAGCCCGTTGGCGCCGGGCGTCCGCCGCGATCCGGCGCAACTTATCGACAATGTCCGCTTGATCGCCGGCGGGAGCGCTCGTGGGGACGGCTGTCGGCAAGCGAGCGCCTCGGTTTCGATGGTCCGTCGCTCCGTCGGCTCGTGAGGCGATTTTCTACCGGCGAATCCAGCTTTCGTTCCGGCCGTGGCCGTCGCAAAGAGGCCGCCACAGCGATGTTTACCCTAAGCCGAACCGCGACGAAGACCCGCACCGCTGCGGCGGGCCTTTGCTTGCGCCATTTCCAGCTTTCGCCCTACTATCAAAAAGGCCATTAATCCGGGCATCAGCAACAATACATCCGGCAACTCTGGGAGGAGTCTTGTTATGTCCAAACGTCTGATCGCGGCCTTTGCCGCACTTGCGGTCACGGCCGGCGGGGCCGTCGCCCAGGAAGTAAAGGTCGGGGTCGTCCTTCCCTATACCGGGATCGGCGCCGAGCTCGCGCAGCAGATCGAGCGCGGCATGGATCTTTATCTCAAGCTCAATGCCGACCAGGTCAAACCCTACACGATCAAGTTCATCAAGCGCGACTCCAAGGCGCCGAACGGCGCCGAAGCCAAGGTCGCGGTCCAGGAATTGCTCACCCAGGACAAAGTCGATGCGATCGGCGGCTTTGTCTATTCGCCCGACGCCATCGGCTCGGCGCCGATCGTCGCCGCCGGCGACAAGCTCACCGTGATCATGAATGCCGGCACCGCTTTCATCACCAATCTTGCGCCGGAATTCGTGCGCACGTCGTTCACCATGTGGCATTCCGGCTACGCGATGGGCGAAGCGGCGGCCAAGACGCTGCACGCGAAAACCGCGGTCGTCGCCTATACCGACTACCCGCCCGGCAAGGACAGCCTGGCGGCGTTCAAGACCGCGTTCGAAGCGAATGGCGGCAAGGTGATCGACGCCATCCCGGCGGGCGGGCCCGGCGCCGTTCCCGATTTCACGCCGTTCTTCCAGCGCGCCAAGGACGAGAAGCCGGACGTGCTCTACGTGTTCGTGCCGTCCGGCGATCACGCCTCGGCGGTGGTGCGCACCTACGGCGCGCTCGGCATGCGCGCCGACGGCATCAAGCTGATCGGCCCCGGCGACATCACCCAGGACATCAAGCTGCAGGGCATGGGCGACGCCGCCGTCGGCTTGATCACCATGCACCACTACAACGCCGATCTCGACAATCCCGAGAACAAGCGCTTCGTCGCCGCCTGGAAGAAGGATTACGGCGCCAACTCGACGCCCGACTTCACCGCGGTCGGCGGTTATGACGGCATGGCCGCGATCGTGCACGCCGTGCAGGCCACCAAGGGCAAGATGGACGGCGAAGCGGCGGTCAAGTCGCTGCTCGGCTGGAAGTTCAACAGCCCGCAGGGGCCGATCATGATCGATCCGGCGACCCGCGACATCGTCATGAACGAATATCTCGACGAGGTGGTGAAGGGCGCCGACGGCAAGCTGCACCAGAAGGTCATCGGACAGATCGATCAGGTGAAGGACAAGTGCAAGGAGCTCGCCATCGGCCCTTGCGCTCCAAAGAAGGATTGACGCGCCACACCTCGGCGATTTTTGACGACCGAGGCCGCTGCTCCATGCACTTGGACGGCGGCCTCATCCTTGTTGGAAATAAGCAAATAGCGAGATGGCGAAATAGCGAATAGGGTGTTCCCCGGCCATTCGCTGTTCGCCGCATTCGGGGATGGGGCCCGCGGGACCGCTCGTGATCGAAAATATTGATTTCGCCGGCATCCTGTTGGGCGGGCTGTCCGCCGGCACGGTGCTGTTCATCGTCTCGGTCGGGCTCTCGATCACCATGGGCCTGATGGGATTCGTCAACCTCGCGCATGGCGCCTTCGCGATGTTCGGCGGCTACGTCATCGTGCTGGCGATGAACCGCGCGCATGTCGGTTTCGCCGCGGCGCTGGCGATCGGCTTCGTTCGCCACCGCCGCGCTCAGCGCGGTGCTGGAGCGGCTCCTTTATCGCCGGCTCTATCGGGCGAACGAGCTCGACCAGGTTCTGTTCACCATCGGCCTGATTTTCATTTTCATCGCCGCGATCGTGATCGTGGTCGGCCCGGAGAGCCAGCTGCTGACGCTGCCGCCGGCGTTGCGCGGTCAGGTGAACCTCGGCTTTACGCATTATCGCGCCTACAGCGTGTTCCTCATCGTGGTCGGATTCCTGATCGTCGCCGGCATCTGGCTCGCCGTCGAGCGCACGCGGATCGGCGCGCAGATCCGCGCCACGGTCGACAACCGCCGCATGGCGGAATCGCTCGGCATCAATGTCGACCGGCTGTTCACCATCACCTTCGCCTTCGGCAGCGGCATGGCCGCGCTCGGCGGCGGGCTCGGCGCCGAGTTTCTCGGCCTCGATCCGCAATATCCGCTCAAATATCTGGTGTATTTCCTGATCGTGGTCTCGGTCGGCGGTCTCGGCAGCGTCGTCGGCGTCTACTACGCGGCGCTGCTGCTCGGCGTGCTCGACTTCACGCTCAAGCTCTATGTGCCCAAGGGCGGCACCATGTTCATCTACGTGCTCACCATCCTCATCCTCTTGTGGCGGCCGCAGGGGCTGTTCGGAAGGAAAGAGACGTGAACGTCGCGGTCTCGCCCGCCGAGCAGGCCGCCGCCGCGGCGCGGATCGCGCATCCCGCGGCGCGCGTCCTGATCAGGCGTCATCATTTTCGCTGGTGGGAGGCGCTGCCATGGCTTGCCGCCATCGGCTTCTATTTCGCTTTTCCGGCGTATCTCGCCTTCGGCAACGAGCTTCTGATCACCGTCCTGTTCGCGCTCTCGCTCGATCTCGCGCTCGGCTATGCCGGGATCATCACGCTCGGCCACGCGGCGTTCTTCGGCACCGGAGCCTATGCGGTCGGTCTGCTCGCCTTTCACGGCATCTGGACCGAGCCGATCACGAGCCTGATGCTCGCCGCCCTGGCGGCTGCGGCGGTCGGCTTCGCCTCCGGCCTCGTCTTGTTGCGCACGCGCGGCTTGACCCTGCTCATGCTCACCATCTGCACCATGGCGCTTTTGCAAGAGGGCGCGAACATGGCGCACGACTATACCGGCGGCTTCGACGGCCTGCCGAACCTGGCCATCGCGCCGATCTTCGGGGTGTTCAAGTTCAACCCGCTCTACGACAACACCCAATATCTCTATGCCCTCGCCGTGCTGCTGATTTGCTTTCTGCTCGTGCGCACGCTCGTTTATTCGCCGTTCGGCCAAAGCCTGACCGGCATTCGCGAGAATCTGCTGCGCATGCATGCGGTCGGCTCGCCGGTGCGCCGCCGCCTGGTCGTCTGCTACACCATCTCGGCGGCGCTTGCCGGCATTGCCGGCGGCCTGTGGGCGCAGACCAACGCTTACGTCAATCTGAGCGCGCTCGATCTCGACCGCGCCGCGACCGTGCTGATCATCCTTATTCTCGGCGGCTATGGCCGCCTCTACGGCGCCTTCGTCGGCGCCGTCGCCTATCTGGCGCTCGAGCATTTCCTCGCCCGCATCTATCCGACCGCGTGGCAGCTCGGCCTCGGGCTGCTTCTCGTTCTGATCGCGCTCTTTGCCCACAACGGAATTCTCGGCATTGGCGAGATGCTGTGGCGGCGCTACGGCGCGCGGCGCGCGGCGTCATGACCGAGATCAGTCTCGAGACGCAGGGTCTCAGCCGTCATTTTGGCGCGCTCACGGCGGTGAACGGCATCGACTTCAAGCTCGAGGCGGGCGCGCGCCATGCGCTGATCGGCCCGAACGGCGCCGGCAAGACCACGTTCATCAACCTGCTCACCGGCCTCGTTCCGCCGACGCAGGGGCGCGTGTTGCTCGCCGGCCGCGACATCACCGCCAAGGCGCAGGCCGAGCGGGTCAAGCTCGGCATCGCGCGCACGTTTCAGATCAACCGGCTGTTCCGGGGATTGTCCGTCCTGGAAAACGTGTGCATCTCGGTCGCCGAGCGCGTCGGCGCGGCGCCGTCGATGTTCTATCCGGCCGGCAAGCGCACCGACGTCATCGAGGAATCGATGTATCTCCTGGAAACGCTCAGGCTCGACGACGTTGCCGGCCATCGCGTGTCCGAGCTCCCTTATGGCCGCCAGCGTCTCGTCGAGCTGGCGATCGCGATCGGGCTGCGGCCCGAGGTGTTGCTCCTCGACGAGCCCGCGGCCGGCGTCGCCAGCGCCGAGACCCACATCATTCTCGATGCCATCGAGCGGCTGCCCGAGCAAATCGCCGTGCTCATCATCGAGCACGACATGGACGTGGTGTTTCGCTTCGCCAAACGCGTCACCGTGATGGTCAGCGGCGCGGTGTTCGCCGAGGGAACGCCGCGCGAGATCGAGGCGAACCCGCAGGTGCGCGCGGTCTATCTCGGCCAGGCCGGCCACGGTAGCGGCCATGGTAGCGGCAATGGCTAGCGCGCTCGAGCTGCGGCGGGTCTCGGCCGGCTACGGCGAGACCGTGGTTATCGAGGACATCGATCTCACGCTCACGCCCGGCGAATGCATCAGCGTGATCGGCCGCAATGGCGTCGGCAAGACGACGCTGCTCGCCGCCGTCATGGGCCACAGCACGCTGCATTCGGGCGAAATCATCCTCGATGGGGAGAGCCTCGTCGGCGTGCCGCGCTACCGCCGCGCGCTGGCCGGCATCGGCTTCGTGCCGCAGGAGCGCGAGATCTTTCCTTCGCTGACGGTGCGGGAGAATCTCGTCGTCGGCGCCCGGCCGGGGCATTGGACGCTGGCGCGCGTCTTCGCGCTGTTCCCGCGGCTCGCGGAGCGGCTGGACAACATGGGCAACCAATTGTCCGGCGGCGAGCAGCAGATGCTGGCGATCGCGCGCGCGCTGTTGACCAATCCCTCCGTCCTGCTCATGGACGAGCCGACGGAAGGCTTGGCGCCGGTCATTGTCGAGACGTTGATCGCCGTGCTCGCGAAGCTGCGCGCCGACGGCGCGCTGTCGATCATCCTCGTCGAGCAGAACAGCCGCGTGGCGCTGACCTTCTCGCCGCGCACCGTCATCCTCGACAAGGGCCGCATCGTCTATGACGGTCCATCGGAGCCGCTGCGCGCCGATCCGGAGCGTCTGGCGAAGCTCATCGGCATTGTCGAGTGAATAGCCTTCCGCTCCCGCGAAGCGGGGGGAGGAAAAGCAATTACGCGTGCGCCTGTCGTTGCGGGTCGATGATCTTTTCCAGCTTGCCGAGCACGTGCATGCACGGCAGGAGCTGGGCCAGGCTCGCGTTCGGCTCACGCTTTCCTTGGATCGCGGCGATGAACTCGCGATCCTCGAGCTCGATCCCGTCCATGGAGACGTCGACCTTCGACAAATCGATCTTGTTGTCCTTGCCGTCGGAAAGATCGTCGTAATAGGCCCTGAAGGTGCCGTTGTCGCAGATGTAGCGGAAGAACGAGCCGATCGGCCCGTCATTGTTGAAAGAAAGCGACAGCGTGAGGATCGCGCCTGCCGGCACCTTGGCGACGATGCCCATGTCCATGGCGATGCCGAGCTGCGGGTGGATCGGCCCCTGCACCGCGTAGCAGTCCGAGATCGTCTGCCCGGTCTGATACTGGAACAGGTCGATCGTGTGCGCGGCATGGTGCCAGAGCAGGTGGTCGGTCCAGCTGCGCGGCTGCCCGGCCGCATTCATGTTCTTGCGGCGGAAGAAATAGGTCTGCACGTCCATCTGCTGGATTTTCAGCTCGCCCTTCTCGATCTTCTTGTGGACGTACTGATGGCTGGGATTGAAGCGCCGCACGTGACCGCCCATGGCGACGACGCCGGTCTCCTTGGCGATCTTCACCAGCGCCTCGGCGTCCTCGACGCTGTCGGTGACCGGGATCTCGACCAGCACGTGCTTGCCGGCGCGCATCACCTGCTCGCCCTGGCGGAAGTGCATCTTGGTCGGCGTGGTGAGGATCACCGCGTCGGCGCGCTTGATGCCCTCCGCCAGATCGCCGGTGTAATGCGGGACGCCGTATTTCTTCGCGACTTGCGCGGTCGCGTCCTGATTGCCGCCGACGAGCGAGGTGACCTCGGCGTCGGGAATGCGCTTGAGGGCGTCAAGGTGCTTCTGGCCGAAGGCACCTTGACCGGCGACGCAGATTTTCATCAGCGGCCTCTGACCTGCGCCGGCTTCGCTCGCGCCGCCGCGCGCTTATGCTTGGCGGTCGCCGGCTTGCCCTTGCGGGCCGCCTTGCCGCCGCGCCGGCGGTTTTCCAGAATGATGTGCCCGACGGCGGTGTTTGAGGCCGGCACGGTGTAGAAGCGGTAGACCTCGTCGACCTTGTCGTCGAGCGCGCCGCGCATGATCAGCCACATCACCATCTCGATGCCTTCGGCGCCGGCCTCGCGCATGTAGTCGACATGCGGAATCTTGGCGAGCTTCTGCGGCGCCTTCGACAGGTTGTCGAGGAAGCTCTTGTCCCATTTGCTGTTGATGAGACCCGCGCGCGGACCCGAGATCTGGTGCGACAGGCCGCCGGTGCCGAAGATCACGACCTTGAGGTCTTCCGGATAGGACTCGACCGCCTTGCGGATCGCCTTGCCGAGCATGTAGCAGCGATGCCCGGTCGGCGGCGGATACATCACCACATTGACCGCGAGCGGGATCACCGGGCACGGCCAGTGCGAATTCTTGTCCACCTTGCCGAACAGGAGGTTCATCGGCACGGTCATGCCGTGATCGACTTCCATCTTGTTGCAGATGGTGAGATCGAATTCGTCGAGGATCACCGATTGCGCGATGTGCGAGGCGAGCGCCGGATGGCCCTCGACCACCGGCACCGGGCGCGGGCCCCAGCCTTCGTCGGCCGGCGGAAATTCCGCGGCGCAGCCGAGCGCGAAGGTCGGGATCATCTCCACCGAGAACGCCGAGGCGTGATCGTTGTAGACGACGATCGCCACGTCGGGCTTGGTCTCGCGCATCCACGCCTGGGATTTTTCGAAGCCCGAGAATACCCGCTTCCAATACGGCTCCTCGGTCTTGCCGTTGTCGATCGCCGCGCCGATGGCGGGCACGTGCGATGAACCGATACCTGCGATGATCCTGGCCACGGCTTCACTTCCGTTTCGCTGATTTGGATTTCGACTTGGGTTTGCTTGGTTTTGCGCGATGCTTCGCCGCCTTGGCGCCGGACATATGTTTAGACGGCGCGTTCTTGCCCGAGCGCGAGCGATTGCCTTCGATCGAACGGCCGCCGCCCTGCATCATCTTGGCGTAATCGTCCTGCGTATTGCCGGTCATGACGGCGGCGAGATGCTGGAACGAGTGCCCGTCGGTGGCGCCGAGCTTGGCGGTGAAATAGATGTTGCCGCCGAGCTCGAGCATGCGATTATAGTCGCGCTTGAGCACGGCCTCGGTCTGCTCCGGCGTCAGCTTGAACCTTTTCAGATAGTCCGCCTCGTTGGCCTTGAAGGCCTTGCGGTTCTCGTCCTTCATCAGCGACATGCAGAACATGTTGATGCCGAAACCCTGGCGCGAGCGCTCGGCATCGAACACGAACGTGCCGGGAATGTCGTCGTAAACCTGTTTTTTGCGAGACATGAACGTTTCTCCCGGTCGTCGCTCCCGTTTGGTCCGACATATATAGCGCAGAGCAAGCCGGCAACGTAGCCGTTGTTGCAATAGAACCTTTCCAATTCGTCATGCCGGCCCGGCGATGACGCCGCAAGCCGTCAACGCCAATAAAGCCGCATCGGGTTGTCGACCAGGAGCCCCTGCTGCAGGGCCGCCGTTGGGGCGATCCGCGGAATGTAATCGACCAGAACCCCGTCGTCGGGTGCGACCCGCACGTTGGGATGCGGCCAGTCGGTGCCCCAGATGACGCGGTCGGGGAACTTCTCGACCAGGGCGCGGCCGAACGGGACCACGTCGTCATAGGGCGGGCCGGCAAGGCTCATGCGCTCGGGGCAGGTGACCTTCACCCAGAAGTTCTTGTGCGCATCCATGAGCTTGTGGAAGCGCTGGTTCTCGGGGTGATCGACGCCCTTGCCCACGTCGGGCGTGCCCATGTGATCGACCACCACGGGCGTGGGCAGCGAGGTGAAGAAATCCTCCAGCTCGGGCAAATCCGGCATCTCGAAATAAACCACGACATGCCAGCCGAATTTCGCGACGCGCGCGCTGATGCGCTGCAGCACGTCGCGCGGGGTGAAATCGACAAGGCGCTTGAGGAAATTGAAGCGCACGCCGCGCACGCCGGCCTCGTCCATCCATCTGAGCTCGTCCTCGGTCACTTCCTCGCCGACGAAGGCGATGCCCCTGGCCCGGCCGTTGGCGGCCTCGAGCGCGTCGACCATCGCGCGGTTGTCCTTCGAGTGGCAGGAGGCCTGCACGATGACGTTCTTGTCGAAACCGAGAAAGTCGCGCAGCGCGAACAGTTTCTCCTTCGGCGCGTCGCACGGCGTGTATTTGCGCTCCGGCGCGAAGGGAAATTGGCTCTCCGGGCCGAACACGTGACAATGCGCGTCCACCGCGCCCGGCGGTGGTTTGTATTTCGGCTTTGACGGATTGGGGTGGAACGGGACGTATCCCGGACTCATCGGCACGCGTCGGTCTCCGTTTCCCGCAGCGTACCCATCAAATCCGTTCCAGCGCCAACGACACACCTTGGCCGACGCCGACGCACATGGTGGCGAGCGCGCGCTTGCCGCCGCGCTTTTCCAGCCCATGCACCGCCGTCATCGCCAGCCGCGCGCCCGACATGCCGAGCGGATGGCCGAGCGCGATCGCGCCGCCATGCGGATTGACGTATTCGGCGTCTTCGGCAACGCCGAGCTGACGCAGGCAGGCGATCCCCTGCGAGGCAAACGCCTCGTTGAGCTCGATGAGATCGAAATCGCCGATCTTGAGGCCGAGCCGCTCCATGAGCTTGCGCGTCGACGGCACCGGGCCGATGCCCATGACCCGCGGCGGCACCGCGGCCGAGGCCATGCCGAGCACGCGCGCCCGCGGCGTGAGGCCGTGCGTCTTCGCCGCGTCCTCGCTGGCGAGGATGATGGCGGCCGCACCGTCGTTGATGCCCGAGGCGTTGCCGGCGGTGATGGTGCCGGGATTGCGCACGATCGGCTTGAGCTTGGTGAGATTGTCGAGCGTGGTGTCGGGACGCGGATGCTCGTCCTTGTCGACGACGACCGGACCGGCCTTGCCGCCCGGCGCCTCGACCGGGACGATCTCTTCGGCGAAATAGCCCGCGGCAATGGCGCGGCCGGCGCGCTGCTGCGAGCGGAGCGCGAAGGCGTCCTGCTCCTTGCGCGCCACCTGGAATTCCTCGGCCACGTTCTCGCCGGTCTCCGGCATCGAATCGATGCCGTATTGCGCCTTGAGCAGCGGATTGACGAAGCGCCAGCCGATCGTCGTGTCGTAGATCTCGGTGGTGCGCGAGAACGCCTCGCTCGCCTTGCCCATCACCATCGGCGCCCGGGTCATCGATTCGACGCCGCCGGCGATGGCGAAATCCATGTCGCCGGTGCGGATCGCCCGCGCCGCGTCGCCCACCGCGTTCAGTCCCGAGGCGCAAAGCCGGTTGATGGTCAGGCCGGGGACCGTGTCCGGCAGCCCGGCGAGGAGGAGCGCCATGCGCGCGACGTTGCGGTTGTCTTCGCCGGCCTGGTTGGCGCAGCCGAGGAAGACCTCGTCGAGCCGCGACCAGTCGGCCTTGTTATTGCGGGCGACCAGCGCCCGGATCGGGACCGCCGCAAGGTCGTCGGCGCGCACCTTGGCGAGCGCCCCGCCGTAGCGGCCGATCGCGGTGCGTGCCGCATCGCAGATGAAGACGTCTCGCATCGATCTCTCCTCAGGCCCCGCGCGTTCGTCCGGATTTCGTAGCGCGACTTCTCAGTCCGCTATTTAGGGGCCGTGGCGGAAAGGGTCAAATCGCGCGGCGCGTTTGATTTGTCTCGCGTCTTGACGCGATACGACAGAAATGTCACGCGGATTGCGTACCCGCCTGAAGAGTTTGCCGTGAACGACCACGCCGGGGATTTCCGTACTGTGCCCGCCATGCCGACGAGGGCGCGTGCGGAGCAAAAGCGACCGCCGCTGCGGACGGTTCGGCTCGCGCCGGCGGACGTTCTGGTCGAGCGCAGAGGCGACGGCGCCATCCTGTTGCGCTCGCCGCACGCGCTCGAATCCTATCCGAGGAACCTCACCGAGCGGCTGCAATATTGGGCGAAGGCCCAGCCCGACCGCGTCTTTCTGGCGCAACGGCAGGCGCCGGAGCGGCGGCTGGCGCACGCTGAGCTATTCCGCGGCGCTCGCCAAAGTGCGCGCGATCGCCGCGGCGCTGCTGCAGCGCGACCTTTCGCCCGATCGGCCGATCGCGATCTTATCCGGCAACGACATCGAGCACGGGCTCCTCGCCCTTGCCGCCATGCATGTCGGCATTCCCTACGCGCCGATCTCCGTGCCGTACTCGCTGATGTCGCAGGATTTCGGCAAGCTCAAAGCGATTATCGGTCTCCTGACGCCCGGCCTGGTGTTTGCCGCCAACGGGACGGCATTTGCTCGGGCGATTGCGGCAACGGTGCCGGCCGGCACCGAGGTCGCGGTCACCGCAAACCCGCCGGCCGACCGGCCGACGACGTCCTTCGCGCAGCTGTCGTCGAGCGAGCCGACGCCGGCGGTGGAAGCGGCGCACAACAAGGTCGGTCCGGACACCATCGCCAAGATCCTCTTCACCTCCGGCTCGACCGGCCTGCCCAAGGGCGTCATCAACACGCAGCGCATGCTCTGCGCCAACCAGGCGATGGTCCGCGCCGGCATGATGTTTGTCGCCGACGAGCCGCCGGTCCTGGTCGACTGGCTGCCGTGGAACCATACGTTCGGCAGCAATCACAATTTCAACTTCGTGCTCGACAATGGCGGCTCGCTTTATCTCGACGAGGGCAAGCCGATGCCGGGCGCGATCGAGGCGACGGTGCGCAATCTGCGCGACATCGCGCCGACGATCTATTTCAACGTGCCGAAAGGCTTCGAGATGCTGCTGCCTTATCTCGAGGCGGACCAGGCCTTGCGCGAAAACTTCTTCAGCCGGCTGAAGGTGCTGTTCTACGCCGGCGCGAGCCTGTCGCAGTATGTGCGCGACGCGCTGGAGCAGTTGGCGATCAAGACCACGGGCGAGCGCATCATCTTTCTGTCGAGCCTCGGCTCGACGGAAACGGCGCCGCTGGCGATCGCCTGCCACTGGGAAAGCCCGCGCGTCGGCAACATCGGCCTGCCCGCCCCCGGCGTCGAGCTCAAGCTCGTCCCGCGCGAGGGCAAGCTCGAAGCGCGGCTCAAGGGCGCCAACATAACGCCGGGCTATTGGCGCGCGCCCGCGCTCACGGCGGAGGCTTTCGACGAAGAGGGTTTCTACAAGATCGGCGACGCGCTCAAATTCGAAGATCCGGCCGATCCGGCAAAGGGCCTGCTGCTTCGACGGACGTTTGGCCGAAGATTTCAAGCTCGCGACCGGCACCTGGGTCAGCGTCGGGCCGCTGCGCGCCGCGTTCATCGCGCATTGCGCGCCGCTCGTGCGCGACGTGGTGCTCGCCGGCGCCGACCGCGACGAGGTCGGCGCGTTGGTGTTTCCCGATCTCGACGCCTGCCGCAAGCTTGCGCCCGATCTGGCGCACGATGTTTCCGCGGCGGCGCTGCTCGCCGATCCGCGCGTGATCGCCGAGTTCAAGCGCCGCCTCGACGGGCTGGCGGAGCCAAGCCGCGGCACCTCGGCCCGCATCCGCCGCGCCATCCTGCTCGCCGAGCCGCCGTCACTCGACGTCGGCGAGGCGACCGACAAAGGCTCGATCAATCAGCGCACCGTGCTGGCCCATCGCGCCGCCTTGGTCGAAGAGCTTTACGCCGCCGCGCGCGCGGCCAATGTCATCGTTGCCGGACCTTCGCCGGCACCAACAGCAAGAGCGAGTTGAACATGGATATCAAGGGACACGCCGCGATCGTCACCGGTGGAGGCTCGGGCCTCGGCGCGGCGACCGCGCGCATGCTGGCCGAAGCCGGCGCCAAGGTGGCGATCCTCGACGTCAATCAAAAGGTCGCCGCCGAGACGGCAATCGACATCAACGGCATCGCCATCCACTGCGACGTGACTGACGGTGCCAGCACCAAGGCGGCGATCGCCAAGGCTGCCGCCGATCATGGGCCCGCGCGCATCCTCATCAATTGCGCCGGCGTCGGCGTCGCCAAGCGCATCGTCGGCAAGGAGGGGCCGATGCCGCTCGCCGAATTCGATCGCGTCATTCGCATCAACCTGATCGGTACGTTCAACGCGATGAGCCTTGCGGCCGCCGCCATGCAGGGCCTCGATCCGCTCACCGACGGCGAGCGCGGCGTCATTATCTGCACCGCGTCGGTCGCGGCCTATGAAGGCCAGATCGGCCAGTCCGCCTATTCGGCCTCGAAGGGAGGCGTCGTCAGCTTGGTCCTGCCGGCAGCGCGCGAGTTCGCCCAATTCGGCGTCCGCGTCAATGCCATCGCTCCCGGCATATTCCTGACGCCGATGCTGATGGGATTAACCCCGCAAGCGCAGGAGAGCCTTGCCTCTTCGCTGCCGTTCCCGAAAAAACTCGGCGACCCGACGCAATTCGCCGCGCTGGCGCGCCACCTGATCGAGAACCGTTACATCAACGGTGAGGTCATTCGCATCGACGCGGCGCTGCGCATGGCGCCGCGGTAGATTTCAGCGCCGGAATGTTCACCAACACCCGCAGCACACGGATCGAATGGTGCGACTGCGATCCGGCCGGGATCATTTTCTATCCGCGCTATTTCGAGATCTTCGATACCTCGACCACGGTTCTGATCGAGCGCGCGCTCGGCATGAACAAGATCGAATACCTCAAAGCCTATGCTTTTGCCGGCCATCCGGTGGTGGAGACGCGTGCAAGGTTTCGCGTGCCGACGCGATACGGCGACGAGGTGGAGATCGAGACCGCGCTCGTCGCATGCGGCCGTTCGAGCTTCAAGCTCGAGCACCGCCTCAGCAAGGCCGGCACGCTCGCGGTCGAAGGCGCGGAAACCCGCGTCTGGGTAGCTCGCCAGGCCGACGATCCGAAAAAGTTGAAGTCGCAGCCGATCCCGCCCGAGGTGCTCGCACGGTTCAATCGCGGCGGCGCTTGAATCGTTTGCGTTGCGCCGCGCGGCGCGCGTTTCGACCGATGCCAAGTCGCGTTAAGAAACCGGCCGCCACAGGAGCAACGCCGATGCGTATCGACGCATACACGCACTTCTTCCCGAAGAAATTCTTCGACAAGCTCGGCGAAGTCGCCGGCGGCTACAAAGACATGGGCAAGCGGGTGCGGTCGCTTCCGGCGCTCTATGATCTCGATGTGCGCAAGAAGATCGTCGATACGCACAAGGACTATCAGCAAATCCTGTCCTACCCGCAGCCTCCGATCGAGAACTTCGCCGCGACGCCGGCGCAGATCGACGCGTTCTGCCGCATCATCAATGACGGCTTTGCCGAGCTTATCGCCAAGGAGAAGGATCATTTCCCCGGCTGGGTGGCGCAGGTCTCGCTCGCCGCGCCCGACGCCGGCGCCGCCGAGGCGGAGCGCGCGGTCAGGACGCTCGGCGCGCTCGGCGTGCAGATCTACACCAACGTCGCCGGCAAGCCGCTCGATGCTCCGCAATATCGTCCGTTCTGGCGCAAGATGAACGAGCTCGGCGCCCCGGTCTGGATGCATCCGGCGCGCGGCGCCGAGACGCCGGATTACATCGCCGAGCAGAAATCGCTCTACGAGATCTGGTGGACCTTCGGCTGGTCCTACGAGACCGCGACCGCCATGGCGCGCCTGGTGTTCTCGAAAATCATCGACACGCATCCCAACCTCAAGATCATCACCCACCATTTCGGCGGCATCGTGCCGATGCTCGAAGGCCGGCTCGGCCCCGGGAACGACGTGCTCGGCTCGCGCACCACGGATGAGGACTACGTGGCGCTGCGGCAGAGCCTGAAGAAGCGCGTGCTCGATTATTTCAAGGAGGATTTCTGGGCCGATACCGCGGTTTTCACCGCCGTGCCGGCGACCCGGGCAGGCTTGGAATTCTTCCCGCGCGACAAAGTCGTGTTCGCGTCCGATTGCCCGTTCGATCCCGAAGGCGGGGCGATGTATCCGCGCGAGACGCTGCGAATTCTCGAATCGCTCGATCTGTCGAAGGCGGACCGGGACAAGATCTACTTCAAGAATCTCGAAGCGGTCACCGGCCGCCAGTTGGTGAAGGCTTGAGCGGCCGGCAGGCGGCGTTTCTTGCCGGCACGCAATCGGTTAGGATGCGGATATGAGTGTCTTATCGCCCCATGCCGGCGAAGATGATTCGCAGAACGGCACCGTGAGCCAGCAGCAGTTTCGCCGGGTCATGGCCTCGTTCGTCACCGGCGTCACCGTCGTCACCACGCAATCGCGCGGCGAGGTTCGCGGCATGACCGCGAACGCGTTCATGTCGGGGTCGCTCGATCCGCCGCTGTGCGTGATCTCGGTCGGCCTGACCGCGCGGATGCATGCCTTCCTCGTGGAAGCCGGCCATTTCGGCGTCAACATCCTCGCCCGCGGCCAGGAGCCCCTGATCGGCCATTTCTCCGGGCATCCGGTCGAGGAGCTCGAGCAGAAATACGAATATGCCGGCAGCACGCCGCTGTTCGCGCATGCCTACGCGACGCTCGCCGCCAAGGTGATCGCGCGCCATGCCTGCGGCGACCATTCGCTCTTCATCGGCCACATCTTCGCGATGCGGCACTTCGACGGGGTTGCGCCGATCGTGCTGCACGTCGGCCGCTTGGCATCGCTCACGCATTCGCAGGAGCGGAGGTCGGATCCGATCCTGAGTTTCTGGTGACCGTCACCGGCCCTTGCGCAAGACGTGATAGCTGAGCTCGCCCGGGTCGGTGAGATCCGGCACCTTCCAGCCGTCGATGTCGTATTCCGCCATGCAATCCTCGGCGAAGCCTTTGAAGCGATCGGCGTTGCCGGAAGCCTGCGCGCCGAACAGGCAGTAGCGGCGGATTTCTTCGGTCGAGCCGCCGTAATTGATCTCGTAGAGCTCGTGCCGGCCGCCGAATTCGGTCGCCAGGCAGTCCCAAAGCAGCTTCATCAGCTTGACGCGCTCCTCCGCCTTGTAGCCGTTGGACCCGCGCATGTAGCGGTCGAGATAGGGGCGGATTTCCGGGTTCTTGAAGTCGCTGGCGTGTGAATTGAGATAGATCAGCCCCGACGCCACGGTCTGCTCGATGATGTATTTGACCTTGGTGTAGGCGATGGTGGCGATGATCTGATAGGCGTTGCCGGGGTCCATGTTGGGCAGCACGTAGTCGCCGATCCACGGCTTCGGATCGCGCACCATCGCGTCCGACAACGCCCAGAACAGATTGCGCCAGGCGATGACCTCGCCGACATTGGCCTGCACGCCGCGATAATCCTTGGTCCCGGAAGCTTCGACCGCCTTGAGCAGCAAGCCGGCGATGAAGTCGAGCTTGACGGCAAGGCGCGTGCAGCCATGGACGACGAAGCGCGGCAGGAATCCGGTGCGCGGGAAGAAATTGTTGGCCTTCTCCATGTCGCCGTAGACGAACACGTTCTCCCAGGGCACCAGAACCTTGTCGAGAATGAAGACCGCGTCGTTCTCGTCGATCCGGCTCGACAGCGGGTAATCGAACGGGCTGCCCATCGCCGTCGAGGTCATCTCGTAGGACGTGCGGCAGATGAATTTCACCCCCGGATGGTTGGTCGGCACCATGAACACCACGGCGAATTTCTTGTCCTGCACCGGGATCAGCCCGTGATGGGCGACGAAGGTGTAGTTGGTGAGCACCGATCCGGTCGCCACCACCTTGGCGCCGGAGACGACGATGCCGGCGTCGGTCTCCTTCTCGACATGGCAGCAGATGTCGCCGACCTCGTTCGGCGGCCGGTCGCGGTCGACCGGCGGATGGATGATGGCGTGATTGACGAAGGGCACGCGCTCCTGGCTGAATTTGTACCAGTGCTGCGCGTTCTTTGTGTACGGGTCGTAGAATTCGGCATTGGCGCCCAGCGTCGCCAGGAACGCGGCCTTGTAGTCCGGTGAGCGGCCGAGCCAGCCATAGGTGAGCTTCGCCCACTCGGCGATGGCGCTGCGTCCGGCCAAAAGATCGTTGAGCGATTTCGGCGCCTTGAAGAAGGCGTGGGTCTTGCCGCCATTGCCGGTGTCGGTCGGCACCATGATCTTGTCGGCGTGCTTGGGATCGTGCATCGCGTCGTAGAGCCTCGCCACCATGCGGGCGGTGTTGCGGAAGGCGGGATGCGTGGTCACGTCCTTCACCCGCTCGCCGTAGATGAACACCGTGCGATCGTCGCGCAGCGAGTCGATGTACTCGTTGCCGGTCTGCGGCGTGGTGACGCCGGCTTGCGCTCCCGGCTTGCCTCCTCTGGCGGCTACACTCATGGCGCTCCCCTCTTTGCAGTCCTGTTCGATTATCGAACGACCGTGCGGTATTCGACCGCTGAAAAACGATACTCGGCGATTGGCGCGCAAGCAAGACATTGGCGCGCGCGGATCGCCCCAACGATGGGCTTCACCGATTACACGACCGACGACGAGATCTGCTCGGCGACGGCGCGCAAGCTCGGCAGGAAGCGTTCGCGCATCTCGTTGCGCGTCGTGCGCGTCGTATGAGTGCTCAGGTTGAGCGCGGCGACCGCCTGGCCGCTGCGGTCGAATATCGGCACCGCGATCGCCCGCAGGCCGCGCTCGAGCTCTTCGTCGACGATGGAAAATCCTTGCGCACGGTCTTCCCTGACGCGATCAAACAGCGCCTGGATGTCGATGATCGTCGATGGCGTGAAAGCCTCGATGCTCAACGATCGCAGCCGCCGCCACAGCTCCGCGTCATCGAGATAGCCGAGCTGGATCCTGCCGAGCGCCGTATGGAAAGCGGGTAAACGCGTTCCCACCGCCAGCGCGACCGACATGATGCGGCTCGCCGGGATGCGCGCGACATAGACGATCTCGGTTCCTTGCAGGATCGCCAGCGAGCATGATTCGTGAAATTGCTCGCTGAGCTGCCGCATCGGCGCCGCCGCCTGCTCGATCCAGTTCTGGGTCGCGAGATAGGCATAGCCGAGCTTGAGGATGCGCGACGACAGCGTGAAGTGACGCCCGTTCTGCTCGACATATCCGAGTGCGGTCAGCGTGCGCAGAATGCGCCGCGCGGTCGCGCGCGAGAGGCCGGTCGCTTGCGCGGCCTGCGACAAGGTCATCGCCGGCCGTTGCTTGTCGAACGAGCCGAGTACGGCGAGCCCCTTGGCGAGCGTCGCCATGAATTCCTTATCTTCGGCCATTGCGCTCGCGCGTATTTTGTTGGCGCGGGCGCCGCCCCGGCGATTGACAGCAAGATGGCGCTCGGCAAGTATATCCCACAGTGCGAACCTTCGTTCGATAATCGAACATAATCACCAAACGCCGAAAGGCGCAAGACGCGGGTTCGCTTCGGGGGTGAACGCCAAACAGGGCACGGCCCGAATTCGAGGCGGCGTGCCGATCGTGCAGGGAGGACGGTTATGGCGCGGACATCAGATTCGATTCGAGTAAACCGCCGCAGCTTCATCAAGGCATCGGCGGCAACCGGAGCAGCGCTCGCCGCGGGCCCGGTTTTCGCGCCTGCCGTGCAGGCCGCCAAAACGATCAAGCTCGGCTATGTCAGTCCGCAGACCGGGCCGCTCGCCGCTTTCGCGCAAGCGGACAACTTCGTCGTCTCCAATTTTCTCAACACGGTGAAAGGCGGGCTCAAGATCGGCAGCGCCAGCTATCCGGTCGAGGTCGTGGTCAAGGACAGCCAGTCCAATCCGAACCGCGCCGCCGAAGTCGCCAAGGAGCTGATCGTCTCCGACAAGATCGATCTGATGCTGGTCGCCTCGACGCCGGAGACGACCAATCCGGTGTCGACGCAATGCGAGATCGAGGAGGTGCCGTGCATTTCGACGGTCGCGCCGTGGCAGCCCTTCTTCATCGGCCGCCAGAGCAACCCGGCGGATCCGACCTCGTGGAAGCCGTTCAACTACACCTATCACTTCTTCTGGGGCCTCGAGGACGTCATCTCCGTCTTCACCAACATGTGGGGCCAGCTCAAGACCAACAAATCGGTCGGCGGTCTTTTCCCCAATGACGGCGACGGCAATGCCTGGGGCGACACCCATGTCGGCTTCCCGCCGGTGCTCGACAAGCTCGGCTACAAGCTCACCGATCCGGGCCGCTATCAGAACCTCACCGACGACTTCACGGCGCAGATCAACGCGTTCAAGAAGGCGGAATGCGAGATCATCACCGGCGTGGTGATCCCGCCGGATTTCACCACCTTCTGGAACCAGGCGCTGCAGCAGGGCTTCAAGCCGAAGGCCGCCTCGATCGGCAAGGCGATCCTGTTCCCGGTCGCGGTCGAAGCGCTCGGCAAGAACGGCAACAACCTCTCGTCCGAGGTGTGGTGGACGCCGAGCCATCCGTTCAAATCGTCGCTGACCGGGCAGTCGGCCAAGGCCATTGCCGACGCCTACGAGAAGAGCTCGGGCAAGCAGTGGACGCAGCCGATCGGCTTCGTGCATGCGCTGTTCGAGGTCGCGGTCGATGCGCTCAAGCGCTCGGGCGAGGTCCGACAACAAGGCGATCGTCAAGGCGATCGCCGCGACCAAGCTCGCCACCGTCGTCGGGCACATCGAATGGGGACAGAAGAACCTGCCGCCATTCGCGCAGAAGAACATCGCCAAGACGCCGCTCGTCGGCGGCCAGTGGCGCCTGCGCAACGGCAACAAGTACGAAATCGTCATCACCGACAACAAGACCGCGACGGAGATCCCGGTCGGCGGCCAGATGGAGCCGATCGCTTGAACTGCGGTCGTCGGCGTTCCGCGCGGCTCGATCGGAGCGGATGGGATATGATGCAGGGCCCGGTCGCATAGACCGGGCTCTTCAACGGGCCGCCGCGTGATCCTGGGGCTGGACAATTTGACGAGATCGTTCGGCTCGCTCAAAGCCGTCGATGGCGTCAATCTCGCGGTCGCGCCGGGCGAGGCGCTGGGCATCATCGGGCCGAACGGCGCCGGCAAGTCGACCCTGTTCAACCTTGTCACCGGCCTGCTGCGGCCGGACGCCGGCTCGATCTCGTTCGACGGGCGCGACATCACGCGGGCGCCGCCGCGCGCCCGCTGCGTCGCCGGCATCGGCCGCTCGTTCCAGATCCCGCATCCGTTCGAGAACCTGACCGTATTCGAGAACCTCCTCGTCGCCGCCTGCATGGCCGCCGCCGGCGCGAGCGCGAGGTGGTCGATGCCTGCGGCGACATTCTCGAGCGCACCGGCCTCATCGCCTTCGCCAACCGCCGCGCCGGCACGCTCAATCTCCTCGGGCGCAAGCGCCTGGAGCTCGCCCGCGCGCTCGCGAGCGCGCCGCGCCTCCTGCTGCTCGATGAGATCGCCGGCGGCCTCACCGAAGCCGAATGCGCCGAGCTCGTCACGTTGGTGAAGGAGATCAACAAATCGGGCATGGCCATCGTGTGGGTCGAGCACATCGTGCATGTGCTCGTCGCCGTCGTTTCCCGCCTGGTGGTGCTGAATTTCGGCCGCAAGATCGTCGAAGGCGAGCCACGCTCGGTCATGGCCTCGGCCGAGGTGCGGGAGATCTACTTGGGCATTGCCGCGTGAGGCGCTCGCCGTGACCGTGCTCGAGACCCGCGCGCTTACCGCCTTCTATGGCGACTTCCAGGCGCTGTTCGGCATCACCTTCGCGCTCGAGGAGGGCGAGACCGTCGCCATCATCGGCGCCAACGGGGCGGGCAAATCGACTTTCCTCAAAGCGATCGCCGGCCTCCTGCCGCGTCCCGCGCGGCGGTGCGCCTCGACGGCCGCGACATCGGCGCGCTTCCCGCATTCGAGATCGTCAAGCTCGGCGTCGCGCTGGTGCCCGAAGGCCGGCGGCTCTTCCCGTCACTCTCCGTCGAGGAGAATCTGCAGATCGGCGCCTATGGCCGCCGGCTCGACGGCCCCTGGAGCCTCGCGGCGCGTCTATCGGCTTTTTCCCGTGCTGCAGGAGCGGCGCCACGCGCCATGCGACGACATTGTCCGGCGGCCAGCAGCAGATGGTCGCCATCGGCCGCAGCCTGATGTCGAACCCGCGCATCCTGCTCTGCGACGAGCTCAGCCTCGGCCTCGCGCCGATCGTCATCCGCGACATCTATGCCGCGCTTGCCGACATCAAGGCGCGCGGAACCAGCGTGGTCCTGGTCGAGCAGGATCTCGTCCACGCCATGTCGGTCGCCGATCGCGTCTATTGTTTCATGGAAGGCCGGGTGAGCCTCGCCGGGCGCCCAAAGGACCTGACGCGCGACGCCATTCACGCCGCCTATTTCGGATTGTAAGCGCATGCTCGGCTGGATCGACACGTTGCTGCAAGGCGTCCTGCTCGGCGGGCTCTATGCGCTCTTCGCGACCGGGCTCTCGGTCATCTTCGGCGTCATGCGCCTGGTCAATCTCGCGCATGGCGATCTCATCGTGCTCGGCGCGTTCCTGATGCTCGCGGCCGCTGCGGCCGGAGTGCCGATCGTTCTTGCTTGGTGCTTGTCGTGCCGCTGATGTTCCTCGCCGGCTACGCGCTGCAATCCGTGCTGCTCAACCGTGCCCTCGGCCGCAACATCCTGCCGCCTCTGCTGATCACCTTCGGGCTGTCGATCATCGTCCAGAACGGGCTTCTGGAAACATTCTCCGCCGACACCCGCCGGCTGCATGTCGGCGCGCTCGAGAGCGCCTCGCTGCCGCTCGGCGGCGGCATCGCGGTCGGCCTGATGCCGCTGCTCGGTCTTGCCACGGCGATCGCGGTCATCGTGCTGCTCAACGCCGTGTTCTATCGCACTGCGCTCGGCCGGGCGTTCCGCGCCACGTCCGACGACGTCGAGATCGCCCAGCTCATGGGCATCGACAACAAGTCGATCTATGCGCTGACCATGGGCATCGCGCTCGCGGTGTGCGCCGTCGCCGGCCTGTTTCTCGGCGCGCGCGCCAATTTCGATCCCAGCATCGGCCCGGCGCGGCTCCTCTATGCTTTCGAGGCGGTCATCATCGGCGGCCTCGGCAGCCTGTGGGGGACGCTCGCCGGCGGCATCGTCGTCGGCGTCGCGCAGACGATCGGCGCGCACATCAATCCCGAATGGCAGCTTCTCTCCGGCCATATCGCCTTCCTGATCGTGCTGGTGATCCGGCCGCGCGGATTGTTTCCGCGCGCGGTGGATTGAGGGCCGCACGGATGCGCAGCGGCGAAATGAAGCCGGCCGGCTCGGGCGAAGGCGATGATCGCGGGCCCCGCTACGCCGTGACGCGCACGACCCGCGCCTCCACGACCACGCTTCTCCTCGCCATTCCCGTGCTGCTTCTCCTCTTCGCGTTGCCGGCCTTCGCCAGCCGCGCTTTGCTGCAGGAGCTGTTCTACGTGTTCACCATGCTGGCGCTGGCGCAATTGTGGAACCTGCTCGCCGGCTGCGCCGGCCTGATGTCGGTCGGCCAGCAGGCCTTTGTCGGCATCGGCGCCTATGCGCTCTTCGCCCTGACCGTGATCGGCGGTCTCGATGCGGTGCCGGCGATCGTGCTGGCGGGCGCCGTCGCCGGGTTCGTTGCCGTCCCGGCGGCGCTGATCGTCTTCCGCCTGCGCGGCGCCTACTTTGCCATCGGCACTTGGGTCGTCGCCGAGGTGTGCCGCCTGGTGCTCGCGCAGGTCAAGCAGCTCGGCGGCGGCACCGGCACCTCGCTGTCGCCGGATGTCGCCAGCTCGATCCTCGGTCTCGACCTGGTGCGCAATCTCTTTCACGTCCGCGGCTCGGCGGCGCGCGACATGCTGACCTATTGGCTCGCGCTCGCGCTCGCGCTCGTCACTTTCCTGCTGGTGTACCGGCTGCTGCGCTCGCGCTACGGCCTTGCTCTCTCGGCCATCGGCGACTCCGAGGCCGCCGCCGAGAGCGTCGGCGTCGACGTGTTCCGCACCAAGCTCTTGATCTACGTCGTGACCGCCGCCGTGACCGGCATGGCCGGCGCGCTCATCTTCCTGCAAAAGGCGCGGATCTCTCCCGACGCGGCGTTCTCGCTGATCGACTGGACCGCCTACGTCATCTTCATCGTCGTCATCGGCGGCATCGGTACCATGGAGGGCCCGATCATCGGCGTGGTGATCTTCTATCTGCTGCAATATTATCTCGCCGCGCTCGGCTCGTGGTATCTGATCCTTCTCGGCGCGCTCGCCATCCTGCTCATGCTGTTTGCGCCGTCCGGCGTGTGGGGCGTCGTCTCCAGCGCGCTCGACGTGAGCCTGTTTCCCGTCCGCCGCCGATTGATCGCGCCGTCGAGCATCACGAGCGACAAAAATAAACGCCCTACGCCAGGCCGGAAGATCGCGGAGAGCGGCTGAGCGCTTGTGCCCGCCCGCTCGCTTGCCCGCCTGCCCATTTCCGGCCCGCGGCATCCGAATTCCCCGCTGATTCGATTCGGACTGGGTGCGCTGCAACACACAATGTCAGTATTTTAACAAATTGCGGCGTTTCACGGGAATTTGTCGCATAGGTGCAATGCAACATAGGCGGTGGCAAGCGGGGCTCCGGGGAACCATGTGCCAGTCGCAACCAGCAGACACGGAGGTCAATAATGTCTGGCAAGATCATTCCCGCCATCGTCTCGGCTATCCTGCTCGCAGGGACCGTGGCAGCGTCCGCTCAGTCCCCGTCGGCCGAAGGGGCAGGCGGCGTTAGCGCTTACTCGGACTTCTCCGGGTATTCCGGTAACGGCGGCTACATCTACAACTACGCGCCGGCGTACAATTCCGCGCCGCGGTCCGGGTTCTCCGACTACAATCCTGGGTCATCGTCCACGCGCTAACTGCAGAACAGCACGCTCGGTTGGTAACACAGCCGATCGTCGCTCAGCCTACGGGAACGGCCGCACACATTTGTGCGGCCGTTCCCGCGTCTGGGATCGCCGCTTTCTTGGTCGCGCGCCGCGATTCGGAATCAGCGAGAGTGCGACGCAGCATTCGATGTCTGTAATTTGAAAAAATCTCCATGATCACGGGAATTTGCGGCATGGGTGCAATGCGGTATGGACCATAACGCGGGAACCGTGCGGTTCCCATCTTCATGCGGCAACTGCTGACATGGAGGTCACTCAATGATGTCGGGTAAAATGATCGCTGCGATGAGCGCGGCGATTTTGCTTGCGTCGACGGCTCTCGCGTCCGCCGAATCCGCCAAGACCAACGCTGCGCGGCAAAATGGCGAACAGCAGAGGTACTACAATATGGCGCCGGATCCGGCGCCCGATTCCGATCCCACCCCGTACTTTCCGTTCCCGGTGACCGGACAGAGCGCCGCTTAGGCGTCTGCTGCCAACCGAGTTGACGCGCGGTCCGGATAGGGCCGCACGGGAAAATCTTCGCGATGGATATCCTCGAGGCAACGGCCGCCAAGCTGCGGCCGTTGCCGCTTTGCGCCTGCACTGTCTTTTCGACCGCGAGCCTCTTAAGAACATCCACGATGAGCGGAGAGCCGGGGTGGATCATGCTGACGGGCGGCGGCGAAAACCCGGAAAACGCTGCGATCGCGCGCGCGCCGCCGATCACCCCGATGATGGAGCAATACATCGAGATCAAGGCCGCCAATCCGGACTGCCTGTTGTTTTACCGGATGGGCGATTTCTACGAATTGTTCTTCGATGACGCGGAGATCGCCGCGCGCGCGCTCGGCATTGTGCTCACCAAACGCGGCAAGCATCTCGGCCGCGACATTCCGATGTGCGGCGTTCCGGTCGAGCGCGCCGACGAATATCTGCATCGCCTGATCGCGCTCGGCCATCGCGTCGCGGTCTGCGAGCAGCTCGAAGATCCCGCCGAGGCGAGAAAGCGCGGCAACAAGAGCGTCGTCCGCCGCGACGTCGTGCGGCTGGTGACGCCGGGCACGCTGACCGAGGATTCGCTTCTCGACGCCCGGCGCAACAACTATCTCGTGGCGCTGGCGCGCAGTCGCGCCTCCTCGGCCGACGATCGCTTCGCGCTCGCCTGGATCGATATTTCGACCGGCGAATTTTGCGTCGCCGAATGCGACCGCGCCGCGCTTGCCGCCGAGATCGCCCGCCTCGAGCCGGGCGAGATGATCGTCTCCGACGCGCTCTACGCGGATGCGGAGCTGGCGCCGGTGCTGCGGGCGCTGCCGGCGGTGATGCCGCTCACCCGCGACGTGTTCGACGGCGCGACCGCCGAGCGCAGGCTTGCCGAATTCTTCGGCGTCGCCACCACCGCGGCCTTCGGCGCGTTCTCGCGTGTCGAGCTCACCGCGGCGGCCGCGGCGCGTCACCTATGTCGAGCGCACGCAACTCGGCAAGCGCCCGCCGCTGACGCCGCCGGTGCGCGAGGCGCAAGGCGCGACGCTCGCGATCGACCCGGCGACGCGCGGCAATCTCGAGCTCATTCGCACCCTTACCGGCGAGCGGCGCGGCTCGCTCCTCGCCGCGATCGACCGCACGGTGACGGCGGCCGGCTCGCGGGCTTCTGGCGCAGCGGCTCGCCGCGCCGCTGACCGATCCGCGCGCGATCGCGCAGCGCCTCGACGCCGTCGCCGCGTTTGTCGACGACACTGCGCTGCGCGCCGATCTGCGCGAGCGGCTCAAATCGTTGCCCGATCTCGCGCGCGCCCTCTCCCGCGTCGTCATCGGCCGCGGCGGGCCGCGCGACCTTGCCGCGATCCGCGACGGCATCCTCGCCGCGCACGGCATCGCCGAGCGGCTTTCCGCGCTTGCCGAGGCTCCGCGCGAACTCGCCGACGCGATCGCGGCGCTCCGCCGGCCGGATGCCGCGCTCGCCGGCGAACTTGCGCGGGCGCTCGGCGACGAGCTTCCGGCCTATCGTCGCGACGGCGGCTTCGTTCGCGCGGGCTACGAACCGGCGCTCGATGAAGCGCGCGCGCTGCGCGATGAATCGCGCCGCGTCATTGCCGCGCTGCAGGTGCGTTACGCGGAGACGACCGGCATCCGCTCGCTCAAGGTCCGGCACAACAACGTGCTCGGCTATTTCGTCGATGTCACGGCGCAGCATGGCGATAAATTGCTGAGCGCGCCGCTCAGCGCGACTTTCATCCATCGGCAGACGCTCGCCGGCCAGGTGCGGTTCACCACCATCGAGCTCGGCGAGCTCGAAGCGAAGATCGCCAATGCCGCCGACCGCGCGCTGGCGCTCGAACTGGAGATTTTCGATCGCCTGGCCGCCGCGGTCGCCGCCGCGAGCGACGCGATCAAGCACGCGGCCGCCGCGCTTGCCGTCATCGACGTCGCCGTAGCGTTGGCGACGCTCGCGGCCGAGCGCGACTATGTGCGTCCCGAGGTCGACGCCAGCCTCGCCTTTGCCATCGCCGGCGGGCGCCATCCGGTGGTCGAGCAGGCGCTGGCGCGCGACGGCGGCCCGTTCGTGGCCAATGATTGCGATCTCTCCCCGCTGCAGCCGGGCGACAGCGCAGGAAGAATTTGGCTGGTGACCGGGCCGAACATGGCCGGCAAATCGACGTTCCTGCGGCAGAACGCGCTGATCGCCGTTCTGGCGCAGATGGGGAGCTTCGTGCCGGCACGGGCCGCGCATATCGGCGTGGTCGACCGCCTGTTCTCGCGCGTCGGCGCGGCCGACGATCTCGCCCGCGGGCGTTCGACCTTCATGGTCGAGATGGTCGAGACGGCGGCGATCCTCAACCAGGCCGGGGAGCGGGCGCTGGTCATTCTCGACGAGATCGGCCGCGGCACCGCGACCTTCGACGGGCTCTCCATCGCCTGGGCGACGATCGAGCATCTGCACGAGAGCAATCGCTGCCGCGCGCTGTTCGCCACGCACTTCCACGAGATGACCGCGCTCGCCGCCAGGCTGCCGCGGCTCCACAACGCCACCATGCGGGTCAAGGAATGGCAGGGCGAAGTCGTGTTCCTGCACGAAGTCGTGCCCGGCGCCGCCGACCGTTCCTACGGCATCCAGGTGGCGAAGCTCGCCGGGCTGCCGCCGAGCGTGATCGAGCGCGCCAAGCTCGTGCTGGCGCAGCTCGAAGCCGAGGACCGCATCTCGCCGGCCCGCCGGCTGATCGACGACCTGCCGCTGTTTGCCGCGACCCGGCCGGCGCCCGCGCCGCAACGCGACGCGGCGCTCGCCGCCCTCCTCGAGGCGCTCGCCGCACTGCATCCCGACGAGATGTCGCCGCGCGACGCGCTCGAAGCGCTCTACGCGCTCAAGGCACGGCTGGCGAAGGCGAAATAACCCGGCGCGGAGGAGCCAGAGCAGTCCGCTCCAGGCGGCGGAAACGGCAAGGCCGAGCAAAAGCGCCCACCATGCTCCGAGCGGTTCGGCGAGAAAATGCACGGCGAGGAAGCCGAATGTGAGTCCGAGGAAGGCGATCTGCGCGTGCGCGAATACGCTGGCCGAGGCCTTGCCGCCGACGCGCGGATGCAGGATGACGATCGAGCAGCAGATCACGATCGGAAACAGCGCGAACAAACCCGAGGCGAACGAGCCGATGCGGTCGCTTGCAGCGGTCACCGCGACGACGACGAGGGCGGCGGTCAGGGCGCGGAGCGGAATGTCGAACGCGGTGCGCAAGAACTTCGGCGGCCGCCCCACGGTGCGGTAGCGCCAGCTCAGCGGCACGGCAATGGCGAACACCGCGGCATTGAAAGCCACCGCGCCGAGCGTCGTCCATCCGATAAGACGCAACAGCGCGGCGGCGGCGCTCCACGCCAACAGGGCGAGGCCGAGGCTGATGAGAAGGCCGTGACGTTGCGCCAGCAGCGTATAGGTCAAGGCAAAGATCGACACCGTGGGAACGCTGGCGATGCTGCCGAGCGCGCTCGCGGCGATAAAGCTCGGCGGATGCTCGGCGGCCAGAATAATGTAAGCGGCGCCGGCCGCGGTCGGCAGCGCCGCGATCAGCGCGCCGAGAAACGGGCCGCTACGCTCGACCACCACCGAGACGGTAACGACAATCCCCGCCGTCATCGCCATCTTCAGCGCGAGGCCGAACAAGAACGTCAGTTCGGGGGAAGTCAAATGCATGGCGCTTTATTCACCTCTCCCCGCACGCGGGGAGAGGGGGAAGCGTCATTTCCGCTTGAGGCTGATCTCGACCGGCGGTCCGCTCCTGATCGTCTGATAGACGACGCAGTAACGCTCGGTGAGCTTGAGGAGCTGATCGAGCTTCTCTTGCGGCGCCTCGGTGTCGAGGTCGAAGCGCAGGCGAATTTGCGCGAAGCCGACCGGCGCTTCCTTGGCGACGCCGAGCGTGCCGCGGAAATCGATATCGCCTTCGGCCGAGACCGCGCCGGACTTGAGCGGAACGTCGATCGCGGTCGCGACCGCCTTGAGCGTGACGCCGGCGCAGGCGACCAGCGCTTCGAGCAACATGTCGCCGGAGCACAATTCGATGCCGGAGCCGCCGGTCGCCGGGTGCAGGCCGGCGATCGCAAGCGCGCGGCCGGTCTCCACCTTGCACGCGATGTTGCCGGCGTCGAGCGTGCCCTTGGCCTTGAGCGTGATGAAGCCGGCCTTGGGATCGGCCTTTAAGCGCTCCTTGATCGGCGCCTGCAGCGCCCGCAACCCGGCAGCGTCCATGAGTTCCAACTCCTGTGCAGCATCCAGCCTGTCGCCGACGTGTATAAGGACGGCGATACCCGGCACAAGGTCGGCATGACAACTTCATCGTGAGCCGGGCGTTATCTTGTCTGTCGATCACGGCCCGGCTGGATCGTGACAGCAAACGCACAGCTTGTTGCCGTCGGGGTCGCGGAAATAGGCGCCGTAATAATTCGCGTGATAGTGCGGCCGCAGCCCCGGCTTGCCCTCGTCTTCTGCGCCGCTGGCGATGGCCCGGGCGTAGCACCGGTCGACCGCGCTGCGGTCCCGAGCGAGCAACGCGACCATCTGTCCGTTTCCGGCGGTGGCGCGCTGGCCATCGTACGGATGGCCGATGAGGAACAGCGGCCGGTCCGCACCGGGCCGCATCCAGCCGGCCCAAGGCTTCTCCGGTTCGGAAAATCTCAGCACGAACCCAAGCTCATCCATCAGGCCTTGATAGAACGCGAACGCGCGCGCGAAATCGGTCACGCCGATATGGACATGCGACAGCATGACATCAGGCGGCCGGCGTCAGCACTACGCGGCCGACCACCTTTCCGGCCTTCAGGTCGTTGAGCGCGTCGTTGACCGCGGCGAGCGGGCGCGTGCCGACGGGAAGGTCGGGGGCGCCCTTGCGGCGCACGAGGTCGAGCAACTCGGCCATTTCGGTCAGGCTGCCGACATACGAGCCCTGGATGCTCATCGCGCGCAGCGGGAAGAACGGCGTCGACACGGTGATGTCGCCGCCGAACAGGCCGACCACGATCACCTTGCCGCCCTTGACGATGCTGTCGAGCGCGAGCTGCACGGTGCGCGAGGCGCCGACGAGATCGATCACCGCCCAGGCGCCGCCCTTGGTCGCCTCGATGATCTGCTTTGCCGCGTCCGCAGCGCCGCCGTCGATGGCGGCCTGCGCCCCGCCCTTGAGCGCCGCCTGACGCTTCGCCGGATCGACGTCGACGACGATCGCGCCCTTGCCGCCCATCTTCTGGTGCAGCGACAGACACATCAGCCCGAGCCCGCCGGCGCCGATGATGACCACCGGCTCCTCCTGCAGGACCGGCCCGACCTTCTTGAGCGCGCCGTAGGTGGTGATGCCCGAGCACGCGAGCGGCGCGGCCTTCTCCGGCGCGATGCTGCCGATGTCAAACAGGTAGCGCGGATGCGGAACCATGAGATGGTCGGCGTAACCGCCGGGGCGGAACACGCCGATGCTGTAGGCGGTGCGGCAGAGCTGCTCGTCGCCGCGGCGGCATACCGCGCACTCGCCGCAGCCGAGCCAGGGATGCACCAGCCTGCGGTCGCCGACCTTGACCCCCTTGGCGTCGGGGCCGACGGCGACGACTTCGCCGACATTCTCATGCCCCATGGTCAGCGGCAATTTGACCCCGCGATCGGTGAGCTTGAGCAGCTTGCCGCCGCCGAGATCGTAGTGGCCCTCCCAGATGTGCAGGTCGCTATGGCAGACGCCGGCGGCAATGACCTTGAGCAGGACCTCGGCGCCGGTCGGCTTCGGCGTCGGCCGTTCCATCAGTCGCAGCGGCGCGCCACATTCGCAGACATCATAGCTTTTCATCGGACGATCCTTCCCTGTGGCGGTTGCCGCTTTTCGAATGGAGGTATTAAGAATAGTAGCATAGGACCGTCTCCAGGCTACACGAGATGCTGCTGGACACCCAACGCCAGGTGCGCGCCGCCGAACTCATCGACAGCGCTGCGATCGTCGCCGATCTCGAAGCGCTCGCCGCGACCCACGCCGGGCGCGAGCGGGAATTGCGCGCCGCGGTCGTGCCGCGCCTCAGATCGGCGCTGACCCAGGCGCGCGCCCGCGCCGACGAGCTGTTGCTCAAGGACCGTCACGGCCGCCGCTGCGCCGAGCGGTTGTGCCAGACCCAGGACGAGATCATCCGCATCCTCTTCGAGTTCGCCACGGGCGTGCTCTATCCGGCGCAAGTCCGTTCGCAGGCCGAGCGCATGACGGTGGTCGCAACCGGCGGCTACGGCCGCGGCCTGCTGGCGCCGGGCTCCGACATCGATCTCCTGTTCGTGCTGCCCTACAAGCAGACCGCCTGGGGCGAGTCGGTGGCCGAGGCCATGCTCTACTGCCTGTGGGACATGGGCCTCAAGGTCGGCCACGCGACGCGTTCGATCGACGAGTGCATCCGCCAGGCCAAAGCCGACATGACCATCCGCACCGCGCTTCTGGAAGCGCGCTTCCTGCTCGGCGACGCCACGCTCTACGACGAGCTGACGGCGCGCTTCGACAAGGAGGTGGTGCAGGGCACGGCGCCGGAATTCGTCGCCGCCAAGCTCGCCGAGCGCGAGGAGCGCCACCGCCGCGCCGGCCAGTCGCGCTATCTGGTCGAGCCCAACGTCAAGGACGGCAAGGGCGGCCTGCGCGACCTGCACACGCTGTTCTGGATCGCCAAATACGTCTACCGCGTGCGCGAGCCGGAGGAGCTGATCGAGCGCGGCGTGTTCGACCGCGACGAGTACCGGCTGTTCCGCCGCTGCGAGGATTTCCTCTGGTCGGTCCGCTGCCACATGCATTTCGTCACCGGCCGCGCCGAGGAGCGCCTGTCGTTCGACATCCAGCGCGAGATCGCGGTGCGGCTCGGCTACACCGAGCATCCGGGCCTGCGCGACGTCGAGCGCTTCATGAAGCACTACTTCCTCGTCGCCAAGGACGTCGGCGATCTCACCGCGATCCTGTGCGCCGGCCTCGAGGAGCGCCAGGCGAAACCGGCGCCGGTGCTGAGCCGCGTCATCGCCCGGCTGCGCCCGGCGCGCCGCCAGCAGCGGCTGACCGAGACCGACGATTTCGTCATCGACAACAACCGCATCAACATCGCCGATCCCGACGTCTTCAAGCGCGATCCGGTCAACCTGATCCGCCTCTTCCACCTGGCGCAGAAGCACAATCTCGCGTTCCATCCCGACGCCATGCGCGCGGCGACCCGCTCGCTCAACCTGATCGACCAGAAGCTGCGCGAGAACAAGGAGGCGAACCGCCTGTTCCTCGAGATTCTGACCTCGAAGAACGAGGCCGAAACCGTGCTGCGGCGCATGAACGAGGCCGGCGTGCTCGGCCGCTTCGTCCGCGAGTTCGGCCGCATCGTGTCGATGATGCAGTTCAACATGTATCATCACTACACGGTCGACGAGCATCTGCTGCGCTGCATCGGCGTGCTCAGCGAGATCGAGCGCGGCGCGAATCGCGACGTGGCGCTCGCCAGCGAGCTGATCCGCACCATCCAGCCGCAGCACCGCATGGTGCTCTACGTCGCGCTGTTCCTGCACGACATCGCCAAGGGCCGGATCGAGGATCATTCGATCGCCGGCGCGCGCATCGCGCGGCGCTTCTGCCCGCGCCTCGGGCTCACGCGCGGCCGAGACCGAGACGGTCGCGTGGCTGGTCGAGGAGCACCTGGTGATGTCGACCGTCGCGCAATCGCGCGACCTTTCCGACCGCAAGACCATCGAGAATTTCGCCGCCGTGGTGCAGTCGCTGGAGCGCATGAAGCTGCTCACCATCCTGACCACCGCCGACATCCGCGCGGTCGGGCCCGGGCGTGTGGAACGGCTGGAAGGCGCAGCTCCTGCGCACGCTCTATTACGAGACCGAGCCGGTCGCTGACCGGCGGCTTCTCCGAGGTCAACCGCGCCCAGCGCGTCGCGATCGCGCAAGGCCGAATTCCGCGCCGCAGATCGCGGATTGGCCGGCCGCGACGCTCGACGCCTATGTCGCGCGCCACTATCCGGCCTACTGGCTCAAGGTCGATCTGCCGCACAAGCTCGCGCATGCGCGCTTCGTGCGCGCGACGCGAGGCAGGCCGGCAAGCCGCTCGCGACCAGCGTCGGCTTCGACGCCGAGCGCGGCGTCACCGAGCTGACGGTGTTCGCGCCCGACCATCCGTGGCTGCTGTCGATCATCGCCGGCGCCTGCGCGCTCGCCGGCGCCAATATCGTCGACGCCCAGATCTACACCACGACCGACGGGCTCGCGCTCGACACCATCGCGGTCTCGCGCGAGTTCGAGCACGACGAGGACGAGGAGCGCCGCGCCGACGCGCATCGGCGACACGATCGAGAAGGCGGTGCGCGGCGAGATCCGGCTGCCCGAAGTGGTGCCGAAGCGCGCGCCGCCGAAAGGGCGCCTCAAGGCCTTCGCCATCGAGCCCGAGGTGACCATCAACAATCAATGGTCGCAACCGCTACACCGTGGTCGAGGTGACCGGCCTCGACCGGCCCGGCCTGCTCTACGAGCTGACCACGACGCTGTCGAAGCTCAACCTCAACATCGCCTCGGCGCATGTCGCGACCTTCGGCGAGCGCGTCGTCGACGTGTTCTACGTCACCGACCTGCTCGGCGCGAAAATCACCACGCCCACGCGCCAGGCCGCGATCAAGCGGCCGTTGCTGGCGCTGTTCACCGCGGTGGACGGCGAGGCGAAGCCGGCGCAGGAGGCGGCGGCCGGCTGAGGCCAGGAACGGTCCTGTTCAAGCGGGCCGCGGTCCTGAAACGCAAGCCCAGTAACCGCCCCTTAAACCGCGCTCTCTACCGTCCCGGCAGCGCGTTCCGCGCGCTGGGGACGGGATATGGCGCGGCGACAAGCCGGTCGAAAGCGGGCGCAAGATTCTCGCAACGGCGCCGCCAGCCTCGATCTGCGGCTGCGCCCGCAGGATCGCACCGGAGGTCCGCCGGCGGCGCGCGGTGAGGCGGGTCGCCACCGGCGCGGGGACGACGCGCCGCCACGGCCAAAAAGCCGGCGGCGCCGCCGCGGCGGCAACGGCCGGTTCCCCGCCGGCCGCCTGATCTATTGGGCGCGCGGTGCTGGCGCTGTGGGCGGTGATCGGCGCGATCGCCATGCTGGTTTGGGTCGGCATCCATCTGCCGCCGATCCAGTCGCTCGAAATCCCCAAACGCCCGCCCTCGGTCCTCATCCTCGGCGTCGAACGGCGCGCACGCTCGCCACCCGCGGCGACATGGGCGGCGCCGCGGTGCCGCTGCGCGAACTGCCGGACTATCTGCCGAAGGCGTTCATCGCCATCGAGGATCGCCGTTTCTATTCCCATCACGGCGTCGATCCCTGGGGCATCGTCCGCGCCGCCCTCGCCGACGTGATCCGGCGCGGCAGTGCGCAGGGCGGCTCGACCATCACCCAGCAGCTCGCCAAGAACCTGTTCCTGACGCCAGGAGCGCACGGTCTCGCGCAAGCTGCAGGAGGTGGTGCTGGCGCTCTGGCTCGAACACAAATTCAGCAAGGCCGAGATCCTCGAGCTCTATCTCAACCGCGTCTATTTCGGCTCCGGCGCCTATGGCGTCGAGGCGGCGGCGCAGCGCTACTTCGGCAAATCGGCCCGCCACCTGACGCTCGCCGAAGCCGCGCTTCTTGCCGGCCTGGTGCAGTCGCCGTCGCGGCTGGCGCCGAGCCACAATCCGGACGGCGCCGAGCGCCGCGCCCGGCTCGTGCTCGCCGCCATGGCCGAGCAGAAGTTCATCGGCGAAGACGCGGCGAAGCTCGCGCTCGCGCATCCGCCGCACGCGGTGAAGCCGGCGGGAGCCGGCTCGTCAACTATGTCGCCGACTGGGTCATGGACGCGGTCGACGACCTGATCGGCCACTTCGACGAGGACATCGTGGTCGAGACCACGATCGATCCGGCGCTGCAGAATGCGGCCGAGCAGGCGCTCGATCGACGCGCTGGCGCAGAAGGGCGAGAAGTTCGGCGTCGGCGAAGGCGCGCTCGTCGCCATGACGCCGGACGGCGTCGTGCGCGCGCTGGTCGGCGGCAAGAGCTACGCCGACAGCCAGTTCGACCGCGCCATCGCCGCCAAGCGCCAGCCGGGCTCCGCCTTCAAGCCGTTCGTCTATCTCACCGCGCTCGAACACGGGCTGACGCCGGACAGCGTGCGCGAGGACGCGCCGATCGCGGTCAAGGGCTGGAAGCCGGAGAACTACGAGCACGAATATCTCGGCCCGGTGACGCTGACGCAGGCGCTGGCGAATTCGCTCAACACCGTGTCGGTGCGGCTGACGCTCGAATTCGGTCCCGCCGCGGTCATCCGCACCGCCTACCGGCTCGGCATCGATTCGATCCTCGAACCCAATGCCTCGATCGCGCTCGGCACGTCGGAGGTCTCGCCGATCGAGCTGGTCACCGCCTATGCGCCATTCGCCAATGGCGGCTTCGCCGTCGCGCCGCATGTCGTCGAGCGGATCCGCTCGACCGACGGCAAGATACTTTACGCGCGCAAGACGCAGGCGCTCGGCCGCATCGTCGAGCCGCGCTATGTGGCGATGATGAACGCGATGATGCGCGAGACGCTCACCAGCGGCACCGCGCGCCAGGCGGATCTTCCCGGCTGGCCGGCGGCCGGCAAGACCGGCACCAGCCAGGATTTCCGCGACGCCTGGTTCATCGGCTACACCGCACATCTGGTCGCCGGCGTCTGGCTCGGCAATGACGACAACTCGCCGACGCGGAAGGCGACCGGCGGCGGCCTGCCGGTCGAGATCTGGAGCCGGTTCATGAAGGCCGCCCATCAGGGCGTCGCGCCGGCGGCGCTGCCGGGCGTCGCCGATGGCGGTTGGAGCCTCGCGGCGCCGCCGCAGCCGCAAGGCGCCGCAGCCGGACGGCCGTCGCCGCCGGAGCGGGGCGGCCTCGACGGCTGGCTGCTCGACCGCCTGTTCGGCCGGCACTGAGAAGGAACTAGCTGGCGAGGCTGAGCCGCTCGCCGCCGAGGTGACGCGCACCCCATTTGCGAATTTCGCCGATGACCGGGATGAAGCTGCGCCCCATGGGCGTCAGGCGGTACTCTACTTTCGGCGGCACCACGCCGTAGTCCTTTCTCGCGATCAGCCCGCTCTGCGCCAGCGCCTTGAGTTCGCGGCTGAGCACGCGCGGTGCGATCTGCGGACTTCCCTCGACGCCGCGCACGAGACCGCTTCTGAGCTCGCCATAGCGCCGCGGCCCGTCCTGCAGATCCCAGAGGATGCGCAGCTTGTACTTGCCGCTGATCATCCTCTGAAACGCGGCGACCGGGCAGCGACGGACATGGTTCGACGGGACATTTCGCATGGTGTTCCGATCCGGACAGCCGGGAAACCGGCCCGGCAACGCCAGATATCACAATTGTCGTAAAAGCTCATAGTATCATTTTTGTCCGTACTTGCATCGGCGTTTGTTAAACGCCTACGTTCATGTCACGCGCAGATGCAAGAGGCGGAGGAACGGCCATGAAATATTCGCTCATCAAGTACCGCTTTCAGAACGGATCGGAGGAGGCGTGGCATAGCGACATCGCCGAGTTCATTGCCGCCTTGGACGGCGACCCGGCGCTGCAGGGAAAAATCAGCTATCGCTGCATGAAGAGCCGCAACGGCCCGGAATATTTTCATCTAGCCGCGGCGGCGGATGACCAGGCGGTCAAGACGCTGCAGGAACGCGCGTTCTTTGCGCGCTACAAGGAAAAGACCAGGCTCGCCAGCGGCGGCTCGGTCGACGTTCTGCCGCTGGAGATCGTTGCCGAGACCAAGCGGTAGCAGCCCGTCATTTCTTCTCCAGCATCAGCGTGCCTTCCTTGCGCAGGCGCGGCTGCACGACTTCGGCAAGCTTGGCGAGGAGCCAAGGCAGCATGACTTCCAGTCGCGCGTGATCGTCGGCGACATCGATCGTGCCGCTGGCGACTTGGCCGAGCGCGCTGACGCGGAACTGCAGGTGCGCATCGGTCCAGGTCTCCTCCTGCACGGTGAAGAGGTGGCCGAAATTCGTTTGCGCGGTGGCGAGGCCGGATTTGAGACGGCGCACGGCTTCCGCCTGGCCGAGGCGATGCGGGATGGAGACGACAAGCGGCTTTGACATGCGAGCTCCGGGGCCGTTTCGAGCGGTATATGGGGAAGCTCGGCCGCCGATCAACGCGGGAACTTTGGTCACAGGCCGAGATAGGCCTGGCGGATTTCCGGCATCGCGGCGAGCTCTGCGGGCTCGCCCTCTGCGAACAGACGTCCCTCGGCGATCACGTAGGCGTAGTCGCTGAGCGCGAGCGCGAGATGGACGTTCTGCTCGACCAGGAGAATGGTCAGTCCGGCTTCCTTGAGGGCCTTGAGCGTGCTGAACAGCTGCTGCACCATGACGGCGGCGAGCCCGAGCGAAAGTTCGTCGATGATGAGAATCTCCGGATCGGACATCAGGCCGCGGCCGATCGCCAGCATCTGCTGCTCGCCGCCCGAGAAGGTGCCGGCCTTCTGGCGCCGCCGCTCCTTGAGGCGCGGAAACAGCGTGTAGACTCGCTCGAGGCGGTCGGCGTAGCGATGCGCGCCGCGCCTGGAGAAGGCGCCCATCTCGAGGTTCTCCTCCACGCTCATGTCGCTGAACAGCTGCCGGCCTTCCGGCACCAGCACGAGGCCGCGCGCGGCCTTGGCATGCGCCGACAGGCCGGTCACGTCCTCGCCGTCGAACAGCACGCGGCCGCTCGAACGGCGCGATGCTGCCGATCATGGCGCGCAGCGTGGTGGTCTTGCCGGCGCCGTTGGCGCCGACGAGCGTGGTCAGCCGCGCCGCGCAGCGGCGGCGAGCGAAATCCCCCACAGGATCTGCACGTCGCCGTAGCCGGCCTCGAGCGCTTCGACCTCAAGGAGCGCGTCGCTCATGACTGCGCCGCCTGCATGCAGCTTCGCCGCCAGCGCCGGATCGCCCAGATAGGCCTCGATGACCGCCGGATTGTTGGCGATCTCCTCGGCGAGCCTTCGGCGAGCTTTGCGCCCGAGTTGAGCACGACGATGCGGTCGGACAGGCTCATGATCGCCTGCATCAGGTGCTCGATCATCAGGATCGCGACGCCGCGCTCGCGGATGCTGCGGATGACCGTCGATCATGCGCTCGATCTCGGTCGGGTTGAGGCCGGCCAGCACCTCGTCGAGCAGCAGGAGAAGCGGCCGGGCGGCGAGCGCGCGCGCGAGCTCGAGCCGCTTCTTGCCGGCGATGGTGAGCTGCGCCGGCCGGCATCGCCGAGCCGGTCTTCGAGCCCGACCGAACACGGCGACCTCGCGCGCGACCTTGCGCGCCCGCGCGCAAGCGGCAGGTTGTCGCGGCCGAAGCAGGCGCCGACCGTGCAGTTCTCGAGCACGGTCGAGATCCGGAAGCGGCTGCACGATCTGGTGGGTGCGCGCGAGCCCGGCGCGCGCCACGCGGTAGGGCGCTCGCCGGTGATGTCGCGGCCGTGGAAGACGATCCGCCCGGCATTCGGCGCGAAGACGCCGTTGATCAGGTTGAACACGGTCGATTTGCCGGCGCCGTTCGGGCCGATCAGGCCGAGGATCTCGCCCTCGCCGACGGTGAAGCTCAGATCGCGACCGCCTGCACGCCGCCGAAGCGCTTGCTCAGCGCCGTCGACCTCGAGCAGCGCGCTCATTCGAGCACCTGCTCCAGCGCGCGGCCAGCGCCGATAGATCCAAGCCCATCAAGCCCGCCGGGCACGAACAGCACCATGACCAGCAGCAGGGCGCCGGCGATCACCAGCTGGAAATTGGAGAAGGTCGGCGAGGTCAGCAAAAAGCCGCGCAGCTCCTCGTAGAGATAGGCGCCGATCGCCGGGCCGGTGACGGTGCCGTGGCCGCCCAGCATGATCGATCACGATCGCCTCGGTCGACAAGCGTGAGATCGAAGGCGTCCGCGGGCTGGATGAATGCCGCTCTTGAAGAAGTAAAGGCCGCCGGCGACGGCCGGCAGGAACGCCGAGAGCGCTGTAGGCCAGCGCCTTGTAGCGCGGCGCGGCACGCCGAGCACGCCGGCGGCATCCTCGTTCTGGCCGATCGCCAGCAGGCCGAGGCCGAACTTCGAGGTCTTGATCGCGTAGCTCAGATAGAGCGAGAGCGCCCATCACGCGCGACGAGCAGGAAATAGATCGTCCACAGCGCGCGCATCGGGCCGCCGAGCGGCGCGAATAGGCGGTCGGAAGGAGAGATAGATGCCGGTGGAGCCGCCCCACGGCTCGAAATTGGCGACGAAGGCCTGGACCGCCTCGTTGACCCCGATGGTCGCGAGCGCGAAGAAGGCGCCGCGCAAGCGCAGAATGCCGAGACCGAAGACGCAGCGCCAGCAGGCTCACCGCGACGCCGGCGGCAAGCTCGGCCGCCGCCAGCGGCCAATGCCAGCGCGCTCATCAGATAGACGCAGATATAGCCGCCGAGCCCGAAGAAGACGATGCTGCCGAAATTGATGTAGCCGGCATAGCCGAGCATCAGATTGAGATTGCTGGCGAGCGTGATGTAGACGGCCGCGAGCAGCAGGCTCTCGCGCAGCTCGACATTGTCGCCGATCAGCGGGGCGGCAACGAAGGCGGCGATGACGAGCGCCATGATCCAGAAGAACGGACGGCGCAAAATCGGCGTCGGCCGGTCGTCGACGATGCGCGCCGGTGGCGGCGGTGTTCATGTGCGGGTGAAGCGCGAACACGCCGCGCGGGAAGATGATCAGCACCACGACGAAGAGCACGAACTCGATGACCAGCGTCCAGCTCACCGGCATGAACGGCGTCGGCCAATCCCTCGACCAGGCCGAGCGCGATGCCGCCCAGGAGCGCGCCGGCCGGATTGCCGAGGCCGCCCAGCACGGTCACCACGAAGCTCTTGAGCTGGTAGGCGTCGCCGGCGAGGACGGTGAACGGAAACATGGTGGCGATCAGCATGCCCGCCGCGCCGGCCAGCGCGACGCCGAGCCCGAAGGAGAGCGACAGCACGCGCGTGGTCGGGATGCCGGACAGCTCGGCCGCCTCGCGGTTGCTGGCGACCGCGCGGATCGCCTTGCCGAGGCGCGTATGGTAGAGAAACAGATAGAGCGAACCGGCGATCACCGCGGTGAGCACCGCGGCGATGATGTGCGTGCCGGGAAAAGTGTAGCGCTGCCAGGTGATGCCCGGCAGGCTGACCTGGACATTGAAGAGGCCGGTGCCCCAAACCGCGGTGCCGAGCCCGATCAGCACCAGGTTCACCGAGAAGGTCGAGAGCAGGCTCATCAGCGGCGGCCGCCCGATCATGCGGTGGACGGCGATCCAATAAAGCCCCACGCCGACGAAAAAGCCGCCGACCAGAATGAGCGGCAAGGCCGCGTAGGGCGCGATGCCGAGCCCGCTGGTCAAGAGATAAAGCGCGAACATGCCGGCGACGATTATGGCGCCGTGCGTCAGGTTGACGACGTTCATGACGCCCCAGATCAGCGTCAGGCCCATGGCCGCCAGCCCGTAGACCGAGCCGATCAGCACGCCGTCGATGATCGAAGCGATGATACCCAGCATTCGAGACTTGAGCGATCGCCAGTCGTGCCAAGACCGACCGCGGAGCGCCCGCCGCCCGCCGGCCGGTCCTGTCTCGCCCTTGTAGCGGATATCCTAGTGAAGCGGATAGATGAGATCGGCGGTCTGCGCCGCCTTCGGCCAGACGACTTCCCGCTGCAGCTGATCGTTCTTCTTTTGCCACTGCGCCAGCACCATCTCGTGGGCGATCTGCAGCCCGTGGTGCCCGGGATCGGTCGCGATCTTGAAACGACCAAAGAAGGTGGTGACGTCGAGGCCGTTGAGCACCGCGACCACCTTGTCGGCGTCGATCGAGCCGGCCTGTTCGATCGCGTGCTGCAGGAGCGCGCCGCCGGTATAGCCGGTGGCCGCGTGATAGTCCGGCGGCGTCTTGAACTTGTCCGCGAAGGTCTTGGCGAATTCCGCGCCGGTCGGCCCGATTTGCGGCTTGTAGGTGACCTGGATCTCCCATTGCGAGGGCACGGTGATGCCGAACGCCGCCGGCCCGAGGCTGACGAATTTCGGGCTGTCGGGCGCCACCAGAAGCGACACGTATTTGAGGTTCGCCTTTTGATCGTAAAGCTGGCGCGCGAGCGTCGCGCCGTCGGCATAGTGGCCGCCGCCCAACAGCGCATCGGCCGACGACGAGATGATCTTGTTGATGATCGGGCTGAAGTCGGTCGTCGACGGCGCGTAGGATTCGTCGAGCACGACGTTGAACCCGCTCTCCTTGGCCTGCTCGCGCGCGGCGAGCGTCACCGCCTTGGAGAACGGATCGTCGGAATAGACGAACGCCACCTTGGCATGCGGCGCCTTCGATTCGAGCGCGTTGATCGCGCCGGTGAGATAGTGATCGGCGGAGCTCAGCACCTGGACGAGATATTTGTTGCCGAGCGCATAGGTCTTCGGTTCCGCTCCGCCGGTGATCAGCATGGGCTTGCCGTATTGCTCGCTGATCACGGCGGCGGTCGCGCACAGTCCCGAGGAGTAGGGGCTGAACAGGAACTGCGCCTTGTCCTGGACGATGAGGCGCGTGTAGAGCTGCTGCACGCGGCCGCCCTGCGACTGGTCGTCATAGGTGACGAAGCGCACCTTGTAGTGCTTGTCCCCGGCCTTGATCCCGCCGGCCTCGTTGACCTGGTCGCGCCACAGCTCGACGCCACGCTGCTGCGCCAGCGAGTCGATGTTCAACGGGCCGGTCTGCGACAGCGTCATGCCGATGGTCAGCGTATCGTCGTCGGCGGCGAAAGCCGGCGTCGCCAGCAATACCGCGGCGGCAAGCAGGAAGGCTGCTCTCATGTCATTTCCTCCCGGGTCCCGGCCGGCGTCGCCGCCGCCGTCCGCGTCTAAAGACTATTGTTGTTGCCGCAGTCTATAGCATCCGGAAGGCGTGCCGCTCGACGGCTGGCTGCGTCGTTCAGCCGCTATCCGCCGCCTGCGCTCCGCTTTCGGTCTCCGCCGCAGCCCCGCAGCGGTCACGCCGTGCTTAACAAGGCGTCGACTCGGAATTCGCGTGCGGCGTGCGACGTAGCCGATGAGGCTCGGCGCCATTCGCGCCACCGCGGTCGCGATCCTCTGGCCACGCGAGTGCACCAGCACCCGGGAGAGGAGCGTTGCCCAGCGGACCTGGCCGGAGACATCGCGCGCGAGCTGCGACTGGAACAGGCGCGTCGGCTTGCCGGCGAGATAATATTCGGCCGCGAGCCGCGCCGAGTGAAGCGCGATCGATATGCCGTCGCCGGCGAAAGAAGGGATGACGGCGGCCTGATCGCCGACGCGCCACGGGCCGTCGCCGAGTTCTTGCACATAGCCGTAGGGAATCGACGCCACCGCCAGCGGGCGCTCCCAACAGGCATCCGAACCGCAGAGCCGCCGGTCGAGCGGAGGCGAATCCGATCGAAGCCGATCGACCAAGGCGCTCCATTGATGATCGATCCGTGCGAAATCCTCGCGGCGGATGACCAGGCAAAGATTGGCGATGCCGTCCTCGACCAGCTCGAGGCCGGCATAGCCGCCGGGAAAGACAAACAGCTCCACGCAGGCGCCGAGTTGCGCCGTCTGCGCGGCGTCGAGGCGGCAATGCAGCTTGAAGGCAATGAGATCGTCCTGCCGGCCCGGCGGCCGCCTCCAGCCCCGCAGATCGTGCTTCCCGGTCGCCAGGAATGCGTCCGGCGCCATCACCTCGTGGCCGTCCTCGAGCCTGGTGGTCCATCCGTCCGCGCATGGATTGAGCGACCGGGCGCTGCGCCCGCGGCGGATTTCCGCGCCGGCCGCCGCCGCGATGCCGAGCACCACCTCATCCAACGTGCGGCGTGAGACGCTGAAGGCGGGAAACGGCAGGCGCGCGGTCGCCACCTCGTCGCGGGCGTAAAGCCTGATCGTTGAAATGCGCACGGCGCCGAGCGTTTCCAGATCGACGCCAAGGGCGCGCAGATAGAGCGCGGCTTCGCTGCTGATGAATTCGCCGCAGACCTTGTCGTGCGCTCCGGCCTTGCGTTCGATCAACACGACCTCGCGTCCCGCGCGGGCGAGCTGCGCGGCAATGGCGCCGCCGGCGATTCCACCGCCGATCACCAGCGCTTGCGTCGTCGCCTTCATCAGCGCAGCCGGGTGACGCAGAGCCGGTACGGAAACACCCGGCTGATCCCGGCCGCCGCCGGCGGCAGGTGAGCGGCATCGATGACACGCCGCCAGTCGGAAGCGTCGAACGCGCGGGCGATCGAGATCGGCCCGTCGTGCTGGACGAATTCGTGAAAGCGCAGCGCCCGCGAAGCGAAGCCGAAGAGGTGATAGGGAATGGCCTTGCGATGCAGGTCGTTCACGAACCAGCCGATCGCGGCCGTCGCCTCCATCCAGGCGATGAAGCGAATGAGCGAGGCGTTGTCGAGATGGTGCGTCAACAGCGAGCTGATGACGATGTCGATCGGCCGCGCCGGTTGATAGTCGAAGATGTTGGCGGTGACGAAGCGGATCGGCCGCCCGGCCGCGGTTGCTTGCTCGGCGGCGCGCGCCGACCACGGATTGAGATCGACGCCGGTCAGATCGACGCTCAATCCGCGGCCTTGCGCCCAGCCATCGATCTTGCGCAGCATGTCGCCGTAGCCGCTGCCGACGTCGACAATGGTGATGGTCCGGTCCCGCGGCAGGCGTCCGCATCGGGCAAGAGTTTCAAAAAATCGCAGGGTCGGGCGGTAAGCGAAGGTGAGCTGGTTCACCCGCGAAAGATCGACCAGGCAATCGCGAAACGTCTCGAAATCGGTTTCATCGGAGTCCATGAGCTCCGACAGGTCATTGCGGCGGGAGAAATCGATCGGCGCCACGGGCTCAGGCCGCCGCGCTGAACAGCATGGTCTCGGCGGTGAGACCGGGACCGAACGCCATGGCGCAGCCGCGCGCTCCGGCCGGCATCGGCCCGCGAGTCATGGCGTCAAGCACGAACAGAACCGTGGGCGACGACATATTGCCGAAATGACGCAGGATCGCGCGCGAGGCGGCAAGCGCCGATTGATCGAGATCGAACGCGTCCTCGACGGCGTCAAGCACGGTGCGGCCGCCCGGGTGAACGGCCCAGAGATCGAAGGCGGCGGAGGACGCGCCCGACAGCACGCGCTCCGATGCGGAACGCAACGCGCTCGCGATCGTCGCCGGGACTTGCCCGGAAAGCGTCATGTCGAAGCCGGAATCGCCGATCGCCCAGGTGATCTGCTCTGCCGCCTGCGGCAGCAGCTCGGCATGAAATCCGTCGATGGCGAAGCCGGACGGCTCGGCGCTGACCAAAGCCGCGGCGCAGCCATCGGCAAACACCAGAAATGAAAGCAGCCGGCCGACGTCCTCGGATTCCTGAAGGTGAAGCGTACACAGCTCCAGGCTGACGATCAGCACCTTCGCATCGGCAGCCGAGCGAACGATATGGCGAGCGAGCTTCAGCGCATTGATCGCCGCGTTGCAACCCATGAAGCCGACCACCGTTCGCTCGACGGAAGGATCGAGATTGCAGCGCCGTACCAATTCGAGGTCGATGCCCGGCGCGGAAAATCCGGTGCAGGAGGTCACGATGAGATGGGTGATCTCGCCGGCCGTGTCGCCGAGATCGAGCCGATCGACCGCCTTTTTGGCCAGCGCCGGCGCCTCGACCCCGTAGCGGTCCATCCGCTTCCCGGTCGATGGAAAGCTGCCGAGAGTGTAGAAGCCGCCGGCATCGACCGCCTCGTTGCTCCCTGGCGCGGCCGGCGCCAGACAGGACCATCGCTGCTCGATGTCCGAGCGCGCCACCATCCGGTCGAAGAGAAGCCGCGAGCGCCGATCCCGGAGCAGGCGTTCGGCAAAACGAACAAAGGTGCCGTGTACCTCATGCTCCGGGACCGCGACCCCCAGACGATTGATGTAGGCTCGGATCACAGACTAGCCCCCGCTCGCGTGTTGCATCGGTAACAACCCGGTCTCAGTAGCAGACCGGCACTAGCCGCCAGCCCCAAGCGGTCCGTACGCGGGCGTAACAGGAGTCATAGCCATAGTCATACCCGTAGTCGTATGGCGCGCCGACGAAGACGAACCGGTGGTGCGGGAACCGGTGATGGAACGCGAAGTGATGATCGGGGGACCCGAAGTGATGGAAGCCGGCCGAGGGGCCGCCACCCATTGCGTGACCAAACGAAGCGTGGCCGCCGCCGCCGCCATGGCCCATTGCCGAAGCACTCGACGCCGAACCCAGACTGGCTGCCGCCAACGTCGCAAGTGCGAACATCACGCTACGCATCATGAGGCTTTCTCCTTTGGTTTAGCTCGGTGCAAATGCGCGTCACGTGGCCGCGAGGCGGGATTGCACCGATGGAGCGCCCCCAATGATGGGATATGGAGCAACGGAGAAATTTTCAAATTACGAATGCGTCAATTTCTGACAGATAAGTCATTTTTTGATCCTGCGGTTTGTGCTAGGCTCGCGCCTCCCCAGAAATGGATTGGAGATTGAGCTGATGACGGGATCGCTCCGTCGCATCCTTGTCGTCGAGGACGATCCGGAGACTGCGCAGCAACTCGTGGATTTCCTCACGACGCAGGGCTACCAGGTCGACCTCGCGATCAACGGCGATGATGGACTGGCGCTCGGGCTTTCCGCGGTCCACGCGGTGATGACGATCGACCGCATGCTGCCTGGCATCGACGGTTTGGCCGTCATCCGGCGTCTGCGTGAAGCCGGCGTCGTCACTCCGGCGTTGATCATCAGCGCGCTTGGAGAAGTCGACGACCGGGTGCGCGGCCTGCGCAGCGGCGGCGACGATTATTTGATCAAGCCGTTCGCGTTCGCCGAATTATTGGCCCGGGTGGAGGCCCTCGCCCGGCGCAGCACGACCGTCGTCAAGGAGACGGTGCTGCGCGTCGCCGATCTCGAGCTCGACCTGGTATCGCGAACGGTCAAGCGCGGCGGCAAGGAGATCGAACTGTTGCCGCGGGAGTTTCAGGTGCTCGAATACCTGGTCCGCAACGAGGGCCAGGTGGTGCCGCGCGCGATGCTGTTGCAGCGCGTCTGGGACATTCATTTCGATCCGACGACCAACATCATCGATGTCTATGTCGGGCGCGTTCGCCGTAAAGTCGACAGTCAGCAGAGCTATCCACTGATCCACACAATACGCGGCGTGGGATTCTGTGTCCGTGCTCCTCACTAAGACGTTACGATCGTCGACCTTCAGAGTGGCGCTGATCTGCATCGTTGTCTTCGGCGCGGTGGTCATTGCTCTGTTCAGCTACGCGTATTCGTCGACCGAGTTGTACGTCCTGCATCGGTCGGATCGCGCGATCGACGCCGACCGGGCCCTGCTCATGGCCGCCTACGACCGCGGCGGCCGCGACGCGCTCGCGGCCGCGATCAATGGGCGCGCGGCCGATGCCGCTGTCGGCGACGGCGTATTCCTGCTCGCCGATGCCTCGTTCGCGGTGCTGGCCGGAAATCTTGCGCGCTGGCCGCCGGTACTGGCGAGGCAACGCGGGGCGAAGCGACTTCCGCATGCCGGAATGGAAGCCGGACGCGGCAGAGCCGCCGCTTCTTCGCGCCGAGTTCGCCACGCTCGCGGACGGGTCGCATCTGCTGGTCGGAAGGGACATCAGCGATCTCGATCAATTCCGGCGGAAGATCGATCTCGCCTTTGCGCTCGTTGTCGCGCTGATTTTCGTTCTCGCCGTCGTCGCCGGTCTCGCTGTCACCCGGCGCACGGTCGGCCGGATCGAATTGATCAACGCCACCAGCCGGACCATCATGCAGAGCGGTCTTGGCGAGCGCGTGCCGCTGTTCGGGACGCAGGATGAATGGGATCAATTGGCGGAAAATCTCAACACGATGCTCGACCGCATCGAAGTCCTGATGGGGGAAGTGAAGCAGGCGACCGACAATGTCGCGCACGATCTGCGCACGCCGCTCACCCGCATGCGCGGCCGGCTCGAGCGGGCTTCGCTCGGAGCGCGCGACTCCCGGTTCGATCAAAAGCTGATCACCGACACGATGGCCGACCTCGACGACGTGCTGCGCATGTTTTCCTCGCTGACGCGCATTTCCCAGATCGAGACGACCAGCCGAACGGCGGCGTTCCGCCCCGTGGATCTGGTCGAGATCGCCGAGGCCGTGGTCGAGTTGTTCGATGCCGCGGCGGAGAACAAGGATGTCGAGCTCAAGGCGGTCGGCGAGCGGCCGGTGCTGGTCACCGGCGACCGCGACCTCCTGTTCGACGCCGTGGCCAATCTGGTCGACAACGCGATCAAGCATGGCCGCGGCGCCGGGCAGGTGACGGTCGAGCTCAATCGCGGCGATACCGGCGCCGTTATCTCGGTTTCAGACGATGGCCCGGGAATTCCCGCCGACGAGCATCAGCACGTCTTCCGCCGTTTTTATCGGCTGGAGCGCAGCCGGCGGACGCCGGGCAACGGGCTCGGCCTCAGTCTCGTCTCCGCCGTCGCCCGGCTGCACGAAGCGCGGATCAAATTGCTCGACAATGCGCCGGGCTTGAAAGTCGAGCTGCAGTTTCCGTCCGGCTGAAGCCGTCGCGCGTCAGGTCGCTTTCAGGTCGTGGTTCTTCAGCGGCAGCGAGCGGATGCGTTTGCCGGTGGCGGCGAACACGGCGTTGCACAGCGCCGGCGCCAGCGGCGGCACCGGCGGCTCGCCGACGCCGCCCCAGAAGTCGCCGCTCGGCACCATCACCGTCTCGACCTGCGGCGCATCGGCCGATGCGCAGCATCTCGTATTCGTCGAAGTTCGATTGCTCGGCGGCGCCGTCCTTGATGGTGATCTCGCCATAGAGCGCCGCGGTCAGCGCGTAGACGACGGCGCCCTGGGTTTGCATCTCGACCGAAAGCGGATTGACCACGTGGCCGGAGTCGATCGCCGCCACGACGCGGTGCACGCGCACGCTGCCGTCCTCGATCGAGACCTCGACCACCTGCGCGCAATAGCTGCCGCAGGCCTCGTTGACCGCAATGCCGCGAAACACGCCGGCAGGCAGCGGTGCGCCCCAGTTCGGCTCGCTTGGCCGCGGCGTCGAGCACGGCGAGATTCTTCGGGCTGTTGCGCAACAGCCGCCGCCGATAGAGATACGGGTCCGATCCCGCCGCGTGCGCCATCTCGTCGACGAAGCATTCTTTGTAGAAGGCGTTCTGCGTGTAGTTGATCGCGCGCCAGACGCCGACCGGCACCGGCGACTGGCGGATCACGTAGTCGACCAGATAGTTCGGCACCTCGTAGGGCATTTCGTCGGTCAGCCCGCTGAGGAAGCTGCGGTCGATGAAGCTGGTGCCGAAGCCCGGCACGAGCGTGGCGACGAATGACGGGCCGGCGAGCCGTATCTTCCAGCGCGATCGGCATGCCGTCGGCATCGAGGCCGGCGACGAGCCGCGCCATGCCGAACGGCCGGTAAAGGTCGTGCCGCACGTCCTCTTCGCGCGTCCACACGAGCTTGACCGGCTCGCTGAACTCCTTGGCGATGAGCACCGCCTGGCGGACATATTCCTGGATGGCGCCGCGCCGGCCGAAGCCGCCGCCGAGCATCGTGCTGTGCACCACGACCTTGTCATTCGGGACGCCGGCGGCGACGGCGGCGGTGGCGAGCGCGGTGGCGGCGCCCTGGGTCGGCACCCAGATCTCGACTCCGTCGGGTCTGACGTGCGCGGTGCAGGTCTGCGGCTCCATGGTCGCGTGCGCGAGGAACGGGACCGTGTAGTCGGCCTCGACCCGCCGCACGGCGCGCGCAAAACCGGCGGATACGTCGCCGTCGGCGCGGCCGATCTGACCCTCTTTCACGTCCAGGCCGCCGCGCACGAACTCGGCGATCTCGGCGCTCGACACGCGGTTGTTGCCGCGGTCGTCCCAGACGATCGGCAGCGCCTCCAGCGCGCACTTGGCGCGCCACCAGGAATCGGCCACCACCGCGACCGCTTCGGGCATCCGCACTACGCGGCGCACGCCCTTCATGGCGGCGATGGCGTTCTCATCGACCGACCGCAGCTTGCCGCCATAGACCGGGCATTGCACGATCGCGGCGTAGAGCATGTCGGGCAGCCGCACGTCGATCGCATAGACCGGCTGCGCCATGACCTTGGCGAGCACGTCGAGCCGCCGGCGCGGCTTGCCGACGAGCTTCCATTCGCTCGGGTCTTTCAGCTTGACCTCCGCGGGCGGCTCGATCCTGGCGGCGGCTTCGGCGACGGCGCCGAATGACACGCTGCGGCCGCTCGGCGTGTGGGTGATCGTGCTCGACTGGGCGACACATTGCTCGACCGGGACTTGCCAGCGCGCCGCGGCGGCGGCGACCAGCAGTTGACGGGCGATGGCGCCGGCCTGCCGCAGATGAAGTTGCGAGGACGCGATCGAGCGGCTGGCGCCGGTCGACATGTCGCCCCAGATCTGGTCGCGCCGCAGATTCTCGCCCGGCGAGACGATATTCGGTGCGGACGCTCGCCCAGTCGCATTCCAGTTCTTCGGCAACCAGCATGGCGAGACCGGTCAGGATGCCCTGGCCCATCTCGGCGTGAGCGACCCGGATCACGACCGAGTTGTCGGGGTGAATGAGCAGCCAGGCGGTGATTTCGGCGGTTTCGGCGGCGCGGGCAGGGCCGAAGGGTATCGCGAAGGCGAGCGTCAGGCCGCCACCCGCGGCGCTTATGCCAGCAAGGAAGGAACGGCGGCTCAGCGGGTCGCCGGACGTCATGATTTTTCCTTCCACCGTCGACACCGGTGCCAGCTCGTTTGCCGGGGCTGGGAACTACGCCGGTATCGCATGCCCCCGATCCATCCATCGTAACAAACACGGCGCGGCAGGCAACCGCAGTTCGCGTCTAAGGCAGATGCAAAAGGGCGCGCTCGCGCAGCCGGCGCGTGAAGCCCAGAGCAGGAACGAGACGCAGCCCATCGCGACGACAACGCCGGCAACCGGCCAGGCCGAAGGACCGAGGTAATCGCCGACCGCCGCGGTGACGATGGCGGCGACGCCCTGCTGCGCAAAGCCCATGAGCGAGGACGCAGTGCCGGCCCGTTCCGGAAACGGCGTCAGCGCTCCGGCCATCGCTTGCGGCATCGCCAGCCCGAGCCCGGCGAGATAGACCGCCATCGCGGCCACCAGCCAGACGCCGCCGGAAATTCCCGCCGCCACGACCGCGGCCACCCCGAGCCCTCCGACGGCGAGCAGCGACGCCCCGAGACCAATGGTGCGGTCGAGGCCGAGCCGCAGCACGAGCCGCGACGCGATCGTCGTTCCCAACATATAGCCCGCCGCGCCGAGCGCGAAAGTAAAGCCGAAGGTGAAGGCCGAAAGGCCGTAGACGCGTTGCAGGATCACCGGCGCGCCGGAGATCCAGGCGAACAAGCCGGCAAAGCTGATGGTGAGGATGCCGAGATAGGCCAGAAAATCGCCTTGCCGCAGCACCGCGGCATAACTGTGCAGCATGAACGGGAGCGAGATCGGCTCGGCGGTGCGCTTGCGCAGCGTTTCCGGCAGCAATCGGCCGACGACGACAATGGCTGCGGCGCCGGCGACGGCCATGACAATGAAGCTCGCGCGCCAGCCGAAGGCGGTCTGCAGCACGCCGCCGATCATCGGCGCCACAATGGGCGCAAAGCCGCTGATCGACCCCATCAGCGAAAGCTCGCGTGCCGCCCGCACGCCGGAATAGAGGTCGCGCACCATGGCGCGCGCGAGCACGATCGAGCCCGAGCCGCCGATCGCCTGAAGAAAGCGGGCGGCAATCAGCGGATCGATCGATTGCGCCGCCGCGCAGATGAGCGTTCCGGCGGCGTAAAGCGCGAGCGCGGCGATCAGCACCGGGCGGCGGCCGCGGCGATCCGATATCGGACCCCAGATCACCTGCCCGACGGCGAAACCGATCAGATAGCCTGCAATCGTCAGCTGGACCCGCGCCGTCGGCGCATCGAGGACATGGGCGATCGCCGGCAGCGACGGCAGATACATGTCCATCGATATCGGGCCGAGCGCGGTCAGCATCGCCAGGAGCGTGGTAAGCGCGCGCGAACCAGGGCGGAGCATCGGCGGGTCCAGTACTGTGGTCGGGATCGTCCGCCGCTGCGGAAGATTCGGCTTTTTCCTCCCCCGGCGCTTCCGGGGAGCGCAGAGCTTGGAGGACGGAGCAGGCTCCTGAAACACGCGGAGCAGGGTTGCCTTCAGCGGCCGGCGGTTTCGTTTATAAAGGGCCCGCTCCGACCCCAAAAGCGTTTCCGGCACAGAGCATGGATGCAAAAACGGAACAGCGGCGTCAGACCTGGCGCGACCAGAGCGCCGCGCGTCGAGGACGACGTCCTCCTGCGCGGCCGCGGCCGCTACGTCGCCGACGCGCCGTTGCCGAATCAAGCCTACGCCTTCTTCGTGCGCTCGCCGCATGCTTTCGCCCGCATCGTCGCCGTCGACATCGAGGCCGCGCTGCGTGCGCCCGGCGTCGTCGGAGTCCTGACCGCCGCGGACATGGGAGGGATCGGCGGCATCGGCCGCCATCCGCCGCTCGCCGGGCGCGGCGGCAAGCCGCTCGTCGTGCCGCACCGGCCGGCGCTTGCCGCCGAGCGGGTCATGCATATCGGCGAGCCGGTGGCGATGGTCGTCGCCGAGAGCGCCGCCGCGGCGCAGGACGCCGCCGAGCTGGTCGCCGTCGAATACGATCCGCTCACCGCCGGTCACCGACGCGCGCGCTGCGCTCGCCCCCGGTGCGCCGCAAGTGTGGCCGGAGGCGCCGGGCAATCTCGCCATCGATTGGCCCGGGCTCGCCGCCGATCCCGCGGCCAATGCCCGCGAGGTCGATGCGATCTTCGCCGCCGCGAAATACGTGGCGCGGATCGCGGTGATGAACCAGCGCATCGTCGTCGCCTCGATGGAGCCGCGCGGCGCGACCGCAAGCTACGATGCGGCCGCCGACATTCACACGCTGCGCGTCTGCTCGCAGGGCACCACCGCCTTGCGCGACAATCTGGTCGCGATCATGAAGGTGCCGAAGGAGCGGTTGCGCGTGCTGACCGACGACGTCGGCGGCGCCTTCGGCCTGAAGACCGGCCCCTATCCGGAATACGTCGCGCAGATGGTCGGCGCCAAGAAATTCGGCCGGCCGATTCATTGGATGTCGGGCCGCTCCGAGGCGTTCCTCAGCGACAACCAGGCGCGCGACATTTATTCGGAGGCGGAGCTCGCGCTCGACCAAAGAGGACGCTTCCTGGCGCTGCGCATCCGCAACACCGGCAATCTCGGCGCCTATATCGGCGCGGTCGGCGCCAACATTCCGAGTCTCGAGTTTCACCCGCTGCCTGCCGGGCATGTACGACATCAAACATATCGACATCGTCACCCGCTGCGCGTTCACCAACACGCTGCCGACGGCGCCCTATCGCGGCGCCGGACGGCCGGAGGCGAACTACGCGCTCGAACGCGTGGTCGAAGAGGCGGCGCGCGTCACCGGCATCGATCCGGTGAAGCTGCGCCGGCGCAATCTCATCCGGCCGTCCGCCATGCCGTACAAAACCGCCGTCGGCACCACCTATGACAGCGGCGACTTTGCGCCGATGCTCGACAAGGCGCTGGCGCTTGCCGACTACGACGGCTTCAAGGCCGCGCCGCCGCGAAGCGAAGTCGCGCGGCCGATATCGCGGCATCGGCGTGTCCTGCATGCTCGAACATGCCGGCGGCACGCCGATCGAAGGCGCGTGGCTCACGTTTCCCGGCGACGGCACGCTGACCGTCAATCTCAACGTGCAATCGACCGGGCAGGGGCACGCCTCGGTGTTCGGCCGCTCGTCGCCGAGCGGCTCGGCATTGCGCGCGACAAGATCGGCCACCGGCACGGCGATTCGGCGCTGGAGATCGCCGGCTACGCCTCGGTCGGCTCGCGCTCGGCGATGACCGCCGGCGCCGCGATCGTCAGGTGCATCGACGTCATGCTGGAAAAGGGCAAGCGCATCGCGGCGATGGTGCTCGAAGCGGCGGAAGGCGACATCGTCTATGAGGTCGGCCATTTCGCCGTCGTCGGCACCGATCGCCGCATCTCGCTGTTCGAGCTTGCGGCGCGCGCGCGCCGACTGAAGCAGCAAGGCACGATCGAGGAGGACCTCGACACCAGGGCGACGACCGAGACGCCGCTCACTTTCCCGAACGGCGTGCATATCGCCGAGGTCGAGATCGATCCCGAGACCGGGCACATGGACATCGTCGCCTACACCGCGGTCGACGATTGCGGCAACGTGCTCGACCCCATGATCGTCGAAGGCCAATTGCACGGCGCGCTGGCGCAAGGGCTCGGCCAGGCGCTGATGGAGCAGGTGGTCTACGACGACGGCAATGGCCAGCTCGTCACCGGCTCGTTCATGGACTACGCCATGCCGCGCGCCGACGACATGCCGCCGATCCGCGATGCGCTCGTTTGCGTGCCGGCGACCACCAATCCGCTCGGCGTCAAGGGCGTCGGCGAAGCCGGCACCACGGCCTCGATCGCCGCGGTGATGAACGCGGTTGCCGACGCCATTCCCGGCGGCGCCGCCGCGCATCTCGACATGCCGGCGACCGCCGCGCGGCTGTGGGAGGCGTGCCGGCGCGCGCAGGCCGCTGCAACACGCAGATCAGAAACCATTCTGATAGACGGAGTCTTGCCACCGGGGGAGCGTACCTATAATGCGGCGCTTCCTTCGCGCAGGGGATTCATTTGGCGCCGCCGGAAGCGAAATCCATCGCCATCATCATGGGCAGCCAGTCCGACTGGCAGACCATGAAGCACGCCGCCGAGACGCTCGACGCGCTCGGCGTCGGCTATGCGACGCGCATCGTTTCGGCGCATCGCACGCCCGAGCGGCTCTACGCCTTCGCCAAGGGCGCGAAGGCCGCCGGCTTCAAGGTGATCATTGCCGGCGCCGGCGGCGCGGCGCATCTGCCGGGAATGACCGCTTCGCTCACCACCCTGCCGGTGTTCGGCGTGCCGGTCGAATCGAAGGCGTTGTCGGGCGTCGACTCGCTTTACTCCATCGTGCAGATGCCGCCCGGCGTTCCGGTCGGCACTTTGGCGATCGGCCAGGCCGGCGCCATCAACGCCGCGCTGCTCGCGGCGAGCGTCTTGGCGCTGGGCGACGCGGCGCTCGGCAAGCGGCTCGAGGCCTGGCGCGCAGCGGCAGACCGCCGCCGTCGCCGAAGAGCCGAAGGATTCCGGCGCGTGAGCGCCTCCGCGCCCGTCCTCGAGCCGGGGGCAATGATCGGCATTCTCGGCGGCGGTCAGCTCGGCCGCATGCTGGCGCTTGCCGCGGCCCGGCTCGGCTTCAAGTGTCATATCTTCTCTCCCAATCCCGAGTCGCCCGCCTTCGACGTCGTCCACCGCATCACCTGCGCCGACTATGGCGACACGCGCGCGCTCGACGCCTTCGCCGCGGAGGTCGAGGTCGTCACCTACGAGTTCGAGAACGTGCCGGCGGAGGCGGCGACCTTTCTCGCCGCGCGCGTGCCGGTGCTGCCCGACCCGCAGGTCCTGGCAACGACGCAGGACCGCCTCGTCGAGAAGAGCTTCGTCGCCGGCCTCGGCATTCGCACCGCGCCTTATGCCGCGGTTTCTCAGCCCATCGAGCTCGCGGCGGCGCTCGGCGGATCGGCCGGCCCGCGGTGCTCAAGACCCGCCGCTTCGGTTACGACGGCAAGGGCCAGGCGACGATCCGCAACGGCACCGATCCGGAGGCGGTCTGGCGCGAAGTCGGCGGCCAGCCTTGCATCCTCGAAGCGTTCGTCCCGTTCGAGCGCGAAGTGTCGGTCATCGCCGCGCGCGGCAGCGACGGCACGGTTGAAAGCTTCGACGTCACCGAGAACGAGCACCGCGACCACATTCTGAAAATCTCGCGCGTGCCGGCCGCGCTCTCGGATGCGACCGCGCAGGAGGCGCGGCGGATCGCCGAGACGATCGCCGACAGTTTCGCCTATGTCGGCGTGCTCGCGGTCGAGATGTTCGTGCTCGGCAATGGCCGCGAGCTCCTGGTCAACGAGATCGCGCCGCGGGTGCACAATTCCGGTCATTGGACCCTCGACGGCGCCTCGGTCTCGCAGTTCGAGCAGCACATCCGCGCGGTCGCCGGCTGGCCGCTCGCCAAGCCGCTGCGCCATGGCCGGGTCGAGATGATGAATCTCATCGGCCATGAGATCGAAGATTATCGGTCCTGGCTGACCGTTCCGGGTGCCGCCGTGCACCTCTACGGCAAGGTCGCCGCCCGCCCCGGCCGCAAGATGGGGCATGTCACGCGAGTCTTTGCGGACTGAGGCGGGCGCCACAATCTGTGGACTTGGCCCGGCATTTCTGCTACGCGAAGCGGCAAGGTGGCGCAGGCGTGAACGCCTGCGCCGCTATTCCATTCACCGGCGCATACGCTGAGCGCAGCTGAACGAGGAGGATGCGTGCAGGTTCTTGTTCGCGACAATAACGTCGACCAGGCCCTCAAGGCGCTGAAGAAGAAGATGCAGCGCGAGGGCATTTTCCGCGAGATGAAGCTCCGCGGTCACTACGAAAAACCATCGGAAAGAAAGGCGCGGGAGAGGGCGGAAGCGATCCGCCGTGCCCGCAAGCTGGCGCGCAAGCGGTTGCAGCGCGAGGGCCTGTTGCCGATGAAGCCGAAGCCGGCCCCCGGCGCCGCCGGCGGCAGGTCCGGGCCGCCGCGCGCGCCCCGTTTCGGCTGAGACATTGCAGGCGTCATGATGCCGGCGCGGGCTTTTGGCCCGCGCTTTGTCTTTGCCGGTGCCGGGCTATCGTCTCGCTTCTGCGTGATCTACCGTAGGCGCGAAGGGAGCGCGGCGGTGCCCCGAGGCATCGGATCATGAGACCAGCGTTGGCGAGGAGTAGGCGGCGTGTCCGGCGGCTCGCGGGCTTGGCCGTAGCCGTCCCGGTGCTTGCGGCGCTCGCGCTTGCCGGCTGCGCGACGTTCGGGAGCCCGTCGTCATCGGCCGACGACCCGCCCTACGGCACCTCGCAATCCAACCTCGCCTCGCTCACCGAGGTCATCGAAAAGCATCCCGACGACCCGCAAGCCTACAACATGCGCGGTTCGGTCTTCGGCGAGACCGGACGCAGCGAACAGGCGCTCGCCGATTTCAACAAGGCGATCAGCCTCGATCCCAATTACGCGCAGGCCTATGCCAATCGCGGCCTGCTCTATCGCCAGACCAACAAGCTCGACCTCGCGCTCGCCGATTACAACAAGGCGCTGTCGATCGATGGCGGCTACGCGCCCGCCTATCTCGGCCGCGGCGTCGTCTACCGCCAGCAGGGCCGCGGCCCGCAGGCGCTCGAGGACTTCAACAAGGCGATCGCGCTCAAGCCGGACAATGCGCAGGCCTATTACGATCGCGGCCTGCTCTATCAGATCCAGCATCAGCACCAGTTCGCCATCGACGACTTCACCACGGCCATCGGGCTCGCCCCGCAGAAGGCCGAACCGCACATGGCCCGCGCGCTGAGCTATCTGGCGATCGGCGACGCCAAGTCGGCGGCGGGCGATCTCGACGAGGCGGTGCAGATCGCGCCGGCGAACCTGCAGGCCTGGACCAGCCGCGGGCTCGCCTACGAACGTCTTGGACAGAAGGACAAGGCGGCCGGCTCCTACGCCAAGGCGCTCAACATCAGCGAGAAATACGAACCGGCAAAGGCCGGCTTTGCCCGCGTCGGCGGCAAGGTCGGGCAGTCGTACCAGACGTTTTGAGGGTTGCGGGCCGCAAGGAGGCGCTCATGACCATCACGCTCAATCACACCATCGTGCCGGCGCACGACAAGGTCGCCGCCGCCAAGTTCTTCGCCGGCATCTTCGGCCTCAAGCGCGGGCGCACGGATTATTTCGCGCCGGTGCGGATCAACAAATCGCTGACGCTGTTGTTCGACACCGAGAGCAAATTCGAGAGCCACCATCTGGCGTTCCACGTCAGCAACCGGGAGTTCGACGCCATCCTGGATCGCGTCAAACGGGCGAAAATCGCTTTCGGCAGCGCGCCGTGGAGCCTCGACGACGGCAAGCTCAACGATTGGAACGGCGGCCGCGGCGTCTATTTCCAGGATCGGACGGCCACGTGCTCGAGCTGATGACCGTGCCGCAATGAGGATCGCGTCTTACTGATCCAAATCGCCGGCGAGGAAGCGGCCGACGGCATGCAGCGCGCCATGCATGTCGAGATCCTCGTGATCGCCCTCGAGGAAACGCACGATGTGCTTGGGCGCCTTGGTCTCCTCGAACAGCCGCTCGCCCATGGCGAAGGGAACGGTGCGGTCGCGCGCGCCGTGCAGGATCAGGACCGGCGCGGTGACTTTTCCGATGCGCTCGTCGGAACGGAACTGGTCCTTCATCAGGAGCCGCACCGGCATGTACCAATAGCGCGCGCCGGCGACCGCGGCGGCCGAGGTGAACGGCGCTTCCAGGATCACGCGGCCGACCGGCTTTTCCGCCGCCAGCGCGACGGCGACGCCGGAGCCGAGCGACTCGCCCCACGGCACGAGCTGCTTCACCGCGTAGCGCGCGGCGGCGAAGGCGTAGGCGGCCTCGGCGTCGGCAATGAGGCCGGCCTCGGTCGGACTGTCGCTTGAACCGCCGTAGCCGCGATATTCGACGGCGACGAGACCGATGCCGTCGGCGATGAGCTTGCTGAAAGCGGTCGACGCGATAACGCAACGCGCCGCCATTGCCGTGGAAATAGAGGATGACCGGTTTGTCGCCGCGCGGAGGAACGTGCCAGGCGATGGAGTGAACGCCGTCGGCCGCGGTGAGCGTGACCTCCTGCGCGCTCGGCAGGCCCGCCTGCGCCGGCGTCGTGTGGATCGTCTCCGGGAAGTACATCATCGAACGCTGCGTCACGTAGAGGATCGCGGCGAAGCCGATATAGACGCAGAGCAAGAGGATGGCGAAAGCCATGAGCGCCGTCACCGCGTAGGCGACCCAGACCGGGCGCGGTTCCTTGCGCCAGATCCGCGCGGCAAGCTCTGCGCAAGCGCGATGGCGCGGCGAACAGGCAATCGATTCGCTGTTGCCGTCCGCGTGGAGCGGTGAGCCGCTCGATGCTCCGGCGTCACCGGCCCCGGCTTCGCGCCGAACCGAAAAGGAATCCATGATCAAGTCTCTCGTCCGTTTCGCCGCGCCCGCGGACGACGGGCGCGTCGGCAGGTCAGCATCGGCGAGTCGTATGTCACAAAAACAAACCGGCCGGCTTGGGCAAGCCGGCCGGGTGAAATTCAGCACACAAGCCGTGCGATCAGGGACAGACCTGTACGGTGCGCCAGTGATAACCCACGCCCTCGACCCAGACCCGGCGCTTGGCCCAATGGCAACCCGGAGCGAGCTGCGCATAAGCCGGACCTGCCCCGGGCGGCGGCGGATAATAGGCGCCGGGAGGGGGCGGCGGGTAGTAGCCGGGAGGCGGCGGATAGTAGCCGGGCGGCGGCGGGTAGTAGCCGGGCGGTGGGCTGTTGGCGATGGCGTTACCAACGACCGCGCCGACGAAAAGGCCGCCGAGCACCCCGGCGCCGACGGCGCAGCCGAAGCAGCCCGCGTTTGCGGGTGACGGGGCAGCCAAGCGGCCAAGCCGATGCCCGCGGCGCCGACAAGCGCGATGAGCGATTTATGCATGTGTTCTCCTCGTGCGATCGGTCGGGCGCCGATCCCCAACGTCAGTTAGGCGGGAAGTCCCCGTAAACCCCCGAATCCGTTGCGGCCCCTGTCGCGATTAAAGGACGCACTCTTTGGCGGAAGTTTGTTGTGGCACCTGGATTTGGCCACAACGGTCGAGGGTGTCCCCTGGTAAGGGACGCCCTGCTTGGCAGATCGGCAGACCGATGCCCGTCAGTAGCAACCGCGTACCCACGCATACCCGTTCCACACCGGACGGCAGCGATAGTACGGATACGGACCATAGGGGTAGTAGCCGTAATAATAGGGCGCGGCGAGCGCGCCGCCGATCACGGCTCCGGCGAAGAACGGACCGGGACCCCAGCCCCAGCCGCGACCCCACCAGCGCGCCTCTGCCGTACTCGATGTCGCGACCGCCGCGGCGCCGAGCGCCGCAACCGCGACGAGCGCAGTCAGAATCTTCCTCATGGCATCACCTCGACAGCATGGTGTGTTCACACCACCAAACCGCCCCCTGGTCTCTAAGTTCCCCTTTATTGGTGAACGGGCACTGAACAAACGTGCCCGAATACGGCCATTATTGGCAATCGCCGGAGTTATTTGCTAGCGGCCTGCAATGTCGTTCCTCTACGCCATCGGCGATATCCACGGCTCGCTGCGAAAATTGCGCACGCTGATGGCGCGTTGCTGCGCAACATGCGCGCGGACGCGAGGCGACGTTCGTATTTCTCGGAGACTATATCGATCGCGGAGCCGAAAGCGCCGGTGTCGTCAGTTACCTGATCGAGCTTCAATCGCGGCTGCGCGACCGCGCGATTGCGCTCAAGGGCAACCACGAGGCATTTGCGCTCGGCGTCGTCGACGCCGGCACGCAGGTGGAGCATTGGCTGTCGCAGGGCGGCGAGGCGACGCTGCGCAGCTATGGCGTCGCTGACGCCAGCGCACTGCCGCGCGCAGCATGTCGATTGGTTTCGTTCGCTGCCGCTGAGTTACGACGACGGCCGCCGCTTCTTCGTCCACGCCGGCGTCAACCCGGATAGACCGCTCGATGCGCAGGACGAGAACGACATGCTCTGGATCCGGGAGCCGTTCCTTTCCGACCGCCGCGACTACGGACGTCTCATCGTGCACGGCCACACGCCGTTGGAGAGCGGCGCGCCGGATCTTCGGAGCAATCGGCTTGAACCTCGACACCGGCGCCGTGTTCGGCGGCCCATTGACCGCGGCGGTCTTTGCCGCCGCGCAGACGGAGCCGATCGGATTTCTGCAGGCGGACTAAGTCGAGCATCGGCGTGCGCAGCATGGCTTACCTCTGCGCATCTGCTGATACGGCTCGAATCGCATGCGACAATCCGCCGCACGACGCCATGCGACCCGCGGCAGCACTGCGCGGCGCGGCCTGCACGGTAGTCTTCCTGGCGATTCGCTTGGGGGAAACGTTTGAAGCGGAAGTCGGCAACGGCGCGGCGCAAGACGCCTGCACTGCGACCGCCGCAGCGGCTGCGCGAGCAGAGCCGCGAACCGAGCGGTGCCGCCGCCGGAGCGAGCGCCCGTCGAAGCCGCGCTCGCGTCCGGTTGCCGCGCGGCTTGCGGCCGAGGTCGAGCGGCTTGCCGCCGAGCTCGAGCTTTTTCGCGCCCGCGTCGCCGATCTCGAAGCGCGGGTCGACGTCGATCCGCTGACCGAGACGCTCAACCGCCGCGGCTTCGAGCGCGAGCTCACGCGCTCGCTCGCTTACGTCAAACGCTACGAGGCGAGCGCCGCGCTGATCTACATCGACCTCGACGGATTCAAGCCGGTCAACGATCGCCACGGCCATGCCGCCGGCGACGCCGTGCTCAAGGCGGTCGCGGCGGCGCTGGTTCGTCACGTGCGCGCCTCCGACGTCGTCGCGCGCATCGGCGGCGACGAGTTCGTGGTGTTGCTGTGGAATGTCACCGGCCCGGCGGTCGCGGCCAAGGCCGCTTCGCTCGAAGCGGCGGTCTACGCGACGCCGGTACGCTGGGGAAGTTCGACGCTGGTCGTCGGCGCGTCGGCCGGTGTGACGTTTGCTTGGTCCGCTCGACGGCGCCGCCGACGCGCTCGCCCGCGCCGACACCGCGATGTACGCGCGCAAGGGCGAGCGCCGGCGTGGCGCCGCTCAGGCGATGATATCCGGCGTGAGCTGGTCTTCGATGAAGGTGATGCGATCGCGCAACTGCAGCTTGCGCTTCTTCAGCCGCTGCACCTGGATGATGTCGGAGCCGGGAGAGGATTGCAGCGCCGCAATCGCGGCGTCGAGGTCGCGATGCTCCTGCTGCAGGCGCGCCAGTTGCGCCCGAAGCTCGCGTTCTTCCTCTTTTGTCATCGCCGCCTGGGTCGCGCCTCGGCGCGGGCTTCGGACCGTAAGTGCCTATGGATTATCGCGTTTTGGTTAATCTCCGACAAGCCCGCGGGCGCCGCAGTGCACAGCGGGATTTTCACCGCGGCGGAAACGGAGTATGATCGCGGATGATCAAGCTGGTGTAGAGGGTCAGGCAGCCATTTTGACGCAAGGAGAGATGCCACATGGCGATCGAATCGCATCTTGCGGAACTTGAAAGACGACACCAGGCACTCGAACAGGAAATCAGCGAAGCGCTTTCCCACCCATCGTCGGACGATCTGAAAATTGTAGAGCTGAAGCGGCGCAAGTTGCACGTCAAAGACGAGATCGCGCGTCTCAGGCAAGACACGCTCGTCCATTAGTCGCGGCTAACCGAGCAAGTATCAGTCGATCGTCATTGCCGGGCTTGACCCGGCAATGCGTGCCGTGACGCAGCAGTGCGACGGTTTTCGAACGCGACGGGCTCGCATGGATGCGCGGGTCAAGCCCGCGCATGCGCGGGCATTACGCGCGCAATCACGCCCCTTCGCCATCTCGCGCAGCTTGAACTTTTGAATCTTGCCGGTCGAGGTCTTCGGGATCTCCGCGAACACGACGTGGCGCGGGCATTTGTAGGCGGCGAGGTGCTCGCGGCACCAGGCGATGAGCTCGTCGGCGGTCGCGCTCGGCGCCGGGCTTTAGCTCGACGAAGGCGCACGGCGTCTCGCCCCATTTCTCGTCGGGCTTGGCGACGACGGCGACGGCCGCCACCGCCGGATGCTTGTAGAGCGCGTCCTCGACCTCGATCGAGGAGATGTTCTCGCCGCCGGAGATGATGATGTCCTTGGAGCGGTCCTTGAGCTGGATGTAGCCGTCGGGATGGATGACGCCGAGATCGCCGGAATGAAACCAGCCGCCGGCGAAGGCCGCGTCGGTCGAGGCTTTGTTCTTCAGATAGCCCTTCATCACCACGTTGCCGCGGAACATGACCTCGCCCAGCGTCTCGCCGTCGCGCGGCACGCGCTGCATCGTTTCCGGGTCGAGCACGTCGAGCGCCTCGAGCACCGGATAGCGCACGCCCTGGCGCGCTTTCTTCACCGCCTGCTCGGCCGGCGGCAGCGCGTCCCATTCGTCGTGCCAGTCGTTGATGCCCGCCGGCCCATAGGTTTCGGTCAGGCCGTAGACATGGGTGACGTTGAAGCCCGCGGCCTTCATCGCGGCGAGCACGGCTTCCGGCGGCGGCGCCGCGGCGGTGACGAACTCGACGACATGCGGCAGCGGCTTCTTCTCCTGCGCCGGCGCGTTGAGCAGCGTCGACATCACGATCGGCGCGCCGCACAGATGCGTCACCTTGTGCGCGGCGATGGCGTCGAAGATCGGCGCGGCGCGCACCGCGCGCAGGCACACATGCGTGCCGGCGACCACCGACAGCGTCCAGGGAAAGCACCAGCCGTTGCAGTGGAACATCGGCAGCGTCCACAGATAGACCGGGTGCTTGCCCATGCCGCAGGTGACGACGTTGCCGAGCGCGAGCAGATAGGCGCCGCGGTGGTGATAGACGACGCCCTTGGGGTCGCCGGTGGTGCCCGAGGTGTAGTTGAGCGAGATCGCGTCCCATTCGTCGCCCGGCATCTGCCAGGCGAAATCGGGGTCGCCGTCGCGCGAGAAACTCCTCGTACTCGATGCTGCCGAGGCGCTCGCCGGCGCCGGCGAATTCCGGATCGTCGTAGTCGATGATCAGCGGCTTCGCCTTGGCGAGCGCCAGCGCCTCCTTCGCCACCTTGGAGAATTCGCGGTCGATGATCAGCACCTTGGTCTCGGCGTGATCGAGCGTGAAGGCGACGATGGCGGCATCGAGCCGGGTGTTGATCGTGTTGAGCACCGCGCCGGCCATCGGCACGCCGTAGTGCGCCTCGATCATCGCCGGCGTGTTGGCGAGCATGACCGAGACGGTGTCGCCGCGCTTGATGCCGCGCCGCGCGAGCGCCGAAGCGAGCTGCCGCGCCCGCGCGTAGAACTCGCGATAGTTCCAGGACCGCGCGCCGTGGATGATCGCGGTCGCGTCCGGATAAACCTCGGCGGCGCGCGCGAGGAAAGTCAGCGGCGTCAGCGGCTGGAAATTCGCCGCATTGCGGTCGAGGTCGGTATCGTAAGAGGTACTCATCGCTACTCCTCGATGACGTCCGGCCCCTCCTGTCCCTCGCCGCGAACGGGGGCTGAGGAGGGTGTTCATTTGCTGAGTTGGTCGGCAAACGACGGCAGCGTGCGAAATGCGAAATGAAGGTTATCGGAAAGGGAAACGGTCTTGTAGCCGTGCCGGCCGAAGGCAAGGGCCAGCGCTTTCCTGCTGAAGATCGAGATGTGGCCGTTGCGCGGCGCGACGTACCACCAGTTGAGGCCGATGGTGGCGAAATCGGCGGGCTGCGCGAAGGTCGAGATATGGGCGAGCCCCGGCTCGGCCACGCATTCCGCCAGCAGGGCTATTCCGCCAACCGGGTCGGGCAAATGCTCGAGCGTCTCGAAGCAGGTCACCAGCTCGAATTTCCCCTGCGGACGGCGCGCGTGCGCCGGCACCATCGGATCGTAGCTCACCGCCACCGGGAAGCCGTCGGCGCGCAGCGCGGCGCAAAACGCATCGTTGCCGCCGCCATAGTCGAGGACGCGGGTTTGCGCCTTGTGCGGCCCCCACAACTGCTTGACCACATCCGCGTTCGACTGCGGGCCGGACGGTCTCGTAGTCGGGATCGACCGCGCCGTAGCCGTCATTGTAGATGTGGGCTTTGAATTGCTCGTCGCTCCAGCCGTCGAATGCATCGGTGAAGAGAAACTCGCAGTTGGCGCAGCGGCGGTAATAGATCGGCACGCCCGAAAGCGGCAGCCGAACGCCGTTCGCCTCCTCGCAGGATTTGTTGAAATCGACGACGCCATAGAGCGCGGTGGCGCTGCCGCAGATCTTGCAGGGCAGGGCGGCCGCGGAGGCGGGCTTGAGGCTGTCGATCATGACGGCTCGCCGGTGCGCGAATGAGTCGCTACCGCCGTCGAGCCTAGCGAACGGCGGCGGCGTTGACCAATGGCAGGACGGCGTTGGCGAGTGGCGATGGAAACGGCCTCTTGCCCGTTCCTACCCCATTCGCCACGCGCTAGCCGCCATTCGCTTTAGCTCACGGCGACGATATAGTTTCGCCAGGAGAGGCCGCGCCATGGACGCCCGTTCGAGCCGCTACCACGAGGTCTACGCGCGCTGGCAGCGCGATCCGCACGGCTTCTGGGCGGAGGCGGCGCAGGACATCGACTGGCTGGAGCAAGCCGAAGGCGGCGTTCGATCCCGAGGCCGGCGTCTACGGCCGCTGGTTTCCCGGCGGCGTCTGCAACACCTGCTTCAACGCCGTCGACCGCCACGTCATGCCGGGCGCGGCGAGCAGGCGGCGCTCATCTACGATTCCCCGCTCGCCGGCGAGAAGCGCACCATCACCTATCATCGGCTGCTGACCGAGATGCAGGTGCTCGCCGCGATGCTGCGCGACCTCGGCGTCGGCAAGGGCGACCGCGTCATCCTCTACATGCCGATGGTGCCGGAGGCGGTGATCGCCATGCTCGCCTGCGCGCGCATCGGCGCCGTCCATTCGGTCGTGTTCGGCGGCTTCGCCGCGAGCGAACTCGCGACCCGCATCGACGACGCCAAGCCGAAGGTGATCCTGTCGGCGAGCTGCGGCCTCGAGCCCGGCCGCATCGTCACCTACAAGCCGCTGCTCGACGAGGCGATCGCGCTCGCCGCGCACAAGCCCGACGCCTGCCTCATCCTGCAGCGGCCGCAGGCGCCGGCGCCGCTGGTCGCCGGCCGCGACCACGATTGGGCGAAGCTGCGCGACGACGCGCTCATCCACGCCCGCTCGGTCTAGGACTGCGTGCCGGTCGCGGCCACCGATCCGCTCTACATCCTCTACACGTCGGGCACGACCGGGCGGCCGAAGGGCGTGGTGCGCGACAATGGCGGCCACATGGTCGCGCTCAAATGGTCGATGCAGAATCTCTACGGCATCGAGCCGGGCGAGGTGTTCTGGGCGGCCTCCGATGTCGGCTGGGTGGTCGGCCACAGCTACATCGTCTATGCGCCGCTGCTGCATGGCTGCACCACGATCCTCTACGAGGGCAAGCCGGTCGGCACGCCCGACGCCGGCGCGTTCTGGCGGGTGATCTCCGAGCACGGCGTGCGCCGCCATGTTCACGGCGCCGACCGCGTTCCGCGCCATCAAGAAGGAGGACCCGCAAGGCAAGCTGATCGCGGCAATACGATCTCACGAAATTCCGCACGCTGTTCCTCGCCGGCGAGCGCGCCGATCCCGACACCGTGATCTGGGCGGAGAAGCTGCTCAAGGTGCCGGTGATCGATCACTGGTGGCAGACCGAGACCGGCTGGGCGATCGCCGGCAATCCGGTCGGCCTCGGCCTGCTGCCGGTCAAGCACGGCTCGCCGACGGTGGCGATGCCGGGCTACGACGTGCGCATCGTCGACGAGGCGAGCCGCGAGTCGCGCCCGGCAAGATGGGCTCGATCGTGGTCAAGCTGCCGCTGCCGCCGGGCGCGCTGCCGACGCTGTGGCAGCAGGACGAGCGCATGCGCGAGAGCTACCTCGACGAATTCCCGGGCTACTACAAGACCGCGGATGCCGGCTTCAAGGACGAGGACGGCTACCTCTACGTGATGGGCCGCACCGACGACATCATCAACGTCGCCGGCCACCGGCTCTCGACCGGCGGCATGGAGGAGGTGCTGGCCGCGCATCCGGACGTCGCCGAATGCGCCGTGATCGGCATCAAGGACGAGCTCAAGGGCGAGGTGCCGTGCGGCTTCATCGTGCTCAAGTCCGGCGTCAACCGGCCGCCGGCGGAGATCGAGCGCGAGATGCGTCGCGCTGGTGCGCGAGAAGATCGGCCCGGTCGCGGCCTTCAAGCTCGCCATCACGGTGGCGCGGCTGCCGAAGACCCGCTCGGGAAAGATTCTCCGCGGCACCATCAAGAAGATCGCCGACGGCGAAAGCTGGACCATGCCGGCGACGATCGACGATCCGGCGATCCTCGACGAGATCGGGAGCGCGCTGCGAGGAAAGGGCGTGGAAACCGGTAGCCCGGCTTGAGCGGAGCGAAAGCCGGGATTTGCAGCGAGGCCTCCCCCGGATTTCGCTCCGCTCAATCCGGGCTACGCTCTTGTGCCGACCCTACGCCTGGCGGCCGGCCCGACCAGCTACGGCGCCGGATGCAACGCCGGGCGATGGTGCTTCTCCTTCACCGCCGCGATCTTCTCCAGCATCTCCTTGAGCGCCTCGATCGCCTTGGTCTCTTCGGCGGTGAGCGGCGCGCGCGGATGGAAATGCGCCAACAGCACGATCAGCGCATCGCCGATGCGGCCGAGCTGCTTGCCGTAGGTGGCGACGTCGGTGAGCACCTCTTCCTCGACCTTCGGCTCGCTCGATTGGCCCATATTGATGTTGATCAGCCCGAGCTGGCCGCCGGTCATGAACGCCGTGAACGGGTTGATCGATTGCACCACGTCGCCGGACAAGGGAAGCTTGAATGTGGGCATGCGCGGCTCCTCTTTTCGTGTCAGCGCCAGACACGGGCAGCGGGACCCCAGCCGCTTCATCGTAGCAGCGGTAGCGGTCGCATGTGAGGAGAGGATGACTGGCTGCGCCGGTTCCGCTTGCCTACGTTATCGGCATGACGCGCTTTGCCCCGATCAGGAAGCGCGGTCGGTTTTGATATCGATCCGTCCCGTCCCCGCGCAGGCTTTGCAGACGATGCGCTCGCCGCGTTCGCGGACGCGGCCGGTGCCGCAGCAGCGGACGCAGGTCTGTTGGACGATGGGGGAGGACGGTTGTTGTGCACCGAAAAGCGTTTTCCGAAATCCATTCGAATATCCCTTGCTTTGCGCGATTGTGAAGGCGAACGGGACATTATCGACGCAGCGTTAAGCGCGCGGCGTGAGATCGCGTAAAATTCGATGCAACCTGACTGTGTAAGGCTGTAGCCCGGATGAAGCGCAGCGAAATCCGGGGCAGGCTCGGAGGCTGGATCGCTAAATCCCGGATTGCGCTTCGCTCCACCGGGGCTACGCTTCGCTTGCGACCTCGAACGTGCGGGCCGCTCAGCTTCCGGCGCCGACAAGGCTTTTCGTCAGGACGTCCGAATTAAATGGAAGCCTTCAACGCGCCACTCTGGGCCGCTCTTGACCATGCCGATGAGGAAATGCACATCGCCTTTTTCGAAAGTGGCCTTCGCATCGTAGTTCGCGGTCACTGACGTAGCTGCGTTTAGAATGACATCGTGGCTTGGCCGCTCGATCCGCGATATTGAACAAAGCGGCCCCAGCGCCCCCGCGCGGCATCGAGGAGTCGCCAGTCTTCGCGCCTGGTCGCCTGGCGAAAGCGCGGCGTACTGCGCTTCCAAAGCTCGTCCGCGTCCCAATCGGAGCCGATCGCGACCACCGTGTCCTCGGCATATGCCTTGCTCTCCGCGTCAAGCGCCGACCCATTGCGGAACAGGATGAACAAGCCGACCCCACCGGCAACGACAAGGCAGGCCATGACGATGCCGAAGCCGAAGAAGAATTTGCGCATGATGATGGGCCCGACCCCGCGAGGTAAGCGTCAAAGAGCGTTACCTTCCACGATAGAAGGCTACCGCATCGACTAAATTCGACGCAAGCGCGCGCTAAATTGTAGTAATTCGCGAAATGAGCTACGCCGGCAATGGTATCTGAGGCGTTGCGAATGCAATAACCGCTCTTCAAGTCGCGAGAAGATCAATTCCATGAACGCCCCCCTCTCCGCCCACCCGACGCCGCCCTACAAGCACACGCCGCTGTTCCCGCTCGGCACGGATCGAACGACCTACCGCAAGATCTCCGCGGAGGGCGTGCGGGTCGAGCGCGTCATGGGCGAGGAGGTGCTGGTCGTGCCGCGCGAGGCGATGCGCGCGCTCGCCGAGGCCGCCTTCACCGACATCAATCATCTGCTGCGCCCGGCGCATCTCGCCAGCCTGCAAGGCGATCGTCGACGATCCGGAGGCGTCGGACAACGACAAGTTCGTCGCCTACGATTTCCTCAAGAACGCCAATATCGCCGCCGGCGGCGTGCTGCCGATGTGCCAGGACACCGGCACCGCGATCATCATGGGCAAGAAGGGCCGGCTCGTCTGGACCGACGGCGAGCGACGAGGCGGCGCTCGCCGAGGGCGCGCGCGACGCCTATCTCAAGCGCAATCTGCGCTATTCGCAGCTCGCGCCGATCTCCATGTTCGAGGAGAAGAACACCCGCTCCAACATGCCGGCGCAGGTCGAGATCTATGCCGAGGGCGCGGGCGAGCACGACGCCGCCTACAAGTTCCTGTTCATCGCCAAGGGCGGCGGCTCGGCCAACAAGTCGTTCCTGTTCCAGGCGACGCCGTCGATCCTCACGCGCGACCGCCTGCTCGCGTTCCTGAAGGAGAAGGTGCTCACGCTCGGCACCGCGGCGTGCCCGCCCTATCATCTCGCCATCGTCATCGGCGGCACCTCGGCCGAGCTGACCATGAAGACGGTGAAGCTCGCCTCCTGCAAGTATCTCGACACGCTGCCCGACGCAGGGCTCCGAGGACGGCCACGCCTTCCGCGACCTCGAGATGGAGCAGGAGATCCACAAGATGACGCAGTCGCTCGGCGTCGGCGCGCAGTTCGGCGGCAAGTATTTCTGCCACGACGTGCGCGTGATCCGGCTGCCGCGCCACGGCGCCTCGCTGCCGATCGGGCTCGGCGTGTCCTGCTCGGCCGACCGCCAGGCGCTCGGCAAGATCACGCGCGACGGCGTGTTCCTCGAGGAGCTCGAGCACAATCCGGCGAAATATCTGCCCGAGGTCGATACGGCAAAGCTCGGCGGCGAGGTGGTCAAGATCGATCTGCAACCGGCCGATGCAGGAGATCCTGGCGCAGCTCGGCAAACATCCGATCAAGACGCGGCTCTCGCTCACCGGCCCGATGATCGTGGCGCGCGATCTCGCGCACGCCAAGCTGCGCGAGCGGCTCGAGAGCGGGCGAGGGGCTGCCCGATTATTTCAAGAACCATCCGATCTATTACGCCGGCCCGGCGAAGACGCCGGAGGGCTACGCCTCGGGCGCGTTCGGGCCGACCACGGCCGGCCGCATGGACTCATTCGTCGAGCGATTTCCAGGCCGCCGGCGGCTCGATGGTCATGCTCGCCAAGGGCAACCGCTCCGCGAGGTGCGCGAGGCCTGCAAGAAGCACGGCGGCTTCTATCTCGCCTCGATCGGCGGCGCGGCGGCGAACCTCGCCGAGCACTGCATCAAGAAGGTCGAGATGGTCGAATATCCCGAGCTCGGCATGGAAGCGATCTGGCGCATCGAGGTCGAGGATTTCCCCGCCTTCATCGTCATCGACGACAAGGGCAACGACTTCTTCAAGGAATTGAATTTGGGGTGATGTCGTTCCCGGTCGCTGCCGCTTCGCGGCGCGCCGGAATGACGAGGGTCACGCGGCTTGCGCGCCGTTCTCGCGGCGCACGGTGGTGCGGATGAGCTCGGTGCCGCAGCTCCGGCAGGCATAGACCGTGTCTTCGACCTCGGAGGTGATCGGGCTGCGCGCATGGTAGACCATGCGACCGGCACAAACCGGGCAAGGCATCATCAGCGAGGGCAGGCTTGACGCTGGTGCGACGCTCTGGTGACGCATCGGCTTCCCTGGAATGACAATTTTGCGAATTCTCTTCCCTTTTTCGCCCCGGAGTCAACAAATTTGTGCGTTGCACACAGCCGGCGCTGCATTGCCATAACCGCTTGGCGGGAGGGGCTTTGTGGCGCCGCTCAGGCCGCCGCCAGCGCCGAAATGCAGGCAACGCCGAGGGCGGCCAGGCTCGCGCGCGTCAACGCCACCGAGCCATCCACATCGATGCCGCGGCAGGCGTCCTCGACGACGAAAACGGTAAAGCCCTCGCGCCGCGCGTCCTCGGCCGAGTAGCGCACGCAGAAATCGAAGGCGAGCCCGGCAAGAAAGACGCGGGAAAAACCGCGCTCGCGCAGATAGCCGATGAGGCCGGTCGGCGTGGTGCGGTCGTTCTCGTAGAACGTCGAGTAGGAATCGATCGTGCGGTCCATGCCTTTGCGCACCACCAGGGCGGCGTGCGGAATTTGCAGCGCAGCGATGAAATTCGGCGCCCGGCGTTCCCTGTACGCAATGGTCCGGCCACAGCACCTGCGGGCCATAGGGCGCGGCGATGGTCTCGAAGGGCTTTTTGCCGGGATGCGTCGAGGCGAACGAGAAATGGCCGGCGGGATGCCAGTCCTGCGTCAGCACGACGTTGCGAAACCGCGCGGCGAGGCGATTGACGATCGGCACGATCTCATCGCCGCGCGGCACCGCGAGCGCGCCGCCCGGACAGAAATCGTTTTGCACGTCCACGACGATGAGGACGTCAGTGCCGTCGATCGTCGCGCCTTCCTTCATTGCGGCGCCTTTTCCGATTGCAGCCGGCGGTCGACCTCCGCCGCGAGCTCCTTTGAGTTCCTCGGCGACCTCGACCGGATAGGTCGTGCCCGGCTCGAGCCGGCGCAAGGGTTCGGGCAGCCGCTCGAACTCGCGCGCCGCGCGGCGTCTGATCTCGTCGAGCGTTGGCGCCGGCCGCTACGCGCCGGCCGTTTTGCATGACGAGCGCAATGAGCGGCTCGCCGCCGCCTGCCGTCGTCGCCGCTCGATCGGTCGTCCAAAGCGAGACGATCGCCGGCCATGCGGCCGTCTGCGCCGTAGCGCCGCCACACCTGTTTGCGGCCCGGCCAGGTCGCCTTCTTCGCCGAGCGCTTGCGCCGCGGCAGGCCGGCATATTCCTGCATTTTGTAGACGCAATCGATGTTCGGCACGTCCGCCGAGGTGGTCAGGCTGGTGCCGACGCCGAGCCCGTCGATCGGCGCATTCGCCCGGGCGAAGGCGGCGAGCGAATCCTCATCGAGCCCGCCGCTCGCAAAGATCGTCACCTCGGCAAGCCCGCCGGCGTCGAGGATGGCGCGCACGCTGCGCGACAGCGCGATGAGGTCGCCGCTGTCGAGACGCACGCCGCGGATGGCGATTCCGGCCGCCTTCAGCTTCGGCGCCAGCTTCGACGACTTTGCGCGCCGCGGCTTCGGTGTCGTAGGTGTCGAGCAGCAGCACCAGATTGTCCGGCCGCGCTTTCGCGAATGCCGCGAACGCCGCCATCTCGTCGTCGAACGCCTCGATGAAGGAGTGCGCCATGGTGCCGTAGAGCGGGATGCCGAAATCGCGGCCGGCGAGCACGGTCGCGGTGCCGGCGAGGCCGGCGATGTAGCTCGCCCGCGCCGCCATCACTCCCGCTTCGGCGCCATGCGCGCGCCGCAGGCCGAAATCGACCAGCACCTTGTTCGGCGCCGCCAGCACCATGCGCGCCGCTTTCGAGGCGATCAGCGTCTGGAAATGCAGGATGTTGATCAGGCGCGATTCGACGAATTGCGCCTGCGGCAATGGCGCGGTCACCCGCAGGATCGGCTCGCCGGCGAAGAAGACCGTGCCCTCCGGCATGGCATGGACGTCGCCGCTGAAGCGGAAATCGGCAAGGTAGTCGAGAAGGTTCTGGCCGAACCGGCCGGTGCTGCGAAGCCACTCGATCTCGGCTTCCGAGAAGCGCAAGTTTTCCAGATAATCGAGCGCCTGCTCCAAACCGGCGGCAACGAGAAATCCGCGGCGGGCCGGCAGCGTGCGGACGAAGAATTCGAAGACCGCGGTTTTGGTCTCGCCATGGTCCAGATAGGCCTGGATCATGTTGAGCTGGTAGAGGTCCGTCAGCAGCGCGCTCGGGCGCTCGGTATCCATCGTCCGCTCCCCGATTCCCGCGCCACCCTACATAAATACGCCAGCGGCGGGCGCCAACGGTATTGAAGTATGGCGCGACCACCCGTTTCGCGCGTGATCGGGCCCGTTTTCGCGAGTATTTACAATAAGACCCGTGGACGCGTTCACCTTTTATTTACGATGATCTTGCGGTCGCGACCCGGATAGCGCATGTTGGCGGCTGCTCGCCAATCGGGGACCCCGTTAAACGAGGGTGAGGGCGCGCAAGCCGGCAACGGGGTGGGTCAATTCGTTCGCGCTCGATGAGGGGCGTGGCGGGAGCGTTGAATGGCTCGGGTGTCGACGACCGAAGGCGGTTATGGGGGTGGTGCGTCCGTCATCCACACCGATTCATCTCACTCAGAATACGTCAGCGTCCCCGACGCCGAGCTGCTGTTTCGCGGCGATTATCATCGCGCCGGGCCCGACCTCGTGCTCACCGGCCATGACGGCCACCATCACATCATTCCCGGATATTTTGCGAGCGAGAAGCACGCCGCGCTGGTAGCGCCGAACGGCGCCAGCCTTTCCGCCGACGTCGTCGATCTGCTCGCAGGCTCGCCCGCGCCCGGCCAATACGCGCAGGCGCAACCGACCGCTCCGCCCGATTCGATCGGCAAGGTTGAGAAGGTCGTCGGCGACGTTACCGTGGTGCGCAACGGCGTTTCCGTCGCGCTCCATGTCGGCGACGCGGTGTTCAAGAGCGACGTCATCGCGACCGGCGGCAATTCGTCGGCCGGCATCACCTTCCCCGACGGCACCGTGCTCGACCTCGTCGCCAATTCGCGCATGGCGCTCAACGAATATTCGTTCGAGCCGAATGGCGCCGAACAACGGCGCGGTGTTCACCCTCGTCGAAGGCACGTTCGGCTTCGTCGCCGGCCAGGTCGCCCACGACAATCACATGAGCGTCGTCACGCCGGTGGCGACGATGGGCATTCGCGGCACCGCCGGCATCGTGCGGCACGAGTTCAGGGCCAATGCCGGCGACCTGATCTATTCGTTCCTGGTGCTCGACGAAATCGACATCCGCCGCCACGGCCATCACGTCGGCAGCTACGAGGTCAGGGACAACCGGCCGGATTCGCCGACTTTCGGCGAGATCCTGCGCTACATCGCGGATTCGGGATATGTGACTTATGTCGAGCCGCAAGGCTCCGGCCTGCCGCCGATCGTCACCACCGAGCCGATCACCAATTCGCGGTTGTTCAGTGATCGTCCGATCCTTCAGGATCTGGTCGACAGCTACGGCCAGTTCAATGGCCCAGGCGGGATCCACGGCCCCGGCAGCGGCGACAACCCAAACCAGCTGTTCGGCCCGCAACTCTTCGAAGACAATAACGGCCAACCTCTCTTCATCAATCTTGTACCCCCAAGTCCCGGCGGCCAGGCCCCGCCGGTCATCACCGTTTTCAGCGTGCCGCCGGCGCCGAATCCGCCGCCGCCGATAGCTGCCGGGGCCGTCATCGAATATCTTTATTTGGAACGGCGGACCTGGAACGTATCCCACGCAAAATTGGAGCCAGCCGGGCGTACCCAACTCGCCGGGCGATATTGTCGAAATCCTGTCGGGCACGGTCGTCTATCCCGCCGGCGACAATTTCATCATCGGCGAACTGATCATTGGCCCGGGCGCCACTCTCGATATGCAGGGCGGCACACTGACCGTTCTCGGCGCCGTCCTCGACTCTGGTATGATCATTGTCGAGGGCGATCCCCCGACACTCACGATCACTGGGCCGACCACGGTCATGAGCGGTGGTGGCTTCACCGCGACTGGAAGCGGCGATGAGATCGAATTCGTCGGCAATGTGTTTAATTCCGGATCGTTGACCGCGTCGGCGGGCGGCGAACTCTTGTTCGATGCCACCGTCGTCAATGAGCCCGGCAGCACCCGCGACTTCGTCGGCAAAATCATCTCGACCGGAACCGGATCGACGGTCGACTTGGAAGGCGCCGTTTTCAATTTCGGCACCATCGCTGCGACGCACGGCGGCAAGATCGTGTTCAACGGCGGCAACGTCGTCAACGAACCCGCCGGCATGGACCAGGTGGACGGCCGAATCGTCTCTCGCGGAAGAGGCTCGGAGATCGATTTCACAAACGACAGCGTCGACAATTTCGGCGTCATCCTTGCTACGCATCACGGGAAGATCGAGTTCGACAGCTCCGCGCTCACCAACGAAGCCGGCGCCGTTATCAAGGCTTCGGGGCGCGGGTCCCAGATCGAGCTGGAGGCCGGGTCCCTCGATAATTTCGGGTTCATGGCCGCTCTGGATCACGGCACGATCCGGCTTGAGAATACTCAGTTCGACAATGAAGCGGGCGCCACGATCCTGGCTGCCGACGGCGGCAAGATCTTCATCAGCGACCTGCAGAGCGGCAGCAGAAACGATGGCCTCGTCGAAGCCATCGACGGCGGCAAGATTTTCCTCAATGTCGGCGGTGGCGGCGGCGCTGGCGCAGGGTTGAATGCCGGCGGCGACAATGGCGGCAATTTCGGCGAGATCAAATCGATCGGGCGCCATTCGACCATCGACATTAGGGCGAACGGCGGCAGCTTCGACAATCAAGACGGCGGTACGGTGCTGGCGCTGCTCGGCGGCAAGATCTCGCTCGAGGGCGACGTCGACAACCACGCCGGCGCCAAGATCGAAGCGATCGGCTGCGATTTCCCGGGTCGTCTTTTCAGACGGCAATCTCGACAATGCCGGCTTCATCGCTGCGAAGCACGACGGCATCATCCAGCTCTTCGGCGTGCAAGTGACCAACGAGGACGGCGCCAAAATCCTCGCCGATCACGGCACGATCACGTTCGCCGGCGGTGGTGTGGACAATCAGTCCGGGGCGAAGATCGAAGCCAAGGACCACGGCTCGATCGCCTTCATCAGCACTCACGACAATTCCATCGAGGTCGACAACGACAGCGGCGGCAAAATCATCGCCAAGGACTATGGCAGCATCACCTTCAAGGGCGTCGGCCTCTTCAACGACGCGGGCGCGACGATCGAGGCCAAGGACCACGGTATCATCAAGTTCATCGAAACCGAGGACGGGCCCGGCGGGATCGAGAACGCCGGCACGATCGAGGCGAAGTTCGGTGGCGTCGTCGACGTGAGCCACTCCACGATAACCCAAGGCTGCGACGGTGTGCTCGCGGCCACCGGCTGCAATTCACAGATCAATCTCGATCATGCCACGGTCGTCGGCGGCACGCTGGAAACGAGTTGCGGCGGCCTCATCCAGACGACCTGCGGCGACAGCGTGTTCGATGGCGTGACGATCGCCTGCGGCAGCAACGTGCTGGTCAATGACCAGACCTCGCTCACGCTTCAGGATACCATCGACAACCACGGCACGATTACGCTTGCGGCGGCGCCCGATCCGTCCTTGGTGATCGATGGCTGCGTGACGCTGACCGGCCATGGTGAAATCGTGCTGTCGGGCGACGGCGACAATATCATCGGCGGCGCCTGCGGCGGCGTGCTCGACAATGTCGACAACACCATTTCCGGCGCCGGCTCGATCGGCGACGGCCAAGTGACGCTAATCAACGAGTTCCTGCGGCGTGATCGACGCCAATCTCGCCGGCCAGACGCTCACGATCGACACCGGCAACGCGGTGATCAATAAGGGCACGCTGGAAGCGTCGAATGGCGGCACGCTGTTGGTCGATGACGCCGTGACCGGCGGCGGGAGCGCGCTCGTCGCAGGCGGCGTTGTGCATTTCGAGCAGGCGGCGAACATCAGCGAGATAACGTTCAACAATGGCGGCGATACGCCGACCTATGGCGAGGTCATTTTCGATGATCCGAACGGCCTCAACGCCACCGTCAAGGGCTTTGCCGGAACCGTGCCAGAAGACCTGACCCACTCTGATGGGATCGACCTGGCTGGTGTCTGGACAGTTAAATGGGAGCCTTCCGGCGCGAACCTGGTGTTGGAGCTACAAGATGGCAAGGAGGTCGCAACGCTGACCTTCGATAATTTCAACGGCTCGCTCGACCATAGGAAGCGACGGTAACGGTGGAACGCTCATCACCGATCCACCCACGGCCGACACGGCCCGTCGCCGACCGACAGCGGCGGAGCAATCATCAATGTGGGCCTGAGCTTGGCCAACGACCAGATCAACTTCGCGCCGGGTCAGACCGAGACGCAGTCCGTTGGCGGATCCGTGACGTATGGCGGGCCCGGCAACGACAATTTCGTGTTCCACCCGGGCATCGGCGCGGACACGATCGCCAACTTCAACCCGCAGGCCGATACGATCGAGCTCGACCATTTCGCCAACGTTCAAAACGTCCAGCAATTGGCGGCGCTGATCGGCACCGACGCGCATGGCGACGCGGTCATCGAACTCGGCCACAACGACAGCATCACGCTGCCCGGCGTGACGCAGAGCTACTTGCAGGCGCATCTGCAGAGCCTCGTGCACCTGGGCTGACGTCGCGGCGCGCGCTAGACGCGCATGCCGTAAGCGAAATTCGGAATCGGAAAATGCTAGCCGGCGATCGGCGCCGCGATCGCCGGGCCGTCGATGCCCAGGCGCGGCGCGTCGCGCACGAGCACCAGCGGGGCCGGCGCTACGCGATTGCGTCCGTCGGCCTTGGCGCGATAGAGCGCACGGTCGGCGGTCGCCAGCAGGGCGGGCAGGTCGCGGCCGGCATCGCTCGCCATGGCGACGCCGACGCTGACGGTGGCGTTCGTCGCCGGCCCGGGAAAGCGCATCGCCGCGAAGTCGCGCCGCAGCCGCTCCGGAGATTTGCAGCGCTTCCGCCATCGATGCCTCGGCCAGGAGACAGGCGAATTCCTCGCCGCCGAGACGGCCGAACAGATCGCCGGGCCGGATCGAACCGGCGACCAGGTCGCTGAACGCCTTGAGCACGCGATCGCCGGCCTGATGCCCGGCCGTGTCGTTGACTTCCTTGAAGCGGTCGAGATCGAAGAGAGGAGCGCGGCCGGCCGCCGGTCGGCAAGCGTCCGCTTCAGGAGCGATGCGCCGAGCTCGAGGAATGCCCGCCGGTTGGCGATCGCCGGTCAAGGCGTCGGTCAGCGCGGCTCTGCGCTGCTCCAGCTCGGCACGCTCCTTGGTCATGGCGACGCGAAGAAACGGCAGGCAGAAGGTGACGAACAGCGTCTCGAAAGCCATGACGGTGGCGACCAGGCTCTGCGGCTGGCCGGCGGCGAGCGAAGACGTCAGTGCGCTCGCGAAGGGTATCCGCGCCAGGAGAAAGCCGGCATGCATCAGCACCAGCGCCAATGTCGGCCAGCGTGAGATCAGTTCGCGGTCGCGCGCGTACCAAAGCTCGCGGGCGCTCAAGAGCGCGTAGCTCGCGAGAATGCAGGAAACAAGCGTCACGCGCGCCGGCAAGGACTGCGCGAAGCTCTCGAATTGGAACGCCGCAATCCAGATCGCCGCGCCGGCGGCGACAAGCGGGCCGTGGACGCGTCGGCCTTCGAAGCAACGCGCGCCGCCCCACATCATGCCGTAGGCGAGGCATAATAGCGTGTTGGCGCTGCAAACCGACCAGACGCCGGGAATGGCGCCGTGCGCGCCCAACAATACCGCTCCAGCGGAGCCGAAGAGGTAACGATGCCCCAGAACGCCAGCGCCGGCGTGTTGCGGTTCTGCGCCCAGGAGAACAGCAGCAACAGCCCGCCGGTTGTCGACAGGAACACCGTCAGTACAAACAAGGTCGGCAGGTCGATGACAAAATGCGAGGTCGCGACGGTCGGCACTGCGTTTCCCCAACGCCCCAGGCGAGCAGATCTGGAGTTCCTAGCAGGTCATTATTACCGGCGCCTTTCCCCGACGGATAGAATCGTCCGCATTGTCTCTTGTTTGGGGAAGAACCTGAGCTGCAGTGGAGAAGGACGGGACGCTACTTGCCCCAGCCGAAGCGATAATTGACGCCGGCGCGGAAGACGTTCTCGTGCAGCGAGACATTGTCGGTCGGCGAGATGCCGCAGCCGGTACCGCAATTGAAGCCGCCGAGATCGACGCGCAGATACTCCGCCTTCGCCGTCCAGTTGCCCGGCAGCGCGACCTCCAACCCGGCGCCGACGGTCCAGCCCGCGTTGGTCGCGGTGCCGCCGGTGAAACCGGGCGTGGCGGCGCGGATGTCGCCGGCCGCGAGGCCGCCGGTGATGTAGGGCATGAAGCGATCGAAGGTATATCCGACACGCCCGCGCACGGTGGAGAGCCACGTATCGCTCGTGGTGCAGCCGAGCGGGCATGGCGTCGACGCGCGGGTGCCTTGCAAACCCGACCAGTCGATGTCGCCCTCGAGGCCGAGAACCACTTTGCCGACTTGCCAGTTGTAGCCGGCGGTGCCGCCGACGAGTCCGCCGGAGAGGCCGACGCCGGTGGGTTGCGCGCTCCAGGAGGAATGGCCCCAGCCGCCGCCGCCGTTCACGCCGAAATAAAAGCCGGTCCAGTTGTAGGCTTGCGTGAGTTCCGTGGGCGGCGCCTTGTAGAGCGGAGCAAGCGAGAGGTCGGCCGCGCTGGCGCATTGCGTCGCGAAGAGCGCAGCAGCGGCAAGGCATCCGGCAAGACGATTCTTCATCACGGGTCCCGACCTCGGGCATCGCTGCGATTCGGCAGTCGCCGCCCGCACGACAATGCGCATAGCTTTGTTACCCTCGGCTTACCGCTACGATGAAGCCGGGAGTGTCGTCCCCGTGGGCGGCTACTCTATTGGCCAGAAAGGCGAAATTGCGCCGGGGCCGGGGCCTCTTGGTGGCCGCGCCGGGGAACTTCCTTGCCTCCGGGAGCCGTTTGCTATGAGTGCGGCGTGTCACGCGCGTGCGTCGCCGCAGGTGAGCCGTCAGAAAGAGCTGCAGAAAATGTCCTGGCTCATCTTCGCATTTTCCGGCCCGGTGCTGTGGGCCATTTCCACCCACTTGGACAAATATCTGGTCGAGCGATATTTCAAGCACAGCGACGTGGCGCTGCTGTTGCTCTTCACCGCCTTTATGGGCATCGCGGTCCTGCCGTTCATCGCCTTCTTCGAGCCTTCGGCCGTCGCTCTTCCCGTCGGCAGCATCGCGCTTATCGTGCTGTCGGGTGTGCTCTATATGTGCGGCCTGCTGTTCTATCTGCGCGCCATCCAATCCGAGGAAGCCTCGGTGGTGGCGCCGCTGTTCCAGGCGGCGCCGCTGTTCGGCTATGTGCTCGCCTACTTCGTCCTCGGCGAGAGATTGTCGGCCATGCAGATGGCCGGCGGCGGCATGATCATCGCCGGCACGCTGATCGTCTCGATTCGCTTCGACAGTAGCGTCCGCGCGTTCAAGGCGCGGCTCGTCCTCCTCATGCTGTCCTGCGGGTTGGCGATGGCGCTCAGCGGATTGATCTTCAAGATCTTCGCGCTGCGGGTCGATTTCTGGGCGACCACCTTCTGGCTGTTCGTCGGCGAAGCGATCTTCGGCGGCGTGCTGCTGGCGATCGGCTCCTATCGCCGCCAGTTCATCGCCGTGCTGCGCAAGGACACGGCGGCGCTCATCACGGTCAGCGGATCGAACGAATTGTTCAATCTCGGCGGCACGGTGGGAAGCCGCTATGCCCTCCTGTTCGCGCCGCTGAGCATCGTGCAGGCGATCGGCGCCACGACGACGCTGTTCGTCTTTGCGTTCGGGATCGCGCTCAGCGTTTTCTACCCGCGTTTTGGCCGGGAGAAACTGTCGGCTGGCGAGCTCATGCAAAAAGCCGTCGCGGCGGTGCTGGTCGCGATCGGGGTCGCGCTGGTCACCCGCTAGCGGCCGGAAGGGGCCATTGCCAGACGGCCGCTCTCCTGATCTCTAGCCGTGGATCGCCCGCAACTCAGTCAACAGGACGGCAAGGAACGGATGACGAAAAAAGCCATCGAGAGCGCCGGTCACGCCATTTTGCGCACGCACACCGCGCATGCCGGCTGGGCCAAATTCCTCATCGCCACCGTCCGCTCGCCCGACGGGCGCACCATCGAGCGCGAGATCGAGGATCATGGCGAGGCGGTCTGCGTCTTTCCCTACCATCCGCAACGCAAGACCGCGATCCTGGTGCGGCAGGCGCGCGCGCCGGTGCTGTTCGCCAGCGGCGCGCAGGAAACGCTCGAGGCGATCGCGGGCGTGATCGAAGGCGAAGATCCGCTGGCCTGCGCCCGCCGGGAAGCGAGGGAGGAAGCGCAGCTCGAGCTCGATTCGCTCGAGCACATCTTCACCGCCTGGACCATGCCCGGGATTTCGACCGAGCGCATGCATTTCTATCTGGCGGTCTATACGGGCGAGGCCAGATCGGAAGTGCGCGGCGGCCTTGCCAGCGAGGATGAGGAAACCATTGCCGTCGAAATCGGCCTCGCCGAGCTCGCGCGCATGGCGAACGCGGGCACGCTGGCGGATGTGAAGACGCTTTTGGCGCTGCAGACTTTGCGCTTGGGCCGGCCGCTTTTATTCGAGGACTAGCCGCCGCCCATTTCGGTCTCATCTCCACTCTTTGCTCAAGCGCAAAGATGGTACGAGCTCGCGCTCACTTGGGTCTCATGCCCGTGTGATCGGCAAAACGAACTGAAAGACCGCTCCGTGAGGAACGCCCGGCGATACCCAAAGGCGCCCGTGATGGGCTTCGATAATCGATCGGCAAATGGATAATCCCATACCCATCCCGTCCGACTTGGTCGTGAACATTGCATCGAAAACCCGTTCGACGTTCTGCGGATCGATACCGGTGCCGGTATCCTCGACCGTTATCAGCAGCCCGTTCGGCCGATCAATTGCGGACTTCACGCGCAGGACGCGCTCGCGTTCCGCGTTTATATCCATCGCTTCTATGGCATTGATCGCCAGATTCCGGATGACTTGTTGCAGTTGAATTCGGTTGCCGAAGATCTGCGGCAACTCGTCGGCGAGTTCGGCTTTAACCAACACGCCTTGCTGCTGCACCTCGCTCTGCACCAGATCGAGGACATCGCGGACCAGATGATTGATATCGACAGGGGCGATTTCCTGATCGTCTTTTTTGAACATCGCTCTGATGGCGTCGAGGATATCGCTGGTGCGCTGCCCTTCCTTGATAATGCTTTTGAGAGCCTGGCTCACCTCGTCGAGATCAGGCGGCGATTTTGACATCCATCGCAGACCGGCATGCGCGCCGATGACCATCGCAGCCAGAGGTTGTCGTATCTCGTGGCCGATTGAAGCGGTCATGGCTCCCATTGCCGACAGCTGCGAGACGCGCGCGAGTTCCGAATGCGCGGCGCGGAGCGCCAACTCCGAGCGCTTGCGTACCAAGATGTCGCCAAGCAATGTTCCCAGTTTGACGACGGCAGCCATTATCGTCTGATCGAGTGGCAGGAAATTTGTTGAGTACATTTCAAATATCGCGAACACATCTTCATCGATCAGGATCGGGCCGGACAAAGATGACCTAAAGCCTGCCGCTCGTGCTTTCTCAACGCCAAGGAGATCGTCTCGGGTCGCCAAGTCCTCGATCCACAGCGGCGCCCGATTTTGCCAAATCCATCCGGGAATGCTGTTGTCTCCCCTTTGCAGCTCCTGCTCGACGCTGAACAAATGGAAGTCTGCGAATCGATGATCCCCGAAATAGCTGTTTGGAACGCACTTGATCGCGTGGGCTCCCGGCTCCGGATACCATAACTGGCCGAACTGGCAGCCCGCGGACTGAGCGGACTGAACGAGGCAATCGAGCGCAAGGGCGCGAAGGTCGATTGCGGTGCTCGCGGCTTTGGATACGCCGGCCAGAAGTTCAAGGGCTTGCTCGGCGGATCGAGCTTGACGGGCGAGTTGGCCCTCGCGTTCAAGCACGGTGATGGCGATGACCGCCTTATCGGCGAACGCCTTTATCAGATTGATGTCGGTTTCGACGAACGGCTCGACGCGGTGGCGTGCCAGAATGATGACTCCGATCGGCTCGCCTTCGCGCATCAGCGGCACGCCGATCATCGAACGCGCCCCGCCGATTTTCGCGTCCTCCTTCAGTGCATAGGACGGATCGGCCAAGAGATCGTCGATCTTCGCCACTTGCCGGGCTAGAGCGGTTCGGCCGACCATAGTTCCTGGCCCCGGCGCAATCGGCTTCTGCCGTCGGACGTAGGCCGGATCGAGATTGCAGCCCACCGCAAACCGGTAGACGCCTTTTTCCAGCCCGAAAATCTCGCCGCTTGTTGCGCGGCAAAGCCGTACCGCCGTATCGACGACGGTCTGCAGGACCGGTAGCAGTTCGAATTTGGATCGGCTGATGATGCCGAGAAGATCCGCTATTGCGGTCTGCTGCTCCAGCAAGTGGTCGCGTTCACGCGCAAGAACCGCGACCGCCTTCGGCAAACGGGACGCAGACAAACGACGTCGGCGCGCTGCTATTTGCAGTTTCGGCTTTATCGTCGCGTGCGGTCGCTTTTTCATAGCTGCGCGGGTTCGCCAGGTACGGCATCCTGACTTGAGAATGTGCAAGATGCCACTGATGACACGACGATCGGAGCGATCAGGGCGGCGCCTGCACGCAAATCGCGACCAAGGGAGCGTTCGCGGTATTGGCCTCGACGCCACACGAGGCCTGCCGCTCACCGATGAAATTCGGTTGATTGCGCGTCGGTCCGCAATAGGCGGTGGCGAGGATTTCGTTGCCGCGGCAGCGTCACCGCGCATTCGCCGCCGGAGAGGCAGTTGGCGCGCACCACCCGGATGGTCGGGCTGGGCGGGCCTTGTTCGCCCTGGGGTCCGGTGGGGCCGGTCTGACCGGTCGGGCCCGGCGGTCCGGTGGGGCCGGGCTCGCCTGCGGGGCCTTGCGGTCCCGCGGGTCCGGGATCGCCCTTCGGCCCCTGGCCGCAGCCGGCGAGCGCGAGCGCCAACACCCCGAGAAACAGCCAATGTGCCGTGCGCAATTTCTTCAACCTGTGGCTTGGAGTAGGGCGTCCGCGCCCCACATCTAGGCAAGAACCCAGTGCGCGAAGAATACCAGATTGCGGGTTTGGTTCCAGGCGGGCAGAGCGGCGCCAAGGGCGACACTCTAGGGCGCCGGACGGCGATGATGTAGAATGCCGCCGAGCAATGAAAAGCGCCGCAAAATAGCGGCTTTCATCGGTGCGTTAGGTAGAGCATGAACTGGATATCCAACGTCGTGCGGCCGAAAATCCGCGGCATGCTCCGGCGCGAGGTGCCGGAGAATCTCTGGATCAAGTGTCCGGAGACCGGCCAGCTCGTGTTCTACAAGGACGTCGAAGCGAACCAGTTCGTCATCCCCGGCTCCAATTATCACATGCGCATGAGCGCCACGGCGCGCCTCAAATCGATGTTCGACAACGAGACCTGGTTCGACATCGCCGTGCCCGAGGTCCCGGTCGATCCGCTGAAGTTTCGCGACGAGCGCCGCTACCTCGACCGCCTCAAGGATGCGCGCAGCAAGACCGGCCTCAACGACGCGGTGAAGCTCGGCTACGGCAAGCTCGATGGCCTCGCCGCGGTGATCGGCGTGCAGGATTTCGATTTCATGGGCGGCTCGCTCGGCATGGCCGCGGGCGAGGCGGTGGTCAAAGGCCTCGATACCGCGGTGGAAAAGGGCTGCCCGTTCGTTCTGTTTGCCGCCTCGGGCGGGGCGCGCATGCAGGAGGGCATCCTCTCGCTGATGCAGATGCCGCGCACCACCATCGCGGTGCAGAGGCTCAACGAAACGCGCAAGCCCTACATCGTCGTTCTCACCAATCCGACGACCGGCGGCGTCACTGCGTCCTACGCCATGCTCGGCGACGTGCATATCGCCGAGCCCGGCGCGCTGATCGGCTTTGCCGGTCCGCGGGTCATCGAGCAGACCATCCGCGAGAAGCTGCCGGACGGCTTCCAGAAGGCCGAATATCTGCGCGACCACGGCATGGTCGACATGGTGGTGCATCGCCACGATCTGCGCCCGACCATCGTGCGTCTCTGCCGGCTGTTGACCAAGGCGCCGGCCGGCGCGCCGCAGCCTTTCAGCCTGCCGGCGCCGGCGTGAGCCCGCCGCGTCCCGGCGCGGCGCCGCTCGACGCCATCCTCGCTCGGCTGCTGGCGCTGCACCCCAAACGGATCGACCTGTCGCTGGCGCGCATCGAGCGTCTGCTCGCCGCGCTCGGCGATCCGCAGCGCCGGCTGCCGCCCGTCATCCACGTCGCCGGCACCAACGGCAAGGGCTCGACCGTCGCCTTCATGCGCGCGATCCTCGAAGCGGCCGGCAAGCGCGTGCATGTCTACACCTCGCCCAATCTGGTCCGGCTCAACGAGCGTTACCGCATCGGCCAGGCGGGCGGCGGCAGTCTGGTCGCCGACTGTGAGCTCGCGGACGCGCTGGGTGAATGCGAAGCCAAGAACGGCGAGGCGCCGATCACCGTGTTCGAGATCGAGACCGCTGCCGCCTTTCTCCTGTTCGCGCGCAATCCGGCGGACGTGCTGCTGCTCGAGGTCGGGCTCGGCGGCCGCCTCGACGCCACCAACGTCGTCGAGCGGCCGCTGGCGAGCGTGATCACGCGGGTATCGATCGACCATCGCGAGTTTCTCGGCGACACCGTCGCGGCGATCGCGGCCGAGAAGGCCGGCATCCTCAAAGGCGGCGTGCCGGCGGTGATCGCCAGCCAAGTGCGCGAGGCGCTTGCGGTCATCGAGCGCGTGGCGGCGCGGGTCAAGGCGCCGCTCGCCGTCGCCGGCGAACACTGGACCGCGACCGAGGAACGCGGCCGGCTCGTTTATCAGGACGAGGACGGGCTCCTCGACCTGCCGGCGCCGAAGCTCTACGGACGCCACCAATTCGAGAACGCCGGCGCGGCGATCGCCGCGTTGCGGGCGAGCGGCCTGAAACTCCCGGCCGCCGCCTTCGAGGCCGGCATGGTCCGCGTCGATTGGCCGGCGCGCATGCAGCGCCTGTCGCAAGGGCGTCTCGCGGCGTTGCTGCCGCCGGAGAGCGAGCTTTGGCTCGACGGCGGCCACAATGTCGACGGCGGGCGCGTCATCGCCGCCGCGCTCGCCGATCTCGAGGAGCGCGTGTCGCGGCCGCTGGTGCTGATCGTCGGCATGTTGTCGAGCAAGGACAGCGCAGGCTTCTTGCGCAACTTCTCCGGCCTCGCGCGGCGGGTCATTACCGTGCCGATCGGGCAGGACCGGGCGGTGCCGCCGGCAACATTGGCCGAGATCGCCCAGAACGTCGGCATTCCCGCGCTCCCGCGCGACGACATCGAGACCGCGCTCGACGTTGCCGGCAAGCTCGACCTCGTGCCGGCGCCGCGCGTCCTCATCACCGGCTCGCTCTATCTTGCCGGCGAAGTTCTGGCCGCCAACGGCACCCCGCCGGAATAAATCGACTACACGGCCGCGTGCGATCCGGTCATGGCCAGAAACGCCTGCTCGATCGTCGCCGCGCCGGCGCTCGGCCACGAGCTGCGCCGGCGTGGTGTCGGCGAGAACCTTGCCACGATGGAGGACGACTACGCGGTCGGCGTCGGGCACCTCGTCGCACAGATGCGTCGCCCAGAGGACGGCGACGGAACGCTCGGCGCGCAGGCTCAACATCAGCTTGAGGAGGTCGCTGCGGCTTCCCGGATCGAGGCCGACGGTCGCTTCGTCCATGAGGAGGACGCGCGGCTCGTGCAGGAGCGCGCGCGCGAGCTCGACCCGGCGGCGGTTGCCGCCGCTCAGTTGCGCGGCCTTGTCGTGCGCGCGCTCGGCGAGCCCGAGCCGCGCCAGCTCGCGCGCGATGCGCGCCTTGGCGACCGCGCGCGGGATGCCGTGCAGGCCGGCATGGAACAGGAGATTGCCGGTCACCGACAGTTCGAGATCGAGCGTCGGCTGCTGAAAGACGATGCCGAGCAGGCCCAAGGCCGGCACCGGATCGCGGCGCATGTCGTGGCCCATGATCTCGATGCGGCCGGCATCGGGGACGAACAGCCCGGAAAGGAGCTGGAAGAGGGTGGTCTTGCCGGCGCCGTTCGGGCCGAGCAAGGCGATGAACTCGCCGGGCGACGCCCTGAGGCTGACGCCGTCGACCGCGCGAACCGCGCCGTAGGTCTTGACGACGCCGTCGAGCAGCAGCGCCGGCGCGCCTTCTTGGCTGGTCATGCGTTTCCCGGCTCTTGCCTTGTCCGCCATCCTTATTAAGGCTTAGCCTGGACGATGCAAATCAAGGACCGCCAATGCGACAAGTAGCTCGGATTGCTAGCGATCAGCGAAATCCGGGAACGAGCGATACCGGCCGCATTTGCAGCAACGGCCACGCATCACCGTGATGCGGGCTACGGTCTAAGGAAAGATCGCCATGCACCTGATCCATATCCTGCGCGCCTTGCGCGCCGTCACCGTGCGGGAGGTGGGGAAGTTCGTGCAGCAGCGCGGCCGGCTCCTCTCGGCGCTGGTGCGCCCGCTGCTGTGGCTCGTGGTGTTCGCCGCCGGCTTCTACAACGTGTTCGGCGTCTCCATCATCCCGCCGTACAAGACCTACGTCACCTATCAGGTCTATATCGTGCCCGGCCTCCTGGCGATGATCCTCCTCTTCCACGGCATGCAGTCCTCGCTGTCGATGGTCTATGACCGCGAGATGGGAGTGATGCGGCTCCTCCTCACCGCGCCGCTGCCGCGCTGGGTGCTGCTGGCGTGCAAGCTCGCCGCCGGCGCCGTATTGTCGGTGATCACCTGCTACGTGTTCCTCGCCGTCTGCATCCTGTTCGACGTCACCTTCGAGCCGATCGACTGGCTTGCCGTCCTCCCGGCGCTGATCGTCTCGAGCTTCATGCTCGGCGCATTGTGGCTGTTCCTGTCGGTCTATATCCGCCAGGTGGAGAATTTTGCCGGGGCGATGAATTTCGTGATGTTCCCGATGTTCTTCTTTTCCTCGGCGCTCTATCCGCTGTGGCGGCTGCGCGAGGGCGGCTCGGAGCTGCTCTACTATGTGTCGCTCGCCAATCCCTTTACCTACGCCGTCGAGCTGATCCGCTTCGCGCTCTACGGCCTGCTCGAGCCGGTCTCGGCGCTGGTCGTCGTCGGCGCGACGATGCTGTTCTTTCTGCTCGCGGTCGCCGGCTACGATCCGCAGCGCGGCATGCTCCGCCGCGCGGCGCAGGCGCAGCCGGCGGCGTGACGTCACCTGATAAACGTGCCGCTGCGCAGCTCGGAGAACGCCTGCTGTAGTTCGGCCTGCGTGTTCATCACGATCGGGCCGTACCAGGCGACCGGCTCCTCGATCGGCTTGCCGGAGACGAGGAGGAAGCGAATGCCCTCGTCGCCGGCCTGCACCGTCACTTCGTCGCCGCTGTCGAAGACGACGAGCGAGCGGTTGCCGGTCTGCTCGCGGACCAGGATCTCGTTGGCGCCGTCGGTCTTCTCGGTGAGCACGCCGAAGGGCTGCGAGGCGGCGCGGAAGTTGCCGGAGCCCTCGAACACATAGGCGAAGGCGTGGCGCTCGAGCTCGACCGGAAGCGTCTTGCGCTTGCCCGGCGGCACCCAGACGTCGAGATAGCGCGGGTCGGCGGCGACGCCCTCGACCGGGCCGCGCTTGCCCCAGAAGTCGCCGCACACCACCCGCACGCGGGTGCCGTCGTCATCGACGATCTCGGGAATCTCGGCGGCCTTGATGTCCTGGTAGCGCGGCGCCGTCATCTTCAGCGCGGACGGCAGATTGGCCCAGAGCTGGAAGCCGTGCATGCGGCCCTGCGCGTCGCCCTGCGGCATTTCCTGGTGCAGGATGCCGCGGCCGGCCGTCATCCACTGCACGTCGCCGGATCCGAGATTGCCGCGATTGCCCAGGCTGTCGCCGTGCTCGACGTTGCCGGCGAGCACATAGGTGATGGTCTCGATGCCGCGATGCGGATGCCAGGGAAATCCGGCGCGATATTCGTCCGGCCGGTCGTTGCGGAAATCGTCGAGCAGGAGGAACGGATCGAACTCGGTGGTGTCGCCGAAGCCGAAAGCGCGGCGCAGGTGCACGCCGGCGCCTTCGATGGTGGGCTTGGAGGTGACGATGCGTTTGACCGGTCGAATGGACATGTTGTTTGCCCCTAAAGAAGCCTTCGTCGGCTTAGATGGTTTGTCAGCCGAGGGCGGCAAGAAGGCACAGCGGTGATACCGCGCGCCGTTCCTGCCGGGAGATCACTCCTCCTCCGGCTCGGTATCGTGGAATTTGGTGTAGTCGAGCACGAAGCGCCCTTGCGCGGAAACGCTGGCGATGTCCCGGTAGCGATGCTGCCAGCGGATGTCGTGCGAGGAATAGACCCGCCTGGCGTAGAGCTGCTGCGCCGACGCATCGTCGAGGCCGCTGACATTGAGCACCAGCAGCGCCTCGGCCTCGACAAGATCGCTGCCGGTCGACCCATGCAGGGGGCTGTCCTTGTCGATGATGTGAAAGAGCGTCCAGCTCAATACGAACATCGGATGTTCCTGGCGGTCGAGCTTCAGCTCGTAAAAGCGGCGCAGCTGGTCGCCTTCCTTGGTGCGTTCGGCGCGAATGATCCACAGCCGCGCGTTCGCCCGCGAGATCGTGTTGTGCCGGGCGTTGGCCATGCGGATCATCAGCGTCGGCTTGCCGTCGCGTGGGGAGACCACCGGATAATCGGCAAAAACGAAGCGGGCGCGCGGCCGCGAGAAGCGGGCGAAAATGAGCCCGGTCATCACCGCGAGGAACGACATGCCGGTGAAGATTTCCACCGTGGCGATGAAGTGGCCGTATTCGGTCTGCGGATGCATGTCGCCATAGCCGACCGTCGCCAGCGTCTCGATCGAGAAGTAGAAGAGACTCGAGGATCCCGTCGTCGCCGACATTGGCGATCGGGTGCTTGCCGAGCGCATAGAGGACGGCAAAGACCGCGTTGAGCAGGATGAAGACGAACGCCGCGCTGCCGAAGAACACCGGCCAGTAGACGGTCATCGACCGGTGATAGAGGTCGGTCCAGAAGCCTTGTCGCAAGCCGAGCGTCTCGATCTCGCGCGAACCGATCCGCACCAGCTGGGCTCTTTGCTCTTTCGCCAGTCGCCGGGGTTTTGCCAATGCGGTGACGCCCTATACCGCCGCCTTCGCCGCCGTCTTGGTCTTGAGGCGGCTGAACACCCTGCGGGCATTGCCTTCGAAAATCTTCCGCCGGTCGGCGTCGCTCAGTCTCGGCGCCGCTTCGACGTAGCGCTTGGTGTCGTCGAAGTTGAAACCGGTCTGCGGATCGATGCCCTTGACCGCGCCGACCATCTCCGAGGCGAACAGGATATTGTCGACCGGGACCACTTCGGTGAGCAGGTTGATGCCCGGCTGGTGGTAGACGCAGGTGTCGAAGAAGATGTTGTTCTTGATGATCTCGATCAGCTCCGGCCGCCCGTTGTTGAGCGCCAGCCCGCGAAAGCGCCCCCAATGGAACGGCACCGCGCCGCCGCCGTGCGGGATGATCAGCTTGAGCGTCGGAAAATCCTTGAACAGGTCGGAGAGGATGAGCTGCATGAACGCCATGGTGTCGGCGTTGAGATAGTAAGAGCCGGTGGTGTGCATCGCCGGATTGCAACAGCCGCTGACGTGGATCATCGCCGGCACGTCGAGCTCGACCATCTTCTCGTAGAACGGATACCACCATTTGTCGGTGAGCGGCGGCGCGTTGAAATAGCCGCCCGACGGATCGGGATTGAGATTGCAGCCGATGAAGCCAAGCTCGTTGACGCAGCGTTCGAGCTCGGCGACGCGAGTTCTTCGGCGGCACGCCCGGCGATTGCGGCAATTGGCACACGCCGACGAAATTCGCCGGATAGAGCGTGCAGACGCGATGGATGAGGTCGTTGCAGATCTGCGACCATTCGCGGCTCACGCTCTCGTCGCCGATGTGATGGCCCATGCCGGAGGCGCGCGGCGAGAAGATGGTGAGGTCGGTGCCGCGCTCGCGCTGCAGCTTGAGCTGCGCGCCTTCGAGGCTCTCCCTGATCTCGTCGTCGGAGATCTTCAGCGAGCTGCGCAGCGGCGGCGTGGTCTTGCTCTCGACCGCCTTGGTCTGCTCCTGGCGGAAGCGTTTCAGGTCGTTGGGCTCGGTGGTGTAGTGGCCGTGGCAATCGATGATCATGAGCGCGTCGCCGCGATGTTCCGGAACGGGGATGCTACGGCGCGCGATGCGATTGTCAAACCGAGCAACGGCGGCGCTATCGGCCGGCGGCCGGCAGAGCGCGCAGCCAAGCCGCGGCCGCTTCGAGCGCGGCCGGCTGGGAGAAAATGCCGAAATGATTGATGCCGGCGAGCGTGGTGACCTGCGCCTGCGGATCGTCGGCGGCGAACACCGCGTGCAAGCCGTCGGGATCGATCGCCTCGTCGTTTCCTCCGACCAGCACCAGCGTTTGCGCGCCAAGCGCGCGGACGTCGCCCTGGTAATAGGAGCGGGGATGGTAGGAAACGTTGAGCCGGTACGAATAGGACAGCGTCTCGGTTCCGTCCCAGAACTGCACCGGCTTGTTGAACGCGATCAGCGGCAGCCCGTTGAAGCCGTGAATGCCGATCGCGTTGAGCGCCAGCAGGCCGAACAGGCGCTTGAAATTCAGATTGGCCCAGCCGCCCGCATCGCCGCCGCGCACCGAAGGCGCGCGCGGAATGAACGGGGCGAGGAGGAGATAGCTCGACACCCCGGCCTCGGCGTGTCCGCCGCCGGCGAAGCGGATCGCGAGCCCGCCGCCGCTCGAGTGGCCGCCCAAGGTCATCGGGCCGCTGCGGTGCTCGGCGCGCAGATAGGCGATCAGGTCGACGAGGTCGTCCTCCAATTGGCCGATATAGTCGACATCGCCGCGCCGCCGGCCCGACATGTAATGTCCGCGCAGATTGGGCAGGACCACCTTCGCCGCGCCCTGGCTGCTCAGATACGAGGCGAGCGCGTGATAGCCGCCGCCGTGATAGGACGAGCCGTGAATGAAGATGAGAATGCGCTCGGCGGTCGAATCGTAGAAGCGGTAGGCCAGTTGCTCGCCGTCTCGCGCCGGGTAGCGCTGGAGCGGCGGCAGATCGGTGGCGGCGGGAATTTTCTCCGATGACGCGAAACCGAATACGTCTTTCGGCTCCGGCATGGGCGGCGGCGGCGAGGCGACCAGAACGAAGGCCGCGACGATGGCGAGCACGAACAGGCCGACGATCGTTCCCGCGACCACAACGAACACTTTCATGACCTCGCCATCCGGACTTGCTCAGACCGCGGCGCAGCCGCGATACCGCGATCGCACCATGTTCGTGGGTACGGACAACATTAGCATGACGCCGGTGAACGCCAATCGCGTCGGCGGGGGTCGCCGCCCGGCGGGCGGATGGTCTAGGATGAAGCCGCGATCAGGGGAGACTGGGAATGGCTGAAATTCCGCGGCTCAACGGCGTCATCCGCGCGCTCGAAGCCGGCCAGCACGCGATGACGTGCTTCGCGCCGGCGGAGATCGGCAGCGCCGTGGCGATGAGCGCGTCGAAATTCGACGGCTGCGTGTTCGAGATGGAGCATCAGCCCTGGGATAGCCGCCAGCTGCGCGATTGCCTGCAATACATGCTCAGCCGCGCGCAGATCGCCAAGACCGGCTCGCTCGCGCCGGCGGTCACGCCGCTGGCGCGCGTGCCGGTGAACGGGGCGGAAATGGCGCAGTGGCAGGCGAAGCAGGCGCTCGACCTCGGCTGCTACGGCCTCGTTTTTCCGCATATTTCCACGGTCGAGGAAGCGGCGAACGCGGTCGGCGCCTGCCGCTATCCGCGGCTCAAGGGCGCCGCCAACTACGCAGCCCGTCGGCATCCGCGGCGACGGGCCGACCGCCGCGGTGCGCTATTGGGGCCTCACCCAGCAGGAATACTACCAGCGCGCCGACGTTTGGCCGCTCAATCCGCAGGGCGAGATCTTCTGCATCCTGCAGATCGAGGATACGCGCGGCGTCGAGAATCTCGACGACATCCTCACGAACGTGCCCGGCATCGGCTGCATCCTGATCGGCGAAGGCGACCTGTCGCAGGAGCTCGGCTATCCGCGCCAATACGAGCACAAGGTGGTGCTCGAATGGATGAAGCGCGTGGTCGACACCTGCAAGAAGCGCAACGTCGTCGTCGGCCACCCGCATGTCGAGCAGGGCAACGTGGACCGCGTGGTGAAAGAAGGCTACCGCCTGCTGATGTGCGCGCCGGTGCAGAGTTTCGGGCACCTCGAAGCGGCGCGGAAGCAGACGGGAAGGGCGTAGTCCACTCCCCGCCACGCCCGCAATGACGATTCAGGAGATTCCCAGCCCGCCCTTCTCCTCGATGAAGCCGGCGATCTCGTCAACGCCCTTGCCGGCGCGCAGATTGGTAAAGACGAAGGGGCGCGCGCCGCGCATGCGCTTCGACTCGCGCTCCATCGTTTCCAGCGAGGCGCCGACATGCGGCGCGAGATCGATCTTGTTGATCACCAGCAAATCCGAGCGGGTGATGCCCGGGCCGCCTTTGGAGGGGATCTTGTCGCCGGCGGCGACGTCGATCACGTAGATGGTGAGATCGGCGAGCTCGGGCGAAAACGTCGCGGCGAGATTGTCGCCGCCGGATTCGATGAGCACGAGATCAAGCGCCGGGAATTTCTGCCGCATGTCGGCGATCGCCGCGAGATTGGCGGAGGCGTCCTCGCGGATCGCGGTGTGCGGGCAGCCGCCGGTCTCGACCCCGGCGATGCGGTCGGGACACGAGCGCGCCGGAGCGCACCAGATATTCGGCGTCCCACTTGGTGTAGATGTCGTTGGTGATCGCGGCGATCTCGTAGCGGTCGCGCAGGCGCTTGCACAGCGCATCCATCAGCGCGGTCTTGCCCGAGCCGACCGGGCCGCCGACGCCGACGCGGAGCGGCCCGTGGGACGTGGACATGCGGCAACTCCCATCTGCAGCGAATGCCGATCCACTAATGCCCTGTCGGAGCGACGGCCGCAACGCCCATGGCGTGGCGCAGCGCATCGAGAATACGGTGGCGCGCCTGCTCCTCGGTCTCGTCGTTGCCGCGGCTTCACGGCGAACGGCGTCGTGCCGTTGAGCACGTTCGCCATGATGTGAAATCCGAGCGCGCGATAGGCTTCGAGCTGCTCCTCGCCGAAGAATTGATCGCCGGTCGTCTCGTGCGGAAAATCCGGATTGCGGCGCTTGTAGTCGAGCACATAGTCGCTCTCGTCGCCGGTCAACGAGGACTTCACGTAAAACAGGATGCCGGTCTCGTCCGGACCGTAGGCGATCTCGCCGGCCGCGCAATGCGGCCCGGCTGCGGCCGGCAGCGGCTTTCGGCTCTTGTCGTTGACGGATCGAGCGCCTTGTCGACCAAAAGCGTCCTCTTGCGGATGGCCTGCCAAGGCAGATCGATGGTGACGCCGAGATCGATGCGGGCGTAGCGCTCGAGCAGCAGGAACGAAGGAAAGCTCATGGTCGGGTCCGCTTCAGCATCGACCGCGATGATGAACGGACAACGCCGCTTCATCAGCGCGTAGACGCCGAGATTCTCGATATTGCCGCCATCGGTCAGATAGACCGTGCGGCTGGTCTCGGTGATCCAGCTGAACATCTCCTTGAACAACAGGAAACCGCGCACGTCGAATACCCGTTGCCACAAGGGGCGGTCCTTGCGCACCGTGAGCGGGTTGCGCAGCCAATAGCCGAGCCTGATGTTGAGCAGCGCCAGCGTCGGGCTCAGCGGCTTGATCGTCTCTCTCCCCATGTTCGAGGAGATCGCCGCGCCCGAGATCGCCATTGCGGTGCCGAGATCGAGGGCCGTTTCATCCTTCTCGATCCGCTCGGTGCCGACGTAACCGGTGGCGTCGCTGCCGGTATATTCCGGCGTGAACATGAAGAAATCGGCGTTGCGGCCGCGCTTGTTGACGAATTGCGAGCCCTCGATGTTCAACGCGGCATTGATGATCGGATAGGGACAGAGGTTGGTGTTCAACTCGTGCAGCTTCGGCACGACTTCGATCAGATCGCCGTGCGAGTCGCGCGGCACCGTCGGATCGGGATTGAACAGAAACGCCTTGCTCAGCCGGTCGCGGTAGAGCCGGTACAGGGAGGTGACATTCGGATTGACCAGGAGCGCCAGCACGAAGCGTGACAACGAACGCCTCGAAGTATAGACGCGCGGCGATTGTCGGGCCCGGCCAGCACATCCAGTCGGCAAGCCATCCGGCGGCGCTGATGCTCGAATGTCCGTGCGCGTCCTCGAGCCCGATGGACGTCAAGCCGAGATACAGCAGCCATAGGAACGACGGCATGATGATGGCGGCAAGCCAAATGGCGCCGGTGGCCAATATCTTTTTGATCCACGCCATCGGGCCGTGCGAACGCTTGGCGACGGCGGCTATTTCGGCCAGGTATTTTGAGAAAAACGCGATGACGGCGCCGAGCGGCGCCAGCCAGGGCGTAACACGCAAGATCCATCCGTGCAGGAGCGCGCTGAAGCACGGGCCCACGCTTTGCAGGGAGATCGGGAAGCAGCTGCCGGTCACGCTCGGCGTCTTCAACGTGCTCAATGCGTCATTGTAGTAGTAGAGAATGAACGGCTGCGCTTCGCACCATGCGCAGATGATGGTCAGGAAGAAAAAGAATCTTCCAGGCTTTGGCCAGCGGCCCGTCGAGCTCGGCGCTGTCGACGACGTTGCTATGGCCGGCGGCATTGCGCTGCCAGAGCTGCGAGGATGAAATCGACTTCGCCGATACCCAGACAATGAGGAAAATCAGATCAAGCGCCAGGATGATGATCGTGAACCAGAACCCGCGCAGGCCCCAAAGCGGCTCTGACACGGCCACGCCCTTGGACATCAGCCAGTTCGCGAGATCCCAGGTCAAGATCTTCGGCCGGCTGAGCGATTCCACGTTCGGGTGAGCGACGAGCGTCACCCAAACCAGCGCGAAAATGACCGGCAGAGCGATCATCGCATTGGCGGCAAGCCCGCGCACGATGATGCCCGCGGCGGTGATGACGTCGAGCGCGCCATGCGGAATGAGATAGTTCGAATAATCACGGATGTGCCGAACGGATGCCGTATCCGCCCATGATTTTGCGTCGGTGAATGGAAATTCGCCGTCGGTGTGCTGCATCGAGGCGGTCAGCGCGCTGCCGACAAAGCCGCCGCCGGAAACGGTCGAAAGATAATCGACGCCCTCGATGCCGGCTTCGACGTGGAGGCCTTGCAGCACGCCGAGCCCGAACGACGCTGATCTGATGCCGCCGCCGGAGAGCGCGACCCCGGTCTTGGGACTGGCGGTACGGTCTCTCTTCCTCGGATTGTGGACATTGTCGCCGGGCGGCGGCGTAAGATCTCTGATGCGCTCACGGCGACCTGCGATCGCCTTTCGCTCAACGTCGATGACGGATACGCGGGACACCGTGCCGGCGGCCTTCGCCTTCGTTAAGGCGCGTGCGCTCTCAACCAGTATCTCGGGTTCGAAATGGAACGTGATGTCGTGGTCGCCATGATGCTCTGCGGCATGATTGGTGATGTCGGCCATGTCTTCCCCCTGCGATCCGGCTCGCGCGACCCACCCGCATTAGCCGCCGGTGCGCCTCCGCCGAAAGCCTGGACCGTTCCATCTTACACGGGCATATTTTCGACGCTAGCGTATAAGTAGAGCGAGCATCGATCTACGCGTGTCGCGCGCGCGCGGCTACGATCGAAACAGCCGCGTGTATTGGGCTTCGTGCCGCATGCCGGCGATATCGGAACGAAACGACGCGCTGCCGACCTCATCGAGCGGCGTCGCGAGCGCGCGCTTCGCCGCGGCGGCGACTGGTCCCTCGAGCGCGGCAAGGACGCGCTGGCCGTCGGTCTGGCCGAGCGGGATGAGCCGTACGCCGGCGGAAATCCAGTTGGCCGTGAGCGCATGCAGGAATGCCGGCAGCGCAGCGTCGCAGGCGATGCCGTGACCCGCGCACGCAACGCCGACGGCGACCGGCAGCGCCGCCGGCCCGCTCCACGCGGCGGCAAAGCGCGTCAGCGCCGGGCACGGCCATGCCGCACCCGTCGCTTCGAGGAAGGCGCGGCCCTGCGCGGTCGTTTCCAAGAACCGTTCCTTCGACGGCACGAAGGCGGCAGCAAGCTCGGCGACCGCGCGCAACGCCGCGTCGTCCGCCGCCGCGACGGCGCGATGGGCGTGAGCGAAGAACACGGCGTCGCAGAAGCCGCCGCCCTCGGCGAGCATCACCCCGAGCCAGTCCCGCAGCGTCGCCGCATCCTTGATGTCGCCGGCCTCGACCGCCCATTCGATGCCGCTCGAATAGGAGAAGGCGCCGACCGGATAGGCCGGCGAGAGCCACGCCATCAGGCGATAGAGCGCGGCCGACTGAAGCGCAGTGCCGGCCGATGGTTTCTGCTCGTTCCCGCGGCGGCGGGAATCGGGCTTTCTGGGCCCGCGCTTGCGCGGAGACGAGCGCAGAAATGCTTTAGCCATCGCTTTGATCGTGGCCGGGGTGATCGTGGTGGTGATGGCCGCCCGCTGTGCCCGTGATCGGCATGATCGTGGCCGTGCTGGTGACCATAGGCGCCGTGCTCCGGATCGAACGGCGCTTCGATCGGCGAAAGCCGCGCGCCCAGCCCGTGCAGCATGTCCTCGATCACATGGTCGCGGCGGATGCGCAGCCGGTCGCCGACGATCTGCACGTCGAGATGCCGGTTGCCGATATGCCAGGCGAGCCGCGCCAATTCGCGCGGGTTAGCCGCCGCGATCTCGATCAGCGCCTCCGGCCGGCCGGCGACGCGCACCACTCCGCCATCGTCGAGGAGGAGGCCGTCACCGTCGCGCAATGCCGTCGCCTGCGGCAAGTCGAGCAGGAACTTGGTGCCGCGTTCGCCGGTGAGAACGACGCGGCGGCGATGGCGCTCCTGCGCATCGAGCGTGACGCAGTCGACGGCGCTCGCCTCGTCCCAGTGGCCGGCGGCTTTGACCTCGCGCGCGCGCTTCATTGTCACGGATTCCCGCCCGTCCTTTGAGGCGTCAAAAACCTTGCAACGCCGGACCGTAGCGCAACCCTAGCGCAAGAGGCGTGCCGCGCGATAGCTGACCGCAGGCTCCGACCAATGGGGAGTTGGAGGTCGCGGCGGAGGCCGATATGGTGCCGCCCGCAAATGGGGGTCCCAAGGGCATGACCATCAAGGGTAAGGCGTATATCGCCGGCGCGTTCGAGCATCCGACGCGCCTCGCGACGGATAAAACCGTGGCGCAACTCCACGCCGAGGTGGCGCTCGGCGCGCTCGCCGACGCCGGCCTCACCCGGGCCGACGTCGACGGCTATTTCTGCTCCGGCGATGCGCCGGGACCGGGGCCCGCCTCGATGGCGGAGTACATGAACCTCAAGCTTCGCCACGCCGAGTTCGACCGAGCTTGGCGGCGCCTCCTACACCGTGCTGGCGGCACATGCCGCCGAAGCGATCGCCGCCGGCAAATGCGATGTCGCGCTGGTCACGCTCGCCGGGCGGCCGCGCAGCGAGGGCATGGCGACCGGCACTGCGCCGCGGGCGCGTCCCGCGGATCAGCCCGAGGGCGGGTGGGAAGTGCCTTACGCGATCACCACCGCCAACGCCTACGCCATGGGCGCGATGCGCCACATGCACGAATACGGCACCACCAGCGAGCAGCTGGCCTGGGTCAAGGTCGCGGCCTCGCACCACGCGCAATATAATCCGCACGCCATGCTGCCCGAGGTGGTGACCGTCGAGGAGGTGGTGAATTCGCCGATGATCGCTTCTCCGCTGCATCGGCTCGATTGCTGCGTGATCAGCGACGGCGGCGGCGCTCTGGTCATCGTCCGGCCGGAGATCGCCAAAAAGCTCAAGCGGCCGCTGGTGAAGATTACCGGTGCCGGCGAAGCGGTGAAGCATCTCGCCGGCGGCACCTTCGATCTCACCACCTCGGGCGCCGCGCGCTCCGGACCGATCGCGTTCGCCGAAGCCGGCGTCACGCCGGCCGACATCAAATACGTCTCGATCTATGACAGCTTCACCATCACCGTCATCATCCAGCTCGAAGACCTCGGCTTCTGCGCCAAGGGCGCCGGCGGCAAGTTCGTCGCCGACGGCAATCTGATTTCCGGCACCGGCAAGCTGCCGTTCAACACCGACGGCGGCGGGCTGTGCAACAACCACCCGGCCAACCGCGGCAGCATGACCAAAATAATCGAGGCGGTGCGGCAGTTGCGCGGCGAGGCGCATCCGGCGGTGCAGGTGAAGAATTGCGACCTCGCTCTGGCGCAGGGGATGGGTTTTCTCCTCGCCACGCGCCATGGCAGCGCGACCTTGATCATGGAACGGGAGTAGGACGATGGCCCGCAAGATCACCCCGCCCGTCGTCAACGCCGAGACCAAAATGTTCTGGGATGCGGCGCGCGAAGGCCGCTTCCTGGTCCCGTTCTGCTCGGCCTGCGGCAAGGCGCACTGGTATCCGCGCGCCATCTGCCCGTTCTGCGCCAGCGACAAGATCGAGTGGCGCAACGCGTCGGGCAAAGGCACGATCTACACCTTCAGCGTCATGCGCCGCGCCAAGGACCCTTATGCCATCGCCCATGTGACGCTGGCGGAAGGCCCGACCATGCTGACCAATATCGTCGATTGCGACTTCGACAAGCTCAAGATCGGCCAGCCGGTCACGGTCGTGTTCCAGGAAACCGAAGGCGGCCCGCCGGCGCCGATGTTCAAGCCGGCGTAACCGACAGGCGCTCTCCCGATGATCAACAAGATCGTGAAAACGCTCGCCGAGGCGATGGCCGGAATCCGCGACGGTTCGGTCATCCTGCTCGGCGGCTTCGGCAGCATCGGGCTGCCCTACGCGCTGGTCGACGGGCTGATCGAGCAGGGCGCCAAGGACCTGACCGTCGTCGCCAACAATGCCGGCGTCGGCCGCACCGGCCTCGCCAAGCTCCTCGACGCCAACCGCGTGCGCAAGATCATCTGCTCGTACCCGCGCACCTCGGACCCGGTGGCGTTCCTCGAGGCCTATCGCGCCGGCCGCATCGAGCTTGAGGTCATGCCGCAGGGCACCATGGCGGAGCGCATGCGCGCCGCCGGCGCCGGCATCCCGGCCTTCTACACGCCGACCTCGGTCGGCACCAAGCTCGCGGAAGGCAAGGAGGAGCGGGAGTTCGCCGGCCGCAAATACGTGCTCGAAGAGGCGCTGTACGGCGACGTGGCGCTGATCGAGGCCTGGGAGGCGGACCGCTGGGGCAACTTGACCTACCGGTCTTCGGCCCGCAATTTCAACCCGGTGATGGCGACAGCCGCGAAGCTGACCGTCGCCCAGGCCCAGCATATCGTCGAGCTTGGCGCGCTCGACCCCGAGCAAGTTCCGACACCGGGCATTTTCGTCGATCGTGTGCTACATGTGCCCTATGGCGAGCCGGCGGTGACCTGAGGAGGCCGATGTGAACGTCAACGTGAGCGCCAACGTTTTGGCTGCGTGCAAGCCGTGGACCCGCATCGAGATCGCCGCGCGCGCCGCGCGCGACATCCCGGAGGGATATTACGTCAATCTCGGCATCGGCATTCCGGTGCTGGTCGCCGACCATATTCCGGCCGACCGCGAGGTGGTGATCCAGTCGGAGAACGGCGTGCTCGGCATGGGGCCGGCGCCGGCGCCCGACCGGATCAATCCCTGGCTGATCAACGCCGGCAAGCAATACGTCACGCTGGTCCCGGGCGGATCCTACATGCACCACGCCGACAGCTTCGCGCTCATTCGCGGCGGCCATCTCGACCTCTGCGTGCTCGGCGCCTTCCAGGTCGCCGAGAACGGCGATCTCGCCAACTGGGCGACCTCGGCCAAAGACACGACGCCGGCGGTCGGCGGCGCCATGGACCTTGCCGCCGGCGCCAAGCAGGTCTGGGTGCTGATGGAGCACACCACCAAGAGCGGCGAGAGCCGGCTCAAGCGCCGCTGCGACTACCCGCTCACCGCGCCCGGCGTGGTCAAGCGCGTCTACACCAATCTCGCCGTGCTCGACATCGGCGAAGACGGCTTCCTCGTCCGCGAGCTGGCGCCCGGCCTCACGCTCGAAGCGCTGCAGGAAGTGACCGAAGCGCCGCTGCGCATGGCGAATTAGCGCGTGCGAGTCGCTTCGCTCTAACCACCCTGCCGCCGCTCTACGCCGGCGCTATTGCGTCGCGGTTGGCTTGGCCGGCGGCGTCGCCTTGGCCCGTTTCTTCTGGGCGTCGGCCGCCGATTTCGTTCCCAGTTCCGGTGGCGGATTGGCGGTGAGCGAGGAGGCGGACGTCGGCGTCCATGGCGCGGCGCCGGTTTTGCTCTTTCCGCCCTTGGCCTTGCCGTCGGTCGTCTTGCCGTCCGTTTTCTTGCCGTCGATCGTCTTGCCGTCCGTGGTCTTTCGTCTCGGTCGCTGCGGCGTCTGCGCGTTTTGCCGCAATCTTCGCGCCCTTTTTCCGGCGATGCATGGCCATGACCGGCTCGGATTTCATCGTGGCGAGTTCCGCGCGGCGTGCGCGTCGGCCCGGTATAGACCACGATCGGCGTCGCCGCGCCGAAATCGGACAACAGCGCGGCGCCCTTGGGCACCGGCGCGCGCAGGCTGGAGAGCACCGCGGAGAACGGCGAGCCGTCCGGCAGGTTGCCGGCCTCTTCGTCCTCGTCCTCCGCCCGCGGGCGCTTGCGATGCCGGCCGCACATTTCCTCGTGCAGATTGGGCGGCGCCGCGTCGATCGGCGCCAGCGCGTCGACCGTGCCGAGCGAAGGCGTGAGCCAGGACAGCGGGTTCCGCGGTGAAGCCGCGCTCGAGCAGCTGCGCGGCCTTGACGGCGCGCGCCGCCGAGGAGGGCGCGCCCAGCACCACCGCGATCAGCCGCTTGCCGTCGCGCGTCGCGGTCGCCACCAGGTTGAAGCCGGAGGCGCAGATGAAGCCGGTCTTCATGCCGTCGGCGCCCGGATAGCGGCCGATCAGCGAGTTGTTGTTGCGCATGACGCGCTTGCCGAACCGGATCGCCGGGATGTGCCAGTAGGAATCGTATTCGGGAAATTCGCGGATCAAGGCGCGCGCCAGGATGGCGAGATCGCGCGCCGAGGTGATCTGATCGTCGGCCGGCAGGCCGTTGGGATTGACGTAATTCGATTCTGCGTCATGCCGAGCGTTGCGCCGTGCGCGTTCATCTCGTCGGCGAAATTCTCGATCGAGCCGGAGACGCCTTCGGCCAGCAGCACCGCCATGTCGTTGGCCGACTGCACCATCAGCATCTTGAGGGCGTTGTCGACGGTGACCTGCGTGCCGACCGGGAATCCCATCTTGGTCGGCGACTGCGCCACCGCATTGCGCGAGACCGTGAACAGCGTGTCGAGCGTGATGCGACCGTTCCTTGATCGCCCGCAGCGTGACGTAAGTGGTCATCAGCTTGGTGACCGAGGCCGGATACCACGGATAGGTGGCGTTCTCGGCGTGCAGCACCTTGCCGATATCGGCTTCGACCAGCAGCAGCGCTTCCGCGCGCGCGGCACGTCGACGTCAGGCTTGCCGGCGAGGAGCGAACCGAGGGCGACGGCAAGCGGCAGCGCCCGACGATGATTTCCACTGATACACGTGTCGCGGTCCGATCCGGTTGGTCGGGCCCCAAGGGCCGCGCAAGGTTCACGAAAGGTTCCGAAAGCGCCGATGCACAACTATCTAAGCCGAAGCCACGCTCGAAGGCAAAGGCGAATACCGGTATCATCGCGCCGCCGTGTGGATTGGCGCCGACCGGCTTAAGCCTGCGGAAAAGCGACCAAAATTCGGCAACGGCGCGAAGCAACGGAGCGAACATGACCGCCTGCATCGTCGGCTGGGCGCATACGCCCTTCGGCAAGCTCGCGGGCGAGACGGTCGAAAGCCTGATCGTGCGGGTCACGCGCGACGCGCTCGGCGACGCCGGCATCGCCGCCGAGGACGTCGACGAGATCGTGCTCGGCCATTTCAACGCCGGCTTCTCGGCGCAGGATTTCACCGCCTCGCTGGTGCTGCAGGCTTCGCCCGATCTGCGCTTCAAGCGCGCGACGCGGGTCGAGAATGCCTGCGCCACCGGTTCGGCCGCCGTGCATCAGGGACTGAAGGCGATCGCCGCCCAGAGCGGCGCGCATCGTGCTGGTGGTCGGCGTCGAGCAGATGACGACGACGCCGGCCGCCGAGATCGGCCGCAATCTGCTCAAGGCGTCCTATGTGCGCGAGGAGGCCGACATCGAGGGCGGCTTCGCCGGCATGTTCGGCAAGATCGCCGGGCTCTATTTCCAGCGCTACGGCGACCAGTCCGACGCGCTGGCGCAGATCGCCGCCAAGAACCACAAGAACGGCGTCGGCAATCCTTACGCGCAGATGCGCAAGGATCTCGGCTACGAATTCTGCCGCACCGAAAGCGAGAAGAATCCGCGCGTCGCCGGCCCGCTCAAGCGCACCGACTGCTCGCCGGTGTCCGACGGCGCCGCCGCCGTGGTGCTGGCCGACGTCGAGACCGCGCTCAAGCTCGGCAAGGCGGTCGTGTTCCGCGCCGCCGAGCACGTGCAGGATTTCCTGCCGATGTCGCAAGCGCGACATTCTCAAGTTCGAAGGCTGCGCGCTGGCCTGGCAGCGCGCGCTCGCGCAGGCCGGCGTCGCGCTCGGCGATCTGTCCTTCGTCGAGACGCATGACTGCTTCACCATCGCCGAGCTGATCGAATACGAGGCCATGGGTCTCGTGCGCGAAGGGCAGGGCGCCCGCGCGATCGCGGAGGGCTCGTCGCCAAGGACGGCAAGCTGCCGGTCAATCCCTCCGGCGGCCTCAAGGCCAAGGGACATCCGATCGGCGCCACCGGCGTGTCGATGCACGCGACTCGCCGCCATGCAGCTCACCGGCAGCGCCGGCGACATGCAGGTGAAGGACGCGCGGCTCGGCGGCATCTTCAACATGGGCGGCGCCGCGGTCGCCAATTACGTGAGCATCCTGGAAAGGCTGCGCTGAAGGTTCTTCCTTCCCCGCTTCGCGCGGAGGGAAAAGGTTAGGTCTCCACCAGCGGCCCCTGCTCGGCGGCTTTGACCGGCGGCATTTTTTCTTCCGCCAGCGCGTATTGTTCCGCCCGCACGAGCGCGGCGAAGACGCCGCCGCGCAGCATCAGTTCCTCGTAGGTGCCGGTCTCGACGATGCGGCCCTTGCTGAAAACGAGGATGCGCGTCGCGCTGCGGATGGTGATGAGGCGGTGGGCGATGACGAAGGTGGTGCGGCCCTTCATCACCTCATCGAGGGCGAGGTTGAGCCGCGCTTCGGTCACCGGGTCGAGCGCGCTGGTGGCCTCGTCGAGGATGAGGATCGGCGGATCCTTCAACAGCGCGCGGGCGATGGCGAGACGCTGACGCTCGCCGCCGGAGAGGAGCCGGCCGCGCTCGCCGATGCGCGCCTCGAAACCCTGCTCGTTGCGCTCGATGAATTCGAGCGCCTGCCCGCGCGCGGCGGCCGCGCGCAGCTCGTCTTCGGTCGCGTCCGCCTTGCCGACGCGCAAATTCTCCGCGACCGAGCGATTGAACAGCAGCGTCTCCTGGAACACGACGCCGATATTGCGGCGCAGCCCGGTCAGCGTGAGGCCGCGAATGTCCATGCCGTCGACGGTGACGATTCCCGATTGCGGATCGAAGGCGCGATGCAAGCAGCGCGAGCGAGGTGGTCTTGCCGCTGCCGGTCTCGCCGACCAGCGCCACGCGCTCGCCGGGCAGCACCGTGAAGCTCAAATCCGCCACGGCGGGGCGCTTGCCGTCATAGGAGAACGAGACGTCGCGGAACTCGACCAGGCCGCGCACGCGGCCGGGATCGACCGCATCCGGCCGGTCGCGCACGGCGGGGACGGTGTCGAGCACGGCGAAAAACTCGGCGAGCTTCGGCAAATCCATGAACAGCCGGTTGGCGAAACCGACGACCTGCTCGAGCCGCGCGATCAACAGCGTCGCGATCGCCATGAAGCTGACGATCTCGCCGACCGAGACGAGCCCGTTGAGCTTGAACCAGGTGCCGAGCAGGAGGATCACCAGCAGCGTCAGCGTCGTGGCGGTGCGGGTGAGCACGGCGGCCAATGCCCACCACGACAGCACCGGCATTTGCGCGCGCAGCAGCGAGTTCACCAGGCTCCGCAGGTACGACACTTCGAGCTCGATGCGGGCGAAGCTCTGCACCACCGCGACGTTGCCGAGCGCATCGCTGGCGGTCTCGGCAACATCGGAGTAGTGCCGCTCGACCGCGCGCTGCATCCCCTCGGCCCGGCTCATGATCAGCGCGGTCAGCACGGTGAAGGCGGCGGCGAGCGCGAGCAACGGCACCGCGAGCCGCCAGTTCAGCACCACGGTCGCCGGCAGCAGCACGAAGATGAAGACGAAGGCGGCGAAGTGCTCGCGAAAGAACGACACCCACAGCCACCACAGCGCGTCGGTGCCGGCGAGCATGACCTTCACCTGCCGGCCGGAATGCGCGCCGGCGTGGTAGCTCATCGGCAGTTGCAGGACGTGCTCGAAAAAGTCGGCGAGCACCAGGTTGCGGCGCCGGTGCGCCAGCCGGTCGGCGAACCACGCGACCAGCGCGCTGGCGACGATGATGAACAAGCCGAAGACGACCCAGGCGCCGATGAGCGGCGCCAGCGCGAACGCTGCCGCCGTCGCGGCGCGCGGCAGAGGCCCGGACAAGGCATCGACGATGCGGCCGAACAGGACCGGCTCGACGAACAGCGCCACTGCGAGCGCGATATTGGCGAGCGCGAGCGTGGCGGCGAGGCTCGCTTCGGCCGCGAGCAGCTCAAGCACACGCAGATAGACGCGGAGAAACGCCATGATCGGTCCGACCCAGGGCTCGCCGCTTCGGTTCGCCCGAAGTGCTGGCCGCGCTAGCCGCGGCTCGCCGGCTTATGCCCCGATTTAGCCCCATAATCGCGGCCGTGTCAGCACAGTTTCGCGCGGATTGGTGCAGGCTTCCCGCTCGCCGCCGCGCCAAGCGCCGATCGACATTTTTCCCGAGCGGATTGTCGGAATGAGGCATAGTTGTTCGTCCTCGGAGGGACGACACGGGAGAGGCCGATGCTCTATGCGCTCCTCTGCTATCACGACGAAGCGGTGGTCACCTCCCGGCCCAAGGAGGAGGACGACGCGGTCATCGCCAAGCGGCGCAAAGTCACCGACCCGCTCGCCGCCAGAGGCAAGCTCGCGGCCGGTAATCCGTCTGATGCCGACGACCGCCGCGACCACCGTGCGCATGGGCCGCGATCCGGTCGTGCTCGACGGTCCATTTGCCGAGACCAAGGAAGCGCTGCTCGGCGTCTACGTCGTCGATTGCCCGTCGCTCGAGAGCGCCATCGAGACTCGCTCGGCAGATCGGGCGCGAGGAGAAGGTCGTATTCGAGATCCGTCCGGTGCGCCGGTTCGAGCCGCAGGGAAAAACCGCGTGAGCGAAATCGCCTGGATCGATCCGCTGCTCAGATCGGCGCGGCCGCAGGCGATCGGGGCGCTGTTGCGCTATTTTCGCGATCTCGATCAGGCCGAGGAGGCATTCCAGGAGGCGTGCCTGCGCGCGTTGAGGAATTGGCCGGTCAACGGCCCGCCGCGCGATCCGGCAGCCTGGCTCATTCTCGTCGGACGCAACGTCGCGCTCGACGATGTGCGCCGCCGCAGCAGAAGCGAACCACTGCCCGGATGATGCCGAGCTCTCCGATCTCGACGATGCCGAAGCCGACATCGCCGAGCGGCTCGACAATTCCCACTATCGCGACGACGTGCTGCGGCTGCTCTTTATCTGCTGCCATCCCGATCTGCCGGCGGTGCAGCAGATCGCCTTGGCGCTGCGCGTCGTTTCCGGTCTCTCGGTCAAGGAGATCGCGCGCGCCTTCCTGGTGAGCGAGACCGCCATGGAGCAGCGGATCACGCGGGCGAAGAGCCGCGTCGCGCGCGCCGAAATTCCCTTCGAGACGCCGGGCGCAGTCGAGCGGGCCGAGCGGCTCGGCTGCGGTCGCCGCCATGATCTACCTCGTCTTCAACGAGGGATATTCGGCGAGCGGCGGCACCGTGCATGTCCGCGCTGCCGCTCTGCGAGGAGGCGATCCGGCTCGCGCGGCTGCTGCTCGGGCTCTTCCCCAGCGAACCGGAGATCATGGGGCTCACCGCGCTCATCCTCCTCCAGCACGCGCGGGCGCCGGCCCGGCTCGATGCCGACGGCGCGATCATTCTCCTCGAGGACCAGGACCGGGGCCGGTGGAACCGCGACATGATCGCGGAGGGGCTCGCGCTGATCGAAAAGGCGCTGCGTCACCGCCGTCCCGGGCCCTATCAGATCCAGGCCGCGCTCGCCGGCGTGCATGCCCAGGCGGCGCGGCCCGAGGACACCGATTGGTCCGAGATCGACCAGCTTTATGGCGAGCTTGGAGCGCTTGCAGCCCTCGCCGGTGGTGACGCTCAACCGCGCGGTGGCGGTGAGCAAGCTGCACGGGCCGCAAGCGGCGCTGGCGATGATCGAGCCACTGGCCGAGCCGCTCGGCGGCTATTTCCATTTCTTCGGCGTAAAGGGCGGCTTGCTGATGCAGCTCGGCCGCGCCGAGGAGGCGCGCGTCGCGTTCGACCAGGCGATCGCGCTCGCCCACACCCCGGCCGAGGCGGCGCATATCCGGCTGCATCTCGATCGCCTGATCAAGGAGAGCCAACCGGCGTGACGGGCAAGCCCCAGAAAAAATTTCACCGGCTGTCGGGACACCGCCGCGCCGTTCGTCCTTGGGCCGAAGACGCCAAGGATAAGCTGAACTTCTGGAATATTCGACGGCAAACAATCAGACCAGGAGACTGCCATGGACGTGCAACCATATCTGTTCTTCGACGGCCGCTGCGAAGAGGCTTTGGAGTTCTACAAGAAGACGCTCGGCGCCGAAGTGAAGGTGCTCCTGCGCTTCAAGGACAACCCCGAGCCGCAGCCGGGAATGACCCCGCCGGGCGCCGAAAACAAGGTGATGCATGCGAATTTTCGCATCGGCGACACCGACCTGCTCGCCTCGGACGGACGCTGCCTGGGGCAGCCGAAGTTCCAGGGTTTCTCGCTCTCGCTCTGGGCGAAGACCGAGGCCGAGGCCGACAAGAAGTTCGCCGCGCTGGCCGACGGGGGTCAGGTGCAGATGCCGCTCGCCAAGACGTTCTTCTCGCCGCGCTTCGGCATGGTCGCGGACAAGTTCGGCATCGGCTGGATGGTCCTCGTCGCGCAGTAAGCCCAGTAGCGCTCGACATCGCCATCTCATCGGGAGCCCCCATGCAAATCAATCCTTATCTGAGCTTCAACGGCAAATGCGAGGCGGCCTTCAAGTTCTACGAGAAGGCGCTCGGCGGCAAGATGATCATGATGATGCGATACGGCGAGAGCCCGGCGGCGGCGCAGACCTCGCCCGATTCTCGCGACAAGATCATGCACGCCCGGCTCGCGGTCGGGGACGCGTTGTTGATGGGCTCCGACGCGCCGCCGCAAATGTACGAGCCGATGCAAGGCGTTTCCGTGTCGCTCAGCGTCGAGGAGCCCGGCGAAGCCGACCGCGTTTTCGCCGCGCTTGCCGAGAACGGAACGGTGCGGATGCCGATCCAGGAGACTTTCTGGGCGCTGCGTTTCGGCATGCTGACCGACCAGTTCGGCACCGCGTGGATGATCAACTGCGAACGCCCCGGACTGAGGCCGGGTAACCCGCATCAAGTGCAGCGACATCCGAACTCGGCGGTTCCGCTGCGAAGGTACAGCCCGCATCTGAAGGAAACGGATCATGCCCACGATCAAGCAGAAGATCGCTCCCTGTCTCTGGTTCGATACGCAGGCCGAGGAGGCGGCGCTGTTCTACACGTCGGTGTTCAAGAACTCGCGCATCAAGCAGATCAGCCGCTATGGCGAGGCCGGCCACGAGGTGCACGGCAAGAAAGCCGGCACGGTGATGGTCGCCGAATTCGAGCTCGAGGGACAGACCTTCATCGCGCTCAATGGCGGCCCGCAATTCAAGTTCGACGAGGCGGTCTCGTTCCAGGTGTTTTGCGACACGCAGGAAGAGATCGATTATTTTTGGGACAAACTCTGCGAAGGCGGCAAGGAGGGACCCTGCGGCTGGTTGAAGGACAAATACGGCCTGTCCTGGCAGGTGGTGCCGTCGATGCTGCCGCAGATGATGATGGACGCCGGCCGCGCCGGATCCGATCGGGTCATGAAGGCCGTCCTGCAGATGAAGAAATTCGATCTGGCCGCACTGCAGCAGGCCTACGCCGGCTAGAGCGATCGGGCGGGCTTGACAGGGAAGCGGCGGGTCTTGTATTTAACCACAAGGTTATTTAACCGGATGGTTCATGAGCAACCTCGACGCCACCTTTGCCGCCCTCGCCGACCCGACCCGCCGCGCCATCCTGGCGCGGCTGGCGCTCGGCGAGACCTCGGTCATGGAGCTGGCCAAACCCTTTGCGATGAGCCTCCCGGCGGTCTCGAAGCATCTCAAGGTGCTCGAGCGCGCCGGCCTGATCGCCCGCTCGCGCGAGGCGCAATCGCGGCCCTGCCGGATCGAGCCGCGCGCGCTCAAGGACGTTGACGACTGGCTCGACCACTATCGCCGCTTCTACGACGAGAGCTTCGATCGGCTCGACCTTTATCTGCGGACGCTGCAGGCCAAGCAGGCAAAAGCCAAGTCGCCGAACGCGAAGGCCGCGAAAGTCAAGGACAGCAAGAAGGAGAGTAAGCATGGCCGCCGGAAGCAGCATCGACCTTGACCGCGATCCGCGATCGATCATCGGCGTGCGCGAGTTCGCTGCGCCGCGCGATCTGGTTTTCTCGCTGTGGACCGATCCCGAACACTTGGCGCAATGGTGGGGGCCGTACGGCTTCACCACCACGACGCACAGCTTCGAGATGCGCCCGGGCGGCGTCTGGCGTTTCGTCATGCACGGGCCCGACGGCCGCGACTATCAGAACCGCATCACCTTCGAGGAGATCGTGCCGCCGCAGCGCATCGTTTACCGCCACGGCGGCGGCGACGACGTCGAGCCGGTGCAGTTCAGACAGACCGTCATCTTCGAGGATCTTGGCGGTCGCACCCGCATCACCTGGCGCGGCGACTTCGCCTCGGCCGCGGAGCGCGACCGGGTGATCAAGGAATACGGCGCCGACAAGGGCCTCGCGCAGACGCTCGCGCGCCTCGAACAGCATGTCTCGGAACTCATGGATCAAACGCGCATGGAAAAACTGGAGAAACGCGCATGACCGCCGCTGCCGCAAAGAAGCCGCTCGCCGAGCGCGAGGTCACCATCACGCGCGTGTTCGACGCCCCGCGCGCTCTCGTATTCGCCGCCTGGACCGATGCCACGCACTTGGCGCAGTGGTGGGGCCCGAAGGGCTTCACCGCTCCGGTCTGCGAGATCGACGCGCGCGTGGGCGGCGCGATCCGCATCCACATGCGCAGCCCCGACGGCGCCGTCTATCCGATGAAGGGCGAGATCCGCGAGATCGTCGCGCCGGAGCGGCTCGTTTTCACCAACATCGCCGTGGACGAGGCCGGCAATCATATCATCGAAGGCTTGACCACGGTGACCTTCGCCGAAGAAGGCGGCAAGACAAGGCTCAATCTGCACACCCGCGGCGCGGCCGTCGTCGAGATAGCCGTCGCCTATCTGCAGGGCATGGAACAGGGCTGGTCGCAGAGCCTGGAGAAGCTCGCCGGGTATTTGTCGCGCGGAGCCTAAAATCCTTCCGCGCTTGGCGGGGAAGAAGACGGGAACTACCGCTCCGCCGCTCCCGGCAGGAACGCTGGATCGAAGGCCTCGGCGGCCTTGTCCTTGGCCTTGAAGTGATAGGCGAGCGCGAGCTGGTCGATCGCCGCGGCGAGGCGAGCGGGATCGACCCTGCCATAGCCGTTCGCCTTCACCGCCGGGGTGACGATGTTGTCGCGGATCGCCATCCGCAGGCGCTCGAGCTCGACGTCCTTCTTGGCGGTGTCGTCGCGGCGAAGCACGGACTCGATGGCGCGGGCGGGATCGCGCACGGTGTCCTTGAGCGCCTTCAGATAGGCGCGCAGAAACGCCCGCACCGCTTCCGGCTTTTCCGCGAGGAATTTCGGCGCGGCCATGATGGCGTCGCCGTAGAGCACGACCCCGTGATCCGCCATGGCCAGCACGACGAGGTCGTCCGCCGGCACGCCGCCGGCCTTGAGGTCGACATAAGAGCCGAACGAGCAGCCGGTGATCGCGTCCACTTCGCCGGCGGCGAGCATCGGTTCGCGCACCGACAGGCTGACATTCTCGATCCCGACCTTGGCCGGATCGATGCCGTTCACTTTGGCGAAGATCGGCCACTGCGCAAAAGCGTTGTCGGCCGACGGAGCGCCGAGCTTCTTGCCTTCCAGGTCCCGGGGCGCAGCGATGCCGCGGCTCTTGCGCGCGATGATGGCATAAGCCGGCTTGTCGAAAACGATGAACAGCGCCTTGATCGCTGTTGCGGGATTGTCGTCGCGGAATTTGATGAGCACATTGAGGTCGGCAACGCCCATGTCATAGTTGCCGGAGGCGAGACGATTGACCGGCTCGAGCGCGCCGGCTGCCGCGTCGATCGTCACGTCGAGCCCTTCGGCCTTGAAGTAACCCTTGTCGACGGCGAGAAAGAGGGGCGCAGCCGGTCCGTCGATCTTGCGGTCGAGCGTGAAGTGGATCGCGGTCTCGGCGGCGGCGGCCGCAGGGAGCGCGATCGCAGCGAGCAGCGCCAGAGCGGCGGAACGGGTAAGCCGCATGCGGTCGAGGATGGCCATGCCCGATTCCTTGTGCAGATGCGTGATTTCACCGATGCCGGGCGCCGCAGCTCGTCCGCAGCCCGATAAAGAACACGCGGTCATGAATCGCAAGCGAAAGCTGCCGGTAGGCCGGTCACGATGGCGCTCATCATTAATGCCGTCGCGGCGGCGGCCGGTAGGGGAACTCCGGTGACCGGGACGAAGTCGGCGCTGCCGCCGTTCCGCGCGCCCTTCGCGCCGCCCGATGAGGAACTCGCGGCGGGCCTCCTCGCCGCTGCCGTTCGCGACGGCGCCGCCGAACGCCGCATCGACGCGCGGGCGCGGGCCCTGGTCGAGGCGATCCGCGCCAAAACGGGAGGGCTCGGCGGCGTCGAGGACTTTCTGCACGCCTATTCGCTCTCCACCAAGGAGGGGCTCGCGCTCATGGTGCTCGCCGAGGCGCTGTTGCGCGTGCCCGACGCCGCGACCGCCGACCGCCTGATCGAGGACAAGCTCGCCGCCGGCCGCTGGCTCGACGGCGACGTCAAATCGACGGCGCTCCTGGTCTCGGCTTCGGCGTGGACGCTCGGCATCGCCGCCCGCGTGATCCATCCCGGCGAGACGCCGGAGACGATCCTCGACGCGATCGTCAAACGCCTCGGCCTGCCGGCCTTGCGCACGGCGACGCGACAGGCGATGCGGCTCATCGGCTCGCATTTCGTGCTCGGCGCAGACCATCGCGGAAGCGCTCGCGCGCGGCCGCGGCCATGCCGAGTTCCGCTATTCGTTCGACATGCTCGGCGAAGGCGCGCGCACGGCGGCCGATGCCGACCAATATTTCGACGCCTATGCCGGCGCGATCGAGGCGATCGGCGCCAGCGCCGGCAATGCGGCGCTGCCGGCGCGTCCGGGAATTTCGGTCAAGCTGACGGCGCTGCATCCGCGCTTCGAAGCGATCTCGCGCGACGCGGGTCCTCGCCGAGCTGCCGCCGCGTCTCATCGCGCTCGCGCAGCTTGCCAAGGCGCACGATCTGCAATTCACCGTCGATGCCGAGGAGGCGGATCGGCTGGAGCTGTCGCTCGAGGTGATCGGCGCCGCGCTCGCCGATCCGTCGCTGCGCGGCTGGGAGGGCTTCGGCCTTGCCGTGCAGGCCTATCAGAAGCGCGCGCTGGCGGTGATCGAGTGGGTCGAGGAGGCGGCCGCCGCGTTCGGTTCGCCGGCTGACCGTGCGGCTGGTCAAGGGCGCCTATTGGGACACCGAGATCAAGCGCGCGCAGGAGCGCGGGCTTGCCGATTATCCGGTGTTCACCCGCAAGGCGATGACCGACCTCTGCTACATGGCCTGCGCGAAAAAACTGCTGGCGGCGCGCGGGCGGCTTTATCCGCAATTCGCCACCCACAATGCGCTCACCGTCGCCAGCGTGATCGAGGACGCCGGCGGCGTCGAGGGCTTCGAGTTCCAGCGCCTGTACGGCATGGGCGAAGCGCTCTACGACGCGCTGCTCGCCGAACTGCCCGACGCCGCCTGCCGCGTCTATGCGCCGGTCGGCGGCCACCGCGATCTCCTCGCCTATCTGGTGCGGCGGCTCCTGGAAAACGGCGCCAACTCCTCGTTCGTGTCGGTCGCCGCCGACCCGAGCGTGCCGATCGCCGACATCCTGCGCCGGCCGCAAAGCCGGATCGCCGGTGCGCACGCCGCGCGCAACCAGAAAATTCCGCTGCCGCGCGACCTCTATGCGCCGGAACGGCGCAACTCCGCCGGCATCGAGTTCGGGGAGCGGGCAAGCCTCGACGCGCTTCTCGGCACGATTCGCGCCGGCACGCAGGCCGCGGTCGAGGCCGCGCCGCTCATCGACGGCGTGGCGCTCGCCGGGATCGCGCGCAGGATCGTCTCGCCGATCGACGGCCGCCCGGTCGGAGTGGTGCAGCGAGGGCGATGCGGCGATCGCGCGCGCGGCGATGGCGGCCGCCGCGGCCGGGTTCCCGGCCTGGTCGGCGACGCCCGCGGCCGAGCGCGCCGCAGCGCTCGAACGCGCCGCCGATCGGCTCGAGCAGGAACGCGGCCCGCTGCTCGCATTGCTGCAGAGCGAGGGCGGCAAGACGCTCGACGATGCGCTCGCCGAATTGCGCGAGGCGATCGATTATTGCCGCTATTACGCGGCGCAGGCGCGCACGGCGTTGGCGCCGCAGGCGATGCCGGGCCCGACCGGCGAAAGCAATCTGCTGCGCTATCGCGGTCGCGGCGTCTTCGTCTGCATCAGCCCGTGGAATTTTCCGCTCGCGATCTTCCTCGGCCAGGTGACCGGCGCGCTCGCCGCCGGCAACACGGTCGTCGCCAAGCCGGCCGAGCAGACGCCGCTTATCGCCGCGCGCGCCGTCGCGCTCCTGCATGAAGCCGGCGTGCCGGTGGCGGCGCTCCATCTCGTTCCCGGCGACGGCAAGGTCGGCGCCCTTCTGGTCGCCGATCGCGATGTCGCCGGCGTCGCCTTCACCGGCTCGACCGAGGTCGGCCAGGCGATCAACCGCGCGCTGGCGCAAAAGAGCGGACCGATCGTACCGCTGATCGGCGAGACCGGCGGCATCAACGCCATGATCGTCGATGCCACCGCGCTCCCCGAGCAGGTGATCGACGACGTGATCGCATCCGCCTTCCGCTCCGCCGGCCAGCGCTGCTCGGCGCTGCGGCTGCTTTGCCTGCAGGAGGACGTGGCCGAGCCGATGCTCGCCATGCTGACCGGCGCCATGCGCGAACTAAAGATCGGCGACCCGCGCGAGCCGGCGACCCATATCGGCCCGGTGATCGACGCCGAGGCCAAGGGCAAGCTCGAAAGCTGGATCGCCGCCATGGAGGACGCCGGCCGCGTGCGCTTCCGGCTCGACGACGAGGCGGCGCTGCCGGCCGGCGGCACCTATGTCGCGCCGGTGCTGATCGAGCTCGACCGCGCCCGCGAGCTGAAGGAGGAGGTGTTCGGGCCGGTCCTTCACGTCGTGCGCTGGCAGGCTGAGGAGCTCGACGCGCTCCTCGACGAGATCGCGGCGAACGGCACCGCGCTGACGCTCGGCGTCCATTCGCGCATCGATCTCACCGTCGAGCGCATCGCCGCCCGCCTCGCGCACGGCAACGTCTACGTCAATCGCAACATGATCGGCGCGGTGGTCGGCACGCAGCCTTTCGGCGGCTCGCAATTGTCCGGTACCGGACCGAAGGCGGGCGGGCCGAACTATCTCCGCCGCTTCGCCGCTCGAACAGATCGTTACCGTTAACACCGCGGCGGCCGGCGGCAATGCCGGTCTTTTGACGCAGGACGAGTAGCAGGCTTGTCCGGCGGCCCGAACTTTAACACAATTGCGACGTTATGGCGCTATTCTAAGGTGCACCATGGCTGATTCGATCACCCGTCTCTATCAGGCCGCGCTCTCTTGCCGGCACGACGATCCGTCGACCTCGCGGACCGCGCGGCTGTTGCGCTCCGGCCGCAGCAAGATGGCGAAGAAGCTCGCCGAAGAAGCGGTCGAGGTGGTGATCGATTCCATGAACGGCGACCGCGACGCCGTCATCAAGGAAAGCGCCGATCTCATCTACAATCTGGTGGTGCTGTGGGTTGCTTCCGGCATCCGCCCCGAGGACGTCTGGAAGGAGATGGATCGCCGCGAGCGGCTTCTCGGCATCGCCGAGAAGGTGCCGAAGAAGATCCCGGAAGATTCCTCGCGCCGCAAGGTCGTCATGCTCGAAGGCCGGCGGCTGCGCAAGCGGCGCTGATCTTTCCTTCGCAAGCCGCAACAGCAAACACGTAAGCTCGGCGGAGGCCGCCCGGCGCTTGTGCCGCGGGCTCGATCTATTGCTGACCCGCAGCCTCGCCGGTTTTCCATTTGCCGCCGTGAATGAGCCGATGGATGAATCCGAGCTTCTCGATCACCGCGGGAGCAAGAACGAAGGGATAAAGGTCCGCCTGGCCCATGGCGCGGCAGACGCTGTTGATCGCGAACACGAACGGCAGCCAGGTGTCGATGAGCTGCCGAATGTCGCGTGCCGCATAGGGATCGAAATCGACGCCGGCTCGCCGGCGCTCTGCCGCTTCGTCGAGGTTGAGTCGGACCGACATTCCCGAGGCCGCCACCATCTCCAACGTGTCGACGATGTGCAGATAGTGCGCCCAGGTCTCGGCGAAATCCTCCCAAGGGTGCGAGGCGGCGTAGCTGGAGACGAAATGCTCCTGCCAGTCGGCGGGGGCGCCGTCGGCGTAGTGGCGCTGTAGTGCCTGCGCATAGTCGGCGGTGTCGTCGCCGAAGAGGGCGCGGCAGGCGTCGAGCTCGCCGCCGTCTCTGACCAAGACATCCCAGTAGTAGTGCGCGACTTCGTGGCGGAAGTGACCCAGCAAGGTACGGTACGGCTCGCCCATCGCCTGCCGGCGCTGTTCGCGCTCGGCGTCGTTGGCTTCGGCGAGCGCGATGGTGATCCT
>CAVOHL010000007.1:0-124739 GCA_963695665.1 uncultured Alphaproteobacteria bacterium
TCGTGCGTGTCCAAGGACCGATCGCGCATCAAGACAAGGCGTTGCTGACGCGAAACGATGCGATCGGGACGAGCCAGGAAGGCAGCTATGTGCTGGTGGTCGGCGCGGACAACGTCGTTCAGCGCAAAATCGTCAAAACCGGACAAAAGCAGGGGCAGCTCGGGATCATCGAATCCGGGCTCGATCCCGGCGATTGGGTCGTGACCGAAGGCATTCAGCGGGCCTTTCCCGGCGCCAAGGTCGAACCGCAACGAATCCAGCTGACGTCGGTCGCGGCCGATCCATCAGACGACGCCAAGACGAGCGCTCCCGAACCCGACGCCGAAATGAAACATCGCGAGGGACCAGCATGATCTCGCGCTTTTTCATCGATCGGCCGGTGCTCGCCAACGTGCTGGCGTTGGTCTTCGTCCTGATCGGCCTGGTCGCGCTCCTTCGATTGCCGACCGCCGCAATATCCCAACGTCGTACCGCCGACCATACAGGTCACGACGCGGTACCCGGGCGCGAGCGCCAAGACCCTGATCGACACCGTCGCGCTGCCGATCGAGCAGCAGGTCAACGGCGTCGAGGACATGCTCTACATGCAGTCGACGAGCGCGAGCGACGGCACCTATACGTTGGTCGTCACCTTCGCGATCGGCACCGACCCCGACAAGGCGCAGATCCTGGTCCAGAACCAGGTGGCCGCCGCCATTTCGTCGCTGCCGCAGGAAGTCCAGGCCCAAGGCGTGACGACGGCGAAGAAGGTCGACCTCGATCCTCGAATTCGTCACGTTGGTTTCGCCCGACAGCCGCTTCGACAGCCTGTTCCTGTCGAACTACGCCGTCATCAACGTGCAGAACGAACTGGCTCGCCTCAAGGGCGTCGGCGCCGTGACGATCCTCGGCGCCGGACAATACGCCATGCGCATCTGGATGAATCCGGACCTGCTGCAGGCGCGGGGACTGACGCCGCAGGACGTGATCAACGCCATCCAGCAGCAGAGCCAGGAAGTCGCCGCCGGCCAGGTCGGCGCGCCGCCGGCGCCGAAGGGCCAGGATTTCCAATATACGCTCGACCTCAAAGGCCGCCTCGACGATGCCGCCGAATTCGAGAACATCGTCGTCAAGGTCGATTCCACAAATGGCGGACAAATCACCAGGATCCGCGACATCGGCCGCGTCGAGCTCGGCGCCCAGACCTACAGCCAGTCGTTCAATCTCGACGGCCGACCGGCAGCCGGGATCGCCATCTCGCTTCTGCCGGACGCCAACGCCATTGCGGTCGCCGACGAAGTCAAGGCGAAAATGGACGAGCTCGCCAAGAGCTTCCCGGAGGGCCTCACCTATGTGACGCCCTTCGACACGACGAAATTCGTGAGAGCCGCGATCAACGAGGTCTATCTAACGCTGATCGAGGCCGGCGTTCTGGTGCTGATCGTCATTCTCGTCTTCCTGCAGGATTGGCGGGCGATGCTGGTCCCGGCGACGACCGTCCCGGTGACGATCATCGGCGCCTTCGCCGCGATGGCGGCGCTCGGCTTCTCCATCAATCTCTCGACGCTGTTCGCCATCGTGCTGGCGATCGGCATCGTCGTCGACGACGCGATCGTCATCGTCGAGGGCGTCGTCGCGCTACGTCGAGCAGGGCATCCCGGGCCGCGAGGCCGCGGGCAGGGCGATGGACGAACTGATCGGTCCGGTCATCGGCATCACGCTGGTGCTGATGTCGGTGTTCATTCCGGCCGCCTTCCTGCCGGGGCTGACCGGACAGCTCTACCGGCAGTTCGCGCTCGTCATCGCCGCCACCGCCTTCATCAGCGCCATCAACGCCGTGACCTTGAAGCCCACGCAAAGCGCGCTGTGGCTGCGGCCGCCGACTCCGGCTGAGCGGCGCAACTTCTTCTCTCGCGGCTTCAACGCCGTCTATCGGCGCCGCCGAGCGCGGCTACGTCGAGGCTCGTCGGCGCGATGACGCGCCGCAGCGGCGCGATGGTGGTCCTCGCGCTCGTTCTGGTCGGCGTCGCGGTCTGGGGGCTGACGCGCGTGCCGACCGCTTTCCTGCCGGACGAGGACCAAGGCTATCTGATCGTCAGCGCGCAACTGCCCGACGGCGCCTCGAAGGAGCGCACCGACGCGGTCATGCAGCAGATCTCGAGGACTCGCGAAGACTGTCCCCGGCGTCGACCATGTGGTCACCGTCAGCGGCGTTTCCATGCTCGACAACATGGCACGCCTCGCCAACGCCGGCGTCGCCTTTGTCGTCCTCAAGGACTGGGACGTCGCGGCTCAAGCAGAAGGGACAGGATCTGCGCTCGATCTACCAGCGATCTCAACGGCGCTCTGCAAGGCGTGACGCAGGCGATCGCGTTCGCGCTGCTGCCGCCGCCGATCCAGGGCATCGGCAACGTCGGCGGCTTCAGCATGCAGGTCGAGATCAGGAACGGCGATTTCGACTACGCGCTGCTGCAGAGCCTGACCGACGCCGTGATCAGGGACGGCAACGCGCCAATCGGCTCTGCAGAGGCTGGCCACGACCTTCCGGGCCGGCGCCCCGCAGCTCAACGTCACCGTCGACCGCATCAAGGCCGAGACGCTCGGCATCACGGTCGGCAATGTCTTTTCCGCGCTGGCGGCCTACGTCGGATCGAACTACGCGGCCCAGTTCAACAAGTTCGGACACGTGTTCCAGGTCTACACGCAGGCGCTGCCCGACTACCGCGCGAGCGTCGAGCGACATCGAGAACCTCAAGGTCAAGGCGGGCAACGGAACCATGACGCCGATCGGAACGGTGGTCGACGTCAAGCAGGTCCAAGGTCCGCCGCTGATCAGCCTCTACAATCTCTATCCGTCGGCGACGGTCGTCGGCAGTCGCGGCCGCCGGCTTCAGTTCGGGTCAGGCGCTCGACATCATGGACCAGATCGGCGCGCAGGCGCTGCCGATCGGAACGGGCTACGAATGGACCGCGATGTCCTATCAGGAGAAGGCGGTCGGCTCGCAGATCTATTTCGTCTTCGGCCTCGCGTTGTTGCTCGTCTATTTCGTATTGGCGGGACAATACGAGAGCTGGATCCTGCCGCTGTCCGTGATCCTCGGCGTGCCGCTGGCGCTGATCGGAACGGTCGGCGCGCTGACCTGCTCTCGGCGCCGCCAACAATCTCTACACGCAGATCGGCCTCATCCTTCTGATCGCGCTCGGCAGCAAGAACGCGATCCTGATCGTCGAATATGCGCGCGCAAAAACGGGCCGAGGGCATGGACATCGTCGAGGCGGCGGTCGAGGCGGCGCGGCTCAGGTTCCGGCCGATCCTCATGACCTCGTTCGCCTTCATCCTGGGCGTCTTCCCGCTCGTCATCGCGACCGGCGCGGGCGCCGGGGCGCGCCGGTCGATCGGCATCGCGGTCTTCAGCGGCATGATCGCCTCGACCTGCCTTGCGGTCGTGTTCGTTCCCTCGCTTCTACGTGGTGATGCAGCGCTTCGAGGAGTGGCGCGCCGCGCGCAAGCATCCGCGCATTCAACCGGCCGAATGAGGCACGCTCGGCCGCCGAGACACATGACGCGGCAGCCATAATGCCGACACTCTGCAGGCAATCGGTCACAATTTGGACGCAGGCCACGCTATGCTACGCATCGCTTATTCACCGAAAATGTCGCCGGCTATGATTCGCTCCGCCTCCCTCACCGTGGTCGCGCTCGCCTGCATGCTTTGCGCCGGCGCCGCCCGGGCCCAAGTGTCCACCGCCGATCTCGTCACCCGCATCGACCGCCTCGAGGCCGCGATCCGCGATCTCACCGGCAATGTGGAGCAACTGCAATACCGCAATCAGCAGCTCGAGCAGCAGCTGCAGCGGCTGGAGGGCACGCAGGGGCGGCTTGATGACGGGAAGGGCGGGCAACGGCCGCCAAACGCGCCGCCGGCGCGGCCGGCCGCTCAATATCCGCCGCCTTCCGCTGCCGCTTCTCCGCCGGCCGGCGCGCCGCTGCCGCCGGCGCCGATCGCGCAGGCCGAGCCGGCACCGGGCCGTCGCGGCGATGCCTTCGACCCGAACGCCAATCCGAACGCGCCCGGCTCGCCGCGCCAGCTCGGCACCAGCACGGCCGCGAACGAGCCGCCGCCGCCGATCTCCGATCGCGCCCGCGCCCGGTCCGCGTCAGCCCGGCGCGCCGCTCGACCTCTCGACACTCTCCGGCCCGCAGGGCGGCGCCGCGCCCGGCGGCCAATTGCCGCCGCCGCCGCCCGCCAATCCGAACGGAACCGGCGCCATGCAGGCGACGCTGCCGCCGAGCAATTCGCCGAAGGACGTCTACGACCTCGCTTACGGTTATGTCCTGCACAAGGACTATGCGCTCGCGGCCGACACCTTCCGCACCTTCCTGCGCCAATATCCGAGCGACCGCCAGGCGCCGGAAGCGCAATACTGGCTCGGCGAGAGCCTGTTTCAGCAGCAGCAATATCGCGACGCCGCCGAAGCCTTCCTCGCCGTTTCGACGAAGTATGATTCGACGCACGCGCGCGCCGGAGGCGCTGCTCCGGCTCGGACAATCGCTCGCCGCCCTGGGCGAGAAGGAAGCGGCCTGCGCTTCGCTCGGCGAGGTGCTGCGCAAATTTCCGCGCGCTTCGGGCAACGTGAAGCAGGGCGTGGAGCGGGAACAGAAGCGTGCCCACTGTTGAGCAAGCGCTTCGCGACGAGGAAGCGAGCGCGCTGTTCGACGGTCTTGCAGGTTTGCGCGGGCTCTTGCTCGCGGTTTCCGGCGGCTCCGATTCAACGGCGCTCCTTGTCATCGCCGCGCGCTGGGCGAAGAAACGCAAACGCGCGCCGAAGCTTCTTGCCGTCACCGTCGATCATGGGCTGCGCCCGGAAGCAAGACGCGAAGCGGCGACGGTCAAGCGGCTGGCGCGCCGGCTCGGCGTGCCGCATCGCACGCTGCGCTGGCGCGGAGTAAAGCCGAAAACCGGATTGCAGGAAGCGGCGCGCATCGCGCGCTATTCGCTCCTCGCGCAGGCCGCGGTGCGCGCCGGCTACGAGCATATCCTGACCGCGCATACGCTCGATGATCAGGCCGAAACGGTGCTGTTGCGTCTTGCCCGCGGCAGCGGCCTGACCGGGCTCGCCGGCATGGCGCACGCTTCGGCGCTTCCGGTCGGCGCGGAGACGGCGATCTTCCTCGTGCGTCCGCTCTTGCGCATTCCCAAATCGCGTCTCGTCGCGACGCTTGAAAGCAGCCGGCATCGGCCACAGCGAGGATCCTTCGAACCGCGATCCGCGGTTTACGCGGGCGCGGTTGCGCATGCTCATGCCTGCGCTGGCGCGCGAGGGGCTCGATGCGCGCGGCCTGATGCGTCTGGCGGTGCGGATGCGGCGGGCGGAAGCGACCATCGAGTTTGCCGTCGGCGCGGCGCGCGCGGCCTTGGCTCCAGGTCCGTGGCGCGAGCGCGGTCCGATCGTCTTCGATGCGGCCCGCTTCCGCGATCTGCCGGCGGAGGTGGCGTTGCGGCTTCTCGGCCGCGCGGTCGCCCAGACCGGCGACGAGGGCCCGGTCGAACTCGGCAAACTCGAGCAGCTTTACGAGGTGCTGCGCCAATCGCGCCCGCCGCTGCGCCGCACCTTGGCCGGGCGCGCTGATCACGCTCGCGGCCGAACGGTTAACGATCGAGCGGGCGCCGGCGCGCCGCCGCCGCAGCCGCCCGCCAAGCCGGCAATAGGCGCTTTACGAAATAGCAGCATAATTAGTGGCTTGCTTGGCGCGTTCCCTTGGCAGGGGTGGGCCCGACGCCTACATTCCCGGTACGGGACGTGAAGCCGCCACGATTTGCCGGCACAAACCGAGCCGTCGCGGCCGGTCAGGGACATGCGATGAACGCCAATCTTCGCAATTTCGCCCTGTGGGTCATCATCGTCCTGCTGCTGCTTGGCGCTGTTCACGCTGTTCCAGAATCCCGGCCAGCACACCACCTCGCAAGACATTTCGTTCTCGCAATTGCTCAGCGAGGTCGATCAAGGCCGCGTGCGCGACGTGGTGATCCAGGGTCCCGAAATTCACGGCACCTTCACCGACGGGCGCTCGTTCCAGACCTATTCGCCGAGCGACCCCTCGCTGATCCAGCGGCTCTACAACAAGGGCGTCTCGATCACGGCGCGGCCGCAGACCGAGAACGTGCCCTGGTTCGTGTCGCTCTTGATCTCCTGGCTGCCGTTCGTGGCGCTGATCGGCGTGTGGATCTTCCTCTCGCGGCAGATGCAGGGCGCCGGCGGCAAGGCGCTCGGCTTCGGCAAGTCGCGCGCCAAGCTTCTGACCGAGGCGCATGGCCGCGTCACCTTCGAGGACGTGGCCGGCGTCGACGAGGCCAAGCACGACCTGCAGGAGATCGTCGAGTTCCTGCGCGACCCCGGCAAATTCCAGCGGCTCGGCGGGCGCATCCCGCGCGGGCTGCTTCTGGTCGGCCCGCCCGGCACCGGCAAGACGCTGCTCGCCCGCGCCATCGCCGGCGAGGCTAACGTGCCGTTCTTCACCATCTCCGGCTCCGATTTCGTCGAGATGTTCGTCGGCGTCGGCGCGAGCCGCGTGCGCGACATGTTCGAGCAGGCGAAGAAGAACGCGCCCTGCATCATCTTCATCGACGAGATCGACGCCGTCGGCCGCCACCGCGGCGCGGGCCTCGGCGGCGGCAACGACGAACGCGAGCAGACGCTGAACCAGCTGCTCGTCGAGATGGATGGTTTCGAGGCCAATGAAGGCATCATCTTGATCGCCGCCACCAACCGGCCCGACGTGCTCGACCCGGCGCTGCTGCGCCCCGGCCGTTTCGATCGCCAGGTGGTCGTGCCCAATCCGGACGTGGTCGGCCGCGAGCAGATCCTCAAAGTGCATGTGCGCAAGGTGCCGCTCGCGCCCGACGTGAACCTGAAGACCGTCGCCCGCGGCACGCCCGGCTTCTCCGGCGCCGATCTGATGAACCTCGTCAACGAGGCGGCGCTGATGGCGGCGCGGCGCAACAAGCGCATGGTGACCCAGGTCGAGTTCGAGGACGCCAAAGACAAGGTGATGATGGGCGCCGAGCGCAAATCGCTGGTGATGACCGAAGAGGAGAAGATGCTGACCGCCTATCACGAAGGCGGCCATGCCATCGTCGCGATCAACGTCAAGGCGACCGATCCGGTGCACAAGGCCACGATCATCCCGCGCGGCCGCGCGCTCGGCATGGTCATGCAGCTGCCCGAGCGCGACAAGCTGTCGATGAGCCTCGAGCAGATGACCGCGCGGCTCGCCATCATGATGGGCGGCCGCGTCGCCGAGGAACTGGTCTTCGGCCACGAGAAGGTGACCTCCGGCGCCGCCTCCGACATCGAGCAGGCGACCAAGCTCGCGCGCATGATGGTCACCCGCTGGGGCCTCTCCGACGCGCTCGGCACCGTCGCCTATGGCGAGAACCAGGAAGAGGTGTTCCTCGGCTATTCGGTGGCGCGCCAGCAGAACATTTCCGAAGCGACCGTGCAGAAGATCGACGCCGAGATCAGGCGCTATGTCGAGGCCGGCTATCAGGAGGCGCAGCAGATCCTCACCGACAAGCGCGCCGATCTCGAGACGCTGGCCAAGGGCCTGCTCGAATTCGAGACGCTGAGCGGCGACGAGATCAAGGACCTGCTCATGGGCAAGCGGCCGAACCGCGAATTGGTGATCGAGCCGTCGGCCCCGCGCACCTCGACCGTGCCGACGGCCGGCGCCGGCCGCAATCGCCCGCGCCCCGAGCCCGGCCCGATGGAGCCGCAGCCGCAGGCGTAAGGCGCGGGTGGCGGTTGGGAGGCGCTTCGAACTTTCCCTGCGCCTCGCCGCTCGCGAACGCAAAACCCTCGTCCGCCCATCCGGCGTGCGGAGCTCAGCTTGACGGCGCTTGAGCTCCGCGAATCCAGGCGCTGGTCGGAGGGATCGCGGGCGGCGTAGACGCACCGCATGAATGATGATCGCGCTCGCTCAGCAGTGACCTGCCGGGCGGAAAATATGCAGATAGCGCGGGCGAGGGCGAGCGTCGTCAGGCGGACGAATGACCGGATCGTCGGTGCGAACGCCGATGGACGTCGGGGAGTGAGTTTCGAGAGAAGATCGATGATGGACGTATGCGCGCGTGAACGCGTTTGTGCGCCTTGCGGTGATTGCGAAACAGCGCTCGCTGTCATGATGCCTCTCCGTCGAAATGACGGACCATATCCAAAACGAGGTCGGCGAGGGCTCGAGTTGTGTAGCGAACCTTCACAGTTGGTGCTTCGCCCAAACGGCCCGCACCTGTTCGTCGGTCGCGAATTCACCACGCGCTGCGGCAACCCTGGAATCAGCGATCGCCGCGCGCTCGTCCGAAGAAAGTGGGACCACCATAGTGCCGTCGCTGCCGGCCAGTACGAGCACGATGCGCGCAATGTCGTCCTGGACATCCGGTGGCAGGATGCGGACAGCCTCAAGTGCTTTCTCAAGGAGCTTCGTCATCTAAAAAATATACCCTCTTTTGATTAACTTATGAAGTGACCCTGACGGTGCTCGATGAACCTTCGCGCCGGGTGCTCATGCTTCAGGTAGGCTCCCCGGCGCGTCGCCTGCGGCAAAGGCAAAGCCTTCGTCCGCCCAGCCGGTCATGCCGCCCAGCATCAGCTTGACCGGGCGCTTGAGTTCCGCCAATCGCAGCGCGCCGCGGTCGGCGCCGTTGCAGTGCGGGCCGGCGCAAAGACCACGAACAACGTGCCGCGCGGCCGGGCCAGCCCATCGGGCGGTCGGCTGATCTGCCGGTGCGGCAGGTTGATCGCCCCCGGCACGTGCGCGCGGACGTAGGCTTGCGGACCGCGCACGTCGAGGAGAACGAAATCGGCCGCACCGCCGCCGGCCCCGCTCATCCCCTCGTGGACGTCGGCACAGTCGGTTTCGAGCGACAGGCGGTTGGCAAAATGCGCCCGCGCCGCCGCAGGCGAGGCGGCCGGAATTTGGCTGACGCTGCTCGATGTCATGCTCCTCTCGCCATTTCGGGAACGACCGAAATCATTATGCGCGAGAAGGCCCGCGGACGGCCGCCTCGGGCCGCGCGAGCCGCGGGTCCCGCAGGATCGCCGCTATGCTGGTCGAAATGCCGCAATGCCGCTACACTATCGTCCGCGCTGGGAGGCTCTGTTGATGCGGATTATTGCGGTTGCGGGCGTCGTGCTCGCTCTGGCGGTGGGGCCGGCGTGGGCACAGGGCACGACGCAGCCGACCTTGCTCGATCCGCATCCGGCTGTTGCCAATCCGCAGCTGACCCCGGCGCGGCCGCAACCGGCGCCGGCGAAAGCGCAGATCGCTCCGGCCAAGCAGCCGCGAGCGGCGGCCAAGCCCGCCTCGACCCCCGAATCGCGTTCGGCCGCGGCGCTGGCGCTCTCCTCCGAGCCGGTCTTCGACGAGGGCACCTATCAGCGCATCAAGGAAGCGCTGCTCAGCTATGCGGCCATCCAGGTGCGCGGCGGCTGGCCGAGCCTTCCGGCCGACGCCAAGCTCGCGCCCGGGGAAAGCGGCCCTAACGTCGCCCTGCTGCGCCGCCGTCTCGCCATCACCGAAGATCTGTCGGCCGATGAGGAGGCCGGCGACGCTTACGACGAAGCCGTGGTCGAAGGCGTCAAGCGCTTCCAGCTGCGCCATGGCCTCGAGGCGAGCGGCAGCATCAACGCGCCGACCTTGCGCGCGCTCAACGTCCCGGTCGCGGCGCGCATGAAGCAGCTCGAAGCCTCGCTCGAGCGCCTCCTCGGCATGGATTTCATCTTCGCCGAGCGCTACGTGGTGGTGAACATTCCCGCCGCCTTCGTCGAGGCGGTCGCGCACGACAAGGTCGAGCGGCGCTATCGCGTGATCGTCGGCAAGATCGACAAGCCGTCGCCGACGCTCACCGCCTATATCACCGCGGTCAACCTCAACCCGACCTGGACCGTTCCGCTCTCGATCACCAAGAACGAGATCTTCGCGCGCATGCGCCGGGATCCGAACTATATCGCCCGCATGCACATGCGCGTGCTCGGCCCGCATGACGAGGAGATCAGTCCGCAATCGGTCGACTGGTCGTCGGACCGCTCGCCGAACTTCACCATCCGCCAGGATTCCGGCGGCTGGAACGCGCTCGGCAATCTCAAGATCGACATGCCGAATCCGTATTCGGTCTATATGCACGACACCGACTCGCGCAAGTTGTTCGCCAACGACTACCGTTTCGATTCACACGGCTGCACCCGCGTCGACAATGTGCGCGACCTCGCCACCTGGATCTTGAACGACGTGCCGGGCTGGGATCGCGCCACGATCGACGCCGGCATCGCCACCGGCGTGCTCAAGATCGTCAACCTGCCGAAGCGGATGCCGGTCGCCTGGATCTACGTGACCGGCTGGATGACGCGCGACGGCACCGTGCAGTTCCGCGACGACGTCTACAAGCACGACGAAGCGCTCGACCGCGCCGGGCTCGCCGACGCGGCGGCGGGCGGCTTCGTCGCGCCGCTCCCGCCGGTCGCGCAGCAGGTCAACCCGCGCACGGTGACGCAGTCGTCCAATCTCGACAGCCGGTGAGCTGACGGCCACCAAGGCACGCCGATGCGCCAGGCGTTGAGGCTTCATCCGGATTCGCGTTGCGCCGCCGTGACCCGCATCGAGGTGGACGTGACGCGTCCGCGCGCCGGCAGCTCTGGTGCTGTCCTATGTCGTCACCGGCAGGATCGGCGACCTGCGCCTGCCGCCGGTGACGGCTTCAGCGCGCGCGGACGAGCTCTGGCGGCACACCTGCTTCGAGGTCTTCGTCCGCGCTTCGCCCGGCGAGGCGTATTACGAGTTCAACTTTGCGCCTTCGACCCAGTGGGCGGCCTATCGGTTCGATGGCTACCGCAGCGGGATGCGCGTTGCGAGCCGGGATCGCGCGCGCCGCGGATCGAGGTGCAATCGGCCGCCGGGCGCTACACCTTGCAAGCTCGCGCTGGAGTTGGACGAGCTTTCGGGGCTGCCACGCAATGCCGGTTGGCGCCTCGGCCTCGCGGCGGTGATCGAGGAAACGGACGGGAACAAGTCGTATTGGGCATTGGCGCATCCGCCGGGCAAGCCGGATTTCCATCATGCCGATGGCTTTGCGTTGAGCTTTTCCCAGCCTACGTCTGATTTCGGGTGAAACCGAACGACCACCGCTTGTCCCCGTGGAAGCGGGGACCCAGCAATCCCGGGTACGGCGAGGTCGTTCTGGATTCCCGGGCAAGCCGGCTGCGGCTTGGCGCGGAATTCGACGCGGAATAGGCTTCAGCCACCATGAAATTCGGCATCGATCGACTTCTCGCCGAAGCAGCGCTGCGCGCGCCGCTTGCCGGCCGGCGCGTCGCGTTGCTGGCGCATCCGGCTTCGGTCACGCAAGACCTGACGCATTCGCTCGATGCGCTCGCCGCCTGCGGCGACATCAAGCTCGCCGCCGCGTTCGGCCCGCAGCACGGCCTGCGCGGCGACAAGCAGGACAACATGGTCGAGTCGCCCGACTTCCACGATCCGGTGCACGGCATCCCGGTGTTCAGCCTTTACGGCGAAGTGCGCAAGCCGACGCAGGCGATGCTGGACACGTTCGACGTCATCCTCGTCGATCTGCAGGACCTGGGCTGCCGCATCTACACCTTCGTCACCACGCTGCGCTACGTGCTCGAAGCGGCGGCGAAACATCGGAAGGAAGTGTGGGTGCTGGACCGGCCCAATCCGGTCGGGCGGCCGGTCGAAGGTCTGACGCTGCGCGCGGGATGGGAAAGCTTCGTCGGCGCCGGGCCGCTGCCGATGCGCCACGGGCTCACGCTCGGCGAGCTCGGCGCGTGGTTCGTCAGAACGCTCAAGCTCGATGTCGACTATCGCGTCATCGAGATGGAAGGCTGGCAGCCCGATGCCGCGCCGGGATTCGGCTGGCCGCTCGGCGAGCGCGCCTGGATCAATCCCAGTCCCAACGCGCCGAATCTGTGGATGGCGCGCGCCTATGCCGGCACGGTGATGGTCGAGGGCACGACGCTCTCGGAAGGCCGCGGCACCACGCGGCCGCTCGAACTCTTCGGCGCGCCCGATCTCGACGCGCGCGCGGTCATCAAGGAGATGCACGCGCTCGCGCCGCACTGGCTCCAAGGATGCCGCCTGCGCGACGTGCTGGTTCGAACCGACGTTCCACAAGCACGCCGGCAAGCTGTGCAACGGCGTGCAGATCCACACCGAAGGTCCCGGCTACGATCACGCGGCGTTCAAGCCCTGGCGCCTCCAGGCGCTCGCCTTCAAGGCGATCCGCCGGCTCTATCCCGACTATCCGCTGTGGCGCGATTTCGCCTACGAGTACGAGCACGGCAAGCTCGCCATCGATGTCATCAACGGCGGCCCGTTGTTGCGCGAATGGGTGGATGATGCGGCACGCGACGCCGCGGGATTTGGATGCGTTGGCTATCCCGGATGAGCAGGCTTGGGTGAGCGAGCGGGAAGGGTACCTGCGCTACTGATCGAACCTCTCCGACGCCGTCGCCGGTCAGTCGATGATGGCGGCGTAGACCAGCTGCTTGACGAGCTTACGGTAGTAAGCCCGGATCGGGCTCGGCGCCTGGCTCATAAAGATGCCGACGAGTTGCTCTTTCGGGTCGACCCAGAAGTAGGTGCCGGCATAGCCGGCCCACATGAACTCGCCGGGCGAGCCCGGAACGCCGGCAATGCCGCCGCCCTGGCGCACCGCAAATCCGAGCCCGAAAGTGTAGCCGGGCGTGCCGAGCAGAAGCTCGCCGGGCGTGACCGGCGCCGCAATCCGCGTGCCGAGATGATCCGAGGTCATCAGCGCGATCGTCGTGCGCGAAAGGACGCGCGCGCCGTCAAGCTCTCCGCCGTTGAGCAGCATCTGCGCAAAGCGCAGATAATCCGCTGCCGTTGACACTCCGCCTGCACCGCCGGAATCGTTGTTGGGCTCCGCCGCGACATCGATGAGCTTATTGGCCTGGCCACTCGCTGGATCGACGGTGAGCGGCTGCGCGAGGCGCCCCATCTTGGCGCCGGGCACCCAGAACGCGGTGTCCTGCATCTTCAGCGGCTTGAACAGCCGCTCGTCGAGAAAATCGGCGAGGCGCTTGCCCGAGGCCGCCTCGACCACGCGGCCGAGCAAATCCACCGCGAGGCTGTATTCCCACACCGTGCCCGGCTGATGCGCGAGCGGCGCCTTGGCGAGCCGCTCGACCTCCTCGGCCGGCGTGAGATCGCGCGCGTCATAGTCGCGAACGCCGGGCTTGTACAATCCGGCCTTGGCGTAGGCGTCCTTGACCGGAGCATTGACGGTGATTTCCCCATAGGCGAGACCGGCGGTGTGCCGCAACAGATCCTGCACCGTAATCTCGCGGTCGGCGGGAACCGTCGTGTAGCTCACGCGGGCGAATTCGCCGTCGGCGCGCGCGAGGCTCACTTGCTCGCTCTTGAACGCCGGCAGGAATTTCGCAACCGGATCGGTCAGCTCGATCTTGCCGTCTTCGACCAGCATCATGGCCGCGACCGAAACGAGCGGCTTGGTCATCGAGTAGATGCGAAAGATCGAATCGAGCGCCATCGGCTTGCTTTCTTCCTTGTCCTGGAAGCCGGCGGCATCCGCGTAGACGACCTTGCCCCTGCGGGCGACCAGCACGACCGTGCCGGGGAGCTTGCCGTCGTCGATCTCGTGCTTGAAGACGTCGTGGATGCGGTCGAGTTTCTGTTTGGAAACGCCGACCTGTTCGGGCTGAGCCTGCGCCAGTCCAAGGTTGACCTGCGCCCAGGCCGCGGGCGCGGCAACGACGAAAGCGCCGACGAGCGCGGCGATGACCATCCAGCGTTTCATGTGATCAACCTCCCGGGCCGGTACGCGTTGCGCCCGGCTGCCGGGAGGCTTAGCACAGTCTGCCATGCTCCGCGTCGGCTTAGCTTGAAGAGCGCCGGCAAAATAAAGCAGCGTCGCGGCCTCAATACCGCGCATTCCCCGGCGTGCGCGGGAACGGGATCACGTCGCGCACGTTGGCCAGGCCGGTGACGTAGGCAAGCGTGCGCTCGAAGCCGAGGCCGAAGCCGGCGTGCGGCACGGTGCCGTAGCGGCGCAGATCGCGGTACCAGCCGTAATGCTCCTTGTCGATTGCGCGCTCGGTCATGCGCGCGTCGAGCACGTCGAGCCGCTCCTCGCGCTGGCTGCCGCCGATGATCTCGCCGATGCCGGGCGCCAGCACGTCCATCGCCGCGACGGTTTTGCCGTCGTCGTTGACGCGCATGTAGAACGCCTTGATGTCCTTCGGGTAGTTCATCACGATCACCGGCTTCTTGGCGTGCTTCTCGGTGAGATAGCGCTCGTGCTCGGACTGCAGGTCGATGCCCCACTTGACCGGGAACTCGAATTTCTCCTTGGCCCGCTCGAGCACCGCGATCGCCTCGCCGTAATCCATGCGCACGAACTCGGAGGCGACGATGCCGGCAAGCTTCGCCACGAGGCCCTTCTCGATCCGCTCGTCGAAGAAGGCGAGGTCTTCCTCGCCTTTCCTTCAGCAACGTCTCGAAGGTGAATTTCAGGAGCCGCTCCGCCAGCGTCGCGTCGTCGGAAAGGTCGGCGAAGGCGATCTCCGGCTCGATCATCCAGAACTCGGCGAGGTGGCGGCTGGTGTTGGAGTTCTCGGCGCGGAACGTCGGCCCGAAGGTGTAGACCTTGGTGAGCGCGAGGCAGTAGGCCTCGACGTTGAGCTGCCCCGACACTGTCAGGAACGCCTCGCGGCCGAAGAAGTCCTTGCCGAAATCGACCTCGCCCGCCGGCGTGCGCGGCAGGTTGGCGAGATCGAGCGTCGAGACGCGGAACAGCGCGCCGGCGCCTTCCGCGTCGGACGAGGTGATGATCGGCGTGTTGACCCAGAAGAAGCCGTTCTCGTCGAAGAAGCGATGGATCGCCTGCGCCAGCGTGTGCCGCACCCGCGTCGCCGCGCCGATCACGTTGGTGCGCGGCCGCAGATGCGCCACCTCGCGCAGAAACTCCATCGTGTGCGGCTTCGGCTGGATCGGATAGGTATCCGGGTCGTCGACCCAGCCGATCACCTTGATCGCGCTCGCCTGCATCTCGAACGGCTGGCCCTTGGCCGGCGACGGCACGATCGTGCCGGTCGCCTCGACGGCGCAGCCGGTGGTGATTTTCAGGACCTCGTCGGCGTAATTCGGCAGCGTGTTCGGCGCGACCACCTGCAGCGGATGGAACGACGATCCGTCGGACAGGTGCACGAAGGAAATGCCGGCCTTCGAGTCGCGCCGGGTGCGCACCCAGCCTTTGACCGTCACCGGCGCGTCCTGCGGCGCCTGGCCGGCGAGGATCGTCGCGCACGCTGAAAGCGCTCTTGTCCATTGACTGAGAGTTATCATGCTCGCCGGTTACGGCAAAACGCCGGCGCGCGACTGTATTTCGCAGAGCGCCAGGTCACCCGCGCGAGCGTTCCCAGGCGAAGGCAACGATCATGGCCACGATCACCTGCATGATGGCGATCGTGGCGACGCAGCCGCTCCAGCCGGCCGCGTTCCAGGCGAGGCCGGCGAGGAACGCGCCGGCGCTGCCGCCGATATAGAAGATCGAGGCGTAGAGGCCGACCGCCGACGAGCGGCCTTCCTTGGCGGTGGTGATCACATAGCTGGTCGAGACCGCCTGGCAGAGAAGGCCGCAGGCCGCGCACACGGCGAGGCCGGCGATGATGATGGCGGCAGGCGTTGCCAGGAGCAGAAGATCGCCGGCGATCCACACCGCGATGACGCCAAGGACGAAGCGGCGGCGGCCGAACAGCGCGACCGCGCGGCCGATCCAAGGGCACCAACAGGCTGCCGGCGAGGTAGGTGACGAAGATGGCGCCGAGCAGCGTCGGCGGAAATAGGTAGGGCGGCGCCGCCAGGTGAAAGTTCACATAGGTGAAGACGGCGGTGAAGTTGAAGAGAACGCCGAAGCCGACCGCGTAGATGGCGAGAAGGCGCCGATCGCGCAGATGCGCGAGCATTTGCCGGGCGGAGGCGAGGAGCCCCGCCGAGCGCACGAACCGGCGCTCGCGCGGCAAGGCCGCGGCGACGACGATGGCGCCGGCAAGCGTGAGCAGCGCGGTGGCGGCGAACGAGGCGCGCCAGTTGATCAGGTCGGCCACGCCGCCGGTGACGAACCGGCCGCAAAATCCGCCGAAGCTCGATCCCGCCGTATAGAGCCCGGCGATGCGGGTCACATCGCCGGGCGGCCATTCCTCGCCGATATAGGCGAGCGAGACGGTGAAGATCGGCGGCACCAGCAGACCCTGGACGAAGCGCCAGAATACGAGCTGCGGCACGCTCGAGGCCAAAGTCATGCACAGCGTCGGCACCAGCATGGCGAACATCGCCGCGGTAATGAGCCGCTTGCGGCCGAGCACATCGGCGAGCGCGCCGGTGAACGGCGCGGTGAGCGCGATCGCCACGGTCGCGGCGGTAATGAGCGTGCTGATCTCGCCGGCGCTGACCGAGAATTCGTGCGCCAGCGTCGGCAACAGCGCCTGCGGCGAGTAGAGATTAACGAAGGCGGCAAAGCCTGCCATGGGCACGGCAAGCGTGCGGGCGTCGAGAGCCATGCGGCATTATGGGGGACGGGCGGCGCGAAAGCACGCCTGCGCTCGACCGCAGACCGGCAAATGGGCTAAATTGCCGGCAACGCATAGCAGGCCCGCACGACGCGGCGGGCCGAAAACCACGTCAGAGGAAAACGCCATGCAGCTGACGGCGAGCCAACTGCGCGACTTCGAGGAGCAGGGCTACCTCTTCTTTCCCAATTGCTTCTCCGAGGAGGAGATCGCGCTCTTGCGCGACGATGCCGAGGCGATCCTCAAGCTCGACCGCCAGGAGGTGTGGCGGGAGAAGACCGGCGCCCCGCGCACCGCCTTTGCCGCCCACACCTTCAACGAGACGTTCCGGCTCCTTGCCTGCCATCCGCGGCTCGTCGAACCGCTGCGCCAGCTCTTCGGCGAAGAAGTCTACGTGCACCAGTTCAAGCTCAACGCCAAAGCCGCGTTCGAGGGCGACGTCTGGCAGTGGCATCAGGACTACGGCACCTGGGCGCGCGACGACGGCATGCCGCAGCCGCGCGCCATGAACATCGCCGTGTTCCTCGACGAGGTGATGCCGATCAACGGCGCGCTGATGCTCATTCCCAAAGAGCCACAAGCAGGGCGTGCTCAAGGCCGGCCACGATACGCTCACCACCTCCTATCCGCTGTGGACGCTCGACAAGGAGACGGTGACGCGGCTCGCGGCCGAAGGCGGCATCGTCGCGCCGACCGGCAAGCCCGGCTCGGTGCTGATGTTCCACGGCAATCTGGTGCACGCTTCGCCGCCCAACATCACGCCGTACCCGCGCAAGATCGTCTATCTGACGCTGTGCGCGGTCTCCAACCACATCACCAAGTTCACGCGGCCGGAATGGATCGCGCACCGCGACTTCGCGCCGCTCGTTCCGGTGGCCGACGACGCGCTGCTCGCTCACGCGCGCTCGCGCCGGGTCGCGGCGGAGTAACGAGGAACGCTCCGTCGTCCTCGGCATGAACGGGCGCGAGGAAGCGATGGAACAGATTCGCGTTTCCACCTTCGCCGGTCCCGGCGCGCAGCCGGTGATCCGCACCGTGCCGTGGCCGAACGTCGGCAAGAAGGCGGCGCTCATCAAGATCGGCGCCTGCGGCGTTTGCGGCACCGACCTGCATATCCTCAAGGGTCACTGGCCGAAGACGCTGCCGTGGCCGTTCACGCTCGGACACGAGCTCGGCGGCGTCCTCGTCGAGGTCGGCAGCGAGTTCAAAGAGGATTTCATGAGCCGGCCGCTCAAGGTGGGATCGAAGGTGATGATCCCGCCGCTGATGCCGTGCGGGCATTGCTATTACTGCATCCACTATCCGGAGAACGCCAACAAGTGCCTCACGCCGGTCTACTACGGCCGCTATCTCGGCTTCGACAAGCCGCCGCATCTGTGGGGCGGCTGGGCGGAATATGTCTATGTCGATCTCGACATGCTGCCGGGCACGAAGATCTACAAATTGCCCGACGACATGCCGCTGCGGCTCGGCGCCTTGTCCGAGCCGCTGACCTCGTGCATCCGCGCCTTCAATCGCGCGATCCGCGCCGGCGGATTCACATGGGGCGACACCGTCGTCATCCAGGGCTCCGGCCCGATCGGGATTCTGGCGGTGGCGGCCGCGCAGGAAATGGGCGCGGGCAGGGTGATCTGCGTCGGCGCGCCGGAGACGCCGCGGCTTGCGCTCGCGCGCAAGTTCGGCGCCGAGGCGACGGTGAATATCGAGGAGTTCAAGACGCCCGATGAGCGGATCAAAAAAGTGCGCGACATCGTCGGCGGCTTTGGCGCCGACCTGGTCATGGATTGCTCGGGCCATCCCAGCGCCGGCCCGGAGGGAATCGAGTTTCTGCGCGACGGCGGCACCTATGTCGAAATGGGCCAGTTCACCGATGCCGGCGTCGATCATGACCTCGTGGCACCGCATCTGCGCGAAGGACATCAACGTGCTCGGCTCATGGGGCTTTACCGGCAACGATTTGCCGCTCGGCGTCGACATGCTCTATCGCACGCGCGGCAAATACCCCTGGCTCGAGATGCAGACGCTCTATCCGTTCTCCGAGGACGGCATCGGCCGCGCCGTCGCCGACGCCATGGCGATGAAGACAGTGAAATCGACGATCGTGCCGTGGCCGGACCTGGTCCAGTAGGCGGAAGACGAAATCATGAATTTGCAATCCATGCTCGCCGCGCGCGTCGCCGCCGACAAGCCGGTCCGCGTCGGGCTGATCGGCGCCGGAAAATTCGGCTCGATGTTTCTGGCGCAAGTGCCGTCGATCGCCGGCCTCGAAGTCGCGGTGATCTCCGATCTCGATCCCGAGCGCGCCAAGGCCGCGTGCCGCAATGTCGGCTGGGACGCCGCGCGCATCGCGCGCACGCGCTTCGCCGAGCACGGCCGCGATGCCTGTGAGGACGAGCGCGTCGAGGTCGTGGTCGAGGCGACCGGCGATGCGCCGGCCGGCATCGCGCACGCGATCATGGCGATCGAGGCGGGCAAGCATATCGTCATGGTCAATGTCGAAGCCGACGCGCTCGCCGGGGCGTGGCTCGCCGGCAAGGCGCGCGCCGCCGATTTGGTCTACTCCATGGCCTATGGCGACCAGCCCGCGCTCATCGCCGAGATGGTCGACTGGGCGCGCTCGGCGGGGTTCACCGTCACCGCCGCCGGCAAAGGCACCAAATATCTGCCGGCCTATCACACGGTCACGCCCGACGGCGTGTGGGAGCATTACGGTCTCACCGCCGCCGAGGCCAAGCGCGCCGGCATGAACTCGCAGATGTTCAACTCCTTCCTCGACGGCACCAAATCGGCGATCGAGATGGCGGCGGTCGCCAATGCCTGCGGGCTCGACGTGCCGCATGACGGCCTGGGCTTTCCGCCCTGCGGCGCGGATGAGCTCGCGAGCGTGCTGCGTCCGCGGCAATCGGGCGGCGTGCTGGCCGGCGAGGGCATGGTCGAAGTGGTCTCCTCGCTCAAGCGCGACGGCAAGCCGGTCGAGCGCGATCTGCGCTGGGGCGTCTATGTGGTGTTCAAGGCCGCCAACGACTACGCCGCGGCCTGCTTCAAGCAATACGGGCTGCCGACCGATGCGACCGGGCGCTACGCGGCGATGTACAAGCCGTACCATCTGATCGGGCTTGAATTGTCGATCTCGGTGCTCAACGTGGCGCTGCGCGGCGAGCCGACCGGAAGCTGCCGCGGCTGGCGCGGCGACGCGGTCGCGGTCGCCAAACGCGCCTTGCGGGCCGGCGAGATGCTCGACGGGGAGGGCGGTTATTGCGTCTATGCCAAGCTCGTCCCGGCGGCGCGCAGCCTCAAGCTCGGCGCCTTGCCGATCGGGCTTGCCCATCGCGTCAAGCTTGTGCGCGACGTTGCCGCGGGCGATTTCGTGACCGCCGCCGACGTAGCGCTCGATGACAATGCGCAGGCGGTTCGCATCCGGCGCGAGATGGAAAGCCGGGCGCGAGACGCGACCAAGCTTGCCGATCATTCGTTAGCGGTCACTCACTGAGCGCCTCCGGGGTCGGCTCAGCCAAGGTTTTCGTGCAAGGTTTTGGGCAGGTTTTCGTGGCATGCCGTCACGCGTAGGCCGCTGCGGCCCGACGGCGCGATACCTGTTACTTATACGAGTTTACGCCAGGGAATTTTCTCTCTCTATTTCGCCTCACCCGGAAAACAGGTTGGCCGTGGCCGATTAGTTGCGTTGGGGGCGCCGCCGGCCCGGGACGAGGGGCTGCATGGCGGATGCGCGCAGAAAAATCCTGTGCATTGAAGACGACCGTGAAACCGCAGCGCTGATCGCCGAGGAGCTGGTCGAGCGCGGGTTTGAGGTCGCAATCGCCCATGGCGGCCAGGAAGGCCTGCTGGCGATCATGCGGGCGACGCCGGACATCATCCTCTGCGACATCGGCATGCCGTCGATGACCGGCTTCGAGGTCCTGGAACGATTGAACGAGATCGCTCCACGCTTCGGCCGGATACCCTTTGTGTTTCTGACCGCGCTGGCCGACCGCGACAACGAGCTCAAGGGGCGTCGGCTCGGCGCCGACGACTACGTGACCAAGCCGATCGATTTCGACCGGCTCGTTTTCATCATCAGCGCCCGGCTTGCCGGCGTCGCCCGCGCCAAACAATCGCCGAAGCGGGTGCGGCTCAACGATCGTCAAATCCAGGTTCTGACTCTGGTGGCGCGCGGCAAGACCTCCACCGAAATCGGCCGCAAGCTGCAGCTGTCCAAGCGGACGGTGGATTTTCACATCAACAACGCCCGCATCAAGCTGCACGCCACGACGCGTACGGAAGCCGTGACCAAGGCCGTGGCCGCCGGCCTGGTCAAGCCCGAGGCGGACTTGTGCTGAAGCGCCTGCTCGAATTCGCCCTGACCCGGCGGCCGATCATGCTGTTGGGTTTGCTGGTCTTCGTCGGCAGCGGACTCATCGCCTTTACTAAGCTGAACATCGAAGCCTATCCCAATCCGGCTCCGGTCATTCTCGAAATCACGGCGCAGGCGGCGGGTCTCTCCGCCGAGGAGATGGAGCGCTATTACACCATCCCGATGGAAGTCGGTCTCGCCGCTACGCCGGGGGTCGATGTGATCCGCTCGACGTCGTTCTACGGCCTCTCCTTCGTCCGCGTGACGTTCAAGTACGGCGTCGACTACTATTTTGCTCTTACCCAGGCGGAAATCAGCCTGCAGCAGAACGTCAGTCTGCCGAACAACGTCACGCCGTCGATTCAAGGGTCGAGCCTGGTCGGAGAAATCTACCGTTATCAGGTCAAGGGTCCGCCGCATTTTGGATTGACCAATCTTCGCACCGTCCAGGACTGGATCGTGCAGCGCCGCCTGCTGACGGTCGAGGGCGTCGTTCAGGTCAACACTTGGGGCGGAACGACGAAGGAATTCGAGGTCGAGGTCGATCTCCACAAGCTTGATGCTTTCAACGTCACGTTGCCTCAGGTCATCAGCGCCATCGGCAACGCCAACACCAATGTGGGCGGTCGGACCATCAATTTCGGGCAGCAATCGGTCAACATCCGCGGCATCGGCCTTTTGGACAGCGGCGGCGCCGACGATTTGACCCAGGGCTATCATATCGCCGACATCGGCAACGTGGTGCTGGCGCAATCGAACGGCTTGCCCGTCAAGGTCAAGGATGTCGCCAAAGTCTATGTCGGCCATGTCCCCCGGCTCGGCCAAGCCGGCCGCGACGCCGAAAGACGACATCGTCGCCGCGATCGTGGTGATGAACCGGACGCTGCACACCAATGACGTGGTGCCGCGGATCAAGGCGGAAATCGACAAGATCAACAGTGACGGCACCCTGCCGCCCGGAGTGAAGCTCGTTCCATTCTACGACCGCACGACCCTGGTGTCGGTCACCACCACGACGGTCCTGCACAACCTCATCTTCGGTTGCCTCCTGGTGTTCATGGTGCAGTGGGTCTTCCTCGGCAATCTGCGCAGCGCCATCATCGTCGGCATCAACATTCCGTTCGCCTTGTTCTTCAGCATCATTATTCTGGTTTTGCGCGGCGAGGACGCAAATCTGCTTGTCGGTCGGCGCCGTGGACTTCGGGATCATTGTCGATTCGGCGGTCATCCTGGTCGAGAACATCTTCCGCAATTTTCAGGCGAGCCCCGAGAGCCGGCAGCTTCTGCTGCGGGAGTACGCGGAAGGGCAATTCGAATCTCCGTCGACCCGATCGACCGGGCGCGGCGCGTGGTCTGATCGCCTGCGCATCATATTCGCGAGTTCGCTGCAGGTGGACAAAGCGGTGTTGTTCTCGACCGCCGTTACCGTGGCCGCATTCGTTCCGTTGTTCACGATGCAGGGCGTCGAGGGCCAGATCTTCAATCCGATGGCGCGCACCTATGGCTACGCGCTCTTCGGCGCATTGATCGCGACGTTCACCGTCACTCCGGTGCTCGCCTCCTACCTGCTTCCCGAACATGTCGCGGAGACCGAGACGCTCTTGGTCCGCGTGCTGCGCGGCGCTTACACCCCGGTCCTGCGATGGTCGCTGTCGCACCGCAAAATCATGGCCGTCATCGCCGCGGCTTGCCTTGGCGTCTTCGCGCTGGTGGCGCCGCGGCTCGGCACCGAATTCCTGCCGGCGCTGGAAGAAGGCAATCTGTGGATCCGCGCGACGATGCCGCCGACGATATCGCTCGAGGCGGGCATGCCCATCGTCAGCCGGATTCGCGACATCCTGCTGCAATATCCGGAAGTCATCACCGTGGTCTCGCAGCATGGCCGGCCGGACAATGGCAGCGATGCCGCCGGTTTCAACAATGTGGAGCTGTTCGTGCCGCTCAAGCAGTTCGACGAGTGGCCGCCCGGGGTGACCAAAGAAAAGATCGTCGAGGAGCTGCAAACGAAATTTGCCAACGAGTTTGCCGGTATCGGTTTCAATTTCTCGCAATACATTCAGGACAATGTCGAAGAAGGATTATCCGGGGTCAAAGGCGCCAATTCGGTGAAGATCATCGGCCGCGATCTGGCCAAGCTGGAGAAAATCTCGGCAGAAGTGATGAAGGAGATGGCGAAGGTGCCGGGCGTGACCGACCTCGGCGTCTTTCCCGTCCTCGGACAGCCAAATCTGAACATCAAGGTCGATCGCGAGCGGGCGGCCCGATACGGGCTCAATGCCGGCGACATCAACAGCGTCGTTCAGGCGGCGCTCGGCGGCACTGCGGCGACGACGCTCCTCGAGGCCGATCGCCAATTCAGCGTCACCGTGCGGCTCGCGACCCAGTACCGTGACGACATCGACACGGTTCGCAATATCAAGGTCGGCTTGCAGACGGCGGGCGGGGTCAATGCTTACATCCCGTTGAGCGAGCTTGCGGATATCTCGCTCGATACCGGCGCCTCCTACATCTATCACGAGCGCAACGAGCGATTTATCCCGATCAAGTTCAGCGTCCGCGGGCGCGACCTCGGCGGCACCGTGGCCGAGGCGCAGCAGCGCATCGCCCGGAACGTCAAGCTGCCGAGCGGCTATCGTATCCTCTGGGCCGGCGAGTTCGAGGAGTTGCAGCAGGCCAAGGCGCGTCTGGCGATCATCGTCCCGATCAGTCTTTTGATGATCCTCGTGCTCCTCTACGGCCTGTTCAATTCGCTGCGTGACAGCCTGATGGCGCTCGCGGGTATTCCGTTCGCCGTCGGCGGCGGCGTGCTGGCGCTCTATTTCTCCGGCTTGGATTTCAGCATCTCCGCCGCCGTCGGCTTCGTCTCGCTGTTCGGCGTGTCGGTGATGAACGGCATCCTGGTCATGACCTACTACAATGAGGTCAGGGCGACGGGCACGAGCGCGATCGAAGCGATGTTCCACGCCGCTTCGCAGCGAATGCGGCCGATGATGATGACGGCCCTGTCCGCCTGCATCGGCCTGCTGCCGGCGGCGATCTCGACCGGGATCGGCAGTCAGGTTCAGCGCCCGTTGGCCACCGTGGTCGTCGGCGGCATGTTCATCGGACCACTCATCCTGCTCGTGGTCGTGCCGGCGCTGCAAACGCTGTTCTTGGATCGCGAACGGGGCGTTCCGGAATCGCCGACCCGCGGAGAGCCCACCGCTGTTCGGCCGTAAGCCCGTGCCGGATCGGCGCGCGGTCGCCGGCGCCTAGCCGGCGACAAAGTCGATCAGCTTTTGAAGGCCTGCCGCGCCAGGAGCTTCCAGCGGCCGTCCTGCTTGATCCAGACCTGCAGCACGCCGATCTTTGCCACCACCGACTTTGCCGTCGACCTCGGCCTCGACCGCCGCGACATGGCGCACGATCGCGTCGTTGCCGGCGAGCACGGTCATCGGCTCGGCGAGCACAATCGACTTGTAGATCGTCTGCTTGTTGGCGATGACATCGACGAATTGAGTCTTGGTCTGGATGGTGCCGCCGGAATGACCGTAACTCAACTGCTCGGCAACCAGAGCCTCGAGCTGAGCGCGATCCGCGGCGAGCATCGCCTTGCTCAATGCCTCGACGGCGGCAAGCACCGCCGCCTCGTCGTTTGACTGCGCAAACAGACGGGAGCTTCGCGTTGACGCGGCGAACGCGAGCACGCCTGCGAAGGTTACCGCCCGACGATTGAAACTCATTGTCTTCCTCCTCGATTGCCTTTTCCGGATCTTTTCTGAACGGCCGCGGAAGGTGACGTTATGGATGAGCCCAATGCGGGCGCGGAAGAGAACCGCGCCCAAGCCGGTGACGATACCGACGATGATGGCGAACAGCGAGGGTTGCGCGCGCCCAATTCGCGGCGGCAGCTCTGATCTACATTCCATCGCAACGCGCGCGCGGCGCGTCAAAGCTGCCGGATCGAGCCGAAATCGAAGGCCGAATTGCCGGTATTTTCGCCGACCCGCAGCGTCGTATCGTTGACGAAGCGATAGGGCGGCACCGGCAGATTGTACGGTGCCGGGACGCCCGAGAAGACACGGCCGGCTGGATCGTATTTGGAGCCGTGGCAGGGGCAGAAATAGCCGCCCTTCCAGTCGGGGGTCGGCGAGGTCGCGTTCGGGGTCGGGTAGAACAGCGGGATGCAGCCGAGATGGGTGCAGATGCCGACCACGACGCCGAATTCCGGCTTTACCGAGCGGTGCCAGTTGGTGGCGTAAGGCGGCTGCTGCAGCTGCTCGGAATTCGGGTCGGATAGCTGCGACACGAGCTGGCTGCTTTGCATCGCCTGCAGCGTGTCCTTCGAGCGGTGGAAGACGAAGACCGGACGCTGGCGCCAATAGACGACGACCTGCGCGCCTTCTTCGATCTTGCTGATATCGAGATCGACCGGCCCGCCGGCCGCGAGGGTCGAGGCGTCGGGATTCATCTGGCCGATCAGCGGCACCAGTGTCGCCGCGGCGCCCACCGCAGCTGCGGTGCCGGTGGCGATGAAGAGGAAGTCGCGGCGTGTGGCTTCCGGGGAGTGCATACCCGCTGGCGCGGTCGAATCGCTGCTCGCCATGATCGGCCTTTCTGAGCGAGGGGACCCGGCGCTTATATTGGGCCGGCACTGTGTCAGTCAATCAAGCTGTCGCCGGTGGCGCGCATGCCCGCGCCGGGGTCGCCGCCGGCGTGCCCGATGCGTCGATTTGCCTCCAGCCGGCGGCGCCGAAGTGTGCAGTGGCGGCGGTCCGCCTGAGCGCTTTAGGGCAATTTCACTTTTGCCCTCGATTGTGCAAGGGGACTCTGCGGGCGAAGGAGGAGCCGATGCGCGGTAAGGACAACATGCGAACCGCGGCCGAGGTTTTGGTCGAGCAGCTGCGCATTCACGGCGTGCGCCACGTGTTCTGCGTGCCGGGCGAGAGCTATCTCGCGGCGCTCGATGCGTTCCACGACAGCGATATCGCAGTCACCGTCTGCCGGCAGGAGGGCGGCGCCGCGATGATGGCGGAGGCGGTCGGCAAGGCGACCGGCCGTCCCGGCGTCTGCTTCGTCACCCGCGGACCCGGCGCGACCAACGCCTCGCCCGGCATCCACATCGCGCGCCAGGATTCGACCCCGATGATCATGTTCGTCGGCCAGGTCGCGCGCGACATGCGCGAGCGCGAAGCCTTTCAGGAGCTCGACTACCGCGCCGTGTTCGGCTCGATGACGAAATGGGCGACCGAGATCGACGACCCGGCGCGCGTGCCGGAGATCGTCTCGCGCGCCTTCCATACCGCCGCCAACGGCCGGCCCGGCCCGGTGGTGGTCAGCCTGCCCGAGGACATGCTCACCGAGCGCGTCGCGGTCGCGCGACGCGCCGCCCTTTGCCGCCGGTCGAGACCTCGCCGGGCGCCGCCGAGATGGCGAAGCTCGCGCAGCTCCTGGCCGGCGCGCGCTCGCCGGTCTTGATCCTCGGCGGCAGCCGCTGGTCGCAGGCGGCCTCGCGACGGCCTCGCGCGCTTCGCGCAGAACGTTTCGCGCTGCCGGTCGCCACGACGTTCCGCCGCCTGCATCTCTTCGATGCGCTGCAATCCCTGCTACGCCGGCGACCTCGGCATCGGCCCCAATCCGAAGCTCGTCGACGCGCATCAAGATCCGCCGATCTCGTGGTCCTGATCGGCGGGCGCATGGGGGAATTGCCCTCGCAGGGCTACACGCTGTTCGACATTCCGCGGCCGCAGACCAACTTCGTGCACGTGCATCCGGGCGCCGAAGAGCTTGGCCGCGTCTACAGCCCGCATCTCGCCATCCATGCGACGCCGACGGCGTTTGCCGCGGCGCTCGATGCATCTCGCCGTGCCGGGCGCGCCGCGCGGGCGAGGCCGAGGCCGCGCACGCCGATTATCTCGCCTGGACGGAAAAGCCGACCGACGCAGCCGGGCGGCGTCAATCTCGGCGCGGTCATGGTGTGGCTGCGCGAGAACCTTCCCGCCGATGCGATCATCTGCAACGGCGCCGGCAATTACGCCGCCTGGATTCACCGCTTCTACCGCTTCCGCCGTTTCGGCCAGCCACGTCGCGCCGACCTCCGGTTCGATGGGCTATGGCGTGCCGGCCGCGGTCGCGATGAAGCGGCTTTATCCCGAGCGCATGGTCGTCTGCGTCGCCGGCGACGGCGACTTCCTGATGAACGGGCAGGAATTCGCGACCGCCGTGCAGTACGGCCTGCCCATCATCGTGATCGTTGCCGACAACGGCATCTACGGCACCATCCGCATGCATCAGGAGCGCGAATATCCCGGCCGCATCGTCGCGACCGAGCTGCGCAATCCCGACTTCTGCCGCCTACGCCCGCGCCTTCGGCGGCTTCGGCGCGACGGTCGAGCGCACCGCGGATTTTCCCGCGGCGTTCAAGGCGGCGCAGGCGTCGGGCAAGCCGGCGATCATCCGCCTCAAGATCGATCCCGAAGCGATCACGCCGGCGACCACGCTCGCCAAGATCCGCGCCAAGTCGCTCGCCGAGAAAGGCGCGTAGGGGGGCCGCTGAATCCCAATTCAGCTTTTGCTAGGGTGCTCCTGTGCGATTCCCTTAGCCGAACCGCCCATGCCCTATCGCCGCACCGAGAATGTCGTCCGTCGCCTTGCCGCCCGGCATGACGCCATCATCGCCGCGGCGCGGCAGGCGGCGAGCGAAGGCGGCATGGCGGCGGTGCAGATCGTGCCGGTCGCGGCGCGCGCCGGCATCGCCGCCGGAACCGTCTACCGTTACTTCCCGGCCAAGACCGACCTCGTCGCCGCCGTGCTGGCGGAGATTGCCGAGCGCGAGCTCGGCGCGCTGCGCCGCGCCGCCGAAGCCGCACCCGGGCCGCTCTCGGCGCTTGCCGCGGCGATCATGACCTTTGCGGCGCGGGCCGTGCGCAACCGCCGGCTGGCTTTCGCGGCGATCGCCGAGCCGGTCGACGCCGAGCTCGACGCGGCGCGGCTCGACTTTCGCAAATCGCTCGCCGCCGAGTTCGCCCTGCGCATTACCGCGGCGGTAGCCGGCCGGCACCTGCCGGACCAGGATGCGGCGCTGGCCGCGGCCGCGCTGGTCGGGCTTCTCGTCGAAGGCTTGATCGGGCCGCTCGCGCCCGCAACGTCGGGCCGCGATCGCGAAATCGTGCAATCGCTCGCGCTCATTGCGCTACGCGCGCTCGGCGTTGCCGACGCACGCGCCCGCGGCGTGGTCGTGCAGACGCCGCTGCCGGCGGATGCCGCCGCCGATTGACCGGGGCGTACTCATAAAAGCGTTGGCAATGTCCGCTCTGCGGAGGCAAAGCAGACATCCCAATTCAAGGACGTCACTTCTGTTTCTGACCCGAACCGGAAGTCACGCCTACCAATGAAAACGCGCCGCGCGAGTGCGTAGACTGTGGTGGCGGCTTTTGAGCTATTTCCGTCTATAACACAGATTACTCGCACGCCCCGTGAACGCACACATTGGGACAAACCGGAGGAGACCCAAATTTGGCAGCGCAGCCATAGTCACACTCCGCATGACAATGGTGAGCAGGAGCACCAAAGGGGAACAACAGTCCTCCTTGAGCCTGCTTATCGACCGTTCGTGCTTCTCCGCCGACGAGGCAGTCGAGCAGGTGGTTCCCGTATGTCGTGTTCCGGTCCTTAGCGGACATCGCGATGGCGCCGGGGAATGTCCACTTTCAGGAGCAAAGCGGTCATTGCCCAATTGTTGCTCGTCGACCTCGATTTATGAGTACACGCCCTAGCTGCCGGAGCCCGAGATCACCTCGCCGAACAGCTTCCAGGTGGCGCCGTCGAATTTCTCCAATTGGAGCTGCTTCATCGGCGCAAAATCGTCGGCGCTGGTCGAAAGCGTGATGCCGGGAAGGAGCATCGGCACCCAAGCGAACGGCAGCCCAATGCGCGAGTGGCCGGCAAGGCCGGCCACTCTTTGCATCGATCGCAATCTGCGAGCGGTCTAGCTCGAGGCTCCGGAGATCACCGGACCAAACATCTCCCACGTGGTGCCGTCGAACTTCTCCAATTGCATCTGCTTGATCGGAGCGAAATCCGTCGCACTGGTGGAGACGCTGATGCCGGGCAGCAGCAGCGGCAGCTTCAACTCATGGATGCTGGCCGCCTGCTTCATCACGTTCTCGCGGGTGAGGTTGTTGCCGCACGCCTTGAGCACGGCAATCAGAGTCTGCGAGACGCCGTAGCCATAGGCGTTGTTGGCGTCGGCGATGTTGCCCTGCGGGTTATATTTCTGCATCCAGGCGAGCCATTCCTTGTATTCGGGCGTGTTCTGCCATTTCGGATCGGTGACTTCCTTGCCGTAACCAGCCGAGATGATCCCAATCGACTTGTCGAGCCCGGCCGGCTGCAGCGCCGCCTTGACCGACGTCGACACGTTGCTGAGGAGGTGGGTGGGCTTCCAGCCGGTGTCGTAGACCTTGCGGATCACTTGTGCGGCGAACTTGGGAATGGCCGCCGTGAGCAGGACGTCGGCGCCGCTCGCCTGCAGCGACACGACTTGCGAATCGATGGTCGGATCGGTGGTCTCGTAGCTCTGGGTGGCCACGATCATCTTGTCCGCCTTGTCGCCCAATCCTTCGCGCAGGCCTATCAGATAGTCCTTGCCGAAATCGTCGTTCTGGTAGAGCACCGCGATCTTGGCTTTCGGCAGGTTCTGCAGGATATAGCGGGCATAGATGCGCGCCTCGATCCGGTAGCTTGGTTGCCAGCCCATCGTCCACGGATGGTTCTTCGGGTCGTTCCACTTGTCGGCGCCGGTGGCGACGAACAATTGCGGCACCTTGTTGTCGTTCAGATATCCCTGAACGGCGGTGTTGGGCGGGGTGCCGAGGAGGTTGAAGGTCAGCAGAACCTGGTCTTCCTCGACCAGCTTGCGCACCTGCTCGACGGTCTTCGGCGGGCTGTAGCTGTCGTCGCGGCTGATGAAGTTGATCTTCCGGCCGTTCACGCCGCCCTGATCGTTGATCATGTTGAAATAGGCGGTCTCCGCCTTGCCGATAGCGCCGTAGGACGAGGCCGGGCCGCTATAAGGCATGGTGTTGCCGATCTTGATCTCGGTATCGGTGGCGCCCGGCCCGTATTGGCCTGCGGCCAAAGCGAGACCACCAGCGAGAACAAGGCCGGTCATCGTTAGGCCGGTCACTATGCTTGGTTTCATTGCCATGATTTCCTCCGTTTACTTTCCATCACTTCCCGAGAGGATCGCGCCGCGCGCTTGAATTTGCCGCAGCAAGCGGGAGAACAATGGTGCGAGCGAGCCGACAACGCCCAGCGGCATCGCATACATGAACAGCAGCATCGCCAGCCCGTAGAGGGCCGCCGGCGCAGCGTCGGAGATGTCGTTAGCAAGGTTGGGCACGAATTCAATGAAAAGTCCGCCCACAATCGCGCCACTAATCGTCGCAATCCCCCCGATTGTCGATCCGACCAGGAAGGCGATCGACAGGAACAGCAGTAAGCCCTCGGGCGAGACGATAGCTGACCACGATGGCGGCAAGCGATCCGGCGACGCCGGTGAACAGCGTGCTGATGCCGAAGGCGAGCGTCTTGTAGCGGGCGTTGTCGATGCCCATCGCCGCCGCCGCGATCGGGTGGTCGCGGATCGCGACCAGGGCCCGGCCGGTGCGCCCATGAGCAAGTTGGCGGCGACGCGGATCGCCAGAATCAGCACCACGACACGTAGAAGATAGAGCCAACGGTCGTGGTCGATGCCGAGTCCCGGAAGGCGGCGCCACCTTGACCAGGTTGATGCCCTGGACGCCGCCGGTCCAGGTGTCGAAATATTTGAGCAGTTGCGGCATGGCGAGCGCCATCGACAGGGTGACGAGCGCCAGATAGGGACCTTCGAAGCGCAAGGCCGGCAGCCCGAAAAGCACGCCGAGTACGAAGCAGATCAAGCCCGCCGGCGGCAGGTGGCCCAGTAGGGGACGCCGTAGCGCTGCATCAATATCGCGGTGGTGTAGGCGCCAAGCGGCGAAGAAAGCGCCATGGCCGAGCGAGATCTGGCCGTTATAGCCGGTCAGAATGTTCAGCCCGAGCACGGCAATGGTGTAGATCATCACCATCGTCAGCTCGAACACGTGATAATTGCTGACGAAGAACGGCAGCGCGGCGGCGAGCGCGATCAGCACCAGTGCGCCGATCAGCGCCAGGCGCCGAGGCTGAGCCCGGCGTATTGGCCGGCGGCAATCCGGTCGGGAACCACGACAGCGAAACCCTTCGTCATCGTCACACCCGCTGCACGATCCCGGTGCCGAACAATCCGTGCGGCTTGAACACCAGCACGAGGATGATCAACACCAGCGCCACGGTGAGCTTAAGCTGACTGGCGATCAGATAGGTGCCGACAAGATTCTCGGTGACGCCGACGATCAAGCCGCCGACGACGGCTCCGACCGGGCTGCCGATCCCGCCGAGGAGCGCGCCGGCGAAGGCGTAGAGCAGCACGCCGCCCATCATGTAAGGATCGAGGAACAGCACCGGCGCCACCATGATGCCGGCGGTCGCGCCGATCGCCGCCGCCAAGCCCCAGCCGATCGCCAACATGCGCCCGACCGGAATACCGCACAGCCGCGCGGAAATCGGATTCTGCGCGGCCGCGCGCATCGCCAATCCGGTGGACGTGAAGCGGAAAAACAAAACAGCAGCGCCAGCATCAACAGCGTCACGACGATCACTCCGAGATCGTTGGTCGTGATCAGCGCGCCGAGAATCGGCCGGTCCGGGAACGGGCTCGGGAAATCCTGGACGGTGTAGCTGTAGATCCACCCGGCCAGCGAATTGAAGATCAAGGCGAGCGCGATGGTCACGATGACCGAGGCCAGAACTGGCGCGTTCTCGACCGGTCGGATGAGGATGCGTTCGATCGTCATGCCGCCCAGGAACGACACCGCGAGCGTGATCACGAACGCCGCCCAGAACGGCAATCCGGCATTCACCAGCGTCCAGGCGATGTAGGTGGAGAACATCGCCATCTCGCCCTGCGCGAAGTTGATCAGGTCGGTGGCGCGGTAGATCATGACCAGGGCCAGCGCCACGCTGCCGTAGATGGCGCCGACGGCGAGGCCCGAGAAGATCTGCTGCAGGAGCTGGTGCATCGATCAATATCCGAGATAGGAACGGCGGATCTGGGGATCGTCCGACAGCGCCTTGGCGGTGCCCGACGCGATGACATAGCCGGTTTCGATCAGATAGGCGTAGTCGGCCAATTCCAGCGCCAGGTTCGCATTCTGCTCCACCAGCAGCACGCTGACGCCGTCCTCACGCCGGATCCGCTCGACGATGGTGAAGATGTCCTCGACGATGCGCGGCGCGAGACCGAACGAGGGCTCGTCGAGCACCAGCAGGCGCGGCGTCATCATCAAGGCGCGGGCGATCGCCAGCATCTGTTGCTCGCCGCCGGACAGCGATCCCGCCTGCTGCCGCCGGCGTTCGGCGAGGATCGGAAAATAGCCGTACATCCGCTGCAAGCCCTCCTGCGGGTTGCGCGAACGCGTGTAGGCGCCGAGGCGAAGATTTTCCTCGACGGTCAGACCGACGAAGGTGCCGCGCCCTTCCGGCACATGCGCCACGCCCAAGGCCGCGACCTGTTCGCTGCTGCGCTGCTTCAGCGGCTTTCCTGAAAACAGAATTTCGCCCTCGCTGCGGACCATGCCGCAGATCGCGCGCAGCGTCGTGGTCTTGCCGGCGCCATTGGCGCCGAGGAGCACCGCCATGCCGCCTTGCTCCACCGCGACATCGATGCCGTGCAAAACCTCGGACTGGCCGTAGAAGGCCTTGAGCGCACGCAGCTCCAGGATCGGCGCCATCAGTGCCGCGTCCCCAGATACGCCTCGGTCACGGCCGGATTGCTGCGCACCTCGTCGGGCGATCCGTCGGCGATGACCTTGCCGAAATTCAGCACCACGACCTGCTCGGAAAGGCTCATCACCAGGCCCATGTGATGCTCGACCAGGAGCACGGTGATGCCAAGCTGATCACGAACCGAGCGGATCAGCGCGGCGAGCGCCGTCACTTCCTCGTGATTGAGCCCGCCGGCGGGTTCGTCCAACAACAGCAGCGTCGGGTGGCCGGCGAGCGCGCGCGCCAGCTCCACGCGCTTGCGCGCGCCCAAAGTCAGCGTCGTGGCCGGCCGGTTCGCCGCGTCGGCAAGGCCGACGAAAGCGAGCATCGAGCGGGCGTTGCGGTCGAGCTCGTGCTCTTCGCTGCGGGTGCGCGGCAGCGTCAACGCGTCGGTCAAGGGGCCGTTGCGGCCGCGCGCATGCGCGCCGACTTTGACGTTGTCGAGCACCGACATCGAGGCGAACAGCGCCGGAGCCTGGAACGTGCGGCCGAGGCCGAGCGCGGCGATGTCGGCCGGCGCGCAGCGGTTCAGCGAGCGCCCGCTCAGCCGGATGTCGCCGTGCGACGGCCGATAAAGCCGGCTCAGGCAATTGAACAGAGTGGTCTTGCCGGCGCCGTTCGGTCCGATCAGGCCGACGATCCGGCCTTTGCCGACCGAGAAGGTGACGCTCTCGAGCGCGACGATGCCGCCGAAGCGTATCGTCACGTCCGCGATCTCCAGCAATGGGGAGCCGGAAGCATCCTGCGGGCCGGCCGCGGCCCGTAGCGCGTTTTCGGTCATGCCGGCCGAACCGCCATGGGACTTAATCCTCCGTGACCCCGCGCTCGTTAACGTTCTTGCGCGCCTTGGCGCAATACCGCCATTCGGTTGGCTCCGGCAGGCGGCGCCAATCGGGCGGGGTGACGAGGGTCACAGATAGGTGACACAGCGTCTATTCGCGCGTCAACGACAAGCGCGCCTATATTTCGCGCAATTTATTTTGACGTAAATCGGCGGGGTGGCGGCGCCGTCCTCGTTTACTTTTTGATGTTGCCCTCGGCGTCGAAGCGGCTGACATAGGCCCAGAGGTCGTTGATTTCCTGCTCGTTGGTGACGCCGGCGAAGATCATCTTGGTTCCGGGTACCTTGGCCTTGGGGTCCTTGATGTATTCCTTGAAATTCGCCTCGTTCCAGACGATGCCGGAATTCTTGTTGGCGTCGGAGTAGCTGTAGTTCGGCGCCGTGCCGGCTTTGCGGCCGTCGAGACCGTTGAGTTCCGGCCCCACTTTGTTCTGCGCGCCGGGGCCGATCGCGTGGCAGATCAGGCACTTCTTGAACGATTTTTCGCCTTTTTCGGCGTCCTGCGCGAGCCCCGCAGCCGCCGATGCGATCAACAGCCCAGCGGCAATGATCAGCGTCCTCATCCTCATGGTCATCAGCCTCCCTGTCACGTCGGACCGGTCCAAGTCCCCGCCGCCGCCGCCGTCGTTCAAGCGGCCCCGTTATAGCGTGTCAACGCCCAATTCGCGGCTTGGTGCCGCAGCGCGCCGGTAGCGCGGCCATCGCGCGCGGGCCATGGCCGCCAAATGGCGCTATAGTGCTTCGCGGTCGTCCAATGACCGCCCGGGAAAGACCCGCATGCCTGTTGCAATGCCGCAATCGGATGAGACCGTGCTTGCGCGCCGCGCCGACATCGTGGCGGCGCTCAAGCGCATCGTGCCGGGCGAGGGGGTCATCGCCTCCGAGCAGGCGATGCGGCCCTTCGAAAGCGACGGGCTTACCGCTTACCGTCAGCTGCCGATGGTGGTGGTGCTGCCGGAAACCACCGAACAGGTTTCCGCGGTGCTCAGCTACTGCCATCGCGAGGGCATCAAGGTCGTGCCGCGCGGGGCGGGCACCTCGCTCTCGGGCGGGGCGCTGCCGCTCGGCGACGGCGTGCTGCTCGGCCTGTCCAAATTCAATCGCATCCACGCGCTCGACTTCGACAACCGCGTCGCCGTGGTCGAGCCCGGGGTGACCAATCTCGCGGTGTCGCAGGCGGTCGAGCACGCCGGCTTCTACTACGCGCCCGATCCGTCGTCGCAGATCGCCTGCACCATCGGCGGCAATGTCGCGGAGAATTCCGGCGGCGTGCATTGTCTGAAATACGGCGTCACCACCAACAACGTGCTCGGCTGCGAGCTGGTGCTGATGAACGGCGAGATCCTGCGGCTCGGCGGCACTCATCTCGACGCCGCCGGCTACGACCTCCTGGGCGTCGTCACCGGCTCGGAGGGACTGCTCGGCGTCGTCACCGAAGTCACCGTGCGCATCCTCAAGCGGCCGGAATGCGCGCGCGCCGCGCTCATCGGTTTTGCCGCCTCCGAGGATGGCGGCGAATGCGTCGGCGCGCATCATCGGCGCCGGCATCATTCCCGGCGGCATGGAGATGATGGACCGCCCCGCGATCCACGCCGCCGAGGAATTCGTTCATGCCGGCTACCCGCTCGACGTCGAGGCGCTGCTCATCGTCGAGCTCGACGGTCCGCGCGCGGAGGTCGATCATCTGCTGGCGCGCGTCGAGGCGATCGCCCGGGAGTGCCGCGCCGTGACCTGCCGCGTCTCCGCCACCGAGGAGGAGCGGCTGTTGTTCTGGGCCGGCCGCAAGGCGGCGTTCCCGGCGGTCGGGCGCATTTCGCCGGACTATTACTGCATGGACGGCACCATCCCGCGGGCGCAGCTGCCGCTGGTGCTGCGGCGCATGCAGGAATTTTCGGCGAAATACGGCCTGCGCGTCGCCAATGTGTTCCACGCCGGCGACGGCAATCTGCATCCGCTGATCCTCTATGACGCCAACAAGCCGGGCGAGCTCGAGCGCGCCGAAGCGTTCGGCGCCGATATCCTGCGGCTCTGCGTCGAGGTCGGCGGCGTGCTCACCGGCGAGCATGGCGTCGGCGTCGAGAAGCGCGACCTGATGCCGGTGATGTTTTCCGAGAGCGATCTCAACCAGCAGCAGCGCGTCAAATGCGCGTTCGACGACAAGGGCCTGCTCAATCCGGGGAAGGTGTTTCCGACGCTGCATCGCTGCGCCGAGCTCGGCCGCATGCACGTGCATGCGGGCCGCGTGGCGTTTCCCGACATTCCCCGGTTTTGACGCCTGTGCCATTCACAGCGCCGCCACAGGCCGCCGGATGAACGCCGAGCATCTCAAACCGCGCGATGCCGCCGAGGTCGAGCAGGCGATCCAATGGGCGCTCGGCCGGCGGCAAGACGCTCGAGCTCGTCGGCCATGGCGGCAAGCGCGCGATCGGCCGCGCGGCGCAATGGGACGCAACGCTCGATCTCTCCGCGCTCTCCGGCGTCACGCTCTACGAGCCGGCCGAGCTGGTGCTCTCGGCGAAGGGCGGCAACGCCGCTCGCCGAGATCGAGGCGCTGGTGGCGGCAAGCGGACAGGAGCTCGCCTTCGAGCCGATGGATTATGGCCGCGCTCCTCGGCACGGCGGAGAGCGCCGGAACGATCGGCGGGGCGCTGGCGGCAAATCTTTCCGGGCCGCGGCGCATCAAGGCCGGCGCGGCGCGCGACCATTTCCTCGGCGTCAGCGCCGTGTCCGGCCGCGGCGAGACCTTCAAGTCCGGCGGGCGCGTGGTCAAGAACGTCACCGGCTACGATCTCTGCAAGCTCCTCGCCGGCTCCTGGGGCACGCTCGCGGCGATGACCGACGTGACGGTGAAGACGCTGCCGCGCGCCGAGACCGAAGAGACCGTCCTGGTGCGCGGCCTCGATGATGCGACGGCGGCGAAGCTCATGGCGGCGGTGATGGGCTCATTTGCCGACGCGTCGGCGGCGGCGCATTTGCCGGCGCCCGCGGCTGCGCGCATTGCCGAAGTCGCCGGCGCGCGCGCCGCGATGACGGCATTCCGTCTCGAGGGCGTTGCTCCCTCGATCGCGCATCGCAAGGGCGTGTTGGGCAAGATCGTCACTCCGTTCGGCGCGTCGGACGCGCTTGCGGAAGCTCCCTCGCGCGCGTTTTGGCGCGCGGTCCGCGATGTTGCGCCGTTCGCCGCCGCCGGCCCTGCCGGGCGGCACGATGTTTGGCGAATTTCGACGGCGCCTTCGGCGCGGCGCCGAGGTCGGCCGCACGCTCGTCGCCAAGGCCCGGCGCCGAGATCATGTACGACTGGGCCGGCGGACTCGTCTGGGCCGCTTTGCCGGCTTCGGACGATGCCGGCGCGAGCCTCGTGCGCGCGGCCGCTGCCGCGGCCGGCGGCCACGCGACGCTGATCCGCGCGCCGGCGGCGGTGCGCGCCAGCGTCGCGGTGTTTACGCCCGAGCCTGCCGGCCTTGCGGCATTGACCAAGCGCCTGCGCGCGAGCTTCGATCCTCAGGGCGTGCTCAATGCCGGGCGCATGTGGGCGGGCGTATAGTCATGCAGACCTCTTTCACGCTCGCGCAACTCGCCGATCCGCACGTCGCGGAGTCGGAGAAGATCCTGCGCGCCTGCGTGCATTGCGGCTTCTGTACGGCGACTTGTCCGACTTACGTGCTCGACGGCAACGAGCTCGATTCGCCGCGCGGGCGCATCTACCTGATCAAGGACATGCTGGAGAACGAACGGCCGGCGACGGCCGAAATCGTGCAGCACATCGACCGCTGCCTGTCCTGTCTCGCCTGCATGACCACGTGCCCCTCCGGGGTGCACTACATGCATCTCGTCGATCACGCGCGTGCGCATATCGAGGAGACCTACCGCCGGCCCGCTCATCGAGCGCCTCCTGCGCGCGACGCTCGCCAGGCTGATGCCCTATCCGCGCCGCTTCCGGCTGGCGCTGGCGGCGGCGTTCCTCGCCAAGCCGCTCGCTCCGCTGGCCGGGGCGCTCGGGCTCAAGCGCATTGCCGCGATGCTGCGATCTCGCGCCATGGCGCTGGCCGCATCGTGCGCCGGTCGCGCAAACGGTCAGGGCGCAGGGCGAGCGCAAAGGCCGCGTGGCGCTGCTCGCCGGCTGTATCAACGATATCGTCGCGCCGCAGATCAACGCCGCGGCGATCCGGGTGCTGGCGCGGCACGGCATCGAAGTGACGGTGACGGAAGGCGCGGCCTGTTGCGGCTCGCTCGTCCATCACATGGGCCGCGAGGACGAGGCCCTTGCTCAGGCGCGCGTCAATATCGACGCCTGGACGGCAGCCGGCGGCCTTGACGCGATCCTGATCACGTCGTCGGGCTGCGGCACCACGGTGAAGGATTACGGCTTCATGCTGCGCGACGACCCGGTCTACGCCGAACGGGCCGCGCGCGTAGCAAATCTCACCAAGGATATTGTGGAATATCTCGCCGCGCTGCCGCTCGAACCCGTTGCAGACGCTCCCGGGCTCGTCGTCGCCTATCACGCAGCCTGCTCGCTGCAGCACGGCCAGCGCATCATCCGCCAGCCGAAGGAACTGCTCGCCAAGCTCGGCTTCGCGGTCAAGGATGTTCCCGACGGTCATCTGTGCTGCGGCTCGGCCGGCACCTACAATATTCTGCAGCCCGACATCGCAAGGAGGTTGCGCGAGCGCAAAGTCGGGACTATCGAGAGATTGCGACCTGACGTGATCGCAGCCGGCAATCTCGGCTGCATGACGCAGATCGCGGCGGGCACGGACCTGCCGACCGTCCATACGGTCGAGCTGATCGATTGGGCCACCGGAGGGCCAAGTCCGCCCGCCGTTCGGCCGCAGCGGCCGGGTGCGGCAAGGGGCTCGCCCATGGCCGCAGGTTGATGGCCGCGGGTTGAGTGGGGCTCGGCGGGTAGCGTGGCGTGAACCCGGTCTCCTTTGGAGGCCGACGGAATTTGTATTTCGGAGCATGGATCGGGAGGACGATTATGGCGAAGAGGTCGAAGGCGAAGAAGAAGTCCGCGAAAAAGAAGAAGGCGGCCCCGGCACGCAAGAAGAAAAAGACAACAAAGCGGGCGGCGAAGAAGTCAACGAGGAAGGTCGCGAAGAAGGCAGCGCCGAAGAAAGCCGCGGCGCCGAAGAAGGCCGCGCCGAAGCACAAGGCGCCGGCGAGGAAGCCTGCTCCTGCCGCTCCCGCGCCTGAGCCGGCAGCTCCGGCCTGGACTCCGTCTCCCATGGGCTCCGGCTTGGCCGGCGGCTATGGCGGCGGTCACGCGGGGTGGTCATGGCGGCGGTCACGGCGACCACGGTGACGACGCCTAGGGCGGTCTTGCGCTCAGCAGACTGACAAAGGAAGCGCTGCGGTCGGAGACCGGCAGCGCTCAGCTATTGAAGTTTCCGCTTGGAGCGATCGCGCGGCGGCGATCGCTTTCTTTGCGTTGCCGGGCGGCGCGGCGCGGGCTGTCGCGGCGCTTTGCGCTCGCGGCTTACGCCACCTCGACGTCCTCCCAGAATCCGAACCGGTCGGCGACCTGCGCCATGGCCGGCCGCGGCGCTTCATATGACCAAGCCGCGCGCCGATGGCGCTGGCCGTCGACGACAACGTCGTAGAACTGGACGCCGTGCGGACAGGCCAGGTCATGCTCGGTCTTCGCGACCTTCTCGAGCCAGTCCATGCGCACCGCCGCACGCGGAAAATACTGGTAGCCGTCACAGGCGACGATGTCGTCGCTTTGGGCGATGATGCGCCCGTCAACACTTGCCTTCATTGCTAAGCCTCCGCGACCCCACCCGGGCCATTGCCGTCGCATGATAGCCGAAGAGGACGGGAGGCGGGCGGCCGATTCGCTGTTGGCCGGCGCATGTCCGGCATGCGCAGGTGCCGCCCCGCCGGATAGCGCGTGGCGTTACCGCGCACCGCGGCAATGTAGCCCCGCCGCAGGCGTTGGAAGCCCTTGAGTGTGTTCCCCGCGCCACACTCGTTACGAATTTGTGAAGATCGCAGTAAAAAGGCAGCATTTGCTGCTTGTTTCATCTTGGATTGGCCATCGCCTCATTGAAAATTATGACATGCCGGTCGCGCCTTCGGGCGGCGCGAACGGGGCCCAGTGGGCGGTGTTTGGGGTAGTCGGGTATTTGCCGCGCACGGACAGGGGATAAAGGGGCAGATTATGAAAAGAATTACCGTTTCGCTCGTTGTCGCCGCGACCCTCGCGGCATCCGCCGCCATGGCCGCCGACATGGCCGTGAAGGCGCCGGCGCCACCGCCGCCCCCGCCGAATCCGTGGGATATCGCGATCACTCGCGGCGCTGATGTCGGACTACAATTTCCGCGGCATCACCCAGTCGGATCATCGGCCCTCGACGGCGGCCGGGTTCGAGCCGCGCTACAACTTCAGCAAGGACCTGCAGGGCTATATCGGCGTCTCCGGCGAGAGCATCGACTTCCCCAACCGCGCCGCGGCCGAGATCGACTTCTACGGCGGCATCCGGCCGACCTTCGACAAGCTCGCCCTCGATTTCGGCGGTTGGTACTACTACTACCCGGGCGGCCAGTGCTTCAACACGCCGGTACTTTGCACCACCCTCGGCGGCGGCCCGTCGGTCGCCGACGACCTTGCCGAACGGCAACGTCGTCAAACAGAATGTGAGCTTCGTCGAAGGCTACGGCAAAGCCACCTACACGGTGAACGATAATTTCAACTTCGGCGGCTCGATCTGGGGCTCGCCGTCGGTGCTCAATTCGGGCGCGCCGGGCATCTACTACGCCGGCAACGTCACCCTGACCGCTCCGTCGACGTGGTTCCAGAACGGCATCGGCGCCTACGTCTCGGGTGATGTGGGCTGGTGGCAACTCGGCACCAGCGATGCGTTTTACGGCGTGCCCGGCTTTCCCGCCGGCATCCCGTACAAGAGCTACGCCAACTGGGACGTCGGTCTCGCGTTCACCTGGAAGGCGTTCACGCTCGACCTGCGCTACTATCAGAGCGACCTGAGCAAGGGTGATTGCAACGCCTTTACCAGCGATCACACCGCGAGCCGGCATCGCCACCACGCCGATCAATCCGTCCCCGCTTCCCGGCTCCAACTGGTGCGGTGCGACCTTCATCGCCAAGCTTTCGTTCGCCACCTCGATCAACGCGCTCAAATAGATCGGGCGAACGCGTAAGGAATTGCGGCCGGTGGCGAAAGCCGCCGGCCGCTTCGTTTTGCGCATGACCGCGAAAGGCGGGGAGGGCGCCGGCGCCGGCATCACTCGGCGGCCGAGATCAGCGCCGCCTCCCGCACCTGATAGAAGTCGCCGTGCGGCACGAGCTCGATCCGCCGGCGATGGAACGCGCCGAGCGTCGAGCGATGTCCGATGGAGACGATCGTCGCGCCCTTGAGCCGTTCCTGCAGCAGGCGATAGAGCGCCGCCTCGGCGGGCTCGTCGAGCGAAGCGGTCGCTTCGTCGAGGAACAGGTAGTCGGGCGCCTGCAGGAGCGCGCGCGCGATCGCCAGCCGCTGCTGTTCGCCGAGCGAGAGCATGCGATTCCAGTGCGCCTCTTCGCCGAGCCGTTCGACGAGCTGCGGAAGTCCGACCGCGATCGAGCGCCTCGCCGATGCGGGCATCGTCGAACGTGCCGGCCTTCGCCGGATAGGCGACCGCCGCGGCGAGCGTCTCCACCGGAAAATAGGGCCGCTGCGGCAGCAGCATCACCTTGGCGCCCTTCGGCACCGTCACGCGGCCCGAGCCGAACGGCCAGATGCCGGCGATGGCGCGGAACAGCGTCGACTTGCCGGCGCCGGAAGGCCCGGTCACCAGCACCCGCTCGCCGGGCGCAAACGTGACGTGCTCGGCGGCGACGATCGGCTCGCCGCTCGGCAGACGCACATCGAGGGCGTCGATCGCAAACACCGCTCCGCCGCCGGGCGCGACCTCGATCGCCGGCGGCGTGACCGCGGCGGCGCGGCCGGCCGCGATCGCGTCCTCGAACCCGGACAAGCGCGCGATGATCGCACGCCATTCGGCGATCTGCCGGTACGCGGTGATGAAATAGGAGAGGGCGTTCTGCACGCTGTTGAAGGCGGACGCCGTCTGCATCAGGCCGCCGAGCTGCATCGCGCCGGCGAAGTAGGCCGGACTGACGACGATGTAGGGGAAGATGACCGAGGCCTGCGAATAGCTCTGGGTGAAGAACATGAGCTGCTTCTGCCGTTGCATCAGCGCCAACCAGTTGTCGACCACCCGGCGGAAGCGGCCGAGATGACTCTCGCGCTCCGCCGCCTCGCCGTCGAGCGCAGCGATCTGCTCGGAGTTTTCGCGCGTGCGTACGAGATTGAAGCGGAAATCGGCTTCGAAGCGCTGCTGCATGAAATTCAGCGGGATCAGCCGCCAGCCGATCAGGTGGGTGAGCACGGTTCCGAACACGGCGTAGATCAGCGCCGCCCACACCAGATAACCGGGAATGTCGAAACTCGAGCCGAACAGGTGCAGCGGCGCGTGCGCCGACAACGTCCACAAGATGACGATGAACGAGCAAAGCGTCACGACCGAGTTGAGCAGGCCGGTGGTGATCGTGAGCGTGTACTGCACGAACATTTGCAGGTCGTCGGCGATGCGCTGGTCCGGGTTGTCGGCCGCGTCGCCGAGAAGCTGCATGCGGTAATGATTGGCGGCGTTGAGCCATTGGCTCAGATAGTTCTGCGTCATCCAGCGCCGCCAGCGGATCTGCAGCCATTGATTGAGATAGAGTCTGGTAGACCACAAGCACGGTATAGATCGACGCCAGCACGCAGAAGAACAGGATCGCGCTGACGAAGGCGTCCCAGTTGCGATCCTGCAGCGTGTTGTAGAAACGATTGTACCATTGGTTCAGAATGACCTGCGCCGCGACCAGCGACAGCTCGATCGCGATCACCGCCGCCGAGCAGGATGCAGCCGGCCAAGCGGTCCTCGGAGCGGAAATAAGGAATCGACAGCCGCCAGATCGTGGCGATTGTCGCGGCAAGGTTTTTCACAGAGGACCTCCGGTTTCCGGGCGATGCGCGCGCTGCGGCGCGAAGAATCAGCGTGCCTCGCCCACGCCGCACGCCCCTTCAACCGACAAGAGGTCGATGGTGCACCGCACTATGCTTATTATGGTGAGTTGATCCATCGGACAATGTTAGTAGTGGGGCTCCCGCGACGATGGCTCCAATAGCGGTCGCCGCGGGACTCGCCTAGTGTGCGAGGGGTGAGAAAACATCTCGTTCGCTAGATGTCGCCGAAGGCGGTTTTGCGACCAAGCCTACGGCCATCGAAGGCGACGCGACTTGAACGATAGGCGCCGTTTGCACGGCGCTTGCTGGGGGGACGCCAATGTTCACGCAAATTCTCGATCCGACCGGAAATCTGTTCGTCACTTGGCTGGTGGCGCTCATTCCGTGTGCTGTTGCTGTTGTTCCTGCTGGCCGTGCTGCGGCTCTCGGCGTGGCTCGCGACGCTTATCGGCTCGGTCGTGACCTTTCTCCTCGGCCTGTGGGTCTGGAAGATGCCGCTCGACGACGGCGTGCGCGCCTATCTCTACGGCTCCGCGACCGGCGTCTGGAACGTCGACTGGATCACGTTCTGGGGCGTGATGCTGTTCAACACGCTGGTGACGACCGGCGTCTTCGAGAAATTCCGCCGCTGGCTGGTCGCAGCAGGGAACGCCGCGATGTGCGGGTGCAAACCATTCTGTTCGCCTGGGCCTTCGGCGCCTTGCTCGAGGGACTGGTCGGCTTCGGTTATCCCTGGGCGTTCGTCGCGCCGATTCTGATCGCGATCGGCATTCCCGATCTCGACGCCATCCGGGTCGCCGCCATCGCCAACAACGCGCCGGTCTCCTACGGCGCGCTCGGCGCGCCGATCATCGCGCTCGCGACGGTGACCGCCGGCACGCTCGGCATGTCGTTTTCGGATCTGCTGCCGATCTACTCGGCCTCGGTCGGCAAGATCGTCGCCATCCTGGCGCTGCTGCCGCCGTGGATCCTGCTTTATCTCGTCTCCGGCAGCAAGGGCATGTGGTCGGCTTGGCCGCTCGCCATCGTCGGCTCGCTCGGCTACATCGCCGGACAGCTGCCGACCGCCATCTATCTCGGGCCCTATCTGCCCGACGTCGTCGGCTCGATCGTCTGCTTCGTGCTGCTGCTGCTGCTGCTCAAGGTCTGGCGGCCGGCGCAGGTCCTGGCCTATGGCGGCCAGCCGGTCAGTCGGCGACACGCAAGTCGGCGGCGCATGGACTTGACCGGCAGCGACATCGTCTGGGCCTGGCTGCCGATCGCCGTGCTGGTGGTCGTGGTCGTCGCCTGGACCGGACCCTGGTCCAACTTGCCGTCGATCCGTCTGCTGCATCATGCGACGGTCGCCGCGAGTTCGGCGATCACGCCGGGTGCGAAGATCACCGCGGCGTTCAACTGGACGCCGTTCGTCGGCGGCACCGCGATCCTCGCGTCGTGGATCATCACCGCGATCCTGCTGCGCGTGCAGCCTCAAGCAGGTCGGCGAGATCTTCGCCAAGACCTGGTCGCAGATGTGGGGCGCCTGTCTCGTCGGCGTGTTCATCTTCGGCCTTGCCTATGTCTTCAACTACTCGGGCATGGCCGGATCGCTCGCCAGCGCCTTCTCCAAGATCGGGCCGGCCTTCATCATCGTCGCGCCGATCCTCGGCTTCATCGGCGTGGCGCTCTCCGGCAGCAACACCTCGACCAACGCCATGTTCGGCACTTTCCAGGCGCTGGTCGGCAAAGTGCTCGGCTTTCCGCTGCTGCTGCTGCCGACGCTCAATTCGGTGGGCGCCGAGGTCGGCAAGCCGATCGCGCCGCAGACCGCGAGCGTCGGCGTTTCCACCAGCCGCTTCGTGCGCAACGAAGGCGAGGTGATCCGGCACAATTTCGGCTGGACCCTCGTGCTGCTGGTCTATCTCGTGCTGATCGGCGTCGCTTGCTACCTGTTCTTCCCGAGCATCGCGGTGTTGCCGCCGCACTGAGGCACGAGGCAGCGAATGGCGAGCAACACTCGCCATTCGCCTTCGCCGCCCAAATGGGCTTGACGCCGGCACATAGCGCGCGGCCTTATCGTTGGCGCGGCCGTCCGGCCGCACCTCTTCCCGCACTCTCCCTCGGAGCTGACGAATGGCTAGCCTGCGCCGGCGCTTCGCCCGTTGTCTCCTCTACGCGCTCGTCTCAATTTCGATCGGGCCCGCGATCGCGAGCGAGAAGGCATTCCCGTTCGACCGCGAGCTCATGCTCGACGCAGCGCCGATGCGCGGCTCGAAGCGCGTGCCGATCCTGCAGATCGGCGAGAATGGCGCGGCCTCGATCGACCTGTGGTGCGCGAGCACGCGCGGTCAGGCCAATGTCGGCGCCGATATCGATCACCATCGTCACCGAGCCGGCCCAGCCCGCCGAGCCGGCGCAATGCGCGCCGGAGCGGCAGAGCGGCGACGAGAATCTGCTGGCCGCGCTCGCGCAGGTGACGAGCTGGCGGCGCCACGGCGACGTGATCGAGCTCCTCGGCGCGACCACGCTGCGCTTCCGGCTGATGACCAATTGAAGGGCTGGCGCGATTACACCTTGACCGCGCGTGTCATCAGGAACGGCGTGGATGGCGTTGTCTTCGAAAACGTCGACGGCCATAGCCTCGAACTCGGCGCGCAGCTGGCGAGCTTTGCCGGCATCGTTCTGCAGCGACGGCGACAAGCTTGGTCAGCGGGCCAATGGTCTTTTCCTGCGCCGCTGCGGAAATGCGTGAAGGCTCAGCGCCGGCGCGACCAAAGTATCGCGCGCGAACTGAAGGTCGGTCACCGCTGCGCCGAGCCGCTCGCGGATGACGTTCGGGTCGCCCCACAGCGGCGGCGGCGCCGGCGCTTCGGCGCCCGGCCGGAGGCGGCGGCATGTGGCGCGCGACGAAGGCAAACATGCGGCCGGTGAAATGCTCGGGCGGCCAGGTCGAAAACGCGATCCGGCCGCCGCGCTTGAGCACGCGCAGCATTTCGCTCGTCACGACGGCGGGACGCGGCGCGAACATGTGTCCGAACTGGCTGAGCACGACGTCGAACGAAGCGTCGGGATAAGGCAACGCCTCGGCGTCGCCTTCGACGAATTCGACATCGACGCCGGCGATGCTCGGCGTTCTCGCGCGCCCGTTCGATCAGCGCGGGCGTCAGATCGAGGCCGCACACCTTTGCGCCGCGCCGCGCGGCGGTGATCGCGACGACGCCGGTGCCGCAGGCGACGTCGAGGACGTGCTGTCCGGCGCTGACCTGCGCGAACTTCACCAGCTTGCGCGGCCGGCGGCGTCGTCATGATCTCGACCGGGACAAATGACGACCAGCCTTCGCGCTGGGCGGCCTTGAACTTCGCGAACGGATCGGCGGTCTTGCGTGTCATCGGTTGCTCCAAGGTCGGTCATGCATTCGCGCTCAGATCTGCAATACAGCAAAAAGGGCGCGGCTTGCACCGCGCCCTTTTTCATTCGAGCGGCCGAGGAGACTTAGAAGTCCATTCCGCCCATGCCGCCGCCGGGCGGCATCGCCGGCATCGCCGGTTTCTCCTTCGGCATCTCGGCGACCATGGCCTCGGTCGTGACCAGGAGGCCCGCGACCGAGGCGGCGTCCTGCAGCGCCGCGCGCACCACCTTGGCCGGATCGACGATGCCCTTCTCGATCATGTCGACATAGTCCTCGGTCTGCGCGTCGAAGCCGAAGGTCTCCGACTTGTTCTCCAGGATCTTGTTGACCACGATCGAGCCTTCGACGCCGGAGTTCTCCGCGATCTGGCGCAGCGGCGCTTCCAGCGCCTTGAGCACGATGTTGATGCCGGCCTGCACGTCGGCATTGTCGTTGGTGAGCTTGCCGATCGCCTTCTTGGCGCGCAGCAGCGCGACGCCGCCGCCCGGCACGATGCCTTCCTCGACCGCGGCGCGGGTGGCGTTGAGCGCGTCCTCGACGCGATCCTTCTTCTCCTTCACCTCGACCTCGGTCGCGCCGCCGACGCGGATCACCGCGACGCCGCCGGCGAGCTTGGCCAGCCGCTCCTGCAGCTTCTCGCGATCGTAGTCGGAGGTGGTCTCCTCGATCTGCGCCTTGATCTGGCTGCACGCGGGCTTCGATGTCCTTCTTCTTGCCGGCGCCGTCGACGATCGTGGTCTTTTCCTTCTCGATCACGACCTTCTTGGCGCGGCCGAGCATGCGCGACCGTGACGCTCTCGAGCTTGATGCCGAGATCTTCGGAGATGAGCTGGCCGCCGGTCAGGATGGCGATGTCCTCGAGCATCGCCTTGCGGCGATCGCCGAAGCCCGGAGCCTTCACCGCCGCGACCTTCAGCCCGCCGCGCAGCTTGTTGACCACCAGCGTGGCCAGCGCTTCGCCCTCGACGTCTTCGGCGACGATGAGCAGCGGCTTGCCCGACTGCACCACCGCTTCGAGCACCGGCAGCAATTGCTGCAAGCCCGGGAGCTTCTTCTCGTGCAGCAGCACGTAGGCGTCCTCGAGCTCGGCCAGCATCTTCTCGGCATTGGTGATGAAGTAGGGCGAGAGATAGCCGCGGTCGAACTGCATGCCTTCGACGATCTCGACGTCGGTCTCCAGCGCCTTGGCTTCCTCGACGGTGATCACGCCTTCGTTGCCGACCTTCTGCATCGCCTGCGGCGATCATCTTGCCGACGTTGCTGTCGCCGTTCGAGGAGATGGTGCCGACCTGCGCGATTTCGGCGGACGAGCCGACCTTCTTCGCGCGCTTCTTGATGTCGGCGACGACGGCGGCGACGGCGAGGTCGATGCCGCGCTTGAGGTCCATCGGGTTCATGCCGGCGGCGACCGACTTGGCGCCTTCCTTGACGATGGCGTGCGGCGAGCACGGTCGCGGTGGTGGTGCCGTCGCCGGCCTCGTCGTTGGTCTTCTGCGCGACCTCGCGCACCATCTGCGCGCCCATGTTCTCGAACTTGTCTTCGAGCTCGATCTCCTTGGCGACGGTGACGCCGTCCTTGGTGATGCGCGGGGCGCCGAAGCTCTTCTCGATCACGACGTTGCGGCCCTTGGGGCCGAGCGTCACCTTCACGGCGTTGGCGAGCGTCTCCACGCCGCGCAGCATGCGCTCGCGGGCGTCGCCGGAAAATCGTACTTCTTTCGCAGCCATTGTTTGTTTGCTCCTTCAGGTTTCGATCTCGTCATCGACCGGGCTCGACCCGGTGATCCATGCAGCCGGCGCGCTCTATGGACGGCCGGATCAGTCCGGCCACGACGGCGATGTGGCTTCAGGCGATCACGCCCATGATGTCGGACTCCTTCATGATCAGGAGCTCGTCGCCGTCGAGCTTGACCTCGGTGCCGGACCATTTGCCGAACAGCACGCGGTCGCCGGCCTTGAGGTCCATGATGATGAGCTTGCCGTTCTCGTCGCGGCCGCCCGGCCCGACGGCGACGACTTCGCCCTCCTGCGGCTTCTCCTTGACGGTATCGGGAATGATGATGCCGCCCTTGGACCGCTCCTCGGCTTCGATGCGCTTGACGACCACGCGGTCATGCAGGGGACGGAACTTGAGCTTTGCCATGATCATCCTCATTGCCGCCGTGCGGCGCGGCGTTCCCCAATTGCGGAAAGTCTATGAATCAAGCTACTTAGCACTCATGTTATTGAGTGCCAAGAGCTGAGCGGGAGATAGGGCGGGTCACACAAGCTGTCAAGCTCCGGCGGGCGCGGGGCGCGGTACATGGGAGACGACCGGCCCTGGTGCTCTTGCCGGCCCGGTGCCAAAGTGCGCGAGCGGCTTTGCAACGATGCTTTTGCGGCGCGAACGGTAGCGGGGAAGGCTCGGCCACGGAAGCCTAAGATTTGCAACAAAGTTTAAAGGACAAATGGGTAGAACAGGCGCGTTTTTGCGGCGCCGACGCTGTCGGCCTAAAGCCGGCCACCATCGGCGGCAATGGTCGGGCGGAGTACCCGGCGTCCGCGTCGCGGCAATGCCCTCGGCCGGCCTTTCCGGCTCGATGTGGGTGTTCGAGGAGGCCTTCATGAGTGCGTCGCTTCGCGATCTACGTGTTGTTGCGGGCGTAGCGGCTCTCGCGCGCTCGCGCTCGGCGCCTGCACGACCAATCCGTTTTCGTCGCTGTCCTCGTCATCAGACCGGCGCCGCCAACGGCGGCCACCGCTCCGGAAATGCCGGCCTCGATCCGGCCCGAGGAGATCGTCGGCCGCTGGGGCTATGGCGCCTATCACAACGAAGCCGACCGGCGCGCACCGAAGCCGCGGCCCGGGGCCAATGCGGCCAGCCGGTGCGTGATCAATCGCGGGCCCAATGGCGGCGTGATGATGTACCTTGCCGACAGCGCGCAATTGCAGGAACTGCATCTGAAAGGCAGCCCGAACGGCGATAACTATGTCGGTCCGCCCGGTCCGGGCGGCGGGCCGCAGGATCGCGAAATTGTCTCGTTCGACGGCCGCAGCATGGTGCTGCGCTGGATGAATCCCGAAGATCGCCGGCCGTTACGGCACTGGCGTCTATGTGCGCTGCGCGCCTGAAGGCATGGCCCGCTCCGGCAACGCCGCGCGCTGCGCGCCCATTAGGCGAGCGACCGAGCGCCGGCGCCGAACATCGAATCGACTGTCGCTCTGCGAGACGTGGCCGCGTCGCTCGTCGAGCGCGCGGCCCGTGCACGGCTGGCGGGTCATCGGCTCGGGTGAGCTCGGCGAGCGCGCGCGCGATCTGTTCTTCGATGCGCTCGAGCGTCGCCATCACCTTGGCCAGCGCGCTGGCTGGTGAGGTCCTGGAAATTGCAGGCTTCGAAGATCTCGATCACGCGATCGCGGATGTCCTGGGCGAGGCCTTGCTCGATTTCGCCTTTGAGCGCGGCGGACAAATTGTTCGCCGCCTGATCGATCTCTTCCGCGGCGGCGAGAATTTTCTGCGTCGCCTGCTCGCTCGCCCTTCATCGACGGCGTCAAGTTCGTGGGCGAAGCGGCTCATCTGCGCGCGCTTGCAGGCGCAGCCCCGGATCGAGAGGTTCGCTGCCGGTGCCGCGCGATCACGGAGTGGATGCAGATGCAGCCGCGACGCAAGCCGCGCGATCTCGCCGCGCTGCGACGGTCGGTTCGCGCCGGACGTGCGCGACGGCGCGGCCGCGAGCAGGCGCGCAACGCAGCCGATCTCGCGCATGATCTTCGCAGCGTGAGCGAGCGCGGCCGAATCGCCGTCGGCCTGCGGCTCGAGGCTCGTGCGGCGGCCATCTTCTCGATGCGGAAGACTTTTCGCGCGCTCGGCCATGGTGCTCACCGAACCTGATCGCGCTACCCTAGCGGCCAGCCGCTTAATGCGGCGTTCACGCTGCGCGCGGCACCGCGGCGGAGCGCGAAGGCGATAGCGCACGATCAAGGTTAACCATAACCGGGAGCCATTCACTCAAAATAAACTCTAACTTGATGAACAATGTACAAATAGGACAGATGCGAAAAATCGCGCGCCGCGAAATTTACCAAACAGTCGAGGTTTGCGTCTGTACTCGTCGTGCGAGCGGAACGGTCCGTTCGGCTCCGGCGTGCAATCGTGACGAGTACAGAGTTCAGAGCAATGCGGCGTACCTTCGTGTCCGCGCTCCTGGCGAGCGCGTTGTATGTTCCGGCGTCGGCCGACCCTCTCCAGATCGCTCCCAACTCCTACGCGGCGAACCAGAGCGCGAACGGCGCACGAGTCCGTTCGATCCGCGCGCCGGGCAGGGCGGGCAACGCTACGCCGAGTGCGCGCGAGGCCAATCTCGGCGGCGGCATCATCGCACTATCGCGTTCGGCCCGGCCTACGGCGCGGCGCGTGGAATGCTCCGACGGGTCGATGTATGGCGTCAGCCGGAGCGCCGGAGCCTATCAACCCGGTACGTCAGCCGCGCGGCGTCTTCGAGGGACTGTTCGCGAGCCACGATCCGCGCCAGCGCCGGCTACGCGCCTGCTTACGGTGCGCGGGCCGATCCGGCGCATCCTGCCGTCGATCCGATATACGATCGCCAGGTCGTCGATTATGACGGCAACGAACATCCGGGCACGATCATCATCGATAGCCCGCACCTCTTTCTCTATCTGGTGATGGCGGACGGCAAGGCGCTGCGCTACGGCATCGGCGTCGGCCGTCCGGGATTTACCTGGTCCGGCGTGAAGACAATCACCGCCATGCGCGAGTGGCCGGACTGGATTCCGCCGGACGACATGCTCAAACGCCGGCCCGACCTGCCGCGCTATATGGCCGGGCGGTCCGGAAAATCCGCTCGGCGCGCGCGCGATGTATCTCGGCTCGTCGCTCTACCGCATCCACGGCTCGAACGAGCCCTGGACCATCGGCACGCAAGTGTCGTCCGGCTGCATCCGCATGCGCAACGACGACGTCACCGACCTTTACGGGCGCGTGAAGGTCGGCACCAAGGTCGTCGTGACTCTGAACGTGCGCGCCCGCGATTTGCGAGCTACGCTCTCATCCGCGGCTGCGGATGATCTATTCCGCCGCAGTGCGCGTATCGCTCATCGGGCCGCGCTGCTTCCTCGCGCGGCTTCACGCGTGCTCGGCGATGAAATAGACCGGCCGCGCTTTGATCTCGGAGAGGATCTTGCCGATATACTCGCCGACGACGCCGAGCATGATCAGCTGCACGCCGCCGAGCACCATGACGCCGACGAACAGCGACGGATAGCCGGGGACCTTGCCGCCATAGAGCAGCGTCTCGTAGACGATCTGCGCGCCGTAGACGAACGCGGCGAGCGCGAGTATGCAGCCCGAGCATGGTGGCGACGCGCAGCGGCGCCACCGAAAATGCGGTCAATCCGTCGATCGACAAGTCCGATCAGCCGGCGCAAGCTCCAGGTGGTGCGGCCGTCGGCGCGCTGTTCCGGCTCATAGTCGATGCGGATCTGGCGGAAGCCGATCCAGCTCGACAGTCCCTTGAAGAAGCGGTTGCGCTCCGGCAGCCGGCGCAGTGCGTCGGCCGCGCGCGGCGAGAGCAGGCGAAAGTCGCCGGCATCCTCCGGTATCTTGCTGCGCGCGCCGCAGTTGACGAGCAGATAGAACGTCTTCACCGCGATGCGCCGCGAAAGCGATCTCGTTGGCGCGATGCGCCTTGGCGGTATAGACCACGTCATAGCCGTCATCGAGCCAGTGGCCGACCAGCGTTTCGATCAGCGCCGGCGGATGCTGGCCGTCGCCGTCGATGAACAGAACGGCGCCGAGCCGCGCGTGATCGAGGCCGGCGAGCAGCGCCGCCTCCTTGCCGAAATTGCGCGACAGCGAGACGAGCTGCACGTCGAGCGCGTTCGCCGGCAGGGCGCGGGCGATGGCCAGCGTGTCGTCGCCGCTGCCGTCGTCGACATAGACCACTTCGCAGGCCAGCGAGCGCTCGGCGCCGAGAGTTCGCGCGACTTCGATGAGCCCGGCGTGCACGCGCGCGAGCGAGGCCGCTTCGTTGTAGAGCGGAACCACGATCGAGAGGCCGGGGGCCGCCGCCGCCGTCTGAGCTCGGTTTTGCTCTCCGCCACTGCGCTCATCCTTTCGCCGCGGATTTATAGCCCAGCCGGCTCTTGCTGTCGCGCAACGCGCCGGCCCTCGCGAACCGCCGGCTACGCCGGGCTGGCGGACGGTGGCGAACATGCTATGCGGGAGAGAATGACTCGCGCCTCTCCCTATGAGTGGGCTCGCGCGCGGCTGGCGGAGCGCCGGCGCAGCCGCGCGTTGAGCACCAAGGCGGTAAGCTTCGCCCTCGTCGGTGTCGTCAACACGGTGATCGACTACGGCGTGTTCCTGGTGGCGCGCGCGGCCTTGAGCCGGTCGCCGGCGGCGGTCGCGCTCTTCGATTCGCTCGCCCATTCCTGCGACTGCGGCAATGCACCGACGATTTCGCTCATCGCCGCGAACACGATGTCGTGGATCGTCGCCGTGAGCGCCTCGTACGTCATGAACTCCTCGATCACCTTTGCCGCCGAGTCGGGACGCAAGCTTGGATGGCGGGCTTACTTTGCGTTCGTCGTCTCCGGCATTGCCGGATGGCTCGCCAACACGGCGGCCCTCATTGTCGCCGCCGAGGTTCTGCTCCTGCCGGTCTGGCTGGCGAAGGCGTCGCGATCCTCGCGAGCTTCGTGGTGAATTTCTCGCTATCGCATTTCGTCGTCTTTCGCGTGCGCGATGCCGCCGGCCAGCCGCGACGCGGACGTTTGAGCTAGGCGCGCGCGCTTGCGCGCCTTTTGCGCAGCGAGAAATTTGCGCATGGCGACTGCCGGCTCATCGGTCCGGTAGGCGGCGGCGAAGGCGGCGACGCCGGCTTGCACGGCCGCACCAAGCGGCAGGTCCTCCCATTGCCGGATCAGCCGCTTTTGCAGCCGCACGGCGCCGGGCGTCGAGGTCAGGAGCTTGCCGATCCAGGCTTCGACCGTGGCATCGAGCGCCGCCGCCGGCACGACGTGCTCGACCAATCCCCATTCGAGCGCCTCGGCGGCGGTGAAGATTTCGCCGAGATACATGATCTCGCGCGCGCGGCCCCAGCCGACCAGCGTCGGCAGCAGCGCCGCTTCGATGACCGAGGGAATGCCGAGCTTGACCTCCTGCATGCCGAATGACGCCGTCTCGGATGCGATGCGCACGTCGCAGGCCGCCGCGATCTCGAGACCGGCGCCGAAGCAATAGCCGTGGATGCGGGCGATCACCGGCACCGGCAATGTCGCGGATCGCGTCGCAGCAGCGGTGCAGTCGCGTGATGAAGGCCGTCGCCTGCCTCGGCGCTCGGTGATCGCGGCCATCTCGCCGATGTCGGCGCCGACAATGAACGCCTTGTCGGCCCGGCACCGCTCAGCACCACCGCGCGCAAACGCTCGTCGGCCGCAAGCTCGGCCATGGCGACGACGAATTCGGCCATCATGGCGCTGTTCATCGCGTTGAGCTTGCGCGCATTGGTCGATCGTCAGGTGGGCGACGACGCCCTGCGGCTTCTCATCGCGGCGGATCTGGATCAGTCGATTGTCGGCGTGTTCCAACCCGTGCCTCCCCCCGCTCACGCACCGACGCTTGCATCGGCGATCTCATCAGGCGCGGGTCGGCCGGCAAGGGCTCGGCCCGCTCGCGGTTTTTCGTCGCCCGCTTATTGGGCAGGGCGGCTTTCGCTCTTGTTGACTGGCCCTGTTCGAGCTCGGCGGCAAGCTTGGCGTAGAGCGGATTGTCGCGCGAATAGACATAATCGAGCGCGGCGACCGAGACCGCCTCGGCGCCATGCTCGCGCAGAAAGCTCGCCAGCGCATGCACGTATTTGGGCGGGCAGTGCAGCGTGAGCATCCCCGAAGAGGTCGGGCCGCCGAACGGCGCGGCGACGCCGAATTTCTCGCGCGCGGTGCCGAGCAGCGCGTCGCTCATGCCGGGAAAGCGCGTACGCACCTCGCGGAACGAATGCGCCCGCTTCTGCGCCGCGATGCGGTCAAGGAGTAGCGCGCGCGGTTTCACGCTGCGCCGTTTCCCAGGATGCCTGGCGCGCGGCGACGAGGTTCGCCTGCGAGCGCAGGATCACGCCGTCCTCGATCACCTTGAGGCCGTTGGCCTCGAGCGTGGCGCCGGTCGTGGTGATGTCGACGATGAGCTCGGCGGTGCCGGCCGCCGGCGCGCCTTCGGTCGCGCCCGAGCTTTCGACGATGCGGTAATCGACGACGCCGTGCTCGGCAAAGAAGCCGCGCGTGAGATTGACGTATTTGGTGGCGAGCCGCATCTTGCGCTCATGCTTGAGGCGGAACGCGGTGGCGACGTCGTCGAGGTCGGCCATGTTGCGCACGTCGATCCAGGCCCGCGGCACCGCGACGACGACATTGGCGAAACCGAAGCCGAGCGGATCGATCAGCACCACCTGCCGGTCGGCATTGGGAATCATCTCGCGCACGAGGTCCTCGCCGGTGACGCCCAGATGCACCGCGCCGAGCGCGAGCTGAGTGGTGATTTCGGACGCCGAGAGATAGGCGACCTCGACGCCGTCAAGCCCGGCGATCGTGCCGCGATAGTCGCGCGCGCCGCGCGGCTTGACGAGCTCAAGTCCCGAGCGCGCGAAGAAAGCTTCGGCGTTCTGCTGCAGCCGCCCTTTCGACGGCACCGCGAGAATGAGCGGCGCGTTCATGCGACGCCTCCGCACGTCGAGAGCTCCTCGATCGAGGCGGCAAAGCCGACCGCCGGGATCGGCGCCGCGGCGCCGAGCCGCGACAACAGGCCGTCATAGCGGCCGCCGGCGATGAGCGGGCCCTTGGCCGCGCGGGTCGTGCAGCTCGAACACGAAGCCGGTGTAGTAGTCGAAGCCGCGTCCGAACGCGGTGGAGAAGCGGATGCTGCGGACGTCGACGCCGCGGGCGGCAAGAAAGCCGGTGCGCGTCTCGTAAAGGTCGAGTGCGGCGGCGAGCGGGATGTTGGCGTCGGCGGCGAGCGCGCGCAGTTCGCCGGCGGCCTCGTCCGGATCGCCGCGCACGCCGAGGAAGCGTTCGATCAGCGCGCGGGTCTCGCGCGGCAGCCTGCGTGCCGGCGCCGAACGCGGCCTGTTCGAGAAAACGCTCGGCGATCTCGGCGACGGAGCGGCCGCCGACCGTTTCGATGCCGGCGATCGAGAGGAGATCGGTGACCAGGTGATGCGCCGCCTTCGGATCGGAGCCGGCCAGCGCGGCGAGCACGCCCTGGTATTCCGGCGGTCCGCTGGCGCCGGAAAGCGCGAGCTGGTCGAGATCGTGGGCCAGCGACCATTTGCGATTGAGATCCTTGACCAGTCGGCGTTTCCAGGCCGGGGCAAGATCGAGGGCGGCGACGAAAGCGGCGAACAGCCCGACGTCGCCCATACGGATTTCCGGTGCGGCCAGTCCGTAGTGCGCTGTGGCCTCAAGCCCGAGGGCCAGCATTTCGGCATCGGCCGCCGCCTTGTCGGGCCGGGCGAAGGATTCGATTCCGGCTTGCAGGAATTCCGACGCCAGTCCCTCGCGGTGGCGAAACACCGGCCCGAGATAGCAGAAGCCGGCGGCCTTGCCGGCGGCAGGCGATTGCAGATAGGCGCGCGAGACCGGAATGGTGAGGTCGGGCCGCAGGCACAATTCACGCCCGAGCGGATCGCTGGTGAGAAACATGCGTCGGCGGATGTCTTCGCCGGAAAGGTCGAGGAACGGCTCCGCCGGCACCAGGATCGGCGGCTCGATCTGCGGCGTAGCCGGCGCGCACATAGGAGGCGACGAGCTTTTGCGCGCGCAGGTCAGGTCCGTTGGTTGGGATGCTCGGCACGGTGTTCATGTCGCGGGCGGCGTTCTTTCTTGCGTCACTGGCCTTGCGTCACTGGCGCTCGGCCCTTTAGCACGGCCGGTCGCATGTTTCGACGATGATCGAGGTGCGGCGTTAATGCTTTCGGGTTGCCGCGGCGGCCATGCAAGGTGTGATTATGGTTTACAATCAACGGCTTCTAGGCGGCCTTGGCGTAGCCGGCGAGGGAGGGCGCGGCCCGGTCAGGCGAGGAAGACGCGCGTGACGAACCAATAACTGCCGAGGAGCGCGATTGCCGCCGACAGCACATAGACGAGCGGCGCCGCGCGCACCGGCTTTTCCCGGTCGGCCGCAATCAGCCAGTCGACGCGCGATCAGCGCCGGGACGACGATCGAGACGATCGCCACTTGCCCGATCTCCACGCCGATATTGAAGGCGGCGAGCGCCGGGACGACGGCATTCGCCGGCAGGCCGAATTCCTGCAGCGCGCTGGCGAAGCCGAAGCCGTGAATGAGCCCGAACGCAAAGGTCACCCGCCAGCGGCCGTCGACGTCGCGGGAGAAGAAGTTCTCCACCGCGACGAAAACGATCGAGGCGGCGATCGCCGGCTCGACGATGCTGCTGGGAATGGCGACGATCTGCAGAGCGGCAAGCGACAGCGTCACCGAGTGCGCGATCGTGAACGCGGTCACGATCTTGATTACCGGCCATAGCCGCCGTGCCCACAGCACGATCGCGATCAGGAAGGCGATGTGGTCGTAACCGAGAAAGATGTGTTCGGTGCCGGTGACGAGGTAGCGCTGCATCGTCGACCAGAGCGGCGGCGCGGCGCTGGAGATCGTCACGCTCGTGTGGGTGTCGTCGAGCAGCGCCTGCGGCGCGTTCTCGCCGTCGCCGATCAGGACCACCTGGCGCGCCGTCCGGTCCTCCGCCGTCAACACGGTCGAATGGTAGACGATCTCGCCGGCGACGTTGCGGCAGGAAAATGTGTTGCGGACGATGACGCCGTCGCCGTCGGCCACGACCTCCGGCGCGCCGACGACGCACGGCGTGCCGTCGGCGCCGGTCACGCCGATATGGGCGGCCACATAGGCGGCGATCGGCGCCGCCGCGGCGGCAAGTTTCGCCGGATCGACCTGGTCCGTCTGCGCGTCGAACACATGCGTCCCGGCAAGGCGGTCGGCATCGCTCCCTTTGAGCGCCACCTCGACGGTGACCAGGCGCTGCGGGTGCAGCGCGACGCGCGCCGTCGACAGATTGACCTGGTGCGCTTGCGCCGCCGCCGCGAGGCCAATCACGACCGGGAGCAGGACCGCACGCAGGCCGCTGCGCGCCGGCCCGGCCGCCGGCCAAGCCTTCACGAACCCGCTCCCACGGCTTTCAGCAGCTCGGTGAGACGCGTGACCTCGAACTCGGCGACGGTCACCACGTCGCCGTTCGGCGCCAGGCGAGCGTAGCGATCGAAGCTGTCGGCGCGGCCGCCAAGCTCGAGCCGCGCCAGCGGGGTGGAGCTGTCGCGCGCATAGAGCAGCACGATGAGATGCGGGAGCGTCAGGCCAAACTGCGCGAGCTTTTGCTCGTCAGCGCCATGCGCGATGCGCGTCTCGATGGCCGTCTCGTCGAACGCCTCGAGCGCGGCGTCGATGATGCGCGCCTGCGCCGGATCGGCGACATGCGCGTTGGCGCTGGCGGCGTGGGAATGCTGGCCGGTGTGGCGGAACCAATTGCCGGCACCGTCGCGCTCGAAGCGGGTGAGCTTGCCGGCAAAGACGATCTCGACCGCCCAGACCTGCGCCATCGATACCGGCAGCAACAGGCTCGCACCGCGGCTCGCGACCGCGGGTTCGGCCGCAGCCGCCGCGCCATGTCGGCCGCGATTTGCCATTCGGCGCCGACATGCCGCGCCATCAGGTAGACCGTCGCGGCGCCGGCAAGCCGGACATATTGCGAGGTGCCGGCCGGATTGAGGATGCCGAAATTCGACGGTCGCGATCGTCCGCCCGGCGGCGCCGAGCATCACCACGCTCGCCGGCGGATCGAGGCCGAATTCGGCAAAGCTCGCGGGACCGAAGCTCGCCGCCGGGATGTCGCGCGTCGGCTTGCTCACATGCAGGAAGCGCAGCGCCGCTTCGATGTGCGCGGCAAGCTCGGCCGGCGCCGTCCGGCCGCGCCGTCGATCGCCCAGCCGCCTGGCGTCGCGGCGCAACGCGACGCTCTCCTGCTTCGCCCGGATTTCGACGCGCGTGATCGGCCGAAGGCTCGGCGGCGACCAATCCTGTTCGGGTCGAAATGAACCAGCCCGCGGAATTCCGGCGCGTGCCCGCTCACCACCAGGACGACGAGCAGAATGATCAGGAGCCCGGCGGCGAGCGGCGCGAACAGCGACTACGCCGCCGCGCTTCAACGCCGCCTCCACCACACCAGCACGCCGCACATCAGCGTCGAGAGCGGCAGCAACACTTCGAGCACGAGGAATACGTCGCGCATCTGCCGGCTGGTGAGCGCGATCTCGGCTATGCTGTAGGTCTGCGGCGCGACGCTCGGCATGGTTTCGTCGGCGGCGAGCCAGCGCAGCATCGCGACCGAGAGCTCGCCGTTCGAGACATAGGGAAAATACTCGTTGGTGGCGAATTTGCTGGTGCCGGCGAGCACCAGGCGGAAATGCTTGTCGGCTCCCGCGTCCGGCCACAAGCCGGTCGACCGCAACCGCCAAGATTTTGCGCGCCTTTGTCTTGCCCGGCGGACGCGCCTTCCTCGGCCGCCGCGAGCTCCCCGCTGCCGCTGGACGTGACCGGCCGGCGATAGGCGTCGCCGCTGCTGGCGGCGAGGATGCTTACGGCGACGCCCGCCGGCGGCGTGCGGCAACGTCAATCGGCCGGACCTGCGGGAACACCGTCAGCGCCACCCGCTCGGTGATCGGATGCGGCGGATAGTACGGCACCGCGACCTTGTCCGGGTCGGTGCGGAAATGGTTGAGCGGGTCGATGACGATCGCCTGCGGCGTCGTCAGCCCGACCGGGCCGAGCAGGCGGCTTTCGAGATCCGCGCCAACGGAAAGACCGGGTCGAGCAGCAGCAGCAAACGGCCGCCGCCGGCCAGATATTTGACCAGCAGGTCGGCTTCCCCCGCGGCAAAGGCGGTGCGCGGACCGATCTCGGCGACGACCGCGCAGTCGGCCGGGATGGCGCTCGCCGACGCGGTCACGATGCCGCGCGTCTCGTAGCCGATCTCGGTGAGCGCGAGCTGCAGGCGGTCGAGATCCGCCGGCTCGGCGACCAGCACGTCGCCGGCGCCCGGCACGTCGTGACCCGCAAGGTTTCGACGTGGCTGTAGTGAAAATGCGGCGGCGTCGGACGAAACGTCTCGCCGTGGCCGGTGATGAAGCACACGGTCTCGACCCGCTCCTTGAGCGCGCGCAGCGCCGCATAGGCAAGGCGCGTGACGTCGGTGTTGTTCTCGACCATCGACCCTGCGGTCGCCGACCTGGAATACGGCGGTGTTGTAGGCGTGCACGCCGACGTCGCGCGCAAGGCCCGGCTCCTTGTCGAGATCGATGGCGCGGAAGGCGAACAGCGGATGACCGCGCGCGGCAATGGCCATCAGGTCTCTGGCGATCAGCGCATTGCCGTCGCCGCTGTTGTAGAAATAGGTGAGCGACAGCGGACGGTGCAGATGGTCGATCACCGCCGCGAATTGCGCCGGCGGCGTGTTGCGGCCCTCGCGGCTGACGTCGAAATGCACGTCATGGCGATAGAGCGCGATGTTGGCGCCGATCGTGATCGCGATCGCAGCGCCGGTCACCAGCGCGGTCGAAATCCAGGCGGACAGGCGCGAGCCGCGGCCGCGCAGCGGCAGCCGAAGCGCGAGCATGAACAGCGCCAGCAGCGTCAGCGACCAGGCCGCGAACAGGAGGCTGTTGGCGACCTCCTCGCTCGAATCCGGCGAAGCCGAGCGCGCCGCAGGCGATCGCGCCGACGACGAGCGTCGCGACGACAATGTTGGAGCGCCCGGCGCGGAGCATGCGCGCGACCCTCAGCGCCGTGCGAGCGCGCGCACGCTCAGCAACAGCGTCAGCAGCGCGACGCTGAGAAAGAAGCCGACATCGGACAGGTACACCGAGCCGATGGCGAACGGCCGGAAATGGACCGAGAGCGACAGATTGACCACCAGCGTGTCGAACGGGCTCGGCAGCAGCCAGCCGAAATTGTCGATGATCCAGAGAAGCAGAAAGGCGCTGAGCGAGACGATCGCGGCGATGATCTGGTTCGCGGTGAGCGCCGAGGCGAGGAGCCCGACGCCGACCAAGGTCGAGCCGAAAAGGAGCAGGCCGAGATAGCCGCTATAGATCGGCCCGAGATCGGGGTCGCCGAACAGGACCAGCACCGCCGCATAGGCGCCGGACAGGAGCAGCATGAGCGCGATCAGGCTCATGCTGGCGACGAATTTGGCGAGCACGATCTCGATCTCCGACACCGGCGCGGTCAGCAGCACTTCCAGGGTGCGCAGCTTGCGCTCCTCGGCGACGAGCCGCATGGTGATGAGCGGCACGGTCAGCATGAACAAGACGAACATCTGAAAGAAGACATGCACCAGGCTCGGCTGATGGCTGAGAAACAGCGTCAGCGTGAAGCTGTAACCCATGATCAGCAGGAACACCGTCATCACCACATAGGCGATGGGCGACGAGAACAGCGCCCGTTCCTCTTTGAGCAGCAGGACGCCGAAATTGTTCATGCGGCAGCCTGTGCCGGTCGTCGGGTGAGATCGAGGAACACCCGTTCGAGGTCGTGCGGAACTTCGCTGACTTCGGTGATCGCGATTCCGCCGGCGACGAGCGCGGCCACGATATCGGCCGCAAGCGACGGGCGCCGTTCGGCCTCGATCAGGTAGCGGACCGGCGCGCCTGCCGCCGTCATGCTCGGCGGCAATGCTGCGCACTCCGGCGACGCCGCCGCAGATGTCGCGGACCGCCGCCTCGGGGCCGGCGGCGCGCACCCGGATGCGGACGCCGCCCGCGCTCGTCCTTGAGGGCGTCGCCGTCAACAGTCTCCCGTCGAGCAGGATCATCACGCGGGTCGCGATCTTCTCGATTTCCGGGAGCACGTGCGAGGCCAGAAGCACGGTGTGCCGGCCGGCAAGCGAGCGGATGAGATCGCGCACGGCGATCACCTGGTGCGGGTCGAGCCCGCTGGTCGGCTCGTCGAGCACCAGGAGCTTCGGCTCGCCGAGCAAAGCCTGCGCGATCGAGACGCGCTGGCGAAATCCGCGCGACAGCTTGCCGGTCGGCATCGTCATGACGCCGGCGAGATCGAGCCGCTCCGCCGCGGCCGCGACGGCGCGGTTCTCGGCGGCGCCGCGCAGGCCCTTGATGTTGGCCATGAAGCGCAGGAACTCGACCACGCGCATGTGATCGTAGAGGGGCGAGTCCTCGGGCACGTAGCTGATCGCGCGGCGCACCTCCATCGACTCGGCCACGACGTCGTGCCCGGCGACCTGCATGCTGCCGGAGCTCGGCGCCAGATAGCCGCAGAGTATGCGAAACAGCGTGCTCTTGCCCGAGCCGTTGGGCCCGAGGAGGCCGACGATCTCGCCCGGCTCGACCGCGAACGAAACGTCGTTCACCGCGCGGCGCGGCCCATACCATTTGGTGACATGCTGCGCCAACACCGACAGGCGACATGACGGCTCACACTGCAACGCTCAAGAACACAGACCCGGGCGGAGGCCCGCCCGGGTCTGCACGACTTAAATCCAGACGATCAAGCGCCGCGCACGCTCAGTCGTAGTATTCCGGCGAGTGCTTGTGCGCCTTGAAGGTGTCCGGGTCGTGGGCGTAGATGATGTCGGCGCCTTCGCGGTCGCGCAGCTGCTTCGCCCACGCATAGGCGTCGAGCATGCCGGGCGGATCGTAGACGCTGCCGATCGCTCGGCAGGATGTTCTTGTGCGAGATTCTCCTCGCAGATAGATCACGTCGCTGGTGAGCAGCACCGTGCCGGTCTTGGGCAGGCGCACGACCATCATCTGGCTGCCGGGCGTGTGCGATACCGTGCGGTGGATTTCGATGCTGTGATCGCCGAACAGGTCGAGATCGCCGTCGAGCTCGATGGCCTTGACCTTGTTGGCCATGCCGCCGCCGATGCTGTTGCGCATCCAGCCGAAATCCTGGGTGATGAAGAACGTCGCGTAACCCGGCGCCGGCCAGAACGCGTTCTTGATCTCGTCGCGCTGGTAGACGAAGGTCGAATCCGGGAACTTGCCGACATTGCCGGCGTGGTCGACGTGGAAATGCCCGAGCACGACGTATTTGATGTCCGAGGGCTTGACGTTGATCTTGGCTAAGCTGGGCGTCGATGGCGACGTCCGGCGTGCGCACCGGATCGAGCGCCTTGACGAACGGTCCCCAGTAGTCCGGGTCGGTGATGATCTTGTCGTTGTTGCCGCAGTCGAACAGCACGTCGCCCTTGGGATGCCGGATCAGGAAGAAGCCGACCGGAATGGTGACCTTGCCGCTGGCGCCGTTCTGAATGATCGACTTGTCGAGCGTCAGCCCGCCCGACGTGAACACATAGAGCTTCATTTCCTTCGGCGGGTCCGCTGCGATCGCGGCTGTCGTCCCCATCACGCCCGCTGCAATTGCCAAGGCGCCGAGAACTCTTCGCCAAGCCTGACCGGCATGTCATCCTCCCTGTGAATTCCATGGCCAATTTAGTGTTCGGCCGAGGTCATCGTAGCACGAATTGCCGGGCTGTGCAGTGGCTAAAGACATGCCGTGAGCGCTCACGCGTCATGCGGCGTGCGCTCATGTGCGCCCGGCACGATCGATCCGCGCGCTCGGACGGACATGTAACCGAATCAAGGGCTTCCGCGACCGAACTCTTCGCCGCAATGGTGTTCTTTGCGTTTCACTCAACTCAGGCACGTCGCGGATGGCCGTGAGTGTGGCTGTGCGTGCCGCCGCGGCCATGCGTATGCATGCCGTCGGCCGGCAGATAGACGACCTGGCCGTGGCGCACGCCGCGCTCGGCAATGACGTGGTCGGCGAACTCTTGCACGTCGGCGCTGCGCCCCTTGAGCACCGTGACTTCAAGGCAGCTCTCATGATCGAGATGCACGTGCAGCGTCGCCTGCGCGAGGTCGTGACGGGCGTGGTAGTCGCGCGTGAGCCGCTGCGCCAGCTCGCGCTTCTCATGATCGTAGACATAGACGAGCGCGGCGACGCAGGCGCGCGCGCCCGGATGTTCGCGCGCCGCCTGCTGCAGGCCGGAGCGCGAGAGATCGCGGATCGCTTCCGACCGGTTGGCGTAACCGCGCGCCGCCATGAAGCGGTCGACCGCGGCGGCGAGCTCGTCGTCGATGGTGATGGTCACGCGCTGCATCGTCTTCCTCCCCTGCGGCGGCAGCGATCCTAGCACAACCGGATTATTTGCTGCGTTTGACGCCCGTTGAAATTGCCGCCTATAGTTCGTTCGACGGTTCCCCGTTGGGGATCAAAAGGGAACGCAGTGCGGGCGATTTTTTTCGCCCAATGCTGCGGCTGCCCCCGCAACTGTAAGCGGCGAATCTTCCGTCAAACGTCCACTGGGATCTCGGTCCCGGGAAGGCGGCGGAAGGTGACGACCCGTGAGCCAGGAGACCTGCCGTCAGCCGTGGTCACGCGCGAGCGCTGTCGGTCGGGGTGTACTGACGGTGGGCGAACCAATCATCCTGTTTTGGATGTGCGGGACACCACTTCGCGGTGACGTGCCACAGGGCGTGCCACCCGGGGTGTCCCCATGCATAAGCTTACCGGCGCTGCGCGGTATGCACTTTTATTGACAACGTCATACCGGCGACCCATCCTGCCGCCGCTGCGGCGCGGTCCGATTTCGGGGCGGCGGCGTGGGGGCGTTGATGGCGTCGCGTCGGTTCGGTCCGCTAGCTTTTCTTCTGTCGATTTTTACCGTCAGCGCCTCGGCGCAAACGCCGCCTGCCGCGGAGCCGTCTTCCGGCAGCGTGCCCCCTGCAGCGATCACCACGACAGCGCCGCCAAGCGCATCCGGCGGCACGACGCTGCCGACCATCCAGAGTCACCGCCAAGCGCAAGCCGCGGATAACGCGTCGCCAGACCGGCGCAAGCAGCGGCGCGGCGGCGCGCCGGCTTCGCCTGCCGTCATCCTACGAGACCGGCGCTCCCAACGTGGCCGGCGGGCGCCGGCGGTGCCGCCGAACTGGCGAGCCAGATGACGATCTCCGGGCAGGATCTCAACGCTCGTCCGATCACGCGACCCGGCGAAGTCGCTCGAAGCCGCGCCCGGTCTGGCGGTGGTCATGCATGCCGACGGCGGCAAGGCCAATCAGTACTACCTGCGCGGCTACAATCTCGATCACGGCACCGACATGGCGACGTTCGTCGGACGACGTGCCGATCAATCTGCCGACGCACGCGCACGGCCAGGGCTACACCGATCTCAACTGGCTCATTCCGGAAACCGTCAGCGGACTCGATATCCGCAAGGGACCGTATTTCGCCGACGTCGGCGACTTCGCCAATGCCGGCGACCTGCATCATCTCGCTGCGCGACAGCGTCCCGCAGAACATCGAGTAGGTCACCGTCGGCAGCTTCGGCTACGAGCGATCTTTTCGCCATCGGCTCGACCAAGCTCGGCGACGGCTCGCTGCTCTATGCCGGGCGAGTTCAACACCTATAACGGTCCGTGGGCTTCGCCCGACGACGTGCGCAAGTTCAGCGGCCTGCTGCGCTACAGCCAGGGCACGGCGACGGACGGTTTTTCGGTTACCGGGCATGGCCTACGCGAACACCTGGAATTCCACCGACCAGGTGCCGCTGCGCGCCATCACGACCGGGACAGATCGGACTCTACGGCGAGATCGATCCGACCGACGGCGGCGACACCAGCCGCTTCTCGCTGTCCGGCCGGTTGGCGCAATCCGACGACGGCGGATCGTGGAAGGCCAATGCCTATTTGGTCAAATACGAGCTGGACCTGTTCAACAACTTCACCTGGGACACTCACCGATCCGGTCAACGGCGATCAGTTCCATCAGCACGACGACCGCGTCTATGGCGGCGCCGGCGTTTCGCGCACGATCGACGGCACGTTGTTCGGCCGGCCGACCGAGACCGTGTTCGGCGTCGCAAACCCGCTACGACGACATCGATGTCGGCTCAGCAACACCGTGCAGCGTCATGTTCCTGTCGAACATCCTCGTCGACCACGTCGACGAGGGCAATGCCGGCATCTACGCCGAGAGCACGGTGCACTGGACCGACTGGCTGCGGACCACCGCCGGCTGGCGCGGCGACTACTTCGCCGCGTCGGTGAATTCGATCCTGCAGACCGGCGAACTCGGGAAAGACCAGGCCGCGATCGGCAGCCCGAAATTCACCGCGGTGTTTGGTCCGTTCTACAAGACCGAGTTCTTCTTCGGCGCCGGCATGGGCTATCACAGCAACGACGCGCGCAGCACGACGGTCGACCGAAGTGCCCGGCGATCCGAGCGACGCCGCAAGGCGCCGTCGCCGTTTCTGGTGCGCTCGCGCGGCGCCGAGATCGGCGTTCGCACCAAGATCGTGCCGGGTCTCGACAGCTCGGTCAGCCTTTTCTACCTCCACCAGGATTCGGAGCTGTTCTTCGACGGCGACACCGGCGACACCTCGCCGGGCCGCCCGAGCCAGCGCACCGGCATCGAGTTCACCAACGACTACCGCCCGACCTCCTGGCTCCATGTCGACGCCGATCTCGCGCTCTCGCGCGCCCGCTTTCTCGGTTTCGATACCGCGCAGGAGCAGCTCTACCAATCGCTTGCCGGCTTTCCGCAGGCGCAGATCGGCAATGCGCCCGGCAATTTCGTTTACAACGCGCCGTGGATGGTGGCGTCGGCGGGCATCACGCTCGGCGAGAAGACCGGCTGGTTCAGCGCGCTGCGCTGGCGCTACATCAGCTCGCGGCCGCTCACCGAGGACGGCGTCTTCCAGTCGCCGCCGTTCAACATCATCAACGGCGCAGTCGGCTATCGGTTCGCCAATGGCTGGCGCATCCAGCTCGACGCGCTCAATCTGCTCAACTCGACGCACCGATCAGGCCACCTACGCCTATGGCTCGCTGCTCAAGACCGACAGCCTGTTCGCCATGTGCTTCCCGACGAGCGGTGCCGCCGACCGCGCCGGCGGCGGTCTGCCAGAACGGCGTGATGGATTATGTCCTGCATCCGATCGAGCCGTTGGCCGTCCGGCTGACGATTGCGGCGACGTTCTGATCCGTCGTAGACTGATGCGGTCGCGGATGGGGTGAGTGGCCCGATGCGTTGGGTCCGTTGCAACAATCGGTTCGGCAGTTGGCTGGCGCTCGCGGCGCTGGCGCTGCAGCTCGTCGTGTCGTTCGGACACGTCCATCTCGACCGCGTCGCGCGGCTTCCGCCGTTGTCGCGGTTGCCGGTGCGCCGGGATCGCCCGCGCTTCCCGACCAGCAGCCCGGCAATGAGGCGGACGATTACTGCGCGATCTGCGCCACGATCTACCTCGCCGCCAATTCGTTTGTTCCGCAGGCGCCGCAATTGGTGGTGCCGTTCGCCGCGCAAACGATCGAGCATGTCGATCGCGTCGCCGCCGTTTTCATCGTGCCGCGGCGCGCGCCGTTCCAATCCCGCGCTCCCCCGCTCGCCTGATCTGCGGTCGTTGCTGACCTTGAGGACCGCCGCGCTCCGGTGCCGGCGATGTCCTTAAAGGGGTGAACGCAGCATTTCGCTCGCATTTCGATCTGCCGCGCCAGCACGACCGCCCTTGGGCCGGCCGCTTGGGTCATCCATTGCAGCATTCGAGGGTGAGCGTCATGTTCGTTCGTATTCGCCGCGCGTATCGCGGCTACTTCCTCGGCGGCTCAGCGCTGCTGGCGCTGTTGAGCCTCGGCGGCAGCCGCAGTCGCGCAAACAAAGCTTCCCGAAGTCGTGGTGCGGGGAACAAAACCGAAGCCGGCCAAACCCCGGGCGGTCGCGCATCGCGCCTGCACCGACGACGCCCGTTACGCCGGCCGAACAACTCGCCGCCAAGTCGAACGCCTTCGACGCGGCGCGCAGCAATCTCTACACGACCATCGGCACGACGTCGGACTCGATCAGTCACGCCACCATCGACGCGCTTCCGCGGAAGCACCAACACCCGGTCGAGAAAGTCCTGTTGCAGGCGCCCGGCGTCTCGCAGGATTCCGCCGCCAGCGGCCTCCTTCATGTGCGCAACGATCACGCCAACGTGCAGTTTCGCATCAATGGCGTCATGCTGCCCGACGGCCTCACCGGCTTCGGCAGCATTCTCGACGCCAGCTGGATCGGCAGCATCGCGCTGGTCACCGGCGCGCTGCCGGCCGAATTCGGCCTGCGCACGGTCGGCCTCGTCGACATCACGACCCGCAGCCGACATTTTCAACAACAGCGGCAGCGTCAGCCTCTACGGCGGCAGCCACGGGACGATCACGCCGAGCTTCGAATACGGCGGCACGTTCGGCAGCACCTGCCCGACTGGCGCACCCGTCGCCGGCAAGGCGACGCCGTCGTCCGCAACGCGGACTGCTTTGCCGGGCGTCCAATACTTTTTCACCGGCCGCTATCTGCAGACCAAGGAGGGCATCGAAAATCCGACGCCGGCCTACAGCGCCGATCCACGATTTCTCGCAGCAGGAGAAAGGCTTCGCCTACATGTCGACGTTCGTCGACCCGAGCACGCGGGTGAGCCTGATCGCGGGAACGTCGACCAGCACGTTCCAGATTCCCAACGTGCCCGGGCAACCGGTCGGGCAGAACGGAAATCCTCCGGTCACCAGCGCGTTCGGCGTCACCAGTTTCAATTCGGCGCTGCTCAACGAGAACCAGTTCGAGGACACGCAATACGCCGTGCTGGCGCTGCAGAAATCGAGCAAACGGCTTCGACGGGCAATTGTCTTATTTCACCCGCTACGACCGTCTGCACTTCACGCCGGACCCGCTCGGCGATCTGCTGATCAACGGCATCGCCTCCGACATCACCCGCCGCTCCTATACCAACGGCATCCAGGCCGACGGCTCGTATCAGATCAATCCCGGCCAACACGGTCCGCGCCGGCTTTACCGTCAGCGGCGAGCAGGCCTTCGTCGGCAATTCATCGCTGGTCGAGCCCTGCGTCATCTGCGACGGCTCCGACAACGGAGCGCCGGAGACGATCACCGACAATGTTTCGAAACTCGGCTGGCTCGTCGGCGTCTATGCCCAGGACGAATGGAAGGTCACCGACAAGTTCACGATCAATGCCGGTCTGCGCTTCGACCAGATGTGGCAGTTCGTCTCCGCCAACCAGCTCAGCCCGCGCGCTCAGCTTCACCTACAAGCCGTACGATTACACGACCTTCCATGCCGGCTATGCCCGCTACTTCACGCCGCCGGTGCTGGTCGAAGCCGCGCCCGCCAATATCGGCTTGTTCAACAACACGACCGGCGCGCCGCCCGCCGGGCAGGGCAACAGCCCGGTGCTGCCGGAGCGCTCGCATTATTTCGACGCCGGCGTCGATCAGAAGATACCGTTCGGCTGCAGCACGCCGGGAGCCAAGGACTGCACCGACGCTCGATCTCGGCGTCGACGCCTACTACAAGATCGCGACCGACCTCATCGACAACGGCAATTTCGGCCAGGCGCTGGTGCTCAGCGCCTTCAACTACGCCAAGGGGATCAACGACGGCGTCGAGTTCAGCGCCAAATTCCACAGCGGCAATTTCCAGGCCTACGGCAACCTCGCCGTCGCCCAGCAGAAAGCCACCGATGTCGTGTCCAACCAGTTTCTGTTCGACAACACCACGCCGCTTGCCGATCTCGGCGGCCTGACCGAGTTCCAGTACATCCAGTCGCACTGGATCTATACCGATCACAATCAGTTCGTGACCGGCTCCGCCGGCGGCGCCTATCAGTTCTGCGGCCGGCCGGCGAATGCCGGAGAGACTTTCGGCTGCCCGGCGGCGACTGGCGCGCGTCATGGTGCGGACTCAAGCTCAGCGCCGACATGATCTATGGCAGCGGCCTGCGCAGCGGCGACGCCAACATCGGCCACGTGCCGCCGTATACGCAGTTCAACATCGGGATCGCGCGCGAATTTCTGCTCGCCCGACGATCCGAAGCCGATGACGGTGCGCTTCGACGTCATCAATCTGTTCGACACCGTCTACGCCATCCGCGACGGCAGCGGCATCGGCGTCTTCGCGCCGCAATTCGGGCCGCGCCTCGGCTTCTTTCTCGGCCTGTCGAAGAAGCTCTGACGCAAGCGCCCGGCCGGCCGGTTTCCCCAGCGCCGTAGTCTATATTGCAAAATGTAGCCATGGCTATATACTGTAGCTGAGCCGTCATCGGCCGATGGGTCCGTTGCCGTGGGACCCGTGCCGGTGCAAGGGCGCGGATGGCCTTCGCGGCGAATCGCTGTCACGCTATTGTCGTCGTCGAAATGGCAGCAATATCAGCCCGAAAGCGGGCGTCATTGGGTTGGGGCACTGACGTTGGGGCACTGATGAAGGCGCTGCTCGCCGCCGGCCTATCGCTGCTCGCGCTTGCGGGACGCGCCGAGGCCGACGACATCATGGTCACCAAGGCCGCGCCGGTCCTGTCCGGCGCGCCCGCCGGCTATGACTGGAGCGGGTTCTATGCCGGCGGCCATCTGGGCGTTGCGTGGGGGAACTCGAATTGGACTGCAAGCACGGCCGGGGCGCCGGCGCCGCCGGTGTCCGGCTCGTTCGGCCTGTTTGAGCCGATCAATTCCTTCAGCGAGACCGGAAGCTTCCTCGACGGAATGCAAGCCGGCTACAATCACGATGCTGCCGAACCGCTTCGTCGTCGGCGCCGAGGTCGACGCCTCGTTTCCGAGCTTTCAGAATCTCAACGGCATCTCGATCGGCGGCACCTCGACCTTGTTCGCGCCGGCGATCGGCGCGGAGAGCTTCAGCGAGACGATGCTCTCGTTCGGCACCGTGCGCGGCCGCATCGGTTACGCGCCCGGCAACTGGCTGTTCTATGCGACCGGCGGGTTTGCCTGGACCTATGACCAGCTGACGCTGACGCAACTCGGCGAGCGGCGCGACCGCGTCACCGTTCCTGTGGCGGTTTGGCTGGGCGGCAGGCGCCGGCGTCGAAGTGCCGGTGGCGCCGCACTGGACCGCGCGGCTCGAATATCTGTTCACCGACTACGGCGTCGAGCAGCGTGACCTTCCCAGCCGCGGGCCAGCGGTTCAGTTCCGATTTTTCGCTGCAGGAGCTGCGCGCCGGGCTTGAACTATCGGTTCGGCAACGATGCGGCGCCGGCCAACATCATGGTCACCAAGGCGCCCGCTACGCCGGACCTCGACGACGTCAATTTTCACGGCCAGACCACGTTCGTCTGGCAGGGCTATCCGGCGTTCCGCTCGCCCTATGCCGGCCCCAACAGCCTGCCCGGCGGCGGCGCAGGGCCGCGAGACCTTCGACGCCACGCTCTTTGCCGGCGTGCGGCTGTGGCAGGGCGCCGAGCTATGGATCAACCCCGAGATCGACCAGGGTTTCGGCTTGGCGGATACCCACGGCGTCGGCCGGATTTCCGAGCGGAGAGGCCTACAAGCTCGGCGCGACTTACCCCTATGCGCGCGTGCAGCGCTACTTCGTCCGCCAGACCATCGATCTCGGCGGCGAGACCGAGAAGGTCGACGCCGACATCAATCAGTTCGCCGGCACGCAGACGGCGAACCGCCTGGTGCTGACGGTCGGCAAATTCTCCGTCGTCGACATCTTCGACACCAACAAATACGCCAACAATCCCAAGACCGATTTCCTGAACTGGTCGCTGATCAATGCCGGCACGCTTCGACTATGCCGGCGACGCCTGGGGCTACACCTATGGCGCGGCCGCCGAATGGTACCAGGGCCGCTGGACGCTGCGCGGCGGCGTGTTCGACCTGTCGGTGACCCCGGCCGGCGGGGTCAGCCCGTTCGGCTCCGATCTCGACCCGACCTTCAGGCAGTTCCAGCTGGTCGGGGAAATCGAGGAACGGCACGAACTCTGGGGCGAGCCCGGCAAGCTCAAGATCACCGGCTTTCTCAGCCGCGGCGACGCCGGGGAATTCGCCGACGCGATTGCGCTCGCGCAAGCGACCGGCATGCCCGCCGACATCAACGCGGTGCGCCGCTATGCGAGCCGGCCGGGCGTGAGCGTGAACCTCGAGCAGCAAGTGACCGAGACCGTCGGCGTGTTCGCGCGCGCCGGCTGGGCCGACGGCAATGTCGAGCCGTGGGATTTCACCGACATCGACCGCACCGTCTCGGCAGGCGTCTCGATCAACGGCAAGCAATGGGGCCGGCCGGACGACACGGTCGGCGTCGCCGGCGTCGTCAACGGCATTTCCGGCGTGCATGCGGCGTTTCTCAACGCCGGCGGGCTCGGCATCCTGATCGGCGACGGGCAGCTGCCGCATCCCGGCGCTCGAGGAGATCATCGAGACCTATTACAGCTACGCTTTGACCGCGGCGACGAAGGTCAGCTTCGACTATCAGTTCATCGCCAACCCGGCCTACAACACCGATCGCGGGCCGGTGATCGGTTTTCGCCGGGCGGTTTCACTCGCAGTTCTGAGGCGCAGCGGCTGAACCGGTCAGCGTTGCGCGAGCCCGTGCCGCGCGAGCACCTCGCGCACCGCATCGACGAGCTCATCCTCCGGCACGGAGCGCTGCGCTTGCGCCTGTTTTTGCAGATGCTCCTCGCGGCCTTTTTCCAGCTTCGCCAGTTCGGCGCCGACGATCAGGTCCTTGATGGTGACTCTCGCCGTTGGCATTCTTCTCGTCCGAGCCCTGGATGACGACGCAAGGCGCGTTGCGCTTGTCGGCGTATTTCAGCTGGTGCCGAATTTGCCCGGATTGCCGAGATAAAGCTCGGCGCGGATATTCGCCGCGCGGAGCTTGGCGACCATGTTCTGATAATCGGCGAGGCGATCCTTGGTCGAACACGGTGACGACCACCGGGCCGGGCTCGGGCTTGCTATCGAGCTTGCCGAGATACTCGAGCGCCGCGGCAAGCCGCGACACGCCGATGGAAAATCCCGTCGCCGGCACCGGCTCGCCGCGAAAGCGCGAGACGAGCCCGTCATAGCGCCCGCCGCCGCCAACCGAGCCGAAGCGCGGCGAGCCGTCCTTGCTGTCGGTCGCGAATGTCAGCTCAACTTCGAAGACCGGTCCGGTGTAATATTCGAGGCCGCGAACGACGGAAAGATCGATGACGATTTCTCCTCGGTCGTATCCTGTCGAAATGCAAAGATCTACAATACCTGTCATTTCCTCAATGCCGTCACGGCCAATTGCTGAACGGCCGACAGTTTCCCAAAGTACACGCCTTCCCGCTTCGTCTGATATTCGCCCAATATCGAGGTATTGAAGAACGTGAAATATCTGTTCCTCCGTTAGTCCAGCGCCCCTCGTGAAATCTCCACACTCGTCTTTGCGTCCTCGGCCCAGTAGAAGTTTGACGCCTTCGCGGCCGAGCCGATCACGCTTGTCGATTGCGCGGAGCACAGCGAGTCGAGTGCCGGCATTTTTTTCTCCACCAAGATCCTATCGTATCCAGCACCCCGTCCAAGAGTTTTCGATTGTTTACTTTCACCTCGAATGAGCCGCGCGGAATACCAAGTGCCCCCATGGTGTCCGCGGCCATCATGCAGATTTCTGCGTCGGCCGCCGGCGAGGCGCTGCCGACGGTGTCGGCATCGAACTGCATGAACTGGCGGAAGCGTCCTGGCCCCGGCTTCTCGTTGCGGAACACCCAGCCGAAGCGATAAGAGCGATACGGCTTCGGCAGCGCGTCGAAATTCTCCGCCACGTAGCGCGCGAGCGGGGCGGTCAGATCGTAGCGCAGCGACAGCCATTGCTCGTCGTCGTCCTGGAACGAGAACACGCCTTCGTTCGGCCGGTCCTGGTCGGGCAGGAACTTGCCGAGCGCGTCGGTGTATTCGATCGCCGGCGTCTCCACCGGCTCGAAGCCGTAGCGTTCGTAGACCGCGCGGATTTTCTCGATCATCGCCCGCGTGGCGGCGAGCTCCGCCGGGCCGCGGTCGGCGAGCCCGCGCGGCAGCCGCGCCCTGAGTTTGCTGGTCTTGTCGGCCATCCGCCGTGCTCGGCACATTCGCGCGTGGGAGAGGAAAGCGGTTGGTATCGCAACCGCGGCGGAGCGGCAAGGATCGGCTTTCGTCGGAGAACCGGCGCCCGCGCGCCGGCGATCTAGCGGATCGGCGCCCGATCGGCTAGATTGCTCGAAGCATTTCCCAAGCGAGGATTTTCATGATCTCCCGACGCAAGGCAATCGTGGCGGGCATCGCGGGTCTAGTCGCTGCAGCGATCCCCGCGCTGGCCGAGAAGAAGAATTCAACCCTCGTCGGTCAGTTCGATACCGACAATGACGGAACGGTGGATCTCGGCGAGGCCAAGAAAGCGGCCATGGATCTGTTCGACAAGCTCGATACCGACCATGACGGCACGCTCGACCTCAAGGAATTGCACGGCCGCATGAGCCGCGGAGAATTCGCCGCCGCCGATCCCGACAAGGACAACACCCTGACCAAGGACGAGTATCTCGCGGTGGTCGAACAGCGCTTCAAGGCCGCCGACGTCGACCATGACGGCACGCTGAGCAATTTCGAGTTCCACACCGCACAAGGGCCGCACTTTGACCCGGCTGTTGCGTTAGGCCCGACGCCATGACCGAAGTCGCCGCTCTCGCCCGCCAGACCAACGATCTCGACGCCTTCTGGCTGCCGTTCACGCCCAACCGCGCCTTCAAGCGCGGGCCGCGGCTGATCGCGCGCGCCAAGGACATGCACTATTTCACGCCCGACGGCCGCGCCGTGATCGACGGCCTCGCCGGGCTCTGGTGCAGCAATGCCGGGCACAACCGCGATCCGATCGTCGCCGCGATCCAGCGCCAGGCCGCCGAGCTCGACTACGCCCCGGCCTTCCAGTTCGCCCATGCCGACGCCTTCGAGCTGGCGAGCCGGATCGCCGGCGCTGGCGCCGGCCGATCTCAATCGCGTGTTCTTCTGCAACTCCGGCTCGGAAGCCGTCGATACCGCGCTCAAGATCGCGCTCGCCTACCATAATGTCCGCGGCGAGGGCGCGCGCACGCGGCTCGTCGGCCGCGAGCGCGGCTATCACGGGGTCGGCTTCGGCGGCATCTCGGTCGGCGGCATCGTCAACAACCGCAAATTCTTCGGCTCGCTGCTGACCGGCGTCGATCATCTGCCGGCGACCTACAGCCGCGAGCATCAGGCCTTCACCCACGGCGAGCCGGAATGGGGCGCGCATCTCGCCGACGATCTCGAGCGCATCGTCACGCTGCACGACGCTTCGACGATCGCCGCGGTGATCGTCGAGCCGATGGCCGGCTCGACCGGCGTGCTGGCGCCGCCGAAAGGCTACCTCGAGCGGCTGCGCGCGATCTGCGACAAGCACGGCATCCTGCTCATTTTCGACGAGGTGATCACCGGCTTCGGCCGGCTCGGCCATGCTTTCGCCGCCGAGCGTTACGGCGTCACGCCCGACCTCATTTGCTTCGCCAAGGGGGTGACCTCCGGCGCCGTGCCGATGGGCGGCGTGATCGCGCGCGAGGGCGTCTATGACGCCTTCATGCGCGGGCCGGAGCATGTCATCGAGCTGTTCCACGGCTACACCTATTCGGCGCATCCGCTCGCCTGCGCCGCCGGCATCGCCGCGCTCGACCTTTATCGCGACGAAAACCTGTTCGAGCGGGCGCGCAAGCTCGAGCCGCTCGTCGCCGACGCGGCGATGGCGCTCAAGGGCATCCCCAACGTCCTCGACATCCGCGCCGTCGGCGTCGCCGCCGGCATCGATCTCGCCTCGCGACCCGGCGCCGTGGGCAAGCGCGCCTTCGAGGTCATGGAACACGCCTTCGGCGAAGAAAACCTGCTGATCCGCGTCAGCGGCGAGACGCTCGCGATCGCCCCGCCGCTGATCGTGAGCGAGGCGCAGATCGCGGAGATTTTCGAGAAAGTCGGCCGCGCGATCCGGGCGGTTGTGTAAATACCGCCGGCCAAGGGCCGGCGGACTTGCGGCGGCGCACCGCTTGTGGACACTGATGGGTCCCGGCGCGAATCATCTTCAGGGTCGAGACGTGCGAGGTTCCTTGGCGGCCCGCTGATCGTCGTGCGGCTTGTGGGGTGCTCTATGGTGCGCGTCAGCGCCATCTTCATCGCGGTCTGCATGGTGCTCATCGCCGGCTCGCTCGGCGCCTTGCTCTATCTCCGCTTCGGCTTCACCGGCATCGAGGCGGCGGTGGCGGCGCTCGGCGTGCTTACCGCGCTCGCCGTCTACAATGCCGTTTCCGCCCGCACCCGCGACCGCGCGGAAATCACCGACCAGGTGGGCAACCTCGCCCGCGGCACCGGCGATCTCGCCCGTCAGCTCGCCGAGTTCGGCCGCCGGCTGAGCGCCATGGAGACCAAGGTCGAGACGGTCCTCGACAAGGCGCTGTCGACCGCCCAGCCGCTCGCCGTCGAGATCGAGGAGCTTTCGCGCCTGGTCAAGCATCTCGCCGACTCGGTTGCGGAGCACGAAGTCGCGCTCGGCGAGGAGCGCAGCATCCCCGCATGCCGCGCCGGTCTTGGCCGTCGAGCCGCCGCGCGCGCTGACGCGCGAGACGCCCAAGGCCGCCGAACCGGCGCCTGCGCTCGTCGCGGCCGTGCCGCTGGCGGCGCCGGTCGTGCCCGCGGCCGCGGCCGAACCTCCCGCGCCGGCGGCGCTTGATACGCCGCCGCCTGAACCCAAAATCGCCGCCTTCAACGGGCTCGACCGCGACGCCATCATTGCTGCGATCGATAGCGCCATCGAGGCGCACCGGATCGAGCTTTTCCTGCAGCCGGTCGTGACCTTGCCGCAGCGCAAGGTGCGCTATTACGAAGCGCTGTCGCGGCTCAAGCTCGGCAGCGGCGATCTCGTCGCCGCCGGCGGATTTCCTCCCCTACGCCGAAGCCGGTTCGCTGCTGCCGAAGCTCGACAGCCTGATGGTGCTGCGCTGCGTGCAGGTGGTGCGCCGGCTCTCGCTCAAGAGCCGCGACGTCGGCGTGTTCTGCAATCTGTCCGGGGCGACGCTGACCGACGCGAGCTTCCCGCAATTGCTCGAATTCGCCGACGCCAACCGCGCGATCGCGCCCTCGCTCGTCTTCGAGTTCACCCAGAGCGCGGTGCGCGCCATGGGACCGATCGAGCACGAGAGCCTGGCGGCGCTGGCCGAGCGCGGATTTCGCTTCTCCATCGACAATCTCACCGATCTTGCGCCTCGAGCCGCGCGAATTGAACGAGCGCGGCTTCCGCTTCATCAAGGCGCCGGCGGGCCTGTTGCTCAACCGGGTCGGCGGCGCCTCGGCCGATATCCATCCCGCCGATTTCTCCGATCTCCTCGGCCGCTTCGGCATCGATCTCATCGGCGACCGGATCGAAAGCGAATCAACCGTGGTCGATCTCCTGGACTACGATGTCCGCTTCGGGCAGGGCTTCTTGTTCTCGCCGCCGCGCCCGGTGCGCGCGGAAGCGCTGCAAGGGCTCGCCGGCGACAACGGCAAGGCCGACGCCGCGAGGAGCGCGGCTCCCCCGATCAAGGCCGCGGGCGAGGTCACGGCAGCCGCGCGCAACGGTACGGCGCAGCTTGCCCGCGCCGCCAGCGCCCGCAATTGACGCAGCAGGACCGGATTGCGCGGCTCTGCTGGCAATGACGGCGCGCGCTCTTGCCTGACATCCTGGAAAGCTTCGCCCCGCTCGCGCGCGACTATGACGTGCTCCTTTGCGACGTCTGGGGCGTGGTGCACAACGGGGTGGTCGCCTTTGCCCCGGCGTGCGAGGCGCTGAGCCGCTTTCGCGCCGGCGGCGGCACCGTGATCCTGATCACCAACGCGCCGCGGCCGGGCGCAACGGTCGGGCAAATCCTCGACCGGCTCGGCGTGCCGCGCGAGGCTTACGACGCGATCACCAGTTCCGGGGACGTCACCCGCGGGATCGTCAAAGGCCGCCTGCGCGAGCGCGTCTTCCATCTCGGCCCGCCGCGCGACCTGCCGATCTTTGCCGGGCTTGAAGTCGATTTCGCCCCGGTCGAAACGCGCGGACTACGTGGTGTGCTCCGGCCTGTTCGACGACACCATCGAGACGCCGGAGAATTATCGCGAGCTCCTCGCCGCCATGCGCGCCCGCGCGCTGTTCATGGTCTGCGCCAATCCCGACGTGGTCGTCGAGCGCGGCGACACCCTGGTCTATTGCGCCGGCGCGCTTGCCGACGCCTATGCGGAGCTCGGCGGCGAGGTGCTCTATTGCGGCAAGCCCTATGCGCCGATCTACCAGACCGCGCTCGCCAACGCCGCGGCGCTTCGCGGCGGCGAGCCGCCGCCGCTGACGCGGGTGCTCGCGATCGGCGATTCGGTGCGCACCGACCTTAAAGGCGCGGCGGCCTTCGGCATCGATTGCCTGTTCGTGATCTCCGGCGTCCATGCCGAGGAATTCGGCGGGCGCGAAACGCCCGATCCCGCAAGCCTGAACGCGATCTTCGCGGCCGCGGGCGTCACGCCGAAGGCGATCGCGCGCCGGCTCGAATGGTAGAAGGCGCAGGTCGGGAATGCGCGGAAAGACGATTACTGCCGCGGGAGCCTTCGTCGCGCTCGGTGAACACCGCCTCGATCTTGGCCTTGAGCGTCTGGGCGTTGAACGGCTTGACGATGTAGTTGTTCACGCCGGCCTTCTTCGCCGCGATGACGTTTTCGGTCTTCGATTCGGCGGTGACCATGATGAACGGCGTCTGCTGCAGGCCCGGATCGGCGCGCACTTGCCGCAGCAGGTCGTAGCCGGTCATCGGCTCCATGTTCCAGTCGGAGATCACCAGCCCGTAACGCTTGGAGTGCATCTTGGCGAGCGCCATCTCGCCATTATTGGCGTCGTCGATGTCGGCGAAACCGAGTTGGCGCAACAGATTGCGGATGATGCGGACCATGGTGCTGTAGTCGTCGACCACGAGCACCGACATTGACGGATCAAGAGCCATCGCCCTCTGCTCCCCCTGGCGCGCACGCCGAATGGCGCGAGGCGGAGCTTGGTCGGCTCCTCTCCCGGGAAGGGCTCCCGAGGCTCTCCCATCCCAGACGAATGCGTGAAAAAATATCACCCCGGTGTTGAACATCGGGTTAATCGCGGGAACTCGGCCCCGCCGGCGGGCGCGCAATCGGCGGCCCCGCGTTGCTTGACTTGGCTCGGACGCGGCGGCACCTACGCCGGTAGGTTTCTCTTAACCTTTGGAGCCCGATGGCTGCCAAGCGTTTCCGGGTCGTGCGCGATGTCGCGCCCGATGACGCCTTGCGGGGCGCGGTCGTCGCCATCGGCAATTTCGACGGCGTGCACCGCGGCCACCGCGCCGTGATCGGCGCCGCCATCGCGCCGCGCCAAGGCGCTGGGCCGGCCGGCGGCGGCGCTGACTTTCGAGCCGCATCCGCGCGCCTTCTTCAACCCGAACGAGCCGCTGTTCCGCCTGACCGACGAGGCCGGCAAGCTGCGGCTCCTCGCCTCGACCGGCCTCGACGGCGCGATCGTGCTCACCTTCGACGCGGCGCTTGCCCGCCTCACCGCCGAGGAGTTCGTCGAGCGCGATTCTGCTCGAGCGGTTCGCGGTCAGCGGCGCGGCAATCGGCTTTAATTTTCATTTCGGCGCGCGCCGCGCCGGATCGCCGCAATTTCTCGCAGCGGAGGGCCGCAAGCGCGGCTTCGCGGTGGATATCGTGCCCCGGTTCGAGGACGACGGGCGTCCGGTTTCCTCCGGGCCAATTCGCGAGGCGCTTGCCGGCGGACGCGTGCGCGAGGCGACCGAGCTCCTGGGTTTTCCCTGGTTCGTGTCCGGCACGGTCATCCACGGCGACAAGCGCGGACGCGAGCTCGGTTTTCCGACGGCGAACCTGCGGCTCGACGCCGGTTGCGGGCTGCGGCACGGCATCTATGCGGTGCGCGCCGCGATCGACGGACGCCGCTACGACGGCGTGGCGAGCTTCGGCCGGCGGCCGATGTTCGACAGCGGTGCCGTCTTGCTCGAGGTTTATCTCTTCGATTTCTCCGGCGACCTCTACGGCCGCAGCATCGACGTGGCCTTCATCGACTGGATCCGCGATGAGGCGGTGTTCGCTTCAGTCGAGGAGCTCACACGGCAGATGCAGGACGATGCGCGCCGCGCCCGCGAAGCGCTCGCCCGGGCCGGCGACGTCTTCCCGCCGATCTGAGGAATGGCTCAGGCCCGCTCTTCGCGGTGGGCCCGATGCTCGCGCGTCCATTGCGCCGCCATCAGGCCGAGCAGGGCGACCGGCAGGATGCGCTGCCAGCCGAGCGCCCGGCCGGCCTCGACCGCGGCGGTAACGATTTTCGGATCGAGCAGCCAGGACGACGAGGCCCGCGCCCGCGCGGCGCGTTCGAGGATCGCGCGCTCCCTGGCGCGGCGGCGGGCGAACGCCGAAAAGATGGCGCCGATCGCCGCGATCAGGACGAAGATTCCGGCCATGGTCAGGCCGGCGAGGACGCCGCCCAATTGCAGCGACAGCCAATCGTAAGCGGCAATGCAAAGAAACACGAAGGCGCTCAGCGATGCGAACGCGATGATCGCCATCCAAACAAAAAGCGCGGCGCTGGCGCCGCTTCGCGCCTGGATCGCCAGGGTAATATCGTGCATCCAGCCCTTGAGCATCGGTCTCTCGCGCGGCTCAGCCGGCCCTTACCGGCGCCACGTGAAGGCTTGGCCAATGATCTGTGCGACCGTCGATCCGGTGTTCATGCTTGCTCTCCCATGCCGGGTGAACGCTCAAGTCGCCCTGACAATGGTCCGGGAGCGGCGAAGTTCCATTCAATCGGGAAGTTTACCGTCGTCGGTCGGGAATAGATGATTAAAGACGACGAGGCCGATGATGCAGAGCGGCGTCGCCAGGAAGGCGCCGAACGGCCCCCAAATCCAGGTCCAAAAGGCGAGCGCCAGCAACACCAGGAGCGGATTGAGCGTCAGCCGCCGGCCGATGATCGTCGGCGTGATGAAGTGTCCCTCCATGGTGGTGAGCGCAACGAGTCCCGCCGGGGCAAGGAGCGCCTGGCCGAGCGAGGGAAAGGTGACGAGGCCCACCCCGAACAAGATCACGACCATGGCCGCCGGTCCGACATAAGGCACGTAGTTCAACAGCGCGGCGAGCAGGCCGAAGATCACCGGATTGGGCAGGCCGAGGAGCCACGCGCCGAGCGCGACGATCATCCCGAGCGCGGCGTTGATCATCGTCACTACGGTCAGGTAGCCGGCGAGATTCCTCTCGATGTCGTTCATGATCTTGAGGAAACGCAGCTTGGCGTCGCGGTTGCCGAACAACGAGACGATGCCGGCGCGCAATTCGAACTGGCCGCCGAGGAAGAACAACAAAATGGCGAAGAACAGCAGGAGCTCGCCGACGGCCGGGGTGAAGAACGCCACCACCGGCAAGACAAAATTGGCCGCGGGCGTGTTGACGCTGACCCCGCTGTCCTTGCCGAACAGGGCGTCCTGCAATTGGCGAAGCGCCGCGAGCGGTTGATCGAATACCGAGAGCCGCTGCTTGATGGTGGCGCCGATCTCCGGAGCGCGACCGATCCATTCGCTCACCGGGCCGGCCATCGCCGTCGCGGCGATGGCGACCGCACCCAGGCTAACGACGACGAGGAGGAGGGCCATGATCCAGGGTGAAATGCCGCGGCGTTTGCCGGCCCTGACCAGAGGGGCGAGCGTCAGGGCGACGATGGCCGCCGCCATGAGCGGCAGCACGAGCACGCGGCCGACATAGAGGAAGGCGCCGAACAGCAAGAGGAAGGTGCCGACGGTCGCGGCGCGGCCGACGGACGTCCAGATGCCGCCGACATTGTCGACCGGCCGCGGGTCGTTGATGATGAGAGCGTGGCGGGCTTCGTGGCTCACGCGGAGATATTCCACGGACTTTCCTCCTCTTTCCCGCGCCAACCGTTGCGAAGCCACGCGTCCCACAGCCCAACGCGCCCCGCAGGCCGGCGGTTCCTTCGAGGGCGGTCGCCTAGGCGGCAGAGCCCTTTGCGCGGCGCAAGCGGCTTGTTAGAAGGCGCGCCATGACCGAGACGCCGACAAAAGCGCGCGATTACAGCGAGACGCTGTTCCTGCCCAAGACCGATTTCCCGATGCGCGCCGGCCTGCCGCAGAAGGAGCCGGAGATCCTCGCGCGCTGGCGCAAGCTCGACCTTTACGGCCGGCTGCGCGCGGCGGCGAAAGGCCGGCCGCGCTTCATCCTCCACGACGGCCCGCCCTATGCCAACGGCAACATCCATATCGGCACCGCGCTCAACAAGATCCTCAAGGACGTGGTGACGAGGAGCCAGCAGATGCTCGGCTTCAATTCGAACTACGTGCCCGGCTGGGACTGCCACGGCCTGCCGATCGAATGGAAGATCGAGGAGGAGTACCGCGCCAAGGGCCGCGACAAGGACAAGGTGCCGGTGATCGAATTCCGCCGCGAGTGCCGGCAATTCGCCGAGCACTGGATCGGCGTGCAGAGCGGGGAGTTTCAGCGCCTCGGCGTCGTCGGCGACTGGGAGCACTATTACAGCACCATGAGCCATCCGGCCGAGGCGCAGATCGCGCGCGAGCTGATGAAGTTCGCGGCGAACGGCACGCTCTATCGCGGCTCGAAGCCGGTGATGTGGTCGGTGGTGGAGAAGACCGCGCTCGCCGAGGCCGAGGTCGAGTATGAGGATTATGTCTCGGATCAGGTGTGGGTGAAGTTTCCGATCAGTCTTTCTGCTGGCGAAACCTCAGCGGAGCAGCGTGGCGTTGCCGGCGCATCAATCATCATCTGGACGACGACTCCATGGACGATTCCGGGCAATCGCGCCATCAGCTATTCGCCGAAGATCGAATACGGTCTCTATCTGGTGGCAGACGCGCCGGCCGACAACTGGGCCAAGGTCGGCGACCGCTTTCTGTTGGCCGACAGGTTGGCGGTCGACGTATTTCGTCAGGCGCGGGTTACGGCGTTCAAGAGATTGAGTGCGGTCGGCGCGGAAAGTTTAGCTGCGGATCGTCTGTTTCCATCCGCTGAAGGGAATCGGTGGAGACTACGAATTTAAGGTACCGCTGCTCGCCGGTGACCACGTAACCGATGATACCGGCACCGGCTTTGTGCACACGGCGCCTGGACATGGCCGCGAGGACTTCGATGTTTGGACTGCGAACGCGCAAGAGCTCGCCGCGCGGGGCATCAACACCACCATTCCCTACACCGTCGATGCTGACGGCCGTTTCACGGAATACGCGCCCGGTTTTACCGGCAAGCGCGTGCTCACCGAGAAAGGGCGAGAAGGGCGACGCCAACGAGGCGGTTATCGCCGCCCTGAAGAACGCCGGCATGCTGATCGCGCGCGCGCGGCTCACGCACCAATACCCGCATTCGTGGCGCTCGAAGAAGCCGGTGATCTTCCGCAACACGCCGCAATGGTTCATCGCGATGGACAAGGACATCGCGAAGCAGTCGGCGACACGCTGCGCCGCCGCGCGCTCGCCGGCGATCGACGCAACGCGCTGGGTTCCGCCGCAGGGCGAGAACCGCATCACCGGCATGATCGAGTCACGGCCCGACTGGGTGATCTCGCGCCAGCGCGCCTGGGGCGTGCCGATCACGGTGTTCGTGCGCGAGAAGGGCGACGGCTCGGCGGAAATCCTCAAGGACGAACAAGTGAACGCGCGCATCGCCGAGGCCTTCGAGCGCGAAGGCGCCGACGCCTGGTATGCGCAAGGCGCGCGCGAGCGGTTCCTCGGCTCACGCGCCAACGAGGATTGGCAGAAGGTCGACGACATTCTCGACGTCTGGTTCGATTCCGGCTCGACGCACGCCTTCGTGCTCGAGGACGCCAAACACTTCCCGGCGCTCGCCGGCATCAGGCGCAAGGCCGATGGCGGCGACGAGGCGATCATGTATCTCGAAGGCTCGGATCAGCATCGCGGCTGGTTTCAGTCTTCGCTCCTGGAATCCTGCGGCACGCGCGGGCGCGCTCCGTTCGACATTGTCGTCACCCACGGCTTCACGCTCGACGAGAACGGCCGCAAGATGTCGAAGTCGCTCGGCAACACGATCGCGCCGCAGGACGTGATCAAGCAATCGGGCGCCGATATTTTGCGGCTGTGGACCTGCGCCACCGATTACTGGGACGACCAGCGCATCGGGCCGGAGATCCTCAAGACCAGCGTCGAGACCTACCGCAAGCTGCGCAACACGCTGCGCTGGATGCTCGGCAATCTCGCGCATTTCCACGCCGCCGACCATATCGACCACGGCGCCATGCCGGAGCTCGAGCGCCTGATGCTGCATCGGCTCGCCGAGCTCGATGCGCTGGTGCGCGCCGCCTACGCCGATTTCGACTTCAAGCGCATCTTCGCCGCGCTCAACGCCTTCATGACCGTCGATCTCTCCGCGTTCTACTTCGATATCCGCAAGGACGCGCTCTATTGCGATCCTTATTCCTCGGTGACGCGCAAGGCGTGCCTCACCGTGCTCGACCATCTGTTCCGCGCGACGGTGACCTGGCTCGCGCCGATGCTCTGCTTCACCGCCGAGGAGGCGTGGCTCGCGCGCGATCCGGCGCGCGTCCTCGGTCCATCTCGAAGCTTTCCCCGCGGTGCCGCCATCCTGGCGCGACGAAGCGTTGGCGCGGAAATGGGAGCGGCTGCGCCATCTGCGCCGCGTCGTCACCGGCGCGCTCGAGATCGAGCGGGCGGGCAAGCGCATCGGGTCTTCGCTCGAAGCGGCGCCCCTCATCTATGTCGCCGACGCCGACCTCTTCGCCACCGCGGTCGATATCGATTTGGCCGAGCTATGCATCACCTCGGCGGCGACGCTGGTCGAGGGGGAGGGGCCGGCATCGGCGTTCCGGCTCGACGACGTGCCCGGCGTCGCGGTCGAGCCGCGGCGCGCGGAGGGGCGCAAATGCGCCCGTTCGTGGAAAATCTCGCCGCAAGTCGGCAGCGACCCGCAATATCCCGACGTCACCCCGCGCGATGCGCAGGCGCTGCGCGAATGGGATGCCATGCGCAAGGCGGCGGAGTAGGGGCGTGGCCGATGCGGCGCAGGACAAGGCGGAGCGTTCCTACGTCTGGGGTCCGCTGAGCACGCTCGGCCTCATGGTGGCCGTGCTCGCCTGCGCCATCGATCAAGCGGCGAAGCTCTGGCTCTTAGGCGTGTTCGATCTCGCCGGCCGCGGCCATGTGGCCCTGACCGCGTTTCTCGACCTCGTCGTGACCTGGAACACCGGCATCAGCTACGGGCTGTTTCCGCAGGAGGGCGTTTTCGGCCAATGGGCGCTGCTCGCCTTCAAGGCCGCCGCCATGGTCTTCCTCTGGATTTGGCTCGCCCGCGCGCCCTCGCGGCTGACCGCCATTGCGCCTTGGCCTCATTGTCGGCGGGGCCTTCGGCAACGCCATCGACCGGCTGCATTGGCCGGGGGTGATGGATTTCGTGCTGTTTCACATCGACACAGCGGCCTGGAGTTTCCGCTGGTATGTCTTCAATTTCGCCGATATCGCCATCGTTGCGGGCGTGGTGGGCCTGCTGTACGATTCGGTTGTGGGCCGGGGTGCCGTAAAAGCGCCCTGATCGCGAATAAAAGAACTTGTAAGTTCAAGTTCATGTCCGGGATGAAGTCCCGGAAGGGCCATACCGGCACCTCGGGTGAGGGAATGCCGCAGGATCGCAGTGATAATCGCAAGGCCGGCGGCGTGGCGCGGACGCGCGCGACGCTGTTGCGCATCGCTTTGGCTGCCGCTCTGGCCGGCCTCCTCGCCGGAGCCAACCTGTCCGTGGCCCGCGCCGCCGACGATGGCGGCGCCGATGACACCTTCCTCGGCAAGTTCATGGAGAAGCTCGGGCTGAGGGCGCCGCCCGATCGGACCGCGGACATCAATTACTCCGAGCGCCCGCCGCTCGTGGTGCCGCCGACCCGCGACCTGCCGCCGCCGGCCGCTGGGCTCCCGGTGGCCCCCGACTGGCCGAACGACTCCGCCATGAAGACGCACAAGCACGTCCGGTCCAAGTCGCCGCCGCCGGCGCCGGCGGCGCCGACTGTGACCGGGACTATCGCTCCCGCCGATGGCTCAACGCCTCCCGGACAGACCGGACAGAATGGTCAGCCCGCGCCGGCCGGCCAGACGACCACGACTGCGCGTGTTCCAAATCCGCCCGCGCAGCCGACCAGCTGGTGGAATCCCAAGACCTGGTTCAACCGGGAGGAATACGCCACGTTTGTCGCCGAGCCGACGCGCGAGGATCTGACCGATCCGCCGGCCGGTTACCGCACGCCATCCCCGGATCAGCCCTACGGTGTCGGGCCCGAGCGCAAGACGAAGACCGAACAGCCGTACACTCCGCCGGTCACCCGCCAGGACCTCCCGAGATAGACTTAAGGGATCGGAAGTCACGCCCGGGCGTCGAGTGGTCTGTTGTTTGCAGCGAGAACTAAGAAGGCCGAAGAAGTCGCCGTCCTGGTGCGGAGCATCCTTTCGCCAGCCTGCGGAGGTCGTTTTGAAATTGCTGCTGCTCGCGCTGGCGCTCGCCGGCGCTGTCGCCGGTCCCGCATGCGCTGGGACCGGACCGCAGGTCGCGCACTTCACCCTGTGGAACGGCCTTGACGTCGTGGTGGTGCCCGATCACCGGGCGCCGGTGGTCACGCATATGATCTGGTACAAGGTCGGGGCCGCTGACGAGACGGCCGGCAAGTCCGGGCTCGCGCACTTTCTCGAACATCTGATGTTCAAGGGCACGACGAAGAATCCCGGCGACACATTCTCGCAGCGGGTCGCCGCGATCGGCGGGCAGGAGAATGCCTTCACCTCCAGCGACTATACCGGTTTCTTTCAGCGGGTCCCGCGTGAGCACCTCAAGGAGATGATGGCGCTCGAGGCCGACCGCATCACCGGCCTGGTGCTCACCGACGCGGTCGTGGCGCCCGAGCTCAATGTCGTGCTCGAAGAGCAGAATACGCGCGTCGCCAACAATCCGAACGGCCGGCTCGGCGAGCAGATGGACGCCGCGCTCTACCTCAATCATCCCTATCGCCGCCCCTCGATCGGCTGGCGGCACGAGATCGAGACGCTGACCCGCGACGACGCGTTGGCGTTCTACCGGCGCTTCTACACGCCGAACAATGCCGTCGTGGTCATCGCCGGCGATGTGACGCCCGAGGAGGTCAAGGCCGACGCGGAAGAGACCTACGGCAAGATTGCTCCGCGCGCGGAGATCGCGCCGCGGCGACGCCCCACCGAGCCGGTGCAGGAGGCGCCGCGCACGGTGACGCTCGCCGACCCGCGGGTCGAGCAACCGAGCATCAGCCGCATCTATCTCGCGCCCTCGAGCACGACGGCGAAGCATGGCGAGAGCCAAGCGCTCGACGTCCTCGCCCATATCCTCGGGGCCGGCGAGAACAGCCGGCTCTACCGCGCGCTGGTGGTCGATCAAGGTATCGCGCTCAATGCCGGCGCCTATTATTCGGGCATGGCGCTCGACTACGCCAAGTTCGGCGTCTACGGCTCGCCGAAGCCGGGAAAGACGCTGCACGAGGTCGAGGCGGCAATCGATGCCGTGCTGGCCGGAAATCAGCGAACACGGCGTTACCGCCGACGAGCTCGAAAGCGCCAAGAGCCGGCTGATTGCCGATGCCGTCTACGCCCAGGACAACCAGGCGACGCTGGCGCGCTGGTATGGCAGCGCGCTCGCCACCGGCCTGACCGTCGAGACGGTGCAAGCCTGGCCCGCCGCCATCCGCGCCGTGACCGGCGACGCGGTGCGGGAGGCGGCGCGCACCTGGCTCGACCGACGCGCCTCGGTCACCGGCTATCTGGTCAACAGCCTCAAGGCGGAGGAGAAACACTCGTGAGCCGCAAACAACTCCGGTCGAAGCAGGGCCGCGGCATCGCGCGGCTCGCCGTCCTGGCCGCCGCGCTCGTCGCCTGCGTGGCGCCGCCGGCCGGCGCCACGACGATCGAGCGGGTGGTGAGCCCGGGCGGCATCGAGGCCTGGCTGGTGCACGAACCGGCGGTCCCGCTGATCGCGGTCGACTTCGCTTTCGTCGGCGGCGCCATCCAGGATCCGCCCGGCAAGGCCGGCACCTCGGTCATGGTCGCCTCTTTGCTCGACGAGGGCGCCGGCGATCTCGATTCGCAGGCGTTCCACCAGCGCCTCGAACGCAAGGCCGTCGAGCTGAACTTCGAGACCGAGCGCGACGCCATTCGCGGCTCGCTGCGCACGCTCACCGAGAACCGCGACGAAGCCTTCGACGATCTGCGCCTGTCGCTGACCGCGCCGCGCTTCGATCCCGCGGCCGTCGAAATCATCCGCGGACAGGTGCTGTCGCTGGTGCGGCGCGCGGCGACCAACCCGGCCGACATGGCGCGGCAGCGCTGGTGGGAAATCGCGTTCGCCGATCATCCCTATGGTCGCCCGGCGAACGGCACGCTCCGAATCGGTGCCGACCATCACCGTCGATGATCTCAAAGCCTACACGCGGCGGGTGCTGGCGCGCGAAAACCTCAAGGTCGCCGTCGTCGGCGACATCGACGCCGAGGCGGTGAAGGCGATGCTCGACCGGGTGTTCGGCGCGCTGCCGGCGAAGGCGGAGCTCACCAGCGGTCGCGAGCGTCTCGCCGCAGGGCCTCGGCCGGCGCATCGTCATCAAGCTCGACGTGCCGCAGGCGGTGGTCGCGTTCGGCGGCGCCGGGATCGCGCGCAAGGATCCGGATTTCATGGCCGCCTACATCGTCAATCACATCCTTGGCGGCGGCGCGTTTTCCTCGCGGCTCTATCAGGAGGTGCGCGAGAAGCGCGGGCTCGCCTATTCGGTCTACGACAGCCTGGTGTGGCTCAATCACGCCGCGTTGTTTCTCGGCGGCACCGCGACGCGCGCCGACCACACCGGCGAAGCCCTCGACCTGATCGAGCAGGAAATCCATCGCCTCGCCGAGGACGGGCCGACCGAGCAGGAGCTGGCCAAGGCCAAGGCGTATCTCAACGGCTCGTTCGCGCTCAATCTCGACACGTCGGCGAAGATCGCCGTCGCTCCTGGTGCAGCTGCAGACTCGACGATCTCGGCATCGACTATTTCACGCGGCGGCCGGCGTTGATCGAGGCGGTGACGCTCGCCGATGCGCGGCGCGTGGCCAAGCGCCTGCTCGACGGCGGCCTGCTGGTCACCGTGGTCGGCCGTCCGGCGGGCCTGACTTCGACGAGCGAGAACCCTTAAAGTCCGCATGGCGCGAAGCCAATGCGCGGACCAGCGAGCGGCGCGAAGGCCGCTTCCCGATTTCGCTGACGCCCGATCCGCGCTACGCTCGCCGCAATGATCCGCGTCACCGCCCAGATCAGCATCGACGAGCGCGAGATCGAGGAAAGCTTCGTGCGCGCCTCGGGTCCGGGCGGGCAGAACGTCAACAAGCTCTCGACCGCGGTGCAGCTTCGTTTCGACGTGCGCCGCTCGCCGTCATTGCCGGCGGAAACGCGGGCGCGGCTCGAGCGGCTCGCCGGCACGCGGCTGACGCGCGACGGCGTCCTCGTCATCATCGCGCAGCGCCATCGCACCCAGGCGCGCAATCGCGCCGATGCGCGCGAGCGGCTCATCGACCTCATCCGCCGTGCGGCAGCCGTGCCGATCAAGCGCCGCGCGACCAGGCCGACCAAGGCGTCGCGCGAGCGCCGCATCGAAGGCAAGAAGCGCCGCGCCGGCATCAAGCACTTGCGCAGCTCAAGGCCGGCGTTCGATTGACCTCTGGTCGCCTGGATCGAGCGAAGCGAAATCCGGGAGTGCGCAGCGAGCTGAAACTCTGCCGCCGGATTTCACTGATGCTCAATCCGGGTTACGGTTCATCGTCCACGCGAGTCGTCCATGCCCGTCCGCCAGCTCTCCGAGGCCATCGTCAACCGCATCGCCGCCGGCGAGGTGGTCGAGCGTCCGGCGAGCGTGGTCAAGGAGCTCGTCGAGAACGCGCTCGATGCCGGCGCACGCCGCATCGACGTGCTGACCGACGGCGGCGGCCGGCGGCTGATCCGCGTCACCGACGACGGCGAGGGCATGACGCGCGCCGATCTGGCGCTCGCGGTCGAGCGCCACGCCACCTCGAAGCTTGCCGACGACGATCTGGTCGCCATCCGCACGCTCGGCTTTCGCGGCGAGGCGCTGCCGTCGATCGGCGCGGTGGCGCGGCTCTCGATCACGACGCGCCACGCGGGCGAGCCGCACGCCTGGACGATCGAGGTCGACGCCGGCGCGAAGTCCGCGGTCAAGCCCGCGGCGCTCGGCGACGGCACCCGCGTCGAGGTGCGCGACCTGTTCTACGCCACGCCGGCGCGGCTGAAATTCCTCAAGCTCGACCGCACCGAGGCCGAGGCGGTGCGCGAGGTGGTGCGCCGGCTCGCCATGAGCCGGCCGGATGTCGCCTTCACGCTCGCCGGCGAGGAGCGCGCGCCGGTGACCTTTGCCGCGACGCTGCCCGGCGCGACCGGCCGGCTGGCGCGGCTCGGCGACGTGCTCGGCGCCGGATTTCCGCGCCAATGCGGTCGAGATCGCGGCCGAGCGCGAGGGCGTCGCCGTCGCCGGCTTTGCCGCGCTGCCGACGCTGACCGCGCGCCAATGCGCTCGGCCAATATCTCTTCGTCAACGGCCGGCCGGTGCGCGACAAGCTCCTGATCGGCGCGGTGCGCGCGGCCTATGCCGATTATCTGCCGCGCGACCGCCATCCGCTGGTCGCGCTGTTCGTCACGCTCGACCGGCGCGCGAGGTCGACGTCAACGTGCATCCGGCCAAGGCCGAGGTGCGCTTTCGCGATGCCGGCCTGGTGCGCGCGCTGATCGTGCACGCGCTGCAAGAGGCGCTCGCCCGCGAAGGCAGCGCGCGGCGACGACCGGCGGCAGCGCGACCATCGCGGCGTTCCGGCCGGTTGCCGAGGCGCCGCGGCGCGGCTGGGATTGGCGGCGCTCGCCGGCGCGGCCCGGCGATCCGCGGCGCGCGGTCGCGCCGCTGCGCGGCGGCGGTTTCGCCGAGGCCGCGCAGGCCGCCTTCGACGTCGGCGCGCCCGCCGCCGATTTGCGCGGCGCGTACGACTGGCGCCGCCGAGCCGGCGGCCGCGGCCGATGCGCTCGACCATCCGCTCGGCGCCGCGCGCGCGCAGGTGCACGAGACCTATATCGTGGCGCAGACCCGCGACGGCCTCGTCATCGTCGACCAGCACGCCGCCCACGAGCGCATCGTCTATGAGCGGCTCAAGGCCGCGCTCGAGCAAGAGCGGCGTCGCGCGCCAGATCCTGCTCATCCCGGAGATCGTCGAGCTCGACGAGGCCGACGTCGAGCGGCTTGCTCGCGCGCGCCGAGGAGCTCGCGCGCTACGGCCTCGTGCTCGAAGCCGTTCGGGCCGGGCGCGGTGGCGGTGCGCGAGACGCCGTCGCTGCTCGGCGAGATCGACGGCGCCGGCCTGGTGCGCGATCTCGCCGAGCACATGAGCGAATGGGACGAGACCTTGCCGCTCGAGCGCCGCCTGATGCAGGTCGCCTCCACCATGGCCTGCCACGGCTCGGTGCGCGCCGGGCGCCGGCTCAAGCCGCGAGGAGATGAACGCGCTGCTGCGCGAGATGGAGACGACGCCCAATTCCGGCCAGTGCAACCACGGCCGTCCGACCTATGTCGAATTGAAGCTCACCGACATCGAGCGGCTGTTCGGGCGCCGGTAAAGGCTGGCCGCTCAGGTCAGCGGCCGCAGAAACACGAACTCGGTGTCGTCATAGCGGCGCCGTTCAGCTTCGGTGAATCCTTCGGGCGCGGCGAAAGTCGGCCTTCGCCGCCTCCTCGACGACGATCAGCGCGTCGGGCGCGAACCAGCCGCCGGCGCGCGCCGAGGCGAGCGCCTGTCTCGGCGAGGCCTTGCCGTAGGGCGGATCGAGGAAGGCGAGCGAGAACGGCTCGAGCGGATGCGCGGGGCCGAGCTTGGTCGCGTCGCGGCGAAAAATGCGCGTGACGCCGCCGAGCCCGAGCGCGGCGACGTTCTCGCGCAGCAGCGCGCGCGCCTCCGCGCCGTCGTCGACGAACAGCGCGAACGCCGCGCCGCGCGACAGCGCTTCGATGCCGAGCGCGCCGGTGCCGGCGAAGAGATCGAGCACGCGCGCGCCCGCTGACCGGATCGCCATAGGCGTGGATGAGGATATTGAACAGCGATTCGCGCAGCCGGTCGGCGGTCGGCCGGATCGCCTGCGATTTCGGGCCGGCGAGCGCGCGCCCGCGCAGCCGTCCGCCGACGACGCGCATCAGCGCGCCTCGCGGCCGGCCGCGGCCTGCGCTGCGCCGAGACGGGCGTCCGCGTCGGTTTGCGCGGACCGCGCCGCGGCGAAGGCGCCGGTGGCGCCGACGGCTCGAATCGTTCGACCGCGACGGGGCGGCCTTTGCGGTCGGTAAGGAGGCCCGCGCGCGGCGTCGCGCGGATGTTTGCTCAGCCGCTCGTCGTCATCGCGGCGCGCGCCGCGGAATTTGCGGCGCAGCTTCTTGGCCGGGCGCTCATCCTCATGCGCGCGCCAGGAATGGCTGGCGATGGGCGTGCTGGTTTCTGGCTGCTGCTTTCGGCTTGCCGCGCTTCGACTTCTGGTTCCGGCTCGCCGCTTTCCAGCTCGCCGGCCTTCTTCCGGTACTTCCAGGCGTTGCGTCGTTTCGCTGGGCGGCGGCGGAGCCACGTTCGCGCGCCGAGAAATCCGCGCCCGAGAGCGCGACCAGGCGCTCGCCGAGCTGTTCGCGCAGCACGCGCGTGCGCACCTCCTCGACCGCGCCCTCGGCGAGTTCGCCGAGCTGGAACGGGCCGAACGAGACGCGGATCAGCCGCGTGACCGTCGAGCCCGAGATCGCCGAGCACGTTGCGCACCTCGCGGTTCTTGCCTTCGCGGATCGCCAAGGTGAGCCAGAGATTCGAGCCTTGCACGCGGTCGAGCGTCGCTTCGATCGGTCCGTAATGGATGCCGTCGACTGTGACTGCCGGCGCGCAATTCGTCGAGCTTTGCCTGCGTTGCCGATCCGTGCGCGCGCACGCGGTAGCGCCGCAGCCAGCCGGTCGCCGGCAATTCGAGCACGCGCGCGAGGCCGCCGTCATTGGTGAGCAGAACAAGCCCTTCGGTGTTGAAATCGAGCCGTCCGACGCTGATGAGCCGCGGCAGATGCTTGGGCAGGCGCTGGAAGATGGTCGCGCCGGCCCCGCGGGTCGGCGTGCGTGGTCACCAGCCCGCGCGGCTTGTGGTAGAGGAAGAGCCGCGTGCGCTCGCGCGTCGGCAGCGGTTCGCCGTCGACGCTGACGCGGTCGGCCGCGGTCACGTTGCGCGCCGGCGTAGCGATCACCGTGCCGTTGACCGCGACGCGGCCGGCGGCGATCCACTCCTCCGCCTCGCGGCGCGAGGCGAGGCCGGCGCGGGCGATCACCTTGGCGACGCGCTCGCCGGCTTTGTCGCTGTGCTCGTTCCCGTCGGTCATGACGCTTCATTTTGGTCGGGCCCGGCCTTGTGCCGGGCGTCCACGTCTTTATACACCGCGACGGATCGTGGCGAACAAAGACGCGGATGGCCGGGACTAGCCCGGCGGTGACGAAAGCGTAGCATGGCATCGTTCATGGACATGGCGCTGGAGGAGGCCCGCGCGGCCGGCGGACGCGGCGAGGTGCCGATCGGCTGCGTCGTCGTGCGCGACGGCGCCGTCATCGCGCGCGCCGGCAATCGCACGCTCGCCGAGCGCGATCCGACCGCGCACGCCGAATTGGTCGCGATCCGCGAGGCGGCGGCGGCGCTTGACACCGAGCGGCTCAACGATTGCGATCTCTACGTCACGCTCGAACCCTGCGCCATGTGCGCCGGCGCGATCGCGTTCGCGCGTATCCGCCGGCTTTATTACGGCGCGGTCGATCGCAAAGGCGGCGCGGTGGACAATGGCGTGAAATTCTTCGCCTCGCCGACCTGCCATCATCGGCCGGAGGTCTATGGCGGCTTGGCGGAAGCGGAAGCATCGGCGCTGCTCAAGCGCTTTTTCGTGGAGCGGCGCTGAGCCTTACGCCGCGAGCAATTTGCCGAGTTCTTCCTTCACCTCGCGCCTTCACCGCGTCCGCCGCGCGCAAGATGGCGCTCGCCTGATAGAACTCGAGCGGTGCGGAAGATGCCGATATTCGGCCGGATCAGGAGATCGGGCCGGGCGTGGTCGAGCTTCGCGGCGACGATGGCGCTGCCCATGACCAGCACCGTCGTGTACAGGCATTCCCACGCGCCCGGCATGTCGGAGCGTTCCGGCGTCGGCACGCCGAACACGTCGACGGCGACAATGATTTCGGCGAGCCCGCGCAAATGATCGAAGGGCAGGGGATCGCTGGCGCCGCCGTCGACCAGAACGCGCCCGTCGATGCATCACCGGCCGGAACAGCCCGGGAATCGCGATCGAGGCGGCGAGCGCCGGCATCAGCGGACCGGCCGCGAACGCCGGCTTCCTGCCGCCGATAAAGGTCGGTCGCCATGACCGTCAGCGGAATTGCCAGCGCCGCGAAATCCGGCGGGATCGCGTCCGGCAGAAATTGCGCGCAGAATTTCTCGGCGTTGATCTGGGTCGCCTGGCCGAAGGCGCCGGCGAACAAGTCGGCGAGCGTTCCGGCGCGTGCCGCCAGCAGGCGGCGCGTGGTTTCGCCGCGGTTGTGCGCCAAGGCGATGACGTGGCGGCGGATGTCCTTGCCGCGCATGCCGGCCGCGTAGGCGGCGCCGATGAGCGCGCCGATCGAAGTGCCGGCGATGGCGGCGGGCTTTATCGCCATTTCGTCGAGCGCTTCGATGATCGCGATATGCGCGAGCCCGCGCGCGCCGCCGCCGCCGAGCGCAAGCGCGAAGCTCTTCGTGCGGCGCGGCCGTCACCCGGCTACGCCTCGCTGGCGAATGCCCAGCCTCTGGCGGCGAGCGGGCGCACCATTTCGGCTCGCGCCGCCGCGAAGGCGCTGGTCGCGGTGCCGTCGCGCACGCGGCCGACGATGCCTTGCAGGATCGCGGCGAGGCGGAAGAAATTGTAGGCCGAGTAGACCGCCAGATGCGGCCGCGGGTCGAGGCCGGTGCGCGCCACATAGGCGCTCGACATAGTGCTCGAGCGATGGGATGCCGAGCGCGGCAAGATCGGCGCCGACAAGCGAGCCGGTGTTGGCTTCCGAGGGCGGCATGTGCCACTGCATCAGGTGATAGGAGAAATCGGCGAGCGGATCGCCGAGCGTCGACAGTTCCCAGTCGAGCACGGCGGCGATGCGCGGCTCGTTCGGCGCAAGGATGATATTGTCGAGCCGATAGTCGCCGTGCACGAGGCGCGCCGGCTGCGGCGGCGGCAGGTGCGCCGGCAGCCAGGCGATCAGCCGCTCCATATCCTCGATCTTCTCGGTTTCCGAGGCGCGGTATTGCTTCGACCAGCGGTCGACCTGCCGCGCGACATAGTTCTCGCCGCGGCCGTAGTCGGCAAGGCCGATCGCGGCCGGCTCGAAGCTGTGCAGCTGCGCCAGCGTGGCGTTCATGGCGTCATAGACCTGCGCGCGCTCGGTCGGATTGGAGGCCGGCATCTGCGGCTCCCAGATCACCCGGCCTTCGACGTGCGACATGACGAAGAAGGCGGTGCCGACCACGCTCTCGTCGGCGCAATAGAGCACCGGCTCGGCGACCGGAAAGCCTTGCGGGTGCAGCGCGGTGATCACGCGGTACTCGCGATCGACGGCGTGCGCGGAGGGCAGCAGCTTGCCCGGCGGCTTGCGGCGCAGCACGTAGCGGCGTTGCGGCGTTTCCAGGAAGTAAGTCGGGTTCGACTGCCCGCCCTTGAACTGGCTGACGGAGAGCGGCCCGGCAAAGCCCGCTACATGCTCGCGCAGATACGCCTCGAGCCGCCCGACATCGAAGCGCAGGCGCTCGGCGACCTCCTTGGTGCCGGAAAATGTGCTCTGGCGGTCGGTGGCGTTCATCCCCGTTACTCCGTTTGCTGACCGTTCCGGTTCGTTTGTCAGGAGGCAAAGATGACCGAGGCGGCAGATAGCCATCGGCCGAACAATTATATCGAACCAAGTCGCGAGGCCAGCCTACTGATTTGTCTCATTTTTCCCGCATGGCCGCACGCCAGCCAATGTCGTGCCGGTAGAAGCCTTCCGGCCAGTGGATCTGCGAGATGGCCTCGTAGGCGCGCGTCTGCGCTTCGCGCACGGTCTTGCCGAGCGCGCAGACATTGAGCACGCGGCCGCCATTGGCAAGGATGTGTCCGCTGCCGTCGGACGCGGTGCCGGCGTGGAAAATCTCCACGCCCTCGACCGCGCCGGCGGCGTCGAGGCCCTCGATCACCGAGCCGCGGGCATAGTGGCCGGGATAGCCCTTGGCCGCCATGACCACGGTGAGCGCGATCGCGGGATACCAGCGCAGGTCGAGCGATTTGAGCATTCCGTCGCGCGAGGCCAGCAGCGCCGGAACGAGGTCCGACATCAGGCGCAGCATCAGCACCTGACATTCCGGATCGCCGAAGCGGACATTGTATTCGATCAGCTTCGGACCCGCGGCGGTGATCATCAGTCCGGCATAGAGCACGCCCTTGTAGGGCGCGCCCATCGCCTGCATCGCGCGCAAGGTCGGCTCGACAATCTCCTGCATGATCCGCGCGCTCATCGCCGCATCGACGATCGGCGCCGGCGAGTAGGCGCCCATGCCGCCGGTATTCGGTCCCTGGTCGCCGTCGAAGGCCGCGCTTGTGGTCCTGCGCCGAGGCGAGCGGCAGCGCGGTCACGCCATCGCAGAGCGCAAAGAACGACGCCTCCTCGCCGGCGAGGAATTCCTCGATCACGATCTCGCCGGCGGCCTCGCCCAAGCCGCCGCCGAACATCATGTCGATCGCCGCGTTCGCGGCGGCGAGGTCTTCGCGCGACGACCACGCCCTTGCCGGCGGCAAGCCCGTCGGCCTTGATCACGATCGGCGCGCCGCGCTCGCGGACATAGGCCTTAGCCGGTTCGGCCGCGCGGAAACGTTCGTAGGCGGCGGTCGGTATGCCGTTCGCGCGGCACAGATCCTTGGTGAAAGCCTTGGAGCCCTCGAGCCGGGCGGCGGCGCGGCTCGGCCCGAACGCCTTGATGCCGGCGGCCTCGAGATCGTCGACGATCCCGGCGCACAGCGGCGCCTCCGGTCCGACGACGACGAGATCGATGCTGTTCTTGCGGCAAAACGCCGATCACGGCCGCATGGTCGGCGAGGTCGAGCGCGACGCATTCGGCCTCGCGCGCGATGCCGGCATTGCCCGGCGCGCAGATCAGCCGGTCGCTGAGCGGGCTTGCCGCCATCTTCCAGGCCAGCGCATGTTCGCGCCCGCCGGAGCCGAGGAGCAAAATGTTCATCGGTTGGAATGCCTTGCCGCGGTCCCTGTAGCATGCGGGAGCCCCGGTGCAAGACGGCGGCGGGCCTTGTCCAAGGCTCTTGACCCGCGCTGGCGATGCGGACCATTAGCTGCCATCCGCCCCACGGCTTTATGGCTGCAATGAACGAGCCTCGCCTCAATCTGCCGGAACTGACCGTCTCCGAGCTCTCGGCGGCGCTCAAGCGCACGATCGAGGATGCCTATGGCTATGTGCGGGTGCGCGGCGAGCTCGGCAAGGTCAGCTATCACTCGAACGGGCACGTCTATTTCGATCTCAAGGACGAGCGCGCCTGCATCGCCGGCGTGATCTGGCGCAGCACCGCGCAGCGCATCAAGCTCAAGCTCGAAGCCGGTCTCGAGGTCGTCGATCACCGGGCGGCTCACCACCTATCCCGGGCGCTCGCAATACCAGATCGTGGTCGAGACGCTGGAGCCCGCCGGGCTCGGCGCGCTGATGGCGCTGCTCGAGGAGCGCAAGAAGCGGCTTGCCGCCGAGGGACTGTTCGACGAAGCGCGCAAGCAGCTGCTGCCGTATCTGCCGGCGGTGATCGGCGTCATCACCTCGCCGACCGGCGCGGTCATTCGCGACATTCTGCACCGGCTTGCCGACCGCTTCCCGCGCCGCGTGCTGGTCTGGCCGGTGAAGGTGCAGGGCGAGAGCTCGGCGCTCGAGGTTGCCGCCGCGATCGACGGCTTCAACGCGCTGCCCGAACGCGGGCCGATGCCGCGGCCGGATTTGCTCATCGTCGCGCGCGGCGGCGGCTCGCTCGAGGATCTCTGGTCGTTCAACGAGGAGATCGTGGTGCGCGCGGCGGCGGCGAGCCTCATTCCGCTCGATCTCCGCGGTCGGACACGAGACCGACGTGACGCTGATCGACTTCGCCGCCGACCGGCGCGCGCCGACGCCGACCGCCGCCGCCGAAATGGCGGTGCCGGTGCGCGCCGAGCTGATGGTCGACGTCGACAACTTCGGCACGGCGCGCGCTCGCCTCATGGCGGCGCAATCAGGAAGCGCGGCGAAGCGCGTTGCAGTCGGCGGCGCGGGCGCTCCCCGACGCCGAGGAGGTGCTTGGCGCTCCCGCGCCAGCGGCTCGATCATGCCGCCGCGCGCCTCGGGCGTGCGCTGCGCGCCAATGCGCATGTTCATCGCGTCGGCTTTTCGCGCATCGGCGGCCGGCTGAGCGCGCACCTGCTGCGCACGCATGTCGAGCGGCGGCACGAGCGCGTCGCCACCTTGGCTGAGCGCGCCGGCCGCGCGATGGATAACCTCCTCGACGCGCGCTGGGCGCGATGCGAGCGCGATGCGCAATTGCTGGCGGCGTTTTCCTATCGCGGCGTCTTGGCGCGCGGCTTCACGCTGGTGCGCGACAAAGCCGGCCGCCCGCTGCGCACCGCCGCCGCCGTGACCATGGGCCGGCATCGGCGATCGACAATCGAGTTTTCCGACGGCCGCGTCGGCCGGCACGCGCCGAGGTCGTCGACGTTCCGAGCCGACGCCGCGCGCCGAACCGCCGCGGCGGCGCGGCGGCGCGGCGGCGATCCGGCCAGGGCAGTTTGTTTCGCTAGAGGCGTAGGCGCTGGTTGGCGGCATGCGATCATGCTGATCCGGCGCTGACAGTCATCGCCGTGACGGATGGCGGAACAGGGTCGCCGCCGGCGTAAAGACGACGGCCACGATTTGCCGCCACGCCGGCCACCCGCCGCGTGGCGGCAAATTTTTCGGCGGGGCGGGCGCACAGTGGGTTTCGTCTTTCGCTTCGAGTGACTATGTTTCCTGCGCTGCGGACCATGCGCAGGAGGTTCATTTGCTCAATCGCACCGATCGTCCCTCGCCGATGCCCGGCGAAGCCGAAGTGAAATACCTCGACGGCGATTTCCGGGTGGTGCGGCCGGGAGCGTTTGTCCGCTGCGCGGTCACCGGGACCCCGATCCCGCTCGATGAGCTGCGGTATTGGAGCGTGGACCTACAGGAAGCCTATGCCACTCCCGAGGCCGTGCTGCAGCGGCACCGCTCGAGCTACGCGCGGAAGTCCTAAGAGCGCGCTACCGTTTCACGACGCCGAGGATCAGCTTGGCGAACGCCTCCTGCTCCTCGATGACGAGGCGCACGGGCAATGCGGTCGCGCGCGTGGCGAGCGCGGCGAGGCGCGGATCGCCGGAAAGCCGCGCGATGTCCTTCTCCGTGGTGAGCAACACGAGATTCGCCGCCTCCGCGCGCGCGAGCAGCGCCTGCGCCTGCGCGGCGGTGTAGCGGTGGTGGTCGGCAAAGCCGGCGCGTTCGGCGACCTCGACGCCGGCCTCGCCGAGGGTCGCGAAGAATTTTTCCGGGTCCCCGATTCCGGCAAACGCCAGGACCTTGCGGCGACGAAGCGCGGCGAGAACGTCGCGGTCGGGTTCCAGACGGCCGTGGAAGATGGTCATCTGGTGCCGGCGTGCGACCTGCACGACCGCGTCGGCGCCCGTTGCCGGGCCGACGACGAGGAGGCAGTGCGCGCGGGAGATTTGCGCTTCGAGCGGGGCGCGCAGCGGCCCGGCGGGAATGATGCGCCCGTTGCCGATGCCGCGCCGGCCGTCGACGAGCAGGATCGCGAGATCCTTGGCGAGCGACGGATTTTGAAATCCGTCGTCCATCACGATCACGCCCGCGCCGTCGAACCGCGCCGCCATCGCGCCGTTCACGCGATTGCGCGCGACGATGGTGGGCGCGACCTGCGCGAGAAGGAGCGGCTCGTCGCCCACGTCCGCCGCCGAGTGATGCGCGGGATTGACGCGCACCGGGCCGCGCAATCGTCCGCCATAGCCGCGGCTGAGGAAAAACGGCCGCTCATGCGCGGCGAGGAGAAGACGCGCGACCGCAAGCGCCGCCGGTGTCTTGCCGGCGCCGCCGACGGTGAGATTACCGAGGCAAATGACCGGCAGGCCGACGCCGCGGCCCTGCGCCTGCAATCGCAGCGCCGCCACCGCTCCGTAGAGCCCGGCGAGCGGACTGAGCAGACTTCGTTTTCCCGGCTGCCACCAGGAGGCGGGCTCGCGCATCAGAGCATGACCTCGAAAAAGTCCGTCCCGGACTTGGTCCGCAGTGACAACCGGTTTTCGGCAACCGTCATGCGCGAATTCTACGACGCCTGCTGCTCGAGCCGAAGGCGCACGAGATAGGGCTCGAGCGCGGCGAGCGTCCGCTCGAGCGCGCCGCCGAGCTTCGCCGCCGTTATTTTGCCGGCGTCGGCCACGGCCGAGCGCACCGCGGGCTTCGCCAGCCACTCCGCGAGACGCGCCGTCAGGGCGTCGGCGTCGGTTACCAGTTCGGCTCCGTGCGCCGCGTCGAGCGTCGCATAGATCTCGGCGAAGTTCCAAACATGCGGACCGTGCACGATGGCCGCGCCCAATCCGATCGCCTCGATCGGATTTTGGCCGCCGTGAGTGGCGAGCGAGCCGCCCATGAACACGATGGGCGCCAGCCGGTAGATCAGGCCGAGCTCGCCGAGCGTATCGGCGATGTAGACGTCGATGTCCGGTTTGGGCGGATCGCCGCGCGAGCGCAACGCAACGGCAAGGCCGGCCGCTCGTCCGATCTCGGCGATGCCGGGTCCGCGGGCGGGATGGCGCGGGGCGATCACGGTCAACAACGAAGGGCATTTCACGCGCAGCCGCCGATGCGCGGCGATGATCGCGCTCTCCTCGCCGGCATGGGTCGAGGCGGCGGCGATGACCACGCGCGAGCCGATGATCGCGCTCAATTTGTGCAAGGTCGGCTGATCGACGGGCGGTGCGGGCACGTCGAGCTTGAGATTGCCGATGCTGCTGACGCGCGGCGCGCCCAGTTGATCGAGGCGTTGCGCATTGGCGCTGGACTGGGCGAGGCACATGTCGAACCGGTCGAGGAGCGCGGCGCTCGAACGCGGCAGCAGCCGCCAGCGGCCAAACGACCGCTCGGACACGCGACCATTGACCAGGATCATCGGGATCGTGTGCTCGGCGCAGGCCAGGACCAGGTTGGGCCACAGATCCGAACTCGACGAACAAGGCGAGCGCCGGGCGCCAATAGTCGAGGAATCGGCCGACAAACCGCGGCGTATCGAGCGGAATGAATTGGTGCAGCGCTCCGGAGGGCAGCCTTTGCTCGGCAAGCCTGGCCGACGTGACCGTGCCGGAGGTGACAAGCACGGCGAAATTGCGGGCGCGGATCCGCTCGATGAGCGGAATGACGGCGAGCAATTCGCCGACGCTCGCCGTGTGCAGCCAGATGATCGGGCCGGGCGGGCGCTGAAGGCTCGGCTCGCCGTAGCGCTCCGCCATGCGCACCGGGTGCTCCTTGCCCTGCTTGAGACGCCAGGCGAGCAGTCGCGGCGTGACCGGCGCTGCTGCCGCGGCGGCGAGGCGATAGAATCGCAGCGCAAGAGGCAGGCGATCACGCAAACTCAAGCTCCCCGGTGCGGCCGATCGACCACTTCATAGGCGCGCCGCGTCACGGCGGTCAGGCGATCTTCAAGCAGACGGCGGCAAGCTTCAAGCTCTTCCGCGTCGGCGGCTGCGGGGACGCTGAGCGGCTCGGCGGCGACGCCGCAGCCGCGACTGAAGGGGAGATTGATCGTGGTGCGATCCCAATTGTCCAGCACCAAGCGGCGGCTGGTGGCGAACGCGACGGCGTAGATCGGACGCCCGGACGCTTGCGCGAGCTTGATGATGCCGAGCCCGGCGACGCGCGAGACCTTGGGAACGTCGGCCGAAAGCGCCACGGAACAACCGTCGGCGAGCGCGTCGACCATCGCCTGGAAGGCGGCGACGCCGCCCTTGTGCACAAAATTGCCGCCATGACTGCCAGAGCCGCGAATGGTGCCGACGCCAAACCGCTCGGCGGCAACGGCGTTGATCTCGCCGTCGTGGTGGCGCGAGATCAGTATCTTGGTGGGAATTCGAGTCTTGCGGGCGACCGGCGCAAGAAGGTGCTGCCCGTGCCACATTGCGATGATGATCGGCGTGTCCGCCGCGAGGCGCTCATAGATGTCCGGCGGTTCGAACGCGAAGCGGCTCGTCGTTGCGACGAAGCGCAGAGAATTCGGCGGCCGTTACGCCGACCGCGACCTTAGCCCATCGTTGTCGCGCGATGTTCCTCCACGCCGGCATATGGACGCTCAGCGCTGTGGCGCCTGGCTTTGCGGATCGAGCAGCCGGTGCAGATGGACGATGAAGTAACGCATTTCGGCGTTGTCGACGGTCCCCTGCGCCTTCGCCTTCCAGGCTGCATAGGCGCTGGCATAGTTCGGATAGATGCCGACGATTTCGAGCTTGTCCAGATTTTTGAACTCGACGCTCTGCAGATTGTCGAGCTCACCGCCGAAGACGAGATGGAGCAATTGCTTGGATGGCTGCTTGGAAGCGGTATCCGGCATTCTGCTCAACTCACGCGCTCGATTTGCAAATCAGGAAGGCGCGACCCGCCGCTCTCTGAGCAGATCGACGAAGGCCGCGTGCCGGTCCCGGCCGGCGGCGACGAGCATCCCGTGCCGCGGCACGGGACGGTTATAGCTGACCGCTCCACCCCCGAGATGGGTCATCGCCCCGCCCGCTTCGTGCACCAAAAGATCAGCGGCTGCAAGGTCCCAGTCGTGGCTGTTGTCGCCGGCAATCGCGATGTCGCACGCGCCCTGCGCGACGCGCGCGAGGCGCAGCGCCAGCGAGCGCACGCGCGGCAGGACGATGAGAGACGGCGCGAGGCCGGCGAGCTTGTCGAGAAAGCTTCTCGGGCCGGCGATGCGGGCGTCGGCAAGCGTCGCCCCGCCCGTCGCGGCGATCGAGACGCCGTTGCGCGTCGCGCCTTGCCCGGCGACCGCCATGAAGAACTCATCCGTCGCCGCGGCGTAAAGGCAACCCAGGACCGGCCGCCCGCTCTCCACCAGCGCCGCCGAGACGCACCAATCCGGCGAGCCGGCAAGATAAGCCCGCGTGCCGTCGATCGGATCGACGATCCAGACATAGCGGGCGGAAAGCCGGGCCGGATCGTCGGCGCTTTCCTCCGACAGCCAGCCGAAGCCGTTGGTCTCGCCGATGAGCCGCTCGCGCAGCAACCGGTCGACGGCGATGTCGGCTTCGCTGACCGGCGAGGAGCCGGCCTTGGTCCAGGTCTTGATCGGAACCTGAAACATGGAAAGCGCGAGCGCGCCGGCTTCGCGTACGCATTGCGGCAAGCCGCGCCGCCGCCAGCGGGCGATCGGCGACGTCAATGGCCGGCAACGGTCAGACCCTCGACGCGCACGGTCGGCGCGTTGGTGCCGTAGCGAAAGGCGAGGTCATTCGCCGGCGTCAGGCTCTTGAACATTTCGAGGAGGTGTCCGGCGATGGTGACCTCGCTCACCGGATAGGTGCACGCGCCGTTCTCGATCCAGAATCCCGACGCGCCACGGCTGTAGTCGCCGGTCACGAGATTGACGCCCATTCCGATCATGTCGGTGACGTAGAAGCCGTCTTCGATGTCGTCGATCAGTTGCTTCGGCGTCTTGTCGCCGGGCGCGAGGTGAAGATTGCTGGCGCCGGGCGCGGGGGTCGAGGAAACACCGCGCTGCGCGTGGCCGGTCGTTATGAGGTCGAGCTCGCGCGCGGTGGCGCAGTCGAGGAGCCAGGTCTTGAGCACGCCATCCTCGACCAGCTTGAGCCGCTGTCCGGCGATGCCTTCGGCGTCGAACGGCCGCGAACGCAACCCGCGCGGCCGCAACGGGTCGTCGATAATCTCGATGCCGGAGGCGAAAATCCTCTCGCCCAGCCGCTCGCGCAGGAAGCTCGTCTGCCGTGCGATCGCGCTGCCGTTGACGGCGCTCGCCAAGTGCCCGACCAGCGAGCCGGAGATCCGCGCGTCGAACACCACCGGCACGCGCCGCGTCGCCACCTTGCGCGGGTTGAGACGCTTGACCGCGCGCTCGCCGGCGCGGCGTCCGATCGCTTCGGCGCTGTCGAGGTCGCCGGCGTGCAGCGTCGAGGAGTAGTCGTAGTCGCGCTCCATCCCGGTGCCTTCGCCGGCGATGGCCGACATCGAGATGCTGTGACGCGAAGCAATCGTCGCACCGTGAAAGCCGTGGCTCGTCACCAGCACCACGCCGGCGACGCCGGCCGAGGCCGAGGCTCCGTCCGACTTGGTGACGCCGGCAACGGCAAGCCCGGCGGCCTCCGCCTCGCGGGCACGCGTTTCCAGCACGCCGACCGCCGGCATATCGGGATCGAGGAGGTCGAGCGCCGGAAGCGCCTGCGCGAGTTGCGCCGGGTCGGCAAGGCCGGTGAAGCGATCCTCGGGCGCCGCGCGCGCCATGGCGACGGCGCGCTCGGCGAGCGCGTCGAAGCCATCGCCCTTGAGGTCATTGGTGGAAACGACCGCCTGCTTGCGGCCGACAATGACGCGCAGGCCGAGATCGTCGCCTTCGGAGCGCTGCGACTCCTCGACCGCGCCGTCGCGCACCTCCACCGAAAGCGATGCCGAGCGCACGGCGAGCGCGTCCGCCTGGTCGGCGCCGGCACGCCGCGCGGCGCTGACCAGACGTTCGGCGAGATCGATGAGGACGGATTGGTCGAGAAGCGAGGACATTTTTAGCGTTGCCGTTTGGTTTATGCGCGGGTGAGAGTGAACACAAGGCGAAGATGTGGCCGCATCGCGCGCGATTCAACCGGGGAAACGCGCGTCTTGCGCCCAAATCCGGAGAAGGCGGGTGGCCGCGGCAACCGCTCGTCAATCATGCAGGCCGGTCGCGCGCGCGACACGAGCGATTAACCAGGGTTCTTAAGCCGATTACGACCGGGCTTTGGCATTCTCGCGACAACCGGGCGGCAACAGCCCGGCGGGAGCCGAGTTTTCGGGGCGTCAAATGGAAGCCGGCAGGATTGCTGCCGGGTCGAGCCGCACGTTGCGGCTCGACCCTTTCTCCTTGCCCGTGCGTTTCGAGGCCGCGGACGAGGCTGCCGACGAGAAGCTGCGCATCGTCGACCTGCATCGCGAGCGCGTGGTGCTGCGCCGGTCCGTGGGCGGCATGCGCATGGCTTTGAACTTGCCCGTCGCCGCGTTCCGCGGCGTCGCCATCCGCCTCACCGGCAAAGCCGACGAGACGCCGAGCGCCATCACCGTCGTGCTCGAGCACGGCGACCCGGCGCTGTCGCTGCCGCTTTTCTCCTCGAGCGAAAGCGCGGACATCGTCGCCGAATGGCAGTCCTGGGGCCGCGTGCTCGGCCTGCCGCTCCTCGTCGCCGAGCGCGACGGCAGCCTGCGCGAGCCGTTCGCGCGCCTTGGCATGGTGCGGACCGAAGCGCCGACCTGCCGCCGCCGCCGCCGTACCGCGATCGCCCGCCGGCGCCCTGCAAACCTGGTGCGCCGCCGCGTGCGCGCGCCGCAGGGCCTCGCGATCCACCGCGGCGAGCGCGAGATCGTCGCCCGGAATTAAGGGCGCGCGGATCAAACGAACCGGCGCAATGCTGCGTCGGCCAATAATCCCGCAAACAGAATGAGCCCGGCATCGCGGTCGGATTTGAACAGCGTCAGGCAGAGGTCCGGATCGGCGATGTCGAGACGCACGATCTGCCAGGCGAGGTGCGCGGCAAAGGCGAGGAGGCCGAGGGCGAAGACCGGCCCGGCGCCGGCCGCCAATCCCGCGGCGCCGATGAGCACCGCCGCCAGCGCGTAGAACGCCGCGAGCATCGGCTTGGTGCGTTCGCCGAAAAGGAGCGCCGTGGACTTGATGCCGATGAGCGCGTCGTCCTCGCGATCCTGATGGGCGTAGATCGTGTCGTAGCCGATCACCCAGGCGATCGATCCGGCATAGAGAAGGAGCGCCGGCGGGTCGAGCCGGCCGAAGGCGGCGGCCCAGCCCATCAGCGCGCCCCAGGAGAACGCAAGACCGAGAACGATTTGCGGCCAATAGGTGATCCGCTTCATGAACGGATAGACGGCCACGATCGCGAGCGACGCAACACCAAGCCCAACCGTGAAGACGGTTGAACGAGAGCAGCACCGCAAGCCCGATCAGCGACTGCAACACGAGAAACACCGTGGCCTGCACCACGCTGACCTGGCCTGAGGGGATCGGTCGCGAGCGCGTGCGCTCGACGCTGCGGTCGAGGTCGCGGTCGACGATGTCGTTCCAGGTGCAGCCGGCGCCCCGCATCGCGAAGGCACCGAGGAAGAACAACGCCAGGTGCGTGAGCCGCGGTGTCGCGTTGCCCGCGGCAATGGCGGCGAGCGCGCATGACCACCAGCAGGGCATCAGCAAAAGCCAGGAGCCGATCGGCCGGTCGAGGCGCGCAAGCCGCAGATAAGGGCGAGACCAGGCCGGTGCGAGCGTATCGACCCAATTGCCGGTCGCGTCGGCGACCGAACCGGAGGCCCGGCTCATTTGGCCAGCGGGTTACCGTTGAGCGTGTCGAGGGTGCCGCGTCCGGTCTTGGTGTTGCCGGCGCTGTCGACGGAGGGCGTGGCGATGGCGTCGCTGAGGGTGGGCTGCTTCGGCTTCGCCGTGGGCGCATCGCTACAGACGACGGTGCGGAACTTCGCCGTCTTCTCGTGATTGACTTTCGCCGTCTTGACCGCCTCGTCGGGGATGCCGCACCAGGTCTTGTTGTTTTCGAGGAATTTCACGATCGCCGCTTCGGCAGTGTAGAAGCCGCTCACCAGCGTGCAAATCTCCTTGCGCTCGGCCTTGCGCTCGCCCGCCTTGCGAACGGCCATCCCCTTTTGCTCCGCCTCGCCGCGAAGCTTGAGGAAATCGTTGCATTGCGGCGGGGCTTGCGCCGACGCCACGCGGTCTCCGACCAGGAGGGCGATCAGGGCCAACGCCAAGGCGAGGCTCCGCAGCATGCTCGATACCCTTCCAGATTCCCCGTGACTCGGCCACGACTCTTCGCGACCATTAGAGGGCGCTTTGATTTCGGCGACAAGGCGGCAGAACATCCCAGGCGACAGGGTGCGACGCCGTCGCCCTTGCTCAAACCTTAACGCTGGCTGCCGTCGCGCCAATATCGCTCATATCCCCGTTATTTGCCATGCCCCGCTACGACTTTCGCAGCCCGCGTCTTTATGTCGATGCTCCGCTCGGGGAGGGGACGACGGTCGCGCTCGGCAGCGCCCAGGCGCATTATCTCGGCGCGGTCCTGCGCCTCAAATCCGGCGCGCGCGTTCTCGTCTTCAACGGCCGGGACGGGGAGTGGAGCGCGACGATCGCGGCGCACAGGCGCGCCGCGAGCCTCGTTGTCGGCGAAAGGGTCCGGGCGCAGACCGCGGCGGCGGATCTGCACTATCTGTTCGCGCCGCTCAAGGCCGCGCGGCACGATTACATGGTGCAGAAGGCGGTCGAGATGGGCGTCTCGCTGCTGCAGCCGGTGCTCACCCGGCACGGCCAGGTGACGCGCGTCAATCTCGAGCGCATGCGCGCCAATACCATCGAGGCCGCGGAGCAGTGCGGGATCCTCTCGCTGCCGGATATCTGTCCGCCGATCGCGCTCGCGCGTCTCCTCGCGGCCTGGGACCCGGCGCGCCGCCTGGTGTTTTGCGATGAAGACGCCGAGGCCGGCAACCCGCTCGCCGCTCTTGCTGATGTCGCGCGGACGCCGCTTGCGGTGCTGATCGGCCCGGAAGGCGGTTTTGCCGAAGACGAGCGCGCGGCGTTGCTGAAGGTGCCGAATGTGGTGCGCCTCTCGCTCGGCCCGCGCATCCTGCGCGGCGATACCGCGGCAGTGGCGGCGCTTGCGCTCGTTCAGGCGGTCATCGGCGATTGGCGCTGAACGTAGGCGCGTCGGCGCGGAATCAGTGGATCATCTCAGTGGATCATCCACGGCCGGTCGATGCAGACGAAGCTGACGTAGTCGCCATATCGGCGATGCATGCTGGTGATGTGCGACAGCCGGTCCCAGCGCGCGCACCAGTCAGCGGCCATCGCGCGATAGGCGGCCCGATCCAGATCGGGCGAGTATTGAATGATGCCGCCGGTATCATTCCCGGTCAGTCCGGAGCCCGGACCGACAAAAATGGCGCCGGCGAGCGCGACTCCGCCCACACCGGGCAGCAACAGAGCAAGCGCGACGAGAACCGACAGTTTGCGACGCATCCCGCAAGTCTCCCCACCTTCCCAACCTGACCCGCAAGCTTAGAGGCTCGCGGCGACAATGGAAAGCCGGTACGGCAAAACCGCAAGTCCCGGCGGCGGCTGCGGCGCCCGCGCGCTAGGTGGCGCTGTCGAACACCATCGCATAGGCGCTGGCGATCATACCCACCGGCCGCTTGTCCGACGCGGCAAGCAGCGTGACCCGGCCGAACGCCGGTGGTGCGGCTGATGCGCACGACGCGGGCATCGGCGATGACGTCAAAGCTGACCGGCCGCAGGAAATGCGTGGTCTGGTCGATGGCGCTCATCGGGCGATAGCCGTTCCAGGCCGCCGAGCAGGCGATGACCATGGCGGTGTCGGCGAGCGCCATCAGCGCCTGGCTGCACACGACATTGCCGTCGCCACAGATTTTCTCGGAAAACGGCAGGCGCACGACGGCGCCGGGCTGCCAGTCCGCGCTTGCTCCCGGCGGCTGTATGGCCTCCACGGTTTCCACCAGCAAAGCGAGATCCTGTACCCAGGGCGCGAAAATCCGGTTCATAAGGCGCCCGGCCGCCTGCACGCCGAACGACGGTTCGGAAGCTGCGAGCCGGTGCACCTCGGCCATTTCGATCGCTCCTTGCGCCGGCTTTGCGTCCGGCGGAGCGGCCGCCGGCAAAGACGAATCACCTGCGGCAAGCTTACGGCGGCGCGCAGCGCGGCTAAGGTCTGGGCCAAGGTCCGGGCCAAGCTCGGCCGCGGCAAGCCGCAGAGACGAGCCCATGGCAGGCGTGGCGTCATTGTCACGCTCTTCGACAACCGCGCGCCTGCCCGCTTTGTGGCCTTGACCGGTGCAGGCCGGCGCGGCACGTTTGTCCGGTGCAAGCTGGGGGCCAAAACTGGGCCAAGAACTGGGCCAAGAACTGGGCAGAGGCGAGGGGCAATGTCCGGCCGGATTGCGTGTCTTGCGCTTACGCTGGCGCTGAGCGTCGCGAGCTTTTCGCAAGCCAGCGCGGCGGATTTTTTCGAGAAGAATTTCTGGTTGTCCGGTCCACGCTATGATCGGGACATACCGGCTTGCGATTTTACTCCGGCGCTTGACCGCATCATCGCGAACTTTAGCGTCAAGGAGGCCCGGTTCTGGAATTCGCAACTCGAGATCGTCGGCATCGAGGATATCCACCAGACCGCCGAGTTGACCTGGGCGGCGCAATCCATTCCCCGCCGTTTTTGCAGCGGCACCGCGGTGATCAGTGACGGATTACGACACCCGATCTTTTACTCGATCGGCGAAGATACCGGCATGATCGGCATGGATTGGGGAGTCAATTTCTGTGTCGTCGGTCTCGATCGCAATATGGCGTATGAGCCGGCATGCCGCGCGGCACGGCCCTGATCCATCCTCAGCGCGCTCCGCTCCACGGATCGTATGGTTTGTTGGGCAGGCCGCGGAGCGCGGCGTTATAGGCCTTGTCGTCGGCTTTGGGCGTGGCCGATTTCTGCGTCTGTTCCTGATGATGTGACTTTTGCCGGCCGCCGCCTTGACCGGCGCTCGTCTGCGCCTGCGCGCTCGCTGTCATGAGCGCGATCGCCAATATGCTAGAGCAGGAATTTCATCGGCTCACCCCAAAACCGTGAGGCTGTCGGCTTGGCGATACGCGGCTTTCCACGGCGCCGGCAGCACTGACCATCGACGCACTAAAACCATCGACGCATTAAAATCAGGCAAATCTTGCGCCGTCCGCAGTTTGCCTCGCCCGCAAAAGTTCCCTGCGCATGTCTCGCGTGCTGCAGGAACGGCGGTTCCCGCCGGGCGGTTGTCTACCCATGGAAACGATACGGGACTACCGCAAATTCGCTGAAGAATGCTATCGCCTTGCTCGGGGTATCAAAGACCCCGAGCACAAGAAGATTTTGGAGGAGATGGCCGAGGCTTGGCTGCGCCTTGCCACGAGGCAGCGCAAAAAGGCCTGCGACCTCGGAACTAGAAGGCTTGCGATCTCGGAACTAGCCGGAATCCTCATTGCCCTCGCGGCTCAAGGGGTCCTCGTCGGGGAGGGCGTCCATATCCTCGGCGAGGCGCGACCAAACCTGCGCCATTTGCAGCATGACGGCCTTGGTTTGCGCGTTCTCCGTGGCGCGCGCGATCTCGAGACACCGCGAGGCAAAGTGCCGGTACCGCCCTGAGCGCCCCATCCTCTGTTTCTTCCCACTCTCGCTCGGCTTATCGCAACGCAAGAAGGGCGCGGAGCGTTCCAGCCGGCGACCGCGCTCGGCGGTATGCGGCTGCGCACAAAAATCGGGAGGGTTCGGAGCTCATTTGTTCTTGATTTGTTCGTTTCGTTCGATTACGCTGGAGGCAACAATGATGAGTGGTACCGGGGGGTAATCATGGTCCGGTTCGTCGTTCGCGTCCTCTTCGCGGCGTGTTTGGCTTGCGCCGCGGCAACGTATGCCTGCGCGGAGGAGGCGCGGCAGAACGAGGCAGGTCAGTTCGACTTCTATGTTCTGTCGCTGTCCTGGTCGCCGTCGTTTTGCGCGGCCGCGGCCGAGCGGGGCGGCGCCCGCAACGCCTCACTGCAGTGCGGCGCGCGGCCCTATTCATTCGTCGTGCACGGCCTCTGGCCGCAATACGACAGGGGCTTCCCGGAATACTGCCAGGTGCCGGCGCCGCGGCTCGATCGCGGCATCGTCTCGTCGATGCTCGACCTGATGCCGGCGCCGCATCTGATCTTCAACGAGTGGGACCGGCACGGCACCTGCTCCGGACTTTCGCCGCGCGCCTATTTCGAGATCATACGCAAGGCGCGTGCGGTGGTGAAAATCCCGCCGGAATATGTCAATCTGCAAGAGCCGCTCAGCGTCACGCCGGCCGCGGTCGAGGAGGCTTTCATCAAGGCCAATTCCGGCTTGCCGGAGAACGGCATGGCCATCGGCTGCGACAAGAGGCGGCTGACCGAGGTCAGGCTTTGCCTCTCCAAGGATCTGCAATTTCGCGATTGCCCGGAGATCGCGCGGCGCAGTTGCCGGCGGGATGAGTTGATCATGCCGCCATTGCGCGGCGGCTGAGCGCCGTAAACCTCGACCGCAGCGCTACGCGGCGTAGACATCGGCCTCGCGCGATCGACTGGCGCGAGCGGGGCGGCGTGATGCGTCCACGTCTGCATGCATCCACGTCTGCGGCGATGAATTATCGCCACGCGTTCCACGCCGGCAATTTCGCCGACGTGCATAAGCACGCGGTATTGGCGCGCATCCTCACTCCACCTGCGCCGCAAGCCGGCGGCCTTTCGCGTGATCGATACCCATGCCGGCGCCGGCGCGTTACGACCTTCTCGGACCCGGAGCCGAGCCGCAGCGGCGAATGGCGCGAGGGGATCGCGCGCGTCTGGCAGGCGCCGCCGGCAGGAGGCGGCGCATGATCTGCTGGCGCCCTATCTCGATGCCGTCGCCGCGCTCAATCCCGACGGCGAGCTGCGCATCTATCCGGGCTCGCCGCTGATCGTCGCGCAGCCTGCTGCGGCCGCAGGATCGCCTCATCGCCTGCGAACTTGAGCCGCACTCCGCCGCCGCTCTGACCGCCGCGCTCCGCGGCGACGGCCGCGCCAAAGCGCTCACCATCGACGGCTGGACGGCGCTCGGCGCCTATGTGCCGCCGAAGGAGCGCCGCGGCCTCGTCCTGATCGATCCGCCGTTCGAGGAGGCGGCCGACTTCATGCGCCTGTCCGCCGCGCTTGCGGCGGCGCATCGCAAATGGCCGACCGGCATCTACATGCTCTGGTATCCGATCAAGGAACGCGCGGCGCCCGACGCGCTGGCGAGGCGGCTGCAACGGCTCGCCATCGCGAGGATGTTGCGCTGCGAGCTCAGTCTCGGTCCGCCGCGCGCGGACGCCGGCCTCGTCGGCTCCGGACTGATCGTGGTCAATCCGCCGTTCACGCTCGAGCCGGATTTGCGCGCCTGATGCCCGGCGCTGGCGGAATGCTGTCGCCGCAGGCCAGTTGGCGGCTCGATTGGCTGGCCCAAGAACGATAGTCGGGGGTGGTCGTGCCACTTTTCCACAAGCTAAAATTGGTCTAATTGAAGGCGTGCTGGCTTAGACGTTCCGCCTCCTGTGGGGGGCCGGCGGAGTGACTGCGGCCGTCCGCGGCTGAAACTTTGCCCGTGTGGATGTCCGGCCGAGCCGTCGCGCCGTGGGGGTCGGCGGCGAAGCAACCGCGGGGAAGGAGTTTCTCGATGGCAATGACCGGTACGGTCAAATTCTTCAACGGCGAGCGTGGCTACGGCTTCATCAAACCGGACGACGGCGGGCGCGATGTGTTCGTGCACATCACCGCTGTCGAGCGCGCGGGACTGAAGTCGCTGATCGAGGGGCAGCGCATCAGCTTCGACGTCGAACCTGACAAGAAGGGCAAGGGTCCGAAGGCCGTCAATCTGGTCGTCACCGGCTAGGACGAGCGGCTGCGTCGCGCGCGAGCGCGGCGTGGAGCGGCTGTCGCTGCGGCGGCTTTCGCCGCCGGCGTGAGTGTGTTGTCTGTTCGTTTCTCTGCTTTAAGCGTCGACGAGCGATCCAAGGTGATGCTGCGATGATGATCTTGCGTTCCGCGCCGCCTTCCCCGTTCGCGCGCAAGGTGCGGATCGCGCTGTCGCTGCTCGGCTTGGACGGCGACGTGCAGATCGAAGCCGCCGATACCAGCGACCCGCACGACAGCCTGCGCGCGCAAAATCCGCTCGGAAAGATTCCGGTGCTGATCGTCGAGGACGGCATCGCGTTCTACGATTCGCGGGTGATCCTCGACTATCTCGACCACCGCGCCGGCGGCGGCAAGATCATCCCGCGCGAGCCGGCTCAGCGTTTCGCCGCGCTGCGTTTGCAGGCCTTGTGCGACGGCATCCTCGATGCCTCGATCCTGACCGTCTACGAGGGCCGCTGGCGGCCGCCCGAGAAACACGAGCCGAAATGGCTCGATCATCAGGCCGGCAAGGTGACGCGTGCGCTCGCGTGCTGGAAGCCGCGCCGCCGCCGCTCGGGCCGAAATCGGCGATCCCGCATGTCGGGCAGATCGCGCTCGCCTGCGCGCTCGGCTACCGCGATCTCCGCTTTGGCGGCACGTGGCGCGGCGATCATCCGCGTCTTGTCGCTTGGCTCGACGAGTTCGCTGCGCGCGTGCCGGCCTATTCGCGCGACGGCGGCGACGGCTGTGAATTCGCGTGGCCCGAACTGCCAACGAAAAAGCCCCGGGGCAACGCGCCCCGGGGCTTTTGCAAGTTGCGCCTTGCTGCGCTGGCGAGAGATCAGAACCGGTAGTTGACGCCGGCGCGCACGATGTTGGTGGTGAACGACACGTTGTCGACGAAGCCGCCGCCGCAATTGGGACCGCAATTGAACTTGCCGAGATCGACGTAACAGGTATTCGGCCTTCGCGGTCCAACGGCCGGCGATCGCGAACTCGATGCCGGCACCGACAGTCCAGCCGGCGTTGGTCGTGCTGGCGCCGACAAGACCAGGCGATGAGGCGTTGATGTTGCCGAACGCGCCGCCGCCGGTGACGTAGGGCATGAACCGGTCGGCCGCGTAACCGAGGCGTCCGCGCACGGTGGAAAGCCAGGAGTTGCTGGTCGTGCAGCCGAGCGGGCAGGTGACCGTGGTGCTGGTGCCCCTGATGTCGCTCCAATCGATGTCGCCCTCGGCGCCGAGCACCGCCTGGCCGATCTGGTAATTGTAGCCGACGGTGCCGCCGACGACGCCGCCGGAAAGATCGAAAGACCCGACCGATCCCCAGGTCGACTGGCCGAAGCCGCCGCCGCCGTTCAGCCCGATATAGAATCCTGTCCAGCTGTACGGAGCGTAAGCCGGCGGCGCCTTGTAGTAGGGCGCGGCCGGGCGGCAGGTCGGCCGCCGCCGCCGAGCCCGCAAGCGCCACCAAGCCGGCGCACGCAAGAAACACCCTCTTCATTTGTTGGACCTCCATCCGCAAGATCGTCGGATAGTATTCGCAATCGATTTTGCGTCTAGTGCACAAAGGCCACAGTGATTTCTCTTTCTGGACAAGATTGTGGCAAGATTAGTTCGAGTACAGTCACGATTATAACTAACTATGTATTAACCAGGACCAAGGATGGTTAAATAATTGTCAATTCCGCGCCAATGGAACGCGGAGAAATGCCGGCGACTGGTTCGGTCGAGGACGCGAGGCAAAGCGGTGGATGGCGGCATGGACCGCGCACGTCCACCCTGGCTGCGCGGCGGTTCAAACCTAACTTTCGCGCAGCATGAGCGTGCCGAAAAAAGACCTCGAGCCAGAGACCGAGATCGCCGAGGAGGACGAGGAGCAGTCGCTTCCCGAAGCCGACGAGTCCGACAGCGCGGATCCCGGCCGTGAAGCGGACGACTCGCTCGGCGCCGGCCGCGCCGCCATTCTCCGTTACGCCGCGCTCGCCCCGTCCCAGCCCGGCGTCTACCGCATGATCGACGCCGGCGGCGACGTGCTCTATGTCGGCAAAGCGAAAAACCTCAAGAACCGCGTTCGCGCCTATGCGCGGCCGACCGGCCTCGACACCCGCATCGAGCGCATGATCGCGGCGACGCGCGCGCTCGAATTCGTCGTCACCCGCACCGAGACCGAAGCGCTGCTGCTCGAGGCCAATCTGATCAAGCGGCTGCGGCCGCGCTTCAATGTGCTGCTGCGCGACGACAAGTCGTTTCCGTACATCCTGATCACCTCCGACCACTGGGCGCCGCAAATCCTCAAGCATCGCGGCGCGCGCACGCGGCCGGGCCACTATTACGGGCCGTTCGCGTCGGTCTGGGCCGTCAACCGCACCATCAACGCGCTGCAGCGCGCGTTCCTGCTGCGCTCTTGCAGCGATCCGTTTTTCGAGAGCCGCACCCGGCCGTGCCTGCTGCACCAGATCAAGCGCTGCTCGGCGCCGTGCACCACCGAGATCGACTTCAAGGATTACGCGGTGCTGGTGCGCGAAGCCAACGCGTTCCTGTCCGGCCGCAGCAAGGCGGTCAAGGACGAGCTCGCCGGCGAGATGGAAAAGGCCTCGGCTGCGCTCGATTTCGAGCGCGCCGCGGTCTATCGCGACCGCCTTGCCGCACTCTCGGCGATCCAGGCGCACCAGGGCGTCAATCCGCGCGCGGTCGAGGAGGCCGACGTGTTCGCGCTCCACCAGCAAGGCGGCTTCGCCTGCGTCGAGGTGTTCTTCTTCCGCACCGGGCAGAACTGGGGCAACCGCGCCTATTTCCCCAAGGCCGACCGCGTCGCCGCGGCGGGCGAAATCCTCAGCGCGTTCCTCGCCCAGTTCTACGACGACAAACCGTGCCCGCGGCTGATCCTGATCTCGCACGACATCGAGGACCGCGACCTGCTGGCGGAGGCGCTCAGCACCAAGAGCGGACGCAGGATCGAGGTCATGGTGCCGCAGCGCGGCGAGAAGAAAGACCTGGTCGAGCACGCGCTCGCCAATGCGCGCGAGGCGCTGGGCCGCAAGCTCGCGGAAACCTCCTCGCAGCAGAAGCTGTTGCGCCAGCTCGCCGAAACCTTCGGCCTGCCGCGCGTGCCGCGGCGCATCGAGGTCTACGACAACAGCCACATCCAAGGCTCGAACGCGGTCGGCGCGATGATCGTCGCCGGGCCGGAAGGTTTTCGCAAAAGCCAGTACCGCAAGTTCAACATCCGCTCGACCGAGCTCACCCCGGGCGACGATTTCGCCATGATGCGCGAAGTTCTCGAACGGCGCTTCAAGCGGCTGATCGCCGAGGCGCCGCGCGCGCCGGTAGAGGCGGAAGGTGTCGGCCTAGCGGAGGGGGTGATCTCGCTCGTCACCCCGGCCGCCGAGCATGATGACCCGGATGACTCGCCATGGCCGGATCTGGTGCTGATCGATGGCGGGCAGGGGCAGCTCAACGCGGCGCGCGAGGTGCTCGCGGCGCTCGGCCTCGAGGTTCCGCTCGTCGCCATCGCCAAGGGGCCGGATCGGGATGCCGGCCGCGAGACCTTCTTTGCTCCCGGCCGCGACTCGTTCAAGCTGCCGCCGCGCGATCCGGTGCTGTATTTCGTCGAGCGGTTGCGCGACGAGGCGCATCGCTTCGCCGTCGGCTCGCACCGGGCGCGGCGCATGCGCGATCTGCGCGAGGCCGGCCTGCAGGAGATCGCCGGCATCGGGCCGACGCGCAAGCGCGCGTTGCTGCATCATTTCGGCACGCTCAAGGCGATCGAGCGCGCTTCGGTCACCGATCTGATGCAGGTCGACGGTATCAGCGCGGAAACCGCGCGGCGCATCTACGGATTTTTCCACGAGGGGGCGGCGTGAGCGGACCGCGCAGCAGCGACCTCGGCGCGTTCTCGCGGCGCGGGAACTGCGGCAAGGATGGGACAACAGGGCACTGTCGGCCGTCATGCGACGGGGCTATCTTGGTGCAGCCATGAATTCGACAACCACGACCACCGGCCGGCTGCGCGCGCGTCCGCTGGCGCTGCCCAATATCCTGACCTATGGCCGCATCGTCGCCATACCGATCGTGGTCGGCTGCATGTTCTGGCAGAGCATCCTCGACGGCAAGCTTTGGCTGCGCTGGGTTGCGCTCGCCATCTTCATCGCCGCGGCGATCACCGATTTCCTCGACGGTTATCTCGCCCGCATGTGGGCGCAGCAATCCTCGCTCGGCCGCATGCTCGATCCGATCGCCGACAAGCTCCTGGTCGCGTCCTGCCTGTTGATGCTCGCCGCCGAAGACACCATTCACGGCTGGGCGCTGTTCGCCGCGGTCGTCATTCTCTGCCGCGAGATTCTGGTGTCGGGCTTGCGCGAATATCTGGCCGAGCTGCGCGTCAGCGTGCCGGTGACGCGGCTCGCCAAATGGAAGACGACGCTGCAGCTCGTCGCCGTCGGCTTTCTGATCGCCGGCGATGCCGGCGACGCCATCGTCCCGGTGGTGACCCAGATCGGCATCACGCTGCTGTGGCTCTCCGCCTTGCTGACGCTCTACACCGGCTGGGACTATCTGCAGGCGGGGCTGCATCACCTGACCAAGGAGGATGCGTGAAGCTCGTCTATTTCGCCTGGGTGCGCGAGCGCGTCGGCAAGACCGAGGAACAGATCGATCCGCCCGCCGGCGTCGCGACCGTCGGCGAGCTGATGGCCTGGCTCGCTCGGCGCGGCGAGGAATACGCCCATGCGTTCGACAATCCGAAAGTGATCCGCGCCGCGATCGATCGCAGCCATGTGCGCGCCGATGCGAGGATCGAAGGCGCCGCCGAGATCGCCTTTTTTCCGCCGATGACCGGCGGCTGAGTTGTCGCTCATGACGCCATGACGGTCACCATCCGCCTGCAGCGCGAAGCGTTCGACGTCGCCACCGAGGTCGAAAGGATGACGCGGGGGCGCACCGATATCGGCGCGGTGGTGACCTTCACCGGCCTTTGCCGCGCCGACGAGAACGGCGAGCCGATCGCGGCGCTGACGCTCGAGCATTATCCCGGCATGGCCGAAGCCGAGATCGCCCGGCATGTCGAGGAGGCGCGCGCGCGCTGGCCGCTTCTCGGCGTGACGCGTGATCCATCGCCACGGGCGGCTGACGCCGGGCGATGTCATCGTGCTGGTGGCGACCGCTTCGAGCCACCGCCAGGCGGCGTTCGCGGCGGCTGAATTTCTCATGGACTACCTGAAAACCCGCGCGCCGTTCTGGAAGCAGGTCGAGAAGGTTTCGGGCAAGAGCTGGGTCGACGCCAAGGCGGCCGACGATTCGGCGGCCGAGCGCTGGTCGGCGCCGCCGCCGCGGCACGAAGCGGCGAAATAGGCGGGCGCGCTTTTTCGACGCCCCGTCGCTACGCTGCTTTGCGCAGCCAGACCTTGTTGTCGTGGAAGGCGGCGCCGCCAAACGGCGCGATCGCATCCGCGCCGGTGAGCGTGTTGATGCCGCGGCCGTCGGCGTAGGCTTTGTTGGGCCAGACCGAATTCGGCGATCAGCACGCCGCGGCGCACGCCCTCGAACAATCGCGCATGCAGCCGCACGGTGCCGCGGCGGTTGCCGAGGGCGACCAGATCGCCGTTGGCGACGGCGAGCGGGGCCGCATCGTCGGGATGGATCATCACCTCGGGCCGCCGCTCCTTGGCGAGCGACGTCGGCGTTTCGGTAAAGGTCGAATTGAGAAAGCCGCGCGACGGTGACGTCGCGAGCCGGAACGGATGCTCGACGTCCGCCTCCTCGATCACGTCCCAGTGGTCGGGCAATTGCGGCATGGCGGCTTCGATCGTGCCGTGCGCGCGCCCGAACGGCACCTCCGGCCATTTCGGCTTGAAGCGGAATTTGCCGTCGGCGTAGCCGAAGCCGTTGAGATAATGCGCGGTGGCGAAATCCGGCTGGCAATCGATCCAGCGGTTGGCCTCGAGCTCCGCCAGGGTGCCCCAGCCGGAATCCTGCAGCGTTCGGTCGATCAATTGGCGCGCCGTCATGGCGAAGCCCGGATGCTCGGCGCCGAGCCGTTGCGCGAGCGCGCAGATCACCTCGTGGTTCGAGCGGCATTCGCCCGCGGGCTCGATCAGCTTCGGCCCGAGCAGGATGTATTGGCTGCCGCCGGAGAGATAGAAATCGTCGTGCTCGACGAACATGGTGGCGGGCAGGATCACGTCCGCGACCTGTGCGGTGTCGGTCATGAACTGCTCGTGCACGCACACGAAGAGATCGTCGCGGGCAAAGCCGCGCTTGACCGTCTCCTGGTCGGGCGCGACGGAGAGGGGATTCGGTGTTCTGGATGAGCAGCGCGGTGACCGGCGGCCCGCCGCGCAACGCCTGCGCTGTCGCCGGTCAGGATCGCGCCGATCCGCGACTGATCGAGCATGCGGATTTGCGGATCGCGCGCGTCCTTGCCTTCGATCACGGTTTTGTCGAGGTGGAAGATCGCGTCATTGTGGTGAAAGGCGCCGCCGCCTTCGTTGAGCCAGGCGCCGGTGACCGCGGCGATGCAGCTTGCCGCATGCATGTTGGCCGCGCCGTTGCGCGAGCGGGAGAAGCCATAGCCGAGACGGAAATAGGAGCGCTTGCGTTCGCCGACGAGGCGGGCGAACGCCTCGATGGTCTCGGTCGGACAGCCGGTGATCCGCGCCGCCCACACGGGATCGCGCGTGCGCAGATGCTCGGCAAGTTCGCGCGGCACGTCGGTGTAGCGGTCGAGATAATCCCAATCCGCCTTGTTGTCGCGGAACAGGCAATGCATCACCGCGCAAGCGAGCGCGCCGTCGGTGCCGGGCCGGATCAGCACCGGCAAATCGGCCTGCTGCATGGTGGAGTTCATATAGACGTCGACCACGACGAGCTTGGCGGCCCGCTCCTTGCGGGCGCGCGTCGCGTGCGTCATCACGTTGATCTGGGTGTTCACCGCATTGGTGCCCCAGATCACCACCAGATCGGACTTCGCCATTTCGCGCGGATCGGAGCCGGCGAGCTTGCCGGTGCCGGCGATGAAGCCGGTCCAGGCCGGATTGACGCAGATGGTGGAGAAGAAGCCGGAATATTTCTTGGCGTGGCGCAGGCGGTTGATGCCGTCGCGCATCACGAAGCCCATGGTGCCGGCGTAATAGTAGGGCCAGACCGCCTCGGAGCCGTGCGCCCGCTCGGCGCGGACAAACTCTTCGGCAACGATGTCGAGCGCGTCATCCCAGGAAATCGGAGCGAATTGGCCGCTGCCTTTGGCGCCGATGCGCCGCAGCGGCTGCGTGAGGCGGTCGGGATGATGGACGCGCTCGGCGTAGCGCGCGACCTTGGCGCAGATCACGCCCGCCGTGTAGGCATTGTCCTCGGCGCCGCGCACGCGGCCGATCTTGCGCTCGCCGAACACCTCGACCTCAAGCGCGCAGGTCGACGGGCAGTCGTGCGGACAGGCCGAGGCGGCAATGCGCGGGCGAAAGGTCTAATTCATGGCATCCGGTTCACACTATAGCGCGCCTTGCTGCGGTGCCGAAACACTATAACCGGCCGTCAGACATATTTGAGCGTAAGGCCGCCATCGACCACGAGTTCGATGCCGGTGACGTAACGGCTTTCGTCGCTCGCAAGGTAGACCGCTGCCCAGGCCACGTCCCAGGCGTCGCCGCCGAATCCCAGCGGTACCTGGCGGTCGCGCACGCGCCACATTTCCTCGACGTCGCCTCCGCCGTAGCTCGCGGCAAGCCCGGCGCTCTTCTCGACCATCGGCGTCTTCATCAGGCCCGGCAGAATCGCGTTCACCGAATGCGCCGCTTGGCATATTCGACCGCGGTGGTCCGAGTGAGGTGGTTGAGCGCCGCCTTGGTCGCGTAGTAGGTCGCGTAAGGCACGCCGGTGTAGCGGATCGAGGCGATCGAGGAGATATTGATGATCGAGCCGCCGCCCTGGCGATCCATCAGCGGGATGACATGCTTCATGGTGAGGTAGGCGCTTTTGAGATTGACGGCGAACACCCGGTCCCACGCGTCTTCTGAGACCTCGACGACGCCGCCGATTTCGGCAATGCCGACATTATTGTCGAGCACATCGATGCGGCCATAGGCCTCGGCGCAGGCCTCGACCATCGCGGCGACGTCGGCGGCCCGGCTCACGTCGGCACAGTGCGCCAGCGCCTCGCCGCCCTCGCTTCTGATAATGCCGACGGTTTCCGCTGCGGCGGCCTTGTTGATGTCGGCGCAGAAGACCCGCGCACCCTCGCGCGCAAACGCGACCGCCGTCGCCTTGCCGTTCCCCCAACCCGGCCCGATCGATCCCGCGCCGACGACAAGCGCCGCCTTGCCCTTGAGCCGATCGGCCATGTCGGAAGTCGCTAAGCCGCCGCGGCCTTGCCCTTCGGCTGCACTTCGGCGGTGTAGTCGGCCATCAATTGCTGGGTGATGCGGCCGGGCGTGAATTTCCAGTCGGCGATCTCCGAGACCGCCGTGACCTCGGCCGCGGTGCCGGTGATGAAGCATTCGGAGAAGCCGCTCAGCTCCTCCGGCATGATCCGGCGCTCGACCACCTCGACATGGTGCCGGCGCGCCAACGCGATCGCCGTGGCGCGGGTGATGCCGGCGAGGAAACAATCGGCGATCGGTGTGTGGATCTTGCCGTCCTTGATGAAGAAGATATTGGCGCCGGTGCATTCGGCGACGCGTCCCTGCCAGTCGAGCATCATCGCGTCGGCATAGCCGCGCCGCTCGGCGCGGTGCTTGGAGATGGTGCAGATCATGTACAGGCCCGCCGCCTTGGCGAGCGCCGGAATGGTCTTTGGATCGGGCCGCCGGTACTCGGCGAGATCGAGCTTGATGCCCTTGAGCCGTTGCGCCGGGTCGAAATAGCTCGGCCATTCCCAGGTGGCGACGGCGAGGTGGATCTTGTTGTTCTGCGCGGAAACGCCGAGCTGCTCCGAGCCGCGCCAGGCGAGCGGCCGCACATAGGCGTCCTTCTGATTGTTCTTCTCCAGCACCAGGCGCTTGGCGGCGTCGATTTCGGCGACGCTGTAGGGAATTTCGAAGTCCATCAGCTGCGCCGAGCGCTTCAGTCGCTCGCTGTGCTCGGTACCGCGGAACACCTCGCCGCCATAGGCGCGTTCGCCTTCGAACACGCAGCTTGCGTAATGGAGGCCGTGGGTGAGCACGCTGATCTTGCACTCGGCCGTCGGTATCAAATTGCCGTCGAGCCAAATCAGATCGGAGCGTTGGTCGAAGGGTGCTGCCACGACACGGGCCTCCCTGAATGAAACAATCCTGCTCCGCGCCGGAATTTTTCCGCCGACGGGCCGGTTCTTGGACTTTTGCGTCGCAGCCGAACTCCCGGTATGGTCGTGGCCGCGCCACAAGAGCGCCCTTTCGACGCCCTGGCAACGCCGTGCCGGGACAAGCCGAGCACGATGTCGCCGTGCGACATTGCGCTTTTCGGGTTATCAAGCAAAGGGAAATATGTCAATAGTGCTGACATAATGGCTGACATCGGGATAACGACATCGAGCAAGCCTGCGCATCCGGCGCGTCTACCGGGCCGGCAGCAGCGGCGGAGCCGGAGCCGTACTGGGACTTGATCGAGCTCCTGTTCTTCGCCTACCGCGATTTCGTCGGCGACCCGGACGAGGTCTTGATCAAGCTCGGGTTCGGCCGCGCGCATCACCGCGTCCTGCATTTCGTCAACCGCAATCCCGGCATGAAGGTTGCCGACCTGCTCGACATTCTCAAAATCACCAAGCAGTCCCTCGGCCGCGTGCTCAAGCAGCTGATCGATGACGGCTATGTCGTGCAGAAAGAGGGCGACAATGATCGCCGCCAGCGGCTCCTCTATGCGACCCCGGCGGGCGAGGCGCTGGCGATGAAGCTTGCCGGCCTGCAGACCGCGCGCATCGGCCGCGTCCTCGAGGAGCTCGGGCCCGGCGGACGCGAGGCGGCGCGGCGCTTCCTCGCCGGCATGATCGATGCCGAGGATCGCGATCGGGTGCTGCGCTTGATCCCGTTCCGATCGGGCGCGGCCGCACGCGCGAGATGGTGGCTGATGACGACGCCGGCCGCGAACCCCGCCGACGACGCGCCGCATCTGCTCGTCGTCGACGACGATCGCCGCATCCGCGACCTGTTGCTGCGCTTCCTGCTCGCGCGACGGCTACCGCGTGACCACCGCCGAGACGGCGCGCGAGGCGCGGGCGAAGCTCGAGAGCCTCGATTTCGATCTCCTGATTCTCGACGTGATGATGCCGGGCGAGAACGGGTTCGATCTCGCCCGGGCGATCCGCGCCGGATCGGCGGTCCCGATCCTCATGCTCACGGCGCGCGACGAGAAGGAGAGCCGCATCCTCGGCCTCGAAATCGGCGTCGACGACTATCTCGCCAAACCGTTCGAGCCGCGCGAGCTGCTGCGCGTCGCCAGCATCCTGCGCCGCGCCCGGCCGCCGAGCGCTCCGCCGCGGAATCGGCACGCTTCGGGCCCTTCGTGTTCCACTTCGCGCGCGGCGAGCTGCGGCGCGGCGAAGAGGTGATCCGCCTGACCGACCGCGAGCGCGACATGCTGCGCGTGCTGGCGGCCATGCATGGGCGAGACGGTGCCGCGCCAGGCGCTCGCCGGCAATGGCGAGAGCGTCAGCGAGCGCACCGTGCGACGTGCAGGTCAACCGGCTGCGCCGCAAGATCGAGCGCGATCCGGCCAATCCGCTGATCGTGCAGACCGTGCGCGGCTTGGGCTACCGGCTGGTGGCGGCGACATGAGCGGAGCGATGACCGGCTTGGACGACGGCATCGGCCGTCTGCGCAGCGCGGCCGGCCATCTCCGGAGCGCCGCCAGCGCCGCGGCGAGCGCCGCGCGCTGTCGGCGAGCAAGGCGCCAGTCCGACCACGCGGCCGTGGGACCGCTTCACCGATTGGCTCAAATCGGTGCTGCCGAAAGGGCTTTATGCCCGCTCGCTCCTCATCATCATCGCGCCGATGGTGGTGCTGCAGTCCGTGGTCGCCTTCATGTTCATGGAGCGCCACTGGAACTTGGTGACCCGCCATCTGTCGGCGGCGATCGCGCGCGACATCGCCGCGCTGATCGACGTTTATCGCGCCTACCCGCCGGGTGCTGACCGCGCGCAGTGCGCCGGATCGCGGCCGACGGGCTCGACCTCGACGTCGATTTCCTGCCGCCGCATCTGCCGCCGCCGCGGCCGAAGCCGTTCTTCGCGCTGCTCGACGGCGCGCTGTCGGATGAGATCCGCAAGCAGATTGGGCCGCCCGTTCTGGATCGATACGGTCGGCCGGTCCGACCATCGTGGAGATCCGCATCGAGCTCGACGACGCCGTGCTGCGCGTGTTCGCGCGCCGCAGCCGCCGCCTATGCGTCGAATTCCGAGATCTTCCTGTTGTGGATGGTCGGCACCTCGCTCGTGCTGCTCACCGTCGCGATCCTGTTCCTGCGCAATCAGATCCGCCCGATCCTGCGGCTCGCCGACGCCGCCGAGGATTTCGGCAAGGGCCGCGAGGTGCCGAATTTCCGTCCCCGCGGCGCGCGCGAGGTGCGCCAGGCCGCGGCCGCCTTCATCGAGATGAAGCGACGCGTCGAGCGCACCATCGAGCAGCGCACCACCATGCTCGCGGGCGTGTCCACGATCTGCGCACCGTGCTGACGCGCTTCAAGCTGGAGCTCGCCCTGCTCGGCGCGACGCCGGAGATCGACGCGATGAAGAAGGACGTCGACGAGATGCCGGCATGCTCGAGGCCTATCTGGCCTTCGCGCGCGGCGACGGCGGCGAGGCGTCGGCGCCGACCGACATGGCGGTGCTCTCGAGGAGCTCAAGACTCGACAGCCGAGCGCCACGGGCACGGCGATCGTCGGCTCCACGGCGAGCCGGTCGTCACCGTGCAGGCCCGACGCCTTCAAGCGCTGCCTCGCCAACCTCGTCTCCAACGCGGTGCGGTTCGGCGCAGACGATCGCCGATTCACCGGCCCGCGAGCAGCGCTGGCTGATCGGTGAGCGGTCGACGACGACGGGCCCGGCATTCCGCGCCGGATGCGCGAGGACGTGTTCAAGCCGTTCTATCGGCTCGACGATGCGCGCAACCAGGACGAGGGCGACACCGGCCTCGGCCTCGCGATCGCCCGCGACATCGCGCGCGCGCATGGCGGCGACATCACGCTCGGCGACTAGCCCGATGGGCGGCTTGCGCGCGATCGTCTCGGTGCCGGTGTGACGGCCGCGCAGCCAACACCGGCGCGGTTCGGCGCCGTTATTTCGGCCGCAACTCGCTCGCCACGCGATCGATCGCGTCGATGATGCGCCCCTTAGCCTCGCGGTCCTCGCGCAGAAGCGCGCGCACCGCCTCGCTCAGATCCTGAAACGCGCCGCTGATCGAGCGCGGCAGCGATTTGTCCGTCGTCACCGCCGAAGCGCCGGCGCATTCGGGCGACTTGGTCGCCGAAGGACGCAAGGCGATCGAGCACCGCGTCGACGAAATCACGGTTCTCGGCAAGGTAGGCGCGGCCGGCCTCGGTGATCGTGTAGAGCTTCTTGGCGCCGTCCGCTTGCGCCGTCACGTAGCCCATCTCCTCCAGATAGGTCAGCGTCGGATAGACGATGCCCGGGCTCGGGCTGTACCAGCCCGCGGTCGTCTCCTCGAGCGCCTTCATAATGTCGTAGCCGTGCCGCGGATGCTCGGCGATCAGGGCGAGCGCGATCAGGCGCAGGTCGCCCTGGGCCAGCATGCGTCCTGCCCGCAGCATGTCGCCGCCGCCCAAGCCGTGTCGGCCGCCGAAGCCGCCGCCGAAATCGGTCGCGACCACGCCGGCCGGCCGCCCACCTGCCACCGTCAGATTTGCAATGTCCGTGCATTCTCATTCTCCTTCTTGTGATATATCTTAGATAGTACA
>CAVOHL010000008.1:0-9268 GCA_963695665.1 uncultured Alphaproteobacteria bacterium
CTGCACTTCGAACGTGTCAGCGTGCGGTCAGCTTTGCGCGGAATCCAGGCACTTCGGAGGGATCGCGGGCGGCGTGACGCACCGCATGAATGATGATCGCGTCCTCAGCCACCTCGTAAAATATGAGATAAGGGTAGGGCGGCGTCGTCAGGCGACGAATGACCGGATCGTCGGTGCGAACGCCGATGCGGGGATGAGTCGAGAGAAGATCGATGATGGAGCGTATGCGCGCGTGAACGCGTTTTGCGCCTTGCGGTGATTGCGCGACAACATAGTCCAGAATCAAATCAAGGTCGGCGAGGGCTCGAGTTGTGTAGCGAACCTTCACAGTTGGTGCTTCGCCCAAACGGCCCGCACCTGTTCGTCGGTCGCGAATTCACCACGCGCTGCGGCAACCCTGAAATCAGCGATCGCCGCGCGCTCGTCCGAAGAAAGTGGGACCACCATAGTGCCGTCGCTGCCGGCCAGTACGAGCACGATGCGCGCAATGTCGTCCTGGACATCCGGTGGCAGGATGCGGACAGCCTCAAGTGCTTTCTCAAGGAGCTTCGTCATCTAAAAAATATACCCTCTTTTGATTAACTTATGAAGTGACCCTGACGGTGCTCGATGAACCTTCGCGCCGGGTGCTCATGCTTCGGATAGGCTCCCCGGCGCGTCGCCTGCGGCAAAGGCAAAGCCTTCGTCCGCCCAGCCGGTCATGCCGCCCAGCATCAGCTTGACCGGGCGCTTGAGTTCCGCCAATCGCAGCGCGCCGCGGTCGGCGCCGTTGCAGTGCGGGCCGGCGCAATAGACCACGAACAACGTGCCGGCCGGCCAGGCTCTCATCCGTTCGGCCGTGATCTGCCGGTGCGGCAGGTTGATCGCCCCCGGCACGTGCGCGCGGACGTAGGCTTGCGGACCGCGCACGTCGAGGAGAACGAAATCGGCCGCACCGCCGCCGGCCCCGCTCATCCCCTCGTGGACGTCGGCACAGTCGGTTTCGAGCGACAGGCGGTTGGCAAAATGCGCCCGCGCCGCCGCAGGCGAGGCGGCCGGAATTTGGCTGACGCTGCTCGATGTCATGCTCCTCTCCCCATTTCGGGAACGACCGAATCATTATGCGCGAGAAGGCCCGCGGACGGCCAGCCTCGGTCCGCCGAGCCGCGGTCCCGCAGGATCGCCGCTATGCTGGTCGAAATGCCGCAATGCCGCTACACTATCGTCCGCGCTGGGAGGCTCTGTTGATGCGGATTATTGCGGTTGCGGGCGTCGTGCTCGCTCTGGCGGTGGGGCCGGCGTGGGCACAGGGCACGACGCAGCCGACCTTGCTCGATCCGCACCCGGCTGTTGCCAATCCGCAGCTGACCCCGGCGCGGCCGCAACCGGCGCCGGCAAAAGCGCAGATCGCTCCGGCCAAGCAGCCGCGAGCGGCGGCCAAGCCCGCCTCGACCCCCGAATCGCGTTCGGCCGCGGCGCTGGCGCTCTCCTCCGAGCCGGTCTTCGACGAGGGCACCTATCAGCGCATCAAGGAAGCGCTGCTCAGCTATGCGGCCATCCAGGTGCGCGGCGGCTGGCCGAGCCTTCCGGCCGACGCCAAGCTCGCGCCCCGGGGAAAGCGGCCCTAACGTCGCCCTGCTGCGCCGCCGTCTCGCCATCACCGAAGATCTGTCGGCCGATGAGGAGGCCGGCGACGCTTACGACGAAGCCGTGGTCGAAGGCGTCAAGCGCTTCCAGCTGCGCCATGGCCTCGAGGCGAGCGGCAGCATCAACGCGCCGACCTTGCGCGCGCTCAACGTCCCGGTCGCGGCGCGCATGAAGCAGCTCGAAGCCTCGCTCGAGCGCCTCCTCGGCATGGATTTCATCTTCGCCGAGCGCTACGTGGTGGTGAACATTCCCGCCGCCTTCGTCGAGGCGGTCGCGCACGACAAGGTCGAGCGGCGCTATCGCGTGATTGTCGGCAAGATCGACAAGCCGTCGCCGACGCTCACCGCCTACATCACCGCGGTCAACCTCAACCCGACCTGGACCGTTCCGCTCTCGATCACCAAGAACGAGATCTTCGCGCGCATGCGCGGGATCCGAACTATATCGCCCGCATGCACATGCGCGTGCTCGGCCCGCATGACGAAGAGATCAGTCCGCAATCGGTCGACTGGTCCTCGGACCGCTCGCCGAACTTCACCATCCGCCAGGATTCCGGCGGCTGGAATGCGCTCGGCAATCTCGAAGATCGACATGCCGAATCCGTATTCGGTCTATATGCACGACACCAACTCGCGCAAGTTGTTCGCCAACGACTACCGTTTCGATTCACACGGCTGCACCCGCGTCGACAATGTGCGCGACCTCGCCACCTGGATCTTGAACGACGTGCCGGGCTGGGATCGCGCCACGATCGATGCCGGCATCGCCACCGGCGTGCTCAAGATCGTCAACCTGCCGAAGCGGATGCCGGTCGCCTGGATCTACGTGACCGGCTCGATGACTCGCGACGGCACCGTGCAGTTCCGCGACGACGTCTATAAGCACGACGAAGCGCTCGACCGCGCCGGGCTCGCCGACGCGGCGGCGGGCGGCTTCGTCGCGCCGCTCCCGCCAGTCGCGCAGCAGGTCAACCCGCGCACGGTGACGCAGTCGTCCAATCTCGACAGCCGGTGAGTTGACGGCCACCAAGGCACGCCGATGCGCCAGGCGTTGAGACTTCATCCGGATTCGCGTTGCGTCGCGGCGACGCGCATCGAGGTGGACGTGACGCGTCCGCGCGCCGGCAGCCTGGTGCTGTCCTATGTCGTGCACCGGCAGGATCGGCGAGCTGCGCCTGCCGCCGGTGACGGCGCCGGCGCGCGCGCGATGAGCTCTGGCGGCATACCTGCTTCGAGGCCTTCGTCGCGCTTCGCCGGGCGCCGCCTATTACGAATTCAACTTCGCGCCCTCGACCCAATGGGCGGCCTATCGGTTCGACGGCTACCGCAACGGGATGCGCGTCGCGACCGAGATCGGCGCGCCGCGGATCGAGGTGCAATCGACCGCCGAGCGCTACACCTTGCAGGCCTCGCTGGAGTTGGACGAGCTGTCGGGCCTGCGGCGCGAGGCCGGATGGCGTCTCGGTCTCGCGGCGGTGATCGAGGAAACGGACGGCGAACAAGTCGTACTGGGCCTTGGCGCATCCGCCCGGCAAGGCGGATTTCCATCATGCCGATTGCTTTGCGCATGACTTGTCCTAGCGCACGTCCGCTCTTGCGGAACTGGCATTCCTCTCCTCGTCACCACCGGGCTTGACCCGGTGGTCCATGCTGAAGAGCACAGCAATCCGCGGCGGTCCGGCAAGCGGCGCATCGGCATGGATTGCCGGGTCAAGCCCGGCAATGACGGGTGAGGGCGCAATTCAACTTCGGCCGAAATCCGGGCTAAAGCGTACCCACCATGAAATTCGGCATCGATCGACTTCTCGCCGAACCCGCGCTTGCGCGCGCCGCTCGCCGGCCGGCGCGTCGCGTTGCTGGCGCATCCGGCGTCGGTCACCGCGGACCTGACCCATTCGCTCGACGCGCTGGCCGCCTGCGGCGACATCAAGCTCGCCGCCGCGTTCGGTCCGCAGCACGGCCTGCGCGGCGACAAGCAGGACAACATGATCGAGTCGCCGGACTTCAGCGATCCGGTGCACGGCATTCCGGTGTTCAGCCTCTACGGCGAGGTGCGCAGGCCGACGCGACGCGATGATGGACACGTTCGACGTCATCCTCGTCGATCTGCAGGACCTGGGCTGCCGCATCTACACCTTCGTCACGACGCTGCGCTACGTGCTCGAAGCGGCGGCCAAGCACGGCAAGGCGGTGTGGGTGCTGGATCGGCCCAATCCGGTCGGGCCGGCCGGTCGAAGGCCTGACGCTGCGCGCGGGCTGGGAAAGCTTCGTCGGCGCCGGGCCGCTGCCGATGCGCCATGGGCTGACGCTCGGCGAGCTCGGCGTCGTGGTTCGTCACGACGCTCAAGCTCGATGTCGACTATCGCGTCGTCGAGATGCGAGGGCTGGCAGCCCGACGCCGCGCCGGGCTTCGGCTGGCCGCTCGGCGAGCGCGCCTGGATCAATCCCAGCCCCAACGCGCCGAACCTGTGGATGGCGCGCGCCTATGCCGGCACGGTGATGCTCGAGGGCACGACGCTGTCGGAAGGCCGCGGCACCACGCGGCCGCTCGAACTGTTCGGCGCGCCCGATATCGACGCGCGGGCGCTCATGCAAGGAGATGCAGGCGCTGGCGCCGCATTGGCTGCGCGGCTGCCGGCTGCGCGAGTGCTGGTTCGAGCCGACGTTCCACAAGCACGTCGGCAAGCTGTGCAACGGCGTGCAGATCCACACCGAAGGTCCCGGCTACGATCACGCACGCGTTCAAGCCCTGGCGCATCCAGGCGCTCGCCTTCAAGGCGATCCGCCGTCTCTATCCCGGACTATCCGCTGTGGCGCGATTTCGCCTACGAGTACGAGCACGGCAAGCTCGCCATCGACGTCATCAACGGCGGCCCGCTGCTGCGCGAATGGGTGGACGATGCGGCAGCGATGCCAGCAGGATTTGGACGCGCTGGCTACGCCGGACGAGCAGAGCTTGGCTGAGCGAGCGAGAAGGGTTCCTGCGCTACTGACCGAACCTCTCCGACGCCATCGCCGGTCAGTCGATGATGGCGGCGTAGACCAGCTGCTTGACGAGCTTGCGATAGTAAGCGCGGATCGGGCTTGGCGCCTGGCTCATAAAGATGCCGACGAGTTGCTCTTTCGGGTCGACCCAGAAATAGGTGCCGGCATAGCCGGCCCACATGAACTCGCCGGGCGAGCCCGGAACGCCGGCAATGCCGCCGCCCTGGCGCACCGCAAACCCGAGCCCGAAAGTGTAGCCGGGCGTGCCGAGCAGAAGCTCGCCGGGAGTGACCGGCGCCGCAATCCGCGTGCCGAGATGATCCGAGGTCATCAGCGCGATCGTCGTGCGCGAAAGGACGCGCGCGCCGTCAAGCTCTCCGCCGTTAAGCAGCATCTGCGCAAAGCGCAGATAATCCGCTGCTGTTGACACCCCACCTGCGCCGCCGGAATCGTTGTTGGGCTCCGCCGAGACGTCGATCGAGCTTATTGGCCTGGCCGTTCGCCGGATCGACAGCAAGCGGCTGCGCGAGGCGTCCCATCTTCGCGCCGGGCACCCAGAACGCGGTGTCCTGCATCTTCAGCGGCTTGAACAGCCGCTCGTCGAGAAAATCGGCGAGGCGCTTGCCAGAGGCCGCCTCGACCACGCGGCCGAGCAAATCCACCGCGAGGCTGTACTCCCAGACCGTGCCCGGCTGGTGCGCGAGTGGCGCCTTGGCGAGCCGCTCGACCTCCTCGGCCGGCGTGAGATCGCGCGCGTCATAGTCGCGAACGCCCGGCTTATACAGTCCGGCCTTGGCGTAGGCGTCCTTGACCGGAGCATTGACGGTGATTTCCCCATAAGCGAGACCTGCGGTGTGCCGCAACAGATCCTGCACCGTAATCTCGCGGTCGGCGGGAACCGTCGTGTAGGTCACGCGGGCGAATTCGCTGTCGGCGCGCGCGAGGCTCACTTGCTCGCTCTTGAACGCCGGCAGGAATTTCGAAACCGGATCGGTCAGCTCGATCTTGCCGTCTTCGACCAGCATCATGGCCGCGACCGAAACGAGCGGCTTGGTCATCGAGTAGATGCGAAAGATCGAATTGAGCGCCATTGGCTTGGCTTCTTCCTTGTCCTGGAAGCCGGCGGCGTCCGCGTAGATGACTTTGCCCTTGCGGGCGACCAGCACGACCGTGCCGGGGAGCTTGCCGTCGTCGCTCTCGTGCTTGAAGACGTCGTGGATGCGGTCGAGTTTCTGTTTGGAAACGCCGACCTGTTCGGGCTGAGCCTGCGCCAGTCCAAGGTTGACCTGCGCCCAGGCCGCGGGCGCGGCAACGACGAAGGTGCCGACGAGCGCGGTGATGACCATCCAGCGTTTCATGTGATCGACCTCCCCGGCCGGTACGCGTTGCGCCCGGCTGCCGGGACGCTTAGCACAGTCTGCGATGCTACGCGCCGGCTTACCGGGCGTGCGCTTCGTAGGGTGGATCGGCAGAGCGTATTCCGTCATCTTCGACGCTGCGGTCTTGTCGGCGGCCTTCTTGGCGCCGCACACCGACGGGCCTCCGGCTCTGTCTAGGCCGCGGCCAACACGGCTTTCCTGACGGACTGCGGCAGCGCGATTGAGCGGAAAAAAGCTTTTGGGTAAAGATAATCGTCTCCGGATTTATCGACGATCCGCCGCAGCCCGTGCTTCTCGGCGGCGGTGTCGCGAAGCGCGACGTAGATTTTTCGCTTCTCAAGCGATGCCGCGTAGCCGTCGTTGTCGACGCATACGACCAGCTGTTTCGATTGTGCTTTTGCCATGGCTCCCAGGTCTCAAAATAGGTGTTTGATCTTGAACTCCTTGCGCCCGATTCCGGCGGCTTCGTACCAGTGTATTTCAGCCATATGGACAGAGCCATCGGCCAGGCTGACGCGGGCGATCCCCTTACGTTTGCGCCAGCGGGCGCGTCCATAGACTTTTCGCAACCGGGCGATTTCGCGGATTCCGGATCCGGTGGCGAATGTCTCGATCTCGAAAATTTCGCCCAGAATTTGGAAGCGCATCGATCGATCGTGTCAATGCCACGTCCCATCGTCAACAGCGGAAATCTCCGTCGTCGCCACGGCCGGCCGCCCAGCGGAAACGCGACTAGCCCTTTGGCGCGTAGCTCGCGGCGTGAAGAACGAAGCTTGTTCGGACGCCTTGGCAGTACAGCGGACGACGCTTTCGGGGATCCGCTCGCTCTCCACCAAAGCACTACGTTTCAATACCGCGCATTCCCGGGCGTCCGCGGGAACGGGATCGCGTCGCGCACATTGGCGAGGCCGGTGACGTAGGCGAGGGTGCGCTCGAAGCCGAGGCCGAAGCCGGCGTGGGGCACGGTGCCGTAGCGGCGCAGGTCGCGGTACCAGCCGTAGTGCTCCTTGTCGAGTGCCGCGCTCCGCCATGCGCGCGTCGAGCACGTCGAGCCGCTCCTCGCGCTGGCTGCCGCCGATGATCTCGCCGATGCCGGGCGCGAGCACGTCCATCGCCGCGACGGTTTTGCCGTCGTCGTTGACGCGCATGTAGAACGCCTTGATGTCCTTCGGGTAGTTCATCACGATCACCGGCTTCTTGGCGTGCTTCTCGGTGAGATAGCGCTCGTGCTCGGACTGCAGGTCGATGCCCCATTTCACCGGGAATTCGAACTTCTCGTTTTTGTCTTGCGCCCGCTCCAGCACCGCGATCGCCTCGGTGTAATCCATGCGCACGAATTCGGAGGCGACGATGCCTTGCAAGCTTCGCCACCAGGCCCTTTTCGATCCGCTCGTCGAAGAAGGCGAGGTCGTCCTGCCGCTCGTTCAGCAAGGCCTCGAAGATGAACTTCAAGAGTCGCTCGGCCAGCGTCGCGTCGTCGGAGAGATCGGCGAAGGCGATTTCCGGCTCGATCATCCAGAACTCGGCGAGGTGGCGGCTGGTGTTCGAGTTCTCGGCGCGGAACGTCGGCCCGAAGGTGTAGACCTTGGTGAGCGCGAGGCAGTAGGCCTCGACATTGAGCTGTCCGGACACGGTGAGGAACGCTTCGCGGCCGAAGAAGTCCTTGCCGAAATCGATCTTGCCTGCCGGCGTGCGCGGCAGGTTGGCGAGGTCGAGCGTCGACACCCGGAACAGCGCGCCGGCGCCTTCGGCGTCGGAGGCGGTGATGATCGGCGTGTTGACCCAGAAGAAGCCGTTCTCGTCGAAGAAGCGGTGGATCGCCTGCGCCAGCGTGTGCCGCACCCGCGTCGCTGCGCCGATCACGTTGGTGCGCGGCCGCAGATGCGCCACCTCGCGCAAGAACTCCATCGTGTGCGGCTTCGGCTGGATCGGATAGGTGTCCGGGTCGTCCACCCAGCCGATCACCCTGATCGCGCTCGCCTGCATCTCGAATGGCTGGCCCTTGGCCGGCGACGGCACGATCGTGCCGGTCGCCTCGCACGGCGCAACCGGCGGTGATCTTGAGGACCTCGTCGGCGTAGTTGCGAGCGTCTTCGGCGCGACGACCTGCAGCGGATGGAACGACGAACCGTCGACAGGTGCACGAATGAAATGCCGGCCTTCGAGTCGCGCCGCGTGCGCACCCAGCCCTTGACCGTGACCGGCGCGTCCTTCGGTGCCTCACCGGCCAGAATGTCGCGGACGCTGAAAGCGCTCTTGTCCATTGACCGAGAGTTATCACGGCTATCCATTACATCAAGACGCTGCGGAAAGATGCTGCGGCTCCGACCGCTTTCGCTCGCAATAACGGACCCTCCCGTCTACTTCTTTTACACTTGACTATCTGTAACCGACCGGTTACTCATTTCGTAACCATATGGTTACATTAAAGCCCAAACGAAACGAACCGATCTTTCGCGCGATTGCCGATCCGACCCGGCGGGAGACTTCTCGGCATGCTGCGCCGCGGCCGATACACGGTCGGGGAGATTGCGGGAAACTTCCGGACCAGCCGGCCGGCGATTTCGAAGCATCTGCGCGTGCTGCGCTCCGCCGGCCTGGTGACGACGAAGAAGGAGGGGACGGCGCGGATTTGCCAATTGAACGCGACGCCGCTGCAGGCGGTCGACCATTGGCTGCGGGATTATCAAGAGTTTTGGCGTTTCAGCTTGCGCAGGCTCAAGCGTTACGTGGAGGAGGATCGATGAGTTCGGCCGGCACAATCGACGCGATTGTCGAGGAAATCACCATCGAAGCTTCGGCCCAGCGCATTTTTGAGGCACTGATCGATCCGGTGCAGCGCGTAAAGTGGTGGGGGCGTAAAGGTCGCTTCGAGACCACCGATGCAGAATCCGATTTGCGTCCAGGCGGGCGCTGGGCGATGCGGGGCACTGGCATGGGCGGAAAGCCGTTTCGCGTCGGCGGCGAATACCGGATCATCGAACGCCCGCGGGTACTCGCTTTCACCTGGCTTCCGGATTGGGACGAGAACGCGACCGAGACGCTCGTGCGCTTCGACCTCAATGAGCAACGCGGTGTCACCACCGTGCGCGTGACCCATTCCGGCTTCGCCAGCGACGCTTCGCGCACGCGCCACCAGGGTTGGCCGCAAATTCTTTCCTGGCTGAAGGGATACGCCGAAGGCTGAATGCCGGCGCAACTCAAGGCCCCGTGGTTTTTTTGATCTGACCATCCTGCGCCGCCTGACGGGCGGACGCGCGAAAAGCTCGGTGCTGCTCC
>CAVOHL010000009.1:0-121534 GCA_963695665.1 uncultured Alphaproteobacteria bacterium
GAAGCATCTTACTGAGGAAGAGAAGAAGCAGATCGAGGCTATGGGCGGCCTCGACAAGCTGCTGGAGACGCTGCGCCAGCGGCTCGCCGAACAGAAGGGCCGCCACCAGGGCGGCAACAAATGGATCGGCACCGCCGGCACCTCGCCGTTCGGCGCCTATGGCTACAATCCGGAAGGCGTGCGCATCGGCCAGGACGGCAACCGCAATTTCCGCGCCGTGAAGGTGTGGGACAAGCGCGAGTTCAAGGATCTCGACGGCGATGTCGAGCTCGGCACCCGCAACATCAAGGTCGCGCTGCGGCGGCTGCGCAAATTCGCCCGCACCGGCGCGCCCGACGAGCTCGATCTCGACGGCACCATCAAGGGCACCGCGCACAAGGGCTATCTCGACATCCTGATGCGGCCGGAGCGCCACAATACCATCAAGGTGCTGTTGTTCTTCGACGTCGGCGGCTCGATGGATTGGCACGTCAAGGCGACGGAGGAGCTGTTTTCCGCCGCCACGCACCGAGTTCAAGCACATGGTGCATCTCTACTTCCACAATTGCCTCTACGAGAAGGTGTGGAAGGAGAACCGCGCGGCGCTGGACCGAGACGACGCCGACCTGGGACGTGCTGCACACCTATCCGCACGACTACAAGGTGATCTTCGTCGGCGACGCGTCGATGTCGCCTTACGAGATCGTCGCGCCCGGCGGCTCGGTCGAGCATTTCAACGAGGAGCCGGCAGGTGTGGATGGAGCGCGCTCGCGCCACCTATCCGTCCTGCGTCTGGCTCAACCCGGTGCCCGAGCGCGAGTGGGAGATCACCGCACTCGATCCGCATGATGCGCCAGCTGTCTCGGCGGGCGGATGTATCCGCTGACGCTCGAGGGGCTCGACCACGCGATGCGGGAGCTCGGGCGGTGACCTCGCTCGAGGAAGCGTCCCGTATCGCGCTGATGCAGCGGGTGTCCTCGGCCAAACATATCTTCCGAATCGCGGAAACGGCCTATATTGGAGCCCTCGTTAACAACCGAAAGGAGGTGATCCAGTGTCTCATTGTCTATCGCCGCGGTCGCCGGCATTCATGAACTGGATCCTCGCCTCTGCCGAGGCTCCTGCCAGGTGACTAAATCCGTCACCGGCTCATGCGCGCGGGCAGGACGTATCGCCTCGCGCAACCGGGCCACGGCCTGACAATGGAAGGGCTGCCGCGAGGGCGGCCCTTCTTTGTTTAGGCGCCGGCGTCAATACGCCGCGCGTGCTTCTCGGTCTGATGGCCTATGAGCTGACTCAGCCGAGCTGGCGCCGCGCGCCGAAAAGGTCAGATCGGTTTCGCAACGCGCAGGGCCAGTCCATCGCTCGCCGCGCTGCTCGATCGGCCGGACGGTCCGGTGCGCGCGGTGATCGCCCGCTTCGCCGATTGCTTGACCTGCGGCAAGGGCACGCCGGGCGGCACGCCGATCGCCGAGGGCCTAAGCTGCATCGGCATCGCCGTGCTGCGCTTCGATTTCAGCGGGCTGGCGCCAGCGAAGGCGAGTTCGCCAACACCAAGTTCTCATCCAACGTCGACGATCTCGTCGCCGCCGCCGACCATCTGCGGCAGAGGAAGCTCGCCGCGCCGGCGATCCTGATCGGCCACAGCCTCGGCGGCGCCGCCGTGATCGCCGCCGCGCACCGCATCGCCGAGGCGCGCGCCGTGGTGACGATCAACGCGCCGTTCGATCCGGCCCATGTCACCGGCCTGATCGGCGCCAGCTGCCGCCGAAACGAGGCCAAGGGCGAAGTCGAAGTAACGCTCGCGGGCGGCCGTTCCGCGTCCGCCGCAGCTTTCTTGAGGACGTCGCCCAGCAGAATCTCTACCGGCGCCTTGCCGGCTTGCACAAGGCGCTGCTGGTCTTCCATTCGCCGACCGACGACATCGTCGGCATCGACAACGCCAGCCACATCTTCCTGGCGGCGAAGCATCCCAAGAGCTTCATCTCGCTCACCGGCGCCGATCATCTGCTCAGCGGGACCGGCGACGCCGCTTATGTCGCGCACGTCATCGCCGCCTGGGCCGAGCGTTATCTCGATATGGCCGCGGACGACCAAGCCCGCCGAAGACACTCCCGAGGGAACCGTCGTCGTCCGCGAAACGCGCCGCGGGCAATTCCAGCAGGAGATCTCGGTCGGCCAGCATCGTTTGCTGGCCGATGAGCCGGTGAAGGTCGGCGGGCTCGATAGCGGTCCCGGTCCGTACGATCTTTTGCTGGCGGCGCTCGGCGCCTGCACGCGATGACGGTGCGGCTCTACGCCGATCAGAAGCAAATTGCCGCTGGCGCGACCGCAAGTTCGGCTCCGCCACGATCGGATCTACGCCACCGATTGCGCCGAATGCGAGACCAAGGAGGGCATGATCGACCACATCGAGCGCGTGATCGCGTTCGAAGGCAATCTCGACGCCGCACAGCGCGAAGCGGCTCATGGAAATTGCCGACAAATGCCCGGTGCACCGGACGCTGACATCGGAGGTCGACATTCGCACCGTCGAAGCGCCGGCTAGGCGGCCGTGTTGGGCACGCGCGCCCGCGCCGCCTCGATCACCTGCGGAATGGCCGCGTCGTTGCCCGGCGCCATGATGTGGACGCCGGCGACGCCGGGGATGGTGGCAAGCTCCTCGATCACTTCGACGCAGATGCGAATGCCTTCGCGCAGCGGATCGGCCGCTTTTTCCATGCGCGCGATCAGCGCGTCGGGAATGATGGTGCCGTACAGGTGGCTCCTCATCCACCGCGCCGATTTCGCCGAGCGCAGCGGATTGACGCCGATCAGGATGGCGAGTCTGCCGGGTGAGCCCGGCCTTCGGCCAGCACGCCGACATAGCGGCGCACGATCGCGGCATCCATGCAGAACTGGGTCTGCACGAATTGCGCGCCGGCGGCGAGCTTGCCGCGCAGCGAATTCGGCTGCCAATCCGCCGGCGGGTCGATCGGCATATCGGCGGCGCCGAGGAAGAACGCGGCCTTGCCGGTCACCTCGCGGCCGGTCGGCAGCGTGCCTTCGTCGCGCAGCCGTCGCGCGGTCTCAATCAGCGTCTTTGAGTCGACGTCGAACACCGGCTTGGTGTCGGGCTGATCGCCGGCCTTGGGATCGTCGCCGGTGAGCAGCCAGAAGGTTGCGAATATCGAGCGCGGCGGCGCCCATCAGCTCGCTCTGCAGGGCGATGCGGTTCTGGTCGCGGCAGGTGATTTGCAAAATCGGCTCGATGCCGGCGTCGATCAGGATAGCGGCCGCAGCGAGCGCGCTCATGTGGGCGCGGGCGCCGGCGCCGTCGGTGACGTTGACTGCGTCCGCGAGACCGCGGAGCGGGGTCGCCTTTCGCAACAGCTCCTGCGCGTCGCAGGCGACCGGCGGCGCAACCTCGGCCGTCATGACAAAGCGGCTGCGCCCGCACGCGCTCGCTCAAAGCTGCGGGGCAGGGGGGTACCTCGGTCGTTCATCGTCCACTCGCTGGCAAGCACTCGGAAAAAGAGCGCTTATATGTTTTGCGGCGGTTCGGCAATCACGCCGATGTCAGGCCGCTTTTCTGGACAGAAAACAACCGTCCCGCTAGAGAGTTGCCCACATGAGCGGCGTCAACGATATCAGGTCGAATTTCCTCGCCTATTTTGCGCGCGAAGGTCACGAGGTCGTGCCGTCGTCGCCGCTGGTGCCGCGCAACGACCCGACGTTGATGTTCACCAATGCCGGGATGGTGCAGTTTAAGAACGTCTTTACCGGCCTGGAGAAGCGGCCGTATACGCGCGCGGCCACGGCGCAGAAATGCGTGCGCGCCGGCGGCAAGCACAACGACCTCGACAATGTCGGCTATACCGCGCGCCATCACACCTTCTTCGAGATGCTCGGCAATTTCTCGTTCGGCGACTATTTCAAGGAGCGCGCAATCGAGCTTGCCTGGAACCTGATCACCAAGGAATACGGCGTACCGGCCGACACGCTTGTTGGCGACCGTCTATATCGACGACGACGAGGCGTTCAATCTCTGGAAGAAGATCGCCGGCCTGCCGGAAAGGAAAATCTTAGCGCATCGCCGGCAGCGACAATTTCTGGAGCATGGGCGACACCGGGCCGTGCGGCCCGTGCGCCGAGATTTTTTATGATCACGGCCCGCACATCCCGGGCGGCCCGCCCGGGAGCGCGGACGCCGACGGCGATCGCTTCGTCGAAATCTGGAATCTCGTGTTCATGCAGTACGAGCAGCTTGCCGGCGGCAAGCGCGTCGACCTGCCGCGGCCGTCGATCGATACCGGCATGGGGCTCGAGCGCATGGCGGCGGTGCTGCAAGGCACGCACGACAATTACAAGATCGATCTGTTCGGCGCGCTGATCGAGGCGGTCGCCGATCTCACGGATGTCGATCCGGAAGGTGAGCGCAAGGCCTCGCATCGCGTCATCGCCGACCATCTGCGCGCGAGCTCCTTCCTGATCGCCGACGGCGTGCTGCCTTCGAACGAGGGCCGCGGCTACGTGCTGCGCCGGATCATGCGCCGCGCCATGCGTCACGCCGAATTGCTCGGCGCCAAAGAGCCGCTGATGTGGAGGCTGGTGCCGGTGCTGGTGCGCGAGATGGGCCAGGCCTATCCCGAGCTGCATCGCGCCGAGGCTTTGATCACGCGAGACGCTGAAGCTGGAGGAAACTCGCTTTCGCCGCACGCTCGAGCGCGGGCTTGTGATCCTCGACGAGCAGGCGAAGTCGCTCAAGAAGGGCGACATGTTCGACGGCGTCACCGCGTTCACGCTCTACGACACCTACGGCTTTCCGCTCGATCTCACCCAGGACGCGCTCAGGCCGCGCGGCATCGGCGTCGATATCGCGTCGTTCACCGATGCGATGGAGCGCCAGCGCGAAAAGGCGCGCGGCTCGTGGGCGGGCTCGGGCGAGGCGGCGGACGAGGCGGTGTGGTTTGCGCTGCGCGAGAAGGTCGGCAGCACCGAGTTCCTCGGCTACGAGACCGAGACGGCGCAGGGCATCGTCTCGGCGCTGGTGCGCGAGGGCAAGGAGGCGACTGCCCTGAACAGGGGCGAGAGCGGCGCCGTCGTGCTCAACCAAACTCCCTTCTATGCCGAATCCGGCGGCCAGGTCGGCGATACCGGCTCGATGACGGCAAACGGCGTGCGCTTCAAAGTTACCGATACGCAAAAACATGCCGGCGACGTGTTCGTGCATATCGGCACGGTGGAGGAGGGCACGCTCAAGCCCGGGGCGGCGCTGGTGCTTGAGGTCGATCACCAGCGGCGCGGCGCCATTCGGCAAAATCATTCGGCCACGCATCTTCTGCATGAGGCGCTGCGCCAGGTCCTCGGCGATCACGTGGCGCAAAAGGGTTCACTCGTCGACCCCGATCGTCTGCGCTTCGACTTCTCGCATCCGAAACCGCTGAGCAGCAGCGAGATCGAGCGGGTGGAGGATATCGCCAACGACATCGTGCTGCAGAATGCGCCGGTCATCACGAGGCTCCTCAGCCGCGACGACGCGATCGCCTCGGGGGCGCGCGCCTTGTTCGGCGAAAAATACGGCGATGAGGTGCGCGTCGTCGCCATGGGCGAGGGCGGCGGCAATACCATGGGCTGGTCGATCGAACTGTGCGGCGGCACGCATGTGCGGCGCACCGGCGATATCGGGCTCATTTCGGTGGTGAGCGAAGCCGCCGTGGGTTCGGGCCTGCGCCGCATCGAGGCTTTCACCGCAACGACGGCGCGACGGGAGCTCAACAAATTCCGTAACGAAACGAAGGTTGTCGCCGCGGAATTGAATGCGCCGCTCAATGAGGTGACCGCCCGTGCTGCGGCCATCGTCGCCGAGCGCAAACGCCTCGAGCGCGAGCTCTCCGAGGTGAAGAAGAAGCTGGCGATGGGCGGAGGCGGAAGCCCCGGCGCCGGCGCCGACGGGCTGCGGACTGTCGGCGACGTCAAGCTCTTGGCGCGCGCCGTCGAAGGCATCGAGCTCAAGGACCTGCGCGGCCTCGCTGACGAAGGCAAGAAGCAGGTCGGCTCCGGCGTCGTTGCCATCGTCGGGGTCACCGGCGAGGGCAAGGCCGGCCTGGTGGTCGGCGTCACTGCGGATCTGACCGCGCGTTTTAATGCGGTCGATCTCGCCCGCAGGGGCGCGGAAGCGCTCGGCGGAAAAGGCGGCGGCGGGCGGCCCGACATGGCGCAGGCGGGCGGTCCGGACGGCTCGAAGGCGGACGCCGCGCTCGCCGCCATCGAAGCGGCGCTGGGCGGATAGCGCAGCGCAGCGTCGCCGCGCCTACAGCTCGATGATCATTCCATCTTCGGCGGTCTCGAACGGAATCTCCGCGCGCCGCGCCAGCATGTCGTTGCTCATGTGATTGAGCACCAGGCGCTTGGGGCGAATCTGGCCGAGATGGCGCTCGAGCGACGACAGCGCCATGTGGGTGGGGAGCGGCTTGTCGCGCGTGTAGGCCTCGCAGACAAACAGGTCGGCCTCGTGCCCGATCTCGACCAGCGCATCGGTCCATTCGGTGTCGCCGGAGAACGCGATCACCTTGCCCTCGGCTTCCAGGCGGAATCCGAGGCAGGGACCGGCGCGATCGTCGTGCACGACATGGAAAGGGGTAACCCGGATGGAGCCGAGCTCATTGCGTCGGCCGACTTCCAGTTCCTTGAGCGTCAAGGGAAAGCGCAATTCCAGTTTCTTGGGCGCCGGGAAAGCCCACCTGCATGATTTCCGCGTAGCGCGATTTGAGACTGGGCGGCCCGGCGATGGTGAGCGGCTGGTCCCGCTTGAGGATGTAGTTCGCTTCCAGGATGAAGAACGGTACGCCGCCGACATGATCGGCGTGAAAGTGCGTCAGCAGGATCAGGCGGATCGCGTTGCGATCGATCGCGAGCTTGTTCATCGAGACGAGCGAAGTCGCGCCGCAATCAATCAGCGCGTTGATGTCCCGGCCGACGAGATGAAAGCACGTGTTAAATCGCCCGCCTGAGCCGAAGGCGTCGCCGCAGCCGACGAATTGCAGACGCATGGGTTAGTCCCGGGTTGCCAAAGGGCTCCGCGAGCGGATTACGAGCGTTTGCAGTCTTGCACCAGGGCGGGCAAGTGTCCGTGACGGGAATCACATTCTGAGAATGGCTCAGGACGGTAAAGAAATCATCCCTAAGCGCCTGTCATATCACCGGTTTTTAATCCTTTCCAGCCTGATCCTATCGTGTAGGATTGTGGGCGCGGCGAGAATGCTCGCTGGGACGGCCCGGGGCGTCGCGCCACGATCACACCATAAAGCGGCGCATTGCTTGCGCGCTGGCTGCTCGATGGAAGAGGGCGTTCGGTGCATCCGGGATCAATTTGCCGCCGCACATCGGCCCTGGCGATCGCCGCCGCGCTCGGCGGCTGCGGCGGCTTTGACACCAACGGCTGGTTCTCGAAACCGCTCGATCTGTTCGGCAGCCGGGGCGGCTATACCTATTCACAGCTCGACGAGGCGAAGACGCGATCGTCCGATCACGCCGAGCGATCTCGTCGACGCGAGCGGCGCCTGCCCGGCGTTTGCGCCGCCGCCGGCTGCTGCGGACGCCGGGTCCGGTAACGCTGACGGGGCGTCCCGCCTGGGCGGCGGCGTCGCGATCGGCATGAGCGAATGTGACGTCATCTCGCGCGTCGGCCGGCCGAATGCAGTCAACCTGTCCAGCAATCCGCGCGGCGATCGAATGGCGATCCTGACATTCAATAGCGGACCGCGGCCTGGCATCTACCGCTTCGTCGGCGGGCGGCTCACGGAAATGGACCGCGTCGAGGAACCGCCGCCTTCCGCTCCGCCGGCCAAGAAAAAACCCGCCAAGAACGACAAGCCGAAGCCCAACCCCGCGACCTAGATTGTCCGCCGGCGCCGGCGCTGGTCTCCTCATGACCGCTTGAGGTCGTAGCAGATATCCACGCTCCGGCTGCGGCGGGGGCACCCGATCCTTGTGAGGCCGGGCGAATTGCGCCTAGATGCCAAGGTCCTCGAGCGGACGCCGAGGCCAAGACACAAGGGGGGTCTCTCATGTTGCGGGAACTGGGAGCCGAATTGATCGGCACGTTCGCGCTTGTCAGCGCTGTTTGCGGTGCTGCGTTGTTTTCCGCGCCGTCGGCTGGTCTCATGACCGTGGCCTTCGCCATCGGCTTTGCCGTGCTGGCGATGGCTTACGCCGTCGGCCACATTTCCGGCGGCCACTTCAATCCGGCGGTGACTTGCGGTCTCGTCGCCGCGGGACACTTTCAGGCCGGTAAGGCGATCCCTTACATCATCGCGCAGCTCGTCGGCGGCATCGCGGCGGCGGCCTTCTTCCACGTCATCTTGTCGGGCGCGCCGACCGGCAAATGGAACGATTTCGTCGCCATCTCGAATCTCTATGGCGACGGCCATTTTTCGCTGCTGTCCGTCGCCTTGATCGAGACGGCGCTCACCGCGCTGTTCCTCATCGTCATCGCCGGCGTGGTCACCGGCAATTGCCCGGCCGGATTTGCGCCGCTGGCGATCGGGCTTACGCTGACGGCGATCCACCTGATCGCGATTCCGGTTTCGAACGCGTCGGTAAATCCGGCGCGCTCGACGGCGACGGCCATCTTCGGCGGCGGCGTCGCCTTGTCGTGCCTGTGGCTGTTCTGGGTCGCGCCCATCGTCGGCGGCGTGATCGGCGGTCTCATTTCCCGTTGGCTGCAGGCCGCGCCGTCCAGCAGCTAGGAAAGCGTGGCGTTCCAGGCGCCGACGCGCGGTGCGAACAGCCGGGCAACGTGGCGGAGGCTAAAGTGGCGACGAGCGGTATCACCCATCGCACGATCGAGGCGAACGGCATTCATCTGCACCTTGCCGAGCAGGGGGAGGGACCGCTCGTCGTTCTCTGCCACGGATTTCCCGAAGTCCTGGTACTCGTGGCGCCATCAGCTCGCTGCGCTCTCCGCCGCCGGGTATCGCGTGGTCGCGCCCGACATGCGCGGCTACGGCCAGTCCGACCGGCCGGAGGCGATCGACCAGTACACATTGTTTCACTTGGTCGGCGACATGGTCGGCGTCATCGATGCGCTCGGCGCCGAACAGGCGGTGATCGCCGGACATGATTGGGGCGCACCGGTCGCCTGGCACGCCGCTTTGCTGCGGCCCGATCGCTTCCGGGCGGTGATCGGCTTGAGCGTCCCCTATCGGCCGCGGTCGCGTGTGGCGCCCACCACGGTCATGCCGCGGCGCGACGATGCGCAGTTCTATCAGCTCTATTTCCAGAAGCCCGGAGTGGCGGAGGCCGAATTGGAGCGCGATCCGCGCGAGACCGTCCTCAAGACGCTGTTCTCGGGCTCGGGCGACGTGCCGCGGCGCGCGGCTTCGTCGGGCGACACGTTCCATCGTCCGGAAGCGGCCGGCTCCGTCGGCATGGTCCCGCGCGATGGCGGTTTTCTCAGCCGGATGCCCAAGCCGGCCGTGCTGCCGTCATGGCTCAGCGAAGCGGACGTGGATTTTTACGCCGGCGAATTCGCCCGCACCGGCTTTCGCGGCGGCCTCAACTGGTACCGCAACATCGATCGCAACTGGGAGCTTCTGGCGCCGTTCGCCGGCGCCAAGGTGACGGTGCCGGCGCTTTATGTTGCCGGCGACCGCGATCTGGTGGTCGCGTTTCAGGGCATGGACAAGGCTCATTGCCGCGATGGCCAATTACGTGCCGCAGTTGCGCGGCACGATCATGTTGCCGGGTTGCGGTCATTGGACCCAGCAGGAGCGCGCCGCCGAGGTCAACGCCGCGATGATCGACTTTCTGCGCCGGCTCTGAGCGGCGCTTGCCCGGACCGGAAGCGGAGGCTATAAGCCGCGCACTTCCCCGCCGCGTTTCGCAATCCGCAAAAGGACGATTTGATGGCGATCGAGCGTACTTTTTCGATCATCAAGCCGGATGCCACCGCCCGCAACATCACCGGCGGCATTAACGCGATGATCGAAAAGGCGGGACTGCGGATCATCGCGCAGAAGCGCGTCATGATAACGCGCTCGCAGGCCGAGACGTTCTATGCCGTGCATCGCGCGCGGCCGTTCTTCGGCGAGCTGGTCGACTTCATGATCTCGGGGCCGGTCGTGGTCCAGGTTCTCGAGGGCGAGAATGCGATCGCGGCCTATCGCGATCTCATGGGCGCGACCGATCCGGCAAAGGCCGCGGACGGCACCATTCGCAAGGTCTTCGCCAAGTCGATTTCGGAAAATTCGGTGCACGGCTCCGATGCCGGCGACACCGCCCAGAAGGAAATCGCCCAGTTCTTCGCCGGCAAGGAAATCGTCGGCTGAGTGACCGGCAGTCTGCCGGCGTCGCCGGTTCTCGCCGCGCTGATGCAGCGGCGGTGCAAGGTCGTACCCGACAAAGAGGCCGGGCTCGCAGTTGAGCGCGGATAGGTCGCTTGCGATACGCAACGGACATTCTGTTCTTCGCGCTTCTCGCCTTCGTGCCGATCGCGATCGGCGCCGCCTTTGCCGGCGTCTCGCCGGTCGCGGTCTTTTTCCTTTCGGCGCTCGCCATCGTGCCGCTGGCAAGGCTCATCGGCCAATCCACCGAGGAATTGGCGACGCGAACGACGCCCGTCATCGGCGGGCTTCTCAATGCGACCTTCGGCAACGCGACCGAGCTCATCATCGGCATCTTCGCGCTCAAGGCCGGGCTGATCGAAGTGGTGAAGGCCTCGATCACCGGCTCGATCATCGGCAATTTGCTTTTCGTTCTGGGCTTGGCGATGTTTGCCGGCGGCTTGTCGCGCGAAAAACAGACCTTCAACAAGACCGGCATCCTCGCGCAAAGCTCCACCCTCTTGCTCGCCACGATCGCTCTCATCGTGCCCGCGATCTTCTTCCAGACCGCGGGTGGGGCAGGGGCGGCGGCGGTTGCAGGCCTGAGCGTTCTCGTCTCGCTGGTGCTCATCGGCATGTACGGCGCCAGCCTCTTGTTCTCGCTCTACACGCACAGGCATCTCTATCTGGAAGAGGTGGGTGAATTCGAATCGCGCTGGAGCACCGCGCGCGCGGTCGTCACGCTCCTGGCGGCGACGCTCGCGGTCGCGTGGGTCAGCGACATTCTGGTCGGCGCCATCGAGCCGTTGGCCGTGAAGCTCGGATGGTCGCAGCTCTTCGTCGGGGCCATTTTCGTCGCCATCGTCGGCAACGCGGCCGAGCATCTGTCCGCGGTTCTGGTCGCGCGCAAAGACCGGATGGATCTCGCGCTGCAGATCTCGATCGGCTCGGCGACGCAGATCGTGTTGGTCGTCGCGCCGGTTCTGGTGATGCTCGGCGCGCCGCTGGGTCAGCCGATGGACCTGATCTTCAACACCTTCGAGCTCGTCGCCATGGTGCTCGCCGTTCTCATCGTCAACTTCGTCGTCCAAGACGGCGAGAGCAACTGGCTCGAAGGCCTGCAGCTCCTGGCGGCGTACGCGATCATGGCGATCGCATTCTATCTGCACCCCTGACTTTCGCTTTGCCCGTCAGATTTCATCAACGCTGAAAGACCGATCGCGCGAATGCGCGCCGACGCGTTGGTGTTCCGATGATGGCATTCCAATCAAATCTGCGGCGCGTTGCAGCCATGCTTGCGCCGTATTTTCCGGGCTTGCTTGCGACGGCAATCGGATTTTGGCCATCCGGTCGGTGCTGGCTTGGGCGACGTGATCGTTTCGGACTTTTCCCCAAAATCTGGCTTGTGGCGCGAATCGCAGCACGGCCTCGCCGTGCGGCGGGCGTCATTCGCGTCGTCGCGAAACATATGGAATGACTGAGGAGACAGACGATGCAGAAAGGCAGCGTCAAGTGGTTCAATCCGACGAAGGGCTACGGCTTCATCAAGCCGTCAACCGGGGACAAGGACGTGTTCGTGCACATTTCGGCGGTCGAACGAGCCGGGTTGCGCTCGCTCAATGAGGGCCAGGAGGTCGAGTACGAGCTCGTGACCAATCGCGGCAGGACCTCGGCAGAGAATCTCAAAGTCGCGTAAGCGCTACCGGGATGAAATCCCGGCTCTTGTAGCCCCCGGTTTCACCCCGGGGGTTTTGTCGTTTGGAACGCGATCGCTTCAGATCGATCGATGTCGCTCCAATTCTCGCGGAGCACGTTCCCATCCGGCTCTAGCCCGCGCCGTTCTCGCCAGCGGACGAGAGCGTTGCCGCCCGTCCTTCGGCCAAGGCGCGCAAGGCCTGCGGATAGATCCGGTGCTCGACCTCCAGCACGCGCGCGGCCAGCGTTTCTTCCGTATCGCCCTCGAGCACCGGCACCGATTCCTGCGCCAGGATCGGTCCCGAAATCCGTTTCCGGCACGACGAAATGGACGGTTGCGCCGTGCCGTTTCGCGCCGGCCGCAAGCGCGCGCCGGTGGGTGTCGAGCCCCTTGAATTGCGGCAGCAGCGCCGGATGAATGTTGAGCATGCGTCCGCTCCAGCGCCCGACCAGCCACGGCGTCAACAGCCGCATAAATCCGGCGAGACAAACGAGATCGATCCGGTGCGCTTGAAGCTCTGCATCAAGCGCACGCTCGAAGGCCGCGCGATCTTTGCCGAATAGCGTGTGATCGACGATTGCGGTCGTGACACCGGCTGCGCGGGCGCGGGCAAGTCCCGCCGCTTCGGGCCGGTTTGAAATGACGAGCACGATTTCGGCCGGATAGTCCTTCGCCTTGGCCGCCTCGATCAGCGCCGTCATATTCGACCCGCGACCGGAAATAAGGACCGCGACGCGCTTCTTGCTCATCCGCCTCACCGGGACAGGTCGAGGTGCCCGCGAAATCCGACGCGCGCTTCGTCGCTCGCCGTGGTCACCTCGCCCAGCCGCACGACGGTCTCGCCGTTCGCCGTGAACTCTGCGCTCGCCGCCTCGGCGCCGCGCGGGTCGAGCACGGCCACCATGCCGATCCCGCAGTTGAAGGTTCGCAGCATCTCCCGCTCGGCGACGCCGCCGGCCGCGGCGAGCCACTTGAAAACCGGACCAACCGGCACGCGATCGAGGTCCAACACCGCCGACAATCCCTGCGGCAGCACGCGGGGAACGTTGTCGATGAAGCCGCCGCCGGTGATGTGCGCGAGCGCCTTCACCGCCTTGGTCCGGCGGATCGCGGCGAGGCATGACCGCACGTAGAGCCGCGTCGGAGTCAGCAGCGCTTCGCCCAGGCTGCGCGCTGGCTCGAACGGGGCCGGCGCGTCCCAGCGCCAGTCCCGAAGCGCCGACGATGCGGCGCACCAAAGAAAACCCGTTCGCATGCACGCCGGTCGAAGCCAAACCGATCACCACGTCGCCGGGCGCGATATCGGTGCGCGGCAAGAGCGCGCCGCGCTCGGCCGCGCCGACGGCGAAGCCGGCGAGGTCGTAGTCCCCACCCTGGTAGATGCCCGGCATCTCCGCGGTCTCGCCGCCGATCAGCGCGCAGCGCGCCTCTCGGCATCCGGCGGCAATGCCGGCCACGACCTTGGCGCCGACCGCCGGATCGAGTTTCCCGCAGGCAAAATAATCGAGGAAGAACAGCGGCTCGGCTCCCTGCACCACGAGATCATTGACCGACATGGCGACGAGATCGATGCCGATCGTGTCGTGGCGGCAGGTTTCGACGGCGATCTTCACCTTGGTGCCGACGCCGTCGGTGGCGGCGACCAGGATCGGATCGGAGAAGCCGGCGGCCTTGAGATCGAACAGGCCGCCGAAGCCGCCGATCTCGGCGTCCGCGCCGGCGCGCGCGGTCCGGCGCAGCAGCGGCTTGATCAGTTCCACCATGCGGTTGCCGGCGTCGATATCGACGCCGGCGGCCGCGTAGCGCGCCTCGTCCACGGAGCCACCGATCGACAGATACTCCTTCCCCGGCGGGGAGGAACGTCTCGGCGCCTCCTACGTGGGAATTGCCGGGTGCGCAAGCACGCGGGCGCCGCTATATACTGGGGCGCACGTACCAGGCGCGCCGTGGCGAGCGCGCCGGGGAACCGGGGCCCGGATTGAGCATCCCAAATCTGATCTCGCTGGGGCGCATCATGTTGGTGCCCGTCGTAGTCTGGACCATCATCCTGGGCGAGATGCGCGCCGCGTTTTTTCTGTTCCTGGCGGCCGGAGTGAGCGACGCCGTCGACGGCTTCCTGGCCAAGCGCTTCCGCATGGCGAGCGAGCTCGGCGCCTATCTCGATCCGCTGGCCGACAAGGCGCTGATCGTATCGATCTATGTCGCGCTCGGCGTCGCCGGGGCGCTGCCGATCTCGCTGGTCATTCTCGTCGTCTCCCGCGACATCATGATCATCAGCGGCTTCATGCTGTCGTGGCTCGTGGGCAAGCCGATGCCGGTCAAGCCGCTGCCGGTGTCGAAGGCGAACACCGTGGCGCAGATCTTTCTCGCCACGCTCGTCCTGGCCGAGCACGGCTTCGGCTTCGATGCCGCTCTGGTGTCCGACATCGCCATCGGGCTGGTCGCGATCTTGACCCTGCTTTCGATCGCCTTCTATCTCGCCGAGTGGCTGCGTCACATGAATTCGTTCGGGACCGGACATTGATCGCATGTCCTCCCCTCCGCGCCAGCTCGCGCTTGCGCTCGATCACGCCGAAAACTACGCGCGCGAGGATTTTCTATCCGGCCCATGCAACGAGGGGCCGCTGGCGCTCATCGACTGCTGGCCGGATTGGCCGGCGAACGCGATCGCCCTGATCGGTCCCGAGGGCTCCGGCAAGACGCATCTGGCCAGCATGTGGGCGGCGGCGGCGGGCGCGCGGGTGATTTCCGCGCGAGCCATCGGCGAGGCCGATCTTCCATCGGCGCTCGCGACCGGCGCCTTGGTGGTGGAGGATGCGGCTGCTGCGGAAGACGAGCGCGCCCTGTTCCACCTCATCAATCTCGCGCGCGAGGAGAAGGCGTTCCTCCTGTTCACCGCGCGCGTGACGCCGGCCACATGGCCCGCTTCGCTGCCGGACCTGGTCTCGCGGCTGCGCGCGCTGCCGGTGGTGACGCTGCAAGCGCCGGACGACGCGATGCTGCGTGCGGTCATGGTTAAGGTCGCCAGCGACCGCCAGCTCGCCCTTGACGAAAGCGTCGTGAGCTATCTCTCGACGCCGTATCGAGCGCTCCTTCGCTGCCGCCCGCGCCGCGGTGATTGCGCTCGACAATGAGGCGCTGCGGCAGAGGCGTCCGGCAACCCGCGTGCTCGCAGCCGAGATATTTCGCGAGCAGGCTTAGCCTCGGCTCTGCACCGTTCGTGCTAAGCCATTGATTCTCCATGCGGGCGGATGCCGGTCGCGGTGCAGCCGTGGGACCGGCTCGGGTAAGGCTTGACGGCATGCCGCCCCGCCGCCTTATCTCAAAGGCGATCGAGTCATCGAATCGTTACCAAGGGCGGTGATCGTGAGGGCCGAGGAGCAAGGAGTAGTCATGGCGGACCGCGGCCCGGCAGCGGCGATCGCGCTCGAATCCGGCCCAGAGCTCAGACTGGAACGACCGGTGCGGCTGAGCGAGCCCGCCGAGCGGCACGCCGCCTCGGAACTCGCATCGAGCCCCGACCGCTTCATCAATCGCGAGCTCTCCTGGCTCAATTTCAATCGCCGCGTGCTCGAGGAATCGGCCAATCGCGGCCATCCGCTGCTGGAGCGGCTGAAATTCCTGTCGATCTCGGCGAACAACATCGACGAATTCTTCATGGTGCGCGTGGCCGGCCTGCGGGCGCAGGTTCGCGCCGGCATCACCAGCAAGAGCCCCGAGGGACTGACGCCGGCCGAGCAGCTGGTGCGGATCGCCGAAGCGGTGGTGGTGCTGGTCCAGGATCAGCAGCAGCAGTGGCGCGAGCTGCGCGCCGCGCTCGCCCAAACCGGTATCGTGCTGGTCGACGGCCCGGACGTCGCCAAGTCGGAGCGCGCCTGGCTTGAAGACTATTTTCTCGCCCATGTCTTCCCGCTGCTGACGCCGCTCGCCGTCGACCCGGCGCACCCGTTCCCGTTCATTCCCAATCTCGGCTTCTCGATCGCCTTGCAGCTGGCGCGCACCAAGGACGGCAAGGCGATGAATGCGCTCATTCGCCTGCCGAACCGGCTCGAGCGGTTCGTGCGCCTGCCGCAGGCCGGAGACGGCGGCGAAGTGCGCTTGATCTCGATCGAAGGCGTGACCAGCCTGTTCATCGGCAAGCTCTTTCCCGGCTATGCCGTGAAGGGGGTAGGGGCGTTTCGCGTCATCCGCGACTCCGAGCTCGAGGTCCTCGAAGAGGCCGAAGATCTGGTGCGGCTGTTCGAGACCGCGCTCAAGCGCCGCCGCCGCGGCTCGGTGATCAGGCTCGACATCGAGGCGTTGATGCCGCCGGAGCTGCAGCGCTTCGTGCAGCGCGCGCTCGACGCGACTGACGACGAGCCTGTTCAAGGTCGACGGCGTCCTCGCGCTCGACGAGATGTCGCAGCTTGCCAGGCTGCACCGGCCGGACCTCGAGTTCGTGCCCTACAATCCGCGCTATCCCGACCGCATCCGCGACCATGGCGGCGATTGCTTCGCCGCGATCCGGCAGAAGGATCTCATCGTCCACCATCCCTACGAGATCGTTCGACGTGGTGGTGGATTTCCTCAACCAGGCCACGCGCGATCCCGACGTCGTCGCCATCAAGCAGACGCTCTACCGCACCTCGGCCGATTCCCCGATCGTGCGGACGCTGGCGGAGGCCGCCGAGGCCGGCAAATCGGTCACCGCCGTCGTCGAGCTCAAGGCGCGCTTCGACGAGGAGGCCAATATCCGCTGGGCGCGCGACCTCGAACGCGCCGGCGTGCAGGTGGTCTACGGCTTCATCGAGCTCAAGACGCACGCCAAGCTGTCGCTCGTGGTCCGCCGCGAGGGCGCGACGCTCGCGTCCTATGTGCATGTCGGCACCGGCAACTATCATCCGGTGACGGCGCGCATCTACACCGACCTTTCGTACTTCACCGCCGACCCGGTGATCGCCCGCGACGTCGACGCGCGTGTTCAACTACGTCACCGGTTATGCCGAACCGGCCGAACTCGAGCGCATGGCGGTCTCGCCGCTGACCTTGCGCAAGCGCATCCAGCAGCACATCGAAGAGGAGATCGCGCACGCCAAGGCCGGCCGGCCGGCCGCGGTCTGGATGAAGATGAATGCGCTGGTCGATCCCGAGATCATCGACGCGCTCTACCGGGCGTCGAGCGCCGGCGTCGCGATCGAGCTGGTGGTGCGCGGCATCTGCTGCCTGCGGCCCGGCGTGCCGGGCCTGTCCGAGAATATCCGCGTCAAGTCGATCGTCGGCCGCTTCCTCGAGCATGGCCGCATCTATTGCTTCGGCTCGGGTCACGGCATGCCGCATCCGAAGGCGGCGGTCTACATCTCCTCCGCCGACATGATGCCGCGCAATCTCGACCGCCGCGTCGAAGTGCTCTGCCCGATCCTCAATCCGACGGTGCACGAGCAGGTTCTCGACCAGATCATGGTGGCCAATCTCAAGGACAATGAGCAGAGCTGGCAGCTTCTCGCCGACGGCTCCTCCTCCCGCATCGTGCCCGCCGCCGGCGAGGAGAAGTTCAACGCCCACACCTATTTCATGACCAATCCAAGCCTTTCCGGCCGGGGCAAGTCGCCGAAGGATTCGGTTCCCCGGTTGCGCCATCGCGCGGAGCGGGCGTGAGCGCCGGCGACCCGCGCCATCCGCGCCGCGCTGACGCCAACAGATGAGCCGCGCCAAAATCGCCGCCAGCGGACGCCTCGACCACGGTCCGCCGATCGCCGTCGTCGACATCGGCTCGAACTCCGTTCGGCTCGTGGTCTATGAGGGTCTCACCCGGGCGCCGACGGCGCTGTTCAACGAGAAGGCGCTGTGCGGCCTCGGCCGCGAGGTGCAGTCGACCGGATTGCTCGCCGCCGATGCGGTCGAGCAGGCCCTGTCCGCGCTCAAGCGCTACCGGGCGCTGTGCACGACCATGGGGGTGAAGAACATCCTCGCCATCGCCACCGCCGCCTGCCGCGACGCCAAAAACGGCGACCGCTTCATTTCCCTCGCCGAGCGGATCATCAAGGTCGACATCGACGTTCTCTCCGGCGCGCGCGAAGCCGAGTACACCGCGCTCGGCGTGATCTCGGGCGTGCATCAGGCGGACGGAGTGGTCGGCGATCTCGGCGGCGGCTCGCTCGAGCTCGTCGACGTGCACGGCACGCGCGCACGCCACGGCGTCACCCGGCCGCTCGGCGGTCTGGCGCTGGCGGACGTGTCGGCAAAATCGCTGAAGCGGGCCGAGAAGTTCGTGAAGAAGACGCTCGGCGGCCTGCCGATGCTGCGCGCCTGCGAGGATCGCAACTTCTATGCCGTGGGCGGCACCTGGCGGGCATTGGCGCGGCTGCACATGTGGCAGACCGGCTATCCGCTGCACGTGATGCATGGCTACGCCATACCGGCCGACGAAGCGCTGGAATTCGCCCGCCTGGTGCACCGGGTCGATGTCGAGACGCTGTCCAACATCGAAGTGGTGGCCAATGCGCGGCGGCCCTTGCTCGCCTATGCGGCGCTGGTGATGGAGTACGCGCTGCGCATCGGCCGGCCGCGCCAGGTGGTGTTCTCGGCGCTCGGCGTGCGCGAGGGTTTGCTCTATTCGCTGCTCAAGCAGAAGGACAAGGAGAAGGACGCGCTGATCGAAGCCGCGCGCGGCCTCAACCGATTGCGCTCGCGCTCGCCGCGCCACGGCGAGGAGCTGATCGATTGGACCGACCGCTTCATGCGCTCCTCGGGGCTTGAGGAAACCGCCGACGAGCGCCGGCTTCGTCACGCCGCATGCCTACTGGCCGATATCGGCTGGCGGGCGCATCCCGACTACCGCGGCGAGCAGTCGCTCAACATCATCGCGCATGGCGGCTTTACCGCGATCGATCATCCGGGCCGCGCCTATCTCGCGCTCGCGGTGTTCTACCGCCATGTCGGGCCGGTCACCGACGACGAGGTGTCGCCGCGGCTGCGCGAACTCGCCTCGACGCGCATGCTCGACCGCGCGCGCGTCCTCGGCGCGGCGCTGCGCCTCGCCCATGTCGTGTCGGCGGCGATGCCGGGAGTGCTGGTCAAGACCCCGCTCGCGGTCGAGCGTCACCGGCTGGCGCTGCGCCTTCCCGGCGAATTCGCCGCGCTCGGCGGCGAACGGGTGCTGAGCCGGCTGCGCTCGCTCGCCCGCCTCATCGGGCGCGAGCCGGTCATGCTGATGGGCTAGTCCGGCGGCCGCTCGCGCGGCACCGCGGCGACCTTGCCGCGGTCGATCGCGAGCGCGAGATCGCCGTGCTTGAGCGCCAGCGCCTTGTCGCCGAACAGCTCGCGGCGCCAGCCGGATAGCGCCGGCACCTCGGCGGCATCGTCGGCGGCAATGCGCTCGAGATCGTCGACCGTGGCGATCACCTTGGCGGCGACGTGGTGACGCTCGGAGATCATGCGCAGCAGGACCTTGAGCAGCTCGACCACCGCGGCGCCGTTGGCCGCCGGCTGCATGCGCAGCGGATGGGGCAGCGTTTTCGGGTCGCGCGCCAGCCCGCGCTGCACCGCCGCGACGATCGCCTCGCTCCAGCGCGAGCGTTCGAATCCCTTGGGCAGCGAACGCAAATTGCCGAGCTTTTCCGGGCTGGTGGGCGCCTGCACGGCGATGTCGGCGATCACGTCGTCCTTGAGCACCCGTGAGCGCGGAACGTCGCGCGACTGCGCCTCGCGCTCGCGCCAGGCCGCGACCTCGATCAAAACGGCCAGCTCCTTGGGCTTGCGCACGCGGGTCTTCAGCCGCTGCCAGGCATTCTCCGGCTCCATGCGGTAGGTGTCGGGCGAAGTCAGCACCCGCATCTCCTCCTGCACCCAATCGGTGCGGCCGCGCCGCTCGAGGTCGGCGAGGAGCGCGAGGTAGACGTCGCGCAAATGGGTCACATCGGAGATGGCATAGGAAACCTGCGCGTCCGACAGCGGGCGGCGCGTCCAGTCGGTGAAGCGGTGCGACTTGTCGAGCGCATCCCCGGTGATGCGCTGAACGAGCTGATCGTAGGAGATGAAATCGCCATAGCCGAGCACCATGGCCGCGACCTGGGTGTCGAAGATCGGATGCGGAATGAGCTTGGCGCCGTGCCACACGATCTCGATGTCCTGGCGCGCGGCATGAAAGACCTTCATCACCTTCTCGTCCGCCAAGCAGCGAATAGAAGGGCGCGAGATCGATGCCGGGGGCAAGCGCGTCGATGACCACCGCCTCTTCCGGCGAGGCCATCTGCGCGATGCAAAGCAGCGGGTAATAGGTGGTCTCGCGCAGGAATTCGGTATCGATGGTGACGAAGGGATGAGCGGCCATCCGCCGCGCACGCGGCGGCAAGTTCGGACGTTGTCGTGATCGGCTGCATCGCGGATGTGATAGCGGAAAGCGCTGGCATTGTCGCGGGATCGCGTCATTTCCGCGCGCGGCCCATGAGGATGAACTCCCATGGGCTCGGCATGGCGCCGACCGGCACCTCGATCAGGGTGGGACCGTCGCGGTGGGCAAGCGCGCGCCGCAGCGCCGATTGCAATTGGGGTGCGCCCTTCACGCGCACGGCCTCCGCGCCGAAGCTTTTGGCGAAAGCGACAAAATCGGGATTGGCGAGGTCGCTGGCGATCAGCCGGTTGCCGTAGCGCTCTTCCTGGATGCGGCGGACATTGCCGAAGGCGCCGTCGTTGAACAGCACCGTGATCAGCGGAATCCGGTGACGCATCGCGGTCGCCATCTCGCTCGCGGTGAACAGGAAGCCGCCATCGCCGCTGATCGAGACGACCGGCACGTCGCGGCGCGCATCCTGGGCGCCGAGCGCGGTGGCAAAGCCGTAGCCGAGATTGTCCTGATAGCCGGGCGACAGGTAGGTGCGCGGCCGGTAGACCGGAAAGGCGAGACGGGAGGCAAAACCGACCTGCGTGACTTCGTCGACGAAGATGCCGTCTTCCGGCAATTCGGCGCGGATCGCTGCGAGGTAGGAGAGCTGCGGCGCGAGCTTGGCCAGGCGCTTGTTCATGCGCGGCATGGCGCCCGCGCATCTCCTCGGTGCGAGAAGGCCGCCGCCTGCTGTGCGCCGGCAGCACGTCGAGCAGGCGGCGCAGGATCGGCTTTGCCGAGCCGACCAGCGCGACCGCGGGTTTGGCGAACCGCGCCGGCTCCTGCGGATCGGCATCGACGCGGACGATCGCGAGATCGCCGTCGATGCCCCAATGCAGGAATGGCATGTGCAGATGCGTGCCCACGGCCAACACCACGTCCGCCTCGGCCCACAGGTCGCGGCCGATCGGCAGGTTGACCGCGAGCGGATCGCGATCGTCGAGCACGCCGCGGCCGCGGCGGTAGGAGAGGACCGGCGCTTGCAGGAGATGCGCCAGGCGCGTCACCTCGGCGGACGCGTCCTGCGCGCCGCCACCGGCGACGATCAGCGGCCTTTTTGCCGCGCCGAGGCGCTTCGCCGCCGCCTTGATGGCATCCTCGTCGATCGGCGGATCGGGGATCGGCAGCGGCGCTTGCGGCGCGACGGCGCCTGAGCGTCCCCAGACGTCGATCGCGCATTCGAGCGCCGCCGGGCCGGGCCGGCCGGCGAACATCGACTGCATCGCCTCGGCGACGAGGCGCGGAGCCTCCTGCGGCGCACCGATGCGGGCCGACCAGTCGACCAGCCGGGAGATGATGCCGGCCTGATCGCGGATCTCATGCAGGTGCGCCAGGCCGCGGCCGATGGCGTCCTGCCGGGATTTGGCCGAAGAGCGCGAGCACCGGCGCGTTCATCCCATAGGCGGTCAGCAGCGCCGCCGCGGAGTTAAGGAGGCCCGGTCCGGGGACGACGCAATAGGCCTGCGGCTTTCCGGTCGCGAGCGCGGCGCCAAGCGCCATATAGGCGGCGCCTTGCTCATGCCGGGTGTGGACGGTGCGCAGTTTTGCGCCGGCTTTGGCGCGCTGGTTTTTCGCCAGCGCGTCGAAGAGGTCGTCATTGTGGATGCCGGGCAGGACGTAAATTGCATCGAGCCCGTGCGCCAACAGCGCGGCGACGACGGCCTCGCCCGTCGTCATCGTGGTGGTCACGTTTGCCGCGCTTCGTCGTGTCTTCGCCATGCGCGATTATCGTTGCGGCAGCAGCCGGCGCTTGGTCAAGCGCGGCAGGAGCGCCGGCCCTGATTTGGAGCAATTCCTGGAGTGTCTCAGTTTGAAGTTTTTTCGGCTTGACGTGGGGTCGCGGCGATCACGGCCCTCCTGTATGCTCCGCGAGGAGGATGCGTCATGTCCGCAAACGAACCTATCCGCATTGCCTTTATACGGTCGAAGATCGCACCGCGCGCCGTTCTCGTCGACTCCAATCTCGACGCTCATTCGCTCGAAGAACTGCGAATTTGGGCAGAGCAAAAGAGGGATTTCGTCATCATCGACGAAGCCACGGGCGAAGACGTGACCCGCATTTTGTTGGCCTAGCCAATGCGCCGGGGCAGGGGAAAACCTGCCAATAACTTCTGAATTTCAAACTGAGACACCACCGAAATCCCGCATGCCTGCGCTCGCTTGACAAAGGCATTCCCGCATGCGCTTTCCGCGTTCCGGTCCGACCCGGCCGCGGCGAGAGAATCCAGACGAAAATGCACCGTTATCGCAGCCATACCTGCGGCGCATTGCGAGCAAGCGACATCGGCAGCGAGGCGCGCCTTTCCGGCTGGTGTCATCGCATCCGCGACCATGGCGGCGTCCTGTTCATCGACCTGCGCGATCACTACGGGCTCACCCAGGTGGTGGCCGATCCCGACAGCCCGGCGTTCAAGGTCGCCGAGACGCTGCGCGCGGAGTGGGTGGTGCGCGTCGACGGCAAGGTGCGCGCGCGGCCGGCCGGCACCGAGAATGCGGAGCTGCCGACCGGCGCGGTCGAAGTCTACATCCGCGAGATCGAGGTGCTGGGACGCGCCGGCCGAATTGCCGATGCCGGTGTTCGGCGACCAGGAATATCCAGAGGAAACAAGGCTCAAGTACCGGTTCCTCGACCTGCGTCGCGAGCACTTGCACCAAAATATCATGAAGCGCGGCGCCGTCATCGACTCGCTCAGACGGCGGATGAAGGAACAGGGCTTCTTCGAGTTCCAGACGCCGATTTTGACCGCGTCGTCGCCCGAAGGCGCGCGCGATTATCTCGTCCCCTCGCGCATCCATCCGGGAAAATTCTACGCGCTGCCGCAGGCGCCGCAGCAGTTCAAGCAGCTGATCATGATCTCCGGCTTCGACCGCTACTTTCAGATCGCGCCGTGCTTTCGCGACGAGGACGCGCGCGCCGACCGCTCGCCCGGCGAGTTCTATCAGCTCGACATCGAGATGAGCTTCGTCACCCAAGAGGATGTTTTTGCGGCGGTCGAGCCGGTGCTGCGCGGGGTGTTCGAGGAGTTTTCCGGCGGCAAGCCGGTGACGCAGAGCTTCCCGCGCATCCCCTATGGCGAGGCGATGAGCAAATACGGCACGGATAAGCCGGATCTGCGCAACCCGATCGTCATGCAGAACGTCTCGGAGATTTTTCGCGGCTCGGGCTTCAAGGTTTTCGCCCGCATCCTCGAAGCGAGCGCCAAGGCGCAAGTGTGGGCGATCCCGGCGCCGCGCGGCGGCTCGCGCGCCTTCTGCGACCGGATGAATTCCTGGGCGCAGGGCGAGGGGCAGCCGGGATTGGGTTACATTTTTTTTGCGCTCGACAACGGGTCGGTTGTCGGCCGTGGTCCCGTTGCCACCAATCTCGGGCCGGAGCGAACCGGGCAGCTGCGGTCCGAGCTCGGCCTGAACGACGGCGATGCGGTGTTTTTCGTCGCCGGCGAGCCGCAAACCTTCGTCAAATTCGCCGGCGCGGCGCGCACCAAAATCGGCGAGGAGCTGGGGCTGATCGAAAAAGACCGTTTCGAGCTGTGCTGGATCGTCGATTTCCCGATGTACGAATGGAACGAGGAAGACAAGAAGATCGACTTTTCCCACAACCCCTTCTCGATGCCGAATTTGCCGGTAGAGGAGTTTTTGGCGCTCGATGCCGACGATCGCGACAGGATTCTCGGGCTCAAGGCGATCCAATACGACATCGTCTGCAACGGCGTGGAGCTTTCCTCCGGCGCGATCCGCAATCATCGGCCCGACGTGATGAAGAAGGCATTCGCCATTGCCGGCTATGACGAAAGCGTGCTGGAGCAGAAATTCGGCGGCATGCTGCACGCGCTCTCGCTCGGCGCGCCGCCGCATGGCGGCATCGCGCCGGGGATCGACCGGATCGTGATGCTGCTGTGTGGCGAGGAGAATTCTGCGCGAGGTCGTGCTGTTCCCGATGAACCAGCGTGCCGAGGATTTGATGATGGGAGCGCCGTCGGAGGCGACCGCAAAACAGCTCCGCGAGCTCCACATCCGCGTGGTCAGCCCTGGGCCGTGATAGCCTTCCTGACTGCCGGCACGTCTAGTGACAACTCGTTCTCATCCATCCCGATGCAAAAATCAATAAAGCTTCAGACAGCAGAGGACCTTACCGACGATTTCAATCTCGCTGAGCGGAGTCTCTTCGTCGGGATGGTTCGGATTGTCGGAAATGACTTGTACCCCTGTTGGTCGCGAGGAGCGCAACACCTGCAGTCGTCGCACAATGATGGAGCCAAACGCATCGCGAATGGCATAGAGCCCATCTGGAGATGGCGTCTTGTGATCAATATCGATAATTACCCGCTCCCCGGAGGTTATCGTCGGCGCCATGCTATCGCCGCTGGACTTAACGACGAGCAATTTTTCCGCCGGGGTATGCAATTGCTCGCGTATGAAGGTCTCGGGAAAAGTCCATCGCTCCGCTTTTAAGTAGTCGATGTGCGGCCTTTTCCTCCGCGCGTCGCGCTTGGCACCTCCTGCACTGCTTGTGCGGCTGTCGAGTTCCGGGATTCCGCGCGGTAGTGCCTCAGTCGATTGCTTCTGTGTGGGCCTCGCGTGCTGCGTTTCAGAACCGTATGCTTCAGTACTGGGAAATCGACCCCATAATAAGATCTGTTCGGGCGTATAGCCCAGGTGTGGCGCAAACAGCTCTAAGTGATCGAGACGAAGCCGGATCAGTCCGTTTTCGAGACGAGAGAGCTGTTGTTTGGAAATCCCTGACAATCGGACGAGCTCTGAGCGGCTCATGCCGCGCGATTCCCGCGCATGGTGGAGGCCACTGTATTGAGGTGTTGGCTCACTCCGCTTGGCCACATTACCTCCGCGAATCTTAGCGACAGCGAAGGCTAAATCATTTTCGGTGACGCGCCTAGAGATCGTGTAAATGCTAGCTTCCAAATCAGAGACGGCGTCATAGGGCTGAGTTCGCTTATCTTCCAACCATCGGGTGCGTTTGAAGCCACAGCGCGCGAGCTGTTGCGGTTGGATCAACCCCGGCGCTCCTCCACCAGATAGCTTCGTCGCCACTTCGGTGGACCTCGCGATGGTGCCCGCGACACAACGGGACCGTGAACTCATCACTTACCTTACGGCCAAGGGCGCGGCTTTGGGCAAATCGCAGATGGTGGGCGTCCGAAGGTTGTCGGCCGCAAATCAGGCAAGGGTACTTGGCGACAGACCTGACGTGCTCCCGGTCGCGGATCCGACGTGGCTCCGGTAGCGCCAGCGCACTCTTGTCGACGGCCACCGCGCCTTTCTGGGTCCTGGTCTTTCCTGCGTTCCGCTCGCGAGGGCCGCGCCGCATCACCGCTGGGCGCCCCCCTCGAGCCCGAGGGTCATCCGCAGGAGGAGGGCCCACAAACGTCCCAAGCTTGGCCCGGAATGCCTCCTCTACACGCTGGGCGTCCGTTGCTGTCAGTTTGTTCTTCTCACCCAACGATCGATGCGCCCAAATTGCGGCATTCTCGCCGCAGGTGAGGTGGTTGAGTTCTGCGAGCAATCGATCCCGCAACTCTGCCGACGCCTCGGGTGCGAGAACCGGTTTGACCGCCTTCGACATGACGCGATCCAACGCCACGCTCGGGGCCCAATCTCTTAGCATTTCCGCCAGGCAGGCTGGCGCGTTGTTAGGCGCGATAAGCTGCGCTACCTCCGCAAACCTCGCGCTACCATCCACCACTTCTCGCGTCATGGTCCGTCTCATCGCGCGTATTTGTGCCCGATCGCCGGCCTCCAACCCGTCGAGCTAAATTCAGGCGGCAATCTTGCAACGCGGACTTTATGAAGCAAATACAATTTAATCCGCGGATTCGCATAATGACCGATTTCGGAATAGCCGCGGCACATTTGTCGGCGCGGAGTGGGCCGCTTAACCGCACGATAGGGCGCAAGATCGCGCAGGCTTTTATACAACCCGCGTTAACCACGACTAGGCCCCAGGCATTGAAAAGTCACAAAAATTCCTTGCTTTCGGCAAACGCCTGGCTCAAACGATCGTTTGAATTTCTATCGATGGTTTGAAAAAGTCCTGTCGCTAGGGAAGTGGAAATGCGTCACGCAATGAATTTTCATCCAGTGTGGGGCTGTCTGGCTCCCGCGCCGAGGTTCTTGCGCACGATGCGCACGGTGCTGGTCGCCACGACTGTCGGCGCGACGGCCGGTGGCGGCGTGGTTTTATCCTTGGTTGACGGCTCGGCAGGCCAAACGTCGGTGGCTGAACGCACATTGGTGGGGACTAACGCGGTGTCAGCGCCGCTCAACGCGCCTCAAACTGTGCTGGAGGACGCCAAACCACTCAATCAGGACGTATCGACGGAAGCTTCGTGGGCTGACAGCCACGCAGAGGAATCTGCAAAGAACGAATTGAACGGCAGCTCACCGGTGCGACAGTCGGTAGTCGCAGCCTCCGCCGAAATGCACGCGCCGACCGAGGGAACCTCTGTCAAAACTGCTGGTTCGCCGTCGCCCACCGTCCATGTACGCCCCCGAAGGGTAGCCGAAAGAGCGCGACGTAACGGCTTTGTAATCTCGTCGCGGCAGCCGCAACGTTCGTTAGAACCTCAAAACGCTCCCAACGTAATCCAAAGATTTTTGACGGGATTCACGGCGGTTATTGAGCACGGTTGGCCACTTCCGAAGTCGCCCGCTAATCGGACATCTCGCGTACACGGCAATAAGCCATCAGCAACTATCTCTTAGAGCATTGATGTAGGCCGTCGGCGGTTGGCCGATAGAACGGCCGATTGCGCGAGAGAGGATTTGTGGCGAATCGCTTGTGCGTCACATGAGTTTCGAAAACTATGACATTGTCGGGGACGCGCACCGGCGCGGGAGGTTAGATTCGATCGGGGTCGGACGAAGCTGCATACGGTCGGTGGATGACGCCTGTAGGCATCCTAAGACCGCGATTGACCCGGAAAGACGTTCGGCAATTTTGCAAAAAAGCTGAACCTGCTTTAGCAACTGATCTGACACATCAGGACGATCAAAAGCGGCAGCGACTGAATCAGCGGCCCGGATAAACAGCAAACACGCCGCACTGAGCGCCTCAATCAGACCCTCCCTGCTGGACGTCGCGGTAGCGTCGTGCGCCGACTTGCTTGCCGATGGCGACCATCGTTTTCCCCTGCTATGATTGTCGCGACAACCTAGCATGCGCTGGTGCAGCATAACTGTATAATCAGAAAGCTGCGCCGCAGGAGGAGCCCATGGCGCCGGTCACCGTTCTCAAAACTCCGCATGCCCAAACTGCGGTGACACCGCTGATCTCCGAACAGCTTGCGCGGTTTGTCGGCACTTTCCCAACCGATCAAATCCCCAGCGCCGTCACCGCTCGCGCCAAACATTTTATTCTCGACGCCGTCGGAGTTGCGCTCGCTTCGACCACCTATGACTTTGCGCATCGTGCTGTGACTGCGATCTGCGGACTTGCAGGATCGGGTGAGGCCGCGGTGATCGGAATGCCGATACGCCTACCGCCGCGCGACGCCGCGCTTCTCAATGGCATCCTCATTCACGGCCTCGATTTCGACGATACCCACAGCGGCGGCGTCATTCATGCGACCAGCAGCGTGCTACCGACCGTGCTCGCAGTCGGCGCCCGCCAGCGCGCCAGCGGCCAGGAGATGCTCGCCGCCTATGTGCTCGGCGTTGAGGTCGCCGCTCGACTCGGCGCTGTGGCCAAAGGCGCATTTCACCAAGTCGGATTCCATCCGACGGGAACTTATAGGCGCGTTTGCATGCGCCCTCGCGGCCGGCCGACTGATGGGGCTCGGCGAGAAACAACTCGTCATGGCACAAGGACTCACGCTGTCGGCTGGGTCGGGCAGTCTCGAATTCTTGGAAGATGGGGCTTGGAACAAACGCTTCCACCCAGGCTGGGCCGCCAATGCAGGCATCACGGTAGCGGCGCTCGCGCAGCAAGGCTTTATTGGCGCAAAGCGCGCCTATGAGGGCCGGTTCGGGCTTTATGCAAGCCACCTCCAGGACCATTTCGACCCGACCAATCTCGCGCTCGCGACCCACGGTCTGGGCGGTACATGGGAATTGCTCCAAGTCGCGGTTAAACCTTATCCCGCCTGCCATTTCGTCCATGCCTGCATCGACGCGGCGGTGGCATTAGTGCGCGACCAGAAGCTTGATTACGGCGAGGTGGATCGCATCCGCGCATTAGTGCCGGGTGAGGTAGTGAAGACCGTATGCGAGCCGATGGCTAACAAGCGGCGTCCGGCGAACAGCTATGACGCCCAGTTCTCGATTCCTTACACCGTTGGCGCAGCGCTGCGGCGCGGCCGTTTCACCCTCGACGAGCTCGAGGACGACGCGCTCGGCGATAGCCAAATTCTCTCACTTGCTGACCGCACAACTTACGAGGTCGATCCCGCCACGACTTTCCCGCGACACTATACCGGCGAGGTTATTGTTACGACCCGCGACGGCCGGACCTTGCGTCATCGGGAAGCCATCAACCGCGGGAACGGTGAGCGTCCGTTAAGCGAGGCGGCGATCATCGAGAAATTTCACTCGAACGCCGCGCGAGCGGTCTCTCCGGAGCGCGCCAGACAGATCGAGAGGCTCCTGCTCTCGCTCGACCTACAAGCCGAAGCAAGTGTTGTGGTCAGCGGCTTGGCGGCAGCCTGAGACATGTCGACCAGCACGATCGATCGCAAAGCGAACCCGCGCGAGGATGACGAGGCCGAAGCTGTCATCCTCGCCAGCGTCGATCGCTTTCTTGAACGGGACGTCAAACCTTACGCTCAGACACTCGAGCATGACGACATCTATCCGGAAGACATCGTCGAGCGCATGAAGGAGTTGGGTCTGTTCGGCGCAACGATCGACGCCGCCTACGGCGGGCTTGGTCTGTCGACGATTGTCTATGCGCGCATTGTCGAGCGTATCTCGCGCGTATGGATGTCGGTTACCGGCATCTTCAACTCGCATCTAATCATGGCGGCGGCGGTTCAGAGGTTCGGCACCGAGGCGCAGAAGGCAGCCTATCTGCCGCGTTTCGCAACCGGCGAGCTGCGCGGCGGTCTCGCACTGACGGAACCGGATTGCGGCACCGACCTGCAAGCAATCCGTACGGTGGCGCGGCGCCGCGGCGACGTCTATCTGATCAACGGCACAAAGACCTGGATCTCAAATGGCATCCACGGCCAATGCTTTGCACTTCTAGTCAAGACCGACCCGGAGGCCGAGCCGCGCCACAAAGGGATGAGCCTGTTCATCGCCGAAAAGGGCGACGGCTTTCGCGTGAGCCGCAAGCTTGAAAAGCTTGGCTACAAGGGCATCGATTCCGCGGAACTGCTGTTTGAGGATTATGCCGTTCCAGCCGATAGGCTGATCGGGGACCGCGAAGGGCTCGGACTCAAGCACGCGCTTGGCGGCCTCGAACTTGGTCGCATCAACGTCGCCGCACGCGGAGTCGGCCTTGCTCAGGCCGCGCTCGATCAGGCGCTTGCCTACAGCCAGATCCGCAAGACTTTCGGCAGGCCGATCTGCCAACACCAGGCCATACAACTCAAGCTCGCCGACATGGCCACTCAGATCCGTGCCGCGCGGCTGCTGACCGAGGATGCGGCCCGCACCTACGATCAAGGCCTGCGTTGCGACATGGAGGCTGGCATGGCGAAACTGTTCGCGACCGAGACCGCCGTGAACGTCTCGCTCGAGGCGATGCGCATCCATGGCGCTTACGGCTATTCCAAGGAGTTCGTGGTCGAGCGGTTGTATCGCGATGCGCCCCTGCTGGTGATTGGCGAAGGAACAAACGAGCTGCAGCGCATCATCATTGCGCGGCAGTTGGTCGAGCGTCACCCGGTCTAGGTAACCGAGCCCATGCTTCCTCTTCGTGGAATGCGCGTCATCGCGATCGAGCAGTATGGTGCCGGTCCCTACGGAACCATGCAGCTCGCCGATCTTGGCGCCGAGGTCATCAAGATCGAGAACCCCTCAGAAGGCGGAGATATGTCGCGTCGTGTCGGTCCGTTCTTTTTAGGCCCTGACGACAGCCATTTCTTCGAAAGCTTCAATCGCAACAAGAAAAGCGTCACGCTCGACCTCAAGCGCGAAGGCGCCCGCGATGTCCTGCACGCCCTGGTAACTCGTGCCGATGCGGTACTCGACAATTTGCGTGGCGATCTCCCGCAGACGCTCGGCCTTACCTATGACGCGCTCAAGGTTGCCAACCCGCGGGTCGTTTGCGCCCATCTTTCAGCCTATGGCCGCACGGGCTCGCGCGCCGATTGGCCCGGCTACGATTATTTGATGCAGGCTGAGGCCGGTTACCTATCTCTTACCGGTGAACCGAATGGGCCGCCCAGCCGCATGGGGCTGTCCATCGTCGATATGATGACGGGTCTCTTTGCTGCCTTCGCGTTGCTCAGCGGCATCGTTGCCGCGCGTGAAACCGGGCTGGGACGCGACATCGATGTCAATCTGTTCGACTGCGCCCTGCAAAACTTGAGCTATCTAGCGACTTGGTACCTTAACGAGAGCTATGAACACCGCCGCGAGACGAGATCTTCTCATCCGTCATTGACGCCGAGTCAGCTCTATCGGACACGCGACGGCTATATCTTTGTTATGTGCAACAAGGAAAAGTTCTGGCCGATCCTTTGCGATCTGATCGGCCGGCCTGATTTGGCTAATGATCCGCGCTTCCGCACGTTCAAAGAACGGCTCGCAAATCGCGATGAGGTCACTGCAACGCTTGATGCCGCTCTTGAGGGGCGCACCACGGCTGAATGGCTCGAGCACTTTGCCGGGCGCGTGCCTGCGGCGCCGGTGAATGACATTGCGTCGGCTTTGAATAATCCCTTTGTGCTTGAGCAGGGAGGCATTTGGAACGTCCCGCATCCGACGCGCCGTGATTTCAAGATGTTGGCGGCGCCCATTCGCTGTCCAGGCGAAGAACCCCCTAAAAGGCCTGCGCCGCGTCTTGGTCAGGATACCGATGCAATTCTTCTCAACTGCGGCTTCTCGGCCGCGCTCGAGCGGCGCACCACGGTTGAATGGCTCGAGCACTTTGCCGGGCGGGTGCCTGCGGCGCCGGTGAATGATATTGCGTCGGCTTTGAATAATCCCTTTGTGCGTGAGCAGGGAGGCATTTGGAACATCCCGCATCCGACGCGCCGCGATTTCAAGATGTTGGCGGCGCCCATTCGCTGTCCAGGCGAAGAACCACCCAAAATGCCCGCGCCGCGTCTTGGTCAGGATACCGACGCGATTCTCCTCAACTGCGGCTTCTCGCAGGAGCGTATCGAAGGTTTGCGCAGAGTGGGTGTCATTTGATGCTAACGGCATCGGTACGCCGGAACATCATCATCCTGCTACCCACCGAGAAGCGTATCGCGGAGCTCGAGCTAGGCGGTACCGCGGTGGCCCGCATGCCCGAGAAAACGTGATAAATTCGCGCGATGGGCAGTCTCGACAGCATATCCCGGGAATCTCAGTTGTGACTGACGACATCGCCGCCCTGCGCGAGCTGGAAAAGAAGGTGCTCTGGCTCGCAAGCTGGACCATCCATAATGCAAATCATTTGCGCGAGAACGACGATGGCCTGAAGGTAGGCGGCCACCAGGCCTCCTCGGCCTCGGTCGCAACGATCATGACTGCGCTCTATTTCGCGGTGCTGCGGCCGCAGGATCGCGTCGCGGTAAAGCCGCATGCCAGCCCGATCTTCCATGCAATTCAATATCTCCTTGGCAAACAGACGCGCGAACGACTTGAAGCCTTCCGCGGCTACAGTGGCGCGCAGAGCTATCCGTCGCGCACCAAGGACGTCGACGATGTGGATTTCTCCACCGGCTCGGTCGGCCTCGGCGTCGCGCAGACGCTGTTTTCCTCGCTGACGCAGGACTACGTACGCGCGCATGGCTGGGGCCTCGATCGGCCGGAAGGGCGTATGGTGGCGTTGGTCGGCGACGCCGAGCTCGACGAGGGCAATATCTTCGAGGCGCTGCTCGAAGGCTGGAAGCAGGGGCTGCGCAATTGCTGGTGGATTGTCGACTACAACCGGCAGAGCCTCGACGCCGTCGTGCGCGAAGGGCTGTGGGAGCGCTACGAGCAACTGTTTAAGAATTTCGGCTGGGACGTCGTAATTCTGAAATATGGCTCGCTGCAACAGGCCGCTTTCGAGGAGCCGGGCGGCGAAAAGCTGCGTCAATGGATCGACAATTGTCCTAACCCGCTTTATTCCGCGCTGGTGTTTGCCGGAGGAGCTGCCTGGCGCAAGCGACTGCACGATGCGATCGGCGATCAAGGCGACGTTGGCCTGCTCATCGACAAGCGCTCCGACGACGAGCTTGCCGCCTTGATGAACAATCTCGGCGGGCATGACCTGCCGTCATTGCTCGAAGCGTTTCGCAACGCCGACAATGACAGGCCAACCTGCTTTATTTCCTACACCGTGAAGGGTTTCGGCCTGCCGTTGGCCGGACACAAGGACAATCACGCTGGGCTGATGACCCTGGCGCAGATGGAGACATTTCGCCAAGCGATGCATGTGCGGCCTGGCCACGAATGGGGCGCTTTCGAGGGTCTGTCGATGTCGTCGGAACGGCTCGAGGCATTTCTCGATCGCGTGCCATTTGCAGCGGCCGGCGCGCGGCGGCTGGACGCCCCGGTGATCGAGGTGCCGGCCGAATTGCGGTCGGCGTTCCAGGCGGTGACGTCGACGCAGACCGGCTTCGGCGCGCTGCTTAATGACATCGGCCGCACCGACAGCGACTTCGCGCGCCACATCGTCACGACCTCGCCGGATGTGACGGTCTCCACCAATCTTGGCGGCTTTGTTAACCGCCGCGGCTTGTTCGCGCGCCAAGCCATGGCCGACACGTTCAAGAGCGAACGCATCCCCTCGACCTTCAATTGGGAATTCTCCCCCAAGGGCCAACACATCGAGCTCGGCATCGCCGAGATGAACCTGTTCATTCTGCTCTCGGCGCTGGGCCTGTCGCATGCGATCAACGGCGAAAGGCTCCTGCCAGTCGGCACGCTGTACGATCCCTTTATCGCGCGCGGTCTCGATGCGCTTAATTACGCCTGCTACCAGGACGCGCGCTTCATCGTGGTGGCGACACCCTCGGGCATCACTCTGGCAGGAGAGGGTGGCGCGCATCAATCAATCGCGGAGCCGCTGATTGGCATGGCGCAGGACGGTCTCGCAAGCTTCGAACCGGCTTATGTCGACGAGCTCGCTGTTATCCTGGCGTGGGCGTTCGCCTACATGCAAAAAAGCGGCGGTGAAATGTCAGAGCGCAACTGGCTGCGCGATGAGACCGGTGGCTCTGTCTATCTGCGACTATCGACGCGGCCGATCGAGCAGATCGCGCGTGAGATGACGCTAGAACTACGTCAGCAAATTGTCGACGGCGCCTATTGGCTGCGCAAACCGGGACCGAACTGTCAAGTGATCGTTGCCTATACCGGCGCGATCGCACCGGAAGCGATCGCGGCCGTTGGGCTGATGGCCGAGGACCGGCGCGACGTCGGCCTGCTCGCCGTCACCTCGGCTGACCGGCTCAATGCGGGCTGGACCGCAGCGCAACGCGCGCGTGAACGGGGTCTTGTTCACGCGCGCTCGCATATCGAAAGGCTGTTCGCCGATGTGCCGCGGCATTGTGGCATTGTCACCGTCCTGGATGGACATCCGGCGACGCTTGCTTGGTTGGGGGCGGTCGCGGGTAACCGCGCACGCCCGCTCGGCGTCGAGCATTTCGGCCAGACCGGATCTCTGGCCGACCTCTATCGCCACTACGGCATCGACGCCAACGCCATCGTCGCCGCGGCGCAGGCCATCGCACCCGGCCGGCCTATCCGGCACCTCAAGGCGTTGCCCCTAACCTAACTGTTTTGACGTCCGCCCGGAAGCGACGGAGTGGTCAAGAGGCTTTCTTGAAAACCTGGCCGACGCTGCGCGCGATCGGATCGGCGCTTTCGCTCGCCATCTTCTGTCCGAGCGCTGTCAGCTCAGTGAGCTGTTCGCTCAGCATCTCGAATTGTTTTCGGGCGTGCGACGTCCACAGCTCGACCATCTCGGACGGTGACTTCGCGGTCGCGAGTTGGCGAGCAAACTCGAAGACTCCTTCGGTGTTCACCCGAGCCATGTCGATCATTTTGAGATTATAGTCCCGCATGTTTTCGACCGTGGCGGAGCAGCTTTGTTCAACCGCCTGCGCAGATTGCGTGGCCGCCGCTTTGCCTTTTGCAAGGGCCTCGTTGGCAATCGCCGCACTCTTGTCGGTAAACTTTCTTCCCTGATCCTGCTCGTTCATGGGACTGATCCTTTGACTGGGGTGATGTTAACGTGACGCCGGGTTCCGGATTGCTTTTGGCCGCCTCGGCGGCCAGGGCTCCATAGGCCGGTCGCCGAAGCGGTGTGTTCCAAAATCCAGGTTTTACGTGTGCTTAACCAAACGCGCTTGCGCCCTTGTTGGTTCCACCCGAATCCGCTGGCTGTGATGTGTCTGGTCGGACATGTCATCTTGTCCCGGCCCATTCCCTTGGTGAGACCCCGGCCGCCCCGGCGCTGACGCTCTAACGGGTTCGCGCCAGTAGCGCCGGTCAAAGTCGGGCGGTCTTCCGTTACTCCGGCAAGGCATACGCAAGTTGGGTATCGGGGCTGCAATTACGTCACATTTTGGAAGGTTTGCAGTTGTGCGGGGCTCGGTGAGTGCCGGGAGGGGATTGCTTGCCCGAGCCGGCCGGAGAGCAGACGGCGTGGCAATGCCGAGCGATGGGCGGCGGCTGCGCGTGGGGTTGACGGAAGAAACGGCGTTGGTCGCGCGTTTGCGCGAGCGATCTAGTCGATGTGTCGGTGTTTTGCTGCCTGTGGGGTGAAATTCCGTGCAGCGGCAACGCTTACAGATGTCAACATGGAAATCCGGCCGCCGAGGGCACTGATGCGGTACGTCGCGGAGAGGCAACACGCTGCCGCAGCACCGAGCACGATGGCGGTCAGACCACTGAGCGGATCAAAACTCGGCGGGCAGGTAGCCGTTGATCTCGAGGCCGATGCAGATCTCGACAAGGCTTGGGGTCGTCCACGCCATTGTCGTAGCCTTTTCATCCTTGTTCATAGGTACTCTCCGTAGTCGTCTTGTGAAGTGTCGTTTGAATGTCGTCACCCAACCAACCCACTTTAGTTAAGCCACCGTGTAGCTAGAACTAGAGCTTTTAGAAAAGAAACTTAGCCATGGCGTCGAGGAGTTCCATTTACCCGAGCCGCTTCACGTCACGGATTTCACGGATTATTGAAGCGGCAACCGCGAGGTGGACACAGAGGTCCGGTAGCAAGCTCCGCTTAGAGCACGGAGGGTCTTCATGACGCTCCAAGTCGCTTTCCCTATGAGTTACCTTCATGAACGGTACTTTGGGCGCCCGTCCTGCCCGAATTGCGGCGAGACGTGATGGCGTCGGAACACCCGGAGTTTTCGGAGTGCTTCAGTGGCGATGAAATTCGGCACTTTTGGGCGTGTGACCGATGCGACAGCAGTCGTTCTGCAGGACGCTTTTAAAGTCTATGTTTGGTGCGAGCCCTGCCGGAGACGAGGTTTAGTCGCGGCATATTCACTTTCGGGGCGTACATCGGAACTCAGCTGGCATTCGAGTACATTACGCTCGTAGACTTCGGCCTCACTCTTCATGAGGTATCCCAAGTCGAAGGCCCGCTCTTCCTTCGGCATCTGCCTCACAATCTTATAGAGACCGGCTGTTTTCTCGCCGGTGGGCGTGTACTCAACTGCTTGCCCAACAAAAAATTTGAAAGACATCGGGTTGCTTTCAGGTTGGCTAACTCCTAACCGGCAACTATTCCAATGTCCAGCGGTGCGATAAAAGTCGCGTCACGGATCTTGGATTCAAAATAGCGTCGGAGCAGATCGATTAGCGGTAGATAGGCCGTAGCCTTGCCGTGCGACACCGAACCGCTCTCCAGCACCAGCCATTGAGCCGTGCGATGCGAACGCACGAATTGATAATAGAGGCGCGACTTGCCGACGCCGGGTTCGCCCACCACGGCGACCACCTGTCCACTGCCACGGCCGGCGCGCTCCAACGCGCCGTTGAGCGCGTCCATCTCACCCTCGCGACCGACGAAACGGGTGAATCTCGCCGCTGCCGAAGCTTGCAACCGCGAGCGAACCGACGCGGCGCCGGTCAGCTCGAAGGCCTCGATTGGTCGCGGTAACCCTTTAACCGGAATCGGTCCGAGCGCGGTAACCTGTACCAGCCCTTCCGCCAAGCGGAGCGTGTCGGCCGTCATGCGGATGGTGCCGGGCGGCGCGAGCTGCTCCATGCGCGAAACGAGATGCGTGGTCGGCCCGATCGCGTCGTAATCCATAGTGAGATCGTTGCCGATGGTGCGCACCACCACCTCGCCGGAGTGGATGCCGGTGCGCACCTGCACCTCGACGCCGAAGTCGCGACGGGTCCGCTCGGAGAGATCGCGGAGCGATTTCTGCATGGCCAACGCCGCGTAGCAGGCGCGCACCGCATGGTCCTCATGGGCGATCGGCGCGCCGAATAGCGTCATGATTCCGTCACCGAGCACCTTGTTCACCGTGCCCTCGTAACGATGCACGGCGTTCATCATCGCGGCAATCGTCGGATCGAGAATGCGCGCCGCGCCTCTTCCGGATCGCTGCCCTGGATCAGCTCCATGGAGCCCTTGATGTCGGAGAAGAGCACCGTCACCTGCTTGCGCTCGCCTTCCAGCGCCCCGCGGCTGCGCAGAATGCGCTCGGCCAGCGGCTTCGGCGTATAGCTCTCCGGCGACGCCGGGACAGCAGGCGGAGCGACTGCCGCACCAAGTCGCACGGCGCAGCCGCCGCAGAACTTGGCGGACGGCTGGTTCTCGAAGCGGCACGCGGGGCAGATTACGACCAGAGGCGCGCCGCATGCCGCGCAGAACCGGCGGTCCGGCGCATTCTCCGCAGCGCATCCTGAACAACGCATAATGACTGGCCCGGTACTGCGTGAGAGCCCGCCTGGCGCAATCATACTAGCTCGCCTGATGTGGACACCAGTTGATTCCGGCTAGACTTTACCCCTTCAATAATAATCGAATCGGGATTTGTGGTTGTAGGCGTGGGACTAGCGCCGTTTCCGACCACCGCAGTCGCCCAGAAGAAGCCGCGTCCATCCAACTGGGCCCGCACCAGCCCCTTGGTTCCCGGACTGTGCCATGTCGCCTTGGGTCATTCTCGACTGAGATGCTCAAGGCCAAGGCTCGGACATGTCCGCTTAGCCCCTGAAAGCGACCGTCGATTTTCAAAATCTGTTCGGTCGTGAAGGGCCATTACCCGAAGTATCAGCTCGTCAGCCAAGGCGAGCCGGGGAGCGGCGCACTGGTGAAGCCCGAGCGGTTCGATAGCTTTACCGGAACGTCGGCTAGCTGCCGCCGCCATCGCCAATCACCGAGTAGGGGGCCCAGAACAGCGGATGCGCGTAGCTGAAGACCGTGCGGCCGGCCTCGTCGACCGAGCCCGGTCCGTCGAGCAGCGCCATCATCGCTTGCCGCAACGCCTCGCTGCGCGAGAGCGTCGGATCGGCGCCCTGCCGCCGGAACAGATCCGTGATCAGCTCGCGCGCCGAAGTCGACTGCACCGACCAGTTGGTGACGAGGAGCGCGCGCGTGCCGGCGTAGAAGAAGGCGCTGCCCAGGCCGGAGGCGGCTTCGGCGCCGGCGCCGGCTCCGGCCGCGGTGTTGCAGGCCGACAGCACCACCCAATCGGCGTCGAGCTTGAGCGCGAGGATCTTCTCCATGGTGAGGAGGCCGTCGCCCTTCACGCCGGCGACGTCGGGCGCGGTCAGCGCCAGCGCCGGCTGGGTCAATCCGTCGATGTCGCCGGGAACGAGCCCGTGCGTGGCGAAGGCGACGATGCGGTAGTGCGACAGATCGAGCGTTTCGACTTTCTGCTCGTTCGCATCCTTGCCGAGATAAAGCGCCTTGGCGGGATCGACATCGAGCGCCTTGGCCATCGCCATCAATTCCAGGCGCGTGTCCGGCAGCCGCGGCAGCATGGCCAGCTCCGCCGTGTCGGCCTCCTCGGTATGCGGCGAGGCGCGCCGCTTGAGCGGAACGCCGCGCGTTGCCACGTCCGCGGTCGCGTCGGTCTCGGCCGCGGCGGCAGCGACCTGCAGTCTGGTCTGCGAGCGCGCTTCGCTTCCGCTTCGGCCGCTTCCTGCGCGTTGAAATAGGGATCGCCGAAGCCGATCAGCTTGTCGCGGCTGGGCGAGCCCGGCGGCAGGCGGCGCAAGGTGACGAGCGCCGAGGCCGACGGGATCACGGTCACCGCATGGGTGCGGGCGAGCCACGGCACATTGCGATAGCCGGCGAACATCGGCGTGGTCGTCGCGTCGATCTGCGCCGGCGCGGTCGGCAGCAGGCCCAGCGGCAAGCTCGCCGAGCGCGCCATTGGTCACGACGATCAGGCTCTTTGCCGGCTTCCAGCCCGCCTCGACCGGCTTGAGCAGCGATGTATAGAGCTCGTAGGCGAGCGCGAGATCGAAGGGCGGAATTTCGCTCACCATGGTGATCTGCGGCTCGAGCGCCTGGCGCAGCGTGCGGACTTTTGGTCTCAAGTTCGGCCGCCGTCATCGGCACGGCGGCAAAGGCGACGGCTCCGTCCTTCGGCACCGCCCACACGAAGCTCGCGTCCTGGCCGAAATAGAATGACAGCAGCGCCTCGCCCGGCCGCAGCGCCGCCTTGATCTCGTCGACCGTGGGCGGCTTCGGATCGACGAGATCGGCATAGGCGGGGAAATGCTGTTTGATCTCCTGCCGGGCCGTCTTGCGATCGGCGCGCAGTTTCTCGATGCGCGGCATTGATCGCGCGCACCGTCTGCTCGTCGCGCTCGGTCCGACGGCAATGCGAGCAGGTTGTTCAGCGCGCCGAGCTGGGCGTTGATCTGCTTGGCGAGGTCCTGCTCGTTGCGCACCAGCGTTGGCGAGCGCCGGATCTTTGGCCACCATGCGCGCGCTCGAATCGGCCAGCGCCTGCTGCACCGCATGGCCGCGAACGGCGTCGGCGAGCGCGAAGGTCTCGACCGCGACGTCGTTCGATCGCGCCGGTGCGCGCCAGCACGCCGATATAGAACTCGACGCTTCGCTGCAGCCGGACATTGCGCGCGGCAACGAGCGTCGGGTCGTCGTCCTCGGAATTCTCGTGCGCCGCCGCCATCAGGATCGGCATGGCGGTCTTGAACTCGCGGATGGCATCGGCGTCGCGCCCGGCGCGCGCATAACCGACCGCAAGCGTGCCGCGCGCTGCGGCCGTGTCGAAACTGTTCTCGCCGGTGCGGGCGATCTGGCGTTTGACGAATGCTTCGGCCGCGGCGATCCCGGCCTCGATCTGGCCGGATGCGTAGAGCGCGACGATGCGCGAGCCGTTGAGCTCGAACGCCTCGCGCGCTCCGGCGGTCCATTGCGCGATCGCCTTGTCGAGTTGCGCATAGACGACGGCGGCCTCTTCGGTCTTGCGCTGCAAGATGAGGATATTGCCGAGTTGCGAAAGAATGCTCGCGGTCTGCGGTCGCATCGTCGCCGATGCCGATCGTGCGCTGGACGTCGAGCGCCGAACGCGCAAGCTTTTCGGCCTCCTGGTAGCGGCCCTGCTCGACCAGGATGCCGGCGAGCCCGACGATGAAATTCGGCGTCGCGGGAGCGTACTTGCCCTGCGCCTTGAGTATCCCGAGCAGCGCGCGACGCGCATCCGCCTCGGCTTCGCTCAGCCGCTCCTGCTTGGCCTCGTTGCGCGCGACCGACAAGCAGCGTTGCCATCCGCCGCCTGCATAGATCTGTTCCGGCGGAGGCGGAAAATCGTAATTTGGGCAATGTCCTGCAGCGAGGCGCGGCGGAACGCCTCGGCGCGCCGGTAGGCTGCCTCGGCTTCGGCATACTGGCCGCGCGCCTCGAACATCAGCCCGCGCACGCCCTCGGCATCGGCTTCCCAGGAATGGCCGTAGATGGCGTAAGCCGCGCGCCATCTCGGGTTCGGACTGCCGCGCGCCTCCTGGACCAGCGCTTGAACACGGCCGGCGTAAGTGTTGCCTTGGCTGACATCGCCCGTTGAGAACAACGTTCGAGCTATGATCGCCAAGGCGTTGATCTCACTGCCGCGCCGGCCCGGCTCGCTCGCCCTCCCGCACCATGCCGTCGAACACCGCAATCGTTTGTTTCGGATCGCCGAGGGCTTTGTATTGCAGCGCGACGAACTGCTGGATGCCGCCAGCGCTGCGCGAAATCGCTCGCGTTCTTTCCAACCTCGAGCGCTTGCTGCCCGTCGGCGAGCGGCTTCCTTGTTGCGGCCAAGCAGCGCGCGGGCAGTGCCGCGGTCGTAATAGAATTGCGCGAGTTTGGCGCCAGACAAATCGTTTGGCGGCGTCGCGTCGGCTTGCGCCTTGCGCGCGGCGATTTTCGCCTCGTCGGGCTTCTCGCTGTCGAGGATCGCGGTGATGTCGGCGATGGTGCGCGGCGGCGCGACGAAAACCGGCTGCACCGCGGCCGCACCGCTCGGCGGGACTGCCGTTTGGTCCTTCGGCGCCGCAGGCGGCGGCGTCTTGGCCGCTTGCTTCTGCTCCTCGCGCAACACGCAAGCATGCACGATCGGCTTGCCGACCGACTCGCGGCAGGCGGCGAGATTGCTCTCGCGGTCGCCGCTGCCGCGCTTGCCCATCATGCAGGCCTGAACCTGCGGACGCGCGCTTTCCCGGCAGCGCTCCACGATCTGCTCGTGGGTGGCGGCGAAGGCGGAATGCAGCAGGGCGATCGACGCGATCGCGCCGATGCACGATGATTCCGCGAACCGAAGCGTGCAGCGATCGATCATGCGTATCCCCGGCGGGGCTTAGCGCTCGCGTTCCGACCGTAATTTTAGGAGCGACGAATCCCGGCGGCAAGGCACCGGCACCGCGCCGCGTTGATTAAATTGCGGCAATCCGAATGGTTTGGCAGGCGCTGACCCGTGCGCTTTCGCCGCTGCCGAAGCCGACATTGACAAATGACGATGGTGCGAAGGGCCGATTCCCCATTGTGCGCTTGCGAGCCCCGCCTATCTTGCCAATGACCATGAACAGAAAGCAATGATCATGAGCGCGCTTCTGCAGCGGCTCGGCATCGAGCATCCGATCCTGCTCGCGCCCATGGCCGGCGCCGGCGGCACGCCCGAACTCGCCGCCGCCGTGTCGAATGCCGGCGGCCTCGGCGCGTGGGGCGGCGCCTATGCGAAGCCGGAGGAGATTGCTGCCACCATCCGCCGCATGCGCGCGCTCACGCCGCATCCGTTCAACATCAATCTGTTCGCCGGCGGCTACGAGACCGACCGCGAGGTCGATCCCGGACCGATGCTCGAGATCGTCGGCGAAGCGCATGCGAAGCTCGGATTGCCGCCGCCGGTGTTGCCGGCCATGTCGGCGAACCCCTTCGACGCGCAGCTCGAAGCCGTGCTGGAGGAGCGGCCGCCGGTGTTCAGCTTCACCTCCGGCGTCGCTTCGCCCGCGCAGATCGCGGCGCTCAGGCAGCGCGGCATCATTGTTATCGGTACGGCGACGACCGCCGAGGAGGCGCGGCAGCTGGCGCAGGCAGGCGCCGACGCGATCGTCGCGCAGGGCGCCGAAGCCGGCGCGCATCGCGGCACCTTTGCCGCGCCGTTCGAGGATTCGATGGTCCCGCTGGCGAAGCTCGTGCGCGAGATTTGCGCTGGCGTCGCGCTGCCGGTGATAGCGTCCGGCGGCATCATGGACGGACGCGACGTGGCGGCGGCGTTGCAGCTTGGCGCCGCCGCCGTGCAGCTTGGCACCGCCTTCCTGCCGTGCCCGGAATCGGGCGCGCCGGCAGCTTACAAGCGCGCGCTCCTCGATGCTAAGAAGGACACCACCGTCATCACCCGCGCTTTCTCCGGCCGGCCGGCGCGCGGACTGACCAACGGATTCATCGCCATGGTGGCGGGCAAGGAGAGCGCGATCCTGCCGTTCCGGCAACAGAACGATCTCACCCGCCCGATGCGCAACGCCGCGGGAACGCAAGGCGTCGCCGACTTCATATCGCTCTGGGCCGGGCAGGGGGTCGCGCGCTCGCGGGCGATGCCGGCGGCCGATCTGGTCGCGACCTTGATCGACGAGGCGCGCCGCAGCGAAGCTGCGCGGCCATAGCCACGATGATCGACGCCGGCTCTCCTGCCGATATCGTCGCCGCGCTGTGGCAAGCGGCCGGTGGCGACGCGGCAGCGCTCGCTCATCTCGAGCTCTCCGGCGAGGATCCCGTACTGCCGTCGTCCTTCCGCCTCGGCGCGGCGGCGCAGGCGAGCATTGCCGCCTCGGCGCTTGCCGCAGCCGAGCTGCGCCACCTCGCGGGCGCGCCGCGTCAGCTTGTCGCCGTCGACATGCGCCACGCCGCCGCCGATTTTCGCAGCGAGCATTACCTGCGCATCGACGGCAAGGCGCCGGCGGCTTACGGCGATCCGCTGTTCGGCATTTATCGCGCCGGCGACGGCCGCTACGTCCGCCTGCACATGAACTTCCCGCATCACCGCGACCGCGTCACCGCGCTGCTTGACTGTGCGCCGACGCGCGAGAGCATTCTGGCGGCGCTGGCAAAATGGGACGCACTCGCCTTCGAGACGGCGGCCTACGAGCGCGGCTGCGTCGTCGCCGCGATGCGCTCGCCGGAAGAATGGGCGATGCATCCGCAGGCCGCGGCGGTCGCGCAGATGCCGCCGGTGCGGATCGAGAAATTCGGCGAAGCGCCGGCGCGGCCGCTGCCGCGCGGCCCGCGGCCGCTCGGCGGTCTTCGCGTCCTCGATCTCACCCGCATCATTGCCGGGCCGGTCGCCGGGCGAACGCTGGCGGCGCACGGCGCCGACGTGATGCTGATTTCCGCGCCCGGTCTGCCGTTCATCGATTGGCTGGTGAAGGACACCGGGCGGGGGAAGCTCTCCGCCTACGCCGATATCACGACGCCGGACGGCAAGGCCGCGCTGCAACGCCTGGTCAAGGATGCCGATGTTTTTCTGCAAGGCTTCCGGCCCGGGCGCGCTCGCCGCGCACGGCTTCGCACCTGCCGACGTCGCGGCGTTGCGTCCGGGGATCGTCTGCGCGTCGTTGTCCGCCTATGGCGAGGCTGGACCCTGGGGATCGCGCCGCGGCTTCGATTCGCTGGTGCAGACCGCGACCGGCTTCAATGAGGCCGAAGCGCGCGCGGCCGGTGTCGTCGAGGGCCCGAAGGAATTGCCCTGCCAGGCGATCGATCACGCCTCGGGCTATCTCCTCGCCTTCGGCATCATCATGGCGCGCATCCGTCAGGCGAGCGAGGGCGGCAATTGGCTGGTGCGCGTCTCGCTCGCGGCGACCGCGCGGTGGCTTTGGCATCTGGGCCGCATGCAAAACGGATTTTCCTGCCCGCTGCCCTCGCTCAAGGACGTGGAAGATCTGCGCGAGGATAGTCGCTCGCCATTCGGTTCGTTCCGCGCGATGCGGCATGCGGCGCAGCTTTCGGAAACGCCGGCGGCATGGACGAGGCCCGCAGTGCCGCTCGGCACCGACCCGCCGATCTGGCCGAGCGCCGCGCCGTAGCCGGCTGGTTCCTCATCCCCTCTGGGGTCATGGACACGTCTGCTGAAGCCGGGCACATTATCGGCAAGGCGCGGGCGGCTCGCGCGAGACGCGCCACCCGCAATCAACTTCGCCAGATGGGAGGAGCAATCATGAATTGGCGTGGATCCACGATTCGCCTGTTGGCGGCTGCGGCAGTCGTCGGCGCATGCACGGCCGGCGCCGCGGCCCAGGACGAGAAGGTCTTCAAGCTGGGCGTGGTCGCCTTTCTCTCCGGGCCGGCGGCGGAATCCTTCGGCAAGCCGGCTTGGGACGGCGCCAAGACGGTGATCGAAGCGCTCAACGCCGGCGGCGTGATCAAGCCCTACGACCAGGTCGGCTTCGGCGGCCTGAAGATCGAGGTCGTTCTGATCGACGAGGCCGGCGGCGCCACCAAGCAGGTCGAGGAGCTGCGCAACGCCTTCGAGCGCGACCATGTCGACGCGGTGCTCGGCTATATCAGCTCCGGCGATTGCCTGGCCGTCGCCCCGGCGGCGGAAGAGCTGAAGAAGATGCTGGTGCTGATGGATTGCGGCACGCCGCGCATCTTCGAGGAGAACAAATTCAAATACGTCTTCCGCTCGGCCGCGCATGGCGGCATGGATAACGTCGCCATGGCCCGCTACCTGGTCAAGGAAGGACTGAAGGTCAGCGACGTCGGCGCCATCAACCAGGACTATGCCTGGGGCCAGGATTCCTGGCGCGACTTCAAAGGCAGCCTGGCGCAACTCGAGCCGGAAGCGAAAGCCAAGGTCGAGCTGTGGCCGAAATTCGGCGCCGGCCAATACGGCACCGAGATTTCGACGCTGCTGCAGGAGAAGCCGAGCCTCGTCTATTCGAGCCTCTGGGGCGGCGACCTCGAAGCGTTCGTGCTGCAAGCCGCGCCGCGCGGCCTGCTCAGCGATCGCGTCGTCGTGCTGAGCGCCTCCGACCACGTGCTGCAGCCGCTCGGCAACCGCATGCCGGACGGCGTGATCATCGGCGCGCGCGGCTCCAACGGCCAGTTCGCCGAGCACAGCCCGATCAACGACTGGTTCGTGGCGGCCATGGCGAAGTCGCGTCCGGGCGTGCAAACCGTGCAGCCGCATTATCGCGGCGCGCAGGGCGTGCTGGCGCTGAAGACCGCGGTCGAAAAGGCGATGGCGTCGAACGGCGGCAAGAAGCCGACCACCGAGGAAATGGCCGCGGCGATGGTCGGCCAGGAGTGGGATGCGCCGTCGGGTCACATCAAGATGGCGCTGGGCGACGGCCATCAGGCCATTCAATCGAACGCCGCCGGCCGCACCAAGTGGGATGCCGACGCCAAGATGGTGAAGCTCGTCGACATCGTCCACTTCCCGGCGGAATGCGTGAACCCGCCTGCGGGCGTGAAGGCCGCGGACTGGATCGCCGAAGGCTTCGCCGGCGCCAAATGCAACTGACAAGTGCGACTGACAAAGCGCACCTGACCGGATAGGTTTGAGGTCGGAGCCGGAGCGAGCGTGTTGCTCGCTTCGGCTGTTCCTTGCTTCAGAGACGACGCGTGAATCTCGCGGCGGCGATCCTTGTCGATGGACTGATCGATGCGTCCTGGCTGTTCATCGTGGCGGTCGGGCTGACGCTCGTCTTCGGCGTCCTCAACATCCTCAATTTCGCCCATGGCAGCCTCTACGCGATCGGCGCCTACACCGCGGCGAGCGCAGCCGGCTGGTACTATGGCGGCCATATCGGCCCGGCCTTCTTTGGATATTTTTTGATGCTCGCGGCCGCGCTGCTCGTCGCGGTGGCGATCGGCCCGCTGCTCGAGCGCGGCGTGCTGCGCCTGTTCTATCGCCGCGACGAGGTGGTGCTGGTGCTGGTGACCTACGCGCTGTTCCTCATTCTCGAGGACGCGACCAAGCTCATCTGGGGGGTCGATCCTTATTACGCCTACGAGCCCTACGGCCTCCTCGGCAATGTTTCGCTCTTCGGCCTCAGCTATGTCGGCTATGATTTCGCGCTGGTCGGCTTGGCGCTGGTCACCGGCATCCTGCTTTGGCTCGGGCTGAACCGGACCATCACCGGAAAGGTGATCCTGGCGGTGATCCACGATCGCGACGTGAGCGGCGCGATGGGCGTCAATGTCAACCGCGTGTTCGTGCTCGCCTTCACCTTCGGCGTATTCCTCGCGGCGCTGGGTGGCGCCTTCACCGCGCCGAAGATCTCGGTGCAGCCGGGGATCAGCATTTCCGTCATTCTCTTGAGCTTCGCCGTGGTGGTCATCGGCGGTCTCGGCAGCGTCGAGGGAGCGGCGATCGCCGCGCTCATCGTCGGGCTGGCGCGATCCGCGGCCATTCATCTGATGCCGTCGGCCGAGCTTTTCATCGTCTATCTGGTGATGGCGCTGGTGCTGGCGCTGCGGCCCGAGGGGCTGTTCCAGCGCACCACCTTGCGGAAAATCTGATGTCCGGCCGTCTCGCGCACGCTCGGCGCCGCGCTCGTCGCCTTCGCGGCGCTGGCGCTCCTCGGCCGCGTGCTGCCGAACTGGTTCGTGCTCGTCGCCACTTTGGCCTTCGCCAAGGGTCTGGTCGCGCTCGGCCTCGTCGTGCTCATGCGCGGAGGGCTCGTGTCCTTCGGCCAGGGCATCTTCTTCTGCGCCGGCGCCTACGCGGCGGGCATGGCGATGCGCAGCTTCGGCATCGGCGACGCGGTGCTGCTGGTCGCGCTGGGCGGGATCGCTGCGCTCGTCCTCGGCATCATCATCGCGCCGCTCCTCGCCGGCTATCGCGGCATCTTCTTCGCCACCTTGACGCTGGCGCTGTCGATGATCGCCTACGGCATTCTCGACAAGACCTATTCGCTGGGCGGCTCCGACGGCATCAATCTGCACGCGCCGAGTTTCCTCGGCTATCATCCGCCGACGCCGCAGGCCGTCAGCTACGCGCTCTTTACGCTGACCAGCCTGGCCGTCGTGATCGCGGCGGCGCTCTGCCGCATCCATTTCGAATTCGCTGCGCGGGCTCCTGTCGCTTGCCGCGCGCGACAACGAAATCCGCGTCGAATATCTGGGGGCCTCGGTGCACCGCGTGAGCGGCGTCAATTTCGCCATCGCGGCGCTGCTCGGCGGCGTCGGCGGCGCGCTTGCCGCGCTTTCGCTCGGCCACATCGATCCGGATTTCACCTTCTGGACCACCTCCGGCGAATTCGTCTTCCTCGCGATCCTGAGCGGCTACGCCAGCGTCACCGCCGTCTTCTTCGCCAGCATCATCGTCGAGCTGGTGCGCTCGTTCTCCAGCCAGTATTTCCCCAACACCTGGCAGGGGGCGCTCGGCATATTCCTCTTGCTGGTCATTTTGTTCCTGCCGCAGGGGCTCGGCTCGCTGGTGCAGCGCCGCCGCCGCAGCAGCGTCAAGCCGGCGCCGCTTCCGGCGGAGACGAGCCAATGACCGCGCTCCTCGAAACGAGCGGCCTGCAGAAATCCTTCGGCGCGGTGGTCGCGGCCAGGGACATTTCGGTCGCTGGCGCGCCGCGGCGAAAGGCTCGGCCTGATCGGCAACAACGGCGCCGGCAAGACCACGTTCGTCAACCTGGTCACCGGTTATCTCAAGCCGGACGCCGGGCGCGTCGTGCTTGACGGGAAGGACATCGGCGGGCTCGCGCCGCGCCGGGTGCGCCGGCACGGGGTCAGCCGCTCGTTCCAGATCCCGCAGCTCTTCGCCAGCCTCACGCCCGAGGAGAATTTGCTGATCGCGCTCGGCGTCGCCGGCAAGGAAGGAACATCGTCCTGGCAGCCGGCGCGTTCGGCGGCGATGACCGCCGACCTCGAGGACCTGATCGCGCGCTTTCGCCTCGACGAATATCGCGACCACGCCATCGCGGCGCTGCCCGGCGGCGTGCGCAAGCTGGTCGATATCGCCATGGCGGTGACGCATCAGCCCAAGCTCTTGCTGCTCGACGAGCCGACGAGCGGCGTTACCGCCGAAGAGAAATTCGCGCTGATGGACGTGATCATGCGCGCGCTCGAAGGCAGCGAAGCGACCGTGCTCTTCGTCGAGCACGACATGGAGGTCGTCGGCCGCTACGCCGAACGCGTGCTCGCCTTCTATGAGGGGCGGATCATCGCCGACGGCAGCCCGGACGCCGTGCTCGGCCATGCCGACGTGCAGCGTTACGTCACCGGGATGACGCCATGACCCTGCTCGCGATCGAAGCGCTGCGCGTCAAGCTGCAATCGGTCGAGGTCCTGCGCGGCGTCAACCTGTCGCTCGCCGCCGGCGAGATGGTCGGCTTGCTCGGCCGCAACGGCGCCGGCAAGACGACGATGCTGCGCGCGGTGATGGGCCTCATCGCCGCGAGCGCGGGGCGCATCAGCTGCGGCGGCGAAGATCTGACCGCGCTGCCGACCTATCGCCGCGCCGCGCTCGGCATCGGCTACATGCCCGAGGATCGCCGCCTGGTGCCGCAGCTTTCGGTCGAGGAAAACATCCTGCTGCCGAGCTGGGCGACGCAGGCGGGCGACGCCGCGGCGCGGCTCGATTTCGTCTACGGCCTGATGCCGGAAGTGGCGGCCATGCGCCAGCGCAAGCCGCTGGTGCTCAGCGGCGGCCAGCAGAAACTGGTCGCGCTCGCCCGCGCGCTGCAGGCCGGCAGGCGCCTCCTCCTCCTCGACGAGCCCTTCGAGGGCGTGGCCCCGGCGCTGTCGCGGCGTCTCGCCGAGGTCATCGGCGCGCTCCGCGGCAAGGATGTCGGCGTGCTCATCGCGCAGTCCGATCTCAATCACTCGGTCACGCTGCTCGACCGCGAATATCTGATCGAGCGCGGCGCCAACCGGGAGCGGGCGCGGCAGCAATCGCAATAGCCGCCCGGCGCCGCTCTCTGCTTGACTCACACATATCTCGGCGGTTATATGTCAATCAATAGCCAGCGGGTTATCGATCGCGAATGCCGAACGCTCACGATGTGCTGTTCAGGACGCTCGCCGATCCGACGCGGCGGGCGATCTTCGAGCGCCTATGCCGCGAAGGAGAGCAGACGGTCGGGGCGCTGACGGCTCAGGCCGGGGTCTCGCAACCGGCCGTGTCAAAGCATCTCGCGGTGCTCAAGCAGGCCGGGCTGGTGCGCGACCGCCACGAAGGCCGCCAGACGCACTATAGCGCGCAGCTTCGCGCCTTGGCCCCGCTGATCGACTGGACCAGCCAGATGGCCGGCTTCTGGCAAAGCCGGTTCGACCAACTCGAAGATCTGCTCAAAAGGATGGACCAATGAGCAATCCCGCGACCGAAACGCTCTCCGTCGTTGTCGAACGGGAGATACCTTATCCGCCGGAAAAGATCTGGCGCGCGCTCACGCAACCGCACCTGATCGAGGAGTGGCTGATGAAGAACGACTTCAAGCCGGTCGTGGACCACAGTTTCAATCTTCGCGCCGACTGGGGCGCTGTCGACTGTCAGGTCCTGGCAGTCGAGCCGAACAAAACGCTGTCCTACACCTGGGCGGCCTATGGTCTCGAGAGTGTCGTCACTTGGACTCTCACCCCGGCGAGCGCGGGGACCCACCTGCGCATGGAGCAGTCGGGCTTCCGGCCGGATCAGCAGCAGGCCTACCAGGGCGCCAAGTACGGCTGGCAGAAGTTCCTTGCGGCCCTGGAGCAGGTCTTGGCGCGCGAATAGATTTTGGCACGCATAGATTTGGCGTCACAGCGCGAGCGAACTAATGTGACAATCCAGTCGCTTGCAGACGCGGTCGAAAAGATCAGCTCCGTCGCCGACCTGATTTCCAAGATTGCTACGCAGACCAACTTGCTGGCGCTGAACGGCACCATTGAGGCGGCGCGCGCAGGCGATGCAGGGCGAGGCTTTGCTGTGGTGGCGGCCGAGGTCAAATCCCTTGCTTCCCAGACCTCGAAGGCGACGGAAGATATCGGCGGCCAGGTCGCTTTCATCGAAGATGCCATGCGCCGCTCGGTAGCGGAGATCAACAGCGGTAGCAAAATCGACAGCGAAACCGCGACCAGCATCGCTGAAATTGTCGAAGCGGTTGCAAAGGCCGTCGACGACCAGGCCATGGGGACACAGGGCATCGCGCAAGTCGCGAGCCGTGCGGCCGCCAATGCCGCGACCGTGACCGAGGGCTTGAAAGCTATCGAGGAGACGGTCCGCCGCACGCAGGAAACCGCCCGGACGGGCCTCGCTTCGACCGAGCGCATGAAAACCGGCGCTGCTCACATTGGTGAAGCCGTGGACCAGTTGTTCGCCGCAGCCAAAGGCGCGGGCCTCAAACACCATCATCCGCTTGGCAAAGACCTCGGGCAGAAGGCCCGTTAGGGCTTGTGGGCATAGGTTCGACACCGTGCGGGGCTACTGGCCTGTATCCTTAAGAACTGACGTATTGTCCGGGATGGGTCAAAAGCCGGCATACGCGCCACGTCAACTGGGCGTCAGCTTGATGCCTTAAGGCGAACATTCCTCGCGGCCCTCCCGATGTCGGCTTTGGCCAGAAGCAGCGTGCCGTACCGCAACAGCACGGACTGTTGAATATCGCCTGCCGATGGCGTGTTGTAGGTGTTCGTCCAGGGACGCCGACACCACGCCGATCGGCGGGAGCAAGGGGAGGAAAACCATGGCGGCAGGCGAGACGAAATTGATCTTTCCGGGCCTCGCGGGATTTTACGAATCCTGGCGCGATATTGCCTATACGCTCGTTCGGGTCATTATCGGCTATGTTTTGCTTATGCATGGCTGGCAAAAAGTCGGCACTTTCGGCCTCGCCGGCGTCACTGGTTTCATGGCTAAACAGGGATTGGAGCCCGCCACGTTGTTCGCGGTGGCCGTCATGTTTCTGGAAACGGTCGGCGCTGTTTGCGTGATCATCGGTCTGTTCACGCGGTTTTTCGCGGCGGCAATCGCTATCGAGTTGGGCATCGCCTTCCTCGCCGTGCATTTCAAAGCGGGATTTGCGGTCGACAAGGGCGGCTTCGAATACGTGCTTCTGCTCGGCATCGTGATGTTCGCTATCGCGATCCGCGGTGGCGGGCCGTACTCGGTCGATCGCATGATCGGCAAGGAACTATAGAGCCGCCGCGCGCCGCCACGTCGCATTGGCCGAAGTGCCGTTGTTAAATTGCGATGCTCGTTTGCCCTGGAAGGAAGCTTGACCCAGGCGGTACCGGCATTTTGGTGATCGGCCCGGCGGAACAAGAAAGCAGATACTTCAGGGGATGGCAGAGCGCGCTAATTGCACGGCAGACTAGCGCCTCGCGCGTCTGACGTTGTCGGGCCGCCGCACCCGGCGCTGCCGCTATGGCTGCCGGACGAAAAGGGGACTTGCCCCGCCGTGGCCGGACCACGAGTTGGGTGCGAGGTCCCGGAATTCTTGCTGACGCGTTTCCGCGGCGGCTCCTGTTCGGCGCTTCCTTTCTTTGCCGGCTCCTTTTGCGGCGTTATCGCGACGCAGCGGTCGCCTTTTGCGCGCTCGCCGTCCGAGCAAACCAGAGGACAAACACGCTTCTCGGCCGCCCGCACAGCTTTCACCGCGTCCAGCGTTTCTCGTCGGGCAGCTTGATCAAGGCAGCTTGGCCAAACGAGTACCACGCCGCCCGGGTGGCGTCGTCGAACTCGCCGTTCACGGTACCGGCAAAGCAGCCGACCCGCTTGAGCTCGAACTGCAACGAACGCGCCAATTCGTGAGCGTCAACGGGCTTGATTGCCGGTGCTTTGGTCGCCTCCAACGCCGCAACGCGCGTCTCGGCGTCCTGGCGAAACCGGCTCTCGGGATATTGCGACGTGAAGTGTCTCAGCGCCATTTGGTCCGTGGTGTGTTTGAGCAGCATCCACATGACCTCATCGGGGCTCGGCGGCGCCGGTTTGGCCGCCTGCGCTGCCTCAAGTGCAGCAACGCGCGCCTCGGCGTCCTGGCGCAGCGGGCTATTCGGATATTGTGCCGCGAACCGTTTGAGAGCCGCCGCGTCCGTCGTCTCCTTAAGTACCGACCAGGCAACTTGGTCGGTACCGCCCGGAATCGGCCCGACAACTGGAGGTCTCAGATAGATGGCTTCCTTGGAGAGCGAACCATAGACGAAGGGTTCCTGCTCGCTATCGGTGGCGGCAATGACGTCATCGCGCACGTTGCGGAACAGGAAGTTGATTTCAAGTCCGGGTTTTTCCAGGTGTTTGAGCAATGCGGCAGTGAAGGGACTGTTGCGAGTGTCGCCATCCGCGGCGGTGGTGCCGTCCTTGGCCGCATACGCTATTAGCACATTGTTCATCGGCTCGATGCGAACAAGGCCTCTGCTCGCCGAGCGCGAAGCAATCGTTCGCTTCATCTTGGCGAGAAATGGATTATTCCGGCACGCGTCTAGACCGAGCTTCGACGCGGCCGAAACGGTCAGCATGATTGCTCGTAAAGAGATGGCTTCTTGCTCAGTATCGAGGTCGGTTTTCAACTCGGCGTCGATCGGGACAAGCCAATTTTCGCCGCCGGTCTCCATGCCGTGACCGGCGAAAAACACGACCGCCATTTCAAAGTCGCGCGCCTTCCGGGTGAATTCCAGGAATGCCTTTCGGATGTCGTCATAGGTGGCGTCGGTCAGCAGACGCACCGAGAAGCCGAGCCGCAGGAAAGCGGCGGCAACGTCGGTGGCATCGTTAGGCGGGTTGGGAAGCTGCGGCACGTTTCTATACGCGCCGTTGCCGATGACGAGGGCGACCTTCGTCTGCGCGCTAGCCGGTGCCGCAAAGCCGAAGATGACCGCAATCGCCGAAATAACGGCAACCGCGATCAATTTTCGCGCCAATAAACCAAATGCGAGCCACATGGCCAGCGAAGCCCTGCCATAACGAACCAATGCAAAAACTGGCACTTAAACCTATAGCAGTTGCGGAGGTGCCCACAAGCTATTGAAAGACTTGCCGGTATTAAATTCTATCCATAGTGCCAGACACGATCGGGCAGCCCTGCGGCATTTTCCAAGATATTGACTCACCCTTCAAAATTTCCGCAGTTGTGTTGCGGCCGCATGAAGCGGGACCAGAATTCGAGGCATAAAGACCCAATGAACCCCTCGGAATGTATCGACCGGCTGATCGCAAAACTCACCGACTGGCGCGGCAAGACGCTCGCCAGCGTCCGCAAGAGCATCCTTGAGGCAGACCGCGAGATCATCGAGGAATGGAAGTGGATGGGGAGCCCGGTGTGGTCTCGCGACGGAATCATCGCGGTCGGCAACGCCCACAAAGAGAAAGTGAAGCTTACCTTTGCTCACGGGGCGAAGCTCCCCGATCCCGACAAGCTCTTCAACGCCGGCCTCGGAGGCAAAGTGTGGCGAGCGATCGATTTATTCGAGGGCGATAAGATCAACGAGCGTGCCCTGAAAAATCTCGTCCGTGCCGCTGTTGAATACAATCAGACAAAGAAGAAGAAAGCGCCTGCGGGTACGCGGGCGAAAGGACACAAAACTAAAAAGACATGAAGCTATAGCTCTTTCCTGAGTCACGCCTCAAGCATGTTGGAAACGGCGCCTAGCGACCTTGCCCCTGGGGAGCGGGGAAACGCGCCGACGGAATAATTTCTTCTCCGCTGGTCGGTCCGAAATTGGGCAGCACATAGTCGGGCCCCGGCACCACGTCGTAGTACCGGCCTTGCTCGCCGTAGTGACGGGCGCTGCTCGTTTTGGTGGCGTGCGGCGTGCGGCTTGGCGGACGCCAGAGCGGTCGACGCAAGCAGTATCGCCGCAACCGTCGCAGTGATGATCTTGCCGGACATATCGGCCTCCGTGCTCCTGATTGCAGCGATATAGGTATCGGGGACGCGGATGTTGCGGCGAACGTTGCAATGCACCTATGCGCCGCAAACGTTGCGAACGTTACGGCTCAGGTCATCGATTGTCGGACGCGGTGCTGCGGCTAGATCAATCACCGAAGTCGCGCGGTTGCAGCACGATCGGCGTGCCGTGCGGGGTGCGGGCGTAGGCCCGCCGCCACGCTTCGCGGTTGCGCGCGAGCGTGCGCGTATCGGCAAGGCCCTTGGCGGCGACCAGCCGTTCGAGAGCGGCGAGCCAGTGATGATAGTAGGTCTCGCCGGTATCCGGATCGCCGGCGGCTTGCGCTTGCTTGATTTCCGCGCCGAGCGCCGCGGCCCACTCGGTTGCGGAAAATACGCCGCGCTCCTGCAGCGACCTGGCGAGTGCGAAAGCCTGCGCCTCCCACGGCTCGTGAAACACCGGCCCATCTTCATTACGCGGGAAGCCCTGCGACGACGGCGTCGCCGGCAGGGTGGCGAGATCGACGCTCATGTCAATCGCTTCTTTGCTGGTCTTTGTTTGCTCTCGGCACGCGATCCCAATTTTATCCCTCCTCCGCGCTTGGCTCCCGTTTTTGTTCCTCCCGCCGCGAAACGGGGAAGGAAAATTTGCTACGCCGCCTCCAGATACGGTTCGAATGCTTCGATCGAGACCGTTGAGCGTCGGGTCGGCATTCTCGCCCCATAATTCGCGGCCCGCGAACAGCACGGTGTAGAGCCATTGCGGGTCTTCGCCGGTGCCGATCGCGACCGAGTCGGGAAATACGTGACAGCCGCGCAACGCTTCGATGACGCCGACGCGGCCGCGGGCGTAGCGCGGCAGGCGCGTATGCGTGACCGGGTGGATATTCCTGGTGCGCACGCGGTCGCCGATCTTGAAGCGCGCCGGCGTTGGCGCCGGCCGGCCGAAGGAGCCGCGGGTCAGTGTGCGCGCAACCGCGGCAAGGTCGAACCTGCGCTTAAGCGGCTTGCCGGGGCGGAGCGCATGGCCGGCGGCGAGCTCATCGGCGCCGGCAAAGCCGAGCTTGACGACCATGTTCTCCAGCCGCAGCGCCCATTTCCCGTAATAGGAGCGCGACAGATAAACCTCCGGCGGCAGCTCCTCGATGCCGGCGCGTCCCTCGTCGATGGTCCAGGCGCCGGCCGCGCCCATGGCGCGGTTGAGCGCGAGGCAGCGCGCCTCCCATTCGGCATGGAAAACCGGCTCGTTCGGCTCGGGCGCGACGGTGCCGAAGCCGTGCATGCCGCCCATATCGTGCACACCATCCATTACACGACGTCCTTCGGACTTTTGGGCAGCCCGGTGCCGATCATGCAATCGCGCGTGACCAGCGCGGCGAGTTTTTCTTCGCTCCAGCCCTCGGTGCCGGCGGGACGCATCGGCAGCACGATGAAACGCGTCTCCGCGGTCGAATCCCAAACCCGGATTTGCGTGTCCGCCGGCAGCTTGAGGCCGAAATCGGCAAGGACGCCGCGCGGATCGTTGACCGCGCGCGAACGATAGGGCGCGGATTTGTACCAGACCGGCGGCAGGCCGAGCACTTCCCACGGATAGCAGGAGCACAGCGTGCACACGATGATGTTGTGGAGCTTTGCCGTATTCTCGACGGCGATCAGGTGATCGCCGACGCGGTTCATCAGGCCCAGCGTCTGCACGGCCTTGGTCGCGTCCGCGATCAGCGCCTGCCTGAAGGCCGGATCGGACCAGGCCTTGGCGACGACGCGCGCGCCGATATGCGGGCCGATCCTGGTCTCATAGGCCTCGATCATCGCATCGAGCGCCGCCGGATCGATATAGCCCTTCTCCGCCAGCACGGTCTCGAGCGCGCGCACGCGCAGCTGCATCTCGGAAAGCTCCGAGCCGTGCTCGTGATCATCGTCGTGGTCATGATCGTGCGCCATGATGCGCGCGCCTCTTTAATCCCCGGCGGCTCATTATAGTGCGGGCCGGCCGACTGTCACCGCGCCGGCCGCATGCAAATTGTACAATTCTTGCATGGCGACCGCGGCGGCAACAACGCAAGGGAGGAGACGATCGATGAGCGGGCTTGGCGGATTGAACAAGGCGCCCGACGGCGTGGTCATCGGGCTCGTCCAACTGCAACTGCCGACGATCGCCAGCAAAAGCGATCTCGCGGCGCAGACGCAGAAGATCTGCGCCATGGTGGCGAAGGCGCGCAAGGGGATGACCACCATGGACCTCGTGGTCTTCCCCGAATATTCGCTGCACGGCCTGTCCATGGATACCAATGCCGAGCTGATGTCGCGGCTCGACGGACCGGAGGTCGCGAGCTTCAGGCAAGGCGTGTTCCGAGAACGGCATCTGGGGCTGCTTCTCGATCATGGAGTACAATCCGGACGGCAATCCCTACAACAGCGGCGTCATCATCGACGCGCGCGGCGAGCTGAAGCTCTATTACCGCAAGATGCATCCCTGGGTGCCGGTCGAGCCGTGGGAGCCGGGCAATCTCGGCATCCCGGTGTGCGACGGCCCGAACGGCAGCAAAATCGCGCTGATCATCTGCCACGACGGCATGTTTCCGGAGATGGCGCGGGAATGCGCCTACAAGGGCGCCAACATCATGCTGCGCACCGCGGGCTACACCGCGCCGATCCGGCAGGCCTGGCAGGTCAGCAATCAGAGCAACGCGTTCTCGAACCTCATGTACACGGCGAATGTGTGCATGGCCGGAACCGACGGCGTGTTCAATTCCATGGGCGAGGGCATGATCGTCAATTTCGACGGCGTGCCGCTCGTCACCGGCAACGGCGCTCCCGACGAGATCATCACCGCCGAGGTGCGCCCGAAGCTCGCCGACGAGGCGCGGCGGCTCTGGGGCGTGGAGAACAACATCTATCAGTTCGGCCATCGCGGCTTTGTCGCCGTCAAAGGCGGCGCGCAGGATTGCCCGTATACCTACATGCGCGATCTGGTGGCGGGCAAATACCGGCTGCCGTGGGAGGACGAGGTCGCGGTCACCGACGGCTCGAGCTGCGGCTTCCAGATACCGAGCCGATCCTATCGCGCGCGGGCGTAGACCGGGCGGCTGGTTGGCGATGCCGGCCGGCGGATGCCGCGTCAGGAGGGCTGCAGCATCTTCTTCGGATCGACGATCCGGTCGAAGTCGGCGGCGCTGATCAAGCCCAATTGCAAGGCGGCTTCGCGCAGCGTCAGATCGTTGTGCATGGCATGGTGGGCGATCTTTGCCGCCTTGTCGTAACCGATGACCGGCACCAGCGCGGTCGCCAGCATCAGCGAACGCGCGACGTCCTCGTTGATCTTCTTCAGATTGGGCTTGGCGCCCTCGACCAGATATTTGCGGAAGTTCACGCAGCCATCGCTCATGAGCACGATCGATTGGATGATATTGAAGATCATCAGCGGCTTGTAGACGTTCATTTCCAGGTAGCCGCCGGCGCCGCCGAAACCGACGGCGACGTCGTTGGCCATCACCTGCACGGCGACCATGGTCAGCGCTTCGCACTGGGTGGGATTGACCTTGCCGGGCATGATCGAGGAACCCGGCTCGTTCTCCGGGATCGACAGTTCGGCGAATCCGGCGCGCGGCCCGCATGACATCAGCCGGATGTCGTTGGCGATCTTGTAAAGCGACACGGCGAGCGTGCGCAGCGTTCCGGAAAGCTGCACCAGCGCGTCGTGGGCGCCCTGGACGGCGAATTTGTTCGCAGCGGTGACGAAGGGCAGGCCGGTCAGCCGCGCGATCTCCGCGGCCGCAGCCTCCGCGAAGCCCGGCCAGCGCATTGATGCCGGTGCCCACCGCGGTGCCGCCAAGCGCCAGCCGGTACACACCCGGCAGGGCGGCGTCGATCCAGTCGAGATCGTCGGTCAGCATCCCCACATAGCCGGACCATTCCTGGCCGAGCGTCAGCGGGGTGGCGTCCTGCATGTGCGTGCGCCCGATCTTGATGATGTCGTTCCAGGCTTTTGCTTTGCCGTCGATCGCGTCACGTAGCGCGGCGACCGCGGGGATGAGGCGCTCTTTCACATTGACCGCCGCCGCGATGTACATCGCCGCCGGAAAAGTGTCGTTCGACGATTGCGACATGTTGACGTGATCGTTGGGATGGACCGGCTCCTTGCTGCCGAGCGGCTTGCCGGCGAACTGCGAGCAGCGGTTGGCGATCACTTCGTTGACGTTCATGTTGAACTGCGTGCCGCTGCCGGTCATCCAGACATGCAGCGGGAACATGTCGTCGTGCTGGCCGGCGAGGATTTCGTCGCATGCGCGAACGATCAGCGCATGGCGCTCGCCGTCGAGCTTTTTGCCGGCGTGGTTCGCGGTGGCGGCGGCCTTCTTCAAGATGGCGTACGCGGTGATCATTTCGGGAGGCATCAGATCCCGGCCGATACTGAAATAGGCGATGGAACGCTGAGTTTGCGCGCCCCATAGCTTGTCGGCCGGCACGTCGACCGCGCCGTGGCTGTCGGTCTCCTTTCGCATCTGCGCCATCTGACGTCCCGGGTTCGGCCGATCGGCCATCGAGGCTGTTGCCACGATAGCACAGATCGATTTTCAGCATCGGCGAACTCGCATCCGGCATGTACTATCTCGCCGCCGAAACCGACAGGGAGCATGCCATGACCGCGGCGCAGATTTTCGACCTCGCCGGCAAGGTGGCGCTGGTGACCGGCGCATCGAGCGGGCTGGGCGTGCGCTTCGCCGAGGTGCTGGCCGAGAACGGCGCGGCGGTGGCGCTGGTGGCGCGCCGCGCCGATCGGCTCGCCGGGGTCAAGGCGCGGATCGAGAAATCGGGCGGCCGCGCCGTCGCCATCGAAGCCGACGTGCGCGAGCGCGCGGCGATGCAGCGCGCCTTCGACGCCGCGGAAAAAGCGTTCGGCACCGTGACCATCCTCATCAACAATGCCGGCGTGGTGCAGGCCGGCCGCGCCGTCGAGATTACCGAGGAAGACTGGCGGCGGCGTCCTGTCCACCAATCTCGACGCCGTCTTCTATTGGGCGCAGGAGGGCGCCCGCCGCATGCTCGCCGCCGGCAAGGGCGGCGCCATCGTCAACATCGCCTCGGTGCTCGGCATCGGCGCCGACAAGGGCGTGATCGGCTACGCGACCGCCAAGGCCGGCGTCATTCAGCTCACCAAGAACCTCGCGCTCGAACTTGCCTTCAAGGGCATCCGCGTCAACGCCATCGCCCCCGGCTGGATCGTCACCGAGATCAACCGCGAGTATCTGACGACCGGGTCGGGCGCGGCGATGAAGCGCCAGATCCCGATGGGCCGCTTCGGCGAGACGCGCGATCTCGACGGTCCGCTCCTGCTGCTCGTCTCCGACGCCGGCCGCTACATGACCGGCACGACCATCGTCGCCGACGGCGGCCAGGTCATCGCCTTGCACGTTTGATCCGAGCCGATGCGGGAGGTTTCATGCGCATGAATTGTTGGCCGCCGATGGAGCATTGCCATGGCTAGCGCCAAGGGCGTCGCGATCGTGACCGGCGGCGGGCGTGGTATCGGCGCCGCAATCGCTAAAGGTCTCGCTGCGGACGGTTATGCGGTCGTGGTGAATTACGCCAGCAACGAAAGCGCGGCGGCAAAGACCGTCGCGGAGATCGTCGGCAGTGGCGGGACCGCCATTGCGGTGCAAGCCGATGTCGCCGAAGAGGCCGATGTCATTCGCCTGTTCGAGACCGTCGACCGGCGCCTTGGCGCTCCGACCGTGCTGGTCAACAATGGTGGAGTGACCGGAGGTTTCAGCAGGCTCGCGGAGCTGCCGGCGTCGGCGCTCGCGCGCGTCTTTTCCGTCAACGTCTTCGGCGCGTTCTTGTGCTGCCGCGAAGCGGTGCGGCGGATGTCGACGCGCAGAGGCGGCGCGGGCGGAAGCATTGTCAATGTCTCATCGCGCGCCGCGCAGCTTGGCGGCGTGGGCGAATGGATCCATTACGCCGCCAGCAAGGGCGCGCTCGACACGCTGACGGTCGGCCTCGCGCGCGAGGTCGCCGCGGAGGGCATCCGCGTCAATGCGGTGGCGCCGGGTCTCATCGATACCGAGCTCCATGCCGCCGCCGGCATGCCGGACCGGGTCGAGCGCATGGCGCCGACGGTCCCGATGGCGCGGACCGGAACGGCGGCGGAGGTCGCCGACTGCGTGCGCTTTCTCGTCTCGCCCGCGGCCGCCTATGTCACCGGGGCGGTTCTGCCGGTCTCCGGCGGCCGTTGAGGCGTCCTGCGACCGGAGCGCCGAAGCTCTCAGTCGCCTCACTCCGCCGCCTGCCGCGGCGAGAAGCGCACGCTCTCGGTCCCGTCCGCCGCGGTCGCGGAGATGGTGGTGCGGATCATCAGTCGCGCGTCGTGCGCGGGCCAGGGGCGGCCGCGATGCATGGTGGCGCGGTTGTCCCACATGACCACGTCGCCGCCGCGCCAGCTGTGGACGTAGCTTGCCTCCGGCGCCGTCGCCGCCTCGATCAGCGCGTCGAGGAGTTGTTGCGCCGCTTTCTGCTCCATGCCTTCGATCGCATAGGCGTGCGAGGCGATGTAGAGCGCGCTGCGGCCGTTGATCGGGTTCTTCCATACGAGCCGCCAGCATTGCGGCGGCAGCGCCGCGCGCTCCTCGGCGTTGGCGAGGTCGGGCGCGATCTTCCCGCGCGAATGGGCGTAGTCGTGCCAGGCGAAGGCTCCCTCGAGCCGTTGGCGCAAGCCGGCGTCGAGCCGCTCCCAGGCAAGCCGCGTCGACACGTATTCGGTTTCGCCGCCGCGCGCCGGAATGATGCGCGCGGAGAGCACCGAGGCGAGCGCCGGCACGCGCTTGAACGTGCTGTCGGTATGCCACAGCTGGTTGGCCTTGTTGCCGAGCGCCAGCCGGTGATCCGCCGGCACGACCTTGCCGTTCTCGTCGATGGTCGAGAGGATCGCGAGGTTGGTGCCGGCGCCGAGCGCGCCGACCTTGGTCACTTCCAGCGGCCCGAAACAGCGCGAGAAGGCGAGCTGCGTGTCGTCGGTCACGTCCTGGCCGCGAAAGACCAGCACCGAATGCTCCTCGAACGCGGCGCGGACCTGCCGGTATGCGTCCTCGTCCGCCGCGACGTCGGCGATGCCGACGCCGCGCAGCTCGGCGCCGAAGCCCGGACCCAGCGGGACGATTTCCATCGGCGTGTCCTCGGTTCGATCGTGTTCGTGCAAGTCTCCACCAAAACCGGCCGCCGGGCAAGAAACCGCGGCGACCCGCCCAAGACTTCAGGGGATGACGAAAGACTTCACGAGACCAAGCGAGACTTGAAGACGATCGGCCGCTAGTATTCGCGCCGGCAGAGTTGTGCCGGCGAGACCCGGAGCTGCGACATGAGACGGATCATCGTGAGCGGCCTTGCGGCGGCGAGCCTCGTCGTCGCCGGCGGCCTTGCCATGGCCGCCGGTCAATACGGGCCGGGCGCCAGCGACACCGAGATCAAGATCGGCAACACGATGTCCTATAGCGGCCCGAATTCGAGCTACGGCGCGATCGGCAAATCGGACGCCGCCTATTTCGCCATGCTCAACGAGCAGGGCGGCATCAACGGCCGCAAGATCAACTTCATCAGCCGCGACGACAGCTACAGCCCGCCGAAGACCGTCGAGCAGGTGCGCAAGCTGGTGGAAGAGGATCGCGTGCTCATTCTCTTCAACACGCTCGGCACGCCGCCCAACACCGCGATCCAGGGCTACCTCAACGACAACAAGGTGCCGCAACTCTTCGTCGGCACCGGCGCCGACAAATGGAACGATCCGAAGCACCATCCGTGGACGATGGGCTGGCAGCCGAGCTACCGCATCGAGGCGCGCATCTATGCCCGCTACATCCTGCAGAACCTGCCCAACGCCAGGATCGCGGTGCTCTATCAGAACGACGATTTCGGCAAGGACTATCTGATCGGGTTGCGCGAAGGGCTCGGCGACAAGGCCGACAAGATGATCGTCGCCATCCAGTCGTATGAGACCACCGATGCGACGCTCAATTCACAGATCGTGTCGCTGCAGGCAAGCGGCGCCGAAATCCTGCTCACGGCGGCTATTTCCAAGTTTGCCGCGCAGGCCATCCGCAAGGTCTACGACCTCGGCTGGAAGCCGACGCACTTCCTCAGCAACGTGTCGACCTCGGTCAAGGCGGCGCTGCAGCCGGCGGGACTGGACAAGTCCGTCGGGATCATCTCGGCGGGCTACTTCAAGGACCCGACCGATCCGCAGTGGCAGGACACGCCCGAATACCGCGACTGGCTCGCCTGGATGAAGAAGTACAACACCTCGGGCAACATCGCCGATAATTTCACCGTCTACGGCTACGCGCTGTCCCAGACCATGGCGGCGGTGCTCAAGGCGTGCGGCGATAATCTCACCCGCGAGAATGTGATGAAGGAGGCCGCCAATATCCACGACCTGAAGCTGCCGATGTTGCTGCCCGGTATCACCGTTTCGACCGGCGCCGACGATTACGCTCCGATCAAGCTGATGCAATTGATGAAGTTCGACGGCACGACCTGGCGGCTGTTTGGTCCGGTGCTTTCCGGCGCCGGCAGTTGACCTTCATCCGGGAGCTTTCATGACCGAGTATCGCGCCGGCAGCGTCGACGACTTCAAGGAGACCGGCCGCCTGTTGCTCAAATGCGGCGAGGCCGAGATCGGAGTTTTCCTGGTCGATGGCGAGTTCTACGCCTGGCACAATGAATGCGCTCATCGCGGCGGTCCGGTGTGTCAGGGCCGGATCATGCAGCGTGTCGTCGAGCCGGTGCTGAGCGACGGCACGGTGCGGACGCTGCAATACCATGCCGACGACACGCATATCGTCTGTCCCTGGCACGGCTATGAATACAATGTCAGAACCGGCGAGCACCCGGGTCACGCGGCCCTGAAGCTGCGCAAAGCGAGCGTCATCGTCCGCGACGGAGGGGTGTATGTCACGCCCTGACGATCCACGGCGGAACGACGAATACGCCTGGATCGATGAAGCTGCGCCAAAGCTGCTCGCCGCGGCCCGCGACCTGATAGAGCGCGGCGAAGCGCGCCGGGTCTCCGACGAGGCGGTCGCCCAGATCATGACCGCCGCCATTCGATTGTACGTGGCGAAGTCCGATGGCGAGGAGCGCACGTTCCGGCCGATCGCCGGCCGCAAAGACGAGGAGCTGACCGCGACCGAGCTCCTCTCCGCGGTCTCCGAGCTGTTGCGCGCGCTGCGGCTCGGGCCGATGGAGCTGGCGCTATGGTATCGCCGCCGTCCGGACGACGACATTTATCGGGACGCCTGAACAAGCCAAACTAGGCGAGGCAACGCATGAACGTCTCCATTCCGCCGGCTCGCTCGGCCGAGCCGCATCCGGTGCAAACCATCGACGTCTTCACCGACACGCGCGATATCCTGGCGCACGCCAGGAACGACGCGCGCCGGCGCGGCTTTGCCGACTGGCTCATTTGCGACATCGACGCTCACCATTTCGAGACCGCGTCGTGGAACGAGATCGTCACCTATATCGAGGATCCGGTCGTTCGCGACAATGCCATACGCTTCCAGCACGACCGGATCGGCATTCCCTACGGCCTCAACGGCGATATCGCGTTGCGCTACCAATCGGTCGGCGGACGCATTCCGCATCAGGACGGCCAGCGCGAGAAGATCGCCGAAACCGACACCCATCGCGACGTCGTGCTCACGCGCCGGGCGATGGATTCGCTCGGCATCGACTACATGGTCGTTTTTCCCACCCCGATGCTGATGCTCGGCATGCATCCGCAGCCGGAGATGGAGGTCTGGCTCGGCCGCGCCTACAACCGATGGCTCGTCGAGCGCGTGCTCGCCGCCGACGATCGCATCAAGACGCTGGTCTACCTGCCGTTCAACACGCCGGAAGAGGCCGAGCGCACGGTCAAGGAGTTCGGCGACAAGAAAGGCGTGATCGGCTTTTGCGTGACCAGCACGCGCTACAAGCCGGTCCATCACAACGACTACATGCGGCTCTACGCCATGATCCAAGAGCTCGACAAGCCGCTGGCGTTCCATTCCGGCTATCATTGGCAGGACCAGTCGCTCGCCACCATAAACCGCTTCGTCGGCATGCATGCGCTGGGCTTCGTCTGGTGCAATCTCGTGCACATGACGAACTGGATCCTCAACGGAATTCCCGAGCGGTTTCCGCGGCTCAAATCGATCTGGATCGAGAGCGGGCTGGCGTGGGTGCCGTTCCTGATGCAACGGCTCGACGATCAGTTCCTGATGCGGCAATCGGAGGCGCCGCAGCTCAAGCGCCTGCCCAGCGAATACATGCGGCAGAACTGCTGGTACACGACGCAGCCGATGGAGACGACGCATCCGCGGGCGCTGGAAATCACGCTCGAGATGATCAATGCCGAGAATCAGCTGCTATTTTCGTCGGATTGGCCGCACTATGATTTCGATCTCCCGGCGGCGATCTACGATCTGCCGTTCCTGTCCGAACAGGCTAAACGCAACATTCTCGGGCTGAATGCGGCAAGAATCTTCCATTTGGACCCGACGATCCGCAAGAAGAAACCATGACCACGAAAATCGACCTGACCAAGGCGCCGGAGCTTCAACGCAGCCGGCAATGCCGCTAATATCCGCGGTGGAGGAGTTTCACATAGCAAAATCGGAGTTGTGAGAATGAGACGGATTACTGCAACGGGCTTCGCGGCGGCCACTCTGGTGCTCGCCAGCGGGCTCGCTCTCGCGGCAGGCCAATACGGGCCCGGCGTCACCGATACCGAAATCAAGATCGGCAACACGATGCCGTATAGCGGCCCGGCTTCGGCCTATGGCGTCATCGGCAAGGCCGAGGCTGCCTATTTCAACATGATCAACGAGCAGGGCGGCATCAAAGGCCGCAAGATCAACTTCATCAGCCGCGACGACAGCTACAGTCCGCCGAAGACCGTCGAAGTCGTGCGCAAATTGGTCGAAGAGGACCAGGTGCTGCTGATGTTCAATCCGCTCGGCACGCCGCCCAATACCGCGATCCGCGCCTACCTCAACGACAACAAGGTGCCGCAACTGTTCGTCGCCACCGGCGCCGACAAGTGGAACGACCCGAAGCACTTTCCCTGGACCATGGGCTACCAGCCGAGCTACCGGATCGAAGCGCGCATCTATGGCCGCTACATCCTCAAGAACCTGCCGAACGCCAAGATCGCGATGCTTTATCAGAACGACGATTTCGGCAAGGACTACCTGATCGGCCTGCGCGAAGGCCTGGGCGACAAGGCCGACAAGATGATCGTCGCCACCCAGTCCTACGAGACCTCGGACCCGACGGTCGATTCGCAAATCGCCTCGCTGCAAGGGAGCGGCGCCGATACTCTGGTGACGGCCGCCATTCCCAAATTCGGCGCGATGACCATCCGCAAGGTGTTCGATATCGGCTGGAAGCCGATGCACTTCCTCAGCAACGTATCGAGCTCGGTCGGCGCGGTGATGAAGCCCGCCGGACCGGAGAAGGGCGTCGGCATCATCTCGGCGACCTACGGCAAAGACCCGACCGACCCGCAATGGCAGGACGCGCCCGACATGAAAGAATGGGTGGCGTGGATGAAGAAATACAATCCCGCGGGCAATCTCACCGACGCCAACAACACCTACGGCTATGGCGTGGCGTATCTGATGGTCGAGGTGCTCAAGGCGTGCGGCGACAATCTCACCCGTGAGAACGTGATGAAGCAGGCGGCCAACCTCCACATCAAGAATGGACCGCTGTCGCTCCCCGGCCTGACGCTGTCGACCAGCGCCGACGACTTTGCTCCGATCAAGCAGATGCAACTGATGAAGTTCGACGGGACCACCTGGAACCTGTTTGGCGACCTCATCTCCGGCGGCGCCGGCAGCTAACGGTCCGTCCTCGACGTTTCGTAGCGAAATATCGCGCCGGTAGTCGATCGACTGCCGGCGCGCTTCGTTACGGGCGATTGCCTTGCTTCTAGCCGTCGGCGGCGCTTGCCGGCGCGAGAGTGCTCGCGGCCGACGCCGCGGCGCGCGCTTGCCAGAAATTATGCGCGGCCATGCCGGCCGCCATGGCGACGACGAAGATGATCACCGGCGACGACAGCGTTGCCAGGTTCTCGATCGCCGGACCCGGACACAATCCGACCAAGCCCCAGCCGATGCCGAACAGCACCGCGCCGGCGATGAGCGGCCGGTCGATGGGCGTCTGCGTCGGCCAATAGGCTTTGGTGTCGAGAATCGGTTGGCGCTGCCGGATGAGCGCATAGCCGACGGCTCGCGACGGCGAGCGCCGCCGCCATCACCACGGCGAGGCTCGGATCCCAGGTGCCGCCGGGGATGCCGAAGACGTCGAGGAAGCCCAGGACCTTGGCCGGCTGGATCATGCCGGAGATGAACAGGCCCCAGCCGAAGACGAAGCCGCAGACGAGACTTGCGAGTGCGCGCATGGCTCAGCCTCCGACCACATGCCGCGTCAGCGCGACGACGATGATGGCCGCAGCCCATGAACACCGCCGTCGCCGTGATCGAACGCGTCGACAGCCGCGCCATGCCGCAGATGCCGTGGCCGGAGGTGCAGCCATTGCTCATCCGCGTGCCGAAGCCGACCAGGAGGCCGGCGACGGCGATGGTGACCATGCTGGTCGGCATCTGCGGCACCGGCACCGTGTAGCCGATGAGCATGGCGGAGAGCGGCGCCGCGATCAGGCCGACGATGAAGGCCGCGCGCCAGAAGCGGTCGGTGCTGATCGGATCGATCAGACCGCCGGCAATTCCGGTGATGCCGGCGATGCGGCCGTTGAGCAGCATCAAGAGGACGGCGGAAAGCCCGATCAGCGCGCCGCCGATGGCGGCGGAGATCGGAGTGAAATTGGCCATGATTTGCCTCGCGGCGGCTGTTGAGACGGAGCGATCGTTTTTTGGTCGCGATCGCGCGACGAACCGGAAAATAGGCCCGCACGGTCTGTACCGCAACACGAGACCCTATATGGTTTTCATCTCTCGCCGAAGCAGGGAATTTCCTATGCGTCGCCGCACCCGCAGAGGGGAGGGCTTGCTCCGGCACGGCGTCGGTCTGGAAAATTCTTCGGCCTGAATCTTCGGCGCGGCCTGTTTGCTGCTGTGCAGTTAGGACGCACGCTCAGGCGGAGACGACACTCCACCGGCGATCCGCATCGCGCTGGAGCACCGACGGCCGTGAACCGAATGGCTCCGGCGAGACGCCGCGCACGCACAGTTCGATGCGCTCGACGTTCACCTTGACGAGAACCGTGTTCGGGATCATCGGGGCCGCGCGGGAAGTAAACACGCCATGTCTCAACCCACCGGCGGCGAATTTCGGCTCGGTCTTCGAAGAGTGCGGCTCGGCCGATGAGAGCGACATAGGCGCGGTCGGGATGATGCTGATATCCGAGCGTGAGCCGCCCGCTGCGTCGGATCTCCCCCGCCTTGCGCGAGCCGCCTCCCGTCGCAAGCCAGATCGTCCAATCGTCCTCACCGGGCACGCCGGGAATCGGCGCGACAACCCGGACGCTTACTCCACCGTCCGCGGAAGGCGTCGCCGCCCAGCAGTCGGTCACTTTCGCCATCGTGTCCCGCGCGGCGGCGAGTAACCGGTCCACGCCTTCGGTCGTCGTCATCGTCTACCTCCACCATCCGCCGACGGTCGCAACTTGCCGGGCAAAACAGGAGTTGACTATACGGTCTAGACCGATTAGTCAACATCTCCATGGGACACGCGCTGTTTGAGCATGCCGACTTCCTCGTGGCCGCCCGCGAGCTCGCAGCCGAGCGTGGTCCGGCCGGCGTCACCGTCGGCTCGGTCACCGAGCGCCTCAAGGCGCCAAAGGGCTCGTTCTATTACCGGTTCGCCTCACGCGACCTGCTCTTGGGCGAGCTTTGGCTCGCGGCCGTGCTGTCGTTTCAGCAAGGGTTCATCGCGGCGATCGGGGCGGGCGACGGACTTGCGGCGGCGCTGCACATGCCGGCTTGGGTGCGACAGCATATGGACGATGCGCGGCTGCTGCTGCTCTACAGCCGGCACGACTTCGTACAGGGCGAATGGCCGGCGCGGCTGAAGAAGGGCGTTGCCGACCAGGCGCGGCGCTTCGAGGCCTGCCTGGAACGGTTCGCGCTCGACGCTTTCGGCCGCGGCGGTGCCGATGAGCTGCGGCTTGCTCAATTCGTGCTGGCCGATGCACCGGGAGCCGCGGTGCGGCCGCATCTGCAGCGACGCGAGGCGCCGCCGCCGCTGGTCGATGATCTGATCCGGATCACCTATCGCGCCGTCGTCAGCATGGGCAAAAGGGAGTAAAGAGTATGGCCGCGTACATGATCGTCGATCTCGATGTTGAGGATGTGAGCGCACTGGACGAGTACCGCCGCCAGGCGGTCCCGATCTTCGCCAAATATGGCGGTCGTGCGCTGGTGCGATTGGGAAGCGCCGAGGTGCTGGAGGGCGAGTGGATACCGAAGCGCGTGATGGTTCTCGAGTTCCAGACAATGGACGCACTCAAGCGCTGGTGGACTTCTGAAGAGTATCGCCCGCTCAAACCGCTTCGGCAGCGCGTGTCTAAAGCCAATGTGATCGCCGTCGAAGGCGTTTGAACCGGCATCGTTGTCTTTGCGCAGCGCACGACAACGTGTCGCCTTTCCCGCTATTGTCGCTGTGCGCGCACGCGCGGGCCGAGGTATCGGCTCCGCGAAGGAAGAACGCCTCAGGAGTGGGTCCCTTGGAAGTCGCTCAAGACCGTCTCGACGAAACCGAGCTGAAATCGTTTCTCTCGGCGCTGCCCTTCGTGCGGGAATACGCGATCAGCGTCGTTTCCTACACTCCCGGCGAAGTCACGATCGAGCTGCCGTTTGCCGAGAGATTCTCCGGGCCGCCGACCCAATTCCCCGCCTCGATGGTCGGCGCGGCCGGCGACGTGGCTGCGGTCGCGTCGTGCCTGTCGCTGCTGCCGCGCGGTTGGGCGCTGGCGACCCTCGATTTCACCATCAAGATGACCGGTCTCGCCAAGGGTGAAAAATTGAAGGCCAAAGGACGCGTGCTTCAGGCGGGCAATACCAATTCGGTCGGCGCCGCCGATGTGTACGTCGTCGCTGCCGGCAAGGAGACGTTGTGCGGGACCGTGCTGGCCACGACGCGAAATTTCAAAATCGCGAAGTAGCGCGTGTGCTCCAGCGCATGCCGCGCCCGCGACGTGCCGATCCGGGGCGTTCGTGTAGAATAGCGCTACCGCGCGCGCAACCTGCAAGCTGCCGCATATTCCTTGGCGAAACGATCGAGAGCGAAGCCGCGCCGCGAGCGCATGTCAGCCGATGGATGAGTGAGGGCACGGTGAGCGTCGAGACGAAAGCGAATTTGCGCTTGCCCGCCGGCGCACGCGTCGAAATCCGGCCGGGCGACGCCGCCTGGGAACAGGCCGGTCCGCTCTTTGATGCGGTGTGGCCGCCGGAGGTCTACGCCACCTTTTCCTGGGCGCATGTGGTCTGGGCCCATGCCGAGCGGCGCGTGCTGGTGTGGAACGCCATGAACGAGCTTGTCTGCCACGTCGGCTTCTATTTGCGGCAAGCGAAGTGGGCCGACCGTGAGGTCAGGATTGGCGGCATCGGCGGCGTCATCACCCGCGAGGACGCGCGCAAACAAGGCCATGCCTCGACCGCGATCCGTCTGGCGGTCGCGGAGATGCGCGACGCCGGCGGAGCCGACTTCGCGTTGCTCGTCTGCGAACCGCACAATTTCGCCTTCTATCGCGGCCTCGGCTGGCGGCAATTCGCCGGCGACCTGTTCTGCGAGCAGCCCGGTGGCCGCGTCCGCTTTGACGCGATGACCCCGTTCGTGTTCGATCTGCGGCTCGCGCCGCAAGGCGGCGCGATCGATCTCTGCGGTCTGCCCTGGTGATGCGACGCGCTTATGCCGAGAGGGAATGCCCGATGAAGTTCTACGATTGCACAACCGCGCCGAGCCCGCGCCGGGTCCGCATTTTTCTCGCCGAGAAAGGGATCAGCGTGCCGACTGTGCAGGTCGATCTGCGCAACAACGAACAACTCAAGCCCGAGTTTCGCGCTATCAATCCCGATGCGACGGTGCCGGTGCTCGAGCTCGACAACGGCACACGCATCACCGACGCGATCGGCATCTGCATCTATTTCGAGGCGACCAACCCGCAGCCGCCGCTCATGGGCGAAGGCGCTGAGGAGAAGGCGGTCGTCGCGGAGTGGCACCGTATCGCCGAGCGCAACGGCTTTTATGCAGTCATGGACGCGCTGCGCAATGCGACGCCCCGCCTCAAGGATCGGGCGCTGCCCGGGCCGGACGACTACGTGCAGATCCCGGCGCTCGCCGAGCGCGGGCGCGCCCGCGTCGCCCGCTTCTTCGAGCTCATGGATGCGCGTCTTGCGCAGAGCGAATTCGTCGCCGGCGCGCGCTACAGCCTCGCCGACATCACCGCGCTGGTGTCGGTCGATTTCGCGCGCTGGGTCAAACTGTCCGTTCCCGAAGAATGCAAGAATTTGGGCCGATGGCACGCGCAGGTCTCGGCGCGTCCGAGCGCGAACGCGTGAGCAGCCAACAGCGAAGCGAGCGAGCCGCGATGAAGGACATCAAGACGGTCGTCGATTGGCTCGCGGACGGTGCGACATCCGCCGCCCGCTCCGAGGACGTGCTGGACCAGCTGTGCCGGGGGCTGCTCGAGTGCGGGTTGCCGTTGTGGCGGGTCGCCGTGTTTGTCAACACGCTGCACCCGGACATCATGGGCCGCAGTTTCGTCTGGCAGGAGCAGACCGGGGTGAAGGTCACGGCGGCGCCGTTCGCGATGATGCAGACCGCCCGATATCTCGATAGCCCGGTCGTTGCCATCTACGCGAGCCGCAAGCCGATCCGCCGCCACCTTGCCGACCGCAACTGTCCGGACGATTTTCCGATTGTACGCGAGCTGCGCGCCGAAGGGGCGACCGACTACGCCGCGTTCCCGCTGGTGTTCTTCGACGGCGCGGTGCACGTGGCGACGTGGACGACGCAGCAACCGGGCGGCTTCACGCCCAAGCAGTTCTCCGATCTCGAATCGGTGATCGCGCCTTTGGCGCGGGTTGCGGAAATTCGCGCGCTGCGGCGGACCGCGGAAAATCTGCTCGATACCTATGTCGGCCATCAAACCGGGCGAGAAGATTCTCGCCGGCAAGATCCGCCGCGGCTATGTGGAAGCGATCCGCGCCGCGATCTGGCTCTCGGACATGCGCGCGCTTCACCACGCTCTCCGAGCGGCTGCCGCCGCAGGAGCTGATCGATCTCCTCAACCGCTATTTCGGCGCCCAGGTCCCCGCCATCCTCGATCACGGCGGCGAGGTGCTCAAATTCATGGGCGACGGCCTGCTGGCGATTTTTCCCATCGCCGATGACGCCGACGCCGACGCGGTCTGCCGCCGCGCGCTCGCCTGCGCGCGCGAAGTGGAGACGCGGATCGCCGAATTGCCGCGCAAGAGCGAGAGCGAGGCCACGCGGTTCCGGCTTGCGCTCCACGCCGGCGAGGTGATGTACGGCAATATCGGCGGCGGCAACCGGCTCGATTTCACCTGCATCGGGCCGGCGGTCAATCTCGCGGCGCGGCTGGAGAAGGTCGCTTCCAAGCTCGGCGAAACGATCGTCGCCTCGGCCGATTTTGCCGCGCATGTCGCGAACGAGTTCAGCCAGCCGCGGCGAATTCCCGGTGGCCGGTTTTGCTGCACCGCAAATCGTGTTCGGCCTGAATTCGGCGACGCACTGATCGTCCGCCGGTCGCATTGTCCGCGGCGCGCGCAACCCCATATGTCGCTGTAATCCCCAGCCCTCTGGCAATGTCGGGTCGGTGAGGGCAAACTGGCCGGCAGGAGGCCCACCCGATGCCGCTGCGCGACGTCAAGCTCGACGATAAATACGATCTCGGCCAGAACCCGGTTTTCGTCACCGGCTTCCAGGCGCTGGTGCGGCTCTGCCTGATGCAGAAGGAGCTCGACCGCCGCAACGGCCTCAATACCGCGGGCTACATCACCGGCTATCGCGGCTCGCCGCTCGGCGGCCTCGACGGCCAGTTCCAGCGCGCCGAGCGCTTCCTCAAGAAGAACGACATCCGTTTCCAGGCCGGCATCAATGAAGACCTCGCCGCCACCGCGGTGTGGGGCACGCAACAGGCGGAGCTGCGCGGCGAGGGCAAATACGACGGCGTCTTCTCCATGTGGTACGGCAAAGGTCCCGGCGTCGATCGCACCGGCGACGTTTTCCGCCACGCCAATTTCGCCGGCACGGCGAAGAACGGCGGCGTGCTCGCCCTGATGGGCGACGACCACACCGCCGAATCCTCGACCACCGCGCACCAGTCCGAATATCACTTCATCGACGTGATGATCCCGATCCTCAACCCCGCCGGGGTGCAGGAGGTCGTCGACTACGGCCTCTATGGCTGGGCGATGTCGCGCTTCACCGGCGCCTGGGTCGCATTCAAGACGATGCACGAGACGATCGAGTCGACGGCGGCGATCGACGGCAGCCTCGACCGCGTCAACATCGTCATCCCGAGCGATTTCCGCATGCCCGAAGGCGGCCTCAATATCCGTCTCGGCGATCCGATCCTGACCCAGGAAGCGCGGCTGCACGACTTCAAGCGCGACGCCATGCTCGCCTTCGTGCGCGCCAACAAGCTCAACCGCATCATCACCTCCGGCGGGCGCGATCCGAAGATCGGCATCATCACCACCGGCAAGAGCTATCTCGACGTGCGCCAGGCGTTCGACGAGCTCGGCATCGACGAGGTCGACTGCAACGCGCTCGGCATCCGTCTTTATAAAGTCGGCTGCCCCTGGCCGCTGAGCCGGCAGGAGCTCAAGGAATTTGCCGCCGGGCTCGATCTCGTCATCGTCGTCGAGGAGAAGCGCTCGCTGATCGAGGTCCAGGTGCGCGAGGAGCTTTACGGCACCGCCAACCAGCCGGTCTGCATCGGCAAGAAGGACGAGGACGGCAACTGGCTGTTCCCGGTCAAGGGCGCGCTCGATCCCAACGAGGTCGCGATCTGCATCGGCGAGCGGCTGTTGAAATATCACCGCCACGACGAGATCGCGCAGCGCGTCGCGCGCTTGAAGGAGTATCAGCGCATCGCCGCGGAGACGCGCGACGTCGCCCAGCGCATTCCCTATTTCTGCTCGGGCTGCCCGCACAATTCCTCGACCGTGGTGCCGGAAGGCATGCGCGCCTATGCCGGCATCGGCTGCCACTACATGGCGCAGTGGATGGACCGCAAGACGCTCGGCTACACGCAGATGGGCGGCGAGGGCGCCAACTGGGTCGGCGAGGCGCCGTTCTCCACGCGCCAGCACGTCTTCCAGAACCTCGGCGACGGCACCTACAATCATTCCGGCTACATGGCGATCCGCGCCGCCATCGCCTCGAACATCAACATCACCTACAAGATCCTGTTCAACGACGCCGTGGCGATGACCGGCGGTCAGGCCAATGACGGCGGCCTCACCGTGCCGCAGGTCGCCCGCCAGGTCGCCGCCGAAGGCGCCAAGCGCGTCGTCGTCGTCACCGACGAGCCGGACAAATATCCCCCCGACACGCTGTGGCCGGCGGGGCTCACCATCCATCATCGCGACGAGTTGATGGAGGTGCAGACCGAGCTGGCCGACATTCCCGGCGTCACCGTGCTGATCTACGACCAGACCTGCGCGGCGGAAAAGCGCCGCCGCCGCAAGCGCCACACTTTTCCCGATCCCGACAAGCGCGTCATCATCAACGATCTGGTCTGCGAAGGCTGCGGCGATTGCGGCGTGCAATCGAACTGCGTGTCGGTGCAGCCGCTGGAGACCGAGTGGGGCCGCAAGCGCACCATCGACCAGTCGAGCTGCAACAAGGACTTTTCCTGCGTCAAGGGATTCTGCCCGTCCTTCGTCACCGTGCACGGCGCCAAGCTGAAGAAGGGCGTCGGCGTCGCCGCCGATCACGATCTGCCGCCGCTGCCGGAGCCGAAGCTGCCGGCGATCGCGCAGACCTACAACATCATCGTCACCGGCGTCGGCGGCACCGGCATCGTCACCATCGGCGGCATCCTCGGCATGGCCGCGCATCTCGAGGGCAAGGGCGTCGGCGTGCTCGACATGGCGGGCCTCGCGCAGAAGGGCGGCGCGGTGTTCAGCCACATCCGCTTCGCCGAAAATCCGGAGGACATCCACGCCATCCGCGTCGCCGCCGGCCGCGCCGATCTCGTGCTCGGCGGCGACATCGTGGTCGCCGGCACCCGCAAGGTGCTGGCCGCGGTGAAGAACGGCACCACCGCGATGGTGGTCAACACCGCGGAATTCCTGCCCGGCGAATTCACCCGCAACGCCGATTTCTCGCTGCCCACCGAGCGGCTCAAGCGCACCATCGTGGCCGATGCCGGCCGCGACAAGGCGCATTTCGTCGACGCCACGCGGATCGCGACCGCGCTGTTCGGCCAGTCGATCGGCGCCAACATGTTCCTGGTCGGCTACGCCTATCAGCTCGGCGCGCTGCCGCTTTCCGCCGCCGCGATCGAGCAGGCGATCGAGCTCAACGGCGAAGCCGTCGCCATGAACAAGGCCGCCTTTCACTGGGGCCGCCGCGCGGCGCTCGATCGCGCCCAGGTCGAGGCGATCGCCAAGCCCGCGGCTGCGGTGACCGAGCGATTCGCGGCACCTTTCCGAATCCTTCGACGAGACGGTGGAGCGGCGCGTGAAATTCCTCACCGCCTATCAGGATGCCGCCTATGCGGCGCGCTACCGCGCTGGGTCGACAAGGTCAAAGCGGTCGAAGCCGCGCGCGCGCCGGGCCAATCCGGTTTAGCCGACGCGGTTGCGCGTTATCTGTTCAAGCTGATGGCCTACAAGGACGAATACGAAGTCGCGCGGCTTTATACCGATGGCTCGTTCCTCAAGCAGGTCGCCGGTCGAGTTCGACGGCGAGAAGCTGCGCTTCGAGTTTCATCTCGCGCCGCCGCTGCTCGCGCGCCGCGACAAGACCACCGGCCTGCCGCGCAAGATGCGCTTCGGCCCGTGGCTGCTGCCGGCGTTTGCGCTGCTGGCGAAGCTCAAATTCCTGCGCGGCACGCCGTTCGATCCGTTCGGCCGCTCGCTCGAGCGCCGCACCGAACGCGAGCTGATCGAGGACTACCAGTCGATGCTCGACGAGCGTGCTGGGCAGGCTCACGCCGGAGAACCATCACATCGCCGTCGGTCTCGCCGCGATCCCGGAAAAAATCCGCGGCTTCGGCCACGTCAAGCAGCGCCATCTCGCCGCCGCCAAGGCGGACGAGGCGGCGTTGCTCGAGCAGTTCCGTGCCGGCGCGCCGGCGCTGCTCAAAGCGGCGGAATGATAGCGGCGTCCTGGACGACGATAGCGTGGTTGCAGCGATGAACGAAGTGCCGCCGCCCATCCTGGGAACGACCGGCGAGCCCGCCGACGAGGTGGCGGCTCCGGCAACGGCGCCGGTTGATCCTGTTCTCGATCACGAGCTCACCGCGGCCTTGGCCGGCAAGCCCGCCGCCGAAGCGGGCCCGACGAGCGAAACCGAGCCGGTCGTCAACGGCATCGGCGTGCTCCTCGTCAATCTCGGCACGCCCGACGCCGCCGAGCCGGCCGCGGTGCGCCGCTATCTGAAGGAGTTTCTGACCGATCCGCGGGTGATCGAACGGAACGATCTGTTGTGGCGGATGGCGCTCAACGGCATCATCCTGCCGCTGCGGTCGCGCCGCAAGGCGCGCGACTACCGGAAGATCTGGAATCGCGAACAGAACGAATTGCCGTTCAAGACCATCACGCGCTCGCAGGCGGAAAAGCTCGCCGGCATCCTCGAGCCGCTCGGCAAACACGTCGATCGTCGATTGGGCGATGCGCTATGCCAGCCCCTCGATCGCCTCGCGGCTCGAAGTGCTCGTCGCCCGCGGCTGCGAACGCATTCTGGTCATGCCGCTCTATCCGCAATATTCGGCGGCGACGACGGCGACGGTGTGCGACGAGGTGTTCCGCTTCCTCATGAAGCTGCGCCGCCAGCCGGCGCGTGCGGATCCTGCCCGCCTACTACGACGATCCGTATTACATCGAGGTGCTCGCCTCCTCGCTCAAGGCCGAGCTGAAGGCGCTGACGTTCGATCCCGAAGTCATCGTCGCCTCCTATCACGGCATGCCGCAGGACTACGTGCGCCAAGGGCGATCCGTATGAAAGCCAATGCGTGCGCACGACGCAGCTTCTGCGCACGCAGCTCGGGCTCGACGAAACCGAGCTGATGATGACCTTCCAGTCGCGCTTCGGCCGCAGCCGCTGGCTCGAGCCTTACACGATCAAGACGGTGAAGGCGCTGGCCAAGAAGGGCGTGAAGAATCTGGCCGTGATCACGCCCGGCTTTTCCGCCGATTGCCTGGAGACGCTGGAGGAGATCGCGGTCGAGAACGCGCGCGTGTTCAAGCGCCATGGCGGGCAGAACTTTGCCGCCATCCCGTGCCTCAACGACAGCGAGGCCGGCATGCTGATGATCTGGCAGCTCGCCATGCGCGAGCTCAAGGGCTGGGTCTGATCGCCGCCATCCGGATTGGGCGTGTACTCAGAAAATGCATTTGGGCAACCAGTCAATGGACTTTAAAAGCGTTGTTTTTCCTTATTTTCTCGCCGATCAAGTTCATGTTCGAGCGCTCTGATTTCGGTCCGAATTTTTTCAACCACGTTTAGGCTTGCCGTCATTATCTCACTTCGCGCCGTATCATCCTTTGGAAGTCCAATACCGCTCGTGAGAAAGACCTGATATTTTGTGATGGCTGCGACAATGCTGTAGCTTTCGGAAAGTGCCAGCAAAATTTGCTCATTGGAAAGCTGAGAGTGGCGCATAGGTGTCCCTCCTAACGATTTTTGTCAGCATCGCGACGACTCATTCCCACGATGATGCGATCAAATGCGCCGACGGCTTCCCTCCGCTAGCCGCCATTATCCGCAACGCTTCCACTTCAGTCAGGACAAGTCTTGGCTTCGCGCGTCATTTGCGACCTAACGGCGCGGCTAATGGGTTGCCTTGTTAGGATTGATCGGGGTGACATGAGGCATGGTAGAGCTTGCCGTGGGCGCAATCGTGGAAGTCGTGTTGATGCCGGCGACCGCGCTGGTCTTATCGCTATAAAAATAGACGAGCCCGTTAGTCAGGACCGCCGCGACGAGGAGACCGGTGCTCCAAGTGGCATCGCGCCTACTGGTGTGTGTGTAGCGTTCCGGATAATTGGAGGTCGATATTTTTTGGCCGATCATTAGGGTAGTCCTTTTGATTATCGTTGGGACACAAACTCCGCGGCGTCAGACTCGGCATACGCCAAGAGTCGGCTACCAACGTCTTCCCCAATTCCCTCTCCAACTTCTCCCCCATCCGCCTCCGCCGCGAACGAGCCTGATAACCAGCAACAGTAACACCGCGCCGATGGTGGCGTTGATAACCGCCGAGATGATGCCCGAGCCAAGATGGAGGCCGAGTTGTGGAAAAAGCCAACCGCCAATGAAGGCACCTGCAATTCCTATGAGGAGGTCGCCGACGATTCCGAACCCGGTGCCTTGTACGATTTGACCGGCCAACCATCCGGCGATGAGACCGACCAGCAATATGATCAGGAGACTTTCACCCGACATGTGCATCTTTCGTGTCCTCTAGGTCCGCCTGACAGCTGAAAATCCTCACCCAGCCAGGAAACGCTGACCGTTCAACAAAGACTGCCTGGCCGAAGGTGGACATTCGTCCGTCGCCGAGGAGATCGCGCTCCTCCCACACAATAGAGGCTACGGCCATGCCAAAGGGAAATCTGTGCTGAATTGCTCAACCCGAGCGAGCTGCGGTTTTGTCGCATAGGGGTTGGGCTAACGATGATTGCGTATCGGTATGTGGCCGAGGTCACGGTGACGTAGCGGGACCGCTTGCGGGCGGCCTCCTGTGGTCGCTCGATCTCTCTTTCGGTCGGATCTCTCGCACGTGTCTCAGCTTGAATTTTTGCTGCCGTCAGAGCGTATCTCGGCCCGCACGGCGAGATTGTCGTAGTCTTTCGCCAAACGCAGCATTATCGCTTGCGTTTCAGCATCGTTGGCCTGGCCTGCGAGTGCGCGCATTTCCGTCGCGCGCTCGCGCCAGTGCTTTGGGTCGCTGACAAAATGGGGCGGCATTAGGCTGCAGTCACGCCGGACAAGTTCGCCCTTTGCAGCTCGGCTTGCAACGTGCGCCGACCGCCTTCAATAGGGGGTGCGTAACCACCGAAGATGCCGTTTATCACACCGCCGACAAAGGGGACGCCGTAGCCTGGGCAACCGTAGCCAGGGCCGTAGGAGCCATCACCGCAGCTATCATAGATCGGTGCGCCACCCTCGTAGTAGCCGTGGCCCCCGTAGCTGTCATAGATCGGTGCGCCGCCCTCGTAATAGCCCTGGCCCCCGGAGCTGTCATAGATCGGTGCGCCGCCCTCGTAGTAGCCCTGGCCCCCGTAGCTGTCATAGATCGGTGCGCCGCCCTCGTAGTGGCGGCCGTATCGGGCACCATGACCCCCACGAGCGTAGCCCGCCATTGCGTGTCCACCCATTGCGTGTCCACCCATTGCGTGTCCACCCGCAGTATGTCCGCCGCCGGCATGACCCTTTGGCTGGCCGGCAGCTAACGCGTCGGTCGCCATGGGCACGCAACCGAGAGCGATAGCGGCAGTGAGAGCGATGATTGTTTTATTAAGCACTTTGATCCTCCTATTGGGATTCAAAGCGACAACACCGGATCGCCGCTAATGGTTGCAAGCCATCGGGACACGTTCGCGTGCCTCAAGTGAGAAATTGTTTCCCCGCTGAACTACCCGCATTTCCCGGAGTGAGCTCTTGTGGCGCTTCCGCTCGTGATCGGCGGCCTCAATCGCGAGCATGCCCTGATCTTCGCGGCGACATCCATGCCGCTGCAGGTGTTTGCGCGGTTCCGGAGAGTTTCTAATTATCTCCGGCTGCAATGAAAGCAAATCAGCGTTGGCGCCGTTCGGGCGTCATGGATGGTAGAGACCGAACGAGGTGAACAAGTCGCCGGCTCGGCAGTCAATGTGCAAAGCTGGCTTATCGACATGATCACCAAAGAACAGGCCCCCTTTGGGGCCCTTATGACGCAATGCGCTTTGGTGGCACATTAGCGCCGCATCGATTGCGGCATACGAGTCCACACCGGCTGTATCGTGAGCAAGTCCGCCAAAAACCGACAGGAATTGCGAACTGGGATTTGCTGCATTGAAGCCTACGACGATACCGATTGGCCCTGTTGCGCAGCTAATGGTAACTGAGCCTTTTTCGTCAAAGTGGAGAGAGTATTCTGGCGATAATTCGTCGAACGGATCTGCTCGCTCAAGGTGCGGGTTTTGGTCAAGAAGCTCTCACCACGATACCGCATGGGTTCGGTTTCGGCGTCTCAGCGGCGCCGCCCACTGACTTGACGACGGTGAGCGCGGCGCTTTTTGATGTTGGTGACTTGTTGTTCAAGCCGTTGATGGTGACCAGCACAACAAATAGGACTGCGAGGTCTATGACGACAAGGGCTGCTAATTTCCTCACGGTGGCCCCCAGGGGACCGCCCCGGGTTTCATCAATGACCGCTTTGCTCCTAATCACCCCTCGGAAAGGTTCGTTTTCTTTCGAGATTGCAGGCCGGACAGGCGTAAACAATCTCGTCAAGCGGCTCGGATGACATAGCCGGTGTGATCACCTTGATCTTCATCCTTGCGTCACAGCGCCAGCAGATTAAGGACATAGAAGGACCAGGCGGTCTTTGCCAATCGTTCAGGAGCGACATTGTAGCCTTCGTGCGTTGTAGCCTCCGTGCATTCAGCCGGCTGTTGTCCGACCCGCGCGACACCGACCCGCGCTGCACACTTTGACGATTGTCCATCTGTTTATCGGTAGGATGGGAACCCATCGGCTCGCAAAATGTCACCCCGCTGAACGCCAAGCGCGTCCAATAATTCTTCGGAGACGCGGCTGACGAACACAACCTCCTCCGCCCGCCGAGCGATTTTGCTTTTGACAATGTTGATGGCGCGGTCAGTGTCTTCCTCGGACACCACATAGGCGATCGTCACCCGCCCCGGGCCCGAAGACGGAATCGATACCTTGACCAGACAGCCGAGTCCCATAGCTGTGGATGCTGTGCCGTCTGAATGCGCCGATCTGTGCAAAATTGCACGCTGCGTCGGCCTATTGGAGTTTATTCCTTATTTTTCGCAAAGCCGGTCGCTAAAATCTTAAATGACACTGCGACGGTACGTTGATTTCATTGACTGTTGCCCGCCGCTGATCCGCATCACTTTTCGCCGCAGCAAACGTGCCTTGTCATTCTAAGGCTCGATATGTGGCCGTTCACGCAGAACGAAGTTCAGCAGAGCCTTTTGAACCTCGAGCCTGCCGTTGTAGTTGATCAAGCCCAATTTCCGAAATTTATTCATGAAAAAATTCACACGAGACCAAGTCGTCCCGATCAGTGCGGCGAGCATATCCTGGTTCACCTTTATGGGTATCGGTTCCAGACCAAGGTCGTTGCCGTAATTGGCCAAAAGCAGAAGAGCCCGTGCCAGCCGCATCTCGCTGGAATTAAACAATTGATCGACCAAGTCCGCTTCAACTCGGGCGGTCCGAGTTAAAAGATGGTCGAGAAAATAGTCGGCAAACTCCTCGCTCTGGTGGAGCAGGCGGACTATCGTCTCTTTCTCTAATCGTATGATCTCGCATGTCGACATTGTGGTGGTCGTAGCCAAGCGCAGTGGTTTGCCTGTCAGCGCTCCCTCGCCGCAAAATTCGTCTGGTCCGCGGATAGCGACGATAGCTTCCTTCCCAAATTGGGAAACGACAGTAACTTTGACTTTGCCGGTGTGAACGTAAAAAACCAAATCCGCTGGATCGCCCTGTGAATAGACAATTTGGTTTTCTTCATATTTGGACAGGGTCCATCGCGTGTTGTGTTGGGTAAGTAGGCCCATCACGTCGAAGGAAGGGCGCTCTGCACTTGTTGGCATGACCAACTCCCATCTCGGGTGCCGACGGTCTAAAGAACCCCGCAATTTCTATCGTCCAACAAGGTATCGGTGCGATGAAAGGGTGCTCAAAGGGACCCAATGAGGTGAAAACGCCATGATCGCTTTGATATAGCGACTTCAGTAGTTTCAACTTAAACTACGTAACAGTACTACCTCTTGTCCAGAGCCTTGCTCGGGATCGTACACAATCTGGAATGTCGTTTCGAGAAGCAGCGAATGTTTGCAATGAACCAGAAGCTCTGGGAAACGCCGTAGTTGCTGTCGGCCGATTGTCCCGGCTCGAGCGGCAGAAGCGGGCGTGGTTGCTCCTTTTAAGATAGCTTTTCTTAAACTAGGCAATAGCAGTGGCGTGCATTACTTAATTCCTGCTCTGCAATAATTCCTAAGCTTTAACCGCTCATCGGGCGTTTGCCCTGCCGCCATCGCGGCCGGATGGCTTGGACCGAGCATGCGTGGACCTTATGCCCAACAATGCCCTTGAGCGCGGTTCGACTCCTCCGGAGCAGCCGGAGCTCCAGGCGGCAATTCGCGTCGAACAGATCAAGGCGCTTTATCGCTCGCCCGCGATCATGCTGGTCAATCCCTTCAACGCATCATTCCTCGCGGTGGTGCTCTGGCAAGCTTATCCGGCGTGGATCCTGCTACTTTGGATCGGACTGTTCTGCGTTGTTGTTGGCGCGCGTTTCGTCGATCGGGCACGCTATCTGCGGCAACAGCGCGAGAGCGGGCATGAGGTTGCTTGGGCCAGGCGTTTTACCGTTGGCGCCGCCGTGACGGGTGTCCTTTGGGGCCTCGACGGGTCGGTTGTTTTCGTGTCGTCGGATCCACTCGCTCAAGTCGTCGTCACGTTCGTGCTCGGCGGCATGACGGTCGGCGCGGCGTTCCAGCAATCGGCGTATCTGCCCGCCTTTTTCAGTTTCGCGCTGCCTGCTACCGTTCCACAAGTCGTTTGTTATTTGGCAAAGGGAGACCGAGCTTCGATTTCGATGGGCCTGATGCTGGCGGCTTACGTCGTGGTCGTCGCATTGATGGGACGCTACATCAACCGCTCGATCGTGGAGAACTTGCGACTGAGACTCGACCAGGCCGCCGCGAATAGCAAACTGCAAGCCGCCGTCGCCGAGAGCAAGGGCGTTCTCAACGAAATCGAGCAAATCTACCGGTATTCGCCAGTCGGTCTCTGTTTCATGGATACCAACTATCGCTACGTGCGGATCAACGAACACATGGCGGAGATCAACGGACTGCCCGTCAGCGCGCATATCGGTCGCACTTTGCGCGAGGTCATCCCCGGACCTCGCCGACGGGATCATGGAGTTTTACCGGCCGATCTACGAGCGCGGCGTGCCCGTCCTGAACGCGGAGCTTCACGGAGCGGCTCCCACATCTCCCGGCAGTCCAGCGTCATTGGCTGGCGAATTTCTTTCCGTTCCGTTCCGAAACGGGGGAAGTAACCGGCCTGATCGGGGCGGTGATGGACATCACGCAACTCAAGCAAGCGCAATTGGCATTGCAGCAAAGCGAAGAGCGCTTCCACACCATCTTTGACTCCGTCAATGACCTCATATTCGTACATGACTTCGAAACCGGGAGCTTTATCGAGGTCAATCGGAGTGCCTGCGAGATGCTCGGCTTTACGCGCGACGAGCTGCTTAAGCTGAACATCGGCGATATCTCGGAGAACAAGCCTCCTTACACAGGCCGCGAATCTATTGTCCGAGATGAAGGCGGCGCGATCGGGGACGCCGCAAACGTTCGAGTGGCGCGGCAAGACCAAGGACGGTCGGCTTCTCTGGGTCGAAGTCTCGCTTCGCCGGGCCGCCTTCGGCGGACGCGATGTCCTGCTCGCGACGGCCCGCGAAATTTCGCAACGCAAGGAAGCGGAAGGTAAGCTGAAGAGGATGGCGCAGTTCGACCTCCTTACCGGATTGACCAATCGCGGCGTATTCGTCGCCGAGATAACCCGAGCGATCGAGCGCGCGCGCCGAGGCGAACGCAGCTTCGCGGTTCTTTATCTCGACCTGGATCATTTCAAGGACGTCAACGACACACTGGGACACCCGATCGGGGACCGGTTGCTCCAGTCGGTCGCCGAACGGCTGCAGGCGAACGTGAGAGCGATCGACACGCTCGCCCGATTTGGCGGCGACGAATTCGCCTTGCTGATGGCAGACGTCGGCGATCCGGCGGATGCCGGGGTGCTGGCGAACAAGCTTCTGCAAATCATGGCCAAGCCGTTCCTGCTCGACGACAACCAAATCCAATCCGGGGTTAGCATCGGCATCGCGACCTACGAGCCGGACGATTCAGATGCCGAAGCGCTTCTCGCGCACGCGGACGTCGCACTTTATCGGGCGAAGTCGGAAGGTCGGCACACGTATCGGTTCTTCACCGCCGCAATGGATGCGGAAGTGCGCAAACGTGTGGCCCTGACATCCGAACTGCAGGCTGGGATCGCGGCGGGCCAGTTGTTCCTGGTGTACCAGCCGCAGGTGGATATGGAGACCAGCCGCCTCGTCGGGCTGGAGGCGCTGGTCCGCTGGAATCATCCGACGCGCGGCGTGCTTTTGCCCGGCGAGTTCCTGCCTGCGGCAGAGCGCAGCGGCCTCATCGTCATGCTCGGTAACTGGGTTTTGCGCTCGGCTTGCCGGCAGGCACGAGCAATGGCTGGAAAGCGGCGTCGTGCTGCCTCCGGTCGCGGTCAATGTTTCGGCGCTTCAGTTCAAGGCGCCTCGCGAACTGGAAAAGGAGATCGAGGCGGCACTTGCGGAGACGGGGCTCCCGCCCGGATCGTTGGAAATCGAGATGACCGAAACCGCACTGATGGGGACTTCGAGCGGGCGCGACAACGTCGTCGAAAGGCTGCGCGGCCGCGGGCTGAGGATCGCGATAGACGATTTCGGCACGGGTTATTCCTCGCTGCTCTACCTTCGGCGCTTTCCGGTTGATCGAATCAAAATCGCGCAGGAATTCGTCAAGGATATCGGCATCGAGCCCAACGACACGGCAATCGTCAAGGCGGCGATCGGCTTGGCGCGCGAGCTCGGAATCGGCGTCATGGCCGAGGGTGTGGAAACGGCGGACCAGGTGCAATTGTTGCACGAGTGGGGATGCCGACAGGCACAGGGATTCTACTTCGCCGCGCCGATACTGGCGGAAGATGTTCTGCCGCTGCTGCGCGCTGGCAGCGTCATGCGTTGGCGGGCTGCCGCGTCAGACGCTCCCAACCGGCCGCGGCGCTTGGAGGTTGTCAAGCCCAACCGCGTCCATCCCGCTCCCAAAAGCGGCGGGTTGCGTTGAATACACCGGCCCCTCGATAACCACGGCGCTGCCGTTCAAGTCCAAAGGGAGTAGTGAATCCTAACGCGCCGACCAGGACGACATGATTAGCTGCGGCGCATGAGTCCGTTAATGGCCCGAGGCGGACATCGAGACGGCGCCGAGGAATGTCCGCTTTGGGGAGGCAAAGCAGATGCCCTAATTTAATGGCTTCACTTCGGCTTTTGACCCAAAGCCGGAAGTCGGGCCGGCCTCATTTTGAGCTCCGCCAGAAGCGGATGCCGTTACCTTGATCGACGGCGTCGCTTGCCCCCGCACAACTGGTGTTAAAGGCTTGCTACCCGGGCTGAAGGAGCCATATTCGTTACCATGAGCAAACTCCGGGTCACGTTCAAAATGCAGCGGATCGCCGAGGACAACTGGCAAATCCTCGCTGACTATCCCGGGACCGAGACTAGATACATCAAGGGACTCAAGAGCAAAGCCGAAGTCGATGAGTGGCTGAACGGTACGCTCCGCATCGACTGGCTGAGATCGCAGGGCTATGCGAAGTGACCAAGCCGCTCAAACCACTGCGGAGATTTTGCAATGAAGTGGTTTTTTATTGTGGCCGTACCGGTCGTTATATCGATCCATTCTGCGCACGCTACAGACCTGGACTGTATTAGCACGACGTTTAACGCACTTTCTCCTAACGACAAAGTGTGTGTTAGCGTCTTTGAGGATCCGCAAGTGCCTGGCGTAGTGTGCCACATTTCGCAGGCTAGAAAAGGCGGGTGGGGTCAGCCATTAGGTTTAAACGAAGATCCATCTAATTTTTCGATCTCATGCAGACAAATTGGTCCAGTCGACGTTGACCTATCCAAGCTAGATGAAAAGAAAGAGGTGTTTAGTCAGAAAACGAGCATCTTTTTCAAGACCACTCGTATTTATCGCTTGGTCGATAAGCCGCGGAACACAATCATCTACCTGGCTATCAGTACCAAGATAATCAACGGTTCGCCGGCGAATGCGATCAGCACCGTTCCGATTATGCAGTGGCAACGCTAACGCGAACCGTACCTCGCTCAGCGTCACCTGAGATTTACGCCATTACGCCCAAGCGACGCCATAAATGGGAAAATGTCCATCGTCATCGTTTTTCGCTCGTCTGGTCAAACGCCTCGCGACCACTCACTCGCCGATGACGGGAATCCGAACGGAGCCATTTAGTGCGCGCGTGGCTTACGAGCCTGAGCACATGTTCGCTTGCCTGCCGGACGATGTATAAAATCGCTGCCGCGCGCCCCACAAGGCTGAGCAACAAAATTATCGAAAAAATGTCGATGTAGGCCAGCACATCGCCGACCAGCATCAATTCCGGGGGAAGTGGGATTCTGTTCGCGTAAGCCAAGACTAGAATTACGACGGGGATGAACGCAATAGCTTGCCTTAAAGTCAACCGGTTTAGAAAAGCGGCTAACTCAACGACACAAACTTGCCACAGCCAATCACCAAAGGCCGCTGGCCTATTGACCGTCCACTTCCTCCAAAACCGTTTCCACATAGATCACGCCCTCATTCCACCTTTCCACATACCATGGCTTGGAAAACGTGTCCCTTTCAGACACGCCTTTAGAAGGTTTCAATATGACCGCCGCGTCCGGTCTTGGCCCCAAGCGGACATCGAGATGGCGCCGAGGAATGTCCGCTTTCAGGAGCACAGCGGTCATTGACCAAATGCTGCTCACCGACCTCGATGTATGAGTGCACGCCCTGGTCTTCCGCGCCCGCGGGCGCAGAGGCGGATAGGGCCCTCAACCTCGCGTTAACCATATCGGTTCTAACTCCGTTAACCATCGGGACGCCGCTTGGCGGCCCGTGCCGGTTTTTGCGCGGCTGCCGTTCGGGGGCGCCCGGGCGCCGGCGTAGCTCCTTGACGGTGGTTTGCTTTGGCAGCTCCCGAGGTGAGGCGGACGGCGGGGATTGGGCGCGGTTTTGGTGCGCGGCGGTCGCTCTTGGCGCGCCGCCGCTGCGCGCCCGGCGCCGCCGGCCTTGCCGTCATCGCGTTTGCGCTCGCGCCGACGACCGGCATGACGCAGACGCCGGCGCCGCCTTCCGACATCGTCGCCGAACTGCTGCAGCCCTCGCTCGACGGCAAGCCGGCCACGCCGCCGCGCTTTCGTCGTCCGGGCGACCCGGCGCAACCGCCGGCAACCCAGTCGCCGCCGCCGGGGAAGTTCACCGCGCCGACGCGCATCGGCGCGACGCCGATCTACGGCAGCCCGACCGGCTTCGGTGCCGGCAATACCGGCTTCGATTCCAGCGGCAAACCGCGGCGCAAGAAACCGGAGAAAGCGCCTCCGGTCGGAACCTCGCTCGTACCGCAGCCGGAGACGACGTTCGCGCCGGTGCCGACACTTACGTCGCCGCCGTTGCCGGTCGCGGCGAAAAAACCGCTGGCGAAACTTCCGCCGGCCGAAATCCACCCGCTCAAGGCCGCTAACCGGCCCGGCGCCCTGCTGCCGCCGGTGTCGGAGCCGCCGCCCTTGAGCAACCCGCCGTCCGAAGTCCATCCGCTCGTGGCGGCGAACCGGCCGGGCGCCGTCATCACCATCCCGCCGCCGATCGAGCCTTACGAGACCGCCGACACGCTGCCGCCGACCGCGCCGCTGCCGAACACGCTGCCGCTCGGAACGCTGCCGCAACGGCTGCTGCCGATCGCCGCGGGCGATCCTTACGCGGCGCTCGGCATTCGCGCCGGCTCGTTCCTGCTGCTTCCGTCAGTCGATCTTTCGGCCGGGTTCAGCACCAATCCCGAGCGCGTGACCGGGTCTTCCGGCTCGGCCTACTTCATCGGGGCGCCGGAATTGCAGGTCCGCTCCGATTGGGAGCGGCACTCGCTCACCGCCGATATCATCGGTTCCTACACCGAATACGCCGACAGACTGGTGCCGTCGCTCAACGTTCCCTATTTCAGCTCGAAGGTCGATGGCCGCATCGACGTCTCGCGCGACACGCAAATCATCCTCGAGAACCGCTTTCTGCTTTCGACCGACAATCCCGGCAGCCCGAACCTCACCGCCGGGCTCGCCAGGCTGCCGATCAACACCGACCTCGGCGGCACGCTCGGCGTGGTGCAGAGCTTCAACCGGCTGTCGGTGACGTTCAAAGGCACCTTCGACCGCGCCGTCTACGACGATTCCGTCCTGACCAACGGCGAGAGCACGAGCAACGCCGACCGCAACTTCAATCAGACCGCCGGCATCCTGCGCGTCGGCTACGAGCTCGATCCCGGCCTCAAGCCGTTCGTCGAGGTCGAAGGCGACCAGCGCATTCACGACGAGGAGTTCGACCGCAGCGGGCTCGAGCGCAGCTCGATAGGCTTTTCGGCCAAGGCCGGCGCCGCCGTCGATCTGTTCGGCTCGCTGAGCGGCGAGATGGCGGGCGGTTTTGTCGATCGCTCCTACAAGGATCCGACGCTGCCGGATGTGAGCGGCTTCATCACCGACGGGTCGCTGATCTGGCAGGCGACCGCGCTGACCACGGCCAAGCTCACCGCCACGTCGCAAGTCTACGAAACGGTCATCGCCCCCGCCTCCGGCGAGCTCAGCCGCGACCTCACGCTGCAGGTCGATCACGCGTTTCTGCGCTGGCTCATCGGCACGTTCAAAGCCGGCTACGGCACCGACGACTATGTCGGCTCGCCGCTGCGCGACACGCGCTATTTCGTGTCCGCCGGGCTCACCTATAAATTCACGCCCGAGGTGCAGCTCCGGGGCGAGGTCCGGCAGGACTGGCAACTGGCGACCGAGTCCGCCTTCACCTACATGGCCACGTCGTTCCTGCTCGGGCTGCATTTGCAGCGCTGAGCTTCGCCAACGCTCGCCAAAGAAGCGCGCCGTCGTCACCTTCTGCCGGTTTTGCGCACAGTCCGGCGGCTTGATTGCCATGCGCTATATTTCATCGTATATAACGAATGTTGCGCCATGGAGCGGCTGATGAAGATTTGCAGTGCCCGGCTGACCACGTGCGGCGTGCTCCACGACGGCCAAATGGTCAATCTCGATCTGGTCGATGACGCCGGCGCGGCCGTATCCCTGCAGCTCCCGTTCGATCAGGCGCAAGCGATCGCCATGACGCTGCCGTCTCTCCTGACCCACGCCTTGCGCAGCATCACCGGAAGCGCCACCGCCCGCTATGTCTTTCCTCTCGATCGATGGACCGTCGAGCAATCCAAGGAACACAAGGGCTTGCTGGTGACGCTGGCCACGGACGAAGGATTCCAAGTCTCGTTCGGCATTCCGGCCGAGGCGTGCAGGGGCTTGGGGCTGACGCTGGCCGGCGTCTCCGGTCAGCGCGTGCGGCCGGACAACTCCGAGGACGAAACGCAAACAGTTCCGGCGGTTGCGCTCAACTAGGTCGCGTGGGTTGCGGCGAATAATGCCCAGACCCTGCCGATCCTACCCGTCATTAGATATCGCCGAGCATCCGCTTGATCTCGGCGCGGAAGCCGGGCGCGATGTCGGCGCGGGCGAGCGCGTAGGAGACGTTGGCGGTGAGGAAGCCGACCTTGGAGCCGCAGTCGAAGCTGCGGCCTTCGAATTGGAGGCCGTAGAACGGCTGGGTGCGCGAAAGCGCGATCATCGCGTCGGTGAGCTGAATTTCGCCGCCGGCGCCGCGGTCCTGCGTTTCCAGAAGCTCGAGGATCTCCGGCTGCAGGATATAGCGGCCGGTGAGGATGAGGTTCGAGGGCGCCCGCTCGCGCGGCGGCTTCTCCACCATGGCGGTGATCGCGAACATCTTGCCCTTGGGCGCGCCGACGCCGACGACGCCGTACTGGTCGATGCGCTCGGGCGGCATTTCCTCGACGGCGACGATGTTCGCCCGCTCGCCCGGCTTCGCGCGCGGCCTCGATCATCTGCGCGAGACAGCCCGGCTGATGCTGCACCAGCACGTCCGGCAACAGCAGCGCGAACGGCTCGCGGCCGATCAGCTCGCGCGCGCACCACACCGCGTGCCCGAGACCAAGCGGCTCCTGCTGGCGCGTGAAGCTTGTCGTCCCGGGCTGCGGCAGGTCTTGCGCCGAGGAGCTCGAGCGCTTCGTGCTTTTGCCGCTCCAGCAAGGTCATCTCCAGCTCGAATTGCCGGTCGAAATGGTCTTCGATGACCGCCTTGTTGCGGCCGGTGACGAAGATGAAATGCTCGATGCCGGCCTCGCGCGCCTCGTCGACGACATGCTGGATCAGCGGCCGGTCGACGACCGGCAGCATCTCTTTGGGCATGGCCTTGGTGGCGGGCAGGAACCGGGTGCCGAGCCCGGCAACGGGGAAGACGGCTTTGCGGACGAGTTTCATGGGCTGTCGTGCGGGGGGAGGGGTCAAACGGCCGGGGGCGATACGCTTTCTTGCCCAATTCATTGTGCAAGTTTCGCTTAAGGTCAGTAAGTCACAAGATAGGAGCACAATCGGGGTCATCCTCGCTAGGTCGTTGGGCCGTGTTGCCGTCGGATGAATGCGCGTGGTAGGCGGCCTTCACAAATGCACGTCGACATAAATAGATGTCGATTACATGTCGATCGGCGCCAGCCGCCTCCGCGTGAGGCTTCGCCAACATAGCAGGTGCCCTTGCACGCGACCATCGAGCGAGAGCGCAATCGTCCGCAGTCCGAGATCCGCCATGAAAATTTCCGTGTCCATCCTTCGCTTCGCTGCGGCTGTGCTGGTCGGCATCGGCCTCGCCGCGCCGGTGCGGGCGCAGGAGAAGGCCGACAATTGGCTCACGCGGTTGTTTCAACCGCCGGCGACGGCGGCGGTTCCCTCGGCCGGCGGAGCGCGGGAATGGAGCGGGGAATCGGGCGCCTCGGGCCATCCACTGATGACGGCGGACGCGATCCGCGCGGCCGCGGCCGATTTCGGCAATTGCCTCGAAGGGCTATGGCCGGATGCGGCGCGCCGCGGCGTCAGCCGCGAGAATTTCGAGCGCCTGACCGCCGGCCTCACGCCGGACCTGCGCATCATGGATTTGCTCGACGCCCAGCCGGAATTCACCAAATCGCCCTGGGACTATCTCGACGCGCTGGTGAGCGATGAGCGCATCGCGCGCGGCCGCGAGCTGTTGGCGCAATATGCGTCGGTGTTCGATGCGGTCGAGCGCAACTACGGCGTCGACCGCCACATCGTCGCGGCGATCTGGGGCGTCGAATCCAATTACGGCACCATGGGCGGCGATCGCCCGGTCATCCGCTCGACGGCGACCTTGGCCTGCGTCGGCCGCCGCCGCGATTATTTCCGCGAGGAGTTCCTGTCCGCGCTCGAGATCCTGCAGCGCGGCGACATCGCGCCCGAGCGCCTGGTCGGCTCGTGGGCCGGCGCGTTCGGTCCGACCCAATTCATGCCGACGTCGTTCAAGCGCTACGCCGTCGATTTCGACCATGACGGGCGCCGCGACGTGGTCGATTTCGATCCCGGATGTGATCGCCTCCACCGCCAACAATTTCAAGATCGACGGCTGGGTGAGCGGCCAGAGCTGGGGCTACGAGGTCGTTCTGCCGCCGAACTTCGACTATCTCCTCGCCGACCGCTCGCGGCAGATGACGATGCGCCAGTGGCAGGACCTCGGCGTCAAGCGGGCGGGCGTGCTCACGTTCCCGCGCCTCGGCGAGCGCGCCTATCTGCTGCTGCCCGCGGGCGCGCGCGGGCCTGCCTTCCTGATGCTGCCGAATTTTCACGTGATCATGAAATACAACCCGGCCGAAGCCTACGCGCTCGCCATCGGCCATCTCGCCGACCGGCTGCGCGGCGGCGGTCCGCTGGTGCAGAGCTGGCCGCGCGATGAACGGGCGCTGACCATCGCCGAGCGCTATGAGCTGCAGCAGCTCCTGGCGCGACGCGGCTTCGATGTCGGCGAGCCCGACGGCCTGCTCGGACCGCGCAGCCGCATCGCCATCCGCAATTTCCAGGCGTCGAGCGGGCAAACCCCGGACGGTTTCGCCTCCAGCGTGCTGCTCGACCGGTTGCGGCAACCGTAGGGCATGACCCGGAAAAGCGGATGCCGGTTTTCCGAGCCGATCATGCCCCACTAAAATGATGAGCGGCGCTAACGATGGAACCATCCTCAGATTGACAATATTTGGCTATTATGAGGTTTGGACGGCGCGAGCGAGCGCAGGCCTATCGGGCAAAGCGTTGATGGCGAAGAGAAACTGGCGGCGGCTGACAATTTCGTCCGCGCTTGTCGCGGCGGGCTCGGCGCTTGCCGTGCCGGCCGGCGCGCAATTCTTCAGCGATCGCGCAAATGTTCCCGAGCGCGCGCGTCCGCAGCAAGTGCAGTTGCGCGAGTTCTTTCCTTTCCAATGGTGGGGAGGCGAGCGCGGCGGCCAGAACAACCCGTTCTTTGGCCAGCCGGCGCGGCCGCCGGTCGACTATTCCAAGGCGCCGCCGCCGCATAAGCAGGAAGCGCCGCTCGCCGCGACGGTCCTGGTCATCGGCGACTCGCTCGCTGATTGGCTCGGCTATGGCCTCGAAGAGGCGCTCGCCGATACGCCCGAGGTCGGCGTCGTGCGCAAGATCAAGGGAAGCGCCGGTCTCATCCGCTACGAGTCGAGGAGCGATACGCCCGATTGGTCGCAGGCGGCGAAGGAATTGCTGGCGAGCGAAAAGCCGAACGCCATTGTGGTCATGCTCGGCTTGAATGACCGGCAGTCGTTGCGCGAGCGCGCGGCGCCGCGTGCCGGCGCGCAGCGCAACGGCAATGAGCCGGCGCCGGCCGCCGCGCCCGCCCAGCCGGCCAATCAAACGCCGCAGACGCCGGCACCGGGCAATGGCGAGGCGCCGCCGGCGCCGTCGGCTGCCGAATCGCCTGACTCGCCGGCCGCCGTGGCCGAAGCGCAGCGCCGCGTGCCGGGCGCAAGCTATGAGTTTCACACCGACAAATGGGCCGAGCTTTATGGGAAGCGCGTCGACGAGATGATGGCGGTCCTCAAAGCCAGGGGAGTGCCGGTGCTGTGGGTCGGCTTGCCCGCGCTTCGCGGTCCGCGCTCGACCAGCGATGTGAGCTACCTCGATGAGCTTTATCGCGCGCACGCGGAGAAGGCGGGCATCACCTACGTCGATGTTTGGGACGGCTTCGTCGATGAGGGCGGCCACTTCACGATGCAGGGACCGGATTTCGAAGGTCAGATTCGCAAGCTGCGCAGCGGCGACGGCGTGCATTTCACCAAGGCCGGCGCGGTGAAACTTGGCTACTACGTCGAGCGCGAATTACGCCGGGTGCTGTCGAGCCATACCCTGCCGGTGGCGTTGCCCGGTCCGGAGCAATCGCCGGCCAAGGGCGGGGCGCGGCCGGCGGTCGGTCCGGTCGTCCCGCTCGGCGCGATCGGCGCGGGCGAGGGGACGGATCTGTTGGGCGCCAACAATCATCCGGCCCAGGCGGCTGCGTCCGACCCCATCGTGACCCGAGTTCTCAGTCACGGCGATTCGATTGCAGCAGCGCCGGGCCGGGCCGATGACTTCTCATGGCCGCGCGGCGAAGCGGCCGCGAAGAACGCCGGCAGCAGCACGGCGGAGGTAGAAGCCCCGCCCGCGGCGCCGGCCCCGCCGGCTAAGATCCCGGCCGTCGGCAAACCGGATGCAAAGAAGCCGGGCGATGCCAAGGCGAACGACGCCAAACCGAGCGACGCCAAGGCGAGCGACGCCAAGGCGAGCGACGCCAAGCCGCAGCCTGCGCCCGAGGCCGCACCCGCCAAGCCGCGCCGTTCGCGCGTCGATCTCGACGGCGCCGCGCCGCGGCCGCCCCTGCCGGTCGGCGGTACGCGCTGACGGCGCCTATTTCGGCGGCGCGTCGTAAAGCGGGGCGCCTTTGTCCACGATGTGCACGGTCACGATTTTTAACGGCTTGTCGCCCACGATCTTGAATCCGGCGTGCGGGACGTCGCGGAGGTTTATCGAGCCGGCTCCAGTCACAAGCTCGATCTGCTTGCCATCGGGCGTTTCCACGGTGGCGCCTTCGAGCACGTAGAATGCTTCCTCGCCGTGATGGATATGCCGCGCGATGCTTTCACCCGGCTTGTATTCGGAGACGGAGAGGATGACCTCCATCTTCGTCCCGCTCAGATCGACCCTTTTCATTTCCTTCCGGTTGCTCGGATCTTGCGCGTGCGCCACGCAGACGAAGGCGGTGGCGGCGATGGCAGCGGCGATCCATTTGGCAGCAACGAACATTTGACCCTCCCTGCGGTGTCCCCGGCATCATAGCCGAAGGCGGCGTCCTGCGAGCCGCGCGTAACACGTTTTACTTATTACCGCTCATTCCCGCGAAAGCGGGAATCCATAGGTTTTGCTGCGGCGCTGGGTTCGCTTTCGCGGGGACGAGCGGCTGAACTGGAATCGACCGTTGCGAGGGCCGGGCTGTTGTTGCTGGACGCAGGGACGGAAGATTCAGCGCAAAGCGGACGCGCCGGCGTCACCGCGGCAGCAGCGTCGAACCCATCAAAAATTTGTCGACCTCGTGCGCCGCCTGCCGGCCCTCGCGGATCGCCCACACCACCAGCGACTGCCCGCGGCGCATGTCGCCGGCGGCAAAGACCTTGTCGAGCGAGGTGCGGTAGTCGTCGGTCGACGCGCTCACATTGCCGCGCTGGTCGAGCGCGAGGCCGAGGTCCTTGATCATGCCCTTCGTGCACCGGATGCACGAAGCCCATCGCCAGCAGCACCAGCTCGGCGGGAAGCTCGAACTCGCTGCCGGGGACCGGCTTCATCTTCTCGTCGATGTGCACGCAGTGCAGCGTCTTCACCGCGCCGTCCTCGCCGGAAAACCGCGTGGTCATCACCGCGAAATCGCGTTTGGCGCCTTCCTCGTGGCTCGAGGAGGTGCGCAGCTTGAGCGGCCAGTTCGGCCAGGTGAGCATCTTGTTCTCGCGCAGCGGCGGCTGCGACAGGATCTCGAAATTGGTCACCGACAGCGCGCCTTGCCGGATCGAGGTGCCGATGCAGTCGGAGCCGGTATCGCCGCCGCCGATGACGACGACATGCTTGCCGCCGGCGAGGATCGGCTCGCCCGCCGCCGCCGGCTCGCCGCTGACGCGCCGGTTCTGCTGCGGCAGGAAATCCATGGCGAAGTGGATGCCGCTCGAGCTCGCGGCCGGGAACGGGCAGGTCGCGCGGCTTCTCGGCGCCGCCGGTCAGGACGACCGCATCGTACTCGGCAACGAGCTTGGCGGCGGCGACGTTGACGCCGACATGGGCGCCGTAGTGGAACACCACGCCCTCGGCCTGCATCTGCGCGACGCGGCGGTCGACGTGATGCTTCTCCATCTTGAAGTCGGGAATGCCGTAGCGAAGCAGGCCGCCGGCCTTGGCGAATTTCTCGAAGACGTGGACCTCGTGCCCGGCGCGGGCGAGCTGCTGCGCGCAGGCGAGGCCCGCCGGTCCCGAGCCGACGATCGCGACCCTCTTTCCGGTCCGCTCCGCCGGCGGCTCCGGCTTGAGCCCCTGCGCGATGGCGCGGTCGGCGATCGCGCATTCGATCGATTTGATGGTGACCGGGTTCTCGTCGATGTTGAGCGTGCAGGAGGCTTCGCACGGCGCCGGGCAGACGCGGCCGGTGACCTCGGGGAAATTGTTGGTCGAATGCAGGTTGCGCGCCGCTTCCTCCCAGTTGCCGGCGTAGACGAGGTCGTTCCAATCGGGGATCTGGTTGTTGACCGGGCAGCCCGGCGTGCCGGGCATGAGCGATCCGGTGCCCTGGCAATAGGGCACGCCGCAATTCATGCAGCGCGCCGCCTGGGTGCGGTAGTCCGCTTCCGGCAGCGGCAAGATGAACTCGCGCCAGTGGCGGATGCGCTCCTCGACCGGCTCGTAGTCGCGGTCCTCGCGCTCGTATTCGAGAAAGCCGGTGATCTTGCCCACTGTCGCGCTCTAGACTCGCTCGAGCATGATCTGTTCCGAAAACCGGCAGCCACTCTTCGGGATCATGCTCACTCCGCCGCGATGGCCGCGGCCTTCAGTTCGTTGAGAGCGCGACGATACTCGACCGGCATCACCTTGCGGAATTTCGGATACCAGCTCTTCCAATCGTCGAGAATCTCGGCGGCGAGGCGCGAGCCGGCAAAGCGCGCGTGCCGGGCGATCAGGTGATGCAGCCGGTGCGCATCGAAGCGGCTCATATCGGCCATGACGTCGACCAGGCCGTGCGCTTCGAGATCGCGCACGTGATGGAAGATGCGGGCATTGATGTCTTCCTCGCTCGGCATCGGCTCGAGCTCGACCATGGCGAGATTGCAGCGCGAGGCGAAGGTGCCGTCCTCGTCGAGCACATAGGCGATGCCGCCCGACATGCCGGCGGCGAAATTGCGCCCGGTGCGGCCGAGCACGACCACGACGCCGCCGGTCATGTATTCGCAGCAATGATCGCCGGCGCCCTCGATCACGGCGATGGCGCCGGAGTTGCGCACGGCGAAGCGTTCGCCGGCGACGCCGCGGAAGTAGCATTCGCCTTCGATCGCGCCGTAGAGCACGGTGTTGCCGATGATGATCGACTGCTCCGGCACGATGCCGGAAGCGGCCGGCGGGCGCACCACGAGCCGGCCGCCGGAAAGTCCCTTGCCGACATAGTCGTTGGCGTCGCCGTCGAGCTCGAAGGTGACGCCGCGGGCGAGGAACGCGCCGAAGCTCTGTCCGGCGGTGCCGGTGAATTTCGCCACGATGGTGTCGGCGGGCAATCCCTCATGGCCGTAGCGCTTGGCGATCTCGCCGGAAAGCATGGCGCCGGTGGTGCGGTCGGTGTTGCGGATCGGCAAGCTGACGCGCACCGGCTCGCCGCGCTCGAGCGCGCCCTGCGACTGGGCGATGAGCTTGCGATCGATGATGTCGTGGATCTTGTGATCCTGCCGCTCGCAATTGTAGAGCGCGACCGAGGCCGGCACGTCCGGCTTGGTGAACAGCCTGGAGAAATCGAGCCCGCGCGCCTTCCAATGGTCGACCAGCGTGTCGCGCGTCGAGCATCTGCATCTGCCCGATCATCTCGTCGAAGGTCCGGTAGCCCATCGCCGCCATCAGCTCGCGCACTTCCTCGGCGACGAAGAAGAAATAGTTGATGACGTGCTCGGGCTGGCCGCGGAAGCGCTTGCGCAGCACCGGGTCCTGGGTGGCGACGCCGACCGGGCAGGTGTTGAGATGGCACTTGCGCATCATGATGCAGCCGGCGGCGATCAGCGGCGCGGTGGCGAAGCCGAACTCGTCGGCGCCAAGCAGCGCGCCGACGACCACGTCGCGGCCGGTGCGCAGGCCGCCGTCGACCTGCACGGCGATGCGCCCGCGCAGCCGGTTGGCGACCAGCGTCTGGTGGGTTTCGGCGAGCCCGATCTCCCAGGGCGAGCCGGCATGCTTGATCGAGGTGAGCGGCGAGGCGCCGGTGCCGCCCTCGAAGCCGGCGATGGTGACGTGATCGGAGCGCGCCTTCGATACGCCGGCGGCGACGGTGCCGACGCCGACCTCGGAGACGAGCTTGACCGAGACGTCGCCGTCCGGGTTGACGTTCTTCAGGTCGAAGATGAGCTGCGCCAGATCTTCGATCGAATAGATGTCGTGGTGCGGCGGCGGCGAAATCAGGCCGACGCCGGGGGTCGAGTGGCGCACCTTGGCGATGGTCTTGTCGACCTTGTAGCCGGGCAGTTGCCCGCCTTCGCCGGGCTTGGCGCCTTGCGCGATCTTGATCTGCATCATGTCCGAATTGACGAGATATTCGGCGGTGACGCCGAAGCGGCCCGATGCGACCTGTTTGATCGCCGAGCGCATCGAATCGCCGTTCGGCAGCGGCTTGAAGCGATCGGCCTCCTCGCCGCCCTCGCCGGTGTTCGACTTGCCGCCGATCCGGTTCATGGCGATGGCGAGCGTGGTGTGCGCCTCGCGCGAGATCGAGCCGAACGACATGGCGCCGGTGGAGAAGCGCCGCACGATGTTCTTCGCCGGCTCGACTTCCTCGGTCGCCACCGCCGGGCGGCCGTCCTCATGCGCGAATTTGAGCCGGAACAGGCCGCGGATGGTGTAGAGGTGTTCCGACTGCTCGTTGATGATCTCCGCGTATTGCCGGTACTTCTCGTAGGAATTGCCGCGCACCGCGTGCTGCAAGGCCGCGACCGTCGCCGCGTTCCAGACGTGATCCTCGCCGCGCACGCGCACGGCGTAGTCGCCGCCGACGTCGAGCATCGAGCGGTAGATCGGCGCGTCGCGAGAAGGCGTCGCGATGCCGCCGCACCGCCTCTTCGGCGATCTCGGCGACGCCGACGCCCTCGATGCGCGTCGCCGTGCCGGTAAAATATTTGGCGACGAATTCGGACTTGAGCCCGACCGCGTCGAAAATCTGCGCGCCGCAATAGGACTGGTAGGTGGAGATGCCCATCTTCGACATCACCTTGAGCAGTCCCTTGTCGATCGACTTGATGTAGCGCTTGAGCACCTCTTTCTCGTCGAGCTTCTGCGGCAGCTCGCCGCGCATCGCCGCCAGCGTCTCGAAGGCGAGGTAGGGATTGATCGCCTCGGCGCCGTAGCCGGCGAGGCAGGCGAAATGGTGCACCTCGCGCGGCTCGCCGGATTCGACGACCAGCCCGACCGAGGTGCGCAGCCCCTCGCGGATCAGGTGATGATGCACGGCGGCGCAGGCAAGGAGCGACGGGATCGGGATGCGGTCGGCGCCGGCGCGGCGGTCGGAGAGGATGATGATGTTGATGCCTTCGCGCACCGCGGCATCGGCCTCGCTGCAGAGCCCGGCAATCGCCTCTTCCATGCCGGCGGCGCCGGCCTCGGCCGGCCAGGTCGCGTCCAGCGTCAGCGACTTGAAGTGCGATTCGGCGACCTCGGAGATGGCGCGGATCTTCTCCAGATCGGCGTTGGTGAGGATCGGCTGATGCACTTCCAGGCGCTTGGTGTTCGACATGCCCTCGAGATCGAACAGATTCGGCCGCGGCCCGATGATCGAGACGAGGCTCATCACCAGCTCCTCGCGGATCGGATCGATCGGCGGGTTGGTCACCTGCGCGAAGTTCTGCTTGAAGTAGGTGAACAGCAGCTTCGGCTTGTCGGACAACGCCGAGATCGGCGTGTCGTTGCCCATGGAGCCGACCGCCTCTTCCCCGGTCGTCGCCATCGGCGTCATCAGGATCTTGAGGTCCTCCTGGGTGTAGCCGAAGGCCTGCTGGCGATCGAGCAGCAACAGGTTCGAGATCGGCGCCGCTTCCGATGACGCCGGCAAATCCTCGAGCACGATCTGCGTGCGCTCCAGCCACTTGCCGTAGGGATGGCTGTTCGCCAGCGTCGCCTTGAGCTCCTCGTCGGGAATGAGGCGGCCTTCCTCGAGATCGACCAGCAGCATCTTGCCCGGCTGCAGCCGCCACTTGGTGACGATGTCCTTTTCCGGGATCGGCAGCACGCCCACTTCCGACGCCATGATGATGCGGTGGTCGCTGGTGACGACATAGCGCGCCGGCCGCAGGCCATTGCGGTCGAGCGTGGCGCCGATCTGCCGGCCGTTGGTGAAGGCGATCGCCGCCGGGCCGTCCCACGGCTCCATCAGCGCGGCGTTGTATTCGTAGAAAGCGCGGCGCTCCTCGTCCATGAGCGGATTGCCCGCCCACGCTTCGGGGATCATCATCATCATCGCGTGCGCGAGCGAATAGCCGCCCATGGTCAGAAATTCGAGCGCGTTGTCGAAGCAGGCGGTGTCGGACTGGCCCTCGTAGGAGATCGGCCACAGTTTTTGGATGTCGGCGCCGAACTTCGGTGAAGACACCGAAGCCTGCCGCGCCGCCATCCAGTTGTTGTTGCCGCGCAGCGTGTTGATCTCGCCGTTATGCGCGATCATGCGGTAGGGATGCGCCAGCGACCAGGTCGGGAAGGTGTTGGTGGAGAAACGCTGGTGAATGAGCGCCAGCGCGCTCTCGAAGTCCGGGTCGTGCAGGTCGGGATAGTAGGTCGAGAGCTGGTCGGCGAGGAACATGCCCTTGTAGATCACCGTGCGGCACGAGATCGACACCGGATAGTAGTTCGAGCTGCGCCGTTCGCGCTTGCCGTAGAGAATGCCGGAAATCGTCTTGCGCAGGATGTAGAGGCGGCGCTCGAATTCATCCTCCGAGGCGACCTGCGGGCTGCGGGCGATGAACACCTGCTTGTGCACCGGCTCGGTCGGCTTGACCGATTCGCCGAGCGTCGAGTTGTCGGTCGGCACGTCGCGCCAGCCGAGAATCTTCATTCCGTCACGCGCGGCGGCCTCCGCGTAGACGTCCATGATCTCCGCCCGCCAGGCCGGATCGTGCGGCATGAACAGCACGCCGACGGCGTAGTGGCCCGGCGCCGGCAGCGTGAAGCCAAGCTCGGCCGCTTTCTTGGCGAAGAACTTGTGCGGCGTCTGCAGCAAGATGCCGGCGCCATCGCCGGCCCGCGGATCGGCGCCGACCGCGCCGCGGTGCTCGAGATTGAGCAGGATCGTCAGCGCGTCTTCGACGAGCTTGTGCGATTTGCGCCCCTTGATGTCGGCAATGAAGCCGACGCCGCAGGAATCTTTTTCCTGCGCCGGATCAAAGAGGCCGAAACCCGAGACGCTCATCGTCGTCCCCGCACTGACGCCTGGGTTTCCCTTCGGGTCCCCGGCGCGCGATCCGCACGCCCCTCCAGTCTCCCCCGCCTGCGGGAGGGAGGAAGAGGGCCGCGCCCTAGGGCGAGCCACTGCTATTGGAGGCAACCTTCGTGCCGCTAGCGGCTTGGTTGCTTTTTCGCCGCCTCAGACGCGCCCTCGCCAGCGGCGGCTGGCCCTCGCGCGTCCCACAAATCCCCGCCCGCGCTGTCGGCCACCAATTGGGACAGCAATGCTGTCCTATGCGGAACATGGCAAATTCCCCACCCCAACACAAGGGCGCCGCCCCCGCGGCGCATGGAAAAAGTGCGGCCTCGCCTTTTCCCTATTCAGTTTTCCGCGATGTCCTGCGCTGGCGAGTGGACCACGACCGGCGCGCGAGCGCAATGGTTTGCATTGCGCGCGCGCCGCCGCGGTGCCGGACGTCGCTCGCTTGGCTCTCAAAACGCCGATCTCGGGTAGACTCCAGATTCGAAATCGATCCCGTAGAGCGGTTCAAGCCGATGAATTTTGCGAGCGACAACACCGCACCGGTCGCGCCCGACATTCTCCAGGCGATCGTCCAAGCGAACGAAGGCTTTGCGCCGGGCTACGGCGACGACGAATGGACACGCTCGGTCGAGCGGCGCCTGTCGGAGATCTTCGAGCGCGAGGTGGCGACCTTCCTGGTGTCGAGCGGCACCGCGGCGAACGCGCTGGCGCTCGCCCACGTCACGCCGCCTTGGGGCGTCGTGCTCTGTCACGCCGATGCTCACATTGTGACCGACGAGTGCGGCGCGCCGGAGTTTTTTGGCGCCGGCCTCAAGCTCGTAAGTCTCTCCGGGGATCGCGGCAAGCTCGCACCGGACGCGCTTGCGGCCGCGCTTAGGGGCTATGGCGGGCACGCTCCGCACCAGATGATCGCGGCGGCGCTTTCGATCACCCAGGCGAGCGAGGCGGGCACGGTCTATCGGCTCGCGGAAATCGCGGCTTTGTGCGAAGTCGCGCACGCCAACTCGCTCGCCGTGCACATGGACGGCGCGCGCTTCGCCAATGCGCTCGCTCGGCTCAAGGCCACGCCGGCGCAGATGACCTGGCGCGCGGGCGTCGACGTGTTGTCGCTCGGCATCACCAAGGCCGGCGCGATGGCGGCGGAAGCCGTGGTGTTCTTTGATCCTGCCCGGGCGGCGTTCATGGGCGAACGGCGCAAACGGGCCGGCCATCTCCTGTCCAAGCATCGCTTCATCGCCGCGCAATTCGCCGCCGCGCTGGCGCAAGACCGTTGGATTACGCTCGCGGCTCACGCCAATGCCATGGCGGACCGGCTCGCGAGCAAGCTTTCCGCGCTCGGCCTTACGCCGGTATGGCCGGTCGAAGCCAATCTCGTCTTCGTGGCCTTGCCGCGGGCGCTCGATGCGCGGCTCAAGGCCGCCGGCGCCCGCTATTATCTGCGTCCAAGCGGGAGCCTCGAACTCGGCGCCGATCGGGTCCTGGCGCGACTGGTCACCTCGCATGCCACGCAGGAGCACGAGATCGACAGCCTCATCGGTCTATGCGAAAAGTTTTGACTGGCGCCGACTTGCGCCCAAGCGCCGCCCCAATTTGGATTAATCTCACAGGTGGTGTGCTGGGCCATGTGTGCGGGCCAGTGTGTGGGCCATGGCCGTGTACGGCACACTGCGCAGGGGAGGGGGATTCCCGTGAGGGTGAGAGTAGGGGCTGTAGCGTTCTCTCTGTCCTTCTTGTTTTTGGCCACCACGCCCGGTTTTGCGGAAACGGCAGCGCCGGCACCGCCACAAGCGCCGCTCCCCGCCTCCGGCTTCATGACGCCCCACGAGATCACCCGGATCGTGCGCTCGGCGGGATTCGATCCGCTGGCGCCGCCGCTGCGCGAAGGCTCGACCTACGTGCTGCGTGCCACCGATTTCCGCGGCATCCTGATGCGCGTCGTGGTCGATGCGCATAGCGGCGCGATCCGCGCCGTCAATCGCATCGTCGCCGGCCCCGGTCCCATTGGTCCGATCGGAATGATGCCGCCACCCTATGGGGTGATGCCGCCCTACGGATCGGCGGGCTTCGAGGGTCCCGAAATGGCGCCGGACGAACCGAGCGAGCCCGCGGTCTTGCCGCCGGCGGCGCTCGCCGTCGTTCACCCGGCGGTATTCCCGCCGCTGCCGCGGCCGCGCCCGGCGGAGCTTGTCGCGCACAAAGCCGCCATCGACGCGGCGCCCGCTACCACGTCGGCCGTCAAATCCGACCCGAAGCCCGACATCGCACCGGTCGCGCCGAATAAGCCGGCTGCTCCCTCCGCACCGCTCAACGACTAAAATCCACAAACGAAAAGCGCCCCGGAAAACCGGGGCGCTCACTGCAAGGTTCAGCGTGGCCGATTACGCAGCCTGTTTCTGCTCGACGGCCTTGCCGTTGCCGATGGGGATCGTCCGCGGCTTTTTGGCCTCGGGGATCTCGCGCACCAGGTCGACATGCAGGAGGCCGTTCTCAAGCTTGGCGCCCTTGACCTGGACGAAGTCGGCGAGCTGGAACACGCGCTCGAACGCGCGCGCCGCGATGCCCTGATAGAGCACGTCGCCGCGCTTCTCCTCCTCCTTGGCGTTCTTCTCGCCGCGGATCGTGAGGGTGTTCTCCTTCGCCACGATCGAAAGCTCGGGCTCGGCGAAGCCTGCTACCGCGACCGTCACGCGATAATCGTTATCGCCGGTCCGTTCGATATTGTAGGGCGGGTAGCCGGGCACGGCGCCCTCGAGGCCCTGGTCGAGCAACGAGAACAACCGGTCAAAGCCGACAGTCGAACGATAGAGGGGTGCTAGATCGAAAGTTCGCATGGCATATCCTCCTTGTGAAGCGACATGCGGGGGGCCTGCCTTGTGGGCCAGGCCCTATGGATGATGCGCAGCCGTCTACGGCCTGCGCAGACAAGACATGGGGACAGGCCGCGATCGCTGCAAGGGGCTGAAAACCCCGGTCCCATCGCGGTATTGCGGCGGCAATCAGGCCCGCTCGACGCGCGCCGCGTAGCACCCGGGCGCGGCAAAATGGATGTGGAGGTAGGCGGCCTGAGGCAGTGCCAATAGCCGCTCGATCGCCTGCTCGAGGTCGCGTCCATCGACGAGCTCGAAGGCGAGCATCATGGCGGCGTGATCAAATGCGCGCACGGCGAGCGTGCGCAGCCGAAGCTGCTGCGGCACCTGATCGATCTCGTCGTAGGTTTCCTCGCCCTTGCGCACGAAGATCGCGAAGCGCATGCGATAAGGCGAGTCGACCGCATGGTGCTCGTAGTTGACGAGCAGCAATTCGTCGCCGGGCGCGGAATCGGTCAGGCTGATCCGGCACGGGTAGCCGGGTGCACGCGCGTCGGCGATCCGCCGCACCGCGCCCTGGACCGTAAGCTCGGCGTCGGAGAGCGCGAAGAGGTGGGCGAAGCGCTCTGCGGGCAGGCCGGTAATACGGAAGCTCATGGCGGTCTTTCCTGTTGTCGATGAATGGCAATTTGGCCGCGGGGAGCCGCGGTCTCCACCCGTTTCCTGCCATGACGGCGCTCGCCATCGAACCGCCGCGCGCGTGCTATAAGCCAAGACTGCCCCTGGCCGACCTCCCGATGAAACTTGTTTCCATTCCCGCGAATCCCGTCCCGGACAACGTGGTCACGGGCACGCTCAAGACGCCGGACGGCGTGTCGCTCCGCTTTGCGCGCTGGGAGCCGCCGGCGGGCCGCCGCGGCACGGTGTGCATATTGCCCGGCCGCACCGAATGGATCGAAAAATATTTCGAGACCGTGCGCGACCTGCGCGCGCGCGGCTTTGCCGTCGCCATCCTCGACTGGCGCGGCCAGGGGCTGTCGGATCGCGCCCTGGGCAACCGCCTGAAGGGCTACGTGCGCAACTTCGCCGACTACGACGTCGATCTCGAAACCTTCATGCGCGAAGTGGTGCTGCCGGATTGCCCGCCGCCGATCTTTGCCGTCGGCCATTCCATGGGCTCGACCGTGCTCATCCGCGCCGCCTACCGGGGCCATCGCTGGTTCGATCGCATCGTGCTGGTGGCGCCGATGCTGGCGATCGCCGGGGTAAACTCGATGGCGACCGCCGGCATGTTGATGCGGATCATGCGGCTTGCCGGCTTCGGCGCCTCCTATGTTCCCGGGCGCAATACCGGCGTGATGGATCTGCGCCCGTTCGCCGGCAACATCCTGACCACGGATCCGGTGCGCTATGCGCGCAACGCCGCCGTTCTCCAGGCCGAGCCGATGCTCGCGCTCGGCAGCCCGACGATCACGTGGTGCGACGCCGCCTTCCGCGCCATGCGTACGATCGGCGAGCCGAGCTATCCGGCGCGCATCCGCCAGCCGATCCTCATCGTCGGAGCCGGGCGCGACGCCATCGTGTCGAATAGCGCGATTGAGGATTTCGCGACCTTGCTGCGCGCCGGCTCGCATCTGGTCGTGGTCGGCGCCCAGCACGAGATCCTGATGGAGCGCGATCACCTCCGCTCGCAGTTCTGGGCGGCGTTCGACGCGTTCGTCCCCGGCACGCCGCTGTACTGACGGCCTCCCGCTCATTCCTGCTTTCGCGGCGAGCGAACGGCGTTCGAAACCTCAGCCGTTGAGCAATTCCATCGCCCGCGCGTGCACGCGGCGGTCGCCGGCGGCGATGATCCGTCCGCCGGCATGCGGCCGGCCATTCTCCCAGGTGGTGATGACGCCGCCGGCGCCTTCGATGATCGGAATCAAAGGCAGCACGTCGTGCGGCTTGAGCTGCGTTTCGATCACCAGGTCGACATGGCCGGCGGCGAGCATGCAATAGGCGTAGCAGTCGCCGCCATAGCGCGAGAGCCGCACGGCGTGCTCGACACGGCGGAAGCAATCGCGGTCGGGCTCGCTCATCAGCAGCGGACTGGTGGTCAGCAACACGGCCTCCGGCAAGTCGGCGCATTCGCGCGTCCGCAATGCCCGGTCGCCGGCCGGCCCGCGATAGCGCGCGGCGCGGCCGTCGCCGGCGAAATGCTCGCCGGTGAACGGCTGGTGCATCAGCCCGTAGATCGGTTCGCCGCGCCGGGTGAGCGCGATGAGCGTGCCCCATGCCGGCATGCCGCAGATGAATGACTTGGTGCCGTCGATCGGATCGAGCACCCAGACATATTCCGCCTCGGCACGTTCCGCGGCGAACTCCTCGCCGACGATGCCGTGCTCGGGAAAAGTCCTGTTGATCAGCGCGCGCATGGCGGCTTCGGCGGCGCGATCGGCGGCGGTGACCGGATCGAAGCCGCCGGAGCGGCTCTTGTTCTCGACGCCGAGCGCGGTGCGGAAAAACGGCCGGATGGTCTCGCCGGAGACGACGGCAAGCTCGTCGACGAAAGCTGCAAAGTCGATAGCAGTCATCTCTTGGCGTCTCTTGTGTCTGGCGTCTCTTGGCGTTCGTTGCGGTTCGGTTTTTCGGCTTCGGTTTTCGACTAATGGAGACTCACGAACACGGCAATTCGTGTGTTGCCGGCTGGACACGCCTCGGCACTAAATTGCCGTGGAAACATTGAGCGGTCATTGCCTTAATTTTGCGCAGAGGCGCGCGACCGCACGCGGATTGGGCACTAACGCATTGGCGGCACGAATGTTTTTCGGTGGAGCGCTCACCGACGGCAGAGCTCATCTCATGCTGCTGGGAAGACCAGCCCTGCACAAAACGCAGGTAATATCGGGGGAAAATGAGGGTCAAATAGGTCAACAGGACTTGCTTTTTGTGCGTCGCGGTGTATGTTGTTGCAGTGCGGTAGCCGTGATTGATTCGCGCGCTACCGTCGCCCTCCTTGGGCGTTTCCTCCCTAGACTTGGGCCGCTTGCAACCGCGAGCGGCCCTTTTTCATCGTGCAATCTGCAGGCGTTGTTCGACTGTCATTCGGCGGCGGCGCGATAGGGCCGCAGCTCTTCGAGCGGGATCGCAGCGAGCCGGTCCGCCAGGACCGCGAATTCCGCCGCCAACCGCGCGAACGACACCGTGCGTTCATAGCGCCGCTCGTCCATGTAGAGCGCGCGGTTGATCTCGAGCTGGATGGCGTGCAGGCCCGCGGTCGGGTTGCCGTAATGCTCGGTGATGAAACCGCCGGCATAGGGCTTGTTGCGGCTGACGACATAGCCGAAGCCGCGCATGGTCGTTTCGATCGTCTCGGCGATCGCCGGAACGCAGCTCGTCCCGTAGCGGTCGCCGAGAACGAGGTCGGCGCGCGGGCGCTCGTCCTTGGCGCCGGTCGCCGACGGCATGGAATGACAGTCGATCAGCATGGCGGCGCCGAAATCGCGGTGCAGGCGCATGAACACGCGCCGCAAGGTCCGATGATAGGGCTTGTAGAGGCCCTCGATCCGCCGCAGCGCTTCGTCGACGGAGATGCGCTGATCGTAGATTTCCTGGGCGTCGCCGACCACGCGCGCCACCGTGCCGAGGCCGCCGGCGACCCGCATCGAGCGGGTATTGGCGAAGGACGGGAGCCGGCCGTCGAACATGCGCGGGTCGAGCTCGTAGGGCTCGCGGTTGACGTCGACGAAGCAGCGCGGGAAGTGCGCCCGCACCAGCGGATAGCCGCGCCCGACCACGCCGGCGATCAGCTCGTCGACGAAGGAGTCCTCGGAACGGCGTAGCGTGGCGAGGTCGAGCCGCGAGGCCAGCAAGAACTCGTGCGGGTAGACGCGGCCGCTATGCGGCGAGTTGAACAGGAGCGGCGCGCGGCATTCCGCCGGCTCGATGGCCTCGAAGGGGGGATCGAATTCGTCCTGGATTTCCAACATGAACGCCTGGCGGGGCCTTGCGACTTTGAAACGTGCGGCGTCGCTGCGTAGCGTGCGCCAACGGCCATTGTCTATAGCGCGGAACGGCTTGCCAAGGGCAACCTTCACTCCATGTTTACCCGCCATCCGGCTTATGGAATGAAGGGGGCCGGCGGACGCCGGGTTCGAGTTGCCCATGCCCAAAATCCTGCTTGCGGAAGACGACGTCGACATGCGCCGGTTCCTGGTCAAGGCGCTGCAGAACGCCGGCTACGAGGTCATGTCCTACGACAACGGCCTGGCCGCCTATCAGCGCCTGCGCGAGGAGCCGTTCGAGCTGCTGCTCACCGATATCGTCATGCCGGAGATGGACGGCATCGAACTCGCGCGCCGCGCCGCCGAGCTCGACCCCGACATCAAGATCATGTTCATCACCGGTTTTGCCGCGGTCGCGCTCAATTCCGATTCGAGCGCGCCGAAACACGCCAAGGTGCTTTCCAAGCCGATCCACCTGCGCGAGCTGGTCAACGAAGTGCAGAAGATGCTGGCGGCGTGAGGACGCGCGGGTCTTTCGATCGACCTCGCCGCCGAAACGATCTTTGCCACATAGCTGCAGGCACGCGCGCGAGCGAAGCGTTGCATCTCGCCCGACTGCCGGAGCTGTTCGCGGCGATTGCCGACCGCAGACGCGGCACTGCCGTGATCTTCGCAACTTGCGGGTGGGAAATCCGGTTTAGAACCATTTCAAACACTTGCGCGGCGTCGGACAGAAAGCGGATATTAGTTACGATCGCGACCAATCGCCGAAGCCGCGATGGCGGCCGCCTTCGGAGGCCTCATGAGCCAAGTCAAGTGAGCCAAGTCAAGCAGCGCACGAGAATCGCCGCGAAGCCGCGTGTGGCCGAAGACCAGGTTCCGCGCGCGACTGCGCCGTTGCGCTACCAATCCGGCTTCGGCAATTATTTCGAATCCGAAGCGATCCCCGGGGCGTTGCCGGTCGGCCGCAATTCGCCGCAGCGCCCGCCGCTCGGCCTTTATGCCGAGCAAATCTCCGGCACGTCCTTCACCACCGCGCGCGGCGAAAATCGCCGCACCTGGACCTACCGGATCCAGCCCTCGGTGGTGCATCGGCCCTACACGCGCGCCGATAACGGCATGATCCGCAGCGCGCCGTTCGAGGAAGTCGACGCGACGCCGACGCAATTGCGCTGGAGCCCGTTGCCGATTCCGAAGAAGCCCACCGATTTCGTTGAAGGTCTGGTGACCTTCGGCGGCAATGGCGACGTGGCGACGCAAGTCGGCATGGCGATCCACATCTATGCCGCCAACCGCTCGATGACCAACCGCTGCTTCTACAATGCCGACGGTGAAATGCTCATCGTCCCGCAGCAAGGCCGCGCGCGCTTCGTCACCGAGCTCGGCGTGATCGAGGCCGCGCCCGGCGAGATCGTGATCGTGCCGCGCGGCCTGCGTTTGCGCGTGGAGCTGCCGGACGGACCGTCGCGCGGCTATATCTGCGAGAATTACGGCGCCATGCTGCGGCTGCCCGAGCTCGGGCCGCTCGGCGCCAACGGGCTTGCCAATCCGCGCGATTTCCTCGCCCCGGTCGCTGCCTACGAAGACACGCAGGCGCCGTGCGTCTTGCTGGCGAAGTTCCAGGGCAATCTGTGGGCGGCGGAGATGGACCACTCGCCGCTCAACGTCGTCGCCTGGCACGGCAACCTCGCGCCCTGCAAATACGACCTCGCGCGCTTCATGGCGATGGGCACGGTGAGCTTCGATCATCCCGATCCGTCGATCTTCAGCGTGCTCACCGCGCCGTCGGACCTGCCCGGCACCGCCAATATCGATTTCGTGATTTTCCCGCCGCGCTGGCTCGTCGCCGAGGACACGTTCCGGCCGCCGTGGTTTCACCGCAACGTCATGACCGAGTTCATGGGTTTGCTGCACGGCGCCTACGACGCCAAGGCGGAAGGCTTCCTGCCCGGCGGCGCCAGCTTGCACAATTGCATGACCGCGCACGGCCCGGACGCCGAGACCTGGGAACGGGCCACCAAGGCGCCGCTCAAGCCGCACAAGATCGAGGACACCATGGCGTTCATGTTCGAGAGCCGGTTCGCGATGCGGCTGACGCGCTATGCCGTCGAATCCTCGGAGCTTCAGCATGACTACTTCGAAGGCTGGCAAGGTCTCGAGCAGCAGTTTTCCGGCGGCTAGCAAGATTAAGACGGGCAGGGCCGCCGGCCGGCCCGGCTCGGCTCCGCGGCGAGCGAGCAATTGCTCGCGCACTGAACATATGATTTGATCGGTTTTCGGTCATTGCGGCGCACGGTATCGCTCAGCGGCTTGACCAAACAGAAGCGCGCCGATGAACGAGACGCATTCCTACGACCTGATCATTTTCGATTGCGACGGCGTGCTGGTCGACAGTGAATCGCTCGCCTGCGGGGCCGTGGTCGATTGCCTTTGCCGGCACGGGATCGAAATGGACGCCGACACCGTCTTCGACAAGCTCCTGGGGCGAAGCCCGCGCACCATCGGCGAATATTGCGCGCAGTTGGGACGCTCCGTGCCGGAGGGCTTTTACGCCGAGCTGCGCGCGACCACGCGGGCAGCGTTTGCGGCCGCGCTCAAGCCGATTCACGGGGTCGCGAGCGTCCTGGAAAATCTTCGCACGCCTTATTGCGTCGCCTCGTCGAGCGACCTCGACAGGATGGATTATTCGCTGCGCTTGACCGGTCTCTCTGCGCTGGTCGATGGTCGTCTGTTCTCGGCGGCAATGGTCAGGCACGGTAAACCGGCTCCCGATCTTTTTCTTCACGCAGCGGCTCGAATGGGAACGGCGCCCGACCGCGTCCTGGTGATCGAGGACAGCGTCAGCGGTGTGCAGGCGGGGAAGGCGGCGGGAATGACCGTCTGGGGTTTTGTCGGCGGCAGTCACTATGCGGGCGCGCGCGGGACGGACGCTGCTGATGGCGGCCGGCGCCGATCTGGTTTTCGATCGGATGGCCGACTTTCGCCGGCTCGAGGCGGGACTGCTCGACAGTGCCGTCCGATAGCGAAAAGTCGCGGCTCGACGACGCGGCACGGGCCGGCTGGCTCTATTTCATCGCCGGCCACACCCAGGACGAGATCGCAAGGCACCTTAAGGTCTCGCGCGCCACCGCGCAGCGGCTGGTTTCGCTTTGCCTCTCCGAGCGACTGATTACTTTTCGCCTCGAACATCCGATTGCCGCCTGCATGGATCTGGCGGCGCGACTTGACCGACAGATTCGAGCTGCGCAGCTGCGAAGTCGTGCCGATCAATCCGGCTTCACCGGGCGCGGTCGCCGGCATCGCCGAGCGGGCGGCCAGCCTTCTCGAAGCGACGTTGCGCGGCGAGAAACCGACCATCGTGGCCATCGGCACCGGGCGGGCGATGCGCGCCGCCGTGGAGCAGGTGCCGCCGATGGATTGCCCCGATCATCAGCTCGTCTCGCTGGTCGGTAATATCTCGCCGGACGGCTCGGCGACGTTTTTCGACGCCGTCGCGCGCCTCGCCGACCTCACCAAGGCGCGCCATTATCCGATGCCGTTGCCGGTGCTGATGTCGTCGGAGGCCGAACGCGACCAGATGCTGAAGATCGGCCCGGTCACCCGGGTTCGCGCCGTCGCCGCCAGGGCCGATCTTGCGGCTGATCGGCATCGGTCAGATGGACAAGAACGCACAACTCCATGTCGACGGCTTCATCAGCCGCGAGGAGTTGCTCGAGCTCATGCGCCTCGGCGCGGTGGGCGAGGTGACCGGCTGGGCCTTCGACGCCGGCGGCCGCTTCATCAAGCGGAGCACCAATTTGCGCATCACCAGCGTTCCTCACCCGGCTCCGGCGACGATGCTCACCGTCGCGGTGGCGCTCGGCGCCGGGAAAGTCCCGGCGATCTTCGCCGCGCTCAAGGGACGTCTCATCAACGGCCTGATCACCGACGAAGCGACGGCCAAGGCGCTCCTCGCCCGCTGAGACAGGCCGCGCACGGCCGGCCCACTTGACAGGCCCGAAGGTCGGTGTGAGCATATGATCAACACAAGAGCATATGCTCACTGCCGCCTATGCTCATTGCCGCCAGGGAGGAAGTCCGTGAAGCACCGCATCAGCATCATTGCGGCCGCGCTAGCGCTCTTTGCCGCCGCGCCTTCGTTCGCCCAGACCACGCTGACCATCGCCACCGTCAACAACAGCGACATGATCCGCATGCAGGGTCTGACCGGCGCGTTCACCGCGAAGTACCCCGACATCACCGTCAAATGGGTCACGCTCGAAGAGAACGTATTGCGTCAGCGCGTGACCACCGACATCGCCACCAAGGGCGGCCAGTTCGACGTCCTGACCATCGGCACTTACGAAGTGCCGATCTGGGCCAAGCAAGGCTGGCTCATCGCCCTCGACAAGCTCGGTTCCGACTACGACGTTGCCGACCTGCTGCCGAAGATCCGCGACGCGGTCTCGGTTGGCGGCAAGCTCTACGGCGCGCCGTTCTACGGCGAGAGCTCGATGATCATGTATCGGACCGATCTGTTCCAGAAGGCGGGGCTGACGATGCCTACTTCGCCGACCTGGGATTTCGTCATCGATGCGGCCAAGAAGCTCACCGACAAATCCGCCGGCGTCTACGGCATCTGCCTGCGCGGCAAGGCCGGCTGGGGCGAAAACATGGCGTTCCTCACCGCCATGGCCAACTCCTACGGGGCGCGCTGGTTCGACGAGAAATGGGAGCCCCAGTTCAACGCTCCCGAATGGAAGAAGACGCTGACCACCTATGTCGACCTGATGCATGAAGCCGGCCCGCCCGGCGCGAGCTCGAACGGCTTCAACGAGAATCTGGCGCTGTTCAACGCCGGCAAATGCGGCATGTGGATCGACGCCACGGTCGCCGCCTCCTTCGTCACCAATCCGAAGGACTCGAAGGTCGCCGACAAGGTGGGCTTCGCGCTCGCCCCCAACACCGGCCTCGGCAAGAACGCCAACTGGCTCTGGGCCTGGAATCTCGCCATCCCCGCCGGCTCGAAGAAGGTCGACGCGGCGGAGAAGTTCATCGCCTGGGCGACGAGCAAGGATTACATTGCCCTCGTCGCGTCGAAGGAGGGCTGGTCGAACGTACCCCCGGGCACGCGCACCTCGCTCTATCAGAATCCGGATTATCTGAAGGCGGCGCCCTTCGCCAAGCTCACGCTCGCCTCGATCGACTCGGCCGACCCGAACCATCCGACGGTCAAGCCGGTGCCCTATGTCGGCGTGCAATACGCCGCCATCCCGGAATTCCAGGGGATCGGCACGGCGGTCGGCCAGCAATTCTCGGCGGCGCTCGCCGGTTCGACCTCGGTCGACGCGGCGCTGGCGGCGGCCCAATCCGCGACCGAGCGCGAGATGAAGCGCGCAGGTTACATCAAGTGACCGAGCAGACGCAGCGCGTCGGTCGGCTGTCGCTCTCGCCGGCCGTCGCCCTCTTGTTTGTTTGGATGATCGTCCCGCTCGGGATGACGATCTATTTCTCGCTGCTGCACTACAGCCTGCTCGATCCGGGCCACGAGAGCTTCGTCGGCCTGGAGAACTATGTCTATTTCCTGACCGACCCGTCGTTCCTCTACTCGATGCGCAATACGCTCTTGCTCGTCGGCTCGGTGCTGGCGATCACCATCGTCGTGGGAACGCTGGTCGCGCTCCTCCTCGACCAGGCGGTGGTCGGGCGCAACATCGTGCGGCTGATGGTGATCGCGCCGTTCTTCGTCATGCCCACGGTCAGCGCGCTGGTCTGGAAGAATCTGCTGATGCACCCGGTGTCCGGCTTGTTCGCCTACATCGCCATCTCGCTCGGTCTCACCCCGATCGATTGGTTCACCGACGCGCCGCTTTTCGCCATCATCCTCATCGTGTCCTGGCAGTGGCTGCCATTCGCGACGCTGATCCTGTTGACCGCGCTGCAATCGCTCGATGAGGAGCAGAAGGAGGCGGCGGAGATGGACGGCGCCGGCGCGCTCTCCAGCTTCTTCTACATCACGCTGCCGCATCTCGCGCGCCCGATCACCGTGGTCATCCTGATCGAGACGATCTTCCTGCTCACGGTCTTCGCCGAGATCTTCGTCACCACCGGCGGCGGTCCGGGTCTGGCGACGACCAACATCGCGTTCCTGATCTATCTGCAGGCGCTGATCCAGTTCGACGTCGGCACCGCCTCGGCCGGCGGCCTGGTGGCGGTCGTGATCGCCAACATCGTCGCCTTTTTCCTCGTGCGCATCGTCGGCCGCAATCTGGACGCTTGAGCACATGGCCAGAAACATCTCACCGACGCGGAAATGGGCGACGACCGTCGCGGCCTGGGCCGTCGGTTTCGTGATCTTCTTCCCGATCCTGTGGATGGTGCTGGCGAGCTTCAAGACCGAGCTCGAGGCATTTGCCATCCCGCCGTCATTCGTCTCCTTCCACTGGACGTTGGAGAACTATGCGGCGGTGCAGGGGCGCAGCGACTACGTCCATCACGCCATCAACTCGATCATCATCGCCGGCGGCTCGACGCTGATCGCGCTGTTGATCGCGATCCCGGCCGCCTGGTCGATGGCATTCGCGCCGACGCGGCGCACGCGCGACATCCTGCTCTGGATGCTGTCGACCAAGATGATGCCGCCGGTCGGCGTGCTGGTGCCGATTTATCTGCTCTACCGCACTTTCGGGCTGCTCGACACGCGGATCGGCCTGATCATCGTCCTCTGCCTCGGCAATTTGCCGATCGTGGTCTGGATGCTGTTCACCTATTTCAAGGAGATCCCGAAGGACATATTGGAGGCGGCGCGCATGGACGGGGCGACGGTCGGGCGCGAGCTCGTTTACGTGCTCACGCCGATGGCGCTGCCGGGCATCGCCTCGACGCTCCTCCTCAACGTGATCCTGGCCTGGAACGAGGCGTTCTGGACGCTCAACCTCTCGACCTCGGAGGCGGCGCCGCTCACCGTCTTTATCGCCTCCTATTCCAGCCCCGAGGGCCTGTTCTGGGCGAAGCTCTCCGCCGCTTCGACGCTCGCCATCGCGCCGATCCTCGTTCTTGGCTGGTTCAGTCAGCGGCAGCTCGTGCGCGGGCTGACCTTCGGCGCCGTCAAATAACGCAACACGCGCAGCAACGGTCAGACGCAGAAAACCATAAGCGGGGAATAGTCCATGGGCCGCATCACACTCGAAGGCGTGCGCAAGTCGTTCGGACCCCACGCCATCATCAAGGGCGCCGACCTCGATATCGCCGACGGGTCTTTCGTTGTCTTTGTCGGTCCCTCGGGATGCGGCAAGACCACGCTGCTGCGCCTGATTGCCGGGCTCGAGGACGTGAGCGGCGGCCGCATCCTGATCGACGGCGTGAACGTCGTCGGCGTGCCGCCGGCCAAGCGCGGCCTCTCGATGGTGTTCCAATCCTACGCGCTCTACCCGCACATGAGCGTGCGCGGAAATATCGGTTTCGGGCTGAAGATGGCCGGCCTGCCGCGCGACGAGATCGAACGCCGGGTCGAGGCGGCGGCCGCCACGCTCAACCTCACGCCCTATCTCGATCGCAAGCCGCGCGAGCTGTCCGGCGGCCAACGCCAGCGCGTGGCGATCGGCCGGGCGATCGTTCGCGAGCCGAAAGCCTTCCTGTTCGACGAGCCGCTGTCGAATCTCGACGCGGCGCTGCGCGTGCAGATGCGATTGGAGGTCACCAAGCTGCAGCGGCAGCTCGCCACGACCGCGATCTACGTCACCCACGATCAGATCGAGGCCATGACCATGGCCGACCAGATCGTGGTGCTCAATGCCGGCAATATCGAGCAATGCGGCTCGCCGCTCGAACTCTACGAACGGCCGGCCAATCTCTTCGTCGCCGGGTTCATCGGCTCGCCGCGCATGAACTTCGTCGGCGGCGAGGCGGCGCAGCGCTATGGCGCGCCGACCATCGGCGTTCGCCCCGAGCATCTCACCGCCAGCCGCGACGGCGAGGGCTGGGAGGGAAAAGTGTCGGTCGCCGAGCATCTCGGCAGCGACACCTTTCTCCATGTGGAGGTGCCCGCGATCGGCAGCCTCAACACGCGCTCGGTCGGCGAGCTGGGCCTGGCGCCGGGCGACCGTGTCCGGCTTCTCCCCGATCCCCGCCACATCTACCGGTTCGATCGTGACGGGATGGCGATCAAGGCGTGAGCGGCGGCGGCGAGTAATCTCCGCGGAGCAGAATGTCACGCCGAGCAAAAAAGAGAAACGGACTATGTATCTTGAAATGTTCAAGCTCAGCGGCCGCGTCGCCCTGGTGACCGGCGGAGCGCGCGGCATCGGGCTTGCCTGCGTCGAAGCGCTGGCCGAAGCCGGCGCCAAGGTGATCATCGCCGACCACGACCCGGCGCTCGCGGACGAGGGACGCGCGGCGGCGCGGGCCAAAGGCTTGGACGCCGAAATCGCGATCATGGACGTGACCAATTCCGCGCGTGTCACCCAGGTCGCCGATGAGCTGGTGTCGCGTCACGGCAAGGTGGACATCCTGGTGAACAGCGCCGGCATCGCGCGCAGCGAGACGCCGGCCGAGAAGGTGACCGACGAGCACTGGCTCAACGTCCTCGACGTCAATCTCAATGGCACGTTCTGGTGCTGCCGGGCTTTCGGCAAGCACATGCTCGAGGCGAAGTCGGGCGCCATCGTGAACATCGGCTCGATGTCGGGGTTCATCGTCAACAAGCCGCAGGAGCAAAGCTACTACAACGCCTCCAAAGCGGCCGTGCATCATCTCACCAAGTCGCTCGCCGCCGAATGGGGCGCCCGCGGCGTGCGCGTCAACGCCGTGGCCCCGACCTACGTCGCCACCCCGCTCAATGAGTTCGTCAAGTCGAAACCGGCGATGTATGATGCCTGGATCGGGGGAACCCCGATGGCCCGCCTGGGCAAAGTGGAGGAGATCGCCTCGGTCGTCCTGTTCCTCGCATCGGACGCCGCGAGTCTGATGACCGGCAGCATCGTCCTTGCCGATGGCGGCTACACATGCTGGTGAGTTTTCCCGGGGTAGCGCGGCACCTGCCATGGAGCAAGCTTTCATCGGTGTCGACGTCGGCACCAGCAGCGCCCGCGCCGGCGTGTTCGATGCCGACGGCGGCCTGATCGCGACGGCGCGTCGCCCGATTGCGATCTGGCAGGAGCCCGGCGACGTCGTCGAGCAGTCCTCTACCGACATCTGGGACGCTTGCGCCGGCGCGGTCCGCGCCGTCATGCAGGAGGCGAGCCTGCCGCCGTCGCGCGTCAGCGGCATCGGCTTCGACGCGACCTGCTCGCTGGTCGTCCTCGATGCCATGGGACATCCGCTGAGCGTCAGCGCGTCGGGCGACCGGCAGCGCAACGTCATCGTCTGGATGGATCACCGGGCGATCGCTCAGGCGAGCCGTATCAACGAGACGGCCGACGAGGTGCTGCGCTACGTGGGCGGCGTTATTTCGCCGGAGATGGAAACGCCGAAGCTGCTGTGGCTGAAGGAGCATTTGCCGGCGACCTATGCGCGCGCCGGGCACTTCTTCGACCTTGCCGACTATTTGAGCTATCGCGCGACCGGAAGAACGACACGGTCGATGTGCACGCTGACCTGCAAATGGACCTACCTGGCGCACGAGCGACGCTGGAGCCGGAGCTACTTCGAGCGGATCGGACTGCCCGAGCTTCTCGCCGACGACTGCGAAAAGATCGGCGGCGCAATTGTCGAACCTGGAACGGCGCTCGGCGATGGATTGACGCGCGGAGAGCGCGGCCGCCTTCGGCCTCCTGCCGGGCACGCCGGTCGGCGCCTCGCTGATCGACGCCCATGCCGGCGGCATCGGCACGGTTGGCGGGCAGGGGGCCGACGGCGCGCCGGTCGATGTGCTCGATCGCCTCGCCTACATCATGGGAACATCGGCCTGCATCATGGCGACGACGCAAACGCCGCGCTTCGTGCCCGGCGTCTGGGGTCCCTATTTCTCCGGCATGGTTCCCGGCTTGTGGCTCAATGAGGGCGGCCAGTCGGCGGCCGGAGTGGGCATCGACCATCTGGTAAAGTCGCATCCGGCCTACCCCGAAGCGCTGGCCGCCGCCAAAGCCGCGGACGTCGGACCGCTCGATTTTCTGGAGCGCCGCGCGGTTGCGCGCTTCGACAAAGTCGGGAATGCCGCGCTGCTCGCTCGCGACCTTCATGTCCTGCCCGAATTTCTCGGCAATCGCTCGCCTTATGCCGATCCGCGCGCGCGCGGGATGGTTGCCGGGCTCGATCTCGACTGCGGTCTGGAGAGTCTGGAGCGCCTCTTCGTCGCCGGCCTCTGCGGGCTGGCCTATGGGCTGGCCGATGTCGTCGACACCATGCGCGAGCATGGCATCCCCTGCCGGATGATGGTGATCAGCGGCGGCGCCAGCCGAAGCCCTCTGGTGCGCCAGATCATGGCCGACACGACGGGGCTCGCCGTCGCCTTGCCGTCGACGGCGGAGCCGGTGCTGCTCGGCGCCGCCATGCTGGGTGCGGTCGCAGCAGGCGCCTTTGCCTCGCTCGGCGAAGCGATGAAGAGAATGTCGCGGCTCGGATCGGTGACCCGGGCGACGGCGCCGGACCTGACCCGATTCCATTCCGCCAAGCGGGGCGTCTATTCGCTGATGCGGCAGCTCGACAAGGAGAGCCGCGTCGCGATGCGGCCGTTCGAGGCCAGCCGGGTTTCTGCCGCGGACGCGGAACGCGCGCAATGCTCCTGAGCTGCGGCGACGCGCTGATCGATTTTCTCCCGGCCAGGTCCGCCGACGGGCGCGACGCGTTCCTGCCCGTGGTCGGCGGCTCGTGCCTCAACGTCGCGATCGGCATGGCGCGGCTCGGCGCGCCGGCCGGGTTCGCCGGCGGCATTTCAACCGATTTGTTCGGACGCATGATCGCCGACCACGCGCAGGCGTCGCAGGTCGACCTGCGCTACGCGACCCGAAGCGCCCGGCCGACGAAGCTCGCGTTCGTGCGCACGGTCGGCGGCGAGCCCGACTACACCTTCTACGACGAGGCGACGGCCTCGCGGCAGTGGACCTATCGCAAGGGCTCGATCCCGTTCGCGGAGATCGATGCGGTCCACTTCGGATCGACGACGCTCATCGACGACCGGGTGGCGGCGGAGACGATGCGGCTGATCGAGGAAGCGCGCGGATCGACCACGATCTCGTTCGATCCGAACTGCCGGCCCAATCTTGTCGCCGACAAGAGGGGATATGTCGATCGCATGGATCAATTCGCGGCATGCGCCGACATCGTGCGCCTTTCCGATAGCGATTTCTCCTTCCTCTACGGCGAGACCGACTATGCGGAGAAAGCGGAGGCGCTGCTCGCCGAAGCCACGCAGCTTTTCGTCGTCACCCGTGGCGGCCGCGGCGCGCAGGCTTGGCACCGGCAGGCGGGCGCGGTCGAAATCGAGGCCCCGCCAGCCGAGATCGTGGACACGATTGGGGCGGGCGACAGCTTCCAGGCGGCGCTTCTGTTCGCCTTGCGCGCCATGGGCCGGATCGGCTCCCGGTGCGCTCGCGCAGCCTAACCGCCGCCGAGCTCAATCGCGCCGTGGCCTTCGCCGTCACCTGCGCCACCTTCACTTGCGGGCGCCGGGGCGCCGATCCGCCCCGTCTCGTCCGAGGTCGGCGGCGCCAGTGCCGGCTTCGGCTGAAACCCGGAGAGAACGGCATTGGTTCTTCCTTTGTCGTTGCCGTCGTGCGATCAACAAGAGAGCATAAATCATCGGGCGAATGCCGAGACGAGGAAGCCAAGGGAGGAAGCGGACCTGTGAAGCTCAATTCGTCGATTTCCGCCGTCGTGACCGGCGGTGCATCCGGGCTTGGCGCGGCTACCGCTCGGATGCTGGCGTCGCACGGCGTCAAGGTCGCGCTCTTCGATCTCAACGGCGATCTTGGCGAGCCGCTGGCCGCGGAAATCGGCGGCGTGTTCTGCAAGGTCAACGTGACCTCGACGCCGGAGGTCGACGCCGCGTTCGCCAAGTCGCGCGCCGCGATCGGCCAGGAGCGTATCCTGGTCAATTGCGCCGGGGTCGGCGGCTCGGTGAAGACCGTGTCGCGCGACAAGCAGACACGCGAGATCAGGGAGTACCCGCTCGACAATTTCGAGCGCATCATCCAGATCAATCTGATCGGCACGTTTCGCTGCGTCACCAAAAGCGCCGCCGGCATGCTCACGCTCGACGTGCTGCCCGACGGCGATCGTGGCGCAATCGTCAACACGGCGTCGGTCGCGGCCGAGGATGGTCAGATCGGACAGGCGGCCTATACGGCGTCGAAGGCCGGCATTGTCGGCCTGACGTTGACGCTCGCGCGCGACCTCGCCAGCGAAGCCATTCGCGTCAACACCATCCTGCCGGGCATTTTCGATACGCCGCTGTTGCAGCGCGCGCCGGAAGCTTTGAAGCTGTCGCTGGCGGCACAAGTGCCGTTCCCGCGCCGCCTCGGCCAGCCGGAGGAATATGCGCAGCTCGCCTACGCCATGATAACCAACGGCTATTTCAACGGCGAGGATGTGCGGCTCGACGGCGCCATCCGCATGGCGCCGCGCTGATCGGGAACGCCAACCACGAACCTCAATCAAGGAACCTGACGATGGCCGAAGCACTGATCATCGATGCCTGCCGCACGCCGCGCGGTATCGGCAAGGCCGGCAAGGGCGCCCTCGCGGACATTCACCCGCAGCAACTCGGCGCCGCCGTCCTGCGCGCGCTCAAAGAGCGCACCGGCATCGATACCGCCGATGTCGACGACATCATTTGGGGCACCAGTGCCCAGGTCGGCCCGCAGAGCGGCGACATCGGACGCATGTCGGCACTGGATGCCGGTTACGACGTGCGGGCGAGCGGCGTGACGCTCGACCGGTTCTGCGGCTCGGGCATCACCAGCGTCAATATGGCGGCGGCCTCGATCATGGCCGGCGCGGAGGATCTGGTGATCGCCGGCGGCACCGAGAAAATGTCGATGACGGCGCGCCGCGGAGACGGCCCGTTGATGATGGACTCGGGCAATCTGCGGCTGCGGGCGAAGCACCCGCAATCGCACCAGGGCGTCTGCGCCGACGCGGTCGCGACACTGGAGGGCATCAGCCGGGAGGACACCGACCGCCTGGCGCTTTTGAGCCAGCAGCGGGCCGCGGCCGCGATCGCCAACGGCTATTTCGCCAAGAGCGTCGTGCCGGTTTCTCACGAGGACGGAAGATTGGCGCTTGATAAGGAAGAGTATCCGCGCCCGCAGACGACGCTGGAGGGCCTGGCCGCGCTCAAGCCCGCCTTCCCCGCCATTGCCGATTTTCCGCTCGACGAGAGCGGCACGACCTATCGCAAGCTTATTCTGGAGAAGTATCCCGATCTCGAGATCAACCACATCCACCATGCCGGCAACTCGTCGGGCGTCGTCGATGGCTCGGCGGCAATCCTGCTGGCATCGCCGAGCTACGCCAAAAAGCACGGCCTCAAGCCGCGCGCCAAGGTCGTCGCCATGGCCAACATGGGCGATTCACCGACGCTGATGCTGAACGCGCCGGTGCCCGCCGCCCGCAAGGTGCTGGCAAAGGCCGGCCTCGACATCGACGACATCGACCTGTTCGAGATCAATGAGGCGTTTGCCGTGGTCGCGGAAAAATTCATCCGCGACCTCAAGCTCGACCGCGACAAGGTCAACGTCAATGGCGGCGCCATCGCGCTCGGCCATCCGATCGGCGCGACCGGCTCGATGCTGATCGGGACGCTGCTCGACGAACTCGAGCGCCGCGATCTTCGCCGCGGCCTGGTCACGATGTGCGCCGCCGGCGGCATGGCGCCGGCGATCATCATCGAGCGGGTCTAGCGAGCGCGGCGCGGGACACGCTCGAAGGGCGGCCTGTTGCGCACGCGCCGCGTTCAATCGCGGCTCGCGCCCAGTCCCTCCATGAAGCGGCGGCGGATGAGCGGCGGGTCGCGCGCCTGCCGGCCCTTGCCCGGCTGATCGTCGATCTTCGCCGCCAGCAGCACCGGCCCGCCTGCCTCGAAACGGCGGTCGACGAGGGCGTCGAAGTGCGCCTCGTCGCGGATCCATTCGCTGTGGGCAAAGCCGGCGCCGCGCGCCAGTGCGACGATGTCGGTCAGCCCGCCGGTCGCCGTCGCCTGCTTGCCGGTGATCTGATAGACGCCATTGTCCCAGATGATGATGGTCAGATTGGCCGGCCTGGCATTGGCGATGGTGGCCAAAGAGCCGAGCATCATCAGGATCGAGCCGTCGCCCTCGAGCGCGATCACGCCGCGTTGCGGGCTGCGCCAGCGCCACGCCGAGCGCGATCGGGCACGCCAGACCCATGCTGCCGAGCATGTAGAAATTCTGCGGGCGGTGACCGGCGGCAATCAGGTCGAAATTGGTGTTGCCGATGCCGGCGACCACGGCCTCCTCATGCTTGAGCCGCTGCACCAGGCGTTGCGTGAGCGCCATGCGGTTGAGGGTCGCTACTGCAGCCTTCTCCTTGCTCACGCTGCCCGGCCTCGCGTCACATGAGTTGCGCGTGCGCGGCCGGATTGCCGCCGGTCAGGAGCGGCGACAGGATGAAGGCGACCGGCGCCTGCGTCGTGAACGCCTGCTTGATCGATGAATTGAGGATGAAGCGCAGCGTCGTTTCGTCGGTCAGCGTGTGATGGACGATGCCGAGCGCGTCGAGCGTGGGCCGCATGGTGCGGGCGACCAGCGTCTGGCCGACGTTGAATTCGCCCAGGGTGCCGCGCTCGGAGATCACCAGGATCGCCGGGATCTGGTAGGGCACGACCAGCGAGGCGAGCGCGTTGGCGATGAGCGCGAAGCCGCTCGTTTGCATCATCACGGCGCTGCGCATGCCGGCCAAATAGGCGCCGGTCGCGGTGCCGACCGCCTCGTCCTCGCGTGTCGCTCCGACCGGAACGAAATAATTGTCGGCGGTAACCTCCTCGATCAGCGGCGCGAGCACGTTGTCCGGCACATAGGCGACGAGGCGCACCTCGTTGTCCTTGAGCGTCCGCAGGAAGGCATCGAACCAGGTCATCGGGCGGCGCCGGCGCGCTGTTGATGCGGGAGCATGACAACACGCCGGGCCGGCGGCAATAGGCGGGGTGGCGTCGTCGGCAAAAGCCCGATATTGGAATATGCGGAGTATTCCGCCGGCACGGTCGCAGAATGCTCGGACTTCAT
>CAVOHL010000010.1:0-107072 GCA_963695665.1 uncultured Alphaproteobacteria bacterium
GGGCCTATTTTGAGCTCAACTCGCACACGCCGCATAAAGTTCGACCGCTCGTGTGCGGGCAGAGCCCGCCGTCGCCGCCCAGATACCCACTAAGATGACTGGCCGATCACGACCAGCGCTGCAACGACCAGCGCCACGGCTGCGGCCGCACCACAAACTAGCCACGACGCGACGCGCCATTTGGCAAAGCCGGCTAGCGCTACTACTAGGCAAGCGGCAGCAATAAGTTCAGCGATTGACGCAACGCCTCTTGAAGTAAGCATGGGTCTTAGGTTGGAGTGGCCGCTAGGCTAAGTCTGTTCAAAATTGACCAACATCTTCATGCTCATCGCCGGATGAACGCTGGGCAGTGCCGGCCGCCCGCCTGTAACGTTAATCCGCGATCGCAATGGCGTGGTCGTCGGGCGCGTGCTCCCGATAGGCGGGGCATCGCGTCTTTGTTTAGCGTACCTCGGACGCATGCCCTGGGACCCCGAGCGCGTTGGACTGCCCGTCTTCGCGCTCGGGGCTCTCTGCTTGTTGCGGCGCAGCAGCGGCCGCCCCGCGCCAATACTTGTCAGGCGCCCTCGCCAGTGCCGACCAAGGCTTTCCTTAATGCCGCCGCGCATTCCTCGACGTATTCAAACGCGGTCGGCAGAAGCTTCGTATTGTGATCCTGGTCTGAAACGAGCGCCGCAGATGCAAGATCGATGGTGCGGAGCAGGTCGCGGAGGTCCATCTCAATCGCCAAGTACACCGATGACAACGGTTTGCGATCGGCAAGCGCTATCACGTTCCCTTGTTTGCGCCGGGTCATGACTGCACCGCCTCTCGATCCACTCCGCCCGCCATGACATCGATGTCGCGGGCGAGGGAATAAACTATGTCGTCCACGATGTCCTCTATTTGCTCGTGCAGGCAACGCCACGCGCGAGCCTTGGCGGCAAGTCCGGCAAGCGTTAGTGGCACCGCGGCCGCTAATGCCTGCTGCGCGTCCCATGATGCCTCGCATGCGTCGCCCTGATTAGCTTCCGCTTCCGCAAAACCGGTTCGCCGTCGAGCGGCGCTCATCCGTCGGCGCCACCTAGAAATTGCCGCCCTTGCCTCCTGTGGCGTCTGAAAATTATCTTCGTTGGGTGCTGGGTTGATTTTTTTCCAATCCAAGAATGCTCTTTCAGGCTCATTGCGTGCTACGCACGCGGCCGCGTGTGCGTCCTCCGCCTCTATGGCTCGCGCGGCAAGCGCGATCACAGGATCGGGCGCGGCTGCCGGTTCGATGGTGGCGGGCAGTGCAAGGGGTACTGCGACCGGCAGAGCAAGCGCGGGCACGGATGCTGCCCCGGCCAGAATGGCGCGGCGGCTTAGGTTTGTAGACATGGTGCATTCTCCTTGTGTTTGTGGATGCCCACACACCAAGGCGGAAAGCCGCGCAGACTCGTGATATTTTGGGAATCGGTCATGGCGCGCTGGTCCACCCTGCGTGCTGTGGCAAGTCCCGGCGCGTCGTTTTCGGCGGCGCGTCGGGGCGCTTTCAAGATGCGCCTGATCCGGGATTCACGTCAAGGGACAATGACGCCAGAAGAAATGCGCGCGCGAGCGCAGGAATGCGAACAGATCGCGCAACAAGTCAGCGACTTTGGTGCGAAGGAAATCTACGAGCAGCAGGCGCAGAAATGGCGCGCAATGGCGGCGCAGGCCGAACGTAGTGGATCTGACGAGCAAGGGGCGTAGTGGCGGCCTAATATCCAAAGAAATGGAGCAAAGAGCGGCCGATCATTTGGAAGGCATTAATGTATCTGCCGTCCAAAACATACAGGTCGAAGGCCGCCATAGCGACCAAAGCCGTCGCCACGCCACGAAACATGGCGAAAGTATCTCGCCCGTCCGTTTAGGAAAGCTGAACGTATTTGACGAGTGGGCGCAGGCCGGAAGGATAATAGGGCGGAACGGACCCTAGGGTGAACCCGTCCCGCCCCCGGAGGCGCCGCTTGTTGAGGGCGACACGATCATGGTGTGGCGGCAGAGACCCGCTTGGCAACTGGCACAAATAACAGCGATCTACGGCGCGTCAGGACGCACGAAAGAGGGCGGAGCGAAGGGAAATCCCCCCACCAAGCTGTAATTCTTGTGCCCATGGGGTCTATACCGGCGTCGGGTGCGAATAAGTTAGGCTGCAAGGTGCACGCCATTGATTCGTTAGACGGCATCGATCGTGCTGGATTCTGGAGAGGAAAGAAATTCTCGCATCGGTTCTTGCCGGAATACCGGCAGTCGCTCGCGCCATCGCGGCGAGCCCGGCTAAGAGCTGGAGTCGGGCACTGAATGCGGCGAGACGCAGTTACCTGCTGTCAGCGAAGAATATAGGATTTGCCGGGGACACGGCCGATACATGGGTCTCCGCCGTCATGTTTTATCTCCGGCTGGAACTCAAGAAAGTAATGGCGAGCAAGCCGTCGAGTAACCAACCACGAAAAGCAAATTAGGATACTGCCGAAATACTGGGCTACTTTGATTGTGACGACTTGAAATGCGAGTGTATGGCCTCGCCATCCATAACCGTAATCCCGCCGCGTTGGACGGCATGGATCGTATAGCCCTCTTCCAAGAATTTCCGTACGGCTTCTAATGCGTCCTCTTTGGACGGATAGTTCCCCACTCCGGCTATATTGTTAGGAGATAGGTACAACACGGCGTGCCAATCAGAGCTCATGCCGAACCTCGGGCTTGTACTCACGAATGACTAGCGCGCGGTTGCGCAGCGTGAAGCGCTCGTTTGGATAGTTGGCGATCGCCACATCAAGCGCGGCGTGGCCCATCGATACGCTCGACGAAGCCGAGATCACCCAGCGGATATGCTGGTCATGGCGGTCCCACATCTCGACGCGAAATGGCAGATGCGTGGGGACGTCGTGCAGGTTGGGATTGGCGAGCTCGCGCAGCATTTCGTCCACGCGAAAGTAAAGCTCTGAGGACGTGCCCCAAAGGGTTTTGCACTCGGCACGCAGCCGCTCGAGCAGGCCAAGCGTGTGCAGCTGGCCATTGCCGTCCGCAGATTCCATCATAAGGACAGAATGAGAACGGCCCGCCGAGGTTAAGCCGCTAGGGCTTGTGGCCCTTCGCGAAGGGACGACAAGGAGCCATATTAGCGGCATGTCAGAGCGTAAGAGTAAGCGTCTGCCAGTTACAGTGGGAAATAATCCGCCTCCGAGGATCCAACCTCAAAGTGAAGCGTGACGGAGAAGCGAATGCGCGGCGGCTATAGAGAAGACCTGCGAAGTCTCTTTGCGAAGAAGGCTGAGCAAGGGGACGGGACATCAGCTATCGCATGGGCGCTTATGTATCTAGCCGACGCGCAAGAAGATACGGCGCGGGCCATCAAGGAATTGGCGCAGGTCGCCGCAGACCTGAAGGACAAGTCAAATTAGGACACTACCTCCGTCCTAAATCACAACCACTGAGAACCGACACAAAAAAGAGGCCCGCCATTCACGGCCGGGGCCCCAAGGGTTTCATTCGCGATGAAAACTCTACACCATAATCTAGTTCGCAACTAGGGGTTTCCTTCCGACTGTCATTGCGGTCGGGCCCCATTGGACCCACTAATTTGCCAATAATTTGCTTTTGCCTTTGTTTGAAATGTGTCTTACCGAGTTAGGCCGTCATCCACGTTTCACGCAAAAAATTTACGGTACGAAATCGTACTACCGCTCGACATGGAACTTTTATAGGAGCACCCTCCGGGACGATTGAGGTGCCGTCGCAAAGCGCCCAAGACCCCTAACAATCTAGGTTGGACCCCTTTGAGTGTCCTCAGTTCGCCGCGCGCGAAAGGAACTCACCATGTCTCTGACCTTGTTTACCGATGAGCCCTGCCCGAAGTGTCGAAAGCCCATAAGGCAGACGACCATCGACCTTCATCCGAGTATCCCCGACATTGCGCTCCACAACTACCATTGCGCGGACTGCGGGCCGGTAAAAACTAAGGTAATTTCGCTGACGCCGAACGATGCTTCGCCGTCTGAAGTAGCTGCCTAAAGGATTCGGAGGGCCGCCTCAGTTTGGCGGCCTCGTCTTTGCGCTCGCGGACATACAGTCTGAAAAATCTCGTCTGGATCTTCCGCGCAAATCGGGCGCCGCACGGTGACTGCGTTGCTCATGTCGCCGCCCGTTTTACTTCCACAATCTTCGGCTTGCCCCAACGCAACTTATTCAGCTTCCGTGCGACCTCGCTACGTTCCTCGGGCGTCGTCCCGGCCCAGCGTGCGCGGCCACCTTTGCGGCCCATGCGCGCCGCATGTCGCTCCGCTAGCTGCGCTTCCGTACCGCTACGGACCAAGTTCGGGTTGTGTCGCTTCAGTCGCTTGGCAAACTTCAATTCGGCTTCTTCATCGGCGACCATGACCAGCTTGGCGCCGAGAACGCCGAGCACTGCGCCAAGGCTGGCCATGCCAAGCCGTCGCACTGGATTCGCGCCGATAAGCTTCGGCAGATATTTGTCAGGCAGTCCGGCAATCGCTGCATTTTCATCGGCGGACAGCGCTAGTTTCCGCTCCTGCGCGCGCACCCGCATGGCGGCGATGAGGCCGTCATAGTCATGGATCGTGGCAAGGGGCTCTGCGCTCATTCGGTCATTCCGGCCGTTCTAATGGCTGGCTTCCGGCGAGGTCATCAGAAATTCCATCCGTTCGTCGCGCTGTGCATATTGGAATTCAAATTTGCATATTGCGTCGAATTCAAAGCACTCAAATAGATACCGCCTTCGCACCAATCACCGGTCAAAGGATTGGTCAAACCAGTATCAGCCATTGAGCTTAAACCGATGTTGGCAATGCTTTGCGTACTTGCGTTCCCTGTCGCGGCCGTTCCGTCAACGACCATCGCCGATTACCCGATGTGGCCTTTGCGGGTTCAGATGACTGCGCATTGCCGCCTTCGTAAGTCGCATCGGCGGGAACTGGACTGCCCGTTGCACCAATCCCATTCTGTACAGCCGTCAGGATGCTGCTGAGCTGCGCATACAATCCCTTGAGCAGCGCAATGACCGACCACGACGACGTGCTGTTGTTCGCCGCGCTGTCAGCCTTTGTGCCTTCGGTCGTGTCCCAGCCATCGGCGCCGGCCCCAACGGCAAGTGATCCGGCGGCATAAGCCCCGCTCGCTACCGCGCCGGACACCATGGTAACGGCGCCCCCTCCACCGCCGCCACTGCCTGATCCGCCACCAGCGCCTAAGATCGCGCCAGTGCCCGGCGTTGCCGTGATTGTCGTCGTGCTGCTCGCGGTAATGGCGGCCATATAGGCTCCGCCATTCGGACTGAGATTTCCGCAAAGGCCCGCAGGGATCGGCGTATCGGCACTGGTCGCCACGTAGCCGCTGTCGCCAAATCCGACATTGGCGAGCGTCGCGCCGGTGTTGCAGACCCACACCGTAGGTGACGTGGTGACCAGAGCGACACGCGACGATATCGAAGAAACGGAAAGCGATACCGTCGCGCCGATTCTGACAAATGGCGTGCCTTGTGCGAATGCCGATGAGACAGGCGCAAAGAAAAGCGCTGCGACAAGAGCGACAACGGCGCGCGCCGTCATTTGCGCGCAACAACCTGACGGACGCCAGCAGCGATCGACGGCGTGAGCTTGGACAAATCCAGCGCCGATGAAATGTTCGGCCCCTGCACACGGCCATTCGGAGTCGAAGGCGCACGCCGCATCGGGGTCATCGACAACAGGCCCGGCGGTTTTGTGCCGGCGCTCACATCGACGGATTTGATGCCCTTGTCGATCTTGTTCGGGTGGAAGTAGCCTCTGTCGTTGTCGCCCATGTCAGATCCTCGGGTCTTTCCATTTCGGCATTTTTGACTGGTCAACCGATCGGGCGCGGTCGAGTTTCTCGGCATCAGAAAGCTTCCGCGCGGGCGGCTGTTGCACACCACCGACAATGGGCGGCTGGTCTTTCAACCACCGATCAACAATTGCCGCTGCGGCGGCGACTTCCGGGGGCGGCGCCTTGGGGTTGTCGCTCATCGCAGTCCCGCGGCTTCACGCTGCGCGCGCCGTTTAGCGGCTGACTGCCGCGGCACGCGTGTGATGGTCAGACCGGCCGCCGCGTCCGGGATTGCCTCACTCGGCCCGTCGCCCGGCTCTTCCAAAAAAACTACACCGTCACCCGCCGGCACATGCGGATCGACCGGGTTCAGCACCTGATCGATTTGTTCCCACGTGGGAGGGCCCTGGAGCGTTTCATGCCACAGCGGCTCGTTGGCCAATGTCAGCAAGCGGCGTTTCAGTTGAGTTTCGCGGTTGGTGAGATGCCTGCCCATTTCGGCCAACCGGGCGTGCTGCTCGTCCAGTCGAGCGGCCTTGCTGGCGAGTTCGTCCGTTAGCGCGCCAAGCTTGATCTTTTGCCTGTCGAGCTCGGCCTGCGTCCGTGCGACATGGGCGTCATGCGCCGCCCTGGCGGGGGCGAGACTGGCCTCAGCTCGAGCCGCAGCGACCGTTTTCTGTTGCAGTTCCCGGAGCCGCGTGCCGCAGGCCTTCGCGTCGGCCACAATCGCAAGCAAACTGAACACCGCGGCAAAGCTATCCGTCGGCGGCGGCGTGATGATGGTGGGGATGATCTCGGTCTCGTTGTCGTCCAGATCGCTCATGCGGCAATTCCTTCCTGCAAGTGCTGCCAACGCTGTTCAATCGATTTGCTCACGATCCGACGCAAAAGATTGCCGACAGGCCGCCCCTCTTCGCGCGCCCACTCTGCCAATTCGGCGCGGGTTTCAGGCTCAATCTGAACCGTGATTTTTTCTGGCTTCGTCATGCTTATTCTCCAAATCTCCGCCAAAGGCTGGAGCACCCCAAATTTTTTGGCAACGCACAGCGAGCCGCCTTCCGAATTGCAGAAGCCCCCAATTTTTCAGGCTTTCCCTTCCGACAAGTCTTAGCCCCAAGATGCGGGCGGTTGGCTCGTGCCGATGAAAAGCGCGCAGTTTTGCCCCCGGGCGGCCTGGGTGGCGGCAAAAGGAGGGTGGCGGCAGGATGGTTCGACCGTCTCGCGCGCGGGCGTTCTTTATTCGAAACTGGAAAGAGAGATACCCTCCTCCGGGCGCATAAACCCTCGGCGCCGGCCGATCTCGAATGTGGGCAGGCGCGTGGGTATACGGCCTATGCTCGGCAAAATACGAGCAGGATCAACAGCGATTGGCGGATGCTACGTCCGCCCAAACAGCTAAAAGCGCGGCCGAGGCTGAAAGATTGGATCGCCGCGCTCGTCACAATTTGGCGAGGATTGATGCTCAAGCGGAACCATCGGCGTCACGTCGACGACTGAGCTCGGCGGCGTCAGCGCCGCGACTTGGTTGACGATGCGAATAGTTACGCCAGGCGAAGCACTTGAGGCGCGCTGTGCTTGCTGCTCGTCGCTGATCGCTTCCATCGTCTTGATTGCGGCCACGCGGGCCATGTCGTTGCCGCTGGTTTCGGCGATGCCGTCGAGCCGATGAAAGTTTTTTGCGCGTGTGGATTCGCGCAGAGTACCTAATTCGCCACGAAAATGCATCAGGACGTGAGGCTTTCGGAGCGCGCAATAGAGTGCATGCCGTGTCAGTCCGGCCGCTTCTGCTGCTTGGTCTCGCGTGAGACCTTCCCAGATCATTTTGTCCAATGCACGCTTCAGCCTACCGGTTACTCGCATGGGTGCCGAGCGGTCCGGCTTGGTATTATCGTTGGTCATGGTGTCTCCTCGAGGACGCGGCAACGTTGGGGGCTGCACCTCAGCTGCCGTTGGTGCCGGCAAGGCCGAGGTCAGCAAGTTGCAATTTACTGAGGACCCGCCCGCCACCCGCGATGGTGAGCCTGCGCGGTCCTGGCTGGCAACGCACTCTGCGGGGAGGGCGTGAGCTAAAACGGTATTGCATCGTCAAGCTGGCGCTCGTCTGGGCTGTTCCGCATTGGCTCGGTTATCGGTTTGGACTTGTCGGCGCGCTTGGGACGATTGCGGCCGATGCGATGCGTGCGCTCACATTTGAATGCCGCGACGCTTAACCCGTGCCGTTCGATGCCATCATTGCCGCGCCAGGTGTCGAGCTTGATTGTGCCTTCGACATAGACGCGATCAGCCTTCTTCAGAGTGGTCGCGGTCTCGGCTGCCTTGCCAAACACAGCAACAGAGACCCACTGCATCGCGTCATCCTTGCCGACGCCGACGCGCATGCGGACCCACGGCTTGCCGGCTTGTGACGTTCGCTGCTCGGCGTCGCTGGCCAAGAAACCGAAGAAGGCGCACTCGATGCTCATTGACGTTGCTCCGCTGTGATGGCCGGTCGTTGGACTGAAGGATGAAAATCTGCATCCGGATGCTGAAGGCGAAAGCGGTGGCATTGGTCATGAAGCAACAGCAGAGCGTCGCCTATCTTGCGGGCGGTGACGGCGCCGCTTTCGCTCCCGGCGCCACACTGGGCGCAGCGCCGGAGGCAAGGTGGGATGGAACCGTCGTCCTCCGGATCCGCGGCCACAACCTTTGAGAGTTGCGGCGCCGGGCCCGGCGAGTGTGCCGCCGAAGTCGATCCGGGGGCAGGCGACGGCGCCTTGCTGGTGGGGGCGGTGCCGGGCGTCGACACCCTCTCGGGCGTGGTCAAATTCCCTTTCGCACCCTTTGGCGGCTGTTTTCCCGTCCAAGCGTCCAAACTGCTGCGGCTGTGGGACAAGTCGTCATTTTTCGATCCGTCCGCGACACCTTCCGGACGCTTCGAAGAAATGCGAGAAGTGCCTGTGCCATCGGCATTAGGACGGATGGACGCTTCGGCGGGGGGTATTTGCTCGGCAATGGTGCTGCGCGCCGTCTGACCAGGGAGATAAACCCCCCACAGCTCCTCGAAGCGGCCGCGTTGGTAGCCCTTGGCACCTTCCGGAAATCCGGCAGGTCGGACCGTTTCAGACGTGATGCAGAAGGCGCTCAGAAGGCCGCCGAGCTGCTTGGGAGTGAGCGGCTTCCCGTGTCTCCATTCAACCCACGGTCGCTCCGGGTCAGCGACGAGTTTGGCCACAAGGTCGACCGAGCGAATAGCATCATCATCACCAAACGCGCGGCGGATGTCGGCGAGGAGTTCGACGTTGCTCGAGGACGCCTCGTGTCCCTCGCCCGAGAGGATGCAGGCTGCGTCCCGTGCCCGTCGCGACCAGTCGGCGCCGGCAAGTTCCGCGATCGCTAGCAGTGGCCGCCAGTTGTCGGCGGCGCGATCGTTGAGAACGTCGGGTATTCTCGGTTCGGGGTCTGTCAGCTTCGAAAAATTATCAGCAGCCCAGCGCGCGGCCTTCTGCCGCAGAACCGCAAACTCCTCGGCGTCGCGTTTGCGCAGCCGCGCGACTTTCGCCGTCGTGGCCTTGCGCTGCAACTGCAACACGATGGCGCGATCCTCGAGCGTATCGGCAAGCGTACGAATGGTGGCGATCGCCTTCGGAGCCCAAGTTGAAAATCTCCTCGGTTTGTGCTCTCCGTTTGTTTCCACATTCCGGATGACGTGGGCCGCCGCCTTCGTGTGCCCGGAATTAAGGATCCCGCGCATCTCCTCATTTTCTTTCAGAAAGCTGTCGGCCTCATCGATCAGCAATGTCGGGCGTACGTCTTCGATGTAGCGAAAGAGCGCGCTGGCCGAAATGTTGGTGGCGAGTTCGGAACGCGGAGTCAAATAGAGTAGGACAATGAGCACGCTGGTCTTGCCGCAGCGCTTGGTGGGCGAGACCAGCACCAGGAACGGTGAGATGTCGCCGGCGTCCATCGTCCAGGCGTGCACCACCCAGAGTGCGAGCGCGTCGCCCGCGCCAGCCGGAAGGACGATGTATTTCTCGAATGTCGCCTTGATGCCGTCGAGCAGCTCGTCGCCGGGGACATCGTCCGGCCAGGGATCTACTTTCCAATGCGGCAACGCATCGTCGGCATTCTGAGATTGCTTGCGCTGGTCGGCCACGGCCTTTCTTAAGTCCCCAACGTTGATGCCGAGCTTCTTGGCGTCTTCCTTGAACCGCTTCGCGGCCTCCAAGGGCTTCAGTTTCGCAAGCTCGGCGATCACCTCGTCCTGCGTCTGCGCCAGTCCTGCCTTGCGCAGTGCCCCGCCGCTATAGTCACGGGGCGCAGTCATGGGATGATCACCGTTTGGCGCAATGCTTCGATGCGCTTGTTGAGCAGCGCCTTGGCGTCGGCGCCGCAGCATTCGAGCTGCGCGACGTTCGCCGCCTCGTCCAGCGCCGCGATGCCGCGTGCTTTGACGGCAACCATGATCGCGTCGACTATTGATTGCGGCGTCCGGTGTCCCCGAGGATTGTTGACCACCTCCCACAGCGCCCCGACCGACATGCCGTCCCAGTTGGCGGGGAGCTGATTCGTATCGCGGCCGGCCTGATCCCGATCGGCCTTACGGCATGCCCTGCAGAAGGACATACTCGCGCATGGCGTCGCGCCGCAGGTATCGCAAGGTCGCAGCAGCCTGTCGCTCATGACTGCGCACCGATCTTATCGAGGGCAACGCCGAGCGGTGAGGAAGCGAGACCACGTGCATCGCGCAGGAGCGCGTGACGGATGACGTCGAGCGGCACGCCGAATTGCAACGCGATCGAGCAAACGACGGCTGAGTCCTTAGCGGCTGCGTCCGAATGACTGGCCGCCTTTGAATTTGCGATGAAAATCTCTGCGAGATTGCCATCAGGATAGAACGATACGCTCGCCACGTATTTCAGCCCGTTGCACTCGAATGCGAGTTGCGAGCTGCCGCGACGGTTCGGAAGTCGGCGGCGTTCGCTCATGGCCGCACTCCGACGATCTCGCGCAGCTTCCGGCGAGCTATTGCTTCGGTCTGGCGATGTGAGCGCCACTCGCTCTTAGGCGAGAACGACGCAATGATCGGAATTTCGTGGGCGCCGATAATGAACACGGCGCGCATATGGCCGCCGTTCGTAAGTTCAATCCGGACCTTGCCGCCGTGGGCATCGGCTAGAGGCTCAAGCAGGCGCTTGGCGTCGCGGATACGTCTGTCGGTCATGAGCGATGTCCTTTGCGGGGCATCGCGCGGGCTTGCGTTCGGTCTTGGACTTGGCTATGTGAGCGGTTGCGACACTGCTGCACAAATCGCCTGCCCGAGCCCTGCGCAAACCAACGCGCGGGGTTTCGGTTTTCAGGCGTCTGGCTGCTCGGCAGTCTTGGTGCGCTGGCTACGGCGCCCGCGGTCAGGCAAGTCTGAGCTGCCTGGAGCGTCGTCTCTACCGAACAACCGAAGTAAGGACGGGACCTTTACAAGGCGCCGGCTATCGATCTTTACCGTGTCGAGCCGGCCATCGCCGATCATCTCATAAATTTTTGTGTGACCGAGACCACTAAACTCCATCGCTTCTTTGATCGTGCAGGCTGCGCGCTCCTCAAATCGCATGTACATCTGTCCTCTCCGAATGCCAAATCAGTCTCGCGGACAAGGATGTACGGCTACGGAAATTTCGCAACGCACCAAGCTGGCGCGCAACGCCAGCATTCGCGCATCTGCACTGCTGGAATGGCCTGAGTTTATTGATTTCAGATAATATGCTGGCGAGAGAAAACCAGTAAAATTACGGAGTTCTCGCAAATCACTTGTGGCGTAAACCCTTGGCCTTCCGCCATCTCGCTCGCGCTGCTGCCAGGGCAATCGCCTTCCGTTTGCGCGACGACTGAAGCAGGAGCTGCCGCGCGCGCATCATCTCTCCCCACCTATTTTCGCCACCACTTCTCCATTTTGCGGACCTTCTTTGCTTCTTAAGCGCCTCATCGATTTCGGGCGCATTTTCGTCGAGAAATTTGACCCAATCCATTTTTAATCCGAGCGCGATGTGTATCAGCTCAAGCTGTCTCCAGCTAAAATTATCAGGGATCGGAATGCCGTGACCTGGATGCGAGGAGGGCAATTCATCTCGGGTCCACCGGAGGCTGGCCGCTAATTCTGCGTCTTTCATTATCAAGCTCGCAGCGGCACCACGTCGCCAGTCATCGGCTTCGAGGCGCAGAACTTTGACCACGCCTCCATGAGCTTGCGTCGCTTGTCGAGGAGGTCGCCACGCTGGTAAGCGGCCTCCGTCTTGTCCTCAAGGACATGCGCGAGCGCGGCCTCGGTTACTTCGCGCGGGAAGTTGGTTCGCTCTGCCGCCCAAGTGCGGAACGTCGCTCGGAACCCATGCACCGTCAGATCGGAACGGTTCATTCGCCGCAGTACGGTCAGCATCGCCATATTTGAAAGTGGCCGATCGTGAGGTAGCGACGGGAAAATATATTCGCCGACGAGTAGCTCCTTAGCGCGATCGAGGATTGCGATTGCAGCATCGGACAGTGGCACGCGATGCTCTCGTCCCATTTTCATCCGCGCGGCTGGGACAACCCACACGCGGCTTCGCCGATCGATTTCCTCCCAGCGCGCGCCGAGCGCCTCACTGGTACGAACGGCGGTTAAGATCGTAAATTGCAGTGCGAGCGCGGCCATGCCTTCTCGACTGCGAAGCTCGACCATGAAGACGGCGATGTCGTCATAGGGGAGGTCAGGATGGCTCGTCTGCTGCCGATTTGCTTTCGGGAGCTTCTTGAGCAACTGCACTGTCGCTGCAGCAGGATTGCGGTAAGTGCTGTCGTCCGGATCGGCCGCATAGTCGAGGATACTTTCGATGCGCCCGCGGATGCGCCTCGCCGTCTCTTGTTTCTCTGCCCATAAGGGCCGCAAGAGGTCGACAACGTGACCGGCAGTAATCGCCGCGGCCGGAAAGATTCCCGATCACCGGATAAACATAATTTCGCAGTGTCGCCCGCCATTGGTCCCGATGCTTCGCGTTCCGCCAGCCCTCTTCATGTGCCTGGAGGTATTGCTCGGCGCGCTCGCGAAAAGTGACGGAGCTTCTTTCTTGAACGCGAGCATTGACCTTCGCGTCCTTGCGACGCTGCACAGGATCAGTGCCTTGGCGGAGTAGGGCGCGCGCGTCATCGCGGGCATCGCGTGCTTGAACCAAGCTTACGTCGAGTGCGGAGCCGAGCCCAAGCCAGCGCTCTTTGCCTCTGAACGAGTATCGGAAAAGCCAGGAGCGGGATTCCGGTCCGGCAACCTGCAGATAAAGACCGCGATCGCACAGGTGCTTTCCGGGGATGATGAGTTTGTCGACATCAGTCTGCTTCATTGATCCGTCCTCCAAACCAACGTGCCTACCTACAGGACAATGGCGGATAACGGCGGATGCGTCAAGACACTGTTTGAGCGGAAGCCCCAGGATTTACGGGATTTTCTAGACGGCGGCAGACGGAGGCGAAGGCGATTCTTGGCGGAAGGGGTGGGATTCGAACCCACGAGGGAGCAGAACCCCCTGCCGGTTTTCAAGACCGGTGCCTTAAACCACTCGGCCACCCTTCCGTCGTCGATAGTGGCAGATACCGGTAAAGCGTTGATTGCGCAGACGTGAATTTGTGACGGATTGGGTGAAAGCGCAATGCCGGACGCCCGATTGTCGGCACGCATTTGATTTTCGCATCGCGGAAAAAAGAAAATCGCCGCCCACCCAGCGGTGAACATCGATTTTCGCGGCGCCCGCGGGCGAACATCGAGAGCCACTTTCTCGTTGTATACATTCAAATATATCGATAAAACTTACGGCGCCGGAGGGATACCGGTTCGGACGAAACTACACGTCAAAAGACACGCTCCATCATCGACAGAGACTGCATCAACAGTGGCTCGCTCAAATGAGCCGGGGAGGAAGTAATGAAGTTGTCCGTGATCTGTTGTGCTGCGATGGCCGCGGCACTCGTCGTCGGCATAAGCCCGCTGGCCTTGGCGCTCGACAAGGCACCGGTGATCTCGCTCGAGGTGGCGAAGAAAATGGCCGCAGGCTGCGAAGCCAAGGCCAAGGAGCAGAGCTGGAAGATGAATATCTCCGTTGTCGACAGCGGCGCCAACGAGATCTACTTCGAGAAGATGGACGGCGCTTTCCTCGGCAGCCGCGAAATTGCGCTGCATAAGGCGCAAACGTCGGCGCACTTTCCGTTCCCCACTCGCTTCGTGGAGCAACTGGCTTACGGCAAGGATCTCAAGGGCGGCGCGTTGCCAGGGATAGCCGAGGTTCCCGGCATCATCGCCTTTGCCGGCGGATTGCCGATCATGACCGCGGACAACGTGCAGATCGGCGCGATCGGGGTGAGCGGCGGCACCGCCGACCAGGATGAGACCTGCGCCCAGGCCGGTATCGATGGCGCCAAGGATTGGCTCAAATAGCAGCCGACGATCTCCCGCGAAAAGCAAGCCCGCCCCCTTGAGGGGCGGGCGACATCAGCGAGCGCCTTCCCGCACAATGGTCCGTTCACTATCGGCGGCCCTTCGCCCATTCCCGCCACAATCTAACCACGCTAGAATTTGATACGTTACCGTGGGGAATTGGGGGATGATGCTCGGGCGGGCACGCGCGGCATTGAGGCGATTTGCGCCGATCAGCGCCTGCGTTGCGCTATGCTTGGCGCTCGCCCAGTGTTCCAGCTCAAGCAATGTCGACCAGCGCTACGGCGTCGCCGCAAGTCCGCGTGTCGTCGAGCCCGGCGACGCGGTGCCCAAGGGCGGCGGCGCTTATCGCGTCGGCGCGCCCTATATGGTCGGCGGGCGCATGTACGTCCCGGAAGAGGACCCGCACTATCGGGCCGAGGGGCTCGCCTCCTGGTACGGCGAGGATTTTCACGGCCGCCTGACCGCCAATGGCGAGATTTTCGACCTCGGCGGTATCTCCGCCGCCCATCCGACGCTGCCGCTGCCGAGCTACGCGCGGGTGACCAACCTTTCCAACGGCCGTTCGCTCGCCGTGCGGGTCAATGACCGCGGGCCTTATCACAGCGAGCGCATCATCGACCTCTCCATGCGGGCCTCGCAGCTTTTGGGATTCTACGGGCGCGGTACCGCCTGGGTGCGGGTCGAATATCTCGGCCGCGCCCCAATGCAGGGCTCCGACGACAGCGTCCTCGAGGCGACCTTGCGCCAGGACGAACCGGCGCCGTACCCGGGCAGCGTCAAAACCGCCGGCCGCGCGCATTCTGCGCCGCAGGCGCTGGTATCGGCGCAGCTGCGCAATCCGCGCTTCGCCAGCGCGGCCGCAAGCGATGCCTCGCCCGAGCCGAATGGAGCCCGAGCCATGTCCTATGCCGGCCCGCCAGGCGTGGACGGCACCGTTCAGTTTCTCAACGGACACGGGCTCTATTGATCCGACGGTTCGGCCCGCGTCATTTTTACTCTTGCGCGACAGCGGCCTTGCATGCGCTCCATTATGCGCGAGAAGTCGCATGAGACGTTGATCGTGAGCGTTTAGTACGCTGCGCAGTGGAGGCGCCCGTGCGCGAGGGGGGTCGCATGCTTGTGTTCGGGAGAACGCGTCACGCGCTCGCCGGCGGCGTGCTGGCGGCGGCAGCCATCGTCGCCGCTGCGCATGCCGCGACCAGCATGGCGACAAAGAAGGACGAGTTCTTCCAGACCAGCGTCCCCAACGCCATCCTGATGGATCCCGAGAGCGACAGCATCCTGTTCGACAAGAACGGCGAACAACTCGTGGCGCCAGCAAGCCTCGCCAAGCTGATGACGCTGGAATACGCCTTCAATGAGATCAAGCAGGGTCGGCTCAAGCTCGAGGACGAGGTTTTCATCAGCGAGAACGCGTGGCGCAAGGGCGGGGCGCCGTCGCACGGCTCGACCATGTATGCGGCGATCCACAGCCGCGTGAAAGTGGACGACCTGCTGCACGGCATCATCGTCGATTCCGCCAATGACGCCTGTATCGCGCTCGCCGAAAGCATGGCCGGCAACGAGACGACGTTCGCCGCCTTGCTGACCAAGCGCGCGCGGGAGATCGGGCTCGAAAAGTCGACCTTCACCAACGCCACCGGCTACTCGGACCCGAATTTGCGCGTCACGGTGCGCGAGCTCGCGCAATTGGCGCGCCACCTCATGCACACCTATCCCGATTTCTATCCTTATTTCGCCGAGCGCGATTTCACCTGGAACAACATCCATCAGCTCAACCGCAACCCGCTCCTGGCCATGGGCATCGGCGCCGACGGGCTCAAGACCGGCGAAACCGCCGAGGCCGGCTTCAACTTGGTCGGATCGGCGGTGCAGGAGGGTCTGCGGCTGATCGTCGTCGTCACCGGAGCGAGGTCGGAAAAAGAACGCGCCGAGGAAGGCCGCAAGATGCTCGACTGGGGCTTCCACGGTTTCGAGTCGCGGCTCTTGTTCGCCGAAGGGCAGACGGTCGGCGAGGCCAAGGTGTTCGGCGGCAACACCAGTTACGTTCCTCTCGTCGGGCCCGGCACCATCCGGGTGATGATGCCGCGAAATGCCAGCGAGCGGCTGATCGCGCGCATCGTCTACACCGGTCCGGTGCCGGCGCCGATCTATCGTGGGCAGCCGATCGGCAAGCTCAAGGTATGGCGCGGCGAGAACCTGGCGCTGGAAGTGCCGCTCCAGGCCGCAGACGATGTCGGCACCGGAACGATGCCGCAGCGGGCGATGGACGCCGCCACCGAGCTGATGATCGGTCTGTTTCGGGCCGGCGTCGATCGGCTATGATGGGCCCGTTGCGCGAAACCACGACGGCGCCGGATTGTGCGCGTACCTATATTGGGTCATTGCTCTTGGTCGCGCCACATTCCTGATTGAGTCCGGGCGCGAAGACAGGGCCGTAAGCATTGGGACAGGCTAGACATTAGGCCCACTCCGACCGAGACGCTGGGATGCAAGGTAAGTTCATAACCTTCGAAGGCGGCGAGGGCACCGGCAAGTCGACCCATGCGGCGATGCTGGCGCGGCATTTGGAATCCCTTGGCCTCGGCGTATTGCTCACGCGCGAGCCGGGCGGTTCGCCCGGCGCGGAGGTGATCCGCCACGTTCTCCTTTCCGGCGCAGCCAAGCCGTTCGGCCCCGAAGCGGAGGCGATGCTGTTTGCCGCCGCGCGTGACGATCACCTCAACTGCAGCATCCTGCCGGCGCTCTCCGCCGGCAAATGGGTCGTCTGCGACCGCTTCGTGGATTCAACGCGTGTCTATCAGGGGGTCTTGGGAAAGCTCGACCGGCGGCTCATCAAGGCGCTCGAACGGGTCTCCATCGGCACGGCTCAGCCCCGATCTGACTTTCGTGCTCGATGTGCCGGTCGCGTTGGGGCAGGAGCGGGCGGCAAAGCGACGCGCCGGCGGCAGTCCCGATCGTTTCGAGGCGGAGAAAACCGAGTTTCACGAGACTCTGCGCCAGGCCTATCTGACGCTGGCCGCATCCGAGCCGGAGCGCTGCGTGATCGTGGACGCAAGCGCCACGAAGGACGACGTCGCCAAACGCATCTGGGCGACGGTGAATTCGCGTCTCGACCCGGCCATGGCGCCGTTCGTCTTTGAAAAAAATCTGGCCTCATGAGCCCACCCGCGAGCGAGACGGCCGAGGCACCGCATCCGCGCATGACCAACGGGCTGGCCGGTCATGCGCTCGCCGAGGCCGCGCTCCTTGCCGCCTATCGCAGCGGACGCGTCCCGCACGCCTTTCTGTTCGTCGGGGCGAAAGGCATCGGCAAGGCGACGCTCGCCTATCGGCTTGCTCGTTTCGTCTTGGCGCATCCTGATCCGACGGCGGCGGAGGTGCAGGCGGCGACCTCGCTTGCCGTCGATCCCTCGCATCCGGTCGCGCGTCGCATTGCGGCGCGGACGCATGCCGACCTCCTCATTCTCGAGCGCACGCCCGAACGACAAGGGCGTCATGCGCCAGCAGATCGCTGTCGAGGACGTCTACCGCACGGTTTCGTTTTTCGGCTCGACCGCCGGGGAGGGGGGGTGGCGGATCGCCATCGTCGATTCGGTGGACGAGCTCAACCGTTTCGGCGCCAACGCGCTGCTCAAGGTGCTGGAAGAGCCGCCGCGGCGCGCCCTTCTGCTGCTGATCAGCCACAGCCTGGCAGCGGTGCCGCCGACGCTGCGTTCGCGTTGCCGCATCGTCACGCTGCGGCCGCTGGCGCAAGCCGAGGTCGGCGCGGCGCTCGCCGCGGCGATGGAATCTTCGGCGGACCATGCGGAAATCGGCGCGGCAGCGGCCGCCGCCGGCGGCAGCGTTGCGCGCGCGCTGGCGTTCCTCGACGAGGATGCGCTGGCGCTGCGCCAGCAGGCGCTCGCGGCGCTCGAGGCGCTGCCCACGCTCGACGCCAACGCGCTGCATGCGCTTGGCGACGCGATTGCCGGCACCGATCCGCAGCGGCTCGCCGCCTTCATCGACACCATCAATGCCTGGCTGGCGCAGCGCCTCGATCGCAACGCGGACGAGATCGAGCGGCTGGCGCGCTTGGCCGAGGCGTGGGAGCGCATCAACGCCGCCGCCCGTGACGCCGCCGAGTACAATTTGGAGCGAAAACCTCTGGTTTTCAGCGTGTTCGGCTTGCTTGCCGAGGCGACCCGCGGTTGATACCTACGGTCAATGTCCGCGAAGCCCTATTACATCACCACTGCGATTGCCTATCCGAACGGCGCGCCGCATATCGGCCACGCCTACGAAGCGATCGCCACCGATGCGATCGCCCGCTTCATGCGGCTCGAGGGCCGTGACGTACTCTTCCTCACCGGCACCGACGAGCACGGCATCAAGATGCTGCAGACGGCGGCGAAGGAAAACATGACGCCCCGCCAGCTTGTCGAACGCAACGTGCCGCGCTTCCAGGCGATGGTGAAACGGTTCAATTGCTCGAACGACGACTACATCCGCACCACGGAGGCGCGCCATTACCGCTCCTCGCAGGCGATCTGGGAGCGGATGCAGGCGGCGGGCGACATTTATCTCGGCAAATATTCCGGCTGGTACTCGGTGCGCGACGAGGCCTATTACGACGAGAGCGAGACCCGCCTCGACGACAAGGGCCAGCGCCTCGGCCCGCAAGGCACGCCGGTCGAATGGGTGGACGAGGAGAGCTACTTCTTTCGTTTGTCCGCCTACGCCGACAAGCTCCTCGACCTCTACACGCGCGTGCCCGATTTCGTGCTGCCCAAGGAGCGGCTGAACGAAGTCGCGAGCTTCGTACGCGGCGGCCTGCAGGATCTTTCGATTTCGCGCACGACATTCGACTGGGGCGTCAAGGTGCCCAGCGATCCGCGGCACATCATGTATGTCTGGGTCGACGCGCTGACGAATTACATCACTGCCGTCGGCTATCCGGATACGGACAGCGAGAAATTCCGCCGCTACTGGCCGGCCGATCTGCACGTGATCGGCAAGGACATCGTGCGCTTCCACGCGGTCTATTGGCCCGCCTTTCTGATGTCGGCGGGCATCGAGGTGCCGCGCCGGATCTTCTCGCACGGGTTCCTGTTCAATCGCGGGGAGAAGATGTCGAAGTCGGTCGGCAACGTCATCGATCCGTTCGCGCTCGCCGACACCTATGGCGTCGATCCGCTGCGCTATTTCTTCCTGCGCGAGGTGCCGTTCGGGCAGGACGGCAATTACAGCCACGAGGCGATCGTCAACCGCATCAACGCCGATCTCGCCAACGATCTCGGCAACCTGGCGCAACGCTCGCTCACCATGGTGGCGCGCAATTTCGGCGGCGTGTTGCCGAAACCGGGGGCGTTCAGCGCGAACGATCAGGCGATCCTCGGCGCCGCCGACGCCATGATCGGCAAGGCGCGCGACGCCATGGCGGGCCAGCACCTGCATCAGGTGCTCAATGCGGTGTGGACCGTGGTCGCCGAGGCCAACCGCTATTTCGCCGGCGAGGCGCCGTGGGCGCTCGCCAAGACCGATCCGCAGCGGCAGGGCACGGTGCTCTACGTGACCGCGGAGGTGTTGCGGCAGATCGCCATTCTCGTGCAGCCATTCACGCCGGAGTTGGCGGAAAAATTGCTCGCTCTGCTGGCGGCGCCGGGCGAGGAGCGCGCTTTCTCTTTCGTCGGCGGCAAGCATCGGATCGCCGCCGGCGTCAAGCTGCCGGCGCCGGCGCCGGTATTCCCGCGTTATGTCGAAGCCGAAGCACCCGCGGCACAATAGAAACATGCTCGTCGATAGCCACTGCCATCTCGACTTTCCCGATTTCGCCACCGAGCTCGACGCCGTGGTCGCTCGCGCGCGCGACGTCGGTATCGGGCGCATCGTGACCATCTCGACGCGCGTTCGCCGTCATGACGCTGTGCTGGCGATCGCCGAGCGCTTTGCCGACGTTTTTTGCTCGGTCGGCACGCATCCGCATTATGCGCACGAAGAGCTCGATCTGACCGCCGCCGATCTCGTTCTCCGCACGCGTCACCCCAAGGTCGTCGCGCTCGGCGAAGCCGGGCTCGACTACCACTACGACAATTCTCCGCGCGAGGCGCAGGAGCGCGGCTTCCGCACGCATATCGCGGCGGCGCGCCAGACCGGATTGCCGCTGGTCATCCATTCGCGCGAGGCCGACGACGACACCGCGCGCATCCTCGAAGAGGAGATGGGGCAGGGGCCCTACCCCGCGGTGCTGCATTGCTTCACCGGCGGCCGCGATCTCGCCCGCCGCGCCGTCGCGCTTGGGCACTTCATCTCGTTCACCGGCATTCTGACCTTCCGGAATTCGGAAGCGCTGCGCGCGATCGCCGCGGAGCTGCCGGCTGATCGCATCCTCGTCGAGACCGACGCGCCCTATCTCGCGCCCGGGCGCTTGCGCGGCAAGCGCAACGAGCCCGCTTACGTGGTCGAGACCGCCAAGGTGCTGGCGGAAACCCGCGGCGTCTCATTCGAGGAGATCGCGCGACAGACGACCGATAATTTCTTTCGCTTGTTCGCCAAGGTGCCGCGTCCGGCCGCGAGCAGCCGACGCCGACACGCCGCGGCATTCCGCGCACGCCTGACCGCACTCTGCATGACCCTGAAATTCACCATCCTCGGCTGCGGGTCATCCGGCGGCGTGCCGCGTCCGGCCTTGGGCTGGGGCGATTGCGATCCGAAGAATCCGAAGAACCGCCGGCGGCGCACCTCGCTTCTGGTCGAGCGGCGCGACACGCGGCGGCGTCACGCGCGTCCTCGTGGATACGCCGCCCGATATGCGCGAGCAGCTTCTCGATGCCGAGGTCGATTGGCTCGACGGCGTCCTCTATACCCACGAGCACGCCGACCACACCCACGGCATCGACGACCTGCGCGCGCTGTTCATGAAGCAGCGGCAGCGTGTCGACGTCTACCTCGACGAATACACGGCGAAGATGATGCGCGTCCGTTTCGGCTATTGCTTCGCGTCGCCGCCCGGCAGCGAGTATCCGCCGATCGTGACCGAGCATCGCCTGGCGGCGGCTCAGCCGATCACCATCGCGGGGAAGGGCGGCACGATCACGGCGCTGCCTATCCTGCAGGAGCATGGCGACATCGCCTCATACGGCTTCCGCTTCGGCGGGCTGGCTTATTCCTGCGACCTCAGCGGCGTGCCGGCGCAGAGCATTGCGGCGCTGGCCGGGCTCGACGTCTGGATCGTCGATGCGCTGCGCTACCGGCCGCACCCGAGCCATTTCTCGCTCGCCGACGCGCTTCGATGGATCGAGCGCATAAAGCCGCGCCGCGCCATCCTCACCAATCTGCACTCCGATCTCGACTATGACGTACTGCGCGCCGAGCTGCCGCCGCATGTCGAGCCGGCGTTCGACGGGATGACCTTTAGCCTTGTAAACAGCGACTAGATATGAATGTTCCATAATATGTCTTATGCGAATCACGCTTGCGATCTGGGTTCGGCCGGTTAGGGGCAATCCCCGTCCGGATCACCACAGCCCCGGCAACAGCCGCCAGCGAACCCGCGCCGCATACGCGCGATAGCCCGGCAGGTCGGCCTGCAGGACGCGGTCTTCGGTGATCGCCCGGCGCAACAGGAACGGCAGGCTGCAGACTATGATGAGCGCGGCCGCGAGCCATGAGCCGAGCGCGACGCCGCTCGCGAGCAGGATCAGAATGCCGGCGGTGTAGCCCGGGTGTCGGATGAAGGCGTACGGCCGCGCGTCACCACGTATGGCCGCGGTCGTTCTGGATGCGCACGACCGAGGAGAAAAACCGGTTCACGGCCATCGCCCAGAAACACAGAGCGTAACCGGCGGCGATACGACGAGCGCCACGGCCTGAAGCCACCCGGTACGCTGTCGCTCCAGTGGAAGCGGCCGCGATCAAGCCCGGCGACGATCCAATGCAGGAACATAACGAGCGTGAACAGCCGCAACGCCAGCGGCGGCGGTTTGCCGCCTGGACGCATGCGCTCGCGAAGGAGGCCGGGATCGAGCCAGATGAACGCCGCGACCATAATGGCGGCGAAGATCGCAAGGTAAATCCAGAAGGTTAAGATGGCGACCGTGCCCGCCGCAGCGAACAGCGTGACACCCGCGAGAATGATGAAAGCGGCCGCTTGGAGATAGGCCGAAACGGGCATGATCGGCTCCTGATCGTCCGCTAAGGGCGGATTGGGAACCAAGGTCGTCATGCGCACGTTGAATGACAAGCCCGCCCGGCCCCTGTCCGACCCGTAGCAAGGGGCTCGGCCGGGCTTGCGTGCATCCGCTCCTGTCCTCTCAATTTCCAATGGTGATCCCGTGAGCAAAATCCGAGCCCTTGATACGCGCCGCAAGGCAGCGGCGCCTCTTGATACGCCGACCGACCTTTCCGCGGACGCCGTGAGCGAAATTTCGGCCAAGCTCAATGAGATCCTGGCCACCAGTTTCGCGCTCTACCTCAAGACCAAGAATTTCCACTGGCATGTCAGCGGACCGCACTTCCGTGACTACCATCTCCTCCTCGATGAACAGGGCGAACAGATTTTCGCCTCGACCGACGACATCGCCGAGCGGGTGCGCAAGATCGGCGGCACGACGCTGCGCTCGATCGGGCAGATCGCCAAGCTGCAAGGTATCGAGGACAACGACGAGGGCTATGTGTCGCCCGGCGATATGCTCCGCGAGCTGATGGCCGACAACAAAACCGTCGTGCAGGCGATGCGCGAATGCCACAAGCTCTGCGACGACCACGAGGACGTCGCCTCCGCAAGTCTGCTTGAAAACTTCATCGACCAGGCCGAGCGGCGCCTCTGGTTCATGTTCGAGGCGAGCCGCAAGGCCGACGATTCCGGCCACTGATTTGTTGGGCGGTTCCCGTCATTTATTAACAGCAGCCGCAGCAGCGCTCTAGTCGCTCGCGTTCAAGGGGTCTGGTAGCTTCCCGCAGCAAACGGGAAACGACCATGACCCCTTCGCGCGACATCGGCCGGCTCATCGAGATCATGGCAGCGCTGCGTACCCCGCGGAGCGGCTGCCCGTGGGACCTGGCGCAGAATTTTGCGACCATCGCGCCGTACACCATCGAGGAAGCCTACGAGGTCGCCGACGCCATTGCGCGCGAAGACCTTGCCGACCTCAAGGACGAGCTCGGCGATCTCCTCCTCCAGGTCGTCTTCCACGCCCGCATGGCCGAGGAACAAGGTGCGTTCGATTTCGGCGGTGTGGTCGAAGCGATCGCCGAAAAGCTCATCCGCAGGCATCCACATGTCTTCGGCGACGAGCGCTCGCAAACGCCGCAGGCCGTCGAGGGACTGTGGGAGCGGATCAAGGCGCAGGAGAAGGCCGCGCGCCGACCCGCCCCGAGACGAGGGCGCGCTTGCCGGTGTGCCGGTCGCGCTCCCTGCCCTCACCCGCGCGCTCAAGCTGCAGGCCAAAGCCGGCCGAGTCGGCTTCGACTGGAACGATCCGCGCGCGGTCCTTCGCAAAATCCGCGAGGAGGCAGACGAGATCGAAGCCGCGCTTGATGGCGACGGGTCGGACGCCGCAGCCGAGGTCGGCGATCTCCTCTTTGCCGCGGTGAATCTCGCGCGGCATCTGCGCGCCGATCCTGAAGCGTTGTTACGACGGACCAACCAGAAATTCGAACGCCGCTTCGCCGCGATCGAGCACGCGCTCGCCGCGCGCGGAAAGAAGCCGCAGGACGCGACGCTCGCCGAAATGGACGCGCTTTGGGAAGAGGCGAAGACGCGCGAGTAGGCGCCTTCGTGTCATTGCCGGGTCAAGCCTGGTGATGGCGCCCTGAAAACCTCGACCGGACCGCATTCGCCTTGTCCGGCGTGGCACGCACGGTCATGGCGATACGGCCGGTTTCTTTGTCCGCCGTCTTGTGGATCACTTCGGTGTGACGATGCAGCCAGCTCACGCCGGCGCCGTCGGCTGGCTCGAGCACCAGCTCGAGCAGCACGCGGCCGGCGCCAAGCCGCGCCTCGATGATGGCGGCGAGCGTGTCGATCCCCTCCCCCGTTGTCGCCGACACGAGCGCCGGCCGTTCCACCTCCGGGCGGCGCTCGGCGAGGTTTCTCAGCCGCGCGCGGGCGTCGGCGTCGAGGCGGTCGATCTTGTTCCACACCTCGATCAGCGCGCGCTTGTCGTCGCTGCGATTGCGCGGATCGATGCCGAGCTGGCGCAGCACGATCTCGACGTCGTGCAATTGCGCTTCGGCGTCGCCATGCGAAACGTCGCGCACATGCAGGATCACGTCGGCCTCGATCACCTCCTCGAGCGTGGCGCGGAAGGCGGCGACCAGCATGGTCGGCAGGTCGGAGATGAAGCCGACCGTGTCGGAGAGGATCACGCGCGCGCCATGCGGCAGGCCGACCGCGCGCAGCGTCGGATCGAGCGTGGCGAACAGCATGTCGGCGGACAGCACGCTCGCCTGCGTCATGCGGTTGAACAGCGTCGATTTGCCGGCATTGGTGTAGCCGACCAGCGCCACGATCGGATAAGGCACGCGCCGGCGGCTCTCGCGATGCAGCTCGCGCGTGCGCTTGACCTTGTCGAGCTCGGCCTCGATCTTGGCGATGCGCTCGTCGATCAGGCGCCGGTCGGTTTCGATCTGGGTCTCGCCCGGCCCGCCGAGGAAGCCGAAGCCGCCGCGCTGGCGCTCGAGATGGGTCCAGGAGCGCACCAGCCGGCTCCTCTGATAGGTCAGATGCGCAAGCTCGACCTGCAGCGAGCCTTCGCGCGTGCGCGCGCGCCGTCCGAAGATCTCGAGAATCAGGCCGGTGCGGTCGAGCACCTTGGCGTTCCAGGCCTTCTCCAGATTGCGCTGCTGCACCGGCGAGAGCGCGCAGTCCATGACCACGATGCCGGCTTCGAGCGTTTTGACGATCCCGGCGAACTCCTCGACCTTGCCTTTGCCGAGATAGGTCGCGGGCCGCACCGCGCCGAGCATGACGATACCGGATTGACCGACGTCGAGATCGATGGCCCGGGCCAGCCCGACCGCCTCGTCGAGCCGCGCCGCCGGCGCGCGGTCGCCTACCGCCGCGCGGGCCGCCGAGCGCCGCAGCACCGGCTCGATGACCAGCGCGCGGCCGGTCGCCGGGCGCGTCGGGCTCAGCCGGTTAGAGGACGCGTCGCGGCGGCGGGGCTCCAATCAGGCCTGTTCCCCAGCCGGCGCATCTTCGGCGCCTTCGAACAGCTGGACGGGATGACCGGGCATGATAGTCGAAATGGCGTGCTTGTAGACGAGCTGCGAGTGCCCGTCGCGCCGCAACAGCACGCAGAAATTATCGAACCAGGTCACCACGCCTTGCAGCTTGACGCCGTTCACCAGGAAGATGGTGAGCGGGATCTTGTTCTTGCGGACGTGATTGAGAAACGTGTCTTGCAAGTTTTGCGAGCGGTCGGCTGCCATGGCCGTTGTTTCCGTTTTTGTACCGCGGGCCCCTGCCCCGCGGGTCTTTTCTTGACGTCTTCTCGGTAGGGCGCGAGTGAAGCGAAACGCAACCGTAACCGCCTATTGCACCACGAGATTCGCTCCGTTCAACCGATACGTGAGTTTGCCAGGCCCGCCTACCCCGACCGATCAAGCCAAGCTGATTATTAGAGGATAGGCCGCGCCGGGATGCAAGCCCAGGAGCGACCGATTTCAACGAAAGAGCCGGCGAAATCCGGGGAGCCTCACCCGAATTCTGCGTATTTGTGAAATTCGTGCCGCAGAGCGGTCGCGACCGGGCCGGGCCTTCCCTCGCCGATCGGGCGGCCGTCGATCCGCACCACCGGCAAGACGATCTGGCTCGCCGCGGTAACGAAGGCTTCGCGCGCGGCATAGGCCTCGGCAAGGGTGAACGCGCGCTCCTCGAGGCGAAGTCCTTGCGCCTTGATGACGTCGAACAGCACGGTCCGCGTGATGCCGCGCAGGATGGCGTGATCGGCAGGCCGCGTGACCACCACGCCGGCTTGCGTCACGATCCAGGCGTTCGTCGAAGCCCCTTCGGTGACTGCGCCATCCTTGTCGACGAACCAGGCGTCGCGCGCGCCCTGATCGAGCGCGGCTTGCCGTGCCAGCACATTCGGCAACAGGCCGATGCTCTTGATGTCGACGCGGCCCCAGCGATTATCCGGCACGCTCACCACCGCGATGCCTTGCGCAGCGAGAGCCTCGTTGCGCGCCGCGTTGAGGGAACGCGCGGTCACCACGACGCTTGGCCGGACCTCCGGCGCAGGAAACGCGTGATCGCGCCGCGCCACGCCGCGCGTTACTTGTAAGTAGACGATGCCGTAGCCGATCCGGTTGCGCGCCACCACCTCGCGCAGCACGATGCCGAGCGCGGCAAGCGGCATCGGCATGCGGATGCGCAATTCGGCGAGCGAGCGCGTGAGCCGCGCCAGATGCCGCCGCTCGTCGACCAGCCGCCCTCCCCGCACCTCGCAGACTTCATAGACGCCGTCGGAAAACTGGTAGCCCCGGTCCTCGACGTGAACCATGGCGCCGCGGTGCGGCAGGTAGCGGCCGTTGACATAGGCGATCCGGGACATCGGTCAATTAGTGGTCAGTAATCAGGAATCAGGTCAGTGGTCAGTAATCAGAGGACAGCAGTCAGCAAAACTGATTACTGATGACTGACCACTGATCCTCTAATCAATGCCGAGCGCCTTGAGCTTGCGATGCAGCGCCGAACGCTCCATGCCGACGAATTCGGCGGTCTTTGAGATGTTGCCGCCGAAGCGGTTGATCTGCGCCAGCAGATATTCGCGCTCGAACACCTCGCGGGCTTCGCGCAACGCCAGGCTCATGAGCTGCTCGCCGCCATTGCCGTTCGGCATCGAGGGGATCATCGAGCCGACGTCTTGCGGCAGCATCGCCGCCGTGATCACGGCATCCGGATCGCCGCCGGCGAGAATCATCAGCCGCTCGACGTTGTTGCGCAGCTGACGCACATTGCCCGGCCAATCGTGCGACTGCAGCACGGCGAGAGCGTCGGCGCCGACGGTGCGTTTGGGCAGGCCGGTCGCCTGCGAAATCTGCGTCATGAAATATTCGACGAGCTCGGGAACGTCTTCGCGCCGCTCGGAGAGCGGCGGCACGCGGATCGGCACGACGGACAGCCGGTGATACAAGATCCTCGCGGAATTTGCCGGCGGCAATATCGGCCTCGATGTTGCGGCTGGTGGAGGAGACGACGCGCACGTCGACCGTGACCTTGGACGAGCCGCCGACGCGCTGGAAGGTCTGCTCGACGAGCACGCGCATGATCTTGTTCTGCGTCTCGCGCGGCATCTCGGCGATCTCGTCGATGAACAGCGTGCCGCCATGCGCCTCTTCCAGCGCGCCGACCTTGCGGCTCTGCGTGCCGTTTCCCGCCTCGATGCCGAACAGCTCGACCTCCATGTGCTCCGGCGTGATCGCGGCGGCGTTGATGACCACGATCGGCCCGTTGGCGCGCGCGGACAGGCCGTGAATGGTACGGGCGGCAAGCTCCTTGCCGCTGCCCGAAGGCCCGATGATGAGGACGCGGCTGTTGGTCGGGCCGACCTTCTCGATCGTCTGCCGCAGCTGATTGACCGCCGGCGAGCGGCCGACGAGCGTCGACGCAAGCGGGGCGAACTGCTTGAGCTGTTTCACCTCGCGCTTGAGCCGCGAGTTCTCGAGCGCCCGCTCGGCGACGAGCAATAGCCGGTCGGCCTTGAACGGCTTTTCGATGAAGTCGTAGGCACCGCGCTTGATCGCCGAAACCGCGGTCTCGATGTTGCCGTGTCCGGAAATCATCACAATCGGCAGCTCGGCGTGTTCCTGCTTGAGCGCATCGAGGAGCTGCAGGCCGTCGAGGCGGCTTCCTTGCAGCCAGATGTCCAGGAACACGAGACTGGGCCGCCGCGCGACGACCGCGGCGAACGCTTCGTCGCTGTCGGCCGCGGTGCGGGTGCCGTGACCTTCGTCCTGCAGGATACCGGCGACCAGCTCGCGGATATCCGCCTCGTCGTCAACGATCAGGATATCGGATGCCATGATCACACCACCGCCTTCTGCGGTTCCGCCGCCTCGCCGACCTCGACCGGCTCCGCGACAAAGCGCAACTGCATCCAGGCGCCGCGCGCGCCCGCGATCTTCTCCGCCGCATCGCGCAACTCGATGTGTCCGCCATGCTCCTCGAGAATGCGGCCGACGATGGCGAGCCCGAGGCCGGTGCCCTTGTCACGGGTGGTGACGTAGGGTTCGAGCAGGCGGGCGCGGTTTTCCTTGGGCAGGCCGACGCCGTTGTCGATCACGTCGATGACGATTTCCTTGTCCTCGCGCCGGGCGCTCACGCTGATGCGGCCACGGCCGAGCTCGCTCGGCGGCACCGCTCCGATCGCCTCAGTCGCGTTCTTGATGATGTTGGTCAGCGCCTGAGAAATCAGGCGGCGGTCGAAACGTGCGGGCATCGCCTCCGCCGGCAGCTCGACCTCGAAGTCGATGTCGGGATGGGCGATGCGCATCAGAACCAAGACCTGGCGCACGCAGTCGGCGACATCCTCGGCGACGATGACCGGCTTCGGCATGCGGGCAAAGCGCGAGAACTCATCGACCATGCGTTTGATATCGTCGACCTGACGCACGATGGTTTCCGTGCACTGCTCGAACACGCCGGCGTCGTCGACGATCACCTTGAGATACTTGCGGCGCAGCCGTTCGGCGGAAAGCTGGATCGGCGTCAGCGGGTTCTTGATCTCGTGGGCGATGCGCCGGGCGATGTCGGCCCAGGCCGAGGAGCGCTGCGCGAGCACGAGCTCGGTGACATCGTCGATGGTGATGACGTAGCCGTGCTCGGACGCGGGGGCCTGTTCGCTGGTGACGCGCACGGAGAAATTGCGCTCTTGGCCGCTGCGGCTGACGGCGACCTGGCGCTGGACGAGCCGCTGATTGCCGTTGCGCGCAGCGTCGAAAATTTCCGCGAGTTCGGGCGCGACCTCGGCGAGCGGCCGGCCCAGCGCCTCGCTTTCCGCGCGCGCCAGGAGGCGCTCGGCCGAGCGGTTGAGGATGGTGATGCGGCCCTCGGCATTGACGCCGATGACGCCGGCGCTGGCGCCGGCGAGCACCGCTTCGGTGAAGCGCCGCCGGCTGTCGATCAAATCGCGGGCGCGCACGATGTCGTCATGCTGCGTGCGCAGCTCCTGCGTCATGTTGTTGAAGGTCTCGCCGAGTTGCGCGAGGTCGCCCTCCGAGCGGTGGATCGGCACCTGGATGCGCAGATTGCCGGTCGAGACGAGGTTGGCGGCGCCGATCAGGCGGCGGATCGGAGCGACCAGCCGGTTGGCGAAGTCGAGCCCGATCCAGGCGGCGGAGAGGAGCACGATCAGCGCGATGACGGCGAACATCAGCGCGAAGGCGATCTGAATGCCGAGCCGGCGGGCTTCGAGATTGGCGTATTCGCCGGCGCTCTCCTGCGTCGCGCGCAATTGCTCGACGACACGCGGGTCGAGCAGCCGCGCGACATAGAGATAGGTGTCGTCGTATCCGTGCAGCTTGACCGCGGCGGCGAAGTGATCGCCTTCGGGAATGAGCGCGACCTGCGGCTCGGTTTCGGTAATCTTGCCGAGCACCTCCTTCGACGGAAGCACGATCGCCTTGTCCATGGTGACGTCGGCCCGCTCGACCGTGGAACCGTCGGAGCGGATCATCATCGCGGCGGAGAGGCCGCGGGCGTTGGCCTGCGCGGTGAAGAACTGCCGGAAGCGCTCGCGGTCCTGCTCGAACATCGGCTTGGCGCGGCCGAGATCGAAGGCCATGGCCTGAATCTCGCCGCGGATCGCCTGCAGCGTGCTCGTTGACGTAGGCGTCGGCGACGATCAGCGACTGCTCGATCATCGCGCGGGTGCGCGTGGAGAAGAAACGATCGAGACCGCGGTCGAGGGTCGTCGACGCGACCACCGCGACGAGGATGGTCGGCACCGCGGCGATGACGGCGAACAGGCCGACGATCTGCACGTGCAGCCGCGAGCCGGCGTAGCCGCGCCGGCGGGCGCGCACCACCATCCACACTTCGCGGCCGATGATGCCGACGAGCAGCAGCCCGGTCGCCAAATTGCCGAGGAGTAGCTTGACCACCACCTCGTGCACCGGCGCGATCGAGGTAAGCCCGGCCAGTACCAGGAAGGTCGCGGTAGCGGAGAGGAGCGCGACCCCGACTGCGATCGCCCCGATGAGCCGCGAGGCAGCCGGCATGGGTGCCGCTGCAGCCGGGTCTAGGGGGGCGACCTGATCGGCAGTCGTCATGGACGCCTTGAAAAACACGGGACTTTTGTGTGGCGCGCAAGCGAATGGAGGCCCGGCCCACTCGCGCCAGTGATGCTTTTATACAACAATGTTGCTCAATTGCGACAATTCCTAGGCGTCATTCCAAGGGCGCCGCGCAGCGGCCAGCCCGAGTGACCCCTAGTTGGCGCCGGTGCGGTAAACCTGGATCTCGAGATCGCGGATCTTCTTGCGCAACGTATTGCGGTTGACGCCGAGGAGGTCGGCGGCGCGGATCTGGTTGCCATGGGTCGCCGCCAGCGCGGCGGAGAGAAGCGGTCCTTCCACTTCGCGCAAGATGCGATGATAGAGGCCGGGCGGCGGCAGGCCCTCGTCGAAGCCGGAGAAATAGCGCGCCAGATAGCGTTCGACCGCGCTCGACAGATTGTCTTCGCCGCGGTGGCTCTCGCTCGGCGAGACCAGCGCCGGCTGGGATAATTCGGCTTCGACCACCGCGGCGCTGATCGTCTCCTGCGGATAGAGCGCGGCGAGACGGCGGGCGAGATTTTCCAGTTCGCGCACATTGCCGGGCCAGCGATGCCTTCGCATCCGGTCGAGCGCCGCCTGGTCGATTTGCTTCGGCGGCAGACCTTCGCGTTCGACCTGAGTGAAGAAATGCCGGATCAGGTCGGGAATATCCTCGGTGCGCTCGCGCAGCGGCGGCAAACGCAGCGGCACCACGTTGAGCCGGAAGAACAGATCCTCGCGGAACAGGCCCTGCTGGATCAGCTGCCGCAAATCCTTGTTGGTCGCGGCGATGATGCGCACATCGGCCTTGATCGGGGTGCGGCCGCCGACCGTCGTGTACTCGCCCTGCTGCAGGACGCGCAGCAGCCGCGTCTGCGCTTCCATCGGCATGTCGCCGATCTCGTCGAGAAACAGCGTGCCGCCTTCGGCCTGCTCGAAGCGGCCGGCGCTGCGGCTGTTGGCGCCGGTGAAGGCGCCCTTCTCGTGGCCGAACAATTCCGACTCGATGAGATCGCGCGGGATCGCCGCCATGTTGATGGCGATGAACGGCCCGCTGCGCCGCTTGCCGTAATCGTGCAGCGCGCGCGCCACCAGTTCCTTGCCGGTGCCGGACTCGCCCGCTGATCATCACGGTCAGATCGGTCTGCATCAGCCGCGCCAGCACGCGATAGATTTCCTGCATCGCCGGCGAGCGGCCGACCAGCGGGATCGACTCGAAATCCTCGGCCTTGACCGGCGGCCGCGACCGCTCCTTCGGCTCCGACAGCGCGCGGCCGACGATGGCGATCAGTTCCTTGAGGTCGAAGGGCTTCGGCAGATATTCGTAGGCGCCGCGCTCGGAGGCGCGGATCGCGGTCATGAACGTGTTCTGCGCGCTCATGACGATGACCGGCAGATCCGGCCGCACCTTCTTGATGCGCGGCAACAGATCGAAGGCGCTTTCGTCGGGCAGCACCACGTCGGTGATGATCGAGGTCGCCGTCACCCTGGCTGATCCAGCGCCAGAGCGTGGCGACGTTGCCGGTCGAGCGCACTTCGTAACCGGCGCGCGACAGCGCCTGATTGAGCACGGTCCGGATCGCCGCATCATCATCGGCAACGAGAATGTTTCCCGCTGGCATCAATGATCCCCTCGTCGCTGCGCGGCGCCTTCCGGCTCGGCGCCGTCATGGTGGCGGTGTATTTTGGCATGAGCACGCGAAAGATGGTGCGCCGCGGCTGCAACTCGCATTCGATGATGCCGCCATGATCGCCGACGATCTTGGCGACCAGCGCCAGGCCGAGACCCGATCCCGTCGGCTTGGTGGTGACGAACGGATCGAACAGATGCGGCATCAATTCGTCGGGCACGCCCGGCCCATTGTCCTTGATGCAGAATTCGAGCGGCAGCGAAACCCGCGCCTTGGCGCCGGGAATGCGACAGGCGCACGCCGGGGCGAAACGCGGTCGTGAGCGCGATCTCGCCGCCGTTCGCGTTCTCGCCGATCGCCTCGGCGGCGTTCTTGACCAGATTCAGGAACACCTGAACGAGCTGATCGCGGTTCGCCAGCACCGGCGGCAGCGACGGATCGTAGTCCTCGACGAATTTGATGTGGCGGGCGAAGCCGGATTGCGCCAACCGCTTCACGTGATCGAGCACGACGTGGATGTTGATCGGCTCGCGCTCGACCGGACGCTCGTCGGCGAACACCTCCATGCGATCGACCAGTTTGACGATGCGGTCGGCCTCGTCGCAGATCAGACGCGTGAGCATGCGGTCGTCATCGACCGACCGATTGCTCGAGCAGTTGCGCCGCGCCGCGGATGCCGGAGAGCGGATTCTTGATCTCATGCGCCAGCATCGCGGCGAGCGCGATCACCGAGCGCGCGGCGCTGCGATGGGTGAGCTGACGATCCATCTTGTCGGCGATGGTGCGCTCCTGCAGCATCACCACCACGTGGTCCGGCTGTTCCGGCAGCGGCGCGACGTGCAGGTCGACGACGCGGTCGCCGGGATTGCGCGGGGTGCCGAGATCGACCTTGTATTCGTTGACCGCCGCGCCGCGCATGCGCACCTGCTCGATCAGCGGCAGCAACGGGCTGCCGAACGGCACGAGGTCGCGCAGCAGGTGGCGCCGCAGCAGCGAGACGGAGACCTCGAAGAAGGCTTCCGCCGCGGCATTGGCGTCGGTCACCTTGCCGTCGGGTGCCACGACGATGACCGGATGCGGCAACGCATCGAGCACCGCGTCGGCCGCCGACAGCATCGGCCAGAGGTTCGCTGGTGGCGGTGCTCATGCCGCCCTTCTCCACTCCGCATTTGGCGCGCCGAATGCGTCGAACGCCTCGCTGAGACGGCGGAGCACGATTGCGCGGCTCGGTGGCGGTCAGCACGCGGCTGCGCTGCGCCTTGAGCAGATGCTGCGGCGCCCGCGCGCTCGCGGCGGCGGTGTCGAGCGCCCAGCCGAGATGCTTTCGTGCGTGGCGCAGGCCGACATCGAGGCCATGATGGGCGAGCATTTCGCCGTAAAGCGCGCTGATGATCGCAAGCTGTTCGCTGAGCGCAGGCGGGCCCTCGCGCCTGCCGGTCGCCAGATAACGCGCAAGTTGCCCCGGAAACCACGGCCTACCCTGCGCGCCGCGGCCGACCATCACCGCGTCGGCGCCGGATGCCGCCAGCGCCGCGTCGGCATCGTCGAAGCTTTCGATATCGCCGTTGACCACGACCGGGATCGACACGCTTTGTTTGACCGCGCGCACCGCGGCCCAATCGGCGCGGCCTTTGTAGAATTGGCAACGCGTGCGGCCATGCACGGTGACGAGCGCGACGCCGGCCGCCTCCGCGCGCCTTGCCAGCTCCGGCGCGTTGCGCAAGCGGTCGTCCCAGCCAAGCCGCATCTTCAGCGTCACCGGCACGCCGACCGCTTGCACCACCGCTTCGATCAGCGTGAGCGCATGATCGAGGTCGCGCATCAGCGCCGACCCGGACTCGCCATTGGTGACGTGCTTCGCCGGGCAGCCCATGTTGATGTCGATGATCTCGGCGCCGACGCCCTCGGCGATACGTGCGCCCTCGGCCATCCAGTGCGCTTCGCAACCGGCAAGCTGGACAACGTTCAGCGCCGTCCCTGGACCCTCGACCCGCCGCCGAGCGCTGCGCTTTCCCGCGGCAAGCGCCGCACACGCGGTCATCTCCGAAACAACGAGGCCGGCGCCCTGCATCGCGACCAGACGCCGGAACGGCGCGTCGGTTACGCCCGACATCGGGGCCAGGACCACCAAATTGGCGATCGAAAGCGGCCCAACGGCGAACGATCGGCTCGTCTTTGGCGTTGCGGACAGGTCGTCGGCCATCTGCACACTAAATAGGCGAAAATCGCTTCTGCATAGAGTTTAGACAAATTCAAGTGTTGCGCAAGTGTTGCACTGCAATATCCCTAAATTTAGCGTGGCCCGGTCCGACGGCGTGGAAAAGCCGGCGGAATTTGGTTTGCGGGTCGAATTCGACGCGCTAAAGCCTTGCTCTGGCAGCGCAATACTGGACGCTTTCATGACATCGAGGGTGGTAGCGATCGTGGTTGCGGCCGGACGCGGGCTCCGGGCTGGCGGCGATGTGCCCAAGCAATATCGTGCGATCGCCGGCGAACCGGTGATCCGGCCGAGCCTGGCGCGCTTTGCTTCGCATCGCGCCATCGATGCCGTGCAACCGGTCATCCATCCGGACGATGCGGCGATGTTCCAGACAGCGACCGCCGGGCTCGACCTGCTCTCGGCGGTGCATGGCGGCGCCACGCGGCAAGGCTCGGTGCGGGCGGGAATGGAGGCCTTGGCGCCACGCAAGCCCGATATCGTCCTGATCCACGACGCTGCGCGGCCGTTTTTGTCGGATGCGTTGGTGACGCGCGCCATCGATGCCGCACGCGCGTCCGGCGCCGCCGTCCCGGCCATCGCCGTCGCCGACACCGTGAAGAAGATCGACGGCACCGGTGCGATCGTCGCGACCATCGACCGCACCGATCTGCGCATGGTGCAGACACCGCAGGCCTTCGCCTTCCCGATGCTGCTCGACGCGCACCGCCGCGCCGCGGCCGCGGGCCGCGAGGATTTCACCGACGATGCTGCGCTTGCCGAATGGGCCGGACAGCGCGTCGCCGTGTTCGAGGGCGAAGCCGGCAATGTGAAGCTGACCACCAGCGACGATTTCGTCCGCGCCGAAACCTTGCGCATGGCGGCGCTCTCCGACGTGCGCACCGGTAACGGCTTCGACGTGCACGCCTTTGTCGAGGGCGATCACGTCATGCTCGGCGGCGTACGCATTGCGCATTCGCGTGGGGTCACCGGCCACTCGGATGCCGACGTCGCTCTGCATGCGCTGGTCGACGCGGTGCTCGGCGCGCTCGCCGAGGGTGACATCGGCCAGCATTTTCCGCCCAGCGACCCGCAATGGCGCGGCGTCTCCTCGGACCGCTTTCTGGCCTTCGCCTGCGAACGCGTGCGCGCCCGCTCCGGCGTGATCGCGCATCTCGACGTCAGCATCGTGTGCGAAGCGCCGCGCATCTCGCCGCACCGCGACGCCATGCGTGCGCGAATCGCCGGCATCGCCGGCATTCCCCTCACCCGCGTCGCGGTGAAGGCGACGACGAGCGAGAAGCTCGGCTTCACCGGCCGCGGCGAAGGCATCGTCGCCATGGCGACCGCGACGGTGCGGCTCCCGTGGAGCGCCTCGTGAACGAGCGCGAGCTTCGCGCCAGCGCCAAGCGCCTGCTCGGTCTTTTCCGCGCGCGCGGCTTGCGTCTGGCGACGGCGGAATCCTGCACCGGCGGGCTCGTCGCCGCGATGCTCACCGAGATCGCCGGCTCGTCCGACGTGGTCGATTGCGGCTTCGTCACTTATTCGAACGAAGCCAAGCGGGCGATGCTCGGTGTGCCGGCTGCGACGCTCAAGCATCATGGCGCGGTCAGCGGCGAGACCGCGGCGGCCATGGCCGCAGGCGCACTCGAGAACTCGCGGGCCGATATGACGGTGGCGATCACCGGCATCGCAGGCCCCGGCGGCGCCAGCAAGCAAAAGCCGGTCGGGCTCGTGCATTTCGCCGCCGCGAGCCGCGACGGCCGCCTCCTCGCGCGCAGCCAACGCTATGGCAGGATCGGGCGCCGCCAGGTACGGCTGCGCTCCGTCGCGGAAGCGTTGCGGCTTCTGGAACTCCTGGCGGGAAAGACGCCGCGGCCAAAGCGATCGGCCAGCGCGGCCTGACCTGCCGGAAGCTGTCTTACTGGCTCGCGGGATTTACCGGGGGCGCGCTCGCGGCTTCGACTAGGCCTTCAATCGATTTTATCACGCAACTGTTTCGCCGCAGGATGGTGTGCGTGAGCTTGGCGTTGTCATCCGCTCCGGCGTTCACGTTCGGCACCGCCGCATCGCCGGCCGTGGTCGCACTGGGCTGGGATTCTTCGGCCGCGGGCGGCGCGTCGCCGACAGGTGCGAGGGGCTTCGCCGTGCACTCTTCAGGCTTGCCAAGCATCCAGGAGATCACGTCAAAACTCGTTTGCGAGATCTTCCAGCCGAGGGCCAATCCGTATGTCTGATCCTGGATCTCGACAATGTGGAGATGCGCAGTCGCATCCTCCGCGTGATCAATGCAGCTCTCGTTCGAACTCGGAACCATTGGTCCGAGCGCGGTCGCGCGTGCCGCCTGCGGCCCGTGTTCCGGCGGCGCCCGGCCGATCGGCGTCTTCTCGAGAAAAAATCTCGCTGCACGCACGCGCGACGGCATCATTGCCCAGATCTTCCCGCACCTTCATGAGCGCGGCGATCGGCGCAATCGTGTCGCGAAACACCGTGCCGCTGATCTCCTTGCCGCTGAGGTTCGGCTGTGGCGTAGAGCTGGTGATCAGCACGATCTGAAGGTCGATGTCCGCACTGACGTCCTTGAGCGTCTGGTAAAGATCAAGCGCCGTTGTCGCACCCGAATTGTCCGTATAGCCGCCGTCGACGAAATTCCAGCGCTTGCCGTCGGTGAGCTCCGTCGAAAACGGTGGAAGCACCAACGGAAACCGCGCGCTCACCGCAGCCGCGCCCATCAGCGAGACGCAACCGTGCTTCTCTTCCTTTGCCAGACAGTCTTCGTTGGGCATCAGCGCGTCGGAGAAAGAATAGAGGGATTCATCAATATCGTGCAGATGGAAGGGAGCAAACGCTACGCGGAATCCGGTCTCTACCCAGGTAGCATTGAGAACCAAGGCCGGGGCGTCGTCGCGATAGGTCCAGTGCTGGGTGAAAGGCCGGGCAAGCGCCTGGCCGGCGGCGGCGTCGCGCTCGGCGGTCGAAAGCTGAAAGCTCGCGACCAGCGTCTGCGCGCGGCCAACGGAGGCGCCGAGGATTTCGGGAAAGATCGAACCGACCACTGGCGAAAAGTGATCGTCCTCCATGATCTCCGTCACTTTTCGTGTCAGCTTCTCCGGCGCCGTCGCCGCCGTCGGCGCGAAACGCGCTTTGTCCAGGGCCTGAAAGATCGTCGATCCGATCGCACCGCCCGATACACCGCTCAGCGCGAAGACGTGCTCGGCAAAATGCGACGCATCCTGCTGCAACCGGCCGAGAAACAACGAGGCGGCGCTGGCGGCATAAATCCCGCCGCCCTCCGCCGCGATGAGGAATACCGGATATTTTCGCGCGCGCGCGCCGGAAGCCGCGGATTTCATGCCCGGCGCCGCACCCATGGGGCACCGTTGGGCGGCGGTGGCATCTTTGACCTGAATTCCTCTTTGCCGAAGCCAACATTCGAACTGGAGCTTGACAGCGAGCGGATCGACGCCGCCGGCGTGTATGTCGGCCGAAGGATTTTGGCCGACGACTTCGATTTGCAGCTGATACCATTGGATCATCCCGAGTATCGGGAGCATCAGCGCAAAGGCGCCGACAGCGTAACGGCGCGACAGGAAGGCGGTGACGGCGAACAGGAGGCAGGCGACGCCGAGCGTGATGACCGTCGTTCCCGCGTAGTTCGGAAACATCACGCACAGGACGACGGCCAGGATCACCAGCGTGAGGACCGGGAATCCGGATCGTTGCGACAGCCACGCCAGCAGGGCAAAGGCCGAAATCAGGAAGAGCAATTGCAGGATCGCCGTGCCGAGCGGGCCGACGGTGCGATACAGTAACACCAGAGAGTTCACATCGAGCAGTCTCGAGACCGCCACCGCCGCCAAAACCAGAACCAGGACGGCGGCTACGGTGAGGACGCGGCGCCACTGCCAACGCTCGGACAGCTTGTTGAGCAGGAGCGCGACGAGGAGGCCGAGGGCGATGGTGCAACACATGGCGACGGGAAAAATCGTCCAGTGGCCCGGCACCGGCACATGCGTCGCGGCGATTGGGCAGAGTGACTGAGTCTCCGGCCGGTACCATTCGTCCGCGGTCTGCGTCGATGCCGCGACATAGGGGACGATGGCGAAGTAAAGCGCGAACAGCAGCCATGGCACGAACGCCCAAATGACCAGCAGCTGTTGCCGACGTTTGCGCATGCCGATTCCGGTGGAGATTTCCGGCTGGGCGACGAAGAACGACAGCGCCCAGGCGGCGAGGAACCGGGCGCGATTTTTTGACAGATCGATTTCCGGCGCGATCGCCGACGGGTTGCCGGCTTCGGCACGCGAGCGGGAGTAGATCAGGCCGCCGCGTCGCCGATAGAGCCACTGATAGACCGCGAAATAGAGCACGGTCGCCACCACGGTGATGGCGAAGAATATGAGCCACCAGCGATCCTTGACGCTGAAGACGAGCCAATCCGTGAACAGCAGGAACAGCAAAGCCGCCAGCGCAGGGGCCACCAAGGCGACCGCACGTTGCGCGAATCGCGTCGTCTGCTCGATGCAGGAGAAGGCCGCGGCCGCTCCGCCAAGAAAGACGATTGCAGCGGCGATCGTCCACCCGCCCGGGCACCAACAGATGCTGCATATCGTGAAGCGGACCGGCAGGCATTTCCTCGAGCAATTTGCAATACCGGTCGGCGACGAAATTTCTTGCCCCGAACAGGCCGAGGGTAAGCCCGAGCCAAGGGACGAACGCCAGGCAGAAGCCGGCGGTCCTTTGCAAGTTGCGCAGCTTGGAATTGCCGTCGGGATTGGAATAGCTGGAATAGATCACATTGATCCGCATGGTGCTGAGCGAGAAGTGGGCTTCGCAGAGCACCGCACTGATCAGCGCCAGCGCCACGGTCGCCGCCGCGAAACCGGTGAGCCATCGCGCGGTGTCGCCGTTCGGACCTTCCAGGTAGGAAATATATATTTCGCGGAACTGGGCATCGGTCGCCAGGAACACAAAGAGCACGAGCGCGGCGGCGAGCGGCAGCACGTGGAAGATCTCCATCATGCTGCGCAGCGGCCGCCAGAACTTCCGCTGCAGCAGCGGGGCAAGCTCATGCCATTTGGCGACGAGCGCCTGGCGCCTGTCCATCTCAGCGGCTCCCCAACCGCGTCAGCGCTCCCTTGGCGCAAAAGGCTTCGAGCACCCGTTCGCAGGCGCTGCGGTCGCGCGCCTTGAAGGCCAGGAAATAGATTTCCTTCAGCGTCGGGTTGGGCGTGTAGCGGAGATAGTTGATCGCCGCCGGAATGAGGCTTTCAGCCACGCTTTCGATCGACAGGCCGCCGTCGCCCGCTCCCAACATCGGAAAGACGATCGAGGTGAGAAATTTCTTTCGCAGGATGCGCAACAGCTTGTGGTTTTCCTGATCGGCCCGGTGCAAGACGCGCTCGACGCATATTTTGAGCTTGTCGGGATCGGCCTTGACCCCGGAGCCGGGCCCGCCCTCGACCGTCGCCACGTGAAAGATCCGCTCCACCTGGTGGCTGCCGAAGAGCATGCCCGACTCGGTCACCAGCACCGTCCCGATCTTGACGTGGGCGCGCTCGCCGATGACGCCGCGCAGGCTTTCCTGGATGGTGTCGTCGAGGACGCTGTCATCCTCCTTGTTGGCGCCGAGGTAGCGAATTCGCGCCGAGATGGTCTTGCCGATGAACCGATCCATCATCATGTCGGTGTTTTCGGAATTGACCCAGATGCTGACGCCTCTGACGTCCTCGATCGTGCCGGTCTTATAGCCGACGATCAGATCGGGTTTTTCCGCGATCGCAAACTTCACCGTCGACGGCTCGAGCGGCTTCATCCGCCGGATGTGGTCCTGCAGCCAGTAGGCCGCGATGGCGAGCTTCGGGTCCTCGATTTGTCTTCTTCTCCAGCTGCTCGAACAGTTCGTGCGCGCTTCGCTTCACGACCCTTACGTCTTCGCCGTCGAGGCCGCCGCCCTTGCCGACGCGGTCACTCTCGCTGACCTCGGCGAAATACAGAAAGATGCGCTCGGAGGTGCCGCCGGGGGAGGAAAAGAATTTGCAGATCAGCTCCGGCTTCTTGATCTTGTAACCGGTCTCCTCGAGCGTCTCACGGATGACGGCATCCTCGGGCGTTTCGTTGCCGTCGATCATTCCGGCGATCGCCTCGGTGATCCAGCCGTCGGTGGTCGCCGGATTGTCGCGGCGCCGCGCAATCAGGCTCGGTACCTTGAACTGATCGACCATCACCACCGCATGGGTTTCGGGATTGTAGAGCAGCACCGCGACCGAATCCCCGCGCTCGAAAATCAGCCGGCGCTGATCGGGACTCATCGTCCCGTCGAGACGCTCATGGGAAACCATGACTTCGTCGATCTTGAAGAAATCGTCGAACAGGCGGGCTTGTTTGTGAATTTCCGCCCTGCGAGAACCTGGCATTAAACCCCTCCGGCACGTCGCCGCGGCGATCCTATCGTCAACGCGATACAGATAGAAGATAGCGGGACAATCGGCCAAATGCGGCCCGCCGCGCCTAGGCCGGCTTGGCGCCATAGACCTCGTCGGCACGGCGCTCGAAGGCGCCGGCGAAGCGCCGGAAAGCGGCGTCGAAAACGGCTCCCATCAGCAGGCCGAGCGTACGGCTGCGGAACTCATAGGCGATGAAAAAATCGACGTCGCAAAGGTGGGCCTCGACGGCGTGGAATCTCCAGCGATTGTTCAGCCGCCGAAACGGGCCTTCGAGATATTCGACGAGAATTTCCATGTTCGCCCGGTCGAGCGTCACGCGGCTGGTAAAGGTCTCGCGAATGAGCTTATAGGCGATCGTCATGTCGGCGACGATCACGTCCTTGCCGCCCTCCTTCGTGCGTTTGCGCACCGCGAGCGACTGGCACAGCGGAACGAATTCGGGATAGCGCTCGACGTCGGCGACAAGGTCGAACATGTCGGAGGCGGCGTGGTGCACCCGCCTCGTGGTGGACAATTGCGGCATCGATCAACGTGCCCGCAATGCCCTCAGCCGGGCAAAGTCCTCGCCCGCATGATGCGAGGAGCGGGTCAGCGGGCTCGCCGACACCATCAGGAATCCCTTGGCGTAGGCGATCGTCGCCAGCGCCTGGAATTCCTCCGGCGGCACGAAGCGCATCACCGGGTGATGTTTGCGCGAGGGCTGCAGATATTGCCCGATGGTGAGGAAATCGACGTCGGCTGCGCGCAGATCGTCCATCACCTGCAGCACCTCGTTGCGCTCCTCGCCGAGCCCCACCATGATTCCGGATTTGGTGAACAGCAGCGGGTCGAGCTCCTTGGCGCGCTGCAGCAGGCGGATCGAGGCGAAATAGCGCGCGCCCGGCCGCACCGACAGATATTTCGACGGCACGGTCTCGAGATTGTGGTTGAAGACGTCGGGCCGCGCGCGCGACCACGATTTCGGCGGCGCCGTCCTTGCGCAGAAAGTCCGGCGTCAGCACCTCGATCGTGGTTTCGGGACAGCGTGCGCGGATCGCGCCGATCACGGCGGCGAAGTGCGCCGCACCGCCGTCGTCGAGATCGTCGCGATCGACCGAGGTGACGACGACGTGGGCAAGACCGAGCTTCGCGGGTCGCCTCCGCGACATGCGCCGGCTCCGCCGGGATCGAGCGCGCCGGGCAAGCCGGTCTTGACGTTGCAGAAGGCGCAGGCGCGCGTGCAGGTGTCGCCCATGATCATGAACGTCGCGTGCTTCTTTTCCCAGCACTCGCCGATATTCGGACAGCCGGCCTCCTCGCATACCGTGTGCAGGCCGTTTTCGCGCATGATTCGCTGCGTCTCGAGATAGCCCGGCGAGACCGGCGCCTTGACGCGGATCCAGTCCGGCTTGCGCAAGGAAGGCTGGTCGGGCCGATGCGCCTTCTCCGGATGGCGCGGCGCTCGGGCGTCGCCCGGCAATGTGTCGATGACAACGGCCATAAAGGCTCCGAGGCAATGTTGGCCTCAAAGGAATACTTACGAGGCGGTAGACGTTATCGCAAGGCAACAAACGCCCAGCCGGCGCGCCGCTGCGCGCCGCCGGTTGATGAACAATCGGTAAGAAACCGAGCGTAGGTCCGGCGTTTCCAGAATGTAAGTTTTGCCATAATAAATCGGTCAACTGATCGGCGCAGTAGTGCCATTCGCTGGAGGATTGTCGTGACCCCTCGCGGAAATGAGGCGGCAGCGCTCGCCCTGCATCGATTCGGTTTCGGTCCGGTTCGCGATCAGATCGCCGCCATCGCCGGCGATCCGCGCGGCGCAATACTTGCCGATCTGGAACACTCGCCGGCCGGCGGCGTGGCGGCCGCCGACCTGCCGTCGAGCGCCGAGGCCGCGCGCGCCGTGTTCGAATACCGCGCCGAGCAGACGGCGAAGACGAAACTCGCCCAGCGCGCCAAGAAGGAGGCCGAAGCCAAGAACGCGGCCATGGGCATGTCGGATGTCGCCGACGCGGGGGCCGCCGCCAACGCGGCGCCGCCGGAAGAGAAGGCAGCCGCCAAGCAACCGCAACTGCCGGCGCAGATCATCCAGAACGAGGCCAAGGTGCGTTTCGACGCCGCCGTCGACGCCCAGATCGGTTTCGCCGAGCGGCTGGTTTGGTTCTGGTCGAACCATTTCTGCATTTCCGCCGACAAGATCGGCTCCATGGCCGGCGCTTATGAGCGCGAGGCGATCCGCCCGCACGTGCTCGGCCGCTTCGCCGATTTGCTGACCGCGGCCGAAAGCCATCCGGCCATGCTGTTCTATCTCGACAATGTCGAAGTCGATGGGGGCGAATTCCGTCGCCGGCATCAATCGCGACAAGGGGCTCAACGAGAATCTCGCCCGCGAGATTCTCGAGCTGCACACGCTCGGCGTCCGCAGCGGCTATTCGCAGGCCGACGTGACGAGCTTTGCCAACGTGCTCACCGGCTGGACCTGGATCGGCCTAGCCGAGCCGACGCATGGCGGCGAGTTCGTCTTCATCAAGCGCCTGCATGAGCCCGGCGAGCAGGCCGTGCTCGGCAAGCGCTATGCCGACGCCGGTATCGAGCAGGGCCGCTCCGTCCTTGCCGATCTCGCGCGCCATCCGGCTACCGCGGAGCACATCGCGCAAAAAACTCGCGCGCCATTTCGTCGCCGACGAGCCGCCGCCGGCGCTGGTCGCCAAACTGGAAACCGCCTTCAAGCATACCGACGGCGACCTCAAGGAAGTCGCCAAGACGCTGATCATGGCGGATGAGAGTTGGACGCCGCAGCGCACCAAGCTCAAGCCGCCCTCGGAATGGATCGCCGGCATCCTCCACGTCACCGGCGTGCATCCGAACAATGTCGCCCGCGTGATGGGGGCGCAGGCTCTGCTCGGCGAACCGCTGTGGCGGCCGCCGGCACCGAACGGCTTTCCCGATACCGAAGCGGCTTGGATCGACGGCGTGCCGCAGCGGCTGGACATTGCCAACGAGGCCGCGCAGCGGCTGCCGGCGGAGACCGATCCGTTCGCCCTGCTCGACAACACGCTCGGCCCGCTCGCCTCGCGCGAGACGCGCGAGACGATCGCGCACGCCGAAAGCCGCACCCAAGCGCTGGCGCTCCTGTTGATGGCGCCGGAATATTTGCGGAGATGACCATGATGCGTTTGCACGCACCTTCGCGCCGGGAAATGCTGCTGGCTTCGGGCACGCTGTTCGCCTGGGCGCATCTGCCGAAGCTCGCGCATGCCGAAGGCCGCGACCCGCGCTTCCTCGCCATCATTTTGCGCGGCGCGCTCGACGGGCTTGCCGCCGTCGCGCCGGTCGGCGATCCGGATTGGGCGGCGCTGCGCGGCGACAATGCGCTCACGCTCGCAGGCAAGACGCCGGCCCTCAAGCTCGACGACTTCTTCGCCCTCAATCCGGCGATGCCCAATTTGCACCGCATGTTCATGGCCAACGAAGCGATCATCGTCCATGCTTGCGCCACGCCCTACCGCGAGCGCTCGCATTTCGACGGCCAGGACGTCCTCGAAAGCGGCTTGACCAAACCGACCGTGAGCGAGAGCGGCTGGCTCAACCGCGCGCTCGCCGGTTTGGCGCCGGCCGGGCGCGTCAATCCGACCGGCAGCAAGGCGTTCGCCGTCGGTCCGGTGACGCCGCTCGTCGTACGCGGCCCGGCGCCGGTGCTGCCATGGTCGCCGCAGCGCATCCTCCCGGCGAGCGAGGACACGGTGACGCGCCTGCTCGACCTCTACCGGCATTCCGATCCGAAGTTCGCCGCCGTGCTCGAGGGGCATGCCCGGCTTGCCGCGCTCGAGCATGCCGGCGACATGGAGCCGAAGCCGGGCGGAGCCGGGCCCGGCCCAGCGCAGGTGCGCGCCTATTTTGCCGAGGTCGCCGGCACCGCCGCAAAATTCCTGGCGCGGAGCGACGGACCGCGGGTCGGCGCGCTGGCGCTCGACGGCTGGGACACGCACTACAACGAAGGCATCGCCAATGGGCGCCTGTCGCAATTGCTCGGCGCGCTCGACGGAGCGCTCGCCGCGGTCGAGGCCAATATGGGGCCGGCATGGCATGAGACCGTCGTGGCGCTGGTCACCGAGTTCGGCCGCACCGCGCGCATCAACGGCACCGAAGGGACCGACCACGGCACCGCGACGGTCGCGCTCCTCGCCGGCGGCGCGCTCAAGGGCGGCCGCGTGATTGCCGATTGGCCGGGCCTCAAAAGCGCCGATCTGCTCGAGAACCGCGACCTGAAAGCGACCACCGATCTGCGTGCCGTGCTCAAGGGGCTGTTGCGCGACCACCTGCGCGCCGACGAGCGCGCGCTCGCGCAGGATGTGTTCCCGGGCAGCGACGCGGTGAAGCCGATCGCGGGATTGGTAGGCTAGTGATCCTTCCCGCGAAGCGGGCGTGAACGATCAAATGTTCAGCACGCGTCCGTAAGCGTCGAGCACCGCTTCCTTCATCATCTCGGAAAGCGTCGGATGCGGGAACACCGTGTGCATCAGCTCTTCTTCCGTGGTCTCGAGGTTCATCGCGATCACGTAGCCCTGAATGAGCTCGGTGACCTCCGCGCCGACCATGTGCGCGCCGAGGAGCTGGCCGGTCTTCTTGTCGAAGATAACTTTCACAAGGCCCTGGTCCTCGCCGAGCGCGATCGCCTTGCCGTTGCCGATGAACGGGAAGCGGCCGACCCGGATGTCGAGCTTCTGCTCCTTCGCCGCCTGCTCGGTGAGCCCGACCGAGGCGATCTGCGGTGAGCAATAGGTGCAGCCGGGAATCAGCCGCTTGTCCATCGGGTGCGGATTGAGTCCCTTGATCGCTTCGACGCAGATGACGCCTTCGTGCTCGGCCTTATGCGCGAGAAGCGGCGGCCCGGCGACGTCGCCGATCGCGTAGATGCCCGGCACATTCGTCCTGCATGCGCCGTCGGTGACGATGGCGCCGCGCTCGATCTTCACGCCGAGCTTTTCCAGGCCGAGATTCTCGGTGTTGCCGACGACGCCGACGGCGGAGATGACGCGCTCGGCGGTAAGCGTCTGCGTCGCCGCCCTTGCCGTCATCGATGGTCGCGGTGACGCCGTCGCTTTTCTTGTCGAGCCGCGTCACCTTGGCGCCGGTGAAGATCTTGATGCCCTGCTTCTCGAAGCTCTTGCGCGCGAAGGCGGCGATCTCGGCGTCTTCCGCCGGCAGGATTTGCGGCAGCACCTCGACCACGGTCACCTCGGCGCCGAGCGTGCGGTAGAACGAGGCGAACTCGATGCCGATGGCGCCCGAGCCGATGACCAGAAGCGATTTCGGAACGCGGTCCGGCACCATGGCCTCGAAATAGGTCCACACGAGTTTCTTGTCCGGCTCGAGGCCGGGAAGGACGCGCGGCCGCGCCCCGGTCGCGACGATGACGTGTTTTGCCAGATACGCGCCCGGCCCGAGCGCGCCCTTCGGCGCTTCGCTCTTGCCGGCCTTCACCGTGATCTGGCCGGGCGCATCGATCGACGCCTCGCCCCAGATCACGGCGACCTTGTTCTTCTTCATCAGGAAGCCGACGCCGTCATTAAGCCGCTTGGCAACGACGCGCGAGCGTTGCACCACCGCGGCCGGATCGTAGGTGACCGTACCGGCCGACAGCCCGTAATCCTTGGCGTGCTGCAGATAATGAAAAATCTCCGCCGAGCGCAGCAGCGCTTTCGTTGGAATGCAGCCCCAATTCAGGCAGATGCCGCCGAGATATTCACGCTCGATGATAGCGGTCTTGAAGCCAAGTTGCGCGGCGCGAATGGCGCAGACATAGCCGCCGGGGCCGGAACCGATGATGATGACGTCGAAGGAAGTATCGGCCATACGCGCTTACACCACCATCATCACCGGATTCTCGATCAGCGCCTTGAACGCGCCGAGGAGTTGCGCGCCGAGCGCGCCGTCGACGGCGCGGTGGTCGGTCGCGAGCCCGACGGTCATCATCTGCGCCACTTCGATCTTGCCGCCGCGCACGACCGCCCGCTCCTCGCCGGCGCCGACCGACAGGATGGTGGCGTGCGGCGGATTGATCACGGCGTAGAACTCCTTGATGCCGTACATGCCGAGGTTCGACACCGCCGTGGTGCCGCCCTGGTATTCTTCCGGCTTTAATCTGCGCGCCCGCGCCCGCGCGGCGTAGTCCTTCATCTCGTTGGAGATCACCGAGAGCGATTTCGCTTCCGCCTGGCGCACGATCGGCGTGATCAGGCCGCCTTGAATGGCAACGGCGACGCCGACATCGGCGTGCCTGTGCTTGAGCATGCCGCCTTCGGTCCAGGTGACGTTGGCCTCGGGCACGCGCGTCAAGGCGAGCGCCAGCGCCTTGATGACGAAATCATTGACCGAGAGCTTCCACGCCGGCTTGCCGTCCTTGTCCTTGGGCGCGGCGGCATTGATCTCCGCGCGCGCGTCGAGAAGCTTGCCGATGTTGCAGTCGATGGTGAGGTAGAAATGCGGGATCGTAAGCTTTGCCTGCACCAGCCGCTGCGCGATGATCTTGCGGACATTGTCGTGCGGCACGATGTCGTAGGAGCCGGGTGGAAACAGCGCGCGGATTTTTTCGTCCGACGGCGCCAGCACCGGAAGCGGCGCGCTGGCCGCTGCGACGGGGGTGGCGGCCGGACCTTTCAGGCCCTTGCCGTCCTTGGCCGCCGCCACGTCGCGGGCGATGACGCGACCATGCGGCCCTGAGCCGGCGATGCGGCCGAGATCGATGCCGGACTCCTTCGCCAATCTCCGGGCGAGCGGTGAAGAAAAAATGCGGTTCGTGCCATGGCCGTCGGTCCGAACCGCCGCGCCATCCCCGCTTGGTAGAGAGGGAGCGCGCGGTGTGGGCGGAGGGCTCGGCGCCCGCGCCTCTTTGGAACTCGATTGATTATTCGGCGCAGGCGATGCGGCTTGCTGGGTACTGGCGCTGGGCGTCTTTGGCGCGGAAATCCCCTTCCCCGCCGCTGCCGCCGCGGCCTTCACGTCCTCGCCTTCCTGCGCCAGCACCGCGATGAGCTCATTGACCGGCACGTCGCTCGTGCCTTCCGGCACCACGATCTTCGCCAAGACGCCGTCATCGATGGCCTCGACTTCCATCGTCGCCTTGTCGGTCTCGATCTCGGCGATCACGTCGCCGGTCTTGACCGGCTCGCCCTCCTTCTTGAGCCATTTGGCGAGATTGCCCTTCTCCATCGTGGGCGATAGCGCCGGCATGAGGATGTTGATGGGCATGGCGCGGGCAGCTTCACCAAATAAAAGGTCAGCGATAACAAACGGCCTTCGCCGCCTCGACGACTTCGGCGACCGAAGGGAGCGCGAGCTTTTCCAGATTGGCGGCGTAGGGCATCGGCACGTCCTTACCGGTGACGCGCGCGACCGGCGCGTCGAGGTAGTCGAACGCCTCCTCCATCACCCGCGCCGCGATCTCGGCGCCGACGCCGGATTGCTTCCAGCCTTCCTCGATGGTGACGAGACGGCCGGTCTTCTTCACCGACTCGAGGACGGCGTCGCTGTCCATCGGCTTGAGCGTGCGCAGGTCGATCACCTCGGCGGAGATGTTCTCCTTCGCGAGCTCGTCCGCCGCCTTGAGCGCATAGGTCATGCCCATCGACCAGGCGACCAGCGTCACGTCATTGCCGGCGCGCACGATCCGCGCGCGGCCGATCGGCAGGACGTAGTCGTCGAGCTTCGGCACCGGCGAGGACACGCCGTAGAGGAGCTCGTTCTCCAGGAAGATCACCGGATTGGGATCGCGGATCGCGGCCTTGAGCAGGCCCTTGGCGTCGGCCGCGTTCGACGGCGCGATCACGATGAGGCCGGGAACGTGCGAATACCAGGAGGAGTAATCCTGGCTGTGTTGCGCGGCGACCCGCGCGGCCGGCCCGTTCGGTCCGCGAAACACGATGGCGACGTCGGCCTGCCCGCCGGACATGTAGCGCGTCTTCGCCGCCGAATTGATCAGGTGATCGATCGCCTGCATGGCGAAGTTGAAGGTCATGAACTCGACGATCGGCTTTAGCCCGGCCAGCGCGGCGCCGACGCCGAGACCGGCAAAGCCATGCTCGGTGATCGGCGTGTCGATGACGCGCCGCGCGCCGAACTCCTGCAACAAGCCCTGCGTCACCTTGTAGGCGCCCTGATATTCGGCGACCTCTTCGCCGATGACGAACACGTCGCCGTCGCGGCGCATTTCCTCCGCCATGGCGTCGCGCAGCGCCTCGCGCATGGTCATGGCGATCATTTCGGTGCCCGCGGGCACTTCCGGCTCGGGCATCGCCGGCGCCGCCGGCGCGACGGCGGCTTCGCCGTCCCGGTCTTCGCCGGTGGCGGCGCGGATTCCGCGGCTTTCTGCTGGCGCGCCGGCGTAGTCGGCTCGGCGCCGGTTTGCGCCGGCTTGCCCTCTTTGAGCGCCGCCTGGTCCTCGCCTTCCGCGAGGATCATCGCGATCGGGGTATTGACCGCGACGTCGTTGGTGCCCTCCGGCACCAAAATCTTGCCGAGCGTGCCGTCGTCGATCGCCTCGACTTCCATCGTCGCCTTGTCGGTCTCGATCTCGGCGATGACGTCGCCGGTCTTGACCGCGTCGCCCTCTTTCTTGAGCCATTTGGCGAGATTGCCCTTCTCCATCGTGGGCGACAGCGCGGGCATCAGGACTTGAATCGGCATTGCGGGCTAACTCGTCGCTGGTTACGCCCAAAGGGACTGCGGAGAGGATTGCGGGCGTCGGCGCGCTGGCGGGATCGCTCTCACCGATAAATATCCGTGTAAAGTTCCGCGGGATCGGGCTCGGCGTCGTGGGTGGCGAACTCGGACGCTTCGTTGACGATGGCGCGTACCGATCCGTCGATCTTCTTCAGGTCGTCCTCGCTCGCCCAGTTCTTGGCGAGAAGCCGCGCGCGCACCTGCTCGATCGGGTCGTGCTCGGTGCGCACCTTGTCGACCTCTTCCTTGGTTCGGTATTTGGCCGGATCCGACATCGAGTGGCCGCGATAGCGATAGGTCATCATTTCCAGAATGGTCGGGCCGTTGCCGGCGCGGCACCAGGCGATCGCCTCGTCGGCCGCGGCCTTGACCGCGCGCACATCCATGCCGTCGACCTGCGCGCCGGGAATATTGAAAGAAAGGCCGCGCTTGGAGAAATCGCTCTGCGCCGAGGAACGCAGCACTGCGGTTCCCATCGCGTAGCGGTTGTTCTCTATGACGTAGACGACCGGCAGCTTCCACAGCTCGGCCATGTTGAAGCTTTCGTAGACCTGGCCTTGGTTCGCCGCACCGTCGCCGAAAAACGTAAGGCAGACGCTGTCGCCGTCGCGATATTTGTTGGCGAAGGCGAGCCCGGTGCCGATCGGCGCCGGGGCGCCGACGATGCCATGCCCGCCGAAGAAGTTCTTCTCGCGGGAGAACATGTGCATCGAGCCGCCCTTGCCCTTCGAGTAACCGCCGCGCCGGCCGGTGAGTTCCGCCATCACGCCTTTCGGGTCCATGCCGCAGGCGAGCATGTGGCCGTGATCGCGATAACCGGTGATCATCTGGTCGCCGTCGCGTTTGGCCATCTTCATGCCGACGACGACCGCTTCCTGGCCGATATAGAGGTGGCAGAACCCGCCGATCAGCCCCATGCCGTACATCTGCCCGGCCTTCTCCTCGAAGCGCCGGATCAGCAGCATCTGGCGGAGCGCCTGCAACTCCTCGTCTTTGGTGAATTCCGCGACCGGGCCGGTATGCGCCGCCGCCTCGGCTGCGGGGCGGCGGTCTTCCGCGATTTGATCGGCTGCCTTGGTCCTTGCGACGGCCATTCTTATCCTCGACACACCGCGGCTTTTATCCCCATAGCCGAAATCGCCTTATGGCGAAAGCCGACCGCGACGGCCTGGGGATCGGCGTCAGATCCTCGTCAGAAAAATTAATTTCGGGAACGATCCGCTTGAGTTCAAGGGCTATTCCGCTGGACGGCCTCTGCGGCACGCGCCGGCGGTTGCAGCATCAGAATGAGCTCGTGCGGATCGGCGTAGTCGAGCAATGCGCGCGCTCGTTCGTTCAGCATGTCGGCATCGAGGTTGTCGGCCTTGAGCAGAGCGACCCGGCGCTGCCATTGCGCCCGCTCCAGCTTGAGCCGGCCCAATTCGCCTGAAAGCGCTGCCATCTGCTGGTCGATGTCCTGCTTGGCCTTGAGGCCGCGATTGCCGCTGAACGCGTTCACTCCGAAATAGCCGATGAGCAAGGCGGCCATGACGTAGAGGCCGAGCGCGGTAAGGATCGAACGCAGGCGTTTGCGGGTGACCATGCGGCCAGCATGCGAAGGAAGCGGCTTAAGGCTGAATTAATGGCCTGCGCCGGCTACGGCAGAAGGTTACGGAACTCGCTTTGGACGAAATTGCCGAAGCGCTTGCCGCGATTGCGCAGGAACCGCAACGCGCCGGCATCGACGAAGTAGGTCAGGAGAATGCTGTCGCGTGTCTTGACCTCGGACCCGACCGGATCGGCGGAATGCCAGGTGTCGGTGCCGACGGCGAAGGCGTAGCCGGTATTGGGCGCAAACGACATCTGCTTTGCTTTCGGCAGCGAGCCGTCGGCGTGCTTCTCGTGAAAGATGGTGCCGATATGCGTGTTCGAGCGATCGCGCGGCAGGTAGAGCTGCACGGTGATGCCCTTCCAGTGCGTGTCGGTGTGCGGCGTGATCCGATAGCCGGGAATGTCGCGGGTGAGCACCGGGATCGGATACATGCCGGTGTCGGCATAGCCGGAGCCGAAGCGCCGCGTCAGCGCGCTCGCGAGCCGGCGCATGAACGCCTGCCGCACCGCTCCCGAGCAGAGCGCGCCGCCGACCACCTGCCACAACGCCCGTTTCTCTCCCGGCAAGTGGCGAATGTATTCCGGAAAGAGATCGATCTTCACCCGCGTGTGGGTGCCGTCAGCAAGGTCGTTGCCCTTGGCGCGGCCGTGCATCGGCCGGTAGTCGGCAATTTCGGGCATATTGGCGACCATGGCCGCATAGACGTCTTCGGGAAATACGCGGTCGAGCACGAGATGCGTGAACGGCGCGTCGTATGCGGGCGCTGAATCCACCGAAGCGACGATGAAATCGCGCAGCCGTTCCGTCGCCAGCCGGCGATCTCCGGCCTTCAAGTCGATCGTCTGGTCCATTGCAAGAACCTTACCCGTCGGCCCGATATTCACACAGCGTTTGGGTATAGCGCCGATCGCCAAGCCCGGACAAGCGGCGGCAAGCCAACGCGCTAGCCGAGCGCCTTGAAGGCCGCGCGCCCGGCATAATGCGCCTGCGCGCCGAGTTCCTCCTCGATGCGCAGCAACTGATTGTATTTCGCGGTGCGGTCGGCGCGGGCGAGCGAGCCGGTCTTGATCTGCCCGCAATTGGTCGCGACCGCGAGGTCGGCGATGGTCGAATCTTCCGTCTCGCCCGAGCGGTGCGACATCACCGCGGTGTAGCCGGCTTTGTGCGCGGTCTCGACCGCGGCCAGCGTCTCGGTAAGGGTGCCGATCTGGTTGACCTTGATCAGGATCGAATTGCCGATCCCGTTCTTGATGCCGTCGGTCAACCGCGCGACATTGGTCACGAAGATATCGTCGCCGACGAGCTGGCAGCGTTCGCCGATCTTCTGCGTCAGCTGCTTCCAGCCGGCAAAGTCATCTTCGGCCATGCCGTCTTCGATCGACACGATCGGATAGCGCTTCGCGAGCTCGGCAAGATAATCGACCTGCTGCGCGACCGAGCGCGTCTTGCTTTCTCCTTTGTAGCGGTAGGCGCCATCGCTGAAAAATTCGCTCGCCGCCGGATCGAGCGCCAGCATGACGTCTTCGCCGACGCGGTATCCCGCCTTCCCGATTGCCGCCACGACTTGGTCGAGGGCCGCTTCAGCCGATGGCAGATTGGGCGCAAACCCGCCCTCGTCGCCGACATTGGTGTTGAGCCCGGCGGATTTGAGCGCCGCGCGCAGCGTGTGAAAGATTTCCGCGCCCGCGCGCAGCGCTTCGGCGAAGGACGCGCGCGCCGAGCGGCACGATCATGAATTCCTGAAAGTCGATCGGATTGTCGGCGTGCACGCCGCCATTGATGATGTTCATCATCGGCACCGGCAAAAGCCGCGCCGCGGTGCCGCCGACATAGCGGTAGAGCGGCAGCTTGTTCGCGGCCGCCGCCGCCTTGGCGACCGCGAGCGAGACGCCGAGGATGGCGTTGGCGCCGAGCCGGCCCTTGTTGGGCGTGCCGTCGAGCGCGATCATCGCCTCGTCGATCTTGACCTGCGCCTCGGCATCCATGCCGCTCAACGCATCGAAGATCTCGCCATTGACCGCCTCGACCGCATTGCGCACGCCCTTGCCGAAATAGCGCTTCTTGTCGCCGTCGCGCAGCTCGACCGCCTCGTGCGTGCCGGTCGAGGCGCCGGACGGCACGGCGGCGCGGCCGCGCGAGCCATCGGCCAGGACCACGTCGACCTCGACGGTCGGATTGCCGCGGCTGTCGAGAATTTCCCGGCCGATGATGTCGAGGATGGCGGTCATGGTCGCTCCTGCATGGCCCCTGCGCAGCGGCTTCTACAGGATCGGCGAGGCTCTTGTCATGCCCCGGCAAAGCAAGGCATGCAGAAGGCGATGGCGAAGAAAACGCTGCAACTCGGCCGCCCGGCCGCGATCCCCGCCTCCCCCGCCGAGGCGGTGCTCGACCGCGTGCGCAACCCGCATGCGGACACCAATTACGTCGCCCGCTTCACCTTTCCCGAATTCACCGTCGATGTGCCCGGTCACCGGCCAGCCGGATTTCGCGACGCTGGTCATCGACTACGTGCCGCGGGCTGGCTCGTCGAAGTCGAAATCGCTCAAGCTCTATCTCAACAGCTTCCGCAATCACGGCGCGTTCCACGAGGAATGCACGGTGGCGATCGGCAAGAAGCTCGTCGCGTTGCTCAAGCCGAAATGGCTGCGCATCGGCGGCTATTTCCATCCGCGCGGCGGCATGCCGATCGACGTGTTCTGGCAGGCGGGAAAGCTGCCGGCGGGCGTCTGGGTGCCCGACCAGGGCGTCAGCACCTATCGCGCGCGTGGATAGCGAGCGAACCGGCGAGCGTCGCGATCAGCGCCCGCACCTCTTGCGCGGGATCGGCAGCGCGCATGACCCCGCCCATCACCGCGATGCCGGCCGCGCCTGCGGCGACGAGTTCGCCGACGCGCGCCGAATTGATGCCGCCGATCGCCAGCACCGGAACGCGCGCCGCGCGGGTGATCTCGAGCAGACCCTTGCGGCCGATCTCCGGGCCGTAGCCCGGCTTGCTTGCGGTCTCGAACGCGGGACCGGCAGCCGCATAATCGACCAACGCGGGATCGATGGCTTCCGCTTCCGTGACCGTGTGGATCGAGACGCCGATGAGCTTTCCCGGCCCGATCAGCGCACGCGCGCCGAACGGGATCGACGCCGGCGGACAGGTGCACGCCATCGGCACCGGCAAGTCTCGCGAGCTCCGCTTCACCGTGCAGCATCAGCTTGCCGCCCTGCGCGCGTACCAAAGGCGCCAGCGTACGCGCCAGAAGAATTTGCTCGTCCTGCGGCAAGTCCTTCTCGCGCAGGCTGACCCAGCGGCAGCCGGCCTTGAGGGCGTCCGCGACGACGTCCTTCAGCGGACGCCGGGCCTGGCGGCGGTCGGTCACGAGCAGGAGCGGAGGGTCAGGAAGCGCGCATGATCGGTCTTTGGCATGGCGGGCACAGGACGATTGACGCTTGCCGCCGCCTCGCCTAACGGCATGCACCTTGAGCAACCCATGAACCAGCCCGCCACGCATCTCCTTCGTCTCCCTCGGCTGCCCGAAGGCGCTGGTCGATTCCGAGCGCATCATCACGCGGCTGCGCGCGGAAGGCTACGAGCTTGCGCGACCATCATGCCGGCGCCGACCTCGCCATCGTCAACACCTGCGGCTTCCTCGAAAGCGCGCAGGCGGAATCGCTCGCAGCAATCGGCGCAGCGCATGGCCGAGAACGGCAAGGTCATCGTCACCGGCTGCATGGGCGCCGAACCGGAAAAGATCACCGCCGCGCATCCCAACGTGCTTCGCCGTCACCGGCCCGCATCAATATGAGAGCGTGCTCGCCGCGGTCCATCGCGCCGCCCCGCCGCAGCACGACCCGTACACCGACCTGATCCCGCCGGAAGGCATCAAGCTGACGCCGCGGCATTACGCTTATCTCAAGATTTCAGAAGGTTGCAACAACCGCTGCACGTTCTGCATCATCCCGAAGCTGCGCGGCGATCTCGTCTCGCGGCCGGCCGCCGACGTGCTGCGCGAGGCCGAGCGGCTGGTCGCCGCCGGGGTCAAGGAGCTGCTGGTCATCTCCCAGGACACGTCGGCCTACGGCGTCGACCTGAAATACGCCGCGAGCGCGTGGAAAGGCCGCGAGGTGCGCGCGAAGTTCGTCGACCTTGCGCGCGCGCTCGGCGAGTTCGGCGTGTGGGTGCGGCTGCACTACGTCTATCCCTACCCGCATGTCGACGAGGTCATTCCGTTGATGGCTGAGGGCAAGGTGCTGCCGTATCTCGACGTGCCGTTCCAGCACGCCAGTCCCGCCGTGCTCAAACGCATGCGCCGGCCGGCGGCGCAGGAACAGACGCTCGCGCGCATCCGCGAGTGGCGCGCCGTCTGTCGCCAGTCTCACCATCCGCTCGACCTTCATCGTCGGCTTTCCCGGCGAGACCGAAGCGGATTTTTCGCTGCTGCTCGACTGGCTCGGCGAAGCCGAGCTCGATCGCGTCGGCTGCTTCCGCTACGAGCCGGTCGCCGGCGCCGCGGCGAACGATCTCGCCGCGCCGGTGCCCGAAGAAGTCAAGAACGAGCGCTACCACCGCCTGATGGCGCGCCAGCAGGAGATTTCGCGCAAGCGCCTCAAGCGCAAAGTCGGCAATCGCGAGGCGCGTGATCATCGACGAGGTCGATGCAAAGCCGGGAGCGCGCCAGGCATCGCCAAGGGCCGCAGCAAAGGCGACGCGCCGCAGATCGACGGCACGGTTTACGTTGCGAGCCGCCGTCCACTGCGCGTCGGCGAGATCGCAACGGTGAAGATCGAGCGCGCCGACGACTACGACCTGCACGGCATCGCGGTGGGTTATTGAAACACCGGCGCAGATCGCGCGCCGACGATGGCGACCGGTTGTTTTCGCTGGTATTACCCGACGTTCGGCGCTTTCATAACCGCGAGAGGCGCTTCGACCGTGACCGCAATCTTCATCACCGCGACCGGGACCGACGTCGGCAAGACGTTCGTCGCCGCCTCGCTGATTCGGCATTTGCGCGCACATGGGCCGTCAGGTCGACGCCATCAAGCCGATCGTCGAGCGGCTACGACCCGGCGCAGGCCGCGACCAGCGATCCCGGCGTCCTGCTCGCCGCGCTCGGCCTGCCGTTCACGCCCGAGTCGATCGACCGCATTTCGCCCTGGCGCTTTCGCGCCGCGCTGTCGCCCGATCTTGCGGCGCGCGCAGGAGGACCGCAGCATCGACGTCGATCAGGTCGTGGCCTATTGCCAGAGCGCGGTCGAGCAGCGACGCGACATTCTGCTGATCGAAGGCGTCGGCGGCATCATGGTGCCGCTCGACGACGCAGCGCACCATCCTCGACGTGATGATGGCGCTGCGCTTGCCGCTGATCCTGGTGACCGGCAGCTATCCCGGCACCATCAGCCACACGCTGACCGCGCTCGACTCGCTGTTCCGCCGCGACATGAACGTGCTCGCCACCATCGTCAGCGAGACGCCGGGCAGCGCCGTGCCGCTCGACGACATGGTCGCGACCATCGCGCGCTTCACCGAGCCGGTGCATCGGCGTGCCGCGCCAGCCGCGGCATGGCGGCGGCACGAGCTCAGTTTTCGGCGGCCTGTTCAATCCGAAGGGACGGCGCGGATAAGACCTTAGCTCGGGCGCATCGCTCACGGAAAAAATCGCACCTGCACCACGGTTTCGATCGTGCCTTCGAGATTGAACAAGCGCGTGCAGCAGGAAGGTCAGCAGCGTCGAGCCGCTGCGCCAGCGCATCCAGCCGAGAAACAGGCCGATGATGAAAATCTGCAGCATGCCGGTCCAGTCGTACTGGACGTGCAGCGCCGCCCACAGCAGCGAGATCACGACGATCGCCGGCCAGGTCGAGCGGTCCGAGCGCGCCCAGCCGCGGAACAGAAAGCCGCGGAACATGATCTCCTCGCCGGCCGGCGCTACCAGGATGGCGGCGGCCAACATCGGCACGGCAGCCATCCCTCGGCGGCGGCCGTGGTGTAGGACTGCAGCTGAAACGGCGTCACCAGCGGCGCGGCCGCCCAGATAAAGCAGCCGCGTCGCCGACGGCGATCAGGGCGATGAGCAAGCGATGCCCGATGATGACGTCGCGCGTCGGCGGCCATTCCAGCGCCAGATAGTCCGACGAATCGGCGCGCGCGAGCCAGCACGGCGAGCGCCAGCACGGCGATCGTGATCGGATTGGAGATCAGGATGAACAGCGTGACGATCATGCCGTCGAACGGCGTTTCCAGAAGCGAGCTCAAAGCGCCGGCCCGCCACCACGACAACGACCGCCAGCGCGACGAACTGGCCCACGAGCAAAGGCGAGAAACGCCCAGCCCAGCGTCGCCCAATAACCCCAGATCTTCAGTGCAAGTGACCGCGAGCCCTCACGGCACCAGGATCGAGGAGCCGGTGGTGGCGCGGCTTTCGAGATCGCGATGCGCCTTGGCGGCATCGCGCAGCGCGTATTTCTGGTTGATCGGGATTTTGACCGCGCCGCTGCCGACCACGTCGAACAGATCGTTGGCGATGGCGAGCAGATCCTCGCGCTTGGCGGCGTAGGTATTGAGCGTCGGCCGCGTGGCGAACAGCGAGCCCTTGGCCTGCAGGATGTTGATGTTGAAGGCGTCGATCTGCCCGGACGCGCTGCCGAAGCTGACGAACATGCCGAGCGGGCGGATGCAGTCGAGCGAAGCGGGAAAGGTGGTCTTGCCGATGCCGTCGTAGACCACGTCGCACAACTTGCCGCCGGTGATCTCCTTGACGCGCGCGACGAAATCCTCGTCGCGATAGAGGATGGTGTGATGGCAGCCATTGGCGCTGCGCGAGCGCGGCCTTGTCCTTCGAGCCGACCGTGCCGATGACATTGGCGCCGAGATGGTTTGCCCATTGGCAGAAGATGAGGCCGACGCCGCCGGCGGCGGCGTGAATCAGCACGTTCATGCCCTTCTCGACCTTGAAGGTGCGGCGCAGGAGATATGGCCACCGTCATGCCCTTGAGCATCATGGCGGCGGCCTGCTCGTAGCTGATATTCGCCGGCAGCTTGACCGCGCGATCGGCCGGCACAAGGCGCTCGGCGGCGTAGCAGCCGGGACCGTTGACGTAGGCGACGCGGTCGCCGCGCTTGAATTCGGTGACGCCGGGGCCGACCTCGACCACCTCGCCGGCGGCCTCATTGCCGGCCACGAACGGCAACCGACCGGGACTGGATACATGCCCATGCGGAAATAGCAGTCGATGAAATTGACGCCGCATGGCGTGCTGCTTGACGCGGATCTGGCCGGGTCCCGGAGCCGGAACGTCGATTTCTTCGTAGGTCAAAACCTCGGGACCGCCGACCTTATGCACGCGTACCGCAGCAACCATTTTTCTCTCCTGTTACGCCTGGCATCGGGGCGAAGCTTTCCGGGTCGCTTCACGCGCGCGATCATAGGAAGTCACCCAGACGGCGCAAGGGATCGATCGGTATCACGCAACAGTCCGACAATCACGAAATAGATCGCGATCGCCGCGAGGACCGCAGCTACCCAGACGGGCGGGTCGAGATTTTGCAGCAGCGCAAACGCGGCGAGCACCGCCCACGCGACCAGCGCCGCCAGATTGAACAGGCGCCAGCGCGGCACGCGGACCGGATGGACGAAATGGATCGGCACGAATGTCGCCGCCGCCAGCGCGAGGATCGCGGCCGCGCCGAGCCAAGGCGCAGGCTTGAGCACGAACAAATAAAACGCCGCGACATTCCACAGCGCCGGGAAGCCGCGGAAATAGCTGTCGGGGGTCTTCATGCGCCGGTCAGCGAAATAGAGCGCTCCGGTCACCGTGATGATGAGGCCGAGCGCAATTGCGGCCGATTGCGGAAGCAGTCCGCCGGCGACAATCGCGTAAGCCGGCACGAACACATAGGTGGTGAAATCGACGACGAAGTCGAGCACATCGCCCGACCAGCGCGGCAGGAACCGCGCCACCTCAAGCCGGCGCGCGAACATGCCATCGAGGCCATCGATGACGAGCGCTGCCCCGAGCCAGGCGAACATCTCCGGCCAACCGGCGCGCACCGCCGCCATCAGCGCGAGCAGCGCGCACGCAGCGCCGCAGGCGGTGAACACATGCACGGCAAAGGCGGCCGCGGCGCGCAGACTTACGGGCTCTCCGGCCGAGTTGATCGGGTCCATCGCCCCACCTAGAGGCACAGGCAACCGCCGCGCGCAATCTCACGGACATTGTCGAGCCACGGAATCCACCAAGACTTTCCGCTCGGGAACCCGGCCCGCGACGCTGCCGATTGGAGAAATCCCCAGCTCAGATTGATCGAGCCGCGAAGCGGTCACAATTTAATGCGGCCATGAGCGTGGGACGGCCGCCTGGGGGACCGGCGGCTGAACTTAAGGGGGTACTACCGATGAACCTTGTCAGCTCACGCGGCACGTCCGAAGGCGATAAACCAGAAGAACTGGATGTCGAGGGCAATATTCGCGAATTGGTTCGGCGGGACAACACCGCTATTCGCCAAGCCGCGAGCGAAAGCGAAGCAGCGGCCAACAATCTCAGCACCTTGATGCGTCGGGTATCGGGGACTTCGACGCGCGAAATCGATAATCTTATCAGCGAGCTGAGGATCCTGCGTGAAAAGCTGCAGGCCGACGGCAGTCGCGTTCAGCGCGACATCGAGGAGTACGCGGCGCTCAATCAGTCGGTGATCCAGTTGACCAAGATCATCTCCGACGGCATGACCCATGTCAGAGAGCTGCCGGAGGTTTCGAGCGCCGGCGCCTCGACACTGCATGCGCCGAGCATCGCCGCCGCACAGGAATCGAATCAGCGGCACGGATGACCGGGGCACGCGTTTAGCCTCGGCGGCCTTTCCGCCGCCGAGGCGCGTATCACTGCGTATGGTCTGCGATCCGTGAATGGCGCCAGGAAGTTCACGGCCGAAGTCGCGGTCGTCGGCGGCGGGCCGGCGGGTCTCGTCAGCGCCATCGCGCTGGCGGCATCCGGCGTGGAAACGCTGCTGATCGCGCCAGCGGCGGAGGACGATCATCGCACCACCGCGCTGCTCGCGAGTTCGGTGACCGCACTGGCGACGCTCGGCGTCTGGCAGGCGTGCCGGGCGCACGCCGCGCCGCTTGCCGCAATCCGCATCGTCGACGACAGCCGGCGGCTGCTGCGCGCGCCTGAGGTCGGCTTCATCGCCGCCGAGATCGGGCTCGACGCGTTCGGCTACAACATCGAGAACCGCCATCTCGTCGCCGCGCTTTCCGCGCGCGCGGCGGCGCTGAAGCTTTCGCGAATTCGCTGCTGGCCGCGCTCGCAATCGCCAGCGATGGCGACGGCGTCACGATCAAGCTCCCGGAGGGCGTCGCGCGGGTTCGGCTCGCGATCGGAGCCGATGGGCAGCGCTCGCTCTGCCGGGCGGCGGCGGGTATCGGCACCGACCGCCGCGCCTATCCGCAGACGGCGCTCACGCTCAATCTCGCGCATGATCGGCCGCATCAGGACACGTCGACCGAATTCCACACCGAAAGCGGACCGTTCACGCTCGTGCCCTTGCCCGGCCGCCGCTCGAGCCTTGTCTGTGTGCTCGAGCCGGTGCAGGCGGCGGCGCTTGCAGCAATGAGCGATGCCGACCTCTCCGAGGAGATCGAGCGCCGCGCGCATTCGCTCCTCGGCAAGATGCGCGTCGAAGACGGCCGCGGCATGTTTGCGCTCGCCGTCGAAACCGCGCATTCGTTTGCGCGCCAGCGGATCGCGCTCGTCGGCGAGGCGGCGCACGTGGTGCCGCCGATCGGCGCGCAGGGGCTCAATCTCGGGCTGCGCGATGCGGCGACGCTTGCCGAGCTCGTTGCCGACGCGCGCCGGCAGAACGTTGACGTCGGCTCGCCGAGCGTGCTCGCGCGCTATGACGCGCAACGCCGGGCGGACGTCACCGGCCGTACGATCGCCATCGACCTGCTCAATCGCAGCCTGCTCACCGATTTCATCCCGGCGCAGGCCGCTCGCGGGCTCTCGCTCTATTTGGTCGACCGCATCGGGCCGCTGCGCCGTGCCTTGATGCGCGAAGGCGTCGCCCCGGCCGCCTCGCAACCCCGCCTGATGCGCGGCGAGATGGTGTGAAGGCCGCGTACTACGGCGCAAGCGCCACAGACGAGCGGAATGGCCGGCGCCGATCGCGCGCCAATATCATTGACCCGGCATCTTCTTTCGCGTGTGGGTGACCGGCGCGGTGAAGCCGGTCGGAGTGGCAGAAGCACCGTCGTTGGTGGTCGAAGTCGCGCCGGTCTGCCAGTTGCCGCCACCCGCGCCGCCACCGGCACCGGCGCCCGCACCACCTCCGCCACCGCCGCCGCTTCCGCCACCCATGCTGTGGGCGACGGTCGTTCCGGCGAGCATCGAGGTTGCGAGCAAAACCGCAGCCAACATCTTCGACATGTTTTTCTCTCCGAGTTTTTGACTGGCGCGTCGACACGCCGCCAAGGCGGAATTACGCGACGCAACCCGTCGCCGAAGCAAAAATCGCGCATCAACTCGAAAATCCTCAAATTACTAATGAGTTAAATTCTGACAGCCAAGTCAGCTTCCCGTCCGCGTTCGCGCCGTCGGCTCGGGAGCCGCGGCCACTGGCGCGCGCGCTCGCCGGAACCCCCGGGACGTTTCAGTGCTACGAATACCCGGAAGTTCGCCATTTCGCCGGCAGATCGGCGTCAAAAACGGCTTGGCGAGGTGCGGCCGTTCATCCTACGGTCTGCTGCGAAAAGGAGTCGAGGTCGCCGCATGAAACTGCCGCGCAATTTCTTCAAGCCGCTTGCGATCGGAGCGCCGGCGCCGTTGCGCGAGCTGCCGGTCCAGCTCGAGCGCATGATCCATTTCGTGCCGCCGCACCTCGAGAAGATGCGCGCCAAGGTCCCGGAGCTCGTTCATCAGGTCGACGTGGTGCTCGGCAATCTCGAAGACGCAATCCCGGCCGATGCCAAGGAGGCGGCGCGCGCCGGCTTCATCGCCATGGCGAAGGCGTGCGATTTCGGCTCGACCGGATTGTGGACGCGGGTCAATGCGCTCAACTCGCCCTGGGTGCTCGACGACATCATCGAGATCGTCGCCGCCGTCGGCAACAAGCTCGACGTGATCATGCTGCCCAAGGTCGAGGGCGCGTGGGACATCCATTATCTCGACCAGCTGCTCGCCCAGCTCGAAGCCAAGCACGCGGTGCGAAAGCCGATCCTCATCCACGCCATCCTGGAAACCGCGGAAGGCGTCGACAACGTCGAGGCGATCGCCACCGCCTCGCCGCGCATGCACGGCATCAGCCTCGGCCCGGCCGATCTCGCCGCCTCGCGCGCCATGAAGACGACGCGCGTCGGCGGCGGCCATCCGGAGTATAAGGTGCTGGCCGATCCGCCGCCGGAGCCGCCGCCGATGCGCCGCGCCCGGCCTATCAGCAGGATTTGTGGCACTACACCACGGCCAAGATGGTCGATGCCTGCGCCGCTGCCGGCATCAAGCCGTTCTACGGCCCGTTCGGCGATTTCGCCGATACCGCCGCCTGCGAGGTCCAGTTCCGCAACAGCTTCCTCATGGGCTGCGTCGGCGCCTGGACGCTGCATCCGACCCAGGTCGCCATCGCCAAGCGGGTGTTTTCGCCCGATCCGGCCGAGGTTGCTTTCGCCAAGAAGATCGTCGCCGCCATGCCGGACGGCACCGGCGCGGTGATGATCGACGGCAAGATGCAGGACGACGCCACCTGGAAGCAGGCCAAGGTGCTGGTCGATCTCGCCCGCCTGGTCGCCGCCAAGGACCCGGACATGGCGGCGCGCTACGGGCTATGATACGGGCATCTGCAACGCTCGAAGCGGTGGCACGTATCGCAGATGGTTTCTGGTGAACAAACGTTCAGCACTTGCCGTCGAGCGCCACAATCGTGGCGTCGTCTTGTGGAAGTTCAAGCTGCCGAGCAGCGCCATCATGAACAAGATTCGCATCGCCAAATATCAGATCGGTCAGGTCGTCCGGCACCGCCTCTATCCGTTCCGCGGCGTCGTGTTCGACATCGATCCGATCTTCAACAATACCGAGGAATGGTACGAGGCGATCCCGGCCGAGGTGCGCCCGCACAAGGACCAGCCGTTCTATCACCTGTTCGCCGAGAACGCGGAGACCGAATACATCGCCTATGTGTCCGAGCAGAACCTGCTGCCCGACAACGACCGGCGAACCGATCCGCCATCCGCAGGTCGCCGAGGTTTCGTGCAGGACGGCGACGGCGATTATCGCCCGCGCTCGGCAATGACGCACAACTGCATTGATGCATTGGACCGTTTGTTAGATCACCCGCCGCAAGCCGCGCCGATCTGCTGCGCGCGATTACGAGCCAACTGGGTCTGGCCGCCTGTGGCGCTGGTGCCGGCGGAGCCGGGGCTTGGCTTTGCGGCGCGTTCTGCTGGTCTTCCAGCTTCTTGCGCGCTTCGTCGGCGCGTCTCTGCAGCTCCTCCTGGAGCTTCGCGCTGCTGCTCCTCGAAGACCTTCGGATCGGTCGGCGGACCTTCATAGGCCTTGGCAAAATCCGCGAGCGGCAGCACGAGGCTGATCGGCTGGCCGGTCGAATTGATCGCCTGGACGATGAGGTCCTGGCCCTTCTTCATCTTGCCGATCATGTCGCCATTGGCCTCGTAATCGGCCATGCAGCCATTGGTGAAGCAGATCACGAACGGGCGCGGTCATCGGCTGGTTCTGGTCGATGATCACGCGGGTGCCGTGAACGAGCTGCATGCCGAGCGGCAAGGTCACGCGCAGAACTTTGCGCTCCTGCCCTTCCGGCTCGATCAGCACCGCGGCGACCACCGGCATGCCCGACTCGATACGAGCGTCCTTGCCGGTGAAACAGACTTGGCTTTCGGGTTGGCTTCCTGTCCCTTGAGGCAGAACTTGGTCCAGGGCGAATAGATGAGCTGCACCTGCTGCTGGCCGCCTTGGCCTTGACGCCTGGCGCCTGCTCCGGCCCGGGCGCCGGCCCTTGCCCTTGCTGCGGTTGCGCGCGGGCGCGGGCCGGCTGCTGCGCTTGCGCGGGCGGAGCCGCCTGCGCCGCCGGCTTAGCCTTCTTCGCCGGCTTCGCCTTGGCAGCAGGCGCGGGTGCCGGCGCCGCGCCCGGCGCGGGCGGCGCTGCCTCTTGCTGCTGCGCGAATACCGGCGAGCCGGCGCCAATGGCGAGCGCAACCGCAAGCGGCAGGCTCCAGGCCATGGTCGTCGCAAGCGGCCGGGCGATGGCGGCGAGCGTCAGGCTCACCGGCTTCGCCGGCGCCGACGCGGTCCGATAAATCATGAGACGCAGTCCCTCGTTAGTGCTGCCGCCCGCAAATCGACCCTGATCGCCGATCGCTGCGCACTCTATGGTCGGATATCGATAGACCCGATTCCGGCGCCGCGCGTGCCACGCGGGCTGCCCCTGCTAGCGGTCCATCGACGCAGAATACGGCAACAGCGTGACTCCCAATACGGTAAGATCATCCACGAGATAGCGCAGTTGCGCCGACAGATAAAGCTCGCTGTATGCCGGTGAAACGTCGCGCCGGGCGGGCGTGCTGCGGCCGACCCGCTCGCCGGGCCATGTTAGACGCCTCGACCAACCAGCCGCATCGTGTCGAACTCGCGTTCATGCCGACGCCGACCATGCTGATCGCCATGCCCTGCCACGAACGCGGCTCGTCTTGTGCGCCGCCTTGGCCCTCTTTGGCTTCGCGCCGGGCGCAGCGGCGCAGGCGGCCCACGCCATCGCGATGCACGGCGCACCGGCCATGCCGGACGGCTTTACCGCGGCTTCCTTACGTCAATCCCGACGCGCCCAAGGGCGGCCGGCTGGTGCAAGGCGTGCTCGGCACGTTCGACAGCCTCAATCCGCTCATCGTCAAAGGTGCTCGCCGTGCCGGCAGATCCGCGGCTACGTGGTCGAAAGCCTGATGGCGCGCGGCTATGACGAGCCGTTCACGCTCTACGGCCTGCTCGCGCGGACGGTCGAGACCGACGCCGCGCGCAGCTACGTGACCTTCGTCCTCGACCCCGCCGCGCGCTTCTCCGACGGCACGCCGGTGACGCGCCGAGGACGTGATCTTCTCCTGGCAATTGCTGCGCGACCACGGCCGTCCCAACTATCGCACCTACTACGCAAGGTCGCCAAAGCCGAGAGCGCTCGACGAGCGCACGCGTGCGCTTCGACCTTGCCGGCAGCAACGACCGCGAATTGCCGCTGATCCTCGGGCTGATGCCGGTGCTGCCCAAGCATGCGATCGACCCCGCCACCTTCGAAGACACCACATTCGCGCCGCCGGTCGGCAGCGGCCCCTATGTCGTGGCCAATGTCGATGTCGGAAAGAGCGTCACGCTTAAGCGCGACCCCAACTACTGGGGCGGCGCGCTTGCGGTCAATCGCGGCCAGTGGAACTTCGACGAGCTGCGCTTCGACTATTATCGTGACGCCAATTCCTATTTCGAAGCCTTCAAGACCGGCCTCTACGACGTGCACAGCGAGAACGATCCGAGCCGCTGGCGAACCGGCTATGACATCCCGGCCGTGCGCGACGGGCGCATCGTCAAGGAAGCGTTCCCCGACGGCCTGCCCAAATTGATGCTCCGCCTTCGTCTTCAACACCAGGCGGCCGATCTTCTGCCGACATCCGCGTGCGCGAAGCGATCACGCTCCTGTTCGACTTCGAGTGGGTCAACCACAATTTCTTCTTCGACCTTTATCGGCGCAGTGCGAGCTTCTTTCGACGGCTCGCGAGCTCTCCGCCTATCGGCGTGCGGCCGACGAGCGCGAGCGCGAGCTGCTTAAGCCTTATCCCGACGCGGTGCGCGCCGACGTGCTCGACGGCACCTGGTCGCCGCCGACGACCGACGGCTCCGGCCGCGACCGCGCCGGACTGCGCAAGGCGCTCGCGCTGCTTCACCGCCGCCGGTTACGAGCTCAAGGAAACGACGCTGCGCGAGCGCGGCAGCGGCCGGCCGTTCAGATTCGAGATCATGGTGACAAGCCGGGACGAGGAGCGCCTGGCGCTGGCTTTTGCGCAGCAACCTCGGCCGCGCCGGCATCGCCGCGCAAGTCCGCCTGGTCGACGCGGTGCAATACGATCAGCGCCGGATTACGTTTGACTTCGACATGATCGAGTACCGCTGGGAGCAGTCGCTGTCGCCCGGCAACGAGCAGAGCTTCTATTGGGGCTCAGCCGCCGCCGACGAGCAGGGATCGCGCAACTACATGGGCGTGCGCAGCGCCGCGGTCGACGCCATGATCGCCGCCATGTTGCGCGCGCGCGAGCGCACGGATTTCGTCGCCGCCGTGCGCGCGCTCGATCGCGTGCTGATCTCCGGCTGCTACGTCGTGCCGCTGTTTTACCTTCCGGCGCAATGGGTGGCGCGGCGGATATTCATCGAGCATCCGGCGCGAACCTCGCTCTCCGGCTATCTGCCGGAAACCTGGTGGCATCAACCGCAACGGACGCTGCAATGATCCTCGGCGATAGCGCAAGCGCGACGCCGGCGCCGATAACGGGCCGCTTCACCATCGACGAAGTGTTTCGCCACAGCGCCGAGCGACGGCCGCACGCGCTGGCGCTCGCCGATCCGCCGAACCGCGAGGCGTTCGCCGACGCCGCGCCGCGACGCCTGACCTACGCGGAGGCCGACCGCGTCATCACGGCAATCGCCGCGCAGTTGCACCGCATGGCGCTGCCGCCCGATAGCATCGTCGCGGTCCAGCTTCCGAATATCGTCGAAAATATTCTGACCATGCTCGGCGTGCTGCGCGCGGGAATGATCGCCGCACCGCTGCCGCTTCTGTGGCGCCGCGCCGACGCAGCCGCGCGCACTCGCCCGCGTCGGCGCTAAGGCGCTGATCACTTGCGCACGCGTCGGCGCCTTCGATCATTGCCGGCTCGCTCGAGAAATCGCCGCCGAAGTATTTTCCATCCGTTACGTATGCGGCTTTGGCAAAAGCCTGCCCGACGGCGTGGTGCCGTTCGACGATTTGCTTGATGCGCGGAAGTTCGACCCGGAACCGCTCGACCGCGAGCGACCGAGCAATGCCGCCTTGCACGTCGCCGCCATCACCTTCGATGTCGGAGCTGACGGAACAATCCCGATCGCCCGCAACCACGCAGAACTGCTCGCCGGCGGCCTTGGCGTGCTGCTCGAGAGCCGTCTGACCGAGCGTGCAAATATCCTGTCGGCGGTCTTGCCGTCCTCTTTTGCCGGCATCAGCGTGACGCTGGTTCCGTGGCTCCTCTGCGCCGGCACGCTCGTCTTGCATCAGCCCTTCGACGCCGAAATATTCGCTCGGCAACGCCGCGAAGACCGTTGCGGCACGCTCATTCTGCCCGGGCCCGTGGCCGTCCATCTCGCCGAGAAAGGCGCCCTCGAGGGAGACGGGCCGGACCGCGTGATCGCGGCGTGGCGCTCGCCGGAGCGGCTCGCCGATGGCGAGACCTGGCGTGACCCGGATGCCACCTTTGTCGACGTTTCGAGCTTCGGCGAAGTCGCTGTGGTTCCCGCCCGCCGCGGCGTCGGCGGCAGGCCGCGGCCGCTCGTTCTCGGCCCGGTGTTTGCCCCGAGCGGGCGCGAGGACGGGATCATGCTCGCCGACCTGACGCGGACCGCGGCAGGAACGCTGGCGGCGCGCAACGCCATGGCGCCACACCATCCGTTCCCGCCCGGGGTCGAAGGCTCCGCGCTGCCGTATTTCAGGATCGGGCCTGACGGGCTGGTCGATACCGGCTATCCCTGCCGCGCCGACCCCGCCAGCAGAGTGGTTGTGCTCACCGGGCGGCCTTCCGGGATCGTCAGCGTCGGCGGCTATCGTTTCTCGCAGCGCGAATTACAGGAGATGGTCAGCCGCATCGATCAAGGTGCGAAACTCGCCGCCCTGCCCTATCCGCTCCTCGGTCAGCGGCTGATCGGGAATGCCGCCGATCGCAAGGCGGTGGTCGCCGCGCTTGCTGCCGCCGGCATCAATCCGCTCGCTGTTGCCGCCTTTACGGACCGCAGCAGGCGGGCAATCCCGGCAGCAGCCGCCTGACTCCACGGACATTGACGCGACGTTAATAGCGCTTTGGCATGGTTCGCCGGAGTTTTGGCGGGCTACCTCAAAATCCACCCCCGGGTCATGGCGCTGCAGGGTCCGTTCCTCGTTGTTGCAGACACTCCGGCGCCGGACGTCCTCGAGGCGCTGCGGGCGGCGGGTGCCTTCCCTATTGTCGAGTGCACGTGGGCCGACGCCGCGACGGCCGTCGCATCGGTCCAACCGGAAGCGGTCGTGCTCGCCGACGCCGGCGGCGATGGCGCACGCGCATCCGCGCATGCGCGCGCTCTGTCCGACCGGCTCAAGGCCGGCGCCGGCCCGTTCACCCCGGTGATCGCCCGCACCCGCGAGGACGCTCTTGCGGCCGTGCCGGACGCGCTGTCGATCTCCGCGACCGCGCCGGCGACCCGGATCCCGCGCCGGCTGACCGCGGCGTTACGCCTGCGCACGTTGCATGGGACGGTTCTGCGCCGCACCCAAATCCTCGCTTCGCGCGGCGAGCTGCCGCCCGAATTGCCGCAAACCGATCCGCTCGAGGAGGCGACCGTGCTCGTTGCCGGCCGCGGCCGCTCCTATCCGGGTTTATCGGTCGCGGTCGGCGAGCGCGTCGGCCTGGTCGGCGCGCTCAGCGTCGAGAGCGCGGCACGCGCCCTCAACGCGCGCGATATCGACGGCATGGTCATCGGCGACGGCTTCGGGCCGCGCATTGTCGAAGCGCTGCTGACGGTGCTCGCCGAGGATGTGCGCTTTCGCGATCTGCCGGTCATCGTGCTCGGCAGCCATCCCGCCGTGGTCGACGAGTTCACTGCGTATCTGCCCAACCTCGAGCGCATCGCCGAAGGCCCCGCGCGCGTCGTCGATCGGCTGCTGCCATTCGTGCGCCTGCACGCCTTCGGCCAACGCCTCAAGCGCATGCTCAAATCGCTCGACGCCAAGGGGATGATCGATCCCGACACCGGGCTCCTCGCCCATGAGGCATTCTGGCGCGACCTCAACCGCGCGGTCGACGATGCGGAGAAGCGCGGCGTCGGCCTGTCGATCGCGCGCTTCTCCTTCGCGCGCAGCGACCGCCGCTCCAGTCTCGATGCCGCCCGGCTTCTCGGCCGGCTGATGCGCCAAGTCGACTTCGCCTGCCGCGAAGCCGACAGCTCCATCTTCGCGGTGTTCACCGAGACCGATCTGCGCGCGGCCCATGTCATCGCGCGGCGGATCGCAAGCGTGCTCAAGCACACGATGCTGGCGCCGGACCCAAAGCACGCCGGCATCGAGGCGGCGGTGACGCTGGCGACACTCAAGCCGACCGACAATGTTGATTCACTGATCGCTCGAGTCGTCGGTGGGGCGGCCGGCTAGCGCATGATCCGGAACGGCGGGAACCGGTTCCAACGGAATCATGTGCTACTAGGAATCCGGCCGCGTCATTTACATTTGAGTCAACGCATGGTCGAGTTGCAAAAGTCGGTCTCCAGGCTCGCGCACTACGCGCTAGCCCGACCGGAACGAAGGTTTGACATGGCTTCCTCCTCCGCTCCGGTCTCCGTGCATGTCGAGGTTGTCTCCGACGTCGTGTGCCCGTGGTGCTTCATCGGCAAACGCCGGCTGGAAGCCGCGACGGCGCTAGTTCCCGATATCGCCGTCGACATCAATTGGCGGCCTTATTTCCTCAATCCGTGGATTCCGCGCGAAGGCATCGACCGGCAGACCTATCTCGAGGCCAAGTTCGGCTCGGTCGAGCGCTACCGTGTGATCGCCGAGCGCGTTGCGACCGCCGCCGCGTTGGAGGGGCTTACCTACGCCGTCGACAAGATCAGCCGGCAGCCCAATACGCTCGATTGCCATCGGCTTATTCTTTGGTCGCGCAGCGCCACCGATCCCGGCCGCATGAAGCAGCGGTTGATGGACCTCTACTTCGCCGAGGGCGCCGATCTCTCCGATCCGAAGACGCTGATCCAGGCCGCGATCGACTGCGGCATGGACGGCAACCTCGTGCGCCGATTGCTGGCCAGCGACGCCGACGTCGATCGCGTCGAGGGCGAGGCAAACTCCGCCAAGGAAGCCGGCATCGACGGCGTGCCGTGTTTCATCTTCGGCGGCAGCGTCATCGTCACCGGCGCGCAATCGCCGGAATATCTCGCCAGCGCCATCGAGCGCACGGCCGGCAAGCAGACGCGCATGCGGGCATAATCCGGCGTCAAGTGAGGCCTGATCGATCGACCGGGTCTGCGCTGCGCGCAACTCCGCGGCAATCGCGAAAAGAAGCCGGAGGAGCGACCCCCGGCTTCTCCGCCTAACAATCGACGGACTACTTGACCGCACATGTGGGGAGCGACCCCGTGCATCAAGGATCGTCCACGTCGTAAGGTTAGACCTACCCGCCGTTTAAGTGGGCGCGGCAACTATATCCCCGATCTGGACGGAACTGCGACGGCGGGCCCGGCAATTTGGGCGAATGGCCGTTGGTCGGCGGGTCGCGGCCACTCGTCGCCAAAAGATCTCACGCCGCCTTGGCGCCTTTTTCCGCAATCCCGACCAGCGCGCGTAAAATTCCGGCGGCGCCCTTGAGCCGCGCCTCCGCCGTCTCCCATTCGTCGAAGAAAACGACCTTCATGTCCGGGCGCACGCGTGCGCCCGCCGGATGTTTGGCGATATGGGCGATGAGGCCCTCGGGGTTGGCGAAAATGTTGTCGCGCAAGGCGAGCACCGCGCCCTTGGGTCCGACCTCGATCCGCTCGACATTGGCGCGCCGGCACAGCGATTTGATGGCGACGACCTGGAGGAGATATTCGACCTCCTGCGGCAGCGGGCCGAAGCGGTCGACAAGCTCGGCGGCGAACGCTTCGATGTCGCGATCCTCCTCGATCTCGGCGAGACGCCGATAGAGCGCCAGCCGCACCGGAAGATCGGCCACATAATCCTCCGGGATCAGCACCGGGGTGCCGATCGTGATCTGCGGCGACCAGCGGTCGGCGACCGGCGCGCTGATGCCGGCCTTGAGGCTGACCACCGCCTCCTCCAGCATCTCCTGGTAGAGCTCGTAGCCGACCTCCTTGATGTGGCCGGACTGCTCCTCGCCAAGGAGATTGCCGGCGCCGCGGATGTCGAGATCGTGCGAGGCAAGCTGGAAGCCGGCGCCGAGCGTGTCGAGCGACTGCAGCACTTTGAGCCGCCGCTCCGCCTGCGGCGTGATTTTCCGCGCGCTCGGCAGCGTCAAGAGCGCGTAGGCGCGCAGCTTCGAGCGGCCGACGCGGCCGCGCAGCTGATAGACCTGCGCCAGGCCGAACATGTCGGCGCGGTGGACGATCAGCGTATTCGCCGTCGGGATGTCGAGACCGGATTCGACGATCGAGGTCGACAAGAGCACGTCGAACTTGCCGTCGTAGAACGCCGCCATCACGTCTTCGAGCACGGCGGACGGCATCTGCCCGTGCGCGACCGCGACGCGCACCTCGGGTACGTTCTTCTCGAGGAAGGATTTCGCTTCCGCGAGATCCTCGATGCGCGGGCAGACATAGAACGATTGCCCGCCGCGGTAGCGCTCGCGCAGCAGCGCCTCGCGCACCATGATCGGATCGAACGGCGCGATGAAGGTGCGCACCGCCAGGCGATCGACCGGCGGCGTGGCGATGATCGACATTTCGCGCACGCCGGACAGCGCCAATTGCAAGGTGCGCGGAATCGGCGTTGCGGTCAGCGTCAGCACATGCACCTCGGCCCGCAACTGCTTGAGCTTCTCCTTGTGGGCGACGCCGAAATGCTGCTCCTCGTCGACGACGATGAGACCGAGGTCCTTGAACTTCACCGTCTTGCCGAGGAGCGCATGGGTGCCGACGACAATGTCGATTGAGCCTTCGGCCAGCCCCTTCTTGACCCTCGCCAGTTCGGCGGCGGAGACGAGGCGCGAAGCCTGTCCCATCTGCATCGGGTAACCGCGCAGCCGGTCGCCGAACGTCTTCATGTGCTGGCGCGCGAGCAGCGTCGTCGGCACCACGACGGCGACCTGCTTGCCATTCATTGCCGCGATGAAAGCGGCGCGCAGCGCGACTTCGGTCTTGCCGAAGCCGACGTCGCCGCACACCAGCCGGTCCATCGGCCGCCCGGAGGCGAGATCGGCATTGACCGCCGCGATCGCGGCGAGCTGATCGTCGGTCTCCTCATAAGGAAATCCGGCGCAGAACTCGTCATAAAGCCCGGCATCGACGGCGAGCCGCGGCGCCTCGCGCAATTGCCGTTCGGCCGCGACCTTGATCAATTCGCCGGCGATCTCGCGAATGCGGTTCTTCATCCGCGCTTTGCGCGCCTGCCAGGCGGTCGAGCCGAGCCGGTCGAGCTCTGCGCCGGCCTCTTCCGAGCCGTAACGCGACAGCAGCTCGATGTTCTCGACCGGCAGGAACAGCTTGTCGCCGCCGGCGTAGTGGATTTCCAGGCATTCGTGCGGCGCGCCCGCCGCCTCGATCGCGCGCAGCCCGATGAAGCGCCCGATGCCATGATCGACATGGACGACGAGATCGCCGGCGGAGAGGCTGGTCACCTCGGCGATGAAATTTTCCGCGCGCTTCGATTGCCGGCGCCCGCGCACCAGACGCTCGCCCAAAATGTCTTCTTCGGTGATGAGCGCAACGTCGGCGGTCTCGAAGCCGGAATCGACACCGAGCACGGCAAGCGCGATCTGATGTCGGGAGAGCGCGAGCGCCTGCGGCCAGGACGCGATCGGCGCGAGATTGAGGAGGCCATGTTCGGCGAGGACATGCGCCATGCGCTCGCGCGAGCCTTCGCTCCACAGCGCGATGACGACGCGCTTGCCGGCTCGCTTGCAGCGTCTCGACGTGACGCTTGACCGCCTCGAACACGTTGGTGCCGGGCTCGCTGCGTTCGGCAACGAAGTTGCGGCCGGCACGCGTGCCGATTTCGACGGTGTCGGGCGCGCCTTCAGGGGTCGCGAATGATGACAGGCGCGCCAGCGCGGATTGCTCCAGGCGTTCCCGCCACTCCGGTTCGGCGAGGTAAAGCCGGTCCGGTGGCAGCGGTTTGTACGGTGCGCCGCCACCGGCCTGGTCGAGCGCATCCTTGCGCGCCTGGTAATAGTCGGCGATCTGCGCGAGCCGCTCGTGCGCGGCGTCCTCGGCGAGCGGCTCGATCGCAATCGGCGTCGCCTCGAGATAATCGAACAGCGTCTCGAGGCTCTTGTGGAACAAGGGCAGCCAATGCTCGAGGCCGGCGGTCCGGCGGCCCTCGCTCACCGCTTCGTAGAGCATGTCGTCAGGCCCCGCCGCGCCGAAGGCCGCGACATAGCCGGTGCGAAACAGCCGGATGGTGTCGGTGGTGAGCTGGAATTCCGCCATCGGCACGAGATCGAGCGCGCGCAGCTCCTCGCTCGTGCGCTGCGTTTCGGCATCGAAGCTGCGGATCGATTCCAGCGTGTCGCCGAAGAAATCGAGCCGCACCGGCGCGTCCATGCCCGGCGCGAACAGATCGACGATGCCGCCGCGCACCGCATAGTCGCCGGCTTCGCGCACCGTGGACGGCGCGATTGAACCCATTCAATTCGAGCCACTGGGTCACGCCCGACATCGCCAGCAGATTGCCCGGCGCGGCGGAGAGCGACTGCCCGGCAAGCGTCTCGCGCGGCGGCACGCGCTGGAGGAGCGCACTGACCGTGGTGAGCACGATGGCCGGCCGCTCGCGGCCCTTGACCCGCGCGAGCCGCGCCAGCGTCATCATGCGTTGCGCGACCACCGCCGGATGCGGCGAGACCCGGTCGTAGGGCAGGCAATCCCAAGCCGGAAACTCGAGCACCTCGATGTCCGGTGCGAAAAAGGCGAGCGAGCGCGCCAGCATCGCCATGCGCGAGCCGTCGCGGCAAATGACGGCGAGGCTGATCGCCGGCGGCGTCGCGCCGGCCGCGATCGAGCGCGCCAGGTCGGCGATGATCAGCCCTTCGGCGCCATCGGCGATACCGGCGAGAAGGAGCGGCCGGCCCGGCTTAAGGCGCTGCGCCGGCGATTGCGCCAATGATCGCATCTGCGCGCTCACCGCTCCCCCTCGGCGCGCTTGTGAAACATCCGCAGCTTCGACAATACGCTGGTGTCGTAATCGGCGGGCACGTTCTCAGCGCCGACGACCCAAGCGTAGAGATCGGCATTGGGCGCTTCGATCAGCTTCTCGAAATCGTCGAGCTGGGCGGCGTCAAGCGTGTCGATATGCGCGTCGGCAAAGCGGCCAATGATCAAATCGGTCTCGCGCACGCCGCGCCGCCAAGCCCGGAACAGGAGCCTGCGCCGCCGCGCGTCGAGTCCCCTCGCTCGATCGCTCCGTCATCCTGCGCTCCAACGCCAAAAGCCCGGACGCGGCCGGGCGTGGGGTATATAGAGGGCGACACCCCGGATGTCAGCGGGTTTTCGATGCGGCCGAACGTGCTCAATCCGCTCTTTGCCACCGTGTCGGCGCTGCCGGGGATCGGGCCAAAGCTGGAGAAGCTGTTCCAACGCCTGGTCGGCCACGACGGCGAGCCGCCGCGCCTGGTCGATCTCCTGTTTCACCTGCCGACCGGGTTCGTCGATCGCCGCCAACAGCCGAAGCTTCGCGACGTCACGCCTGACACCGTGGTGACGGTCGCGGTGACCGTCGATCGTCACCGGCCGCCGCCGCCGAACCGGCCGCGCGCGCCCTACAACATCGACGCGAGCGACGACACGAACACGCTGACCATCGCCTACTTCAACGCCCGCAAGGACTATTTGCAAAAGCTCTTGCCGGAGGGCGAGCTGCGCTACGTCTCGGGCACGGCAACGCTCTACGACGGCCATCTGCAGATGGTGCACCCCGATCGGGTGGTGGATGCCGCCGGTTTCGCCAACCTGCCGCTGATCGATCCGGTCTATCCGCTCACCGAGGACCTGCATCCGAACCAGGTGCGCAAGGCGATCGACCTCGCACTCGAGCGCCTGCCGCAATTGCCCGAATGGCAGGACAGCGCCTGGCTCAAGCGCAATGGCTTCCCGAGCTTCGCCGAGGCTTTGCGCAGCGTCCATCGCCCGGCGGCGCCCGAGGACCTGACGCCGCAAAGCGCGGCTTGGTCGCGGCTTGCCTATGATGAGCTGCTCGCCGGCCAGTTGGCGCTCGCGCTTCTGCGCGGGCACATGCGCACCCGCGCCGGCCGCGGCAGCGCTGCCGAGGGACGTTTGCGCGCCCGCATCGTCGCCGCGCTACCCTATTCGCTCACGCCGTCGCAGGAGCGCGCGGTGGCCGACATTATCGCCGATCTCGCGCAGCCCAACCGCATGCTGCGGCTCCTGCATGGCGACGTCGGCTCCGGCAAGACGCTCGTTGCCCTGCTCGCGGCCGCGACCGTGATCGAAGCCGGCCGCCAGGCGGCGTTCATGGCGCCGACGGAGCTCCTCGCGCGTCAGCATTTTTCCACCATCGCCGCCGCTGGCGAGCGCTGCCGGCATTCGCCTTGCCATCCTCACCGGGCGCGAGAAGGGGCGCGAGCGCGCCGAGCTTCTTTCCGCGCTCGCCGCCGGCGAGATCGATCTCCTCGTCGGCACGCATGCCCTGTTCCAGGAAGAGGTGGCGTTCCACGACCTCGCCCTCGCCATTGTCGACGAGCAGCATCGCTTCGGCGTGCATCAACGCCTCGCGCTCGCGCGCAAGGGCCAGGCCGTCGATCTCCTGGTGCTCACCGCGACCCCGATCCCGCGCACGCTGGTGCTCACCTATTTCGGCGACATGGACGTCTCCGAGCTGCGCGAAAAACCGGCCGGCCGGCAGAAGATCGATACCCGCGCGCTGCCGCTCGAGCGGCTCGCCGAGGTGATCGACGCGGTCAAGCGCGCGCTCGACGACGGCCGGCGCGCGTACTGGGTGTGCCCGCTGGTCGAGGAATCGGAGAGCGTCGATCTCGCCGCCGCGCAGGACCGCCATCAGAGCTTGAAGGAGCGCTTCGGCGATCAGGTGGAGCTCGTCCACGGCCGCATGCGCGGCGCCGACAAGGACCGCGCCATGGCGCGCTTCGCGTCGGGCGCAGCGCGCATTCTGGTCGCGACGACCGTGATCGAGGTCGGCGTCGACGTGCCGGAAGCGAGCATCATGGTCATCGAGCACGCCGAGCGCTTCGGGCTCGCGCAGCTTCATCAATTGCGCGGCCGCATCGGCCGCGGCGCCGAGCGTTCGACCTGCCTGCTTGCTCTACAAGGGCCCGCTCGGCGAGAGCGGCGAAAGCGCGGCTCGCGATCCTGCGTGAGACCGACGACGGGTTCCGCATCGCCGAGGAGGATCTGCGGCTGCGCGGCGAAGGCGATGTGCTCGGCACGCGGCAAAGCGGCCTGCCCGGCTTCCGCCTCGCCCGGCTCGAGGTGCACGGCAAGTTCCTGCGCGGCGGCACGCGAAGACGCCGCGCTCGTGCTCAACCGCGATCCGCGCCTGACCTCGCCGCGCGGCGCGGCGCTCCGCCAATTGCTTTATCTGTTCGCGCGCGACGAAGCGATCAAACTCCTGAGCGCGGGCTGACCTACTTTGCGGGAGTCGGGGCCGGCACCGCCCGTCGCGCCTCCTGCGCGGCGTGGGCCGTCTCCGCCAGCGCCGCAAGCTTGTTCTGCGGATCGACGCCGGGCTGCACGATGCCCGCCGACATGATCAGCGTCATTGCCTGCTCGACGGTAATGTCGAGAGTGATCACGTCGCCGCGCGGCACGTAGAAGAAGAAACCGGTGGTCGGGTTCGGCGTGCACGGCATGAACGCCGACACATGCTCGGTCTGCGGCAGTTGCGTGGCGATCGACGCGCTCGGCGCATGGCTCAGGAACACCAGCGACCACATGCCGGGCGCCGGGAATTCGACGAGGCCCACGTGCCGGAAGCTCGAATCGGAGCTGGAGAACAGCGTCTGGAAGATCTGCTTGGTGGTGCGGTAGATCGGCCGCACGATCGGCATCCGACTGAGCAGGCTCTCGCCGAAGCTGACCAGCCTGCCGCCGATCAGATTTGCTGTCAGGAATCCGAGCAGCGTAAGCGCGAGGAAGGCGATGATCAGACCGAGGCCAGGAACGTTGACCGGCAAATAGGTCTCAGGCCGGTAGGCGACCGGAATCAGCGGCCGCACCAGATTGTCCACCCAGGTGACGAACCACCAGATCAGCCACAGCGTCACCGCCACCGGCCCGGCGACGATCAACCCGGTCAAGAAGTAATTGCGGATGCGGCTGACAAGCCCGTGCGTCGGTCTGACCACCGCTCCGGACGCGCTTCTGCTCTGGCTGCTATTGTTCATCGTTGGTCCGATTACACGGTCCGTCGCGGCCCGCATTGGACGCTTATATAGGGACGCGCCGCGCTCGCACAGAGCCGCACGGGCGCCTATTCCACCGTCACCGACTTGGCGAGATTGCGCGGTTGATCGACGTCGGTGCCCATGATGACGGCGGTGTGATAGGCCAGGAGTTGCACCGGCACGGCGTAGACGAGCGGCGCCACTGTCGACGGCACCGTCGGCAGCGTGAGAGTGACCAGCGGCTGGCCGGCGGCGGCGCTCGCGCCCTTCGCGTCGGTGACCAGGATCAACCGGCCGCCATGCGCGGCGACTTCCTGCATATTCGAGACGGTCTTTTCGAACACCCGATCATAGGGCGCGATCACGATCACCGGCATGGTCTCGTCGATCAGCGCGATCGGGCCGTGCTTGAGTTCGCCGGCGGCATAGCCCTCGGCGTGCAGATAGGAGATTTCCTTGAGCTTGAGGGCGCCTTCGAGCGCGATCGGAAAGTTGGTGCCGCGGCCGAGATAGAGGACGTCTCGGCTCTTGGCGAGATCGCGGGCGAGTTGCTCGATCTGCGGCTCGAGCGCCAGCGCCTCGCTAAGGTGGCGCGGGACTTCGATCAGCGCATGCACCAGCCGCTTCTCGTCGGCCTCGCTGAGTACGCCGCGGGCGCGGCCGGCGGCGATCGCGAGCGCCGCCAACGCCGCCAACTGGCAGGTGAACGCCTTGGTCGAGGCGACGCCGATCTCCGGGCCGGCGAGCGTCGGCATGACGACGTCGCTCTCGCGCCCGATGGACGAGGTCGGCACATTGAGGATGGAAAGAATGTGCTGCTTGTGCTCGCGCGCATAGCGCAGGGACGCGAGCGTGTCGGCGGTTTCGCCTGACTGTGAGACGAAGACCGCAAGCTCACCGGCATCGAGCGGGACCTCGCGGTAGCGAAACTCGGAGGCGATGTCGACCTGGACGGGCAGCCGCGCAAAGCGCTCGAACCAGTACTGCGCGACCATGCCGGCGTAGTAGGCGGTGCCGCAGGCCGCAATCGAAATGCGCTTGAGCGAGCGGAAATCGAACGGCAGCGCCATCGGCAGCGCCACGCGCTCAGCGACCATGTCGAGATAATTCGCCAGGGTGTGGCCGACCACCTCCGGCTGTTCGTGGATCTCCTTGGCCATGAAATGACGGTGATTGCCTTTGTCGACGAGCAGCACTGACGCCTGCGACTTGATCACGGCGCGCTCAACCACCGCGCCATTGGCGTCGTGAATCTCGACGCCGGTGCTGCTGATCACCGCCCAATCGCCATCTTCGAGGTAGCTGATCGTGTCGGTGAACGGCGCGAGCGCGATAGCATCCGAGCCGATGAACATCGCGTCTTCGCCGAAGCCGACCGCAAGCGGCGGCCCTTTGCGCGCGCCGATCAGCAAATCCTCCTCGCCGGCAAACAGAAAGGCGAGCGCGAAGGCGCCGCGCAGGCGCGGCAACGCCGCCTTGACCGCCTCGACCGGGGTGGAGCCGCGCTTGATCTCCTCGGTGACGAGATGGGCGACGACCTCGGTATCGGTCTCGGTGGCGAACTTGGCGCCCTTGGCTTCGAGCTCCCGGCGCAATTCGCTGAAATTCTCGATGATGCCGTTGTGCACGACGGCCAGCCGATCGGTCGCGTGCGGATGGGCGTTGTTCTCGGTCGGCCGGCCATGCGTGGCCCAGCGGGTATGGCCGATGCCGATCGTGCCGGAGAGCGGCTCGCGCGCGAGTTTCTGTTCCAGATTCTTGAGCTTGCCTTCCGCGCGCCGCCGCGTCAGCACACCGTGCTCGAGGGTGGCGACCCCGGCCGAATCATAGCCGCGATATTCGAGCCGCTTGAGCGCATCGACGAGTTGCAGGGCGACCGGCTCCTGGCCGATGATGCCGATAATGCCGCACATCCGTCCGGATGCTCCCCCTCGGCGGCCGCGGCGCGGCCCGCCTTAACTCATCAAGGTTAAAACGCACACACGCGGAACGCCAAAATCAAATAACGTTTCGTTCCGTGACGAGACGCCGGCGCTCGCTCAATCGCGCGAATGCGCCTTCTTCTTGCCGGGCGTTTTCGATCCGCGCAAGCGGATCGCTCGACCTTCCTTAACAACCTGCCGCGCGCGTCCAAGAGCAAGCGCGCCGGCCGGCACGTTCTCGGTGATCACCGAGCCGGAGCCGACATAGGCGCCGGCCCCGATTTCAACCGGCGCGACGAGCGCGGAATTCGAGCCGATGAAGGCGCCCTTGCCGATGGTGGTGCGGTGCTTGGCGTTGCCGTCGTAATTGCAGGTGATGGTGCCGGCCCCGACATTGGCCTTGGCGCCGACCAGGGTATCGCCAATGTAGCTCAGATGATTGGCCTTGGCGCCGGCCTCGATCGTCGCTTCCTTGGCTTCGACGAAGTTGCCGATTTTGGCGCCCTCGCCGAGCCGGGTGCCCCGCCGCAGCCGAGCGAACGGCCCGACCGATGCACCCTTGCCGATATGGGCACCGACGAGATGCGAGAAGGAGTGGATGATGGCGCCGTCCTCGACCTTCACCTTCTCGCCGAACACGACATAAGGCTCGACCAAGACATCCTTGCCGAATTTGGTATCGGCGCTGAGAAACACGGTCTCCGGCGCAACGAGCGTGACGCCGGCCTCGAGCGCCGCCTTGCGCAGGCGCTGCTGCGCGACGGCTTCCGCTTCGGCGAGTTGGGTCTTTGTATTGATGCCGCGCACTTCGTCCTCCTCGACTTCGACCGCGACCGCATCAAGCTTCATGCCGCGCGCGATCTCGACCGCATCGGTCAGATAGAATTCACCCTTACGATTGCGCTTGCCGATCCGCTCCAGGATGGCGAGCGCATGGGCTCCGGCGAGCGCCATGATGCCGCCATTGCAGAGCCCGATCGCGCGTTCGCGCGCGCTCGCGTCGGCGTGCTCGCGAATGGCGATAAGTTGATCGCCGGCGACGATGAGCCGACCATATCCGCTCGGATCGGCCGGGCGAAAGCCGAGCACGGCGACGGCCGCGCCCGCCGCCAGCGCTGCGCGCAGCCGCGTCAGCGTCGCCGGGCGCACGAACGGCGTGTCGCCATAGACGATGAGGATATCGTCCGGTCGCCGCTCGATCGCCGGCCTGGCCGCAAGCACCGCATGCGCGGTTCCCCGCGGCTCGCGCTGCACGAAGCATTCGACGCCGGGCAGAAGGCGTTTCGCCTCCGCCGCGACCGTTTCCTGTCCGACGCCAATGACGACGGCCGTCGCCGTGACGCCGGTCTCGGCGATGGCGGCGAGGACATGCGCGAGCAGCGAGCGCCCGGCGATCGCGTGCAAGACCTTGGGCCGCGCCGAGTGCATGCGTTTGCCCTCGCCGGCCGCAAGCACGATCGCAAGGCAGGTCCGAGCCTTCATCAACGAGCCTCCGCGGCGCCCTCATAGCCGAGCCGGACGGTCGCCGAAAGCGGCGATCCGCGGTGCTGCGCCGGGCGCAGCGCCAGTGGCGTTTTCACACACGTTGTCGGCGAGAAGGTTCGGCAAACAAGAATCTGCTAGTTTTATCAGTGATTCGCCTGAAAGGGCCGGAGCTGCCGCATGCTCACTCGAGCGCAGTTCATGAGCGTAACGCCGCGCAGAGTTGCGGCGAGACCGACGTTCACCATGCGCAAATTGGAGCGATTGGCGCTGTGGGGATGTGCGGCGGCGGCCGCCATGTTCATCGCCGCGATCGCCGGCCGGAGCGATGTCGGCACGCAGCGGTTCGCCGGCCTTTTCCCTGGGCATTCGGTATCGTCACGGGCGGCGCAACCGAACCAAGCCGGTGCGGGCCCGCTCGACACCGAGGTGGCCACGCGGGAGCTGGTACGGACGGTGCGTGGCCTGACTGAAGATCGCGACCGGCTCATGACCCGGCTTGCCGCCGTCGAGCGTAGTCTGGACGACGTGACCGGTTCGGTCACGCGGCAGATCGAGGCGGCGAAGACACCGCCATGGCCCAGCGAGGCCGGCGCGCCAGCGACCCCGGCCGCGATCGCCGCGGTTCTCTCGCCTGTCCTTCCGCCTCCAGCCGGATTGGCATCGCCAACGCCGGCGTCGCCCTCCGAGGCGGCGGCGGATGCGACACCGGCCGCTGCGCCACCGGCGCTGTACGGCATTGATCTCGGCAGCGCCCACTCGGTTGAGGTCCTGCACGCACGCTGGACGGCATTCCGCTCGACGCGTCCAAAGCTGTTTGAAGGACTAAGGCCACTGGTGAGCCGCAAGGAACTCGGGCGATCCAAACGTACCGAATTGCGGCTCTTGGTCGGGCCGCTTCCCGACGCCGAAGCGGCGTCGCGGCTTTGCGCGTCGTTGGCGGCCTTTTGGCCGTTCTGTCAGCCGACGACATTCGCGGGCGAGCGTCTCGCGGAAAGATGATCGCCCGGCTATGATGCCGGCGTGCCGACTTTGCTGCGACGCCCGCTCTTCCTGCCGACCGCACGCCAGATGAACTGGATTTTGGTCGTCGCCTTTCTCTGCGTGGGCGAGGCGCTCTATCTGCGTTATTTGGCGATCGAGAACAGCACCGTTTCGCTCGCCTGCCAGGCCGGGCTCAACACCTGGCTATGCGGCGCGTTTCGCCTGACCATCGTCTTGTTCAACCATCAGGTGTTTGGCGCGGTCGCGCTTGCGGCGGCGTTACTCAACTTCATGCGGCCTTCGCTTGCGCTGGTCACGGTGGCGCTCGCGGCCGCGGCCTTTGGCGTCGTGCTGCACAACGCGGACCTCTCCGCCCTCGCCGCCGGTGTTCTTATCCTCAGCTTGGCGCGTCCCGCGCCCGCATGAGGATGAAGGCAAGGCCGATCAAGCCGGCGCAGAACCAGACCGATTGCCAGTTGGCGAAGCTCTCGTTGAAAAGAACGTAGATGGCCGACACCGCCAGCACGCCGGCGGCAATGCCTTCGGCCGTTGCCCGAGGCCCGGCCGCACGCGGTGTCGAAAGCGTGACGACAAGGAAGGGAACGACGGCCGCGGTGAGCGGCGCAAACGGAATGTCGCGGTAGCGCGGGTCGAACGCCAATCCGAGCGCGGCTTCGATGGAAAGAAGCGTGAGGGCGACCAAAGTGCCGCCAAGCGCCGATTGCAGCAGATCGCGGCGTTCGCCTGCTCCTACGAAAAGCGCGGAGAACGTAGGAAGAGGGCGGACGGAAGCGCAGGCGGCGGCGCAGACAATCGGAGCCGCGCCCGCAGTAGCGGCGAAGGCGAGTGAGCGCAGCCAACTGCCAAGGCTGAAGCTCTCGACCGGAACCGTCTCGAGCGTCCAGCCGAAGAGAACTGCGGGAAGAAACGCCAGTGCGGCAATCCTGGCCCACAAATATGCCGAGATGTCCTTCCCGCGCCCCGCGACGAGCGCGCCACCGAATGTCAGCATCACGAGGAGCACACCGGCAAGCGCCTGGGCGGGCCAATGCGGGTGATCGGAGACGGTGCCGGAGAAGCTGAATTTCGGCGCGCCGGTCGCGCGCTCGACGATGCCCCAATAGCCGCCCGCCGCCCCTTCAAGCGCGCGCTTCCAAGGCTGATCGAATGCCTCGATGACGTTGAGACGAAAATTCTGCCGCTGCGCCACGGCCAGCGTCTCGGTTAGGGCGCGCGCCTGGTTCGACGGCGACGGCCGCGCCCCCTCACGCATGCGGCCTGCGCTCGGCCAGCCGAACTCGCCGATCACGATCTCCTTGCCCGGGATAGCAGCGGCCACTTCTTTGCGGATGGCGGAGACGTGGGCGGCGGCGAATTCCGCCGGAATTGGAAAGTCCTCCCAATAGGGCAGGATATGGATGGTGACGAAATCGACCGCGTTCTGCACGTCGGAATAGCGCAGCCAATATTCCCAGACGTCAGCATAAGTGACCGGCTCCGGCACCTGCGCCTTCACCTCGCGGATCGTGCCGATGAGGTCGCTCACCGACATTTCTCCGCGGAGCAGCACTTCATTGCCGACAATCACCCCGGCAATGACGTCGGCATTCGCCTTGGCCAATGCGATGCCGGTCGCGACCTGTTCGCGGTTCTTCTCCGGCTTGTTGGACAGCCAGAAGTCCAAGCAAGACCTTGAGCCCGTACCGGCGGGCTGTCGGAACCACTTGATCGACGCCCTCCGCGGTCGAGTAGGTGCGGACACAATCGGTGTAGCGCGACAACAGGGCGAGATCTTCGTCGATCTGCCACGGCTCGACCCGCGTCCCCTCGACCAGCGGACTCTGTCCATCGCGAAACGGCGCGTACGACACGCAGGGCAGTTTGTGGCCGCCGGCAAGCGGCGACAGCGGAAGTGCCGAGGGCGAACCGAGCCACCACCACACGGCGCAGATTGCCAGCGCCGTCAGGGCAAACAGCGCCAGCGCCGGGCCAACCGCATTTCCTTTTGCCGGGAGAGACACGCGCTCGCATTATCCTTGACGGCACGCTCTGCCAAGATCGGACGCGCCACGCGGCGCTGCGCGCTGGACAAAAGGCCGGACTTCGGGTGTTGTCAGGCCGGCTGCGCCAGGGGGGTTGATGCCGCAATAGCGGCCCAATTCCAATGGCCTGAAGAACATCCCTCTCACCGGCCGGTCAGGGCCCAACAAGTCGAACCATGTTCCTTCGTGTGCTCAGCGTTGCCGGCAGGCTGTGCGTGCCGCTTTGGCTCCTCTCGGTGTTGATCTCCCAGGCCCCCGCCCAGACCAACAGCTCCAAGCCCGCCGAGAAGCCACCTGCCGCCGGCCAGGAGACTGGCAAAGAACCGCAAAAGATCGACGAGTTCGCGGAAGCCCAGCGCACCCTGAGCGGGCCAGCCGGCAACCCGGAATGCGTCTGGCTTGGCCGTCGCGTGGTCAGCCTGCTCTGGCGCGACGATCTCGATACCGCCTTTCGCCATCTCGATCTCTACGATCGGTTCGGCTGCCCAGGCGGGCACATCCAGGCGACGTTTCGGTGCCTGATTTTGCACGGAAACGCCATCGATCCGAAGGCGGCCGACAGCTTGAACGGCCGGGTCCATGCCTGCTGGATCAACCCGCTGGTGCCGGCACCGCCGCCGCCGCCGGCCGCCGGCGAGCCAAGCCCCCCCGCCAGCCACTGAGCCTTCCGGCGCGCGTCATCGCCGGCGCCGCCGTTGAGATCCTGGGGCCCGGTAAACCATACGTCGAACTGAAAAAATCTTGCGGAACAAAAGTCGCCGTCTTGAATTTGCCACCTCGGGGGGCTACCTCAAGCTCTACCGCTCGCAGGTCGCCTCATCGTAGTATCCTCGAACCTTGGGGACAGGTTCGGCCAGTGTTCCTAGCCCCACTTGGTTGAAATTCGATGCGCACCGTCGTCGCCGTGCTCGCGCTTGTAGCGTGCGTGCATGCCGGCTTGTGGGCTTCGCTGCGGACGAAGGAAACGGCTCCGGACTTCACCGGTCAGCTTGCCAGCGTCTCTTACGCGCCGTTCGTAGCCTCACAGCACCCCGATTTTGGCGACCGACCGACGGTCGAGCAAATTCGCGCCGACCTCAAGGCCATTGCGCCGTTTACCCGGGCGATTCGGACCTATTCGGCGACCGGGGGCGCCGAGTTGATACCGCCGATCGCGGCCGAGTTCGGCCTCAAGGTCACGGTCGGCGCCTGGATCGACAAGAACAAGGAGCGTAACGAACGGGAGATACGCTCCGCTCTCGAGCTCGCGCGCCATAACAGCAACGTCAACGCCATCGTTGTGGGCAACGAGACTACGCTTCGCGCCGATATGAGCGTCGAGGACCTGATCAAGCTCATCCAGCAGGTGAAGCGGTCAAGCCCAGTCCCCGTGACGACCGGTGAAATCTGGACGGTCTGGATCAGTCATCCCGAGCTCGCCTCGGCGGTCGATTTCATTGCCGCGCATATCCTGCCCTATTGGGAGGGGTTCGACACCTCCAACGCGGTCGACCACACCATCGAGTTCTACGACAAGCTGCGCCGGGTGCACCCCGGCAAGCGGATCGTGATCGCCGAATTCGGCTGGCCGAGCGCCGGCTACAATTTCCACAACGCCAATCCCGGCCGCATCGAGCAAGCGATCGTGCTGCGCGACTTCGTCTCGCGCGCCGAGGCCTACGGCATCGACTACAACATCGTCGAGGCGATCGATCAGCCCTGGAAAACCTTCGAAGGCGGCGTCGGCCCTTACTGGGGCCTGTTCGACGCCTCGCGTGAAGCGAAGTTTTCCTGGACCGGTTCCATTACCGACCCGGACTACATCAAGCGAGCCGGCCTCGCGGTCCTCCTGGGACTGTTGCTGTCGTTGCCGATCCTGGCCATCGCCGGGGTAACGACCACGCAAGCGCTGACGCTCGCGGCATCCGCCAATCTGGTCGGCGCCTGGTGCGCTGCGATCGTTGCTTTCTGGAAGGGCCACTATTTCGTGCCCGGCGCCGCCTTTGCGCTCGGGCTTGGTGGGGTCCTACTCTTGCCGCTCGTCGCCATCGCGCTTGCCCGTGTCGAGGAGATTGCCGCCATCGCCTTCGGCCGGCCGCCGCGGCGGCTTGCCAATTCGCCGCCGCTCGTGCCCGAGGCCGGCGCTCCCAAGGTGTCGATCCATATTCCCGCCTACTGCGAGCCGCCGGAGATGCTGAAGACGACGCTGGATGCCGTGGCCGGGCTCGACTACCCCAATCTCGAATGCGTGGTGGTGATCAACAACACCCCCGATCCGGCGCTCTGGCAGCCGATCGAAGAGCATTGTCGCGCCCTCGGCGAGCGATTCAAATTCGTCAAGGTCGACCAAATGTCCGGCTACAAGGCGGGCGCATTGCGCATCGCGCACGCGCACATGGCCGCCGACGCCGAAATCGTCGGGATCATCGATGCCGACTACGTCGTCGATCCCGGCTGGGTCCGGGATCTGGTGCCGCTATTCGCCGACCCGCGCGTGGGCTTCGTCCAGTCGCCGCAGGACCACCGCGACGGCGGTCGCTCGGTCATGCATCGCGCCATGAACGCCGAGTATGCGGGGTTCTTCGACATCGGCATGGTGCAGAGGAACGAGGTCAACGCGGCCGTGATGCACGGCACGATGTGCCTCATCCGCCGCGCCGCACTTGAAGGCGCCGGCGGCTGGCCGGCCGATACCATCGTCGAAGATACCGATCTCGGCCTGTGCATCCTCGAGCGCGGCTGGCTCGCCCACTACACCAACCGCCGCTATGGGTACGGGCTCTTGCCCGACACCTTCGAGGCCTACAAGCGGCAACGCCACCGCTGGGCCTATGGCGGCTTTCAGCTGGTGCGCAAGCACTGGCGTCACCTATTGCCGTGGACCAACGGCCTCTCCCGCGAACAGAAGCGCGAGTATGGCCTTGGCTGGTTGAACTGGCTCGGCGCCGACACTGTGGGCGTGGTCGTCGCGCTCCTTAATGTCGCCTGGGTACCGGTGGTCGCCTTCGCCAATATTGCGGTGCCTGATCGCATTCTTACCTTGCCGATCCTCGCCGCCTTCACGGTCTCGGCCGTTCATTTCGCCGCGCTCTACCGGTTGCGCGTGCGCGCCTCGGTCGGTCAGATGTTCGGCGCCGTATGCGCGGCCATGTCGACGCAATGGACCGTCGCGCATGCGGTCGGATCGGGCGTGTTGAAGGAGCGCCTGCCATTTCTGCGCACGGCCAAGGGCGGCGCCACTCGCAAGGGCGACTTCCCGGCTTTCTGGGAGGCGCTGATTGCGGCCCTTCTCCTGCTTGGAGCCGTCACGCTCGTCGTGACCAACTATAAGCAGGTCCACGAAATCAACATCTTCGCGCTGGTCCTGGTGGTGCAGAGCCTGCCCTTCCTGTGCGCGGTCGCGATCGCGCTCGTCGAAGGCAGCCGTTTCAACACTTTCGCCTACTGGCGCGGGATCGAGGCCAGGGTGGTCGAGCTTTTGCCCCAGCGGAAGGTGATTGCCGAGCCGCCGAAGCTCCCCGCCGAGAACCGCGTCGAGGCGGCGCAGTAGCCGCTCATCCTGCGAGCACGGTTTCCGCGAGCCGCACCCAATAAGACGTCCCCACCGGGATCGCCTCATCGTTGAAATCGTAGGCGGGATGGTGAAGCCCGGCGCTGTCGCCATTGCCCATGAAAATGAACGCGCCCGGCCGTTCCTGCAGCATGAAGGCGAAATCCTCCGCGCCCATGACCGCCGCGCAATCGGTATCGACCTTGCTGTCGCCGACGATCTCGCGGGCGACCGAGGCGGCAAGCGCCGTCTTGCGCTCTTCGTTCACCACCACCGGGTATCCGATCGTGTAGGTGATGTCGGCCTTGGCGCCATAAAGCCGCGCGGTGCCCTCGACCACCTCCTGCACCCGTTTCTGCAGCAGCTTTTGTACCTTGGGCGTCAGGCTGCGCGCGGTGCCGCGCAGCTGCGCGCGCTGCGGAATGACGTTGTCGGTATGGCCGGACTGGAACATGCAGATCGATATGACGGCGGCCGCCAGCGGATCGACATTGCGCGCCACGATCGATTGCAGCTGATTGACGATCTGTGAGCCGACCAGGATCGTGTCGATCGCGATGTGCGGGCGCGCCGCGTGCCCGCCTTTGCCTTCGATGTCGATTGAGATGTAGTCGGCCGCCGCCATCATCGCGCCCGGGCGAATGGCAAATTCGCCGACCGGCAGGCCGGGATAATTGTGCATCCCGTACACTTCCTCGATGCCGAAGCGGGTTACGAGGCCGTCCTGCACCATGGCTCTGGCGCCCGCACCGCCCTCCTCCGCCGGCTGAAAGATGACCACCGCCGTGCCGGCGAAATTGCGCGTCTCGGCGAGATATTTGGCGGCGCCGAGCAGCATGGCGGTGTGGCCGTCATGGCCGCAGGCATGCATCTTGCCCGGCACGGTCGACTTGTAGGGGAGACCCGTCTCCTCTTCGAGTGGCAGAGCGTCCATGTCGGCGCGCAGGCCGACCACTTTGGCCCCGGCCTTGCGGCCGCGAATGACACCGACCACACCGGTTCGCCCGATGCCGGGCACGACCTCATCGCAGCCGAAACCCTTGAGCTTGTCGGCAACGGACGCCGCCGTGCGGTGCACGTCGTAGAGGAGCTCCGGATGCGCATGCAGGTCACGCCGCCAAGCCGTGATCTCGGGATGAAGGTCGGCGACGCGGTTGACGATCGGCATGAGACTTTTTCCTCGTTCAGCACTGATCCGGCGGAATGGGCGCTAATCTAGCAGATCGCCGCCACGGGGCGAACCGCCTCGCTCTAATGGCGGATGTCGAGCAGGCGCTGCCGCCGGTTCTTTGCGATGCGCGCCATAGTTCGACGACAGCATCAGCGTTTTTTAGACCGGCGGCAGGATTACGGCGCACCCGCCCTAAAATCATCAAATCGAGATCATACCGGCGCCCCATTACCTGCCGACCGTTAGGGAACGTCCGCGTACGCCCGTGTATCGCAATAAGCGCGTGGCAGGCTTCAAGCGCGGCACTCGGGGGAATGTCGAACCTTTCGGCTCTGCAACGCAGGTGTATGTCGCATTATGCGCAGGTCCGAGCGCGGGTAGACAATGTGGGGGGCCATGCGGTGGCTGCACGGGCCATTTCAGGTGCATTGCGTATTGGTCGCGGTTCTGCCGACCGCGGCCTCCCTCTGCGCGCACGCGCAAATCTCGATCTATTCGCTGAACGAGGAGACCTAACAGTCGATTTGTGACCGTCGGAGCTTGAAAGCACTTGGAGGCGATCATGAGTTCTCCGATCCACCACGCCAAAGATCTTGATCCCGCTTTGATGTACGCGCCACCATGGGCGCGCGACCAGGCGCAGCCGGCACCCAGCCGCGACTCCGCGCCGCCGGTCGAATGGCCGCCGCCGCGCCGGCGTTTCGGTGCCGGCCCCGCCTTCAGCGGCGACCGCGCAGTGCTGGAGGTCAAGCGTCAGCTTGCGCTCGACCCCGATGTAGTGCCGGAGCCGCCGGTCCTGGTCGGCGATCGAACCATGGGAAAAATCGCGCTGCGGCTGTGCGGCGCCGCCGGCGTCGCGGCCCTTGCTGCCTGGGTCATCGTATCGCTGCCGGGCGTCCGGTTCTTTACCGAGGAGGCGGTACAAGCCAAGTCGGTGGCGACGCCGGTCCTCAACGGCCTGGACAAGCTCGATAACCTGCGGGCGCCGGCGCCGGCGCAGCTCTCGGTCAACGAAGAGCACCACGACACCAGCGCGCCACCGCCCGCAAACAAGCCGGTCGCGAATCCGGCCGTGCCTCAGGCCGTCGTGGCGCCTGAATCCGCTGCGGCGGCGCCGGCGCAGAGCACGTTGCGCCTCGACGACCAGGAGATCGCCGCATTGGTCATGCGCGGCAAGAACTTCATCGCCAATGGCGATCTGGCCTCGGCGCGGCTGCTGCTGCAGCGCGCCGCCGAAGCAGGCAACGCGAATGCCGCTTTGGCGCTGGGCGCGACATTCGACCCGCTGGTCATCCAACGCCTCGGCACGGTGGGCGGCGAGCCCGACGCCGCGCGCGCGCGCAAATGGTACCAGAAAGCTGTGGAGCTCGGCTCGACGGCCGCCTCGCAGCAACTCGCGAAACTGGTCGAGGCTCGCCAGTGAGCCCCGACTAGAGGAGCTTGACGTTAACACATACGGGCGATCTCGACGTTTTCGCCCGCGGGTTTGTGCAGTTCTGTAGGCGTTGCGTGCCATGGTTGAGACCGGACTCGGCGACGAGTTTTCGATGGCGCTGGTGAACGCGGGTTTGCTCGCGTTGTCGGCAGCGCTTCCGGTGCTGCTTCTCGGCTACCTCCAGCAATTATTGGCGGTCGGGCGCCTTTCACCGGAATTCTCGTTGCGCAAATCCGAGGCGGACGAACTGGATCGCGCGATATCGCTGTACGAGAAGGCTTGCGCCCGCCTGAAGGAAATCCGCGAGCAGAGCGAGCGCCCGAACGCCCTCTGGCGCGCTTTGTTTGGTCAGCGAGCCGACCCTCACCAGCACCACATCGACGAACTTCAGGACGTCGAAGCGCACGCGCAGCATCTACGCACGACCATCATCCGGCTCAGGCGCCGGCCGCTGCAGCGGCTTCGCGTATGGGTCCACGCCGTAAGCCTGCGGTTCGCATTGGGCGGCGCGCTTGCCGCTCATATCACCGGCCTCGCCCTCCTGATCGTCGGGCTCGATTCCTTGTGGGCGGACGAGCTGACGGTGAGCGCGAAGACCCCGCTCGTCTGGTATCCGCTCGACGAGCACCTCTTCTACGCCAATGCCGCCGCTGCCGCCTTTGCGGCGATGGTGGCGCCGACGTTTTACCTTTTGCGACGCCGGCATCTGCGCCTGGAGCGCGCACTGGAGCTCTGCGCGTTCCGGGACCTCGCGCACAGCGATCCGGCCGACGCATTCGATCTGTCACCGCCTGAATTCGATCCATCACGGCCCGAACAACAGGCGGAGTGGCCGCAAGCGCCTGCAAGCGAGGCCGACGGCGACCGCAATTGCTTCTCGGTGCTCGGCGTTTCGCGCTTGGCGACGGTCGAGGAGGTCAAGGAAGCTTACAAAGCGCTGATCAAACAAAACCATCCGGATCGGGTGCACGGCCTGTCTCCGGCGTTCAGGCAGCTTGCCGAGGTGGAAACCAAGAGGCTCAACGCCGCCTATCAGCAAGCGCTGTTTTCCTTGTCTGGGCTCGAAACCGTGCCGTAGCGCGGCACCGAACGAAATCGGCTCTTTGCATCGGGCGAACGGCGCGCGGTCCGGAGTTCCGCCAGCGGCGCCAAAATTGGGAGGCTTGTTGTCATGATCTACCAAATTCGGTCGATATCGATGCTTGCGCTCGCGATTGCCGGCCTCACGGCGGCGCCGCTGAGCGTGCAAACCAAATCCGATAGGAGCGTAAGCGATAGCCCCGTTCAAATCCGCAGCGCCGCGCCCGACATCAAATTGGCCGCGGCCGACAGCGCGCCCGAGAAGGTCATGAAGCCGCCGGTCGTACAAGCCAAGTACGACGCCGGTGCGAGCAATACCGAGATCAAGATCGGCAACATCATGCCCTACACCGGTCCGGCCGCGGCTTACGGCCTGATCGGGCGGGCGATCGCCGCCTACGTCAAGAAGATCAACGCCGAGGGCGGCATCAATGGCCGCAAGATCACCTTCGTCTCCTACGACGATTCATACAATCCGGCGAAGGCGGTCGAGGCCGCGCGCAAGCTCGTCGAGGAGGACCGGGTCCTGCTGGTGTTCCAGAGTCTCGGGACGCCGTCGAATTCAGCGATTCAAAAATACATGAATGCGAGCAAGGTGCCGCAGCTCTTCGTCGCCTCCGGTGCGACCAAATGGGACGACCCGGCCAACAATCCCTGGACCATGGGCTGGCAGCCGAACTATCAGACCGAAGGCCGCATCTTCGGCCAATATCTTATGGAGAACCAGCCGAAGGGCAAGATCGCGATCCTCTTTCAGAATGACGACTACGGCAAAGACTACGTCAAGGGCCTCAAGGATTCGCTCGCCGGCGCCATCCCGATCATCGCCGAGGTCCCCTACGAGACGACCGATGCCAACCTCAATGCGCAGATGGCAAAGCTCAAGGCCTCGGGCGCCGACGTATTCTTCGACGTCGCGACGCCGAAATTTGCCGCCATGGCGATCAGACGCGCGGCCGAGATCGGGTGGAAGCCGTTGCATCTGCTCAACAGCGTGTCGAATTCGGTCGGCTCGGTGCTCAAGCCGGCCGGTCTCGAGAATGCGCAAGGCATTCTCGCCGCCAACTACATGAAGGAGCCGGGCGATCCGCTGTGGGCGAACGATCCGACCTACAAGGAATGGCTCGACTTCATGAACAGCTATTTTCCCGATGGCGACAAGAACAATACGCTCAGCGTCTATGGCTACAGCGTCGCGCAGACTCTTGTCCAAGTGCTCAAGCAATGCGGCGACGACCTCACCCGAGAGAACGTGATGAAACAAGCGGCGAACCTCAAGGGCGTCCGGCTCGGGATGCTGCTGCCGGGCATCGTCATCAACACCAGTGCGACCGACTTCGCGCCGATCGAGCAGATGCAGATGATGCGGTTCGCCGGCGAGCGCTGGGAGCCGTTCGGTGCGGTGCTGAGCGGCATCGATCCGGGCGCGGTCAGCGAAGGCTTGCGGGCGATCTTCCGCTACGGCAAGGCGACGCGAGAGACCGCCGACCGGCTCAACGCCAATACGGTGACGATGATGACCGGGACGTTCGGCAGCACCTACGAGCAATTCGGCGCCGATCTCGCTTCCGTGCTCGACGATGGCGACAATTTCCGGCTGCTGCCGGTCGTCGGCCGCGGGTCGGTGCAAGGCGTTGCCGATATCCTGTTCCTGCGCGGCGTCGACCTCGGCATCGTCCGCTCCGACACGCTCGATTACATCGAGAAGAAGGGCTACGCCAGCAACATCAGAAAACAATTCACCTTCATCGCCAAGCTCTACAATGAAGAAATGCACGTACTCGCCACCAAGGCGGTCGGCAAGCTCTCCGATCTCGACGGCAAGACCGTGGCGGTCGGTTTGGCGAATGGCGGCACGTTCGTGACCGCCATCACCATCTTCGAGCGGCTCAATATCAAACCGCACTTCCTCTACATCGAGCAGCGCGTGGCGCTGGAGAAGCTGAAGAAAGGCGAGATCGACGCCGTGGTCGCGGTGGAAGGAAAGCCGTTGCAGGAGATCACCCAGGTCGCCAGCGACGACTTGCATTTCGTTCCGATCGATTACGAGAAGCCGTTGCGCGCGGACTATCTGCCGGCACAGCTCACGGCCGAGGACTATCCCGGCCTGATCGCGCCCGGACACAGCGTCGATACCGTCGCCGTTGCTGCGGTTCTCGCCGTCTACAATTGGGCGCCGCATACCGAGCGTTATCGCCGCCTGACGCTGTTCGTCGATGCCTTCTTCTCCAAGGTCAAGGCGCTGCAAGCCGCACCGTTCCATCCGAAATGGCGCGAAGTGGCGCTGGCCGCCCCGCTTACCGGGTGGACCCGCTTCCAGCCGGCGCAGGATTGGCTGGACCGCAACAGCAAGGCCGCGCCTGAGAGCGAAAGCCAGGCGCGTCCGCCCGAGGCCGGCGCGGGGCCGGACAATCGCGAAGCGCTGTTCCAGGAGTTTCTGGAATGGCGGAAACGGCAGTCCGCAGCGCATTAAGAAACGCCGGCGATTCGCCGCTGAGCGCGAAATCGAGCGGAAACTAGCCTTAGCGCTGGACGGGGGCACGCAGAGTGCCCTCGCCCAGTGCGGCGCCGCCGGCAGTGCACCAACCGCAATTGCGACCGCAAATATCGCGCGCCGATTGCGATGGATTTTGCATTCCGATCGTTGCTAGAGATACCTATGTAAGGCCTGCACGATCATTGCAAAACGGCGAGCACGAGCGTAAGACTTGGTAATATCAAGCTATTTTCCTTCGAGCCCGTAGCTCAGTCGGTAGAGCACGTGACTTTTAATCACGGGGTCGTCGGTTCGATCCCGACCGGGCTCACCACAACCTCTGAAATGACCGCCTTGGGTCAAACCCGACTGGAGACGCACAAACACCCTAGCCGGCCTCCAGAGGGGGCGCCGACTTTTGTCAGTGCCGAGCGTGAGAGCTGCTCGCACCCGTCGCGTCGTCGCGACGAAACTCAGCATCATAGTTCATAATTTCGCGCATCAACTGTTCGATCAATTGCTGGCGGACCACGCCGTCTTGGCGGGAGGTCAGCTCCGCGAACGTCTTTGCGATCGCGACAACGACTTCATCCACCTCGTCGGTATCGACTGTGTCTGACCCGCCCGGCGTAGCGGGGTGCTCCTCAAGAAAATCGTCGATCAGTTCGACGATGAGGCAGTGAAGACACGGTCGTTCCTGGTCATCTCGCTCTGCTGACATCAATGCCTCTTTCGCCACATATAAATAGCCGACCTGGATATAGCCATAAGCCTTCGGGACTGCTCGTCCTGCGCTGCGAACGCGGACACGACAACTTCCTGGAGGGCGACCGTCTGAGCCAAGTAATTGATTTTTCTAGACCCATTCGCCCTGCGGGCTTCAGTCGGCGGTGGCGGTAGGCCGCTGTCGATAATGGCAAACCCAGAGCAAGTTCGAGCTCAGGCCGCCTGCCAGAAACCTAGATAGCGCGAAATCCGAGGTTACGTCGCGCACTGGCGGCATAGGTTCCTTTTGGCCAGAACTTTCCAAGCTTGAGGTCCCATTCCGGTGGATCGAAAGCGTCCAATCCGGCCCCTGGATAGAAAGTCATCTCTCCGAATTTCGGGACATCGCCGACCTCGTAAAAGTCGATACGTACGAATGGCAGGTCCTCAGCCAAAATCTCGGCGGCTTCGATCATACGACCGAGCGACAGAGGCTTCGGAATCGGGCGCGGATCCGAGGGATAGGCCGCAAGCTTAAGAGGAAGCCGGTCCCAATTGGTATCGAACATTGCATATTTGAGCTCATTGTCGCGATCGGTGCCGACAATGACCATCTGGACTTTCCCGCCGAAGGTGCAAAGCTTGTAGTCGACGGGCAACTCGCACAGTTCACCGATGAATGGTTCAACCAAGAGCGCCGGTACGATCTCGCCGTAGAGCCATTCACCCCACTCGGCACCATATGGGCGGCTCTGCCATTCCGCCGTCAAGCTCTCTATGCGTTTCCAATCGAGATCGGAGTCTTGCCGCACAAAGAAGTTCCGGCCGCTTCCGTTATTCGCTTTGATCACAAACGGAATTGGCCAGGTTCGCTGCTCCAGGGGAGGCAGATGTTCGCCGTGCCATAGAGTCGGCGTAACCCAATCGCCACCCAATCGGTCTCTAACGAAGTCCTTGACGCGAATCTTGTCTGCCCGTTGCGGCAATCGCGGATCGCGATTGAAGATTTTTACGCGCTGGATTTTCTCGTTATGAGTTCGCGGGTAGAGAACAGAACGCGAGAGCATCCGGCATCCTCCATAGGGCGCCGCGATCCGTCTCAGCCGCTGTGGAACGAGATGCTTGAGCATTGCCACGCTTTACCAACATCAGACAGAGTGAAGTGGTGGGGCCGCCCGCCTCGACGCCGAACTGAGCACGCGCCAAGGGCAAATTCCACTGTGCGTCGAGATTAAGGTTACACGCACGCGCATGAAGCGGCCCACGCCGCCCTGCGGTCGCCAGCAGACCGCCGGCGACAAGGTCGCGGTGCTCACCTCGCGCTGTTATCGGCATGCTTTGCCGGTCTCCTCGAACTCAGTAGAATCTGGGCGGGAGCCGCCTATCGTAGATGTATTTTAGGAAGCCACGGCCGTTGGGCGTGAGGATGTAGTTGCCGTTTGCATCGAGCGCGACCAGTCCGGAGGCCACCAAGAAACCCGTCCACTGCTCAAAGGAGAAGAGCTTATAGACATCGGGATATTGTGTTTTTGTCGCCGTGTAGAGCTGCTGGGCGTTTGCCGGTGAAATGTTGCCAAGGACCCTACTCTGTTCAAGCAACTGAATCTGGCTGCCGTAAATCGAATTGTAAGTTCGTTCGTAGAATAATTGGAGATTATTCGCGGCGACCAAATAGACTAGGGCATCGATTTGATCGTTGGGATCGGTGCCTGCTCTGACAGGTAGATCACGACGGACGGCCTCGACCGCCGGCTCGAGTTCGTCAGGCGGGAAATATGCCTTCCATGAAGCAATAAATTGTTGAGCAAGTGACGACCCCTTCATCGCCAGGGCCTTTACGGCGCCCGATTGAGAATTGTCGGGACGTGCAGGAACGCCCTCGGTGGGTGTGGCGGTTTGCTGCGCCGGCGGTGCGAACTTGGCCCCACTGGGACCAATTTCGATCAACCTCAACGCCGCGCGCTTAACTTCGTCTTTGAGAAACCAGGCAATCCAAATTACCAGCGCTGGCCAGGCTACGATCTTTAGGATGTCTATAAGGTCTTGAATTATTTTTTCGGGAGTCACCGTCGTGCCCCTCCCTGTCCCGTTAGGTCAGCCCGCCAAGCGGCATGGTAGTGCAGACCGAACCGCCGCGGAACAACTAACGGTGGCCATACTGCGCCACGACCGCATACCACAACGCCATGACCTCTGCCGATTTGGGACCGCGATCCTCGGTGCGCACGGCGGTTTGGACCATGACCAACTTGGACTTCGGATCAACGAAAATATCCTGACCGAAGCGACCCAGCAGAGCGAACATGCGCCGCTCGCCCGGAAGGATCCAGACTTGGTAGCCATAGCCCCATGACGGAGCGATCGTATTGCGCAGGTAACCCTCGCCTTGCCCGACGGTGGTGGCGTCGAGCAGCCATTGCTGCGGCACAATCTGATAGCCGTTCCACGCACCGTCATGCGCCAGCATCAGGCCAAGTCGCGCCCAGTCGCGCAGCGTCGCCACCAAGCAGCAATACGCCACCTCTTGCCCGGTCGGGTCGAAAGCCCAGGCCGCGTCGGATTCCGCACCCAGCTTTTGCCAGATCCGGGTGCTGAGATAGTCCGCGAGAGTCATATGGACGGCGTGGCTCACGACCAAGCCGAGCACTTCGGTCTCTGCGCTTGCGTACGAGAAGCGTGTGCCCGGCGGCGCATCGCGGGTATTGAATTGCTTGAGCGCCGATATCGCGCCCGTGGCACCCTTCCACAGCAGCGCAGCGTGCAGCTTGAAGATGTCGTCGTCCGGCTGATAGGTCTCGCGGAAGGCGACGCCAGAGGACATGTGCAGCAGTGCCCGCAGCGGCGTCGCGCCATACTCGGTGCCGACCAGTTCCGGCACATAGCTCGCGGCTGTATCGTCTATCGAGTGGATCGCGCCCTCCGATACCGCGATCCCGACCAGCAGGCCGGTGATCGTCTTGGCCATGGAATTTGACAGGAATCGATCGCGATCCGTCCGGGCATAGCGGTAATGTTCGAACAGGATCGCGTCGTCTCGGGCGATCAACAGACCCGTCGCAGGGTTGTGGTCGAGATAGTCGTCGATCGAGTTCTGGCGGCCGTCATACTGATAGACCGGAGTGATCGGCCCGGCCGCTCGCTTGAGCGTCGAGGGTGCATCAAGCTTGGGCACGGCGCGCGTCGGCGTGAGGCGATCGTAGTGGCTATACCACCCGACCATGAACTCTTGCGTCGGGGGCTGACCGACCGGCGGCACCGGGAATCCCTTTGCTGCACCATACGCGTCCGCGTCCGGGCCGGTATCGGAGAAGTCCGGGCCTGACGGCCGGCTCTGCACGAGCAACCACCCCGAGGGTGAGGATCACAAGAGAAGGCACACAGCAAAAAACGGGTCATCGGGCACCGAACCGTCTGTCGCCATCACGAGATTGATCGAGAAGGCTTGGATCGATGAACCATAGCCGCTTGACTGAGTCGCGTGGGTTCGTTCTGCCGACCTACAAGCTAGCACACGTCACGCCGCGACCAACGGAGTGCAACACGCGGTGCCCAATGTGGCTTAACCAGCATTGGACCGACTAGATGCTTCGGCGGCCGCGGTGGCATTCGCGTCCCCCACCCGCTCCAAAACCAAATCCAGAGATCCAAACCGGCAAATAGCCATGCCGCCGCAGCGAGAAGAGCGGCGACAACCACGCGTCCACTTCGGTTCGCAATGAACGCGAGCAGTGCGAGCGCGAAGGTCACGAGGATGCCGCCTGTAATCTCCAGAACCATGTCATTTGCCATTCTGCGATAGCAGTTAACTTGCCTGCGTGGGGGCCAAGCTATGGCCGCAGGTGTCGCCCCGCGTGTGGTACTTGGCGAATGCGGCGCCGAGACCGCAACACAGGCGCGGGCTATCTCAGGCAATTGTTGATCATTTGCATCAGCAACGACGCCTAACTACCTCTTCTCAGTCACATATTGGGCAAAGGGCGACGACGTCCGGAGAAATCCACAAAGCTCGACGTGGTCGATTTATGCCTCTGCCAGTGGTTCCCGCCGGGGTCCGGCGGAGGCCGCCCTCTAATCGCCGCATTGATTGCCCAAACGGCGATCCCATTGTCGTGACGGGCATCTTAACCATCCGCTACGGGCATGTTTACCATCCGCTGTTGGCGCGCATCTGGAACAATACTGTGGACTTGAACCACGGCAGAGGATCGGAAATGATTTGTATCGATGCTATCCGTCACGTGGCTTATGCGGGCAAACTGAACGCCCGCAACGCGCAATTGGCATAATTTGATCTCACCGATCGCGATCTCGCAGAACTGACCTTGTCATCACCAGCGACCAACCATCGTCGCATCGACATTGAGGATTCATCTGAGGCCATGCCGTTTTGCGAAGTTCCCATAATCTCGATTCGTTGCATGGCGTGATGACCCTGATCCTCACGCTTGCATCTCGCAATCTATTTCATGACCGGGTTCGATTGATCGCCACAGTGGTTGGGATCGTCTTCTCGATCGTGCTCGTCACCGTTCAGCTCGGAGTTCTTCCTGAGCTTCGAATACATGGTTACGACGATGATCGACCACGCTCAGGCCGATTTCTGGATCGTGCCCACCGAAACCAGGAGCTTCGAGGAATCCTCGCTGCTGGCCGGGCGCGAGCGCCTCCACGCGTTGTCCGTCGAAGGGGTAACGGCCGCGGTTCCGGTAGTCGTCGGCTATGCGTCCTGGCGAAAGCCGAATGGCGGCGCGTCGACGCCGGTTCTTGTCGTCGGCGCGCCGACGACCACTCCCGGTTTACAACCATGGAGCCTGGTCGAAGGCGGCCCGGACGATCTGTCGATGCCCGACGGCGTTGCGATCGACCGGTCGTACTTCGAGCAACTCGGGATCGCGCAGATTCGAGGGCACGCCGAGATCAACAATCAAAAAGCTCGGGTCGTCGCTGTCACCAATGGTATCCGCTCATTCACGACAACGCCCCAGGTATTCGCATCGATCGAGCGCGCGCGAGCCTATCTGGGCGTGCCGCCCTACCGGGCCAATTATTACATCGTGCGCATTGCGCCGGACGCTAATCCTGCGGTCGTTCGCAACCGGCTTGCGGCCGGCCTGCCCAACGCCGAGGTGCTGACGTCCGCGGAGTTTCGGCATCGCACGCGCGTATTCTGGCTGTTCGACACCGGCGCTGGAGCCGCTCTCCTGGGCAGCGCCATCCTCGGCATCATCGTCGGCACGATCATCGTCGCGCAGACGCTGTATTCGAGCACCAAGGACCATCTCAAGGAGTTCGCAACCCTGCGCGCCATCGGCTCCTCGCGCCTGTACATCCTCAAGGTCATTCTCGCCCAGGCGCTCATCAGCGCCGTCATCGGGTTCTCGATTGCGGCCGCGATCGACCTGGCGCTGGTGAAGATGACCAGCGATGCCGCTCTGCCCATTGTCATGACACCCGGACTGACCGTCGGCTTGTTCGGGCTCACGATCGCGATGTGCGCGATTGCCGCCATTTCGGCGATCAGGGTCGTGACGCGCATCGATCCCGTCCTGGTGTTCGCGCAATGAAGGAACCCATGATCGAGGCAACCGAAATCGGCATGGTTCGTGGCGAGGGCGCCGGGCGCGTCGAAGCGCTCAAAGGCATCAATCTGTCGCTCGCCGGCGGCGAATTGACCCTGCTGATGGGTCCATCCGGCAGCGGCAAGACCACGCTCCTGTCCGTGCTTGGATGCATGTTGTCGCCGACGAGCGGAAGCGTGCAGATTCGCGGCCGCTCGACGAGCGGGCTCAGCGCGGAACACCTGGCTGAGCTGCGGCGGGACAATGTGGGATTCGTGTTTCAATCCTATCATTTGTTTCCGACTTTGACCGCCGCCGAAAATGTCCGGTTGGCGCTCGATGTACGCGGCGAGTGTTCGCCGCTCGCACGCGTGAAGGCGGACAAGGCACTGGCCACAGTCGGGCTGTCCCACAAGGCAAACGCATTTCCCAGCGCGCTCAGCGGCGGCGAACAACAACGCGTGGCCGTCGCCCGCGCGATCGTAGGAGACGCGTCCGTCGTCCTCGCCGACGAGCCAACGGCGTCGCTGGACAGCGAAAATGGCCAAGCCGTCATGACGGTGCTGGCGGAGATCGCCAAGGATCCGGCACGCGCGATGTTCATCGTCACGCATGATCCACGCATCATGCCGTTCGCGGACCGGATTCTTCGCATCGAGGATGGCCGTATCGTCAGCGATCAACGGCGCGGCGCAAACCTCAGCGCCGTCCGTACTCTGAAATATGCGAGCTGATTGGAGAGTAAGCATGAGCACTCGAAAGCAAAAGCTATTGCTGCCGGGGATAGTCGCGTTAGGCGTTATTTTGGCGGCACCGGAATCCGGGCAGAAATTTCGCGCCGACGAACTGCACGCGGCTCCCGCCGGTTCGGCTGCCCAGCGCGCGGCGGGCCCAAGCTCGGCTATGCAAGGCTCGGCAATGCAAGGCTCCTGGGATGCGGTGACGCTTGGACGCGTCGAGCCGCGCTCCGGCGAGATCAAGATCGCGGCGCCCCTGCCGGGGGGGCGGATTGCCGAAGTGTTGGTCAAAGCCAACGAAGACGTGTTTGCCGGCGAATTGCTGGTTCGCCTCGATGACGAAGAAGCGCTGGCGCGCGTGGCCGAAGCCGACGCCCAAGTCGCCCTGCGCAAGCGCGCCCGTAACGATCAGTCCGCGCCGGCGGCCTCGGCGGACCGGCGCAAGGCCGAGGATGCAGCCGCCAATTCCGAGCGTAGTCTTGCCGACGCACGATCCGCACTGGACAAGACGACCGCCGACCAGAGGACCGGCACAGCCACGAAGGCCGAACTCGACGCGGCGCGTTCGGCCGTGTCGCATGCGCAGGACCGTGTGCGCGAACGACAGGACGCACTGGCCAAGCTCAAAGCGTCGGCAGACACCCCCTTGCCGACCCGCCTGGAAGGTGAGCTCAATGTGGCGCAGGCCGAATGGCGAGTGGCGCAGGCCGCGCTGGAAAAAACGCAAATCCGCGCGCCGGCCGACGGCGTCGTCTTACGCGTCGGCGCCAGGAAGGGCGAACTGGCGGTGCCGACATTGGAGCCGGCGATCCTGGTCGTCGGCGATGTATCGGCCTTACGCGTGCGCGCCGAGGTGAACGAGCAGGATCTTGGAAGGATCCGGGCCGGGCAAAGTGTAGTGGTTCGCGCCGCGGCGTTTCACAGCCGTGAGTTTGACGGCAAGGTTTCGTCTATCGCCCGCGTCGTCGGCCCGAGCCGCATCAATTCGGGTGACCCGCGCAAGTTCAACGACGTCGATGTATTGGAGGTCGTGGTCGATTTGTCGGATCCCGGACCGCTCGTCGTTGGCGAACAGGTCGACGTTTATTTCAAATCCGAACGTTCTGAGCAGGCGGACACCCAATAGCGGGTAAGTGGGATATTGCGAATTCAGTATGTTGGCAGCACCGACAACGCCATTTCAAAGCTTAAGGTTGGCGAGCGAGAACACTGCAGTTCGAAGACCCTCGTCACGGCAGACGCTCCTCACGCTGCGATCCGCCATTAGGGCTTCGACGGGCGCATGGAAATCGACGCCCGAGTATTCGCTGAGTGCCATAGCATACAATTCAGTCGGTGGAGGAGTTGCAATGGCATTGTCTAAAACCAACATTTGTGCCTTCGGATGGAAGGCGGGTGATTTCGCGCTTAAGGGCGTGGAGGGAAAAACCCATACGCTTGCCAGCGTGCGCGGAACGAAGGGTACACTCGTTGTCTTCATCTGCAACCACTGCCCGTATGTGAAGGCCAGCATTGGCGGCATCGTGGCCGAAGCCAAGGCGCTGCGTGAGATCGGAATCGGAACGATCGCTATCATGCCGAACGACACCGAGGCTTATCCCGAGGATCTCCTTCGACAGCATGAAGGCATTTGCGGCGAAGCATGGTTTCGCGTTTCCCTACGTCATCGACGAAACGCAAGAGGTGGCGCGCACCTATGGCGCTCAATGTACGCCCGACTTCTTCGGCTTCAACGCGCAAGACGAGTTGCAGTACCGCGGAAGGCTCGACGCCTCACGCACTGCTCCCGTGCCGAACGCCCGCCGCGACCTTTTTGAGGCGATGAAACAGGTTGCGGAAACCGGCCACGGGCCGGCGGAGCAAACTCCTTCGATGGGGTGTTCGATCAAGTGGAAGGGTTGAGCGGTAATATCCGCTCTCACGATTGGCTCAATCGGCTCCAATCATCATGCTGTTGCTCTTCTAATGCCGATACCGCGTTGTTCGCCTCCAGACGGCAATACGTCTGGAGTTGGGTGAACGGCGGACGCGGCTGGAGCACGCCCGGGAAGACGCGATTGACCATCTGAGGCATCACACGCGCAAGAAAAGTGAAAGGCGACCACGATCTCTCGGCTCGAATCATTTATTATTCGGCGGATAGGAGCGGGAGAGCAATATGGTCTGCGACTTATTGCAAAAGATCGAGCTTTTGCACGCCGCCGGAACTCAAGTCAGTCCATCGCACGCCGGCGAAATTGTGAAGACCCTTTATGAAATTCTGACCATCCTCGACGGAAAAGGATTGGCGCTGCTGGCCTTCGACGGAATTATCATTGCCGCCACGACATTTGCCGCGGAAAAAGGCGATGTCTTTCACCGAAGTGGATTGGCTCGATGGCTGGCGACCACAATTATCGTCTTGTCGCTCGCCGCAGCGGCACTGTGCCTCGGCGTTTCCGAGATTTCTTATCCGTTCTTCCATTACGTCGACTGCAGCGCGACTGACAAATTGGATTATTCCAAAGAGATAAGTCACCTCGCGGATTTGGTCGATTGGCGGACGGTGTATTACCAAATTGCTTGGTCGTGTTCGATTGTCGCGCTTCCTTTGTTCCTGGTTATGTTTTGGGTATCGCTCAGCCGGAAACGGCAAGGCGGTTCCGTTCCGGCAGACCGGCAGCCCAAACATGCGGAATAGCGACGCGTTGCTCCTCGAACCAGCCAAAGCGTTTGCCAACTAAGGCGTGTACCCATTCTCAGGTCGAGGCCGCCAAAAGCGGACCCCAAAAGCGGGCATGGCCTGCGCGTTTATGATGGGGTGGACGCCCCCCGACGGCATCGATGTGCCAAAGTGGAGGTGTTGAGCACCACTTGAGGGAGGCGTCCGTGTCGGAAGTTATCATAATCGGTCTGGATATCGCCAAGCACGTCTTTCACGTTCACGGAGCGGATGAGCGGGGTCGAGCGATATTCAGCAAGCGGATCAGTCGAGGAAAGCTGTCTGGATTTCTTCGCAGCCCAGCCGAGTTGCACGGTAGCGCTGGAGGCATGTGGTGGAGCGCATCACTGGGCCCGTCAGCTCACCCAGCTTGGCCATGAAGTTCGGCTGATCCCGCCCGCCTATGTAAAGCCGTTTGTGAAGCGGCAAAAGAACGACGCGATCGATGCCGAGGCGATCTGCGAAGCGGCGCAGCGCCCCAGCATGCGGTTCGTGGCGGTGAAGAGCGAACAGCAGCAGGCGGCGGGTTTGGTGTTTCGGACCCGTGATCTGTTAGTGCGGCAGCGAACCCAGCTCATCAACGCGATCCGGGGTCACCTCACTGAATATGGTTGGATCGCACCCAAGGGGCCGTCGCATGTGGCGATGCTTGCCGACCTGCTCGAGGAAGAAGAGATGGCCAGCTCGCTTCCCGAAGCGGCCCGCGCCATGTTCCGATTGATGTTAGACCTGCTCGCCGGTCTCAACGGCAAGATCGCGGATCTCGACAAGGAGATCGCGCGGCGTGCTCGCGAGGACGAAGTATCGCGCAGGCTGATGACCGTTCCTGGCATCGGCCCGATCTCTGCCACCGCGATCGCCGCTCTAGCACCGCCGGCCGAGACCTTTGCCAAGGGCCGCGACTTCGCCGCTTGGCTCGGTCTCACGCCTCTTCAAAGATCGACAGGCGGTAAGCGGAAGCTTGGGGCGACATCCAAAATGGGCGAACGCACGCTCAGGCGCCTACTCATCATCGGCAGCAGCACCGTCGTGCTTCAGGCGAGCAAACGCGGCGCCCCAAAGGGTTCGTGGCTCGAACAGATGCTGGCTCGCAAACCGCGCATGCTGGTGACCGTCGCGCTCGCCAACAAGATGGCGCGGATCATCTGGGCGCTACTTGTAAAGCAGGAAAACTACAGAGCTCCGGTCGCAGCCAAGGCGTGAGCCTGGCGGACCTGAGGTCGTCGCAGGTGTAGTCGGTCGAAGGAGGGTATGGCGCAACAGTCGGCGAGACGGGGCCGGAAGAACCAGATGTACTCATCGTGCCTGCAGCACGCATTTATGATTTGGTTCCGGTCCGCGAACTCCCATACGGGCCCGCAGCTCCATCGCTGCATCAGAGGCCGGACAGATGGCAGCATCCGACTACGTGCCAATCTTCTTCAAAAACCGCTTGCACTTGGCGGGGCGTCCACAGATGAGTACACGCCTAAGTGCGTTTGGCTGAAGCTTTAGAAAGAGGCGACTTCGACTTCGTACCAGCGGTAGGTTCGCTGAACCGCGATACGCGCGCCGAAACGCGCCAAGATTCGCGAAATGCCCGTGGAGGTCGTCTTAATGACCTTAGTCATGTCGATTCTCCTAATCGTCAGCCCTAAACACACCATAGCGGCCCCTTGGCAGCGGCGAAGTGACCGGAATCACAGAAAGTGCCCGTTTTCTAGCTCGCGCCGGCGCGCGCCCTTATGACGCCACGTCGAGGAGCCTCTTGACCTGCTTGGGGGCGCTCCCGATACGACGCGTGCGAGCAGCGGGCGCGAATGACCGCGGCGAATAGCCGGCCGCGTCGGCACGCTTTAGTTCGCGCAGAATCGTCTTGATGTCGTCAATCGGATCAGTGGGCGCCGGCGCCCGAAAGGCGGAGGCGTTGCGCGGCGCTCCCGCCGGTAGTCGAGGCCGGGCCGGCTTACCGAAACCAGCAAGCATATGCCGGCGCTGGCCCGCGGGGTCTGCAGCTGCGCGCGCACGATCGGGGGAATGCGTCCGACGGGAGCGGCGAACGAGGTTAAAAATTCCGCCGGCGAGCAGTAACGCCGTCACCGATGCACCGCCAAGAAAGGCGGACGCCGAGGCCGGCTCGCTGACGGAGGCCTGCTGCGGTCCGGCGGGATCGGCGTCAGCGATAGGCCAGCTCAGGGGCATTTGCTGGTCCGCGCCGGTCGCCGGATTGGTATCCGCATAGCTTATGGTCGCAACTTCGCGCGCGTCCAAATCTCGGGATTTCGGGAGTTCCGGCCAGCGCGCAGCAAAGTCTGTCGGCGTTGCGCGTTCAGGGACCGGCGGTTCGGGCAACGCGGCCGCGGCGAGCACCGTCCGTGCAGGCATCATCTGCACGGATGCTGTTTGCGGGTGCAGCTTACGATCGTATTGAGAAGATTGTTTCAGCAATATTCTCGTACTGCGCCGGGCGAGGTGGCGATGCGCATTCGCGATCGCTTCGCGCGCACGCACCACGGTGCCGGCGGAGCTCAGATACCAGCAGTGTTGGTTATTCGCGCGATTGACGCGGTAGTACCAATGGGTACCGGGTGGCGTCGCCGAACCGGGCTTGGTCTTGCACTCATCGACCGTCGCTTCGACAAGGGTTGATTGCACCATCAACGCAGCGGTTGCGGGCAATACGACGAGGATGGCCGGCAGTAACTTTTGCCTCAGCATTGATCCCTCCATCGCTATCGATTATCGCGCCTGCTTTGGGTTCCTGATGTTTGTTGAGTGATCCCAATGGATTCGGGCTCCAATGAGTTGCGATTGTGACGCCGTGAGTTATGAATGTGACGATGTTGGGTGACTGACTGTTCGCGCCGACGAGGTGATCTGCAACGAGACGTAATAATCGTTGCTCGGGTCAGTCCCGGATATGTCGGTTCGCAGACGAAGAATGCGTTGGCTCACCGCGTCTGAGTTGGCCCATCGTGCTTATGTCAGTCGCGGCCTAGGTGTTGCCGGTGAGATAAATTATTGCGTCGATCACGGCGCTGGTCGCGATGGCGAGCACGCGCGAGACGATGCTGAGGTCTATTCCCAACAGAGAGCCCAGCATTGGCAGCACGAAGAGGATACCGATCAGGATTGGTATCCCGTACGGCTCCAGCCGAGCAAACGGTGCCGCGGCAGCCGCCGGAAGTATGCCCGACGAGAATGCGGCCGCCATCGAGCGGCGGAAGCGGAAACAGGTTGAACACGGCCAGGACGACATTGATGAGCAACGCGTTCTTCAAATTCGCCGCCAGCCATTGCCCGCCGGTCACCGGCAGATCCCCAACGATGTGAAACGCCAACGCCGCGAGAATCGCGAGCGCAATGTTCATCACCGGTCCGGCGGCGGCGACCAGCACCATGTCGCGCCGAGGACTGTGCAGGGCCCGAAAATTAACCGGCACCGGCTTGGCGTAGCCGAACAGAAACGGCGAACCCATCAGCAACAGCATGCCAGGCAACAGGATCGTTCCTACCGGATCGATGTGCCTTAGCGGATTGAAGCTGACGCGCCCAAGGCGCCATGCCGTGTCGTCGCCGAGAAGATGCGCGACGAAGCCATGCGCGGCTTCATGAAAGGTGACGGCGATGACAACCGGGATGACCCAGATCGTTGCTAGATAAATGGCATCGGCAGCCATTGTTTCATTCCAGTCGTTCGCTATTGGCCTTTGGCGGACATTCCGCGATCGAAATCTTAAGTTCGCTCTCGGCGGCGAAGCGGACATTAACCAACTGTTGCTCGATCTCAATTCTAGAGTACGCATCCTAATCAGGGGAATTGTATACTTGAGGAGTGCGACCCCGCTGACTAGAGTGTCACGGTGTCTGCTGCCGTGAAGGTTGCACCCTATCGCACGCGGTCGATATCGGGAGTTGCAAG
>CAVOHL010000011.1:0-26578 GCA_963695665.1 uncultured Alphaproteobacteria bacterium
GCTCGGCTCCGAGAACGCGCCGATTACCATCATCGAATATGCCTCGATGACCTGCCCGCACTGCGCCCATTCTCCGAAACGACTTTTCCGGAACTGAAGAACAAGTACATCGATACCGGCAAAGTGCGCTTCATCTTCCGCGAATTTCCGCTCGACCGCTGGCGGCCGCCGCCTTCATGCTGGCCCGCTGCGCCGGCAAGGACAAGATACTTCCCGATGATCGAGACGCTGTTCGCGCAGCAGAAGGAATGGGTGGTGCAAAAGCCGATCGCGCCGCTGCTCGCGATCGCCAAGCAGGCCGGCTTCACCCAGCAGTGCTTCGAAGCGTGCCTGGCGAATCAAAAGGTGCTCGAAGGCATCCAGAAGGTGCGCGACCGCGCCGCCGAGAAGTTCGGGGTCAATGCCACGCCGACCTTCTTCATCAATGGCAAGAAGCTCACCGGGCGACCTGTCGATCGAGGAATGCTGGCCAAGGTGTATCGCCCCCTATCTCAAGGACGGATAAGGGTTTTTCGGCCCGGCGCCGGGCCGCGCCGACGGCGCCCAGGCTGCTTCGTCCGGCGCCAGCGCGCGCGGAAATCTGGATAACCCGGCGAGCCTGTTGCGCTAGCAGACGCGACGATTTATTCTCCGCGCCGATGCGGCACCCCCCTGACGCGCCGTCTGGGCGTGAGCCCTTAACGATTTCCTGCCGCCGCTGCAAGGGGGAGGAACGCAATACACGCATGAAGCTCACGCGGCTGCGCCTGATCGGCTTCAAGTCCTTCGTCGAGCCGACCGACTTTCGTGATCGAGCCGGGACTGACCGGCGTGGTCGGCCCGAACGGCTGCGGCAAGTCCAATCTGGTCGAAGCGCTGCGCTGGGTGATGGGCGAAGCCTCGCACAAGGCGATGCGCGCCGCCGACATGGACGACGTGATCTTCTCCGGCAATACCGACCGGCCGGCGCGCAACCACGCCGAGGTCGCGATCTCGATCGACAACGCCGATCGCACGGCGCCGGCCGCGTTCAACGACGCCGACACGCTCGAGGTCTCGCGCCGCATCGAGCGCGAGCAGGGCTCGACCTTCCGCGTCAACGGCCGCGAGGTGCGCGCCCGCGACGTCAGGATCCTGTTCGCCGACGCCTCGACCGGCGCGCGTTCGCCGGCGCTCGTGCACCAGGGCCGCATCGGCGAGATCATCCAGGCGCAGCCCGAGCAGCGCCGGCGCGTGCTCGAGGAGGCGGCCGGCATCTCCGGCCTGCACGCGCGCCGCCACGAGGCGGAGCTGCGGCTCAAGGCGGCCGAGCACAACCTCGCGCGCGTCGAGGACGTCATCGGCCAGCTCGCCGCCCAGGTCGACGCGCTGAAGACCCAGGCGCGGCAGGCGGTGCGCTACCGCAACATTTCCGGCCAGGTGCGCCGCAACGAAGCGCTGCTGCTCCATCTGCGCTGGATCGCGGCGAAGGCCGAGGTCGCCGAGGCCGAGCGGCCGCGGGACGGCACCGTGCGCGTCGTCGCCGCGCGCACCGGCGAGCAGGCGCAGGCGTCCACGCGCCAGGCGCAGGTCGCCGCCGGCCTGCCGGCCTTGCGCGAGGCGGAGGCCAAGGCCGCCGCGGCGCTGCAGCGCCTCATTGTCGCGCGCGACGCGCTCGAGCGCGAGGAGGCGCGCGCCAAGGAGCGCATCGGCGAGCTCGACCGGCGGCTCGAACAATTCGCCGCCGACCTCGAGCGCGAGCGCGCGCTTGCCGCCGACGCCGAGGCGGCGCTCGGCCGCCTCGCCGCCGAGGAGAAGACGCTCAAGGCCGAAGCGCAGGCGAGCGCCTTGCGGCTCACCGACGTCAACGGGCGCGTCGCCGCGGCCGACGCGGCGCTCGCCGCCGCGGAGAAATCCTTCGCCGAACTGACCGGCGCGCTCGCCGATCTGACCGCGCGCCGCAATCAGCTGCAGGCGGCGTTCCGCGATCACGCGGAGCGCGCGGCGCGACTCGAGGCCGAGCTCGCCAACATCGAATCCGGGCTGGCGGCGACCGGCAGCGGCGCGCCCGACATTTCCGCGCTGACGCAAGCGCTGGCGAGCCGCACAGGCCGCGCTTGCCGAAGCGGAGAACGCGGCGCGCGCCGCGGAAGTCGGCCACGCCGGCGCGCGCGAGCGGCTCGACGCCGCGCGCGCGCCGCTCGATGCCGCCGAGCGCCGGGTGCAACGGCTCGAGACCGAGGCGAAGACGATCGGCAAGCTGCTCGCGGTCGAGAACAAAAATCTTTGGCCGCCGGTGATGGACGCGCTCGTCGTCGACAAGGGCTACGAGAAGGCGCTCGGCGCCGCGCTCGGCGACGATCTCGACGCGCCGGTCGATCAGTCCGCGCCGATGCGCTGGGCGGGCGCGGCGCTCGATCCGTCCGATCCGCAATTGCCGGACGGCGCGAGCGCGCTCTCCCGCCATGTGCAGGCCCCGCCGGAACTCGCGCGCCGGCTCGGCCAGATCGGCGTCGTCGACCGCGCCGACGGACCGCGCCTCGCGGCGCTGCTCAAGCCCGGGCAGCGGCTCGTCTCGCGCGAGGGCGATTTCTGGCGCTGGGACGGCTTTGCCGCCGCCGCGCATGCGCCGACCGGAGCGGCGCGCCGGCTCGCCGAACGCGGCCGTCTCGAGGCGATCGAGGGCGAGCTTGCCGCCGCGCGCGGCGAAGTCGAAGCAAAGCGCAGCGCGGTCGAGGCGGCGGAGGCGGCGGCCGCCGCCGCAGCCGAGGCGGAGACCAAGGCGCGCGCGCAGTGGCGCGAGGCGCAGCACTCGACCGATACCGTGCGCGAAGAGCATGCCGACGCCGAACGCGAGATCGGCCGCAACGCGGCGCGCATCTCCGCGCTCAAGGAAGCAAGGCAGCGGCTCAGCGCCGGCCGCGATGAAGCGAACGCCGCGCGCGGCGATACGCAGGCGGCGCTCGCCGCGCTCCCGGCCGCCGCCGAGCTTGAACGGAGGCTCGCCGAGGTCAACGAGATGATTGCGCGCGACCGCGCCGCGCTCGCCGAAGTGCGGGTCGAGGCGCAGGCCATCGCGCGCGAGGCCGAGCTCGCGGATCGCCGCCTGCAGGCGATCGCCGCCGAGCGGCGCGGCCTGGGGCGAACGCAAGCGAGAGCGCCGCGGCGCAGATCGACACCATCGCGCGCAGCGTGCCGAGGAAGCGCGGCGCGAGCGCACCGAGCTCACCCATGCGCCGGAAAAATTCGCCGGCCAGCGCCAGGCGCTGATCGGCGAGATCGAGACCGCGACAGCCGGAGCGCCGCGCCGCCGCCGACCGGCTGGCGCAGGCCGAGACCGACCTCGCCGAGGCCGACAAGGCCGCGCGCGCCGCGCTCGAAGCGGTCGGCGAGGCGCGCGCCGAGGCGGCGCGCGCCGAGGAACGCTGCGACGGCGCCAAGCGCCGCCGTCGCCGATATCGAGCACGAAATCCGCGAGACGCTCGACGTCGAGCCGGCCGACGCGGCGGAACTCGCCGAGCTCAAGGCCGGCGCCGAGCTGCCGCCGATCGCCGACGTCGAGGCGAAGACTCGACCGCATCCGGCGCGAGCGCGAGCGGCTCGGTTCGGTGAATCTGCTCGCCGAGCAGGAATTGCGCGAGGTCGAGGCGCAGCACGACAAGCTCGCGAGCGAGCGCGACGACCTCGTCGAGGCGATCCGGCGGCTGCGGCAGGGCATCCACAGCCTCAATCACGAGGCGCGCGAGCGCCTGCTCGCTTCGTTCGCGATCGTCAACGAGAACTTCAAGAAGCTGTTCGCCGAGCTGTTCGGCGGCGGCAACGCCGAGCTGCAGCTGATCGAGAGCGACGACCCGCTCGAAGCCGGCCTCGAGATCATGGCCAAGCCGCCCGGGCAAGAAGACGGCGACGCTGTCGCTGCTCTCCGGCGGCGAGCAGGCGCTCACCGCGCTGGCGCTGATCTTCGCCGTGTTCCTCACCAATCCGGCGCCGATCTGCGTGCTCGACGAGGTCGACGCGCCGCTCGACGACTACAATGTCGAGCGCTTCTGCGACCTGCTCGACGAGATGACCCGCTCGACCGAGACCCGCTTCATCATCATCACCCACAACCCGATCACCATGGCGCGGATGAACCGCCTCTACGGCGTCACCATGGCCGAGCGCGGCGTCTCGCAGCTCGTCTCGGTCGACCTCGAAGGCGCGGTGAAGCTGCGCGAAGCGAGTTAGGGTCAAAACTCATAAGACGGGACGACCACGCTCGCAGCGCTCGTCGTTGCGAGCGCGACGAAGCAATCCAGGCCGGCGGCAATCCGCAGCGTTCTTCGTGCACTCGATCACATCGTCGGCGCGAATGAGAAATGTTTGGCGATGGCAAGACCAAGCGCCTTTGCAGTCTTGCGGTTGACGACCGGCTCAAGCTTGGTCAGATGAAGCGAGTCGGGGAAAGCTTGCGTCGAAATGTGCCCGCCCAAGGACGCTGCGAATGGAACAAGATCGGGCAAAGGGTGGTCGGCGGCTCGGCTGGGTTTCCGATTACACCAAAGGTCTCGTCGCCTTGGCCGGACGCATCGGCCTCGATCCGACCGACAGCCACGAAACGGCGCTGCAAAAACGGCTCGTCGTCGTGCTCTGCGCCGGAACCTTGCCCCTGACAGTGCTGTGGAGCGCCATCTACCTCGCCGCCGGCGTGCCGCTCGCCGCTGCGATCCCCGGATTTTATTCGATCATCACCCCGATCAATACGGCGATCTTCGCGTGGACCCGCAATCTCGGCTTCTATCGCTTCACCCAGCTTCTCACACATTCTGATCCTGCCGTGGCTTCTGATGATGTGCCTGGGTGGGTTCAGGGAGTCGAGCGTCGTGATCATCTGGGCGGCGCTGTGCCCGCTCGGCTCGCTTTTGCTCGAGGATCTGCGCCGAACGTTGTTCTGGATCGTCGGGTTCGTCGTTCTGCTGATCGTGAGCGCCCTCCTGCAACCCTATCTCGTGCCGGTCGGCCTGCCCGAAGCCTTCGTGACCTGGTTCTTCGTGCTCAATGTCGGCGCGGTGATCGCGATCACCTTCGGGCTCCTCTACTACTTTGTCGGTCGGCGGAATTTCTTCCAGCAGCGCTCCGAAATGCTGCTGCTCAACATACTCCCGAAGGAGATCTCGGAGAGCGCTCAAGGCCGACCAGCGCACGATCGCCGCGCACTACGACGCCGCCAGCATCCTGTTCGCCGATGTCGTCGAATTCACGCCCATGGCGGCGAAGATGACGCCGCTGCAACTGGTCGATCTCCTCAACGAGGTCTTTCAGTGCTTCGACGGCCTGGTCGAGAAATACGACCTGGAGAAGATCAAGACGATCGGCGACTGCTACATGGTCGCATCAGGCGTGCCGCGATCGCGGCCCGACCACGCCAGCGCGCTCGTCGACCTGGCGCTCGACTTGCAGGCTGCCGTCGCCCAGCGCCCGTTCGGCGGCCGCCAGCTCTCGTTCCGCATCGGCATCAACTCCGGTCCGGTCGTGGCCGGCGTCATCGGCCGCAAGAAATTCATTTATGACCTGTGGGGCGAAGCCGTGAACCTGGCGAGCCGCATGGAATTGCACGGACGAAGCCAGATGCATTCAGATCACCCGCAGCCACGCACGAGCTGGTTAAGGACGCATTCGACTGCGAAGCCAGGGGGACCATCGAGGTGAAAGGCGCGGGCCAGATGGAGGTCTGGCACGTGATCGGCAGGAAGCGCGCCGATCGAGCACTGGCACAGCGTTAACGAGCCGTTAACCATAGTGCTGCCACGCTTGGATATCAGGCAAAACCGGCGCAAAAAATGGCTCTCAACGGCAAGGCGGCGCAGCGGAGCGGATGGCAACGCCCGGCTGAGCGCCTCGCGCTCGGCCACACGACGGGTTGGGTCGACTCACTAGCCACGACCCAAATTGCGCGACGGCAACCGCCATCGCGACGCAGAGCCGGCCAATCAGACAGCCGGAGCCGCGGGCGAATGCACCCCGAACGCCGGCGCAAACACGCCGGCCAATAGGCTCGCGGTGAAAAGACCGAATCTTGCCGAGCCCGAACAGCATGGGATGCGAGGAGCCGTTTCTAATCAGATCCTGAACGCGCAAGTCCATGCGCTCGGCACACAAGCCGCTGCCGCCGACAGGCGAGCGGCTGAGCTGGAGAGCGAGCTCGCCGCGCTACGCGACACGCTGGTGCGTCGGGAAACCGAAAACGCCTCGCTGCAGACCTCACTAGACTTGGTTGTTGGCGAAAATGCCCAGCTCTCCCGCCGCCTCGACGGAAAACGACGCCGCGGCCGCTCAAGCCTCCGCTCAACTCGAATTGGCAAAGACGTCGCTCGCGGAAGCCGAGGCCAAGAGCAACAAGCTGGCCGCCAACGTGCTGGAAGCGCACGAAAAACGGCGGGCCGAAATCAACGCGGCTAACTGCCGTCTCCAACTCATGTCCTCCCGTGCCGCCGCCGCCGAAGCGCTGCTTGCGCAGACGCGTCAAGGATTGGTCGCGCGAGCCGAGGAGAAAAACATAGTTCTCACCGAGAACTTGCGGCTTTCCCGCTGCCTCGCTGAAAGCGACGTTGCCGTCGACACCGCGTGGTCTCAGGTTGAAAAAACAAAGACGGCGATGACTGAAACGAAAGCCGTACGCGACAACCTGGCGGCCGCGTTGAGTGCCGCAAGCGAGAAGTACCAGACTGAAATAAGCGCGCTGACGATTCGCCTTGAGGCTATGTCCGCGCGTGCGCTCGCCGCTGAAAACCAACTCGGCGGAGGCCCGCCAAGGCTTGGCCGCGCGCGCACAGGAAAACACCTTGATTGTCGACGAGATCGCGCGTCTTTCCCGGCGCCTGGCAGAAAACGACTCTGCGGTCGAGAAGGCGTGGTCTCATGCCGTAGAGCTACGAGCGGCGCTTAATGCGCTGGAGGAAGAACGCAACAAGCTGATTTCTGCGTTGAGCGACGAAAACGAAAAGCGCCAAACCGACGCCAACGTGCTCACCACCCGCCTCGAAGCCTTGTCGACGCGCGCGACCGCCGCGGAAGGACTGCTGTCGGAGGCACGGCAGAGTTCTGGTCAAGCGGGAGGAGGAAAGCGCCGCAATTCTCCGCGATAACGAGCGCCTTTCCCGCTGCGCGGCGGAAAGCGACGCCGCGGCCGACAAGTCACAGTTGCGGATTGAAGAGTTGAGCGGGTTACTGATGTCGGCGGAGTCCGAGCGCGACCAACTGGCGGCAGCGTTGCAGTGCCGCGGATGAAAAACATCAGCGTGAGACCGAAACGCTGAACGGCAACATCGAGAACTTGTCGCAGCGCGCCGCGGCTGCGGAAGCGGCGTTCGCCGAGGCGAGGCAGAACTCGCTCGACAAGGTGGAACAGCTGGAGAAGTCACTTCAGCTAAAGGCGAGCCAGATCGAGCAATTGGAGGAGGCGCGCGCGCGACTGATCGAGGCCGCGAACGCCCTCCTGAAAACTTTCAGAGCGCGCAAGGTCTCTCTGGCGCATGCCGAGGAAAGGGTCAAACTGCTGGCGGCACGCGAGCAAAGCCTCCTTAAGATAGCGCTTGGCGCCGACGGCACGGCGTGAGCCGGTCATCAATGTCTGCTTGTTGGAGTAGAGCAGACGTGACGCGGACATCACGGCAGGCCGGTTGATGACCCTTCTCGGACATGAGCGGCGGCCTATTTTGCTGTGCCGCGAAACATCGTTCTCGTCCACGATATGCTAGGGTGTGCTCCGGCTCATTGAAGGGAAGCCCGTGAGGCGGCGCGATTTCATCACGCTTGTCGGTGGCGCGGCGGCGGCATGGCCGCTCGCGGCGCGGGCGCAGGAGGCGGGGCGGACCTATCGCGTCGGTGGCTTGTCCGGCGGTCCGCGCGATTCGCCGCCTACTGTCGCGATGTTCGATGAACTTCGGCGATTTGGCTTCATCGAGGGCCAAAATCTCACGATCGATTGGCGCCAATATTCACAGCACATTGATCGAATTTCGGAATTTGCGGCGGACCTTGTCAAAGCCAAGGTCGATGTCATTTATGCCACCGGGGATGCTGGAATTCGCGCTGCACAGCGGGCGACAACAACGATACCGATCCTCGGGACCACCGATGATATGGTCGAGTCAGGACTGGTGAAGTCGCTGGCCCGACCCGACGGCAATACTACAGGCACGAGCTTCCTCTCGGCCGAGCTTGACGGCAAGCGGCAGGAAATCTTGATCGAGGCAGTGCCCGGACTTCGCCGCATTGCGGCCATTACCGATTCCAACAGAACCGCTGGTTCGCGGCTTCAGGCACTGAAGGAGGCGGCGCGCCTACGCAACGTCGAGCTTTCGATTTACCAGATCGCCAAACCCGAGGAAATCCCGGCAGCCATCGACGCGGCGAAGGCGTCGGGCGCGGCAGCGCTAAACGTTTTGGCGTCGCCCATCCTCTACGCCAGTCGCCGGTTATTATGCAACGCGTCGCGGCGTTGCGCCTCCCTGCCATTTATCAATTTCCGAACGAGGCGGAGGAAGGCGGTTTTATCGCCTACGGCCCGCGTGTCGTCCAAGTGTTTCGAGAGGTCATGGCCCGGCAGCTCGTCCAACTCTTGCGCGGTGCCAAGCCTGCCGATATCCCGGTCGAGCAGCCGATAAGTTTGAGTTGGTCATCAACCTCAAGACCGCCAATGCGCTGAGCCTTAAGGTGCCCGAGACATTAGTGGCGCGCGCTGACCAGGTGATCGAGTGAGATGATGTTGTCTGCCCCACTACATAAGTCTGCTTTTGGCCCATCGCGACGCGTGGTCCCGAGCGCCGTCGTTTCAGATTGAGCCGGCTTGCGCCTTTCGGCATCCGTCATCCTGAGGTGGCCGCCAACGGGTCCGGCCCGAAGTGGCCGGCCGATGACAGGCTCCGCGGCCGAGGCTCGCTTCGTTCGCACTAACAGGCAGGCACGACGCGACAAGCGTCGTCCGAACAGTTAACGCCGCCGCCCGCCCTGCCCCATCGCTTGCGTCCTCCCGCTGGCACGCTTCTCGCGACCTTACGGGCTTGAACCTCGCGTTTGTCCCGTTTCGGGGCAGCGGCGCGATGCGTTCGCTCAGAAGGCGACAGGCCCGGCGCGCGATGAACACGCTTCCCAACTACACGCTGGCGGCAAGGGCGGAGACCGGCCGGATGCTGCGCGCCTGGGCGGTGCTCTCGCGCGGCACGTTCTCGGGCGCGATCTTCCTCACCGACATCGCCTTGATCGTGGCGATGTCCTGCCTCACCGGCGTTGCCTATCACCTCGCGGCCTACGGCGACCCCGGCAATTTCTCGTCGTTCGTCCAGGTCGGCGTGCTGGCGGCAAGCATCTTTGCCATCTCCAACGTGTTCCGCGGCGAATACCGGCTGCCGAATTTCTTCACCTTCAAGCCGCACGGCCGGCGCACGATCCAATTGTGGAACGTGACGCTGATCTGCCTGCTGGCGCTCGGCTTCCTGGCGCAGATCAGCGTCGACTACTCGCGCGGCTGGATCGTGCTGTTCTATTCCGCCACGCTCGGCGCGCTGATCGTGCAGCGCTTCGCGATCGTGCGCGTCACCGCGCTGGCGCGCGCCGCCGGACTCATTTCGGCGCAGCGGATCTTTCTGATCGGCACCGGCGCGCAGATCGGCGCCTTCGTGCATCGCTACGAACCGTGGATGCTCGGCATCAACATCGTCGGCTGCCGTTTCATCACCCCGATGGCGGCGGCAACGCCGCGCGGCGCGAACGGCGGCGCGACGCTCGATCGCGACCTCGCGAGGCGGTCGCCGGCGTCCGCTGCTCGAGCCGGACGCGATCTTCCTGCTGATGCCGTGGTACGACGACCGAAACCATCGATCGCTGCGTCGAGACCTTCCTGGCGCTGCCGGTCGAGATTCATCTCGGCGCCGAGCAGATCCTGGACAAATTCGAGGAGGTGGAGCTTTCGCGGCTCGGCCCGCTCACCAGCCTGCAGCTGCGCGCGCATGCCGCTGTCGCGCCTCGAGATTGCTGGAGAAGCGGCTGTTCGACCTGCGTCTGTCGCCGCGGTCGCGCTTATCGCGCTCACGCCGCTGCTCATCGTCGGTCGCCGTGCTCATCAAGCTGGACAGTCCGGGCCCGGTGTTCTTCGTGCAGCGCCGCTTCGGCTTCAACCAGAAGCCGTTCCGGATCATCAAGTTCCGCACGCATGCGCACGCTCGACGACGGCGCCGTCATTCGCCAGGCCAGCGCACGACGATCCGCGCGTCACCCGGATCGGACGCTGGCTGCGGCGCTGGAACGTCGACGAGATTCCGCAGCTCTTCAACGTGATCAAGGGCGACATGTCGCTGGTCGGGCCGCGACCGCATGCGCTGTCGCATGATCGCGAGTACGAGCGCCGCATCTCGATCTACGCGCGGCGGCACAACGTCAAGCCGGGCATCACCGGATGGGCGCAGATCCACGGCTGCGCGGCGAGACCGACACCGACGACAAGATGCGCAAGCGCGTCGAGCACGACCTGTTCTACATCGACAATTGGTCGCTCTGGCTCGACCTGAAGATCATCACCCGCACCGTGCTTTCGCCGACCGCCTACCGCAACGCCTACTAGGCCGCGGCCGGGCGCGGCACGCGCGCGACCGGCGCTGGACTTCGCCGGCATGCTGGGATGACGTATCGTCGCCGCCAGCGTCCGCCGTGGAGCCTGCGTTGAACCCGATCGGCTTGTGCTACCGCATCGCCATGGATGCGTTCTATCGCTTCAACGCCGACGACGGCTGGGCGATCGCGAGCCACATCGCGCTGTCGACCCTGATGGCGATGTTCCCGTTCCTGATCGTGGTCGCCTCGCTCGCCGGCTTCATCGGTTCCGCCAATCTCGCCAACGAGGTCGCCCATCTGGTGATCGCCACCTGGCCGCAGCCAGGTGGCGGATCCGATCGCCGGCGAAATCCACAGCGTGCTCACCACCGCGCGCGGCGACGTGCTCACCGCCGGCTCGGCGCTCGCGGTCTATTTCGCCTCGAGCGGCATCGAGAGCCTGCGCATCGGATTGAACCGCGCCTACGGGCTCGCCGAGGAGCGAAGCTGGTGGCTCCTTCGCCTCGAATCGATCGGCTATGTGCTGATCGCCGCGATCGCGCTGCTCGCGCTCGCCTTCCTGGTCGTGCTCGGGCCGCTCATTTTCCGGACCACGCTCGTCTACGTGCCGTGGATCGAGCCGCTGGAAGCGCATTTCAACGTCGCGCGCTTCGTGCTGGCGACCGCGGTGATCACCGCGACGCTGATGATCCTGCACAAATGGCTGCCGGCCGGCCGGCGGCGGCTGACGCAGATCTGGCCCGGCATCCTCGCCACCATCGCGCTCTGGCTCGGTTGCGGCGTGGCCTTCGGCCGCTACCTCGCCGATTTCGCCGGCAACTACGTCACCTATTACGCCGGCCTCGCCTCGGCGATGATCGCGCTGGTGTTTCTCTATTTCAGCGCCTGGATCTTCATCTATGGCGGCGAGCTCAACGCCGCGATCGAGCGCGCGCGGAAGGACGCGACGTAGTTCGACCGCTCGTCCCCGCGAAAGCGGGGACCCAGCGCGACAGCAAAACCCATGGATTCCCGCTTTCGCGGGAATGAGCGGTGATGAGTCAAAGGCGTACGCGCGGCTCGCAGGACGCAACGCAGTTCAACCGCTCGTCCCCGCGAAAGCGGGGACCCAGCGCGAGAGCATATGGATTACAGCGCGAAACAAACCTATGGATTCCCGCTTTCGCGGGAATGAGCGGTGGTGAGTAACCGGGTTACGCGCGGCTCGATTGCCGCGTCAGCTCCGGCAGGGACGCCGCCTCGATCGCGTCCTCGAAATTGCGCAAGCCGGTGCGCGGCACGTTGACCAGGACGGCCATGTTGCCGGGCTTGTGCCGGTTGGTGCGCATCAGCTCATGCGCGTACGGGATCTTCTCCCAGGGGAAGACGTCGCTCATGCACGGATCGATGCGCCGGTCGATGACGAACTGGTTGGCCGCGCTCGCCTGCTTGAGATGGGCGAAATGCGAGCCCTGCACGCGCTTCTGCCGCATCCAGACATAGCGCGCGTCGAAGGTGATGTTGTAGCCGGAGGTGCCGGCGCAGAACACCACCATGCCGCCGCGCTTGACCACGAGGCAGGAGACCGGGAACGTCGCCTCGCCCGGATGCTCGAACACGATGTCGACGTCGCGCTTGCCGGTGATCTCCCAGATCGCCTTGCCGAAGCGCCGCGCCTCCTTCACCCAGGTATCGTATTCCGGCGTGCCGACCTTGGGCATCGCGCCCCAGCACTTGAACTCGCTGCGGTTGATCACGCCCTTGGCGCCGAGATTGAACACGTATTCCATCTTCGATTCGTCGGAGACGATGCCGATGGCGTTCGCGCCCGAGGCGGCGACGAGCTGCACGCCGAACACGCCGAGGCCGCCCGAGGCGCCCCAGACGAGCACGTTGTCGCCGGGCTTGAGGATGTGCGGCGCATGGCCGAACAGCATGCGATAGGCGGTGGCAAGCGTGAGCGTGTAGCAGCCCGCCTCCTCCCAGGTGAGATGCGCCGGCTTGACCATGAGCTGACGCGACTGCACGCGGCAGAATTGCGCGAACGAGCCGTCCGGCGTTTCGTAGCCCCAGATGCGCTGCGACGGCGAGAGCAGCGGATCGCCGCCATTGCAGTCCTCGTCGTCGCCGTCGTCCTGATTGCAGTGAACGATGACCTCGTCGCCGACCTTCCAGCGCTTGACCTTCGGGCCCACCGCCCAAACGACGCCCGAGGCGTCCGAGCCGGCGATGTGATACGGATTCTTGTGGCCGTCGAGCGGCGAAACCGGAACGCCGAGCCCGGCCCAGACGCCGTTGTAGTTGACGCCGCCGGCCATCACGTAAACCAGCACCTCGTCATCCGCGATCGGCCAGGTCGGCAGCACCTCCTGCTGCATCGACGTCTCCGGCGGACCGTGGCGCTCCTTGCGGATCGCCCAGGCGTGCATGTTCGCCGGCACGTGACCGAGCGGCGGAATTTCGCCGATGTCGTAGAGGTCCTTCAGCGGCGCCGCTGACGGCTTCTTTTGCGCGACGGCCATGGATGGGCTCCCGGTCATAGACGGTGAAGCATCGGACGGTGAACGCGTCGATCGGTTGCAACAGCTTTGCCATTACTGTGCCGCAGTTGATGTTGCAGCGCAATAAATACTTCGGTGCACAGTTAGTTTCCCTCGATTGCCGCTGCCGGTACCGGGATTTATGGTTCACGGGCTGCAGCGCTGGATGCGCGCGAAGTCCGGCGTCGCCGGAGAAACCGGGGGAAAGATGGATCCGCAAAGCATTATCGTTTGGCTTATCGTCGGCGCGATCGCCGGCTGGCTTGCCGGCATGGTGGTCAAGGGCGGCGGCTTCGGCCTGATCGGCGACATCGTCGTCGGCATCGTCGGCGCGGTGATTGCCGGCTGGCTGTTGCCGCGGATCGGCATCCTCATCGGCGGCGGGATCATCGCCGCCATCATCGATGCCTTCATCGGCGCCGTGATCCTTCTGATCATCCTGCGGCTCGTTAAACGCGCCTAAGGCCGCAGCCTTAACCAACGCCGTCATGCCCCGGGGCAAACGCCGGGCATGACGGCGTGACATTTAAGGGTTCCTCAAGGCCGCCCGCCTAGCTTGCCCGCGATCGCAAGCGAGGCTCGGTGGCGATGGCTCTTTATCAATTGTCCCCTGCGCGCGGCGCTGCCGCCGGCACGGCGCTGCCGCATCTGGTGGGATCGGTCTGCTTCGCGCTCATCGTCTCGCACGTCGTCTTTCTCCTCGCCTCGCTGGTCAAGGGCGATTGGCTGATCGGCCATGACGGCGGCGTCGCTTCGGATTTCGTCAATGTCTGGGCGGCGGGAAAGCTCGCGCTCGGCGGCCACGCGGCTTCCGCCTATGACTGGGCGACCCACAAGGCGGCGGAAGAGAGCGCGGTCGGCCATTCCTTCGACGGCTATTTCGGCTGGCACTATCCGCCGACCTTCCTGTTCGTCGCCATCCCGCTGTCGCTCCTGCCTTACGCGGTCGCCTATGTGGTCTGGGTGTTCGGCACCTTCCCGGCCTATCTCGCCGCGATCCGCGCCATCATCGGCGACCGCATCGCCTATATGCTCGCCGCCGCGTTTCCGGCGGTGCTGGCGAATTTCGTCGTCGGGCAGAACGGCTTCGTCAGCGCCGGCCTGATCGGCGGCACGCTCGTTTTGTTGGAGCGGCGCGCGCTTCTCGCCGGCGTGCTGCTCGGGCTCCTCACCTACAAGCCGCATCTCGGCTTGCTTTTTCCGATCGCGCTCATCGCCGGCTGGCACTGGCGCGCATTCGTGACTGCCGCGATCGTCGCGATGCTGATGGCGGCGGCGTCATGGGCGGCGTTCGGCACCGAGGCCTGGCGGGCGTTCGCCGCCGGTATCGGCAAAAGCTCGCAGGCCTTCCTCTCCGACGGCTGGGCCGACTTCGGCAAATTGCAGACCGCGTTCGGGCTCACGCGCTCGCTCGGCGGCAGCGAGACGCTGGCTTGGAGCGTGCAAGCCGGCGTCGTCGTCCTCGCCGCGGCGGCGATCGCGGTGCTTTGGCGGAGCCGCGCCAGCTACGAGATCAAGGCCGCGGCGCTCGGCACCGGCGCGATGCTGGCGACGCCGTACCTTTATATGTACGACGTGGTGGTGCTGGCGGTGCCGCTCGCCTATCTCATCCGCCTCGGCCGCTCGCGCGGCTTCCTGCCGCACGAGCTCTCGGCCATGGGCTTTGTTTGTTTGCTGATCGTGATCTTCCCGTTCGTCAAGGCGCCGGTCGGCTTCGCCGCCGTTCTGATCGTCGCCGGCCTGATCGCGCGCCGCGTGCTCACGCCGCAGCCTGAAGCGCCGCTGAGCATCGCGCCGAACAGCGCCGCGACATGAGCGCGCTCTGCAGCCTCCGCTCATTCCCGCGCCAGCGGGAATCCAGATGGAGCACCAACGCAGCGGCGAGTCCGCTGGGTCCCCGCTTTCGCGGGGACGAGCGGTTGAGGGTTCTGCGGCGCGTTACCTCTCGCTCATCGGCCTGACGCTGGCGCTCGGTTACCTCGTCGCGCTCGGCGGCGCTTATCTGCAAGGCCATTTCCTCGCCGATGCGCAGGGCCAGCCGATCGCCAACGACTTCGTCAATGTCTTCGCCGCGGGCCGCCTCGCGCTCGACGGCGATCCGGCCGCGGCCTACGACTGGCCGGTGCACAAGGCGGCCGAGGTGCGCGCCGTCGGCCATGATTTTGCGAATTATTACGGCTGGCATTACCCGCCGACCTTCCTGTTCGTCGCTGCGGCGCTCGCGACCCTGCCGTATCTCGCCGCCGCGATCGTGTGGCTTACGGCGACGCTCGCCGCCTATGCGGCGGCGCTTGCCGGCATCGTCGGCTCGCGCGCCGGCATTTTCCTCGCGCTCGGATTTCCCGCCGTCCTGTGGAACGCGACCGCCGGGCAGAACGGCTTCCTCACCGCGGCGCTCCTCGGCGGCACGCTCGGACTGATGGAGCGGCGCCCGGCGCTCGCCGGGATTTGCCTCGGGCTTCTCAGCTACAAGCCGCAATTCGGCTTGCTGTTTCCGCTGGTGCTGATCGCCGACCGGCGCTGGCTCACCTTCGCGGTCGCCGCGCTCGTTGCCATCGCGCTTGCCGCGCTCTCCTGGCTCGCCTTCGGCAGCGCGAGCTGGGAAGCCTTTATGCATTGGACGCCGATCACCGGCCGCGTCGTCCTCGGCGAAGGCGCCGCCGGCTGGAGCCGCCTGCAAAGCCTGTTCGGCTTTATGCGCGCGCATGGCGCCGGCGAGCAGCTGGCCTGGACCGTGCAGGCCGCCGGCACGCTCGCGCTCGCCGCCGGACTGATCTGGCTGTGGCGCAGCCGCGCCGCGTTCGAGCTCAAAGCCGCCGCGCTCGCCGCCGGCACGCTCCTCGCCACGCCCTATGTCTATATCTACGACCTCGTCGCGCTCGCCGTCGCCGTCGCCTTCCTCGTGCGCTTCGCGCTCGCGCGCGGCTTCATCGCGAGCGAGCTCATCGGCCTCCCCTGCGCCGGCGCGCTCATCTTGATCTATCCGTATCAAGCGACCCAAGTCGGCCTCGCCGCGGCGCTGATCGTCCTGGCGCTCGCCGGGCAGCGCGTCAACGCGGCAACGTCGCGTGCGAAACCGCGCCTCTTCGATAGTCGTGTAACGGCCGAGCAGATTTTCGCCAAATCGACTGATCGCGGCGTCGAGCCGAACACCTCAACTCACGCATTGCCGGATCGAGGCGAAGCAGGACGACACCCGCGACGGTTTGGCCGCGGCGAAACCCAGGTCGCCGAAATCCTTGTCTTCGGTCAGCAGTACGCGTCCTTCGATCCGAGCCCGCCGCACGACTTCCTCGTCGCTTGCCGCCGGCACAACTTCGGCCATGTAGACAACGTCATGTGCGGCAGCGCGCAGGCGTGATACCAAACCGGCGTCGACACACTCATCCGCTAGCCAGCGCACGGCTAGCCGTAGACGAGGTCTTCGTCGGCCAGGTGATCGGCGGCAAAGGATTGTGCGGCGAGGATGTCCGCGTGCGTGAGCCGCGGATGATCGGCAAAATCGCTTCCGTGGTCATGCCGGCGCCGAGCTTGCGCAGGACGGTCTCAACCGGAATACGCGTGCCGCGGATGACCGGCTTGCCGGCCATGATCTCGGGATTGATCTCTATGCGTTCGTGGGCCATTGGGGGCCTCGTGTTGTCAACAGACTGTAGATATCACAGTTCGTAGGATAGGTTGAGCCCTTGCTCAAGCCATCCTGATTCGCTGGACCACCAATGATCCGGCCATCGACCGCGCTTCTGCTCTGCGGCGCCGTGCTCAGCGTGGCGGTGCTGACCCGCTGCGCGGCGGACAATCCGCCGCCCGCGGGCGAGCCGACCTTCTATCAGGACCTCGCCAAGCCCGACGGCGCGCTCGATGAAGCCGCCGCGCAATCGATGATCTCCGGCTATCGCGGCAACAACGGCCTTGCCGCCGTCACCGTCGATCCCGAGCTGATGCGGCTCGCGAGCGAACAGGCGCACGCCATGGCGGCGCACGACAAGATGGACCACGACATCGGCCGGCCGTTCCAAGAGCGCATCCGCAATTCGGGCTTCCGCGGCCGCGTCGCGGTCGAGAACATCTCCGCCGGTTATCACACGCTCGCCGAAGCATTTTCCGGCTGGCGCGATTCGCCGCCGCACCGCGCCAACATGCTCAACGCCAACGTCACCCGCATGGGCATCGCCGCGGTCTATGCGCCGAAGTCGAAATACAAGGTGTTCTGGGCGCTCATTCTCGCCGCCGGCGGGGAGCCGCGCGGGTAGGCGGGGACTTCCGACAGCTCAGCTCGCGCGCAGGGCGTCTCGCTTCTGCCGCATCGCTTCCAGGGCGTCGAGGTTGAGCGGAACGAGCCTTTCCCCGTTGGTATTTTCAATATTGATGACCTTCAGCGTGAAGTCGGCATCATAAAGTGTCGCGAGCCGTATATCGGTCCACGAGTTGTTCCCGGTTGCCTTGATGACGACCGGCACCTGTTCGCCGGGCTGCAACCCGCGCTCGAAGCTATGGATGATGATGCCCTTCGCCCACGGCGTCGGCCGGTCATGTGTGGTCAGCACGCCGCTGACGTAGATGCGCGAAATCACGTGCTTGCTGCCGTTGTAGATCGAGAATTCGATCGTCGGCTGGCCCGGACCCTTGCTGACAGCAGGGGGCTCACTCTGAACCCTGCCGCCGGCATTAGGCTTACTCAGAACCCTGACACCAGTACCGGACTGAATGACAATCCTGACACCGGTGGTGGGCTGATTGGGCTGCCTCTGAACCCTGCCATCATTCCAATAATATCTCGGGTGTTCGATCACGACGGGATTCAGCAACTTCTCGGCGCCCGCCAACTGTGACTCAGCGAGAGAAATCTGGGCGTCGAGTTCGGAGGCGACCAGGCGTATCACTCCCGCCGCGCTTCGGCCGTTGATCCTCGGCCGCAACCTGTCCAAATAAGTCTGCGGATTGGCGACGCCATTGAGTGACGCAAGAACCGCAAGCGACCCGGGATTCGCCGATTGCAGTGCGTTGGTATCGGCGGCATTGCCAGCCACCAGTGTCAGCAAAGCAATGTCCAGTTTGCGCTGATCTTGGGCGCTCAGTTGCGCCGTGATTTCGCCGAAGCTTTTTTGGTATGCGGGCAAGCTCGACGCATCGAACGCCGGCTCGTGATCGCACGCAGAGAGTGCGAGGCAGCAGAGGACGACGAAGCTTGGCATTCTCACGGTTTTCATCCGATTTCCGTGCGGCGCCGTCCGCATCCAATCAAGAGTGAGCCCGGGGCAATTGATCCGCCCAACTAACAGATCAAGCTCAACAAATGATTGTGCTGATAAGCAGTTGCGCTCGATGATTAACAAATCGTCGGTGCGTTGCGCTCGTTTTCCGCGCGAGCGTTTCCATTTCGTCATTGCCGGGCTTGACCCGGCAATCCATGCGGACGCGCCGCTTGCTCGCATTGACCGCACCGACCGCGTTCGCCGCATCTACGGCTTTCACAAAACTCGGGCGTGAATTGCGCCGCGAGAACGAGAGCGTTTATCCGCCCCCGCACGCAGTGCGGGGGGAGGGGGACCGCGCGCAAGCGCGGGGAGGGGGCATGCTGAGTCGCGGATTTTTCTCTGACGGAGGAGCAAGGCGCATCGCCGCGGGCCCCTACCGGCGCGCTTCGCGCGCCACCTCCCCCGCTCTGCGGGGGAGGACGAATTCGCGCCGGAATTTCCATTTCGTCATTGCCGAGCTTGACCCGGCAATCCATGCGGACGCGCCGCTTGCTCGCCTATCGACTCAGTAAGTCTGCAGATCGCAAAGCGGCTTACGCTGTTGGCAACCGGGAACTAGATAAGCCCCCTGTGCTGGCCCGTCCGCCGCCGGCCGGCCCGACACGGCACCAGGGTCAATTTGCGTTGCCCCGTTATGGATGGTGCGGGCGAGCGCAATCGCGGCGCCCGCCGTGAAAACCGCCAGCACAAGCGCCAGCGGGATAAACTTCTTCATATTATCAAGCCTTTCCCGACATCGTTCCGAACGTGTCTAAGTGGTGCTTGGCTGTTCATTGTGCAGTGCGCAAAATGGGATGCTGCACTGCAATAATAACGTAGGTCGCCGGCGTAATCTGTCGTCGTTTCGCAACAATCGATTCGCGAATCGCGCTGCGCTAATCCGCGCTACGGCTCTAGTTTGTCGGCGAGTGTAGTGCGGCTTGAGTGAAACGAAATCCGGGGCAGCCTCGCCGTTGATCCCGGATTTCGCTGCCGCTCGATCCGGGTTACTCGTTACATGGAAGACAGCCTGATTACATTTTCATCGCGCGGTTTGCGATTACCCCCACCCCAGGAATTTTCTATTTTACCTGCCTTCGCTAGTTCAACGCAAATGTCCTTGACGTTCGTGAGGCGAAGCATGTGTTCTTGCAGTAATGTTGTCCAAACCAAAGAAAACTCCAGCGAAGAATCCTTCAATGTTTCCAGCAAATCATTTGTTGCTGATACCTTTTGTTCTTCAACGAGGTCGTCAATCGTCAATTCTTGAACGCTTGCTTCAACGCCCGCGAACAGATCAGGCGTTCCGGTTTGGTTTTCACGTTTGCGCTCCTTGGCGTTTGCGCGGTCCCGCGCATGAGCACGAAGAGCGACGTATTCGATGTCGCGAAAAGCCTTTAACCCATCGTGTGATTTTGTTCCGTAAGCAATAAAAAAATGAGGACGGTCCGCGGTGGGCCGATCAATCTTAGTCGAAACGACATAATCAAAGTTGCCCACGGCACGTAAAGTCTCACGAAACAATTTTTCGACTGCGCGGCCGCGAGGAAGCTTTGGGTCCAAACGCTTCTCCCAATTTGGCCCACCAAGAATCGGATCTAGAGACGCAATCGTTTTTGCATCGGCCATCGAAGCCGCGCGATTTACAAAATCATACATGAAATTAATTAGTACCTCGGACTTAGGTCTCGTGAATAGTGGTTTGATTTTCTCGAAGGAATAACCCGTCCATCCCGTGGGATCGATGAAGATGAGTGGGAAGGCTGGCCCAATGAAGGCTTCAATCTCAGATACCGCGTCTTCGAAATCACCGTGGTATGTTTTAATTTCGAATGCTTCGCTGGGTTTGTTGAATGGCGTGATAGCTCTGTCGAGTTTTGCAAATGCATCACGATTGTTTTCAGAAAGAAGCAGCGGACTTTAGGTCGCCGGCCAGACTGAGAGAGCATTCGTCGCTGAGCGTCCTTCAGTACGTTAATTGCGATCATAAAGGAGCTATCTTTTAAAATCCTCGGTCTGCGTCTTCCACGGCCCGGAAAATCCGTCGACATACGCTATGTCGAAAATATCTTAGGACTTTGAATGCCAGCGCCTGTAGATAACGCTTTAAAATAAAATGCTTGGTTTTGGTTTGCTCGCGATCTGAATATGCGTCGGTCACCGTTCTAAACTCTACTCCGCGGCGACTAATGCCAACCGTTCACCTCGCGGAATACGGATATTGGTTCCATTCGCGGCGATGAGTTTGCGGCCGCCAGATTTGGGACGTAGCCCTCCCCTCATTGCTTGAAAAAGAAAGCAACTCGCTTGTCCTGACACTGATCGCGAATGCTCCGTACCCATTCCCGCTCCATGGGCCGCGCGCCAGGGCCGCTCTCACCGCCGACAATGACCCAATCAATTTTGCCAAGATCAAGCTTCCCGACAGGACCGATTAAGGGCTCGATAGAAAGAAAGCGTATCCCGGCGGGCGCTTCGCGAAGGTGCCGTATGCGGGATGTTCTCGTGCCATCCTCAAGCGGTTGCGCCAGAACCATTATATGAAGAGGTGCGCGCCGGGTTTCATATCGCTTACGCAAGAAATCGCGCATTAACGACGACCGTTTGGTAAGCACTTGAAACGTATGCCAAGACGCGGCTTCCATCGTATCGAACACGCGCGTGATGAACTCACTTGGAATTTCCTTATGGAAGAGATCGCTCATGGAGTTCACGAAGATCATGCGCGGTGTACGCCAGCGAAGGGGCTGCTCGAGACGCTCCGGCCTAAGCGTCAAGTCGAAACCATTTTCGAACGGGTGGCCGCGTGTTCCCCGAAACCTTTCCGAGAAACGTTCGGCATAACAATGATCGCATCCGGCGCTAATTTTCGTGCAACCGGTGACCGGATTTCACGTAGCGTCCGTCCATTCAATCGACGTCGAATTCGCCATACTTGCCTCGTAGAACAAAAACAGGAACATATTATAATCTGCTTCAGAACCCAAATCGTTAATTTTTTCTAGCCTTCGTCTCCAAAACAGAGACTCTCGCTTGACATTCGTCCTCGTTTACGTTACGGATTAAGCGAATCTCGCTCATCGACGGACGCCTTCGGCCGAGGGTACTCCCGGAAGCGGAGCGAGTGCGGTGCCCGCGCGCGGAACGATACACTCCGCTCCCGGGCAGCTTCGGGCATCATGCTCGCCGGTACTACGGCCGGTGCGTGGAGGTGCTTTCCCTGGACTGGGACAGGCAGGCGCGGGTAACGCCCGCATGCGCACCCGCGTCCCAGGAAGCCTGGCCTGGAGCTGAGCGAAAGGGGCGAGAGCCCCCTGGCGAGAGCCGCGGTGGAACGCCGACAGGCGAGCGCGTCCCGCTGGACGCGCGCCGCACCCGTGGTGCGGACGGTGGATCACGCGTCTGTCGGCGTTCCGCTTCCCTTTTCTTTGTAGCCCGGATGGAGCGGAGCGTAATCCGGGGTCAGCGTTTCAAGCTCTTGGATCGTTCCCGGATTGCGCTGCGCTTCATCCGGGCTACGGTCTTTCACAAAACTCGGGCGCGAATTGCGCCGCGAGAACGATCTGCGTTGATCCGCCCCCGCACGCAGTGCGGGGGAGGGGGACCATGCGAAGCACGGTGGAGGGGGCGTGCTGAGTTGCGGATTTTCTCTGACGGAAGAGCTAGCTCTGTCGCCGCGCCCCTTCCACCGCCCTGCGGGCGCGCCCCTCCCCCGCAAAGCAGAGCTTTGCGGGGGAGGATGAAAAGAGCGCATGTTGCGTCGCAATAAGTTTCACGTCACATTGTTAGATGCCGGAAATGGATGCGAGAGCCGTGACCGACCCGCGGAAAAACGACCAGCATTTGCGCGATAAGGCTGCGAGCGACAAGCCTTCGCGCGCCAAGCCGTTGCCCGACAAGCCACCGCGCGACGAGCCTGCGCGCGACAAGCCATCGCGCGACAAGCCCTGGATCTTCCGCACCTATGCGGGCCATTCGACCGCCGAGGCGTCGAACGCGCTCTATCGCAAGAACCTCGGCAAGGGGCAGACCGGCCTCTCGGTCGCCTTCGATCTGCCGACGCAGACCGGCTACGACAGCGATCATCCGCTCGCCAAGGGCGAGGTCGGCAAGGTCGGCGTGCCGATCTCGCATATCGGCGACATGCGCACGCTGTTCGACGGCATCCCGCTCGGCGAGATGAACACGTCGATGACGATCAACGCCACCGCGGCGTGGCTGCTCGCGCTCTACGTCGCGCTCGCCGACGAGCAGGGCGTGCGCGCGCACGAACCTCACCGGCACGACGCAGAACGACATCATCAAGGAATATCTGTCGCGCGGCACCTACGTCTTTCCGCCGGCGCCGTCGATGCGGCTCACCAAGGACGTGATCGTGTTCACGACCAAGGAGATGCCGAAGTGGAATCCGATGAATGTCTGCTCGTATCATCTGCAGGAGGCGGGCGCGACGCCGGTGCAGGAGCTCGCCTTCGCGCTCGCCACCGCGATCGGCGTGCTCGACACGGTGAAGGCCTCGGGCGAAGTGCGCGCCGGAGGAGTTCGGCGAGGTGGTCGGGCGCATCTCGTTCTTCGTCAATGCCGGGCTGCGCTTCATCACCGAGATCTGCAAGATGCGCGCCTTCGCCGAGCTGTGGGACGAGATCACGCGCGAGCGCTACGGCGTCGACCGACGCCAAGCACCGGCTGTTCCGCTACGGCGTGCAGGTCAACTCGCTCGGCCTCACCGAGCAGCAGCCGGAGAACAACGTCACTCGCATCCTGATCGAGATGCTGGCGGTGACGCTGTCGAAGAAGCGCGCGAGCGCGCGCCGTGCAGCTCCCGGCCTGGAACGAGGCGCTCGGCCTGCCGCGGCCGTGCGACCAGCAATGGTCGCTGCGCATGCAGCAGATCCTCGCCTACGAGACCGACCTGCTCGACTACGGCGACATCTTCGACGGCTCGCCCGAGATCGCCGCCAAGGTCGCGGCGCTGAAAGCGCGCGGCCAAGGAGGAGCTCGACGCGATCGAGGAGATGGGCGGCGCGGTCGCGGCGGTCGAAACCGGCTACATGAAACAGCAACTGGTCGAATCGAATGCGCGCCGCGTCGAGGCGATCGAGCGCGGCGAGCAGATCGTGGTCGGCGTCAACCGCTTTACCGAGACCGAGCCCTCGCCGCTCGCCGACGCGGCGCGACGCGATCCTGACGGTTTCCGACGACGCCGAGGCCGACCAGATCGAGCGGCTCGAGGCCTGGCGCGCGGCGCGCGACGGCGAGGCGGTCGCCGCGGCGCTTGACGGCTCTGCGCACGGCGGCGAAGAACGGCGCAACATCATGCCGGCCTCGATCGCCTGCGCCAAAGCCGGCGTCACCACCGGCGAATGGGGCTTTGCGCTGCGCTAGGCGTTCGGCGAATACCGCGCGCCGACCGGCGTCGGCCGCGCCATGCGCAACGACGCCGACGGGCCTCGACGACATGCGCGCCGACGTCGACCGGGTGTCGAGGAAGCTCGGCCGGCGGCTTGAAATTCCTGGTCGGCAAGCCCGGCCTCGACGGCCATTCGAACGGCGCCGAGCAGATCGCCGTGCGCGCGCGCGATGCCGGCATGGAGGTGGTCTATGACGGCATCCGCCTCACCGCCGAGGAGATCGTCGCCGCCGCGCGCGGAGAAGAACGTGCACGTGGTCGGCCTCTCGATCCTCTCCGGCTCGCACCTGCCGCTGGTGAACGACGTGATCGTCGCGGCATGAAGGAAGCCGGGCTCGACGTGCCGGTGGTGGTCGGCGGCATCATCCCGCCGGAGGACGCGAGCGCGCTCAAGGACGCCGGCGTCGCCGCCGTCTACACGCCGAAGGATTTCGAGATCAACCGCGATCATGAGCCGACCTGGTGCGGATCGTCGAAGGCGCGGCGGACGCCGCGGAGTAGTTCGGCTCAGTTCGGCATGGCCGGGCTCGTCCCGGCCATCCACAACTTTGTCGCTTGCAGTCGGAAGAAAGACGTGGATGCCCGGCTCAGGGCCGGGCATGACGATGTTGCAGCGGACGCCGCGGAGCAACTCGCCGTCGTCATTGGATCGCCGCGCAGCGGCGAGTCCGGAAGTCCATAGTCACGAACGGTGGTTATGCGATTCCGGGCTCCTCGCTTTGCTCGGCCCCGGAATGACGGACAACGACCGCGATGGCCTCGCCGAGCGCGCCGGGCTCACCGGCTTGGCAGATAGACGTCCATGCCGGCCGCACGCGCGGCGGCTTCGTCGCCGGGTTCGCTGCGGCCGGAGATGCCGATCATCGGCGTCTGCGCCAGCGGCGCCGGCAGCGCGCGAATGCGCCGCGTCGCCTCGAGGCCGTCGAGGCCGGACAGCGTCACGTCCATCAGCACCACGTCGTAGCCGCGCGCGACCGCCTCGACCGCGGCCTCGCCGCTGCCGACGAAATCGGCGCGGTGGCCGAGCTCGGTGAGGATGGTGTTGAGCACCACGCGGCCGTAGGGATTGTCCTCGGCGCAGAGGACGGTCAGCGCGCGGCGCGGCGGCGCCGCGTTGCCCGCTCGGTCCCTTCGGCCGCCGCGCGGGCGCGAGCGGCAAGAGCGCGGTGAAGCGGAAACGCGTGCCGCGGCCCGGCGTGCTGGTGACCGCGAGGTCGCCGCCCATGGCCTTGGCGATGCGCTTGACGAAGACGAGGCCGAGGCCGGCGCCGCCGTAACGGCGCGCGATCTCGCTGCTCGCCTGCGCGAACGGCCGGAACAGCCGCTTGATCTCGGCGGCGGCGAGGCCGATGCCGCTGTCGGCGACGGTGAACGACGAGCCGCAACTTGCCGCGCGGCGCGCGCTTCGCCGGCGCTTCGAGCCGCACCGCGCCGCGCTCGGTGAACTTGACCGCGTTGTCGATCAGATTTTCCAGCGCGGCGCGCAGCCGCACCGGATCGCCGACCACGCAGGGCCGGCAGATCGTCGGCGATCGCGACTCGCCGGCGAGGCCCTTCGTCTCGGCGCGCGCGGCGAGCGAGAGCGCCAGCGCCTCGCGGAGACGGCGCGGCGAAAAGGTCTCGCGGCGCAGCGTCAGGCCGCCGGCGTCGGCCCTGGCCGCATCGACGATCAGCGTGGTCAGCGCGGCGAGATGCTCGGCGCTGCTCTTGATGGCCGCGGCCCAGCCGCCGCTCGCGCTCGCCGAGCTCGGAGGTCGCCAGCAATTCGCCGAGCGCGATGATGCCGGTCAGCGGCGTGCGGATGTCGTGGGCGAAAGCGGCGAGCGCGGCCTCGATGCGGCACGCGGCGCGCGCGAGTGCCTCGCCGCCGGTTTGCGGCGCGCGCTTGCACGCTTGCGCACCGTTTTCGCGCGCGGATGTGACTTGCGCCATTGGCCATCCCCTCGGCCCCGCGAGCGAGCATGCCACGAGGCGCCGGCCGGACGGTGGCAATGCAGGGCGGCTCAGCCGAGCCCGATCATGCGCCGGATGTCGCCGGCGGCCGCACCGCCGGCGCGCAGCTCCCGCAGGCCGGTGGCCCGCGTCGATTTCGACAGCTTGCGGCCCTCGGCGTCGAGAATCAGGCGGTGATGATGATAGATCGGCTCGGGCAGGTCGAGCAGAGTCTGCAGCAGGCGGTGCACGCTGGTCGCCGCGAACAGGTCCTGCCCGCGCACCACATGGGTGATGCCCTGCAGGGCGTCGTCGATCACGACCGCGAGATGATAGCTGGTCGGCATGTCCTTGCGGCGCGAGCACGACGTCGCCCCATGCGCGCGGGGTCGGCGACGACGTGCCGGTCTCGCCGTGCGGGCCGGCGCCGGTCTCGGTCCAGGCGGCAGCGCCGCCGGCGCGCTTCAGCGCCGCCGCCATGTCGAGGCGCAGCGCGTAGGGCTCGCCGGCCGCCATGCGCCGGGCGCGCTCGGTCGGCGCGAGCGATTTGGCGGCGCCCGGATAGAGCGGGGCGCCGTCGGGATCGCGCGGCCAGGGCGCGCGCGCGCTCGCGCGCGGCGACAGGCGCGCGATCTCGGCGCGGCTTTCGAAGCTCGGATAGATCAGCCCGTGCGCGTCGAGGCGGTCGAGCGCCGCGGCATAGTCGGCGAAGTGCTCCGATTGGCGCCGCACCGGCTCCTCCCAGGCGATGCCCGAGCCAGGCGAGGTCCTCATGGATCGCCGCCTCGAATTCGGGACGGCAGCGCGCCACATCGATGTCCTCGATGCGCAGCAGAAAACGCCCGCCGCCCGCCGCGCCATGTCGGCATTGAGCAGCGCCGAATAGGCATGGCCGAGATGCAGATAGCCGTTCGGGCTCGGCGCAAAACGCAGGA
>CAVOHL010000012.1:0-83047 GCA_963695665.1 uncultured Alphaproteobacteria bacterium
AGCCGAGATTGCGGGTCCACGCGAATATCGCCGTATTGATCGGGGTGACGATCGTATAAAATCCCGGGATCGCAGCGGCGAGCGGTATGCCGGCGGCGAGGTAGATGGCGCTCCACAGCGCTGTCAGGGGCAAGGTTCCGGCGCAGAGCACGACGACGAGCCGTTTTTGCAGCGCCGTTTCGTGGCTGTCGGTCGTATCGAGGCCGATGCGCCCGGCCAAGGCGACGAGACCTTGGGTGTAATCGGAAACCCAGCCGAGCCGCCGACCAGCCTTTGCCCGATCTTGTTCCATTCGCAACGTCCTTGGGCGGGCAAATTTTGACGCAAGCTCTCCCCGGCTTGCTTCATCTGACCAAGCTCGAGCTGGTCGTCAACTGCAAGACTGCAAAGGCGCTTGCGCTCAAACAGGTCGGCGGCGGGCTGTGCAAGATGACGCCGCGGATTGCCGCCGGCCTGGATTGCTTCGCGGCGCACGCCATAACGACCGTGCGAGCGGTGGTCGCCCGTCTTATGAGTTTCGACGCTAGCTCGCCTCGCGCAGCTTCACCGCGCCTTCGAGGTCGACCGAGACCAGCTGCGACACGCCGCGCTCGGCCATGGTGACGCCGTAGAGGCGGTTCATCCGCGCCATGGTGATCGGGTTGTGGGTGATGATGATGAAGCGGGTCTCGGTCGACCGCGTCATCTCGTCGAGCAGGTCGCAGAAGCGCTCGACATTGTAGTCGTCGAGCGGCGCGTCGACCTCGTCGAGGACGCAGATCGGCGCCGGATTGGTGAGGAACACGGCGAAGATCAGCGCCAGCGCGGTGAGCGCCTGCTCGCCGCCGGAGAGCAGCGACAGCGTCGCCGTCTTCTTGCCCGGCGGCTTGGCCATGATCTCGAGGCCGGCTTCGAGCGGGTCGTCGCTCTCGATCAGCTGCAGTTCGGCGTTGCCGCCGCCGAACAGCTCGGCGAACAGCTTCTTGAAGTTCTCGTTGACGATCGCGAACGAGGCGAGCAGGCGCTCGCGCGCCTCGTGATTGAGGCTGTGGATGCCCTGGCGCAGCCGCCGGATCGCTTCGACGAGGTCGTCGCGCTCGCTCACGAGCTTGTCGTGCTGCGCCTCGACTTCGCGCAGCTCCTGCTCGGCGAGGAGATTGACCGAGCCGAGCCGCTCGCGCTCGCGGCGGATGCGGTCGAGCGTCGCCTCGACCTCGGCGATCTGCGGCAGCTCGGCGCCGGCCTTGAGTTCGGCGAGCGCCGCCGCTTCGGCCGGCTCGACGTCGAGCGTCTCGTGGATCTCGTGCTCGATATCGGCGCGGCGCCGCCGCGCCCCCGCGCAACGTTCCTCGGCGCGCGCGGCTTCGGCGCGCGCCTCGCCGACCGCTTCGAGCGCGCCGCGCGCCGCCTTGTCGGCCTCCGCAAGAACGGTCTCGGCCTGCGCCAGCCGATCGGCGGCGGCGCGGCGTCCGCCGGTCGCGGTCTCGATCTCGCCGATCAGCGCTTGGCGCTGGCCGGCGAATTTTTCCGGCGCATGAGTGAGCTCGGTGCGCTCTTGCCGCGCTTCCTCGGACCGCTGGGCGATGGTCGCGATTTGCGCCGCGGCGCTCTGCTTGCGTTCGCCCCATGCCGCCCGCTCGGCGGCGATCGCCTGCAGCCGGCGATCCGCCAGCTCGGCGTCGCGCGCGGTGGCCTGCGCCTCGACCCGCACTTCGGCAAGCGCGGCCCGGTCGCGCGCAATCGTCTCGTTGACCTCGGCGAGCCTCCGTTCCAGCTCGGCGGCGGCCGGGAGCCCGGCGAGCGCCGCCTGCGTGTCGCCGCGCGCGGCGTTCGCTTCGTCGCGGCCGGCGCCGATCCGCTGCCTTGCTTCCTTGAGCGCGGAGATGCGCGCCGCGTGACGGCCGATCTCGCGTTCGGCGTCGGCGTGCTTTTCGCGCACGGTATCGGTCGAATGCTGCGCCTCGCGCCAATGCGCCCGCGCCTTGGTCTCCGCTTCCGCCGCGGCGGCGGCCGCCGCCTCCGCCGCCTCGACCGCGCTGCGCTTTGCTTCCACTTCGCCGCGCGCGGCGGCAAGCTCCCCCTCGATCGCCTCGAGACGACCGCGTTCGGCGAGCCGGCGCGCGGCTCCGGTCCCCGCATGCGCGGCGGCGGCAAAGCCGTCCCAGCGCCAGAAATCGCCCTCGCGGGAAACGAGCCGCTGCCCGGGCTTGAGCAGCGCCGCGAGGCGCGGCCCGTCGGCGCGGGCGACGACGCCGATCTGGCCGAGCCGGCGTGCGAGCTCCGGCGGCGCTTGCACATGGTTGGAGAGCGCGGTCGCGCCGTCCGGCAATTGCGGATCGGACGGATCGAGCGCCGCGCCCGCCCAGCGCATCGGCGCGGACTGATCGACCGGCGCGTCGAGGTCGTCGCCGAGCGCGGCGCCGAGCGCCTTCTCGTAGCCCTTGTCAACGACGAGCGCGTCCATCACCGGCGGCCAAAGATTCTTGTTCTCGACCGCGAGCAGCTTGCCGATCGTCTTCGCCTCGGTCTCGAGCCTTTGCACCCGGCGCTCGGCGGCATCGAGCGGCGCCCGCGCGGCATCAAGCCGCTCCCGCGCGCCGGCGTGGCCGACCTCCGCGGCGCGCGCCGCGTTCTCCGCTTCGGCGAGTGCCGCCTGTGCGCTCGCCAGCGCTTTCGTCGGCTCGGAAATGTCCGGCGCGCCGCTGCCGGTCGCCGCCAGCCCGGTTTCGATGTTGCCGAGCTCGGCCTCAAGTCGCGCCGCGCGCTCGGCATAATCGCGCAACGCCGCCTGCAGCTGATTGCGGCGCGCGCTCAGATCGGCGAGCGCGCCGGTCAGTTCGGCAAAGGATTTTTCCGCTGCGGCGAGCGCCGCGTCGGCCGCGGCGTCGCGGCCTTTGACGTCGGTGAGCCGCAAGGCGCTCGCCTGCGCTTCGGCCTTCAACGTCTTCTCCTCGGCGTCGAGGCGCGCGAGCGCTGCCTCGGCGTCGGCGGCAAGCGCGCGCTCGCGCTCGCGGTCGGCGGCGTATTGTTCGAGCCGCCGGTCGAGCTCGACGATGCGCTCCTTGGCGCGAGCCTCCTCGCGCTCGAGCGCGTCGCGCGCGACAATGAGGCGCTGCAGCGCGGCGGCGGCCTTGGCCTCCGCCTCGCGCAAGGCCGGCAGGCCGGCGGCGACCTGCGCCTGGCGCGTGGACGCTTGCGCCTGCTCGCCGGTGCGCGCGGCGACGACGCGCACGGTGCCGTCGCGCAGCCGCTCGGCCTCGGCGACTTCCGCCTTCGCCGCGCTCCAGCGCAGATGCAGCAGCAGCGCTTCGTTGCGGCGCACCTGGCCGGAAATGTTGCGGTAGCGCACCGCCTGCCGCGCCTGGGTCTTGAGCGAGGCGACCTGGGCGGCGAGTTGTCCGATGACGTCCTCGACGCGCAACAGGTTCTGCTCGGCCGCCTTGAGCCGCAGCTCCGCCTCGTGGCGTCGCGCGTGCAGCCCGGAAATGCCGGCTGCCTCTTCGAGCACGCGCCGGCGCTGGTCGGGCCGCGCCTGGATGATCTCGCCGATGCGGCCCTGATGCACGAGCGCCGGCGAGCGCGCGCCGGTCGAGGCGTCGGCGAACAGCGTGGTGACGTCGCGGGCGCGCACCTCGCGGCCGTTGACGCGGAACACCGAGCCCTGCTCGCGGGCGATGCGGCGCGAGACTTCGAGCGTGTCGGTATCGTTGAACGCCGCCGGCGCCTTGCGGTCGTTGTTGTCGATCAAGATCCCGACCTCGGCGTGATTGCGCCCGGGCCGGTCGGAATTGCCGGAGAAGATCACGTCGTCCATCTCGGCGCCGCGCATCGCCTTGTAGGAGGCTTCGCCCATGACCCAGCGCACGGCTTCGACCAGATTGGATTTGCCGCAGCCGTTCGGCCCGACCACGCCGGTCAGTCCGGGCTCGATATCAAAGTCGGTGGGTTCGACGAAAGACTTGAAGCCGATCAGGCGCAGCCGCGTGAGCTTCATGCTTGTATTGCGTTCCTCCCCCTTGCGGCGGCGGCAAAGGGAATCGTTGAGGGCTCACGCCACAAGGCGCGTCGGTGGTGCCGCGTCGGCGCGGAGAATGAATCGTCGCGTCCGCGAGCGCAACAGGCTCGCGGGGTTATCCAGATTTCTGCGCTCGCTTGCGCCCGGACGAAGCGGCTTGCGAGCCGCGGCGCGGCCCAGCGCCGGGCCGAAAAACCCTTATCCGTCCTTGAGATAAGGGTCGATACTCTTGGCCAGCGAGTCGATCGACTGGTCCCCGGTCAGCTTCTTGCCATTGACGAAGAAAGTCGGGGTGGAATTGACGCCGAGCTTCGTTGCGGCGCGGTCGCGCACGGTCTGGATGTTGTCGAGCACGTTTTGATTCGCCAGGCATTGGTCGAAGGATTCCTCGGTGAAGCCGAACTGCCTGGCGATCGTGCGCAGCGGTTCGATCGGCTTTTGCACCATCCAATCCGGCTGCTTGGCGAACAGCGTCTCTACGACCGGCATGAACTTGTCCTTGCCGGCGCAGCGCGCCAGCATGAAGCCGGCGGCGGCGAGCGCGTCGAGCGGGAACTCGCGGAAGATGAAGCGCACCTTGCCGGTATCGATGTAGCGCTTTTGCAGTTCCGGGAAGGTCGTCGTCGAGAAATGCGCGCAGTGCGGGCAGGTCATCGAGGCATATTCGATGATGGTCACCGGCGCCTTCTCGGAGCCGAGCACGACATCGCCGTCGGGCCCCGGCTTCGCCAGCTCGGCTGCATCCGGCTCCGGAGTGTCGGCGCGCGCCGCGGTCGGGAGGCGGAATAGGGCGGCACCGAGGCTGCTGCCGGCAAGCGCACAGAACGCGGCGGCTTTGGCGAATTGGCGACGGGTCAGCGTCACGGTCGGCTCCTTGTAAAGGACGGAAATCCTGGGCCAGGAATGTGGCATCAGCACGCCGTTCCGCCAAGGCCCCGAATCGTCGCGTCGCCGCGGGGGCTTCCCGCAAGACCGCCGGATCGTCAGCCGCGTTTGACCGCCGCGCCGAGCCGGGCGAGGGCCTGGCGCAAATCCTCGTCGGCGATGTCCGGCAGGCTCGCGGCAATGCGCGCGGCCGCCGCGGCATCGGCCGGCGCGACGGACTTGCGCAACGCGCGCCGCAGCGGCGCCTGGCGCAGCGCCAGGCGATCGACGGCGCGCCAGCCGAGAAAGCCGTTGACGCGCTCGCAGATCACATTGACGAGATGCTGAATCTCGACCGCGGCCGGCCCCTCGACGCGCAGCACCAGCGCGCCCGGTTGGCGCTCATCGCCGGCCGCCGGTCGCGTCCACTGGATCTTTATCGGCTCGCTGTGCGCGGCGATTTCCGCGCCGACGATCTCGCTCCAGCGCGTCACCAATTCGGCCGAGGCAAAGCCCTGCCGGGTAAACGTCTCGCCGACGACCTTGCCGATGAGGTCGCGCAGCGGCTTGGCGTAGGAGCGCGAGGGCTTGTCCATGCTGCGGGGCTCTGTCATCCCTCGGCCATGAGTCTGGCGGTCAAGCGTCTGGCGCGGGCGCGTGCGGCCGGGACCGTAGCAGCGAAGCCGGCAGCGCGACAACGCGCGTCACGCGCGTCGGCGATTTCATTCCCGCAACCCACCGCCTTGCTCGCCTGGTACGACCGCCATCGACGGCGGCTGCCGTGGCGGGCGGCGCCCGGCGAGCGCGCCGATCCCTACCGCGTCTGGCTCTCCGAGATCATGCTGCAACAGACGACGGTCAAGGCGGTCGCGCCCTATTACGACCGCTTTCTGGCGCGTTGGCCCGATTTGCGCGCGCTCGCGGCGGCGCCGCTCGCGGACGTACTGAAAACCTGGGCCGGGCTCGGCTACTACGCCCGCGCCCGCAACCTGCATGCCTGCGCCCGCGCCGTGGTCGAGCGCCACGGCGGAAAGTTCCCGGCAAGCGAGGAAGCATTGCGCGCGCTTCCCGGCATCGGCGCCTATACCGCCGCGGCGATCGCCGCCATTGCGTTCGATGCGCCGGCGAGCCCGGTCGACGGCAATATCGAGCGCGTGATCGCGCGGCTCTTTGCCATCGCCGCGCCGCTGCCCGCGGCGAAGCCGCAGATCGGCCGGCGCGCCCGCGAGCTTGTTCCGCAGCGTCGCGCCGGCGATTTCGCCCAGGCGATGATGGACCTCGGCGCCACCATCTGCACGCCGAAGACGCCGGCTTGCGCCTTATGTCCGTGGAATGATTGCTGCGCCGCGCGCGCGCGCGGCGACGCCGAGACCTATCCGCGGCGGATGCGCAAGCGCGAAGGCGCGTTGCGCCGCGGCGCCGCCTTCGTCGCCTGCCGCGCCGACGGCTTTGTGCTCGTGCGCACGCGCCCGCCGACGGGCCTCCTCGGCGGCATGACCGAAGTCCCGACGACCGACTGGACGCCGGATTTCGCCGAAACAAGCGCACTCGACGGCGCGCCGCGCTTGCCGGCGGGAAAATCGAAGCGGCGGATCGGGTTGCAGCGGATAGCGTGGCGGCGGCTGGCCGGTGTCGTACGCCACGTATTCACGCATTTTCCGCTGGAGCTTTTGGTCTATGTCGCCGAGCTTCCGGCCGGCACGCCGGCGCCGGCCGGCATGCGCTGGGTCGCGCTTACTGACATCGGCGGCGAGGCGTTGCCGAGCGTCATGCGCAAGGTTTTGGTCCACGCGTTAGAGCGCAAGCAGCCTGTTGCAAAGCAAGGCGCCGCTCTCTAGGGTTGTGCAGCCGGTAGAGGCGGAAGTCCAATGTTGGTCGTTCTCGCGGCATTGCTGCTTTATTTCGGTCATTACGGCTGGGCCGCGACGGTCGTCGGGCTGCTCGCGGCGCGCTTGGCGCTGTCGCATGCGGTCGAGGGATTGTAGCCGAGCCGGTGGCGAATAAATTCGCGTGATCCGCGCGCGCGGCGGGCGTCACCCGGCCCCAATCTCGGCGCGCACCCGCGCCCGCAGCGCATCGATGACAGTGAGCCCGCGCGGCGTTTCGATGTGCCAGAAGGTCCAGCCATTGCAAGCCTCGAGGCCCTGCGCCAGCGCGCCGATCCGGTGGATCGAGCCGACCGCCTCGCCGAGCGCGATGGCGCCGTCGGCGCGCACCAAAGCGCGGTGCCGCCCCTTGGCGTCGACGAGCTTGATGCCCGGCGTCACCAGGCCGCGTTCGATCAGGGTGGCGAACGGCACCCGCGGCGCCTCGCGCGCGGTCATGAATTTGGCGAGCGTCGCTGGCGCCAACGGCGCGGCAGCGCCGATGCGCGCTGTTGCCGCGGCGGCGTAGTCGGCGTCGCGCTCGATGCCGATGAAGCGGCGGCCGAGGCGGCGCGCGACCGCACCGGTCGTGCCGGTGCCGCAGAACGGGTCGAGCACGAGATCGTCGGGACGCGACGCCGAAAGGATCACGCGCGCCAGCAATGCTTCCGGCTTCTGCGTCGGATGCAGCTTCTTGCCGTCGCGGCCCTTGAGCCGCTCCTCGCCGGTGCACAGCGGGATGAACCAGTCGGAGCGCATCTGGACGTCGTCGTTGCCGGCCTTCAGCGCCTCGTAATTGAACGTATAGTCCCGCTTGGCAGCCTCGCGTGCCGCCCAGATCAAGGTCTCATGCGCGTTGGTGAAGCGGCGGCCGCGGAAATTCGGCATCGGGTTGGATTTGCGCCAGACGATGTCGTTGAGGATCCAGAAGCCGAGATCCTGCAGCAGCGCGCCGACACGGTAGATGTTGTGATAGGAACCGATCACCCAGAGCGTGGCATTCGGCTTCATCACCCGGCGGCAGGCGATGAGCCAGGCGCGGGTGAAATCGTCATAGGCGGCGAAGCTGGAAAATTTGTCCCAATCGTCATCGACGGCGTCGACGCGCGAATTGTCGGGGCGTTTGAGGTCGCCTTGAAGCTGCAGATTGTACGGCGGGTCGGCAAAGACGAGATCGACGGATGCGGCCGGGATTTTCGCCATCTCGGCAACGCAATCCCCGACCAGGATGCGCGCGGTCGCCGGCGACTCAAAACTCACGCGGGGCGCCCTTACGGACGCCCCGCGACGCGACACAACCATGACTCAGAACTTCTGACTCAGGCGACGCGGGTCGGCGACGCGGGACCTACAACCGACAAGCGGGATGATGCCGCGGCAAGGTAAAGATCGGCTTAACCGCGGTGCGCGAGCGCTAGGCAATAAATGCCGGGAAACATTTGGTTAATCGCACGCGCGGGAGCGGGAAATTCCCGCGCCGCAATGATCGGCAAAGTGGTATCTGCGGATTTGCCAAGGGAGGCGACACATGCGCACCGATGATTTCCGGCCCAGCGACAATGTCGAGGATGATCGCGCCGCGAGCGCCTCGCGCGGCGGCATCGCCGGCGGCGCCGGCGGCCTCGGCATCGGCACGGTCATCATCATCGGGCTGATCAGCTGGTACTTCGGCATCGATCCGAGCGTGCTGCTCAATGGCGCGCAGATCCTTACCGGCGGGACGCCTTCGCAGCAAACGAGCGACGCGCCGCCGGTATCCTCGGGTACCCCGAACGACCCGACCGGCAAGTTCGTCGCCATGGTGCTCGGCGATACCGAGGATCGCTGGACGGAGATTTTCGCCGCCAACAAGCGCGTCTATCACCCGCCGAAACTGCGCCTGTTCTCCGGCTCCGAGCCGACGCCCTGCGCCTTCGCCCAGTCGGCCATGGGTCCGTTCTATTGCCCGCGCGACAAGCGCATCTATCTCGACACCGCGTTCTTCGACGATCTGCAGAACAAGTTCGGCGGCTGCTCGAACAGCAACGCCTGCAAGTTCTCCGAGGCCTACGTGATCGCCCACGAGGTCGGCCATCACGTGCAGGACGAGCTCGGCATTCTGCCGCGGGTGATGCAGGAGCAGCAGGCGTCATCGAGCAAGGCGGAGGCGAACCGCCTGCAGGTGCGCGTCGAGCTGCAGGCCGATTGCCTGGCCGGCGTGTGGGCGAACCGGGCGCAGCAAAAGCATAATTTCCTCGATGCCGGCGACGTCGACCAGGCGCTGCAGACCGCTTCCGCCATCGGCGACGACCGGCTGCAGAAGCAGGCGCAGGGCTATGTCGTGCCCGATGCCTTCACCCACGGCACCTCCGAGCAGCGCAAGCACTGGTTCTCTGCCGGCTTTACCCAAGGCAAAGTCTCAGCTTGCGATACGCTGTCGGCAAGCTCGCTGTGAGGCGCCTGCCGCTTGCGTCCGCTTGGCAGGTCCGGGTCGCAAGGTCTAAGCTGATGACGGGTAAGGCTTTTCCGTTAGGGTGCACCTATGCCCGGGCTCGACGAGACCAAGGAGTTCGTGCCGCTTAAATTCGCGGTGCTGACGATTTCCGACACACGCAGCTTGCGGGACGACAAGTCGGGCGCGTTGCTGGTGCAGCGCATCGGCGCCGCCGGCCATTTCGTCGCCGAGCGCGGCGTCGTCGCCGACGAGGTCGAGGCGATCCGCGCCCGGGTCAAGTCCTGGATCGGCGATCCGGGCATCGACGTGATCATCACCACCGGCGGCACCGGCTTTACCGGCCGCGACGTCACCCCGGAAGCGGTCGAGCCGCTGTTCGAGAAGAAGATGGACGCCTTCTCGGCGCTGTTCCTGGTGGTGAGCTTCCACAAGATCGGCACCTCGGCGATCCAATCGCGCGCCACCGCCGGCGTCGCCGGCTCGACCTACATCTTCTGCCTGCCCGGATCGCCCAGCGCCTGCAAGGACGCTTGGGATGAGATCTTGGTGCACCAGCTCGATTATCGCTACGGGCCGTGCAACTTCGTCGAGATCATGCCGCGGCTCGACGAGCATCTGCGCCGGACGAAGGCACGCACGCCATCAGGCTGAGTGACACACTACGACGACGAGCTTTCCCGCCATCCGTAGAACCGTTACATTGTCGTCGGGGAGCGGTTTATCCGGGGCATCGCCGCACGGTGGCGCTGGGGGAACTTGATGCGTCGGTGGCGTTGGTCAATTGAGCTAAGCGCGCTTGCCGTGCTCGCAGCGGGCGCGACGGCGTACGCCCAGTCGGCGCCCGACTTGCAATCTGCCGTGCTGGCGGTGGGGCAAGAGCCGCCGCCGGGCCGGTTCCAGCCGCCGCCATCCGGTTTTTCCGCAACGGTGAATGGTATTTTTCCTGGGGATACAACAAGGAATACTGGGCGCCTTCGGACATCCATGTTTCGCAGCCGGCCATCGGCAACAACTTCTTCATTCACAATGTCCAAGGCCACGACTTGTTCTCGTGGCCGGCGATTTTCAACGGCGATCTGTTCGGGCCGCAATACAACATCCGTATCGGCCGGTTCATCAATGACGAGCGCACGCTCGGCGTGGAATTCAGCTTCGATCACACCAAGTACAACAACACATTAGGCCAGAACGGAAACGATATAGCATCGAGGCACGGTCAAGCGCTTTGCTTGCCTGAGAGCTGCCAAAAAAACCGCGATCTACCGAAATCGCCGTTTCAATTACGAAGTCGATAAGGACTTTGTTGAAAATACGCCTCCGGCGAGGAAGCGGCGAGGGAAAAGCCGACGCAGCAGAAGGCGACCTGAAATCATGGGAGAGACCAATGGGGAACCTCAAGCGCCTAACTCTGATCGCGCCGCTATTTGCCGCGATGTCATCCTTCGCTCCTGCAACAGCGCGGGCGGAGATCCTCACGCTGCAATGTTTTGCGAGAATAATTTATATAGTCGACCTTTCGGCAAAAACTGTGACGGGTAAAGATCTTGGTAAAACGTTCAGTTTAACCAACGTGGCAATATCAGACGGCGCAATTTCCTTCGTTTACGACAGCCCGCCAGCATTCCGCATCACCACCAAAATTGATCGCGCAATCGGTTCAATTGTATCAGAAAATTATTGGTATCCTCAATCTGGCATAAACGGCTCGCCGAGAGATGTGGGTCAGTGTACGAAAATTCCAAATAAGGCTTTCTAAAATCTGCATAGTAACGCCATTCGTCCGATATGTTCGATCTGTGTGCCGCGACCTCATTTTAGCAGCGATTGGCCCTTCACGTCGGATACTGCGGCGCAAGCGAAATGAGAGTTTGGACGGCTGATTAGTGCAGGCAACCATTATAGTTCGTCATGCATTGGTTGCTACACGAGGCAGCGCCGTCACAGCCTTTTATGCACTGATCGTAATTGGCTTTGCAGATTGCTGGGTCGCCAGCGAAAATGATCGTGCGATTCTTGCGCAGTTGCTGGACCTGAGTTTGCGTTTGATAATCGCTGTGAAAGTTCTCGGCTTGCACTGAAGTCATAGCCATTCCGACGGACAAGAAAATCAGCGAAATTATTTGACACGGCTTGATCGTTTTCGATTGCACGCAATCTCTCCGCATTTTGGACTGACAGGGGTTGGTTTGACGTTCCGAGTGTAGCCTAGTTACGCAGACCGGAGCGCGTCTGAGCAAAATCGCTCACCTGAACTGCCGGTGGCAACCGCTGTCAGCTAGGAATAGGCCGCGCGGTGTCTGCAATTGGTCCTTGGCCGACGTGCAAGGACCGCGGAACAATGTCTGCTTGCGGGGGTAAAGCGGACGTGACGCGGATGTCGCGGAATGTCCGTTAATGACCCATTTGAGACATTCGGCGGGCAACTGCTCAATGACCCGGCGCCCGAAGCCACACTCAACCGTTTGGTTGTGCTAATTTCACCCGCTAGATGCCGTGTCGTGAGCCTACGCGGGGGAGGCGATGAAGAGGCGCTCCAGAGCAGGCGGCAAACCGATCAAAGGACGACGTCGCAAGACGCCGGAGCCGAAACGCCGCGCGCCAAAGACGGAAGCACCTTCCAATTCGTCCCCTACTAGTGAGGAGACGGAGGTCGCTCAGCTTACTCGTGAACTGAACGAAGCATTGGAGCGACAGACGGCGACTTCGGAGGTTCTTCAGGTCATCGCCATCGAGAACGCACGGTTGCTCAACGAACTTCGGCAACGCACCGGCGAACTCGAAACGTCACTCGGACACCAGACTGCAACGAGCGATGTGCTCGAGGTGATCAGCAGCTCAGTTTTCGATTTGCAGAAGATATTGGAGTTCGTCGCAGAAACGGCGGCGCGACTTTGTGCGGCTAAACAGGTCGCCGTCTATCTTCTGGAAAATCAGGTCTACCGTTTTACCATCGACTTCGGGCTCTCGCCTGGCTATCGCGAAATCGAGAAAAGACAGGCGATTGTGCCCGGACCGGAGACGCTCGTCGGTCGTGTAGCGCTCTCAGCTGAGACTGTGCATATTCTCGATGTCTTGAACGACCCGCAGTATGTCCCCAAGGACGACATTCGGATCAACGAGGTTCGCACCATACTTGGGGTGCCGTTGACCCGTGAGGGCACGGTAGTCGGCGTCATCACGCTCGCGCGTGAACCAATCTTGGCCTTCAGCAGCGAACAGATCGAGCTGGTCCGAACGTTCGCCGACCAAGCGGTCATTGCAATCGAGAACACGCGACTTCTTAAAGAACTGCGAGACCGAACGGAGGAGGTAGAGAACCTCAACGAGCAACTCGAACAGCGCGTCGCCGATCAAGTAGGCGAAATCGAGCGCATGGGAAGGCTGCGACGTTTCCTGCCTCCGCAGGTGGCTGATCTAATCGTCGCCTCCGGCGCGGAGAGGCAGCTTGAGAGCCACCGCCGAGAGATTACCGCGCTCTTCTGCGACCTACGCGGCTTCACGGGCTTCTCCGAAAGCTCGGACCCAGAAGACGTAATGGCGCTGCTGCGCGACTATCATGCAGCCATCGGCGAGATAATCATCAAATACAGCGGCACGCTCGAACGTTACGCTGGCGATGGCGTTATGGTGGTGTTCAACGATCCAGTGCCAGTCGAGAAGCCCGCGCTCCAGGCAGTGCTGATGGCGCTCGAAATGCGTAAGGTTATCGGAGCGCTAACCGAGAAGTGGCGTCGGTTGGGACACGACATTGGCTTCGGCATTGGTATCGCCCACGGTTTTGCAACGCTCGGCACCATCGGCTTTGAGGGACGCTTCGACTATGCCGCCATCGGGACGGTGTCGAATGTCGCCTCTCGGCTTTGCGATGAAGCGAAGCCAGGTCAAATCCTCATTAGCCCCCGGGTGCTGATGGCGGTTGAGGATGCCGTGACCGTCGAGCATGTGGGGGAGTTCGCCCTAAAGGGCATCCGGCGTCCCCTGGCCGCTCACAACGTGCTTGCGGCCAAAGCTGCAAACTAGCGCGCGCCGACGAAGATCGATGTCGGCTTGTGGCCCTTAGCCGACATGCAAGAGTCGCGGATCAATGTCCGCTTACGGGGGTGAAGCAGACGTGACGCGGACGTCGCCGAATGTCCATTTATGACCCGACTCGGACATGAGCGGCCTATTTTGCTGTGATGCGAAGCACGGTTCTTGGTCCATGATTGTGGTAACGTGTCCCCCGTTCATGGGAGGAAGTCCGTGAGACGGCGCGAGTTCATCACGCTTGTCGGAAGTGCGGCGGTAGTGCCGTTGCTTCGGGTGCCTGTCGCGCGAGCGCAAGAGACCGGACGCATCTATAGACTCGGCATGATAACCGGCGCTGCTCATCAGGCGCCACGGGTGGTGGCGTTTTTTGACGAGCTCAAATTGTCCGGCTTCGTTGAGGGGCAAAACCTGAAGATCGTTGCCGGCGGCTTTGAACTTCGCGGTGATCAGTTTGCCGAAGTGGCGACGACGTTCGCCAAGTCCGCCCCGGACGTTATCTTTTGCGTCAGTGATGCCGCGGTGCGCGCCGCACAGGAATTGACCCGGACGGTTCCCATCGTCGGCTTGTCCGGCGATATGGTGGGCGAGGGTTTGGTGCGCTCGCTGGCCCGTCCCGGCGGCAATGTCACGGGCGTCAGCATTCTCGCGCACGAACTCAATGGCAAGCGGTTGGAAATTCTCATGGAGGCTGTGCCCGACGCGCGGCATATCGCAATCCTTGCGGAATCGAACTATACTTCACCAGCGGAACTCCAGGCACTTCAGAACGCTACTCGTGCGCGCGGTCTCGAGGTGGCGGTCTTTACAGCCGGAACAGCCGAACAGATCGCGCCAACGATGGACAAAGCTAAGGCAGGAGGGGCCACTGCACTGAACGTGTTATCGGCGCCGCTGTTCTCTTTCAATCGCCGGATCGTCATCGAGCGGGCCGCAGCGCTCGGCCTGCCCGCGATTTATGAATGGCCCGAAATGGCGGAAGAAGGCGGTCTGATTGGATACGGGCCGCGCCTTCCACTGATCTATAGGCAGTTGGCGCGTCTGATGGCAAAGGTCCTCCACGGCGTTAAGCCGGAAGACCTCCCTGTCGAGCAGCCGACCAAGTTCGATCTCGTCGTTAATCTAAAAACCGCCAAGGCGCTCGGGTTGACCATCCCTCAGTCGATGTTGCTGCTCGCCGACGAGATCAACGAATGACGTGTTTTGCTGCGCTGCATGAGTCCGCTAGTGGCCCTTAGCCGACATGCAAGGCCGCGGAACAAGGTCTGCTTGCGAGGCTAAAGCGGACATCGGGAACAGGCCCTGTGACTTCAGCTTTTGACCCCAAGCGGACGTCGGCCGGGGCCGCTCGACGAAACGTTCCTGCACTCAAAATCCAGCCACTTTCGGCGCCGCAGGTTGACCGGCTACGATCCTAGGTCCTGCCACCATGCCAAGTCAGTCGCTCCGCTTGGTAAGCGCCGAGCCCTTGTGAGCGGCAATATGATCGGTTTTGTCGCTTTTGATCTCATATTGCGGCGAGTTCGGGGCTCGCGTGGTGAGTGTGGCCCTTATAGTTGAAGTCATGCGTGTGGACCCGAATGATCGTGCCGCTGACGCGCCCGGCCTCCGAGTTCCAACCGAACTCGATCTCCAATTTTGTACCGTTCAGTCATTGGGTTTTCCTCGTGGTTCAGGCTTCGAGCGAGCTTCGTCTGGCCTTCGGCATCGCCGCCAAGGCGGACTTGATCGAGAGACTCGCCGTTCTCGGCGCACTACATTAGGACGGCGCTTCCCGATAGTCATGCCGGACGAGCAGATGCGTTCAGCCGCGGAGCTTTAATGGCATCAAGCCCGCAATACGCGTCCGAACGTCCTGCCGTTTATACGGTTGGCCATTCCACGCGAACTATTCCGGAGTTTGTGGAACTGCTGAACAAGGGTCCGGTCGAACTGGTCGTCGATATCCGCAGCGTGCCGCGATCCCGGACCAATCCCCAATTCAATCTCGATGCGCTGCCGGAGGCGCTGGCCGCCTGGCAGATCGGCCACATGCAGATTCCCGAGCTCGGCGGGTTGAGGAGCAAGTCGAAGATCGTTCCACCCGAGGTCAACGGCTTCTGGATCAATCAGAGCTTCCATAATTATGCCGACTACGCGCTGTCCGGCGAGTTTCACCTTGGCTTGGCGCGTCTGCTAAAGGTAAGCCAGACGCGGCGGTGTGCGATCATGTGTTCGGAAGCGGTCTGGTGGCGCTGCCACCGACGGATCGTCGCCGATTACCTCCTTCATGACGGTAGGAGTGTCTTTCATTTGATGGGATATGAGCGCGTCGAGCCAGCGACGCTGACCAAAGCGGCGACGGCGCACGGCGATGTGCTCGTCTATCCGGCAGTTGGGGCGCCGGGGTAGATTACCGCCGGGCGGCGTTCCGCGGGCTAGCGCTACAGATCGGGCAACCGATTGTAGAATTCGACCTGCATTCGCATCGGGCCGAGCAGTTCGACGCGCCGTCGCCCTTCAAGCACCCGAATGACGCCCCACACGCCGGCCTTGGTGCGGTGTTCCCGACGCAGCTCCGCAGGCAGCGTCGTTTCATCGAAGATCGGAGTGCACTTGTATGGCACTTTCGATGACGGCGCGGTGCGCACGCTCATGGAGGTGTCACACCTCGGTAATGAATGGCTCGATCGACGAGATCGTTCATATGGGCCGCTGCCTGAATTGTCAGAGGGTGCTGAGTAAAACCTGACCTCGGAGAGATGTAAGTCGCCATTTCGCGAGCAAGTTCCCGTTGCGTGTCCGATCCTTCGGCAAGCAACATGATCACCAAGTTCTCCAGCGCGATCACGCGAATACGTAACTGCACCAGTTCGGCGTTCGTCAGCGGCGGAATCTCGTTCAGTTCGACGCCGTGTTTTTGAGAGCCGTAGGGTCCTGCGCCGCCTTCGTTGTCCCACCGCGAAAGCGCGCTTTGACGCTGTTGCGAAGAGCTTAAGGCGTCGGTTTTTTCGTCAGGCATGGAGAGAATCCTAAACATGAGAAAGGAGGTGGCCGGCTAGGAGCTACTCAAGGGTTCCATCCTAACAGCGGTGGGTCCATGGTAAAGAATATAGTGATTGAGAAACCGCAGAAGCGACCAGATCAGAATTCTCGACGGATGCGCTGCCAACTCATGTACCGCCGCGCGATCCCGCTATAATTGCAGATCCCAGTGCTCGCTCACCACCGGCTGGCTCCAGCTTCGGTGCTCTTCGCTGCGCATCAGCTTGAAGCCGGCCTTCTGGTAGATGTGGCGCGCGGCGGTGAGCACGCTGTGCGTCCACAGCGTGATCTTCTTGTAGCCGGCGCGCCGCGCAAACCTTACGCATTCGTCGATCAGCCGCGCGCCAAGCCCGAGGCCGCGCGCCTTCGGCTCGACCAGGAGGAGGCGGACGCGGGCGATCGCGGCCTTATCCTTCACCAGCATCACGCAGCCGACATTCTCGCCGTCGATCTCGGCGATCCAGCAGCGCTCGCGTCGCGGATCGTTGTCGTTGGCGAAGTCGGCGACGATCTGCGCGCACAATCCCTCGAACGGCGCGATCCAGCCATATTCCTTGGCGTAGAGCTCGGCATGGCGGGCGACCATCCAGCCGAAATCGCCCGGCTTCGGCGCGCGCAAGATGTAGTCGCTGCTGGCTGCGGGCGCGGTATCGGGACGGCGCTCGATCAGATCCTCGATCGTCGCCATCGCCGCGACCAGGCGGGTTTGCTCGGCGGCGGACAGCCTGCCCAGCATGGCGCCGGCCTGTTGCTGCGTGCGCTGCTCGAGCGGCGCGAACACGCGCCGGCCGTGTCCGGTCAAGGTCGAGATGGCTTTGCCGTGCGTCCTTCGGCGAAATCCGCCGCGCTGATCAGCCGGCGCTTCTCGAAATCGCGCAGGATGCGGCTCAGATATCCCGGATCGAAATCGAGCGCGCGGGCGATCTCGGTCGCGGTCGGCGCGTCGCCGTGGCCGATCTCGTAGAGAACGCGCAGCTCGCCGAGCGCAAGGCCGCTGTCGAGATAGGTCCGGCGCAGCACGCCGATCTGCCGCGTGTAGAAGCGGTTGAAGCGGCGGAGTGCGGTGATGCGCTGCGGGCTCGCGCGTGCGGTCATGGCCGGGAAGGGTCGGCGAGATACTTGACTATGTCAAGTATCTCGCTGCGGCGGCGCCACCATCGACGCGATGCTGGCGAGCCGGGCGATCCGCTGCCGGCCGATCCGGCGGATGAGATCGGCCTCGGGCTTGGCGGCGCCCTCGGCGTGGCCGCCGATTTCCTCGTAGAAGCGTTTGGCGATGATCAGGCCCTGCTCGGGCCGCGGCCGGCCGCCGAACGCGGCGGCAAGAAGCGACAGCGCTTCGCGCAAGGCCGGTTGCGCCGGCGCGCCGCGCCGGAACGTAGCCGCGCTGGCTATGGGCGAAGGCTCCTCGACGAAACTTCGCGCCTCGCCGATCCACGCCGCGTCGAGGATCGTTCCCGGACGCAGGAAGAAAAGCCAGGGCGCGCGCGCCGCGGCGGCGGCGGTCTTCAGGCGTCTTCCGAGCGAGCCTTCCACCACGCTGAATTTGCAGCCGGCGACATCGGCGACGGCGGCAGTGTCGTCCCGGGAGCCGCCATCGGCCACAAGCACTTCGGAGATGAACCCCTCCATCGCCGCCGGCACCAGCACCGCCAGTGTCGACACCAAAGCCCGTTCCGAATTGCGGGTTGGGATGATGACGCTCAGCATCCTTGGCCAACCGCGCTCTGCTTAGTCGTCTGGTTCCCCCGATTTAGCCTTACGTGCCCGCTGCCGATTTTCCAATCTCACGAAAGATTGTTCTTGTTTTGTTCACGTCTGGGCATTACATTCAACCCATGACCCGTACGTCCGCCTTGAGACGCCCGCCGGCGCCGCTGCCCTCCGCGCCGGCGGGCGAGTTGGGTAACGCCATCGAGCGCGAGCGGCGGCGCGGCCGCGGCGCGCACTCCAATGCCTCGGGACGTTACGAGCCGCTCGCGCGCGTCGCCTTCGACGATGGCTGGCAGGGCCCCGACGAACTGCCGCCGTTCAAAACCAGCGTCACGGTCGACGCGACGCGCAAGATCATCACCCGCAACGACTCGCCCGACATTTCCTTCGACCGTTCGATCAATCCCTATCGCGGCTGCGAGCATGGCTGCGTCTACTGCTTCGCCCGGCCGACCCACGCCTATCTCGGCCTGTCGCCCGGCCTCGACTTCGAATCGAAACTGTTCATGAAGCCGAACGCGCCCGAGCTGCTGGAGCGCGAATTGTCGGCGCCGGGCTACGTGCCGAAGGTGATCGCGATCGGCACCAACACCGATCCGTATCAGCCGATCGAGCGGCGCTATCAGATCATGCGGCGGATCCTCGAGGTCTTGGAGCGCGCCGGCCATCCGGTCGGCATCGTGACCAAGTCGGCGCTGGTGCTGCGCGACCTCGACATCCTCGCCCGCATGGCCAAGCGCGATCTGGTCAAGGTCGCGCTCTCGGTGACGACGCTCGATCCCAAGCTCGCCCGGACCATGGAGCCGCGCGCCGCGACGCCGCCGCGCCGGCTCGAAGCGCTGCGGCAATTGGTCAGGGCCGGCGTGCCGACCTCGACGCTCGTCGCCCCGGTCATCCCCGCCCTCAATGACGCCGAGATCGAGCGCATTCTCGAGGCGGTGGCCGAAACCGGCGTGCGCCATGCCGGCTATGTGCTGCTGCGCTTGCCGCTCGAGGTGCGCGACCTGTTCCGCGAATGGCTGATGGCGAATTTTCCCGACCGCTATCGCCACGTGTTCAAGCTCGTCCGCGATATGCGCAGCGGCAAGGATTATGATTCGAGCTGGGGCCAGCGCATGACCGGAAACGGCCCGCTCGCATGGATGATCGGCCGCCGCTTCGAAGTGGCGTGCGAACGGCTCGGCTTCAACAAGACCAAGGTCGGCACCACCACGGCGCATTTCCAGCCGCCGAAGCCGGCCTCGGAGCAACTGGATTTGTTTTGATCGTAGCCCGGATTGAGCCAACGGGTCCGGCCCGAAGTGGCCGGCCCGATGACAGGCTCAGCGAAATCCGGGAGCGGCCGGTCAATCGTTCCCGGGTTTCGCTCAGCTCAACCCAGGCTACGTTAATCCCCGCAATCCTCCGGCGCGGGCGGCGCGCGTTGCGGATCGCGCCACGGCGTGATCATCATGGGCGCATGAGTCGCTCAGCCGCGAAGGCCGCGCAGCCGCGCCTGCCGCTCGACGAGGAGGTTCTCCGCCCGACCTTCCGCCGCGAGCGCGCGGCGCTTAAGCGCGGAGTGTGGCCGGTCGCCGGATGCGACGAAGCCGGGCGCGGTCCGCTCGCCGGACCGGTCGTCGCCGCCGCCGTCATTCTCGATCCCGACAATGTTCCCCGCGGCCTCGACGATTCGAAGCGGCTCACGCCGGAGCGACGCGAGGTGCTCTACGAACGCATCTGCGCCCGCGCGCAAGTCGCGGTCGCCATGGCACCGCCTTGGCGCATCGATCGCGACAATATCTTGCGCGCGTCGTTGTGGGCGCTGGCGCGCGCGGTCGCCTCGTTGCCGGTCAAGCCCTGCCTCGTCTTCGTCGACGGCCGCGACCGCATCGACGCCGGCTGCGACTGCCAGGCGGTGATCGGCGGCGACGGCCTCGTCGCCTCGATCGCGGCCGCCTCGATCGTCGCCAAGGTGACGCGCGACCGCCTGATGACTTGCCTCGGCGCCGCGCATCCCGGCTACGGCTTCGAGCGCCATATGGGCTACAGCGTCCCCGAGCATTTCGCCGCGCTCGACCGGCTCGGGCCTACGGTTCATCACCGCCGCTCGTTCTCGCCGGTCGCGATCGCGTTCGGCGACCTCGGCGTCGACGCCGACGAGGTCGCCGCCGCCATATTGCCTCTCTGACGGCGCAGCCGTAAGACGACAATCATTGCGCGAGGCCCGGATCGGGGACCGTCATATCTGTGTCCGGGTCTTCGGCGAACGGGCGGCCGATGTTCTACGTACCCCTTTACATTGAAGCCGTGCGTTCGCGCCCGGTGCTGGTCTTCTGGCTGGCGACATTGGCGCAGGCGGCACTGTGGATTTTGGTGCCGACGGTATTCTACGCCGCGCCGCCCGGCGTGCTGCCGCAGGTGCTGGCGATCGGACATGAGTTTCCGCTGCGCGGCGATACCGGTCCGCCGCTCGCCTACTGGCTGGCCGAGATCGCCTTTCGCGTCGGCGGCCTGTTCGGCGTTTATCTGTTGTCGCAGGCTTGCGTGATCGTGACCTATTGGTGCGTGTTCGCGCTCGGCCGGGCGATCGTCGGCGCCACGCACGCGGTGATCGCGGTGCTGCTGATGGTCGGCGTTTCCGTGTTCACGGTGCCGACGCCCGATTTCGGCCCGCCGATCCTGACCATGGCGTTGTGGGCGGCCGCGTTGCTGCAGTACTGGCGCGCGGTGATGCAGGGGAAGCGCCGCTCCTGGTACCTGCTCGGCGCCGCCGCGGCGCTCATCTTGCTCACCAGCGACGCGGCGCTCATTTTGCTCGGCCTCCTCGGCCTGTTCACGGCCGCGACCGAGCGCGGGCGCGCTTCGCTCGGCGCGCTCGAGCCGCGGATCGTCGCCGGCGCGCTCCTGCCGGTGCTCGCCGTGCATCTGTTCTGGCTCGCTGGCGCCAGCGACAGCCTGCGCGCCGGTATTCGAGCGGCTGCGCATCGCCGGAACGGGCGAGGGCAATACGGCGGCCTGGCTGCGGCTCCTCGTCGTGCTGATCCTTGCCCATGCCGGCATCGCCATCCTCACCGTGCTGGCGAGCGGACGGCCGCGCTTTCGCGCCGGCGCCTCGCCCGCCATTCCGCGCCTGCCGGTCGATCCTTTCGCCGTCACCTTCGTCACGGTGTTCGCGCTCTTTCCGGCTCTACTGACGATCACCGCCGCCGTATTGCTCGGCCGGCCGCTGGCGATCGGCAGCGCCGCGCCGCTCCTCGTCCTCTCCGGGCTCGCGGTCATTATCGCCGCCGGCGACAGCTTCGCGCTCTACCACCAGCGCGTTCTCGGCTTGGCCTGGGCCGGCTTGCTGATCGTGCCCGCGATCTTCGTCCCGATCGTGCTCGTCGTCTTGCCGTGGACGGTCGGCGCCGATCTGAAAGTCGCGCAGCCGGCGGCGGCGATGGGCCGCTTCTTCGCCGAGAGCTTCGAGCGCCGGACCGGGCATCGGCTCGCCGTGGTCAGCGGCGACGTGCAGACCGCGACGCTCGTGGCGCTCGCCGCGCCGAGCCGGCCCAGCGTCTACTTCGATGACGATCCGGCGCGCGCGCCGCGGGTCACGCCCGAGGAAATCCGCGAGCGGGGGGCGGTCGTGGTCTGGCCGGCCGCCAGTTCGGATGCGACGCCGCCGCCGGAGATCGCGGCGCATTTTCCCGGCCTCATTCCCGAGGTGCCGCAAACCTTCGCGCGCCCGGTGCGCGGGCGGCTGCCGCCATTGCGGATCGGATGGGGCATGATCAGGCCGGCGAACGCCGCGGCTGCGGCCCGCTGACTTCAGTGATAGTTGACTTCAGTGATAGCCGACGCCCTCACGCACCTTGCCGCGGAACACCCAATAGGACCAGGCCGTGTACATCAGGATGATCGGCAGCAGGAACAGCGTGCCGATCAGCAAAAACGCTTGCGTGCTCGCGGACGAGGCCGCCTGCCAGAGCGTGTAGTGATACGGCACGATCATCGGCCAGAGGCTGATGGCGATGCCGATGAACGACATCAGGAACAGTCCGACCGCTCCGAGGAACGGCGTCAATTCGTGCCGGCGCTCCAACGCGTACCATTCGCCGATGGCAATCAGCGCGGTGATCACCGGCACCGGCGAGAGCAAGGCGATATTCGGCCAGCTGAACCATCGCTGCGCGATATCGGCATGGGTCATCGGTGTCCAAACGCTGACGCCGAGGATGGCGAGCATGACCGCGACGAGGCACACGCGGCCGGCGCGGCGCGCCCAGTCCTGCAACTCGCCCTCGGTCTTGAGGATGAGCCAGCCCGCTCCCAACAGGCCGTAGCCGAACATCAGCGCCAAGCCGGTGGCGAGCGGAAACGGGCTCACCCAATCGAATGAGCTGCCGGCGAATTGCCGGCCGTCCACCTTGAAGCCCTGGATGAAAGTGCCGAGAACGATGCCTTGCGCCAAGGTCGCCAGGACCGACCCGGCGCAGAACGCCCAATCCCAGAATCGCCGGATCGCCGGATGCTTGAACCGGAACTCGAACGCGACGCCGCGGAAGACGAGCGCCAGCAGCATCAGCAGAATCGGGAAGTAGACCGCGGGGATGATGATGGCGAACGCCAGCGGAAAAGCCGCCATCAGGCCGATGCCGCCGAACACGAGCCAGGTCTCGTTGCCGTCCCAGACCGGCGCGATCGAATTCATCACGATGCTGCGATGGCGTGCGTCCGGCACCAGCCCGTAGAGGATGCCGACACCGAGGTCGAAGCCGTCGAACACCACGTAATAAAACACCGCCAGCGCGAGCAGCGCGGTCCACAGCGGCACCAGATCGAGCACCATCGTTTCCTCCCGCTCACGAATCCGCGGCGGCGCGCGCGGCCTTCTCGAACGGCCGGTTCGGTCGCCCGCTCTCGATCATCTCCGGCTCTTGCTCTTGCGCTTGCTCTTGCGGACCGCGGCGCACCAGGCCGGCCATGAACGCAATCCCGGTCGGGAACATGATCAGATAAACGACGATGTAGAAGGCAAGCGACCAGGCCACGTCCGCGCCGGTGAGCGAGGGCGATACCGAATCGGCGGTGCGCAGCAGCCCGTACACGGTCCAGGGCTGGCGGCCGACCTCGGTCGTCGTCCAGCCGGCGATGACGGCGATGAAGCCGAGCGGCGCCAGCCATTGGCACAGCCGCAGGAACCAGCGGCTCTCCCACAGCCGGCCGCGCAGCCGCAGGAATTGGCCGACGACGGCGACGAGCGAGCATGATCACGCCGATCCCGACCATGACGCGGAAGGCGAAGAACGGCGCGCCGACCGGCGGCCGCTGGTCCGCCGGCCATTCCTTGAGCCCCTTGATCGCGCCGTTCCAGGAGTGGGTGAGAATGAGGCTGCCGAGATTCGGGATTTCGATTGCGTAGCGCATGGTCGCCGCGGCGTCGTCGGGAATGCCGAACAGCGTCAGCGGTGTCGGCTGCGCGGTGTCGTAACGGCCCTCGATCGCCGCGAGCTTCGCCGGCTGGTATTCGAGCGTGTTGAGGCCGTGCTGGTCGCCGAGGACGATCTGCAGCGGAACGAGGATGATCAGAAGATCGAGCGCCATGCGGATCATCAGCCGCGCTTCCTCGCTCGGCTCGGCGCCGCAGCACGAGCCACGCGCCGACGCCCATCACCACGAAGGCGGTGGTGATGTAGAACGCCGTGACGTTGTGCAGCAGCCGGTACGGAAACGATGGATTGAAGATGATCGCGAACCAATCGACCGGCTAGAAGCGTCCGTCGACGAATTTGTAGCCGGCCGGCGTCTGCATCCAGCGAGTTGGTCGCCAGAATCCAGAACGAGGAGAGCAGCGTGCCGAACGCCACCATGAGCGCGGCGAAGAAATGCGCCCAGGCCGGCACCAGCCGCCGTCCGAACAGGAGCACGCCGAGGAACGAAGCCTCGAGGAAGAAGGCCATCAGCCCCTCATAGGCCAAGCAGCGGCGAGATCACGTCGGCCGTGGCGTCGGTGAAGCGGCTCCAGTTGGTGCCGAACTGGAACGGCATGATGATGCCGGAGACGACGCCCATCCCGAACGAGACGGCGAATATCCGGTCCAGAAGCCGGAGATGCGGAACCAGATTTCGCGGCCGGTGAAGAGATAGAGGCCCTCGAGCACCGCGATGTAGGACGCAAGCCCGACGGTGAAGGCCGGCAGCAGGATGTGCCACGCGATCACCCAGGCCCACTGCACGCGGGAAAGCAGAACCGGATCGAGCGCCATGGGACGAACTCCGTCGCCTGCGGCTGCCAAGTCTTCTATGATATAGGCGCATAAGGCTCAGGGGGAAAGCCATGGATCAGCCGGCCGCGCCGCGCGCGCAAAGCTCGCCGACGCGTGCTCGACCGCGTTTTCGACCTGGGCAATTCCGGCAGCAATGTGCGCACCGAATTGCTCGCCGGTCTCACCACCTTCCTGACGATGGTCTACATCGTCTTCGTCAATCCGCAGATCCTCGGCAATGCCGGCATGGACAAGGGCGCGGTGTTCGTCGCCACCTGCATTGCCGCGGCGGTGTCGACCGCGGTGATGGCGCTCTACGCCAACTACCCGATCGCGCTCGCGCCGGGCATGGGACTCAATGCGTTCTTCGCCTTCACCGTCGTGCTGACGATGAAATACACCTGGCAGCAGGCGCTCGCCGCGGTGTTCTGCTCCGGGGTGATCTTCTTCCTGATCTCGATCTTCCGGATCCGCGAATACATCATCAATTCGATACCGCGGAATCTCAAGCTCGCGATATCGGCGGGCGTCGGCCTGTTTCTCGTCGGAGTTCGTCCGATGTCGGTAGCGGACATGGGTGGAGATTGAGCCTGCGACCGCTTATGCATGATTTCTTGTCTGCGGCGATCCTGCGCCCGCCGGTTGCCCTCGTCGCTCATGCCCGCAGGTAGCAGCGCGTCCAAGGCGATTGTTCGCTCTTCAATTGTCGCACGACGCCATCCGGCAAAGCCCTCTTCGATATTGCGTAGGCGGCGTTCAATCGGCGCGATGCAGCGCGCGTAGCTCTGGCTGTGTCGAGCAGTTTGTCAGGCTCCCGACCTCGTGAAAGAACCGAGCCGGGACGCTTCCTCAAGCTCGTACAGCTTGCCACGTAGCGTAGCCAACGCCGCGATCGGCCCTCCCAACGCGTACTTAATAATCTCGACGTAGGCCGCGGGCATTGGGATTCCGATAGGCACTTCATTTAGTCCGAACCGTGCAGGTTGCGGGCGGCAACTCGGAAGTCGCAATCAAGGGCCGTGATTAGCCCACCGCGATGGCATGACCGTTAACGCCGCGACGGTCGGGCGGGGATACCGGAAGATGCGCAGATTCGTTTCGCGGTACGTCCGATACCATTGACGGATGGTGTCATGGCTTCCGCTGTCGAAAATGCCGAAGCTGTACTGAAAGTCGATTCGGCCGAGAACACGTCTCCTGCCGGTGGGCACGACCGGCAAGTCGCTGAACTCTCGTTCGAGCGGTCGAAGGCGTTGTGTAGGTCGGCAAAGAAACGGTCGTTCTGTACATTGACCTTGTAGTGTTCATGCGCACGACAGCGCATCCACCCAACGCCTCGATGTCCCATGCCATCCGCGCCGTCTCCTTTTTAGTCACCCGCGCCCATGTAGCGCCAGTTTCGTTTAGTCAGGGAAATGGACTGAGGTCGGTTTGGGTCATTCGTTACAGATTCAGGGTATCCGCGCGACTTCCGCTCTTCCCCCAAAAGCCGACATTCGCTTGTACCGCCCTAAGTGTAGCGATGGGCCAATACCGGAAATCACTTGCAGCTATTCAATCACCTCATCTGCGAGGACCGACACGTCGGCGGGTAGGCTTTAGGGTGGATCAGGCCGCATCAATGGGTTTTTCGCGCGCGGGCGTTTTTCAAACCGTCTTTTGCTTGCTGGTCTTCGGGCTTAATTCCCAACGCCGTTTGATAGTCGGCCTCGGCTTTGCCGAAATCGCCCTTCTTCAAGTAGAGCTCGCCCCGCCAAAAATAGCCGTAGAAATATTTTGCATTGAGGCGCAAAGCCTCGTCGGTGGCTGGCGCGGTCGTAGTCTCCCGCTTCGATCAGGTCGACCGCCCGGCCCGTGTAGGTCACCTCGTTCGGTTTCTTGCGGATTGCAGTTTCCTGATCGGCAAAGGCACGGGCGAAATCCTTTTTGTACGCGTAGGCATGGCCCCGCGCCACGTAGGCCCAGAGATTGTCCGGGGTCAGCGCAATGGCTTTGCTGAAATCGTCGATGGCCTGGTCGAATTGGCGGTTATAGCGCTGCTTCATTCCCCGCTCGTAATAGGCCTCATAAAGATTTTCCTTGTTTGCATCACCTTTCGCAATGATACGGCTGCATGCGGCGATCGCATTACTGTCCTTGGAATCGGATTTGCAAATCTCGAGGTCGTTAGCGCCGGCAATGGCAAATTGTCCGAGCGCGATGAGAAATGCTGTCGCAACGCAGGTGCCGCGGACCATAAATCCCCCTGAAATAAGCGTACGCATCTCAACCCCGCACGGATACGAGCCGTAGAGCCGGTCGTAACCTCACGGCCATTAATTCCCAAGATGAGCCTGTCCGCTAGGGGTCACCAGCAATAGACTTGCGATAGACGCGCAATGTCCGCTCCTACCCCGGAAGCGACCCAATCGCTGCATTGCGGCACTGACGGGAACGGCCGTAAAGCGGCCGCGATCGCTCGAACCGTTATGCGGGCGCCGGCCTGGGATGTCCGGCGAGGATGTCGTGCATCACGTCGAAGACGCGCACCCGAGCTCTCTCGGCATCGGCGCGAGCCACGGCGAAGCGTGCAAGGTGGTACAGGCGTCGGAAAGTCCCTGCTGCCATCGCGCCTCCATGGTTGAACGGCTGAACTCGAAGTCCTTTAACGCGCCCTGCGGCTCGTATTGGGCGGTAGATGAGCTGCACGATATCCATCTCGGTGACGCAGCCGTGCGCATAAAGTCGTTTGGCCTGTTCGGTGCTCGCGAGGTCAGGCGGCAGTAATTTATGCAGCTCGTTGATGGCATGACGCACGTCGTGCTTTTCACGAAGGGTATTCGTGGTGAGCCGCGTCCGGCTGGAATAGCGAATGTCCTTCTCGCGCTCGTTGACCTCGTCAAGATTGGCCGGTAGGCGGCCATGCGCCGGGAACAGGTCGACCTGAAAGATCAGGCGGCTGCGACGCGGATAATAATCCACCATGTATTGCAGCGGCGTGTTGGAAAAGAGTCCTCCGTCCCAGTACTGCTCGCCGTCGATCTCGATCGGCGGAAAACCCGGCGGCAGCGCGCCGCTGGCCATGACGTGCTCGGGGCGGATGGTGATCTCCTCGCTGTCGAAATAGGCAAGCCGGCCGGTCCGCACGTTGACCGCACCAACGCTTAGCCGCATGTCCTCGGCGTCGTTGATCCGATCGAAATCGACCAGCCGCTCGAGCGTCCCTTTGAGCGCAGAGGTCTGGTAGTAGCTGACGCAATTTGCCGGATGAAAACCAGTCCTGCGGTGGACGCGGAGTGAAGAAGCCGGGTTGGCCGAACAGCAGCGCTGCCAGCGCGCTCGCCTCATGTTGCCAAGCCGCCAGCGGTCCGGCCGGCGCAGATGGCCACAGCCTGGTCGGAGCGGTGATCGCCTCCCAGAAGCCGCGCAAGCGCTGCACCCGGTGCTCCGGCGCGTTGCCGGCGATGATCGCCGCGTTGATCGCACCGATGGAGATTCCCGCCACCCAGTCGGGTAGATATTCCGAGGCCGCCAGTGCCTCGTAGACGCCCGCCTGATAGCTCCCGAGCGCGCCGCCGCCCTGCAGAACCAAGCCAACCTTCTTGTCATAGGATGTCGGGCGTGCTGGTGGGGTTGCATCGGTCACAAGGGCGTCTCCGCAGGAAGCATGAGGATGACCGTTCGGCGCAAGGAACGGGATTCTCCTTCGGCGCAGCCGCCAGATCAACGCCGTAGCGCGCGTGGAATGCGGCAATTGGCGGCTGCAAGTGACGTTATGCGTCATTGGCAGACATCACGAGGCATCTGGCTTATGTCCGCTTTACTTTCAATAGCGGACCGTTTCCCGGCGGGTCTGGACTTAAATCGTCAGCGAGTTGGTCAGCGCTAAGTTTCAGGGATTTGTTCTTTGTTCCGAAAGTGAGTAGCGCCAGAATGTTGGATTTCGCGATGGCGGTCAGCATGAAATAGTCCGTGGCGTAGGACGCTCCGTTGCGCGCGGTGCTCCAAGGGTGCGGAAGTTGCACGCAGAAGCTCCGAAAATCGAATACGGGTTTATTTCGTCCGGGTCATTTCAGACCATCGAGCATGCTGTTGACATCCGGTGCATGCGGTCCGTCGGGAGCGAGAACAAGATATTGTTTGAGCGCTTCCACGGTGCCGGGCGGCACAGTTAACTTGTTTTTTTTATCCAACCTTCCTTCCCCGTATAGGGAGGAGCCTTTGACGAAATAGGCATCCGCCCTTTTCGGATCGGCGGCGATCGCTTTGTCACAAGCGGCAACGGTCTTTGCCGCCGGCTGTCCTATGTTGTACATGGTCACGCAAAGATTGAAATAGGAAACAGCCGGATTGACGCCGAGCGCCGCCGCCTTGCTGAACGCGGCAATAGCCGCGTCGTTCTTCTTCGAGCTTCAAGTCGGCGTTGCCGATCATCGTATATAGCGCGACGGTGGCGGCCGGGGCGGCTCGGTTCTGCGCCACATCGATCGCGTGCTGATAGGATTCGAGCGAATCCGCGTAGTGACCCTGGTTGTATTGGGCGTTGCCTAACGCCTCTGAATATTCCCAGCGCGACTCGGATGTTAACAATTCTTTCAATGCCGCTTCCGCATCCGACCACCGCTTGGCGTCAAGCGCCGACTGCGCCTTGGTCGCGAGCGCGTTGTGGTTTTCGCTTTGTGCCGACGGCAGCGGCGCGCCGACCTGGATCTGGGCCGAAACGGTCGTGGCGAATGCAAGACTGACCAGCAATGCGACAGCGCGGAGTCTTCGATGCATTGCTTCCCCTCACCATATTCGACTAGACGACCTTAAGGAAACTGCCGCTCCCGCGCCAGGGTGGTTGCGTGGAAGCACCCTTGTCGCATAACGGACACACTGCTTGATAAGCGCGCCTTTTTCCTCGATTGAGCGCACTCGTCAGGCGCGGCGCGTTTATGAGCGCACGCCCTAACTGGCGAGCGCCTTCTTTAGCGCCAGGAAATCGCGCCAGGCGAGCCGCTTCTGCAGCGGGCTGCGCAGCAGGAAGGCGGGATGGTAGGTCGCGAGCGCGCGGATTTCGCGGGTGCCGGTGTCGAATTTGAACCAGCGGCCGCGCGTCCTGGTGATGCCTTCCCTGGTCTCGAGCAGCGTCTGCGTCGAGGGTTGACCGAGGCAGACCAGGATGTCCGGCTCGGCAAGTTCGATCTGGCGGCGGATGAAAGGCAGACAGATCGCGGTTTCCTGCGGCGTCGGCGTGCGGTTGCCGGGCGGGCGCCAGGGCACGACATTGGCGATGTAGGCCTGGGTGCGGTCGAGCCCGATCGCCGCCATCATGCGGTCGAGCAACTTGCCGGAGCGGCCGACGAACGGCAGCCCGGCGATGTCTTCGTCGCGCCCGGGCGCTTCGCCGACGAACATCACGCGCGCCTGCGGGTTGCCGTCGGCGAAGACGAGCCGCGTCGCCGTCGCGCGCAGCATGCAGCCCTCGAAGGCTTCGAGGAGCGCGCGCAGCTCGTCGAGATTTTTCGCGCTGCGCGCGGCCTCGCGCGCCGCCATGACGGCGGCTTCGGGCGCGGCCGGCGCAGCCGGCGTGAAAATCCTTTCCTTCCCGGAGCGGGAGGGCCGGATCGCGCGACGCGATCGGCGGCGGGGTCGTTGTTGCTCGGGGCTTCGCCGCGGACCGCCGCCGGGAAAGCGTGGCTCTCCGACCGCCCGCTCTCGGCGGGAGGCGACGTCGGCGCATTGTCGGCGAAGCGGTCGACCGCGACTTCGCCGACGGGCGCATCGACCCCGGCATCGAGGTAGAAGGCGAGGAGTTCGCGTGCGTCTTGGCGGGCGGAATTCATGGAGCGGCTCGAGTCTAGGCGAACCGATCAAAGCATGAAACACTTGTTTTACAGCGGTTGTGAATCGCGGAGCAGGCCATGAATGCAGCCGGAATGCAGCCGACCTTCCCGCCCGCGAGGCGATGGAATTCGACGTCGTCATCGTCGGCGCCGGGCCGGCCGGGCTCGCCGCGGCGATCCGGCTCAAGCAGCTCGCGCCGGAGAAATCCGTCGTCGTGGTGGAGAAGGGCTCCGAGGTCGGCGCGCACATCCTCTCCGGCGCGGTGATCGATCCGATCGGGCTCGACCGGCTCCTGCCGGATTGGCGCGGCGAGGAGATCCCGGGGCGCACCGCGGTGACCGCGGACCGCTTCTACTTCCTCGGACAGTCGGGCGCGGTACGCCTGCCGAACTTCATGATGCCGCCGCTGATGAGCAATCACGGCAACTTCATCGTCTCGCTCGGCGACGTCTGCCGCTAGCTCGCGCGCAAGGCGGAAGCGCTCGGGGTCGAGATCTATCCGGGCTTTGCCGCCGCCGAGGTGCTGTTCGAGGGCGACGCGGTCGCCGGCGTCGCCACCGGCGACATGGGCGTCGCCAAGGATGGCCACCACAAAGCCGGCTTCACCCGCGGCATGGAGCTGCGCGCCAAATACACGCTGCTCGCCGAGGGCGCGCGCGGCAGCCTCGCCAAGATGCTGATCGAGCGCTTCGGCCTCGGCAAGGACCGCGAGCCGCAGAAATTCGGCATCGGCCTCAAGGAGCTCTGGCAGGTCGCGCCGGGAAAGCACCAAAGCGGGCTCGTGCAGCACACCGTCGGCTGGCCGCTCGACGACCGCACCGGCGGCGGCTCGTTCCTCTATCATTTCGGCGACAATCTGGTTTCGGTCGGCTTCGTCGTCCATCTCAACTACGCCAACCCCTATCTGTCGCCGTTCGAGGAGTTCCAGCGCTTCAAGACGCATCCGCTCGTCCGCGACACCTTCGCCGGCGGCAAGCGCATTTGCTACGGCGCGCGCGCCATCACCGAGGGCGGCTGGCAGTCGGTGCCGAAGCTCGCTTTTCCCGGCGGCGCGCTGATCGGCTGCGCCGCCGGCTTCGTGAACGTGCCGCGCATCAAGGGCAGCCACAACGCCATGCTCTCCGGCATGCTGGCCGCCGAGCATGTCGCCGCCGCGCTCGCCGCCGGCCGCGCCCATGACGAGCTTTCGGGCTACGAGGATGCCTGGCGCTCCTCGGCGATCGGCCACGATCTGTGGCGGGTGCGCAACGCCAAGCCGCTGTGGTCGAAGCTCGGCACGCTCGTCGGCGTCGCGCTCGGCGGCTTCGACATGTGGACCAACACGCTCGGCTTCTCGCTCTTCGGCACGCTCAAGCACGGCAAGCCCGATTGGGCGACGCTCAAGCCGGCGGCGCAGTGCCCGCCGATCGCCTATCCGAAGCCCGACGGCAAGCTCACCTTCGATCGGCTGTCCTCGGTCTACCTGTCCAACACCAATCACGAGGAGGACCAGCCGGTGCATCTGCACGTGCGCGACCACGCGCTGCAAAAAGCCTCCGAGCACGACGTCTATGCCGGGCCCTCGGCGCGCTATTGCCCGGCCGGCGTCTATGAATGGGTCGAGGAGGGCAGGCGCGCCGCGCTACGTGATCAACGCGCAGAACTGCGTCCACTGCAAAACCTGCGACATCAAGGATCCGAACCAGAACATCACCTGGGTGCCGCCCGAGGGCGGCGGCGGGCCGAATTATCCGAATATGTGAGAAGTGTCTCGACGAATTTCGTTCTAGGTCTCGGCCTATGCGCGCAGCCGCAGCCATCCTGGCGAATGATCGCAGGCGCCTGCCGCGATTTCGCCGCCGTTGCGGCCTAAAGGCACCAGCGGTCCTCGTGAACGAGGAAACCGGTTCTTCTTGTCGCCGATCCTTTATGCAGATCGGCGTGAGCCGAATTCGGGGGCGGCGATTAAGCGCGGGGCGGCGCGACGGCTTCGTCCTGCGTCCTTGCGGATGCAGTGCAAAAAGGCCATTCTCGCCGCAACTCCCGGGCGCCCGATTCTCATTTTGCCGATGGAGCTCTCGTGACTCATTCGCTCGTGTCCTGGCACGCCGCCGCTGTCGGCGCCGCTGTCCTTTTCGGCCTGCCGTCCGCGCTTGCCGCGCAGGCGCCGACGCCGCAGGAGCTCATCCACGACACCGCTCCGGCAGCTATCTGGCGGCGCGGCACGCCGGCGTCGAGCGCGATGCCACCACCGCCTCCGCCTATTACCTCAATGTGCTGAAGTCCGATCCGCGCAATCCGGATCTGCTCGGCCGCACCTTTCTCTCGGTGCTCACCGACGGCGACATCGACGAGGCCGGCAGGCTCGCCGACCGGCTCATCCAGGTCGATCACAGCGATCGCATCGCCCGGCTGGTGCTCGGCGTGCGCGCGCTCAAGCAGAAGCAATATACGCTGGCGCGGCAGAACTTCGCGCAATCGGTGCGCGGCCCGGTCACCGATCTGACCGCGGCGCTGCTGTCGGCTTGGGCGTCGGCCGGCTCCGGCGACACCCGCGGCGCGCTCGACACGATCGACCAGCTCACCGGCCCGGATTGGTACGGCATCTTCAAGGATCTGCATGCCGGCATGATCCTCGACCTCGCCAACAACAAGAAGGACGCCGGCAAGCGCTACGAGCGCGCCTACAAGCTCGATCCGACGGCGCTGCGCATGGTGGAGGCCTATGGCCGCTATCTGTCGCGCAACGGCAGCAAGGACGACGCGCTGAAGATCTATCAGGAATTCGACAAGGCGCTCCCCGACCATCCGCTGATCATCGAGGCGATGAAGGAGGTCACGGCCGGCGACAAGCTGCCGCTGCTGGTCGACACGCCGCAGGCCGGCGCCGCCGAGGCGCTCTACGGCCTCGGCGCCTCGCTCGGCCGCCGCGGCGGCGAGGATCTCGCGCTCATCTATCTGCAGCTTGCGCTCTATCTCGAGCCCATCCATCCGCTGGCGCTGCTGTCGCTCGCCGATCTCTACGAGGCGCTGAAGAAGCCCGAGCTCGCGATCAAGATCTACGAGCGGATTCCGCCGTCATCGCCGCTGCAGCGCAACGCCGAAATCCAGCTCGCCATCGATCTCGACACGCTCGATCGCACCGACGAAGCCAAGAAGCAGCTCGAGAAGCTGATCGCCGAACATCCGAAGGATACCGAAGCGATCCTCGCGCTCGGCAACATCCTGCGCGGCGCGCAAGGAGTTCGCCGCAATGCGCCGACGTCTACAGCAAGGCCATCGCCAACCTGGCGCAGCCGGAGAAGGCGAACTGGGTGATGTTCTATTTCCGCGGCATCTGCTACGAGCGCTCCAAGCAATGGCCGCAAGGCCGAAGCCGATCTGAAGAAGGCGCTCGAGCTGTTTCCCGACCAGCCGCTGGTGCTCAATTATCTCGGCTATTCCTGGATCGACCAGGGCATCAATCTCGACGAAGGCATGAACATGATCCGCCGCGCCGTCGAGCAGCGGCCGGATGACGGCTACATCGTCGACTCGCTCGGCTGGGCCTATTTCCGCATCGGCAATTACGACGAGGCGGTCAAGAACCTCGAACGCGCGGTCGAGCTCAAGCCCGAGGATCCGACCATCAACGATCATCTCGGCGACGCCTATTGGCGGGTCGGCCGGGTGCTGGAAGCGCACTTCCAGTGGTCGCACGCCAAGGATCTCAAGCCCGAGCCGGAAGACCTGCCGAAGATCGAGGAGAAGCTCAAGGACGGGCTGCCCGACGACACGTCTTCCGCGGCCGACGCCGCCAAGACGAAGAAGGCCGGCAACGGCGGCTAAGGAGCGTCCTTGCCCGTTCCGCTCGTCGAAGAGCGCGCCGGCCAAAGTCAATCTGACGCTGCGGGTGCTCGGCCGCCGCGCCGACGGCTATCACGAGCTCGAAAGCCTGGTGGCGTTCGCCGATGTCGGCGACCGGCTGGCGCTTTGCGCCGGGCGCGCGCTCTGACGCTCGACGGTGCGCGGGCCGACCGCGGCGCAAGCCGGCGCCGGCGCCGACAATCTCGTGCTCAAGGCGGCGCAGCGCTCGCCGCGCGTGATCCCCGGCCTCAGCCTTGGGCGCTTCGCGCTCGACAAGAAGCTGCCGGTCGCCGCCGGGCTCGGCGGCGGCTCGACCGATGCGGCCGCGGCGCTGCGGCTTCTCGCGCGGGCCAACGGTCTCGCCGGCGACGATCCGCGCGCTCTACGCGGCGGCGCGCGCGACCGGCGCCGACGTGCCGGTCTGCCTCGATCCGCGCCCGCGGCTGATGCGCGGCATCGGCGAGATGCTCTCGGCGCCGCTCAAGCTGCCGCCGCTCGCCGGCGGTGCTGGTCAATCCGGGCGTCGCGCTGCGCGACCAAGGACGTGTTTGCCGGCTGGAGCCCGCGGCCGGGCGCGGCCGCTTCGCTCGACGCCGCGGCGCTGGCGCAGCTCGCAGATCCGCGGGCAGTTTCTGCAATTCCTGCAAGCGCAGGCCAACGATCTGGAAGCGCCGGCGATCGCGCTCGCGCCGGTCATCGCCGAGGTGCTCGCGGCGCTTGCGCGCGCTCCCCGGCTGCGCAGCTGGCGCGCATGTCGGGCTCGGGCGCGACCTGCTTTGCGCTGTTCGTCGTCCGCCGCCGCGGCGGCCGCGGCGGCGAAGACGCTGCAGCGGCAAATATCCGCACTGGTGGGTGCGCGCCGGCGCGTAGCGCTGCGATCGCGTCACGGCCTAGTGCGTCCGCGCGATGCAGAAATCGACGGTCTCGGCGAGCGCCGCCTTCATCGGCGAGTCCGGGAACAGCGCCAGCGCGTCGCGGGCGATGGCGCCGTAATGGTGGGCGCGCCCGATCGTGTCCTCGAGCGCGCGGTGCTTGGTCATCAGGCCGATGGCGTGCTCGAGATCGGCGTCGGTCGCCTCGCCGCGCTCCAGCGTGCGCCGCCAGAACTCGCGCTCGACGTCGCCGCCGCGGCGGAAGGCGAGCACGACCGGCAGCGTGATCTTGCCCTCGCGGAAATCGTCGCCGACGTTCTTGCCGAGCTTCGCCGCCGCGCCGCCATAGTCGAGCACGTCGTCGACGAGCTGGAAGGCGATGCCGAGATTCATGCCGAACGAGCGGCAGGCGGCCTGCTCGGCCTTCTGCCGCGCCGACGAGCACCGGCCCGACTTCGCAGGCGGCGGCGAACAGCTCGGCGGTCTTGGCGCGGATGACCGCGATATATTCGTCCTCCGTGGTCGCCGTGTTCTTGGCGGCGGCGAGCTGCATGACCTCGCCCTCGGCGATCACGGCGGCGGCCGAGGACAGGATCTCCAGCGCCTTGAGGCTGCCGACCTCGACCATCATCTTGAACGCCTGGCCGAGCAGGAAATCGCCGACCAGCACGCTCGCCTCGTTGCCCCACAGCATGCGCGCGGCGAGCCGGCCGCGGCGCAGCTCGCTCTCGTCGACCACGTCGTCGTGCAGCAGCGTCGCGGTGTGCATGAACTCGACCGCGGCGGCGAGCTTGATGTGGCCGTCGCCGCGCGTAGCCGGTGAGCCGCGCCATCGCCAGCGTGAGCATCGGCCGCAGCCGCTTGCCGCCGGAATTGATGAGGTGGTTGGCGACCTCCGGGATCATCGTCACCTCGGAGCCGGTGCGCGCCAGGATGACGGCGTTGACCCGCTCCATGTCGGCGGCGACCAGCTCGACCAGCGGGTCGATCGAGGGCTCATGCGGGCTTTCGAAGGGGACGATGACGGCCACTGCACGCTTCTCCACAGAAGGACGCGCGAGCATAGAAACGCTATGGTGACGCGGCAAGTGCGGCATAGTCGCGATGCAGGCGACCGCCGTGCGTCAGCTGCCGACTGCGACGTGGTCGGCGGAGAGGGGCAATGTCAAGCAACGCAACGTCTTGCCGGCGGCCGACGCTCGGAACGCCGGCTGCGAAGTCGCGGTTCTGGTGCCCTGCTACAACGAGGAGCGCGCGATCGCCAAGGTGGTCGCGCGACTTCCGCGCCGCGCTGCCGGAGGCCACCATCTACGTCTACGACAACAATTCGACCGACCGCACCGTCGAGCGGCGCGCGCAGGCCGGCGCCGTGGTTCGCCGCGAGACCCATCAGGGCAAGGGCTACGTGGTGCGGCGCATGTTCAACGACATCGAGGCCGACGTCTACGTGCTGGTCGACGGCGACGCGACCTATGACGCGCCGAGCGCGCCGGCGATGATCGCGCAAGCTGCTCGACGAGCGGCTCGACATGGTGGTGGCGAGCGCGCGTCGATCGCGAGGAGGCGGCCTATCGCCGCGGCCATCGCGCCGGCAACCGGCTGCTGACCGGCTTCGTCGCCCACATCTTCGGCCGCGCCTTCACCGACATCCTGTCCGGCTATCGGGTGTTCTCGCGGCGCTTCGTCAAGTCGTTTCCGATTCTGTCGGGCGGCTTCGAGATCGAGACCGAACTGACCGTCCATGCGCTCGAGCTCGAGCTGCCGGTCGGCGAGATCGCGACGCCCTATTACTCGCGGCCGGCCGGCTCGGCCTCGAAGCTCATCACCTGGCAGCGACGGCTTTCGCATCCTCTGGACGGTCCTCAAGCTCTACCGCGCCGAGCGGCCGCTGTCGTTGTTCGGCGGGCTCGGCATCGCGCTCGCGCATCATGTCGATCGGGCTCGCCATTCCGATCTTCATCACCTACGTGCAGGAAGGCCTGGTGCCGCGCCTGCCGACCGCGGTCCTCTCGACCGGACTGATGCTGCTCGCCTTTCTCTCGCTCGCCTGCGGCCTCATTCTCGATACCGTGACGCGCGGCCGGCGCGAGGTGAAGCTGCTCGCCTATCTGGCGCTGCGCGCGCCGGGCGAGGAACGGCGGCGGAGCTGAAGCGATGCGCGAACTCGTCCGCACCAACGATGCCGTGCTGATCTCGGCGATCGAGGCGCTGCTCAAGGGCGCGCACATCGCGCATCTGGTGGTCGACCAGAACATGAGCGTGCTCGAAGGCTCGATCGGAATTTTCCCGCGCCGCATCCTGGTCGGCGAGGACGCAGCTGCGATGCGGCGCGCCGGCTGCTTGCAGGATGCGGGCTTCGGCAACGAGCTTCGCCCCGATGCCGGCTGATCAGGCCTGAAGACCGAGCGAGGATGCCGTGCTCGGCGGCCGGCTTGTGCTGCGCCAGCCGCGCGCGCGGCCATCGCGTCGGCCACGACGCGATCCTGCTGGCGGCGGCGATGCTCGGCGCGCGCCGGCGAGCACGCGGTCGATCTCGGCGCCGGCGTCGGCGCCGCCGGCCTCGCGCTGGCGCGCGCGCGTCGACGGCCTCGCCGTGACGCTGGTCGAGATCGATCCGGATGCTCGCGGCGCTCGCCGGCGAGAACGCGGCGCGCAACGGTCTCGGCGAGCGGGTACGCGCGGTCTGCCTCGACGTTGCGGCGCCGGCGCGCCGCCTTCGCCGCGGCGGGACTGCCGCCGGGGACCGCCGACCGCGTGCTGATGAACCCGCCCTTCAATGCGGCGCAGAATCCGTCGCCCGATCGCGGCCGCCGGCTGGCGCATGCGCCGCCAACGAGACGCTGCGCGGCCTGGCTGGACGCGGCGGCGCGGCTTCTTGCGCCCGCAGCGGCACCGTGACGCTGATCTGGCGCGCCGACGGTCTTGACGCGATGCTGGCGGCGCTCGCCGACGGGCTTCGGCGCGATCGCGGTGTTGCCGGTCTATCCGAAGCCCGGTGCGGCCGGCAATTCGCGTGCTGGTGCGCGCGATCAAGGCGAAGCCGCGCGCCGCTCTCGTTGCTGCCGGGCCTCATCCTCGCCGACGCGGCGGGAAACCCGACCGCCGAGGCCGAGGCCGTGCTACGCGGCGACCGCTGTGTTGGCCTCTGGCAGGTGACTGAAACTGGTGCGACGTTGCTCAGCCGTTAGGCATTCGCAGGCAATGACATCGGGCGCTGCCGGCGTCGGCGCCGCTTGGCATGATCGGCTTACGGGGAATATAGGAAAAGCCCAACAATGACGCTGATTAGCATCCAGAGCACGTATATCTTCATCGCCCGTCCGCTCCTGCCGTCATGTCCGGCAGCCCCTCTCCAAGCAAGAAGCGTTCCAGCGCGTTAAGAAACGGTTACTTGAGGACGCGGCCGGCGGGGCCTATGTGGATTTCATGAGCGAAGCGATTACCGGCCAAGGACGTCGAGCGTGCGTGAGCGGCATATGGGCGCGCGTCGCGCCGGTGCTGCGCGGTTTTGTTCCGCCGCGTTTCCGCGGCGATCGGCCGGTGGTGCCGGTGGTGCGGCTTACCGGCGTGATCGGCTTGTCGACGCCGCTGCGGCCCGGCCTCACGCATGGCCGGCATCGCGCGCACGCTCGAGCGCGCCTTCGCCGTGCGCAACGCCGCCGCGGTCGCGCTCGTGATCAATTCGCCGGGCGGGTCGCCGGTGCAGTCGCACCTGATCTTCCGCCGTATTCGCGAGCTGGCGCAGGAGAAGAAGCGCCGGGTGATCGCCTTCGTGGAGGATGCCGCCGCCTCCGGCGGCTACATGATCGCCTGCGCCGCCGACGAGATCATCTGCCGACCCCTCTTCGATCGTCGGCTCGATCGGCGTGGTCGGCGGCTCGTTCGGCTTCGACAAGCTGATGGCCAAGATCGGCATCGAGCGCCGGCTCTATACCGCCGGCGAGCACAAGGCCATGCTCGATCCGTTCCTGCCCGAGAACGCCGACGATGTCGAACGGCTGAAGCGATTGCAGCGGGAAATTCACGACGATTTCATCGCCCTGGTGAAATCGCGGCGCGGCGACAAGCTTGCCGGCCCGGAAAATGACTTGTTCTCCGGCGAATATTGGACCGGACGGCGCGGGCTCGAGCTCGGCCTGGTCGACGCCATCGGCGATTTGCGCTCCACCTTGCGCGCGCGATTTGGCGATAAAGTGGAGACGCCGCTGATCGGCGGCGGAGCGAAGCTTGTTCGGCCGGCGGGTTTCCGGCGTCGGTCGCGGCGAGTTCACGCCGGGAGGTCTTACGGGAGGCCTTGCCGAGGACCTGATTTCGGCGCTTGAAGCGCGCGCGCTCTGGGCGCGCTACGGACTTTGATGGAGGTCAAGATGCCGGCGGCACTCGCGTTGGCGGTCGGATTGGTCGGCGCGGCGGCGCTGGTGCGCTGGTGCGTCCGCGAGGTGCAGCGCGTCAATCTCGACCTCGATAATTTGCGCGGCCGCGCGGCGGTCGAGCCGGTCGACCGCGACACGCTGCCGACATTGAAGCGCGATCCGGATACCGGGGAGTACCGGCCGGATTGACGCCTTGCGCGTTCCCGCTCATTCCCGCGCGACGCGGGAATCCAGCCGATGTGTAGCGGCGGCTGAAAATTCTCCTCCCCGCTTTCGCGGGGACGAGCGCGCGGCGACACTTGACCGCAAGCGGGCGTTCCACCAACAACGTCCCAATGAGCTCCGCGTCCAACGCCGATTTGCCGCCGCACATGCGCCCGGAACGTTCGTTCCAGGGGCTCATTCTGGCGTTGCAGCGTTATTGGGCGGATTGGGGCTGCGTCATCCTGCAGCCCTACGACATGGAGGTCGGGGCCGGCACCTTCCACCCGGCGACGACCTTGCGCGCGCTCGGGCCGAAGCCATGGAACGCCGCCTATGTGCAGCCCTCGCGCCGGCCCAAGGATGGCCGTTACGGCGAGAACCCGAACCGCCTGCAGCATTATTATCAGCTGCAGGTGATCCTCAAGCCGTCGCCCGACGATCTGCAGGAGCTTTATCTGAAATCGCTCTACGCCATCGGCATCGACCCGAAGCTCCACGACATCCGCTTCGTCGAGGACGACTGGGAGAGCCCGACGCTCGGCGCCTGGGGGCTCGGCTGGGAATGCTGGTGCGACGGCATGGAGGTTTCCCAGTTCACCTATTTCCAGCAGGTCGCCGGCTTCGAATGCGCGCCGGTCTCGGGCGAGCTGACCTACGGGCTCGAGCGGCTCGCCATGTATGTGCAGGGCGTGGAGAACGTCTTCGCGCTCAATTTCAACGGCCGCGAGGGCGCCGAGCGCGTCAGCTATGGCGACGTGTTCCTGCAGGCGGAGCAGGAATATTCGCGGCACAATTTCGAATATGCCGACACCGACATGCTGTTCGAGCAGTTCCGCATGGCGGAGGCGGCGTGCCGGAAATATCTCGAAGCCGGCTGGCAGGTTGACGACGACGGACAAAGCAATCGCGGCCGGCATCTGATGGCGCTGCCGGCCTACGACCAGTGCATCAAGGCGAGCCATGTGTTCAATCTGCTCGACGCCCGCGGGGTGATCTCGGTGACCGAGCGGCAGAGCTATATCCTGCGGGTGCGCGAACTCGCCAAGGCCTGCGGCGAGGCGTGGCTCGCGACCGAAGGCGGCGGCAAAAGCGCTGCAGCGGGCGGTGAAAACGGATCATTGAAGGGGAAAGCAACATGAGCGAGATGCCTGAAATCGGCGGCACGGCGGCCGATGCCGGTCAATGTCGAAGGCCGGCAAGAGCTATTGGTGGTGCGCCTGCGGGCGCTCGAAATCGCAGCCGTTCTGCGACGGCTCGCACAAGGGCTCCGCCTTCACGCCGGTCGAATACAAGCCGGCGCAGTCCGAGGAAGCCTGGTTCTGCGCCTGCAAGCGCTCCGCCAAAAAGCCGATGTGCGACGGAAGCCATAAGAAGCTGGAAGCATGACGCCATCCTTCACCCTCCCCTGGAGGGGGAGGGTCGGCGCGGCGCAGCCGCGCCGGGGTGGGGTGTTGCTGCGATGGGGCTGATTTCATGGCGAGTAACAGTTTCCCGATTGACCGCTTTCGTCGCGCGAGCGCCCGGCGGCTCCGCGCTAAAGCCACGGAGACCGAGGTGCTCTTATGGAAGCGCCTTCGCACGATCGAAACGGAAGGAACGCATTTTCGTCGCCAGGTGCCGATCGGGCCCTATGTCGCCGATTTTGCCTGCCTGGCTGCACGCCTCGTCATCGAGCTTGACGGCTCGCAGCACAATACCGAGCGGCGCAAAGTAAAAGATCAAGTGCGCACCCGTTGGCTCGAATCGGAGGGTTACCGGGTCATCCGCTTTTGGAACAGCGACCTCGCGCATAACATTGATGGCGTCTTAGAGACGGTGTACGCGGCGCTCTACGGTTCACGCGACGCCGAGCCGCGGCCTCTGAAGCACAGGCGGCATCGGCGCCGTCACCCCACCCCGGCGCGCGAAGCGCGCCGACCCTCCCCCTCCAGGGGAGGGTGAAGAATTGCCATAGTGCAACATCGATGCCCGACCTCCTGCTCGAACTCTTCTCCGAGGAAATCCCCGCCCGCATGCAGGCGCGGGCGGCGGAGGATTTGCGCAAGCTGGTGACCGACCGGCTGGTCGACGCCGGCCTCGTCTATGAAGGGGCGAAGGCGTTCGTCACGCCGCGGCGGCTTGCGCTCGCGGTGCACGGCGTGCCGGTGCGGCAGGCGGATTTGCGCGAGGAGAAGAAGGGCCCGCGCGTCGGCGCGCCGGAGAACGCGATCGCCGGATTCCTCAAGGCCGCCGGGCTGAAATCGATCAAAGACGCCAAGGTGCAGCCGGACAAGAAGGGCGACTTCTACGTCGCGGTGATCGAGCGGCCGGGCCGTCGCGGCGATCGAGGTGATCGGATGTGGTGATGGCCGACGTTGTTGAGCTTTCCTTGGCCGAAGTCGATGCGCTGGGGGAAGCGCTCGGAGATGCCAGGATCACTCACCTGGGTGCGGCCGCTGCATTCGATCGTCGCCACGTTCGGACCGGAGACGGAAGAGCCGGACGTAGTCCAATTTGAGATCGATGGCATCACCGTCGGGCAACGAGACCCGCGGCCACCGTTTCATGGCGCCGGCACCGTTCAAGGTGCGCCGGCTCGATGACTACATGGCCAAGCTCGACAAGGCCAAGGTGGTGCTCGATCCGCAGCGGCGGCGCGACATCATCCTCACCGAGGCGAAGCAGCTTGCTTTCGCGCAAGGGCTCGAACTGATCGAGGACGAGGGCCTCCTCGCCGAAGTCGCCGGCCTGGTCGAGTGGCCGGTGGTGCTGATGGGTTCGTTCGATCCGGGCTTTTTGCGCATCCCCGAGGAGGTGATCCGCGCCACCATCCGCACCAACCTGAAATGCTTCGTGCTGCGCGACGCGGCGCACGCCAAGCTGGTCGACAAGTTCATCCTCGTTGCCAACATCGAGGCGGCTGACGGCGGCAAGACGATCGTCGCCGGCAATGAGCGCGTGATCCGCGCGCGGCTGTCGGACGCGAAGTTCTTCTACGAGACCGATTTGAAGACGCGGCTGGAAGACCGGCTGCCGAAGTTCAAGCACATCGTGTTCCACGAGAAGCTCGGCACGCAGGCGGAGCGCATCGAGCGCATCGAACGGCTCGCCGCCGAGCTTGCGCCACTGGTCGGCGCCGACGTGAAGAAGGCGAAGCGCGCGGCGCGGCTGTGCAAGGCGGATTTGCTCACCGAAGTCGTCGGCGAATTTCCCGAGCTGCAGGGCCTGATGGGCAGATATTACGCGGAGGAGCAGGGCGAGGACGAAGCCGTCGCCCACGCCTGCGAGGATCACTACAAGCCGAAAGGGCCGGACGATCTCGTGCCCAGCCGATCCGGTTTCGGTCGCAGTCGCGCTCGCGGACAAGATCGATACGCTGGTCGGTTTCTGGGCGATTGATGAGAAGCCGACGGGGAGCAAGGATCCTTACGCTTTGCGAAGAGCGGCGCTGGGAGTGATCCGCATCATTCTGGATAATAAAATCCGCCTGCGCTTGATTCCGGTATTCGCCAATCATCGACCGCGTCATTGCTGGGCTTGACCCGGCAATCCATGCAGCCGCGTCGCGTGAACAGACAGATAAGATGGATCAGCCGGGTCAAGCCCGGTGAGGACGGCAGAGAACTCGAGCGACCTTCTTGTCCTTCTTCGCCGACCGCCTGAAAGTCCAGCTCCGCGAGCAAGGCGCGCGGCACGATCTCGTCGATGCGGTGTTCGCGCTCGAAGGGCCAGGACGATCTCCTCCTCATCGTCCGCCGCGTCGAGGCGTTGGGAAAATTCCTCGACACCGAGGACGGCAAGAACCTGCTCGCCGGCTACAAGCGCGCGACCAACATCATCCGCATCGAGGAGAAGAAGGACGGCCGCGAATATACCGGCGCGCCCGAGCCGAAGCTTTACCAGCAGGCCGAGGAGAAGGCGCTGGCGAACGCGATCGATGCCGCCAAGACCGAGGCGACGCGCGCGGTCGCGAATGAGGATTTCGAAGCCGCCATGCGCGCCATGGCGAAGCTGCGGCCGCATGTCGACGCCTTCTTCGACAAGGTGACGGTCAACGTCGACGACAAGCCGCTGCGCGAGAATCGGCTGAAACTGCTCAACGAAATCCGCGCCGCGACGCGCGCCGTGGCCGATTTCTCCCGGATCGAGGGATGACGCTCTGGAAGGCCGAGCGGATTTCCCTGCAACGCGCTTTTGCTCCTCAGCCGGCGACGTTAAACTCGGCGCATGGACACCCTTGAAATCGCGCTCCGGCTCGGCCTGGCGACGCTCGTCGGCGCGGCGCTCGGGCTCAACCGCGAAATCCACGGCAAGCCCACGGGCGTGCGCACGCTGGGCCTCGTCGGGCTCGGCTCGGCGCTCGCGGTGATGGCGGCTGCCGCCACCGGCGGACATCGCGGCGCCGAGCCGCGTGATGCAGGGCATCGTCACCGGCATCGGCTTTCTCGGCGCCGGCGTGATCTTGCGGCCGGCCGAGAAAGGTCGCGTGCACGGGCTGACCACGGCGGCCTGCACCTGGCTCACCGCCGCGTTCGGCGTCGCCTGCGCGGTCAGCGAATGGCGCTTCGTCCTCGTCGGCGTGGTGCTTGCTTTTGCCGTGCTCCTGCTCGGCGGCCGGTTCGAGAAAATGGTGGAGCGTTGGTCGGGCGATGCAGCGCCCGGGCCTTGAGGCTGCGGCCGGTTCCCAAATTTGCCGAACGTGGTAGAACGAAAGGGCGGGCTGCGCGTTAGCGAGTTGATTGGTTCCTGCGCTGCGCCCGCCGCGTCTGCCCTTGCGAATTTCAGCAAAACCAGGAAAAGCCATGGTTATCACCGCCGCCCACATCACTCCGGTTGTCGCCCTCATTGCCGGCATATCTGATTCTGATCATGCCGCGGCTGCTGAACTACATCGTCGCCATCTATCTGATTTTCGTCGGCCTGGTCGGGCTCAACAGCGTGCATCATTTCATCAACTGGCATTGATCGTCGCGCCGGGCGGTACGCGTCCAAATCCGGAATGCTGGAACGAGTACATATGGCCAAATCGCGCTCAAAAATTTCGCGCCAGGCGGTGAAAAGATCGGCGAGCGGCAAGACGCGCGCGCAAAGCCGCAAGCAATCGCGGCCGGCCCAGTCCCGCGGCAAAACCGCGGCACCGGCGAAAACCGCGGCGAAGGGCAAATGGGTCTACGCCTTCGGCGGCGGCAAGGCGGAGGGCCGCGCCGGCATGCGCAACCTTCTCGGCGGCAAGGGCGCCGGCCTCGCCGAGATGGCGAATCTCGGCCTGCCGGTGCCGCCCGGCTTCACCATCACCACCGAGGTCTGCACGTATTTCTACGGCACGGCAAGACCTATCCGAAGGATCTGCAAGCCGCAGGTCGAAGCCGCGCTCGCCGAGATCGGCCGCATCACCGGCAAGACATTCGGCGACGGCGAGAACCCGCTGCTCGTCTCGGTGCGCTCGGGCGCGCGCGCCTCGATGCCGGGCATGATGGACACGGTGCTCAATCTCGGCCTCAACGACGCGACGGTCGCGGCGCTCGCCGAGAAATCGGGCGACCGGCGCTTCGCCTATGACAGCTACCGGCGCTTCATCACCATGTATGCCGACGTGGTGCTCGGCATCGGCCACCGACCATTTCGAGGAAATCCTCGACGAGCACAAGGACCGCAACGGCTACACGCTCGACACCGATCTCGACGCCGACGACTGGCAGCGAGCTCGTCGGGCGCTACAAGCAGCGCGTCGAGGAGGAGACCGGCAAGCCGTTCCCGCAGGACCCGCACGCGCAGTTGTGGGGCGCGATCGGCGCGGTGTTCGGCTCGTGGATGAACCAGCGCGCCATCACCTATCGCCGCCTGCACGACATCCCGGAGAGCTGGGGCACCGCGGTCAACGTGCAGGCCATGGTGTTCGGCAATATGGGCGAGACCTCGGCGACCGGCGTCGCCTTCACCCGCAATCCCTCGACCGGCGAGAAGAAGCTCTACGGCGAGTTCCTGATCAACGCGCAGGGCGAGGACGTGGTCGCCGGCATCCGCACGCCGCAGGAGATCACCGAAGCAGCGCGCAAGGAGGCGGGCTCCGACAAGCCGTCGATGGAGGCGGCGCTGCCGCGGGCCTTCGCCGAGCTCAAGCGCATCCATGCGCGCGCTCGAGCAGCACTACCGCGACATGCAGGACCTCGAGTTCACCGTCGAGCAGGGCAAGCTCTGGATGCTGCAGACGCGCAGCGGCAAGCGCACCGCCAAGGCGGCGCTGCGCATCGCGGTCGAGCTGGCGCAGGAGAAGCTGATCAGCCGGGACGAGGCGGTGATGCGCGTCGATCCCGCCGCGCTCGACCAGCTCCTGCATCCGACCATCGATCCCGACGCCGAGCGCAAGATGATCGCCACCGGCCTGCCGGCCTCGCCGGGCGCGGCCTCCGGCGAGATCGTGTTCTCCGCCGACGAGGCCGAGCTCGCTCAAGAGCCAAGGCCGCAAGGTCATCCTGGTGCGCGTCGAGACCTCGCCCGAGGACATCCACGGCATGCACGCCGCCGAAGGCATCCTGACCACGCGCGGCGGCATGACCTCGCACGCGGCGGTGGTCGCGCGCGGCATGGGCAAGCCCTGCGTCTCCGGCGCCGGCGCGCTGCGCGTCGATTACCGGCGCGCAGACCATGACGCGCCGGCGGCACGACGCTGAAGAAGGGCGACATCATCACCATCGACGGCTCGACCGGCCAGGTGCTCGCCGGCAAGGTGCCGATGCGTCGAGCCGGCGCTCTCCGGCGAATTCGCCACGCTGATGAACTGGGCCGACGCGGCGCGCAAGCTGAAGGTGCGCGCCAATGCCGACACGCCGGCCGACGCGCGCGCCGCGCGTCAGGTTCGGCGCCGAAGGCATCGGGCTCTGCCGCACCGAGCACATGTTCTTCGACGAGGACCGCATCCGCGCCGTGCGCGAGATGATCCTGGCCGACGACGAGAAGGCCGCGCCGCGCCGCGCTCGCCAAGCTGCTGCCGATGCAGCGCGCCGACTTCGTCGAGCTGTTCAAGATCATGGACGGCCTGCCGGTGACGATCCGGCTGCTCGATCCGCCGCTGCACGAGTTCCTGCCGCACACGCGAGGAGGAGATCGCCGAAGTGGCGCAGGCGATGGGCGCCGATCCGAAGAAGCTCGCCGACCGCGCGCGCGAGCTGCACGAATTCAACCCGATGCTCGGCTTCCGCGGCTGCCGCCTCGCCATCGCCTATCCGGAGATCGCCGAGATGCAGGCGCGCGCCATCTTCGAGGCCGCGGTCGAGGCCGGCACGCGCGACCGGCAAGCCGGTCGCGCCGGAGATCATGGTGCCGCTGATCGCCAGCAAGACGGAGCTCGATCTGGTCAAGGAGCGCATCGACGCCATGGCGGAGACGGTCGCCGCCGAGACCAGGCGCAAGATCAACTATCAGGTCGGCACCATGATCGAGCTGCCGCGCGCCGCGCTGCTGGCCGGCGAGATCGCCGAGACCGCGGAGTTCTTCTCCTTCGGCACCAACGATCTGACCCAGACCACGTTCGGCATCAGCCGCGACGACGCCGCGAGCTTTCTCGGCATCTACACGGCGAAGGGCATTCTGCCGGCCGATCCGTTCGTCTCGATCGACCGCGACGGCGTCGGCGAGCTGGTGCGCATCGCCGCCGAGCGCGGCCGCAAGGTGCGGCCGCAAGCTCAAGCTCGGCATCTGCGGCGAGCATGGCGGCGATCCCGCCTCGGTCGCCTTCTGCCACGAGATCGGGCTCGACTACGTGTCCTGCTCGCCGTTCCGCGTGCCGATCGCGCGGCTCGCCGCCGCGCAGGCGGCGCTCGGCAAGGATGCGGCGACGGAGTAGCGATTTCAGCCCTGAGCGCAGGTAGGCTACGCCGCGACGCTGGCGAGGAATTCCTCGACCTGCCGCGCAGATCGGCGACCGCGGTCTCCACCGACTGCGAGCGTGTCGAGCACGACGTCGGCCGACATGCGCGTCTGCGTGGCGGCGCCGGCGACGTCGCTGAGCACCGCGGCGACGGTCTGCGTCGCCTGCGCGGCGGTGGCGACGTTGTGGCGAAATGTTGCCGGTCGCCGCGTTCTGCTGCTCGACCGCGGCCGCGACGCGCCGAGGTGTAGTGCTCGATTTCCTGCATGCGCTGGGTGATGCGGCGGATCGATTCGACCGCGCTCGTGGTCGAGCCCTGCACCGCGAGGATCTGCCCGACGATCGCCTCGGTGGCCTTGGCCGGTCTGCACCGCGAGCGATTTGACTTCGGAGGCGACCACGGCGAAGCCGCGGCCCGCTTCGCCGGCGCGCGCGGCTTCGATGGTGGCGTTGAGCGCCAGCAGATTGGTCTGCCCGGCGATGGTCTGGATCAGCTTGACGATGTCGCCGATCTTCTGCGCGCGTCGCGGCAGCGTCGTCATCTCGCCGTCGGTCGACTGCGCTTCGTCGACCGCCATGCGCACGACGCTGTTGGTCTGCTCGATCTGGCGGGCGATCTCGGCGATCGAGTTCGACAATTCGTCGGCGGCGACCGCCGCGGTGTTGACCCCGGTCGAGGCTTCGTTCGATGCCTCGACCGCGCTTTCGGCGCGTTGCGAGGTGTGGTTGGACGCGGCCGAAAGCGTGACCGCGGTCGACTTCATCGCGGCCGCGCTGTCGCCGAAGGTCTTGAGCAGCGTCTCCATCTGGGTGCGGAAGATGGCGATCGACCGCGTCGACGCGCGCGCCGGCGTCTTTTGCTGCTCGGCCATGTCGTCGCGCTGCTTCTGCAGCTTTGCGCCGCTCGGTGATGTCCTCGTGGGTCGCCACCCAGCCGCCATCGGGCATCGGCTCGTTGATGGCATGCACGATGCGGCCGTCGCCGACGTCGATCGACCATTTCGAGGTCTTTCCGGTGGCGACGCTGTCCAGGATTTGCTTGCAATAGGCTTCGGTATCGCCGGTGAACAGCCCGGTCTGCTTGCGGTGCTCGATCAGCCCGCGCAGCGTGCAGCCCGGCTTCACGACCTGCGGCGAAAGCTTGTACATGTCCAGATATTGCCGATTGCAGACGACGATGCGCGCCGACTTGTCGAACATGCACAAGCCCTGCGACATGTGGTTGAGCGCGTCGGTGACGTGCCGGATCTTTGCCTGCAGGCGCCGCGCCGCGAAGCCGCCGGCGAGCAAGCAGCGCCAGGATGAGGCCGGCCGACTGCCAGGCCGGCAAGGACCAAGAGAGCATGTCGTGCATTCGCGTCGCGCTGCCGGGGTGCGCAAGCAGTATTCAGCGGTGCGCATTGCCGTTTGGTTAATGAAATGGCAACGCCCGTCTGCGGCAGCGCTATCGCGGGCTCTCGATTGCTTCGACGCGCGCGCAAAGTCGCAAACGGAAAAGCCGCCGCAGCGGCGATTAACGCGTTCGCAACGTTAATCCGACAATAGATGAAACTGTCGCATTCGCGCCACTGCGGCCGCGTTTGCTGCACTGGGGATGCGTCGCGTCGGTTGCGAATGCGTGAGGGGTGATGGTGGCGTTGCGTACGCGGTCGCTGGGCGTCTTTTCCATTGCGCCCTTCTGGCTCAGCGCGTTCTGCGCGGCATTGACGCCGACCTCGGTCGGCTATCAGGATCTCGCGGCACTGCTTTGCGCGGCCGCCCGGCGTTCCCGAACGCTGGCGCGAGCATCTCATCGCTTCGCCCTTCGGCACCATTCACGCCGCGACTTTCAGCTTCGCGCGTCCGCTCGGGACCGACCATGCCCGAACCGACCGCGGCGCAGCCGGTGAATTTCGATCCACGCTCGCTCGACGTGAAAGTCTGGGCGGTCGACGCGCCGCCGATGGCGCGCCCGGCGCTCGAGGTCGAATATCCGACGGTCAATCGCCGGCTCAAGGGCGATCGGCTGCCGCAATCGAGCGCCGCCGGCGAGCGAGCCCGAAACATTGCCGCAGTTGCAGCCGATCGACGCGCCGTCATCGCCGCCGCCGGTGCAGCCGCCGCGCCGGCGCCCGGGAGCGTGCCGCGTCCCAAGAATGCCGGAGAGCCCGCCACCGCGCCGGCCGCGGCGCAAGCCGACGTGGAGACGACCGGCACAATCTCGCCGATGTCGGCGGCGCCGGTCGAGCGCGACGCCGCGCTTTCCGCCGTCCGGCCTGACGCGGCCGCCGCGGCGCCCGTCGCGCCGATGACCACGGCCTCGCTCGAGCACGGCAACGCGGCGGACCTCGATGCCGAAGACGATCTCGGCATCGCCGACCAGCCGCCGCAAATACCCGCGGCGGCCGAGAACGATGCGTCCGATGCCGCGCCGGCTTCGTTCAGCGCGCTCTCTTTCCTCAATGAGGAGCCGGCCGAGCGCAACGCGCAGATCTATTTCGGCGTCGCCGGCATGGGTTCGACGCGGCGGCCTGCAGCGCTGGGCGCCGGGCGCCGAGCCGGTGCTGGTGCCGCACGCCATCGATCCCGACATCAAGCTGTCGGCGCTCGACGGCCGCGCCGACAGCGGCGCCGGCGGCGAGACCGTCGCCGGCAAGGACGATGCCGCGCGGATGCAAAGTCCGGCAGTCCGTCTCGGTCTTGTCGGCAAGCCGCGCGCCAGGGCGGAAAAGTGTCTCGCCGACGCGGTTTATTTCGAGGCGCGCGGCGAGCCGTCGCGCGGCCAGATGGCGGTCGCGCAGGTGGTGATGAACCGCGTGTTCTCCGGCTACTATCCGAACAATGTGTGCGGCGTGGTCTATCAGAACGCCAACCGGCATCTCGCCTGCCAGTTCACCTTCGCCTGCGAAGGCAAGGATCTGAGCCGCATCGACGAGCTCGACATGTGGGCGCAGGCAAAGCGCATCGCCAAAGACACGCTCGACGGCAAAATCTGGCTGTCCGAAGTCGGCCACGCCACGCACTATCACGCCTACTGGGTGCACCCGAGCTGGGTCCATGAGATGAAGAAGATGTACAAGCTCGGTGTGCACACCTTCTACCGGCCGCGCGCCTGGGGCGACGGCTCCGACGCGCCGATCTGGGGCGGCGTGCCGAGCGCGCCGAGGGCGGAAGCGGCGCCCGCGGCCGCCGCCGTGCCGCCGGCCACCGCGCCGCCGGCCACCGCCGCGAAGATTCCGCAAGCGGCGTTGTCGCCGTTCTTGACGCTCCCCGCCACGGCCGGATCGGTCGCCAAGCTGTAAGACCTCCACGCAACGCGGGGCAGCTATGCGCGCTGCCGCGAAGTTTCGTTTGGGCGATCCGTGTCGCAGGCCTTATGGTGCGGCGCACCGCGAGCGCCCTTTGCCAAAGCCAGCAATGACCACCCAATCTCCCAGCGCCAAGACTGAACTCGGCATTGCTGAGCGCGACGTTTCGAAATCAGGCACTTCGAAATCAGGCACGTGGCGAACGCCGGCCGTGATCCTCGGCTTCGGCTGTTTGATCGGGCTTATCGCCTTCGGTCCGCGCTCGACATTGGGATTCTTCCTGACGCCGCTCTCGAGCGCCAATCACTGGGGCCGCGACGTCTTTGCGTTTGCGCTCGCCTTGCAGAACCTGCTGTGGGGCGTCGGCCAGCCGCTCGCCGGGATGATCGCCGACCGTTTTGGCGCCAACCGGGTGCTCAGCGCGGGCGCGCTCATGTATGCCGCCGGCCTCGCGCTCATGGCGTACGCGACGAGCGCGCCGCTCCTCGATCTCAGCCGCCGGCGTCCTGATCGGCTTTGGCCTCGCCGGCTGCTCGTTCATGGTCGTGCTGGCGGCGTTCGGCAAATTGTTGCCGCCGCAATGGCGCTCCACCGCATTCGGTCTCGGAACGGCGGCGGGTTCGTTCGGCCAATTCCTGTTTTCGCCGATCGCGATCCTGCTGATGGACCAGTTCGGGTGGCAGGCGGCGCTGGTGATCTTCGCCGTCACCGTATGCGCCATCCTGCCGCTCTCGCTCGCGCTGGCGACGCCGAAGGCCGACGCGACCAAGCGGGCGCAGGCGGAATCGCAGGCCGCGCCGCAATCGCTGCGGCACGCGCTCGGCGAAGCCTTCGCCCACCGCTCCTATGTCTTTTTGGTGCTCGGCTTCTTCACCTGCGGCTTCCAGATCGCGTTCATCACCGTGCACCTGCCGTCCTATCTGATCGATCGCGGGCTCTCCGCTTCGATCGGCGGCTGGACGATCGGCACCGTCGGCCTGTTCAACATCATCGGCTCGATCACCTCCGGCTGGCTCTGCGATCGGATGCCCAAGCGCTATCTGCTCTCGCTCATCTATTTCTTGCGCGCGGCCGCGATCCTGGCGTTCATCGCCTTTCCGATCACTCCGTTCACCTGCATCGCGTTCGGTGCGTCGATGGGATTGATGTGGCTTTCGACCGTGCCGCCCACCAATGGCATCATCGCGCTTCTGTTCGGCACGCAATGGCTGGCGACGCTGTCGGGGCTCGCCTTCTTCAGTCACCAGGTCGGCGGCTTCCTCGGCGTCTGGCTCGGCGGTTTCGTGTTCGACCGCACCGGCTCATATGACGCGGTGTGGTGGCTGGCGATCCTGTTCGGCCTTCTGTCGGCGCTGGTCAACCTGCCGATCGTGGAGAAGCCGGTCCCGCGCCTTGCCGGGCTGGCGGCTTGAACGGCTCCGTCCCGCCCGGGCCTTGTGCCCGGCATTCACCTCTTGGAAAGTACGGCGGCAAGCCATGCATGGCCGGGACGAGCCCGGCCATGACCAACAGCCCGTCCGGAGCGCGCGCGTGAGCACATTCAAGGCGATCGTCATCAACAAGACCGAAGCCGGCCAGACCGTCCGGCTCACCGATTTCGACGAAAAAGATCTGATGGAGGGCGACGTCGACGTTCGCGTCGAATGGTCGACGCTGAACTACAAGGACGGCCTCGCGCTTACCGGAAAATCGCCGGTGGTGCGCCGCTTCCCGATGATCGCCGGCATCGATCTCGCCGGCACGGTCGAATCCTCCTCGCATCCCGGTTGGAAGGCAAGGCGACAAGGTCGTGCTCAATGGCTGGGGCCTGGGCGAGACCCATCTCGGCGCTTACGCGCAAAAGGCGCGGGTCAAGGGCGATTGGCTGGTGCGGCTGCCGCAGAGCATGAGCGCGCGCGAGGCCATGGCCGTCGGCACCGCCGGCTACACCGCCATGCTCGCGGTGATGGCGCTCGAGCGCGCGGGCCTCGCGCCGGCGCGCGGCCCGGTGATCGTCACCGGCGCCGCCGGCGGCGTCGGCTCGGTCGCGATCGCGCTCCTCGCCAAGCTCGGCTACTCGGTCATCGCCTCGACCGGCCGGCCGGACGAAGCCGACTACCTCAAGAAGCTCGGCGCCGCCGAGATCATCGAGCGCAAGGAATTGGCCGGTCCGCCGCGGCCGATCGCCAAGGAACGATGGGCGGGCGGCATCGACGCGGTCGGCTCGACCACGCTCGCCAATGTGCTGTCGATGACCCGCTATGGCGGCGCGGTCGCGGCCTGTGGACTCGCCGGGGGCATGGACTTGCCGACCAGTGTCGCTCCCTTCATCCTGCGCGGCGTTTCGCTGATCGGCATTGATTCGGTCATGTGCCCGTTGCCGATGCGGCAGGAGGCATGGCGGCGGCTCGAGCGCGACCTCGACCGCGGCAAGATCGCGGCGATGACCGGCGAAATCGGCCTTGCCGACGTGATCGAGGTCGGCCCGCGGATCGTCGCCGGCGAGGTGCGGGGACGAATTGTGGTAAATATTGGGTAATCGCGTTCAGAATTTGGCTACGAAGTTGGGTCATCATCGAGGCGGGTATGGTAAGGAGACGGTTAAGAAGTTTTGTTAACAACCTTGCGCCGTCGAAAATGGGGTCGCCAATGTTGTCTCGAGTCGCCGTCGTCTTAGCGTGTGTGTTGGGAGCCGTGTCGGCCGTGTCGGCCGTCGCCGAGGAACTGGCGCCGGAGCAGGCGCGCGCCTTCGTCGTCGGCAAGCTTTTCGCCTACACCTGTTTCGACGGCACCGCCGGCATGGGCCGCATCTTCTCCGACGGCTCGGTCGTCGGCACCATCCGGCCCAGCGGCCGCGGCGAGATGCGCTTTGCCGCTCTGCCGCCCGGCACGATCAAGGTGAGCAGCTCGTCGGTATGCGCGCACCTCAACGGTCTACTGATCGAACCGTGCTTCCGGGTGGAGAAGATCGACTACCACAGCTTCCGCGGTTCGCTCGCCGGCCTGGGCTTTGCCTATTGCGATTTCTACCAGCGCAATCCGCGCACGCAAATGATCGGCCGCACCGCCGCCTCGCCGCGAGCGACGACGCTGGCGACGACGAAGCCGGCGGGCGAGTAAATCAATCTCCTGAAGTCTTCGTTCCGCGCCGTGACGCGGCGGTGCCGCGCACGACCAGGCTTATCCCGGTGCTGTTACAGCCGCGGTGGCGCGCCGCGGATGCGGAAAGAGCAGGCGCTGGTAGAGCCAGCCGATGCCGAGGAGCACGACGCCGAGCCCGATCACCGACAGCGCCCGATAGATGCCGCTGATGCTCGCGGTGTCGATGATGAACACCTTGCCGATGGTGAGCGCGATGACGCCGAGCGCAAGCAGCCGCGCCGGCTGCGAGCGAAGGGTGAAGCCGACCGCAAGCAGCACGATGCCGAAGACGAGCCACACCGTCGAATAGCTGTACTGCTCGGCGTCGGACGTGGGCCCCACCATAATCGGGCCGTGAAACAGCCGCCGCACTTCCAGCGTCAGATAGAACAACGCCAGCGTCACCGCCGTGATCGCGGCGACGATGCGATAGGCCATCGGGCGCGTCGTGCGGGCAATCAGCGCCAGCGCAATCGCCAGCGCGGCCGGCAGGCCGTAGGCGAGCAGGATCGTATTGATGAACGCGCCGTCGACCGGATGGTTGCCGAAACGCGGGCCGACGACGATCACCAGGTCGAACACGATAGCGCAAAGGGTGAGCCCTGCGATGATGATCGCGCCGATATTGTGCACGATGCTGCCGCTGCGCCCGCGCACGCGCTCAAGCCCGATGGTCAACGCCAAGCCGACATTGACATCAAGCGCCACCTCGGTGACGCCGCTCGATGGCCGGTAGATATCGCCGCCGGTCACGTAGTGACGGACCTCGAGGATGGTCAGCAGCACCGTGAACAGGATGGCGCCGGCGTCGACCATGCGCGCCGGCAGATCATCGGCGCGCCGGCGCAACAGCCATCCCGCGAGCCAGAATGCCGCCGCTGGAATGCCGTAGCCGTAGAGCAGCCAGTTGAAGATCGGCGTCGCGCCGAGGTCGGCGCCGACGATGTCCGGCTGATAGGCGACGCGCGCCGCCACCACGGCGACGATGATCGCCGCGAGCCAGCGCAGCCACGGCAGCGGCCGCTTCTCGGCGACCCAGGCGGCGCCCGGCACCATGAGGGCAAGCCCGACCGTGAGCCAGCCCTTCTCCAGCGCAAAGGTGAGCGCCAGCGCCAGCGCGGCGAGCGCGCCGGTCGCGAACATCGCGCTCGCCGCCATGAGGCCGGGCCGCTCCTCGCGCCGTACCAGCGTCTCGGTCGCGACCCCGTTGATCGCGGCCAAGAGGAGCGCGAGCGCGGCGAACGGCAGCGACCGGTCGAGCGCCGCAATACGGTAGTAGAGCGCGATCAGCATGGCGAGCGGCGCGAATACTGCCGCCGCGCACCACAGCATCGGAACAAAAGCGCGCACGGAACGGCCTTGCGCCAGGAAGCCGGCGACGCCGAACATCGCCGCCCACGCGGCGGCAAGGAGGAGATGCGATCCGTAGAAGAAGCGCTCGGGCTCGGGCACCGCGGGCGCCGTCGGCCCGGACGGCGCCAGCAATCCTTGGACATTCATTTGCACCGCCCAATGGGCCATCACCGCCGCGGCGAGGATCGCGGCCACCGGCACTGCGCCGGCCGCGGCCTCGGTGCGCCAGGCGATGGCGACTGCGGCGACGGTGAGGACGACAAAGGCCGTAAGCGCGACGCCGTCATGCCGGCTCGCCAGCACCAGGATGCTCGCGACCAGGAGATAGACCGACAGAGCGAGCGTCGAGAGCAAGTCGATCCTGCCGGGCGAAGCCGGCGGACCGTAGAGCAAGCCGCACACGAGCAGCGCCGAAGCGAGCGCGAAGCCCGCGAGCGCGTTGAACACATGGGCGCCAAGCGCGTCGACGGTGACGACACCAATTCCGGGGAACGTCCAGAGTGCGCCGAGCACGATCGCCGTGAGCGCGAGCCAGGGCCACAGGCGCAACCGCGCCAGCGCAAAAGCGGCCGCGGTGACGACGGCGATGTAGATATAGAGCGACCAGAAATCCGGTTGATTGGACGCGACCAGAAGCGGCGCCACATAGGCGCCGACGACGCCGAGACCGGCGAGCGCGGGCCCATGCAGCAAAGCCGCGGCCAGGGTCAGCAAGGCCACCGCGCCAAGCAGAACAAAGGCCGCCGCCGGCGGCAGGAATCCATAAAGCCCGTAGGCGGCGTACACCGTGGCATAGGCGACGGTGGTGCCGGCAGCAGTCAGGATGCTCGGAATGTGCGCCGTCGGCAGGCCGGGCAGCCCCGACAGGTTCTCCGCGCGACGCGTCCATTCCCCGGCGGCTACCAGAATGAACGCCAAGAGCGCACCGAGGATCACCCGGACGCCGGGACCGATGAGACCCTGCTCGATCGAGTAGCGCACCAGAAATATGCCGCCGAGCGCCAGCGCGGCACCGCCGATCCAAACGACCCAGCGGGTGCCGACGCGTTCCTCGAAACCGACCGGCGCGGGCGGCGGCGTTGCCGCAGATGGTGGAGGTGACGGCGGGACTGACGCCGACGGGGGCGTTGGCGGCGGTGCCGGAGGCGGAGGCTCCGCGGGCGCGGCCGCTTGCGGCGAAGCCGGCGCCGGCTCGGCCGGCGGCTGTGCGGGCAAGGCGGCGGTGGGCGCCAAACCGCTCTCCAGCGCCGCCACTCTTGAGTCCAGGCGCCAGAGTAGTCCGCGCGCTTCGTTCGCCCTGATCAGCGCGACAATGGCCATGACCGGAAAGGCCAGCAGCGCCAGCACGGCCAGGAAGAAAGGGTCGAACATTGCAGCCCCCGCCGCCGTCGATTCCCGTTCAACTTACTCCAAGTCGAGGCGGAACGGCTCGGCTTCGGCGGCAAGAATCCCGCGGCCGATCGTTTCGATGGCGGAGGTCATGCGGCCGCCGCGGCCGAGCAGGCGGTCGGCGAGCGATACGATGCGGATGTTCGGGGTCGCCGTCGGCGAGGCGAGCCGTAGCGCTTGCGCGATGCTCCGCTCGTCGCGATGCGGGCTGAGCGCGCAGACGCTGGCGAAGGCGCTCGCGGTCGAGCGGCTGATGCCGGCATAGCAGTGCATGACCAGCGGCGCGCGGCGATCCCAGCCGCGTACGAAATTCAGGAGATCGGCGACGTGCTGCTCGTCCGGTATGATGTAACCGTCGAGCGGCGCGGAAATGTCATGCAGCCGCAGCCAGAGATGGTTCTCCGGTACGATGGCGACCGGCCGCTCGATAGTGGCCTCATCGCCAAGGAGCGACACCACATGGCGCGCGCCGGTCTCTTCGACCGTTTCATGTAGGCGCGAAAGGGAGCAGACGTGAATCATGAAAAGTTCAAACTCGAATGCGGGTTTTCAGCCTATCTCATATAGGTATTGCCGGCGGCACAAGAGCGACGTGCAGTCGCTAGCGTTTTTCAGTCGCCGATGAGTTTCTTGAATCGCTCGAGATAGCGGGCCTGCGCCGTCTCCGCCGGCCAGGGCGTAAGGTAGTCGCGCTCGATGCTCGCGGAATAGACCGGCGGCCGGCCGAAGAAGCGGCGCGCCTCGGCCGCCTCGAAGCCGGCGAGGCGGGTCGCTTCGAGATAGGCCGCGGCCCGGTCGGCGGTTTTGATCAGCGCGGCGAGCTCGGGCGCAGTGTGCGCCGGCAGGCCGAAGCGCAGATGGATCGCCGTGAGCAGCCGTCGTTCGACCGCCTTGTAGGCGTCGCCGATCACCGCCTTGAACGGCGAGATCATGTCGCCGATCACGTATTCGGGCGCGTCATGCAGCAGCACCGCGAGGCAGCGGCGGTGATCGAGGCCGCTCGCCCGCGCGCGCGCCAACGCCTCGACCAGGAGGCAATGCTGGGCGACGGAAAAAATGTGCGCCCCATGCGTCTGCCCGTTCCAGCGCGCCACGCGCGCGAGCCCGTGCGCGATATCCTCGATCTCGATGTCGAGCGCCGACGGATCGAGGAGATCGAGCCGCCGCCCCGACAGCATCCGCTGCCAGGCGCGGCCCGCCGCCGCCTTCGTGCTTGCCGGCCGCTTTGCGTTTGTTGATGAGAGTCGCGGCCGCTTCGTCGCGCCGGCGCGGTTTGGACGTGGGGGAGGGGGGCAGCGGGAGCCTCGGCATCACGGCAGGCTATCCTGCTTGTGATTGTTGGCAAACCGGACCGCGATTGCGCCGCGCGCCGGATCGGTGGCAATGATCCGCCGACGGGATCATGCCATGTCGATTGATATCGCGCCGGTGACCGGCGAGCTGCGTCCGGCCGCAGTCGAATTGTTGGCGCGTTTCTTCCGCGAGGAAGGCTTCGCCACGCCGCCGCAGCGCATTGCCGAGAATCTCGACCGCATGCTCGCCGATCCTTTCTGCTGGTGCGCGCTCGCGCTCGCGGACGGCGCAAGCGCGGGCGGTGATCACGGTCACGACCGTGCTCTACATCGAATGGGGCCGCCTCGGCGAGATCGGCGATCTCTATGTCCTGCCGGACTATCGCCGCCACGGCCTGGCGCGGCTCCTCATCGCGCGCGCCAAGGAATGGTGCCGCGCGCAAGGCTGCTCGGCGGTCTCGGTCACCATCACGCCGATCGGCGAACGGCGACAGCGGCTCAGCCGCTTCTATCGGCGGCTCGGCTTCGAGCTCACCGGCCGCACCTCCGCTTCGGCAATGCTGTAGGCCGGAGCCGCCCGCGCGGTTTCCGCGGAGCGGCGGCGCGCGCTACGCCGCCTTCTTGCCCCACAGACGCTTCGACGCCAGATCGGCGCCCTCGCGCATGGTCTTGAGCTTCAGCCACACCACGTCCTCGGCGACCCATTCCCATCCGGCGAAGGTGCCGAAGCCGCAGTCGGAACTGGCGATGACGCGCTCGCGATCGCCGACCGCCGCCACCGCGGTCTCGAGGCGCTGGGCGACGACTTCCGGATGCTCGACGAGATTGATCTTCGAATCGATCACGCCCGGCAGCAGCACCATGTGGTCGGGCAGCTTGTGCTTGCGCAGCGCCGCGTATTCGTGCTGGCGGCGCGCATTGGCGAATTCGATCGAGAGCCCGCCGACATTGGCCTGATAGAACACCGGCAGCAGCGGCTCGAGCGCAACGTCGTAGATGTGCGGCCCTTCCCAATTGCCCCAGCAGATATGCAGCCGCACGCGGTCGCGCGGAATATCCTTGAGCGCCTTGTTGAGCGCGGCGATGTGCTGCTCGATGATCTTCGACGAACTCCTTTTCCGACTTGTCCTGGAACAGAAGCACGCGTTCCATCGCCAGATCCGGCGCGTCGATCTGCAGGATCAATCCGGCATCGACCACGGCCTTGTATTCGTAGTGCATCTCGCGCGCGATCGCGTCGAGATAGTCCTCATAGGTCTTGTAGTAGGCGTTGAGCATGGTGGTGGCGATGATTCCCGGCGACGGCTCGGCGAAGAACATCTCCGGGAAGGGCGGTTTGATCGCGGCGGCCTGGTGCTTGAAGCGGGCAAGCTCGGTCTTGATCGCTTCCTTGTCGTGATATTTGAGCTCGCTCACCGCCTCGGGGCAGCCGAACACCTTGCCGGTCTTGGGCAGGCGGGCCTGGAATTTCTCGGTGAACAGCGGCAGCTCGACCCACTCGCGGCCGAACGGCCGCTTCGATTCGCCGCCGAAACCGGACATGCGCTGCGGCACGTAGGTTTGAAAACCCACCCGGCCTTGCTCGCCATCATTGGCAATATCGACGCCGGCCCAGCGCTGCTTCTCCATCACATGGGCGACGCGCTTCTCGATTCTGTCCTTGAGCTTGGCCTTGTCGACCGATTGGCCGGCCTCGTCGGCGATCAAGAGATCGTTGAGCTCCGCGCCGCGCGGCAGACTGCCGGTGTGCGTGATCAGGATGTGGTCGACGCTCTTGTGCATGATGTGTCCTCCCATTGGCTCTTAGTTGGGGCTCTTAGTCGGCCGCCGATCCGTCGCGCGACCATACCGGCCCGCTCGCGCGGTCACAAGTTGCGGCGCACGCCGGCGGGCCGCGTCCCACGGACTCGAAATATCGAAATGCGCGAGGCGTGCGACTTCCGGCTGTGCGGCGAATTTCCCGCCCGGTTCAGGAGCCGGCGCGCAGGCGGCGGGGCGTGCGGCCCAATCGGCGCGACATCGTCGCCGTCAAATGCTGTTGCGACGAGAACCCGCAAGCGCAGGCGATCTCGGCGATCGAGGCATTGGAACGCTGCAACATGCTGCGCGCGCGCTCGATCCGCTTCTCGATGATCAGATTGTAGGGCGAGCGTCCGGTCCGGCGCTTGACCCCGTCATAGACCGCGCGCAGCGGCAGGTTCACTGCGACCGACAGTCCGGCGCAGGTGAGCTTGCCCTCGAGGTTTTCTTCGATGTAGTCGCAAAGCTTGGCGAATTCGTGGTCGGACAGCATGCCGCGCCGCGCCGCCATCGCGGTGTCGAGTTGGCGCATCGTTTCGACGTAAGTGCCGAGAGCGAGAAATTGAAGTTCGAGCGGCTGCAGCTTCTCCGGCCGGCGCAGCCGCTCGCGGACATAGCGCGCGAGAAACTTGATCGCGTCGTTGCGGATGTTGTTGCGGCTCCCGTCCGGCCGCAGTCCGGCGATGTTGCGATCGTCGAGCAGGCGCGTGGAAGTCTTCGCCATAATTGAAGGCGACGAAGCCGTGGCGCACCTCGTCGGCGCGGACCCGGACATTGCCGATACGCGGATGGAAGGCGGTGGATTCGTTCAAGAAAACGAGCGATCGCTCGTTGTCGTCTTCGAACTTGGTGTTGCTGTTGATGTCGCCGAGCAGCAGACAGATGACGTCGGCGGTGTTGGAAAACTCGAGTGCGTACGGCTTCGGCCCGGCGATGCAATAACCGACGCCATTCGTGTCGCCGCGGGTCGGGAATTGCTCAAGACCGCGAAACAGGTAGAGCCTGGCCGCCCTTGCGGCCAGCGCCATCGTGTTCCTCCCGAGGCATCGCCGATACATCAACAAGACGCACCAAGCGGCGAGCGCCGAGCGTCCGCGTGGGATTCTGAATTACCGAGCGGACTTTATCGGGCTAGCGCATCGGGGCCTAAGCTGACAATCGCCATCTCGCGGTTTTGGCTCGCCTTTTCAGAATTCCATAAAATCAGGAAATTGAAAGATTGCGATCCGGACTGAGCGGCAATCTTCCCCAAGATCAGGGAGGCATCGCCATGGCCACCATCGCTCGCAAATCTTCGGCACCGGCCCCGGCCAAGGGCAAATTCGACGGCGAGTTTGACGTCGTTGTCGTCGGCAGCGGCGTGGCGGGTTTGGCCACGGCGCTGTTCAGCCGCTGGCAAGGCAACACAGGTCTTGGTGCTCGAAAAGGCCTCGAAACTCGGCGGCACGACCCGCAAGGCCGCCTTTTGGTACTGGGTGCCGAACAACGCCGCCATGCGAGCCGCCGGCACCAAGGATCCGAAGAAAGATTGCATCCGCTACATGGCGCGGCTGTCGCGCCCCGAAGTCTATAATGCCAAGGCGCCGAACTTCGGCATGCCGGAATGGGAATACTCGCAGTACGAAGCGATCTACGACAACGCCTCGATCGCTACGGAGTTGCTGCGCGAAGAAGGGCGCGCTCGAATATCGCCACTGTGATTTCGTGCCCGATTATTGGGCGGAGCTTCCGGAAGACAAAGCGCCGAAAGGACGCGTCCTCCTGCCCAAGGACGCGCGAGAGACGATGTCGGATGGCGGCGAGGTTGCGATCCGGACCATGTCGGCCGCCGCCAAAAGCGACGGCGTCGATATTCGCGTCCGGCCATCGCGTACAGCGGGTGATCAGGAACCGCGCCGGCGAGATCATCGGCGTTGAAGCCGACACGGCAAAAGGCAAAAAGGTCCGCTTCTTCGCGCGCAAAGCCGTCGTGTTCTGCACCGGCGGCTTCACCCACAACGTCGAACTGCGAAAGAACTATCTCAGCGCGCCGGTCTATGGCGGGTGCGCCGCCAGAAGCAATGAGGGCGATTTCGTCTATGTCGCCAGCGCGCTCGGCGCGCAACTCCGCAACATGAATTACGCATGGATGTGCCCCATCGTCTTCGAGAAGGCGATCGCCAAGGATCCGGGCCTGATCGGAACGTTCTCGCCGTCGGGCGACTCGATGATCTATGTGAGCAAGGAAGGCCGCCGCGTCGCCAACGAGAAGCTCGCCTACAATGAGATGGCGCAAGTGTTCTTCCAGATGGGACGGAGCGCGCGGCGAGTATCCGAACCTGATGCTGATCGCGATTTGGGACCAACGCAGCCAGGATCACAGCGCCAGCGACGAATATGGACGCTTCATCGTTCCTCCCGGCAAGGACGATGCGCATGTGATCAAAGGCGCCACGCTCGCCGCCTTGAGCGAGCGCGATCGCGCAGCGCTTGGCCCGCTACGAGAAGGTCACCGGCGGCCTGAAACTGGCGCCCGAGTTTGAAAAGACTCTGGCGGCGACCATTGAGCGTTTCAATGGCTTCGCCTCGGGCGGCAAGGATTTCGACTTCCACCGCGGCGAGCGTCAGGTCGAGCTTTTGTTCAACGGATCGGTCGCCCCTTCGCCGTCGGCGCCCAACCCGACGATGTATCCGATCTCCGATACCGGTCCGTACTACGCGGCGCTGCTCACCGGCGGGACACTCGACACCAAAGGCGGGCCGAAGACCAATGTCTCCGGCCAAGTGCTTGACGATCAAGACAAGCCCATCGTCGGACTGTACGGAGTCGGCAACTGCGTCGCCTCCGCTTCGGCGCGCGCCTATTGGGCAGGCGGCGCCACCATCGGGCCAATCTTGGCTTTCTGCCATTTGGCCGCTGCCGCAGTACACAAAGAACGAAAAAGCGTGCTATATAGCGTTCCAACAAACGCGGCAGCGGCCGTGCGCTCGCGAGCTGGATCGGACCGAGGGAGGGAGATCGATGGCGGTATCCAAACAAACTATGACCGACGAGCAACGAAAATCGGTCGTCATCGAATATCTCAAGGCCTTCGACAAAGCGGGAAAGACGTCCGACGGCGGCAGCATCCTCGATCTCTTCTCCGACGACGCGCAGGTCTATTTTCCGAAATGGGGCCTGGCCAACGGCAAGAAGGAAATCGGCCAGATGTTCGGCGATATCGGCAGCACGCTGAAGTCGATCCTGCACCATTACTCCCATTTCAACTTCATCTTCTCCGGCAGCGACCTCGTCGTCTGCGAGGGCACCAGCGAAGGCGAGCATCGCGACGGGTCGTGGCGCGCCGGCGCGCCGGAGCATGGCGCCGGCCGCTGGTGCGACGTATTCGAGATTCGCGATTGGAAGATCCAGCGCTGCTTCATCTATCTCGATCCCGACTACGCCGGCAAAGACACCGCGCGGTATCCGTGGCTGAAGAACAAATGAACATGCGGAAAGTCACTTCGTAACTGAGCTTCAAGGGAGGAAGACAATGAAATGCGACCATAAGAGAATGCGTTATTGGGCCGTGCCGATCGTGGCAGCGGCCATGTTTGCGTTGGCGCCGCCGGCGCATGCGCGCGACGCCAAGGAACTGATGTTGAAGTCCGTGGGCACGACCGAGAACGTATCGCCGGTCATCGCCGAAGCCATCAAGCACGCGGCGATGGACTTGACGCCCGAGCAGCGCAAGCTCGCGCTCGAATGCTGGAAGAACAATGTCTGCGAGACCGGGCACGGCAATCTCACGGTCGCCTATGCCGACGGCTTCGGCGAAAACGTCTGGCGCCAGGTCACCAAGATGGAATTCATCGCCCAGGCGCTGACTTATCCGAGCATCAAGAAGATCGTCTACACCTCGGCCGGCGGCGACGCCACCAAGGCGATCTCCGACATGCGCGCTTACATCGCGCAGAAGGTCGATGTGATCGTGATCTTCGCCGATGCCGGGCCGGCGCTGCTGCCGACCGTCAAGGAGGCCACCGAGGCCGGCATCCTCGTCGTCCTGCACAACGGGACTTACGTCGGCGGCAAGCCGGGCAAGGATTTCGTCACCACCATCGCCGAGGATCTCTGTGCGCTCGGCACCGATTTCGTCAAGATGGTGCTGGAGAACTCCAAGAAGGATCCGACGACGATCGTCGAGCTCGGCGGCACGCCGGGCAACGGGCTGAGCGCCGGCTGGCAGAAGTGCTCGGAAGAAGAGATCGCCAAGCACAAGAATCTGAAGCTTCTCGGCAAGGCCGACACCAACTGGACGCAGGAAGGCTCGTTCAAGGCGATGTCGGGCTTCCTGGCGCAGTATGGCAATGTCGACGCGGTTCTCTTCGAGTATGCCGACGGCTTCCGCGGCGGCCTGCGCGCTTACGACGCGGCGAAGAAGGCGCCCGACCTGATCGTGTCGCTGCGCACCGACGAGATGGGCGTGATCTGCGATTGGGAAAAGGCCAACGATCCGAACTTCAAGATCTTCTACTCCAACGGCCAGAACGATCAGGCGCGATTCGCTCTGACCGCGGCGATGATGAAGAAGGAAGGCAAGGACGTTCCGCCCAGCGTCAACGTGCCGTTCAAGATGCATCGGGTCGTCAAGGGCCTGTGCAATCCGGCAATTCCTGAAAGCGCGTCGCTGACCACGCTGGTGGACAACGATATGATGAAGGAGATGTTCGCCAAGCCGTGAAGTAACGGCGCGAATGCACAGGTCGGACGGGCGCGAGCCTAGCCGCGCCCGTCCGACCATGACGCTCAAGCGGGGACGGTGTTTCCCGCTTTTTCGTTCCACCTGTACAGTCGGGCCGGGCGAGCGTCTGGGTATGGCGTGATGGCAGCTGCCTCGCTCGAACTCTCCGGCATCTCGAAGCGCTATCCGGGCGTGCAGGCGCTCAACGGCGTCGATTTCGAATGCCGGCCCGGCGAGATCCACGCGGTGCTCGGCGAGAACGGCTCGGGCAAGAGCACGCTCCTCGGCATCGCCGGCGGCGCGGTTGTCGCCGACGAGGGCCGGGTGATGATCATGGGCCAGCCCCTCGTCGCCGCCGATCCGCTGCAGGCGCGGCAACTCGGCCTCGCCGTCGTCTATCAGGACGACTCGCTGGTGCGCGAGCTGACGGTCGCGGAGAATCTTCTGCTCGGGGCGGTCGATGCTCCGACGACCCTCGGCGGCAAACGCGAGTGGGCGCAAAAGCAGCTTGCTCCCTACGATCTGCGTATTTCGCCGGATACGCTGGTCGGACATTTGACCGCCTCGCAGCGCCAGTTCCTGGAGATCGTCAAGGCATTGGCCGCAAACCCAAAGGTCTTGCTTCTCGATGAACCGACGTCGAGCCTCGACATATCCGGCGTCGAAAAGCTGAGCGGCATCATCCGCCGCATCGTGGCCGCGGGCGCCGCGGTCGTCTATGTCAGCCACCGGCTGCCGGAGATTCTCGCGCTCGCCGACCGGGTCACCATCCTGCGCGACGGCGAATGTCAGGGCACCTACGACGTCGGCGAAGGGCTTTCGGAAAACGATCTCATCGCGCTGATGGTCGGACGCCCGATCGAAACCGAATACCCGGTCGGATCGGCGTTGGTGCCGACCGACATTGTACTGTCGTCGACCGGGTTGACCGGGTCGCGTTTCCAGGATGTCGCGTTTTTTGTTCGCCGCGGCGAGATCCTTGGATTTGCCGGTTCCGAGGGCAACGGACAGCGCGAGGCGCTGCGCGCGCTCGGCGGCTTCGAAGCGGCCGGCGGCCAGGTGCTTTGCGGCGGCCGGCCGGTCAAGCCGGGAACGCCGCGCGACGCTCTCGATGCCGGCGTCTTTTCGCTCAGCGCCGATCGGGCGGCGGAATCGATTTTTCCCGGACTTGGCGTGCGCGAGAATATGACCGTGCAGGTGCTTGAGGATTTCGCCAGCAGCGGCGTGATTTCCGCCCCGAAGGAGCGGGCCAGCGCGCTCTCGCTGATCGAAAAGCTGAGCATCGTCACGCCGGATCTCGATCAGCCGATCCGGGCGCTTTCCGGCGGCAATCAGCAGAAGACGGTTCTGGCGCGCAGCTTTCTCTACAAGGCGAAAGCGGTTCTGATCGACGAGCCGACCCAAGGCGTCGATGCCAAGGCGCGCTTCGACATCTACCGCGCCATCCGCGCCAAGGCCGACGAGGGGGTCGCCTGCGTGATCAATTCGTCCGATGCCATGGAATTGGCCGGCCTGTGCGACCGCGTGCTCGTGTTCTCGCGCGGGCGCGTGATCCGCGAGCTGCAGCGGCCGCGAAATCACCGAGGAGAGCATCGTCTCCTCGTTCCTGCGCTCAAAGGAAGTCGCGGCCACCGCCAAGGAGGAGGTCGATGCGCCGCGGGCCGATTGGTGGTCGCTCGCCAATCTGCGCAAGCTTGCCGCCGGCGGCAGCCAGCAATGGTGGGTGCCGCTGCTTTTCCTGCTCGTGCTCACCCTCGCCGTCGGCTGCTACGCATCGTTTCGCACCGACGCGTTCCTCACTGCGCTCAACATCAAGCATATCTTGCTTGCCACGGCGCCGCTCGCCCTGGTCACCATGGCGCAGTTCAACGTGCTGATGGTGCGCGGGTTCGACGTTTCGGTCGGCGCGGTCATAAGCCTGACCGTCGTCATCGGCTCGTTTCTGATGGCGGAGGACATGAGTACCGGGCTGATCCTCTCCGGCGCGCTGGTCTGCCTTGCCGTTGGCGTCGTCGTGGGGCTGTCGAACGGTGCTTTGGTGCGCTATGTCGGCATCAACTCGGTGATCACCACCATCGCCATGCTCAGCGTGGTCCAGGGCATCGCGCTCTATCTGCGGCCGTCGCCGTTCGGCGTGATCAGCGAGGATTTCATCGATTTCTTCCAGACCCGGATCGGCTTCGTCCCGGTGTCCTTCTTCGTCATTCTCGCCGCCGCGGTCGCGGGCGACTTCTGGCTTTACCGCACGCGCAGCGGCCTCAAGCTGCGCGCGGTCGGATTTCGCGAGGAGGCCGCCAAGCGCAACGGCGTGAGGGTCGACTTCGTCCACATGCGCGCCTTCCTGCTCTCCGCCGTCATTGCGGTGCTCAGCGGCTTCTTCGTCGCCTCCGAAGTGGGCGTGGGAACGCCGATCATCGGTTCGAGCTATACGTTGACCAGTATCGCCGCGGCCGTCCTCGGCGGCGCGGCGCTGACCGGCGGTCGCGGCTCCTTCGTCGGCGGCCTTCTCGGCGCGCTGTTTTTCAGCCTTGTGGTCAACATCATTACGCTGCTCGGGCTCAATACCGGCGCCGGCATCATGACCAGCGGGGCGCTGACGCTGTTCGCGGTCGCGCTTTACTCCGGCTTGACGCCGATACGCCGCGTTTGGGGGCACATCCGCGCCGCGCTCGAGCAATTGAATACCCCGATGCAAACGCCATGAGCGATTCCGCCGACACCTAATGCGGCGCTGGGATCCGCATCACGCGCGGGGCCATTGCAGATGCGCTTCACGGCGATCTGGTTCGCGATGATCGGGCTGATCGTGGTCTGCGCCATCATCGTTCCCCGCAGCCTGCTTCCGTCGACGTTTCTCGCCATCATCCCGTTGGCGGCGTTTCTCGGCATCGCCGCCATTGGCGAGACCCTCGTCCTGATGGCGCGCGGCATCGACCTGTCGATCCCGGCGGTGGTCACGCTGTCGAGCACGATCGTGCTCGGCGTCTCCGGCCGGCAACGACGACGCCATCTTCACCGCCGTGCTGGCGGCGCTGTTCTTCGCCACCCTGATCGGGCTCATCAACGGCTTCCTGGTCGCGGTGCTCGAGCTCAACGCGCTGATCGTCACGCTCGCGGTCGGCGCGATCACCACCGGCGCAACGCTGTGGTACCGCGACTCGCTCCCGCAGGAATCGCGGGTGCCTCCCGGCATGGCGGCGTGGGGAGATGCGCGGTTTCTCGGCATCAACTATTCGGTATGGGTTCTCGCCGCCGTGGCGATCATCCTCAATCTCATCCTGCGCAAGACCACGATCGGCCGGCACTTCGCCGCGGTCGGCGCCAACCCCAGGGCGGCCTGGATCGCCGGCATCAATGTCGCCGCCTACCAGACGGCGGCCTTCACCGTCGCGGCCTTTCTCTACGGCATCGCCGGAATTCTCGTCTCGGCGTTCATCCGCAACCCGACGCTGAAGGTCGGCGAGCCCTATCTGCTGGCGCCGATTGCCGCCGCCGTTCTCGGCGGAACGGCCATGTCCGGGGGCATCGGCAGCATGATCGCGGTCGCCGGAGCGGCGCTGTTTCTCACCCAGCTCGGCCAAATGCTGGTCATGCTCGGCCTCTCTTCGGCGCTCCAATTCGTCATCGAGGGGATCGCGATCGCGCTGGGCATGGCGCTATCGCGGATCAGCTTCTCGCAATGGGCCGCCCTCGTAACGGGAGCGTTTGGCACGGCCTCGTGCCGGTAGCACGTGATCAGATGGTCGTTGACCATGCCGACCGCCTGCATGAAGGCGTAGACGATGGTCGGTCCGCAAAACTTGAAGCCGCGCTGCGCCAGCTCCTTCGACATCGCGCGCGATGTCGCCGTGTCCGCCGGAATCTGCCGGATGCTGCGGAAGCGGTTGACCTTGGGTTTGCCGTCGAGGAAATCCCAAAGGAGCTTGGAGAAGCCGGGGCCTTTCTCCATCACCTCGATCCAGGCGCGCGCCGAGGCGACCGTGCCCTCGATCTTGGCGCGGTTGCGCACGATGCCGGCGTCCTGCATCAGCCGCTCGATCTTGGCCGGCCGGTAACGCGCGATCTTTTCCGGAACGAAATCGTCGAAGGCGCGGCGAAAGTTCTCGCGCTTGCGCAGGATGGTGATCCACGACAGGCCGGCCTGGAAGCCGTCGAGCACGAGCTTTTCGTAGAGCGCCCGGTCGTCATATTCCGGCACGCCCCATTCGTCGTCGTGATAGGCGACGTAGAGCGGGTCGTCCTTCGGCCAGGGGCAGCGCACCGGCGCTTCGGCGGAGCGGGCGGCGCTCATTCGGCGGCCTCGGAGTCGCCGGGAAAGGGAAATCGCGCCCAGTCCGGCTTGACCAGATCGATCGGCGCGCCGCCGGCAAGGAGCGGCTCGCCGTGCGACAGCGCCTCCGCCGCCCGGTCGAGCCGCAGCAGCGCGAGGCCGCGACCGCCGGCCGCCGAGCCCATGGTGCCGAGCTGGCGCTCGCCGGCGGTGATCGCGGCGCCGGCCGGCGGGGCGGCGCCGCGGTAGCGCACCGGCACGGCGCGCGTGCGGGCAATGCCGCGGTGCTCGATGCGCGAGACCACTTCCTGACCGATATAGCAGCCCTTGGCGAAATCGATGCCGCCGAGCTGATCCATGTCGGCTTCATGCGGGAAGGCGTCGCCATAGCTGAAATCGACACCGCCCTGCGGGATGCCGAGCGCGATGCGGTGGGCCGTCGTATTCGCTCGCGTCGACCAGAGCGGCGCCGAGCGCGGCGGCAACGTCGGCGGCGCGATGCGGCGGCAGTCATGACCCGCAGCCCGAGCGCCGGCAGGCGCGGATCGGGGTAGGAGAGGCCGATGCGCTGCCGCGCCTTCGCCATCCCAGGCGGCAACGACGCCGAGGACGTCCGACAGATCCTCGGCGATCACCCGCGACCGCAGCTTGTAGAGGTTGAGCTTGGCGACGAGCACGGTTGCGAGCGCGCGCGGAAGGTCGAGGAAAAAGCCGCCGCCATCTTGCGGCCGGCGCTTCGACGACAATGAAATCGGCAATGATCTTGCCTTGCGGCGAGAGGAGCGCGCCGAACCGCGCCGCCCCCGGCGTCAGCTTGAGGACGTCGGCGCTGATGAGGCCATGGAGAAAGTTCCGCGCGTCGTCGCCGGCGACCTTGACCACGCCGCGGTCCGGCAGAAGGGCAGCCTTCATCCGAGCTTTCCTGGCATGGCGCAAAGCTAGGGTGCCTGCCGGTTCCCCTCAAGGGTTTGGACTCGCCTAGGAGCAAATGTCGCCCCGGGCCGCGAAAAGACTGTGATTTTGCTGGCGCGACGACTTGACGCCTGCCTGCGCCCTATCGCAAGTTGCAATTTATACCCGTCTTGCGGGAACTCCGGGGAATTCCTCAAGGCCGGGCCGAGTTGAGTTCATTCGGGGGCGTCGACGGCGGCCCGTCCGGCCGCCGTGTGTCGGACTTCCATTCATTCATCATCGCCGCATCACGCGCGCGCGCTCAGGGAGCGAGCGCATGACCGACGAATTATTCTCACTGCGGGTGGTCGTGGCGTCCGCTTCGAAGGACGATCGCGACCTGTTGCGGCACGCGGCGGCGGCCGCGAAGGTGCCGATCGAGATTATCGAGGCGGAGGACGGAGCCTCGGCCTGCGGCGTCGCTCCTGCGCGCTGTCGATCTCGTCTTCCTCGATGCCGCGCTCGGGGCGGATGAGGTCGCGCGCGTGGCCGCAGCGGCTCGCGCCGCACCGAAGCCGCCCTTCACCGTGCTGCTGGCTCCGCCGCGCTCCGGCGTGCCGTTCGAGACCGATGCGCTCGCCGTCAAGCCCACGGATATCGAAGAAGCAAAACGCCTGGTGAATGGCGCGATCCGCATCCGGCAGCCGAGCCGCGTCCTCGTGGTGGACGATTCCTCGACCATGCGCTCGATCGTGCGCAAGACCCTGGCGGCGACGCGCTTTCCGCTCGATGTGACCGAAGCCGCGCAGGGCCTCGAGCGATCGAGCTCGCTCGCACCGCCGCGTTCGACATCGTCCTGGTCGATTACAACATGCCCGATTTCAACGGCCTGGAAACCATAGCCGAGTTTCGCCGCGAGAAGCGAGCGCGTGACCTTCGTATTGATAACCTCGACGCAGGATCAGGCGCTCGCCGATCGCGCGCGCGCAGGGGGTCGCCTTTCTCAAGAAGCCGTTCTTCCCCGCCGACATCGAGGCGGTGCTGTGCGGCTTCTACGGACTGCGGGCGCTCAGTCCCAGGCGGGCGTGAGGGCCGGCGGCCGGCTATTGGCGCGACATCTCCACCGAGAATTCGCCGTTGCGGATGCGTGGAGCGAGGTTCTCGGCGTAACGCGCCGCCGCCTCTTCGCCGTAGGTCGAAATGAGCTCCGCGAGCGCGAGGAACAGCGCGGTCTGCGCCAGGCAATCGCCGTCGATGCCGTCGTGATGCGCTTCCGCCCAGGCCTCCTGCAGATAGCCGAGCGCCAGCCGCTTCTGCTCGTGATCCGCTACGGCCTCGCGAGCCGCGACAATCTGCGTCGTCATTTTCCCGCAATCATATTGTCGCCACGGCGTGGCAATGGTCCCCGTCCGCGAGCAAGCTAGCATGACGACCGGCGCGGCTAAGTCGAACCTTGAGGCAGGGTTAATGCGCCGGCCTCGGCTTCAATTGGCGTAGCGGGCGGTGATTTCGCGGGCGATCCTGGCGCCCTCTTGCAGATAGCGGCGGATGGCGAAATCGGCCGCCGGCGTGCAGCTGCGGTAGCTCTGCTGGAAGGCGCGATAGCCGCGGTTGAAGCTCGCCACCATCTGCTCGTGGCGCTCGCCGGCGGGCGCTTCCGCATCGATCAGCGCCTGCGCCTCGCTGCGCCACTTCTGCCCCTCATTCGAGCCGCAGATGCCGCGCAGGAAATGCAGCGCGCCGAGGATCTCGGAGAGCCGCTGCAGGTCGCGGTCATAGGGCGCCGTCGCCGGTCTGCGGCGGGAGCGGCGGCGCGCGGTCGGCGGTTGCGCCTGAGGCTGGCTCCTGGGCGGAGCCGGCGGCTGCCCCGGAATCTGCGCGCGAGCGCCCGCCGCGCCGAGGCAGACCGAGAGCAACAGAGCGATCAAAATTCGAGGCATGGGCGTGGGCGCAGGATAGCGGTCGAGCGGACCGAACGCCAAGCGCGACGCTGCGGCATGGTTGCGGCGATTTTGCTTCAAAGCGGCGCCGGCGAGCCGTTCGCCGGCCGCCGCGACGATATTCGCCAGCCCTTCGGTCGTCGTCAGCCCGGAAAGCTCGGAGGGAAGAAGCCAGCGCGCCTCGGCCAATTCCTCGTTGAGCGCGACCTCGCCGGCAACCCACCGGGCGGCGAACGGCAGAATGACGAAATGCCGCTCGATCCGTCCGGCGCCGTCGCGTAGGAGCGCCTCGCGATAGCCGGCAAGCGCCACCGGCGCGATGGTGAGCGCGGTCTCCTCGCGGACCTCGCGGACCACCGCCTCGACGAGCGTTTCGCCGATTTCGACCACGCCGCCGGGCAGCGTATAGAGGCCCTGCGCCGGCGGCCGGGCGCGGCGCACGATCAGCACGCGGCCGTCGCGGAAGATGGCGGCGCTGACCGCGAGGTAAGGCCGCGTCGGGTAACGTCGCGCTTCGGCACTGTCGTTCGGCAAAGGCCGATCCTATCTTGGCTATGATCGGCAGGGCGGGCGATCGTCCCCGCCGGCTAGCGGATCAGGTTTATCTCAATGTGCGGACGCTATGTCATCAGCTCGTCGCCGGAAGCGATCCGGGCGACGTTCGGCTATGGCGAGCGGCCGAATTTTCCGCCCCGCTACAATGTGGCGCCGACGCAGCCGGTTCCGGTCGTGCGGATGGTCGAGGGCAAGCGCTCGTTCGCGCTGATGCGCTGGGGATTTGTTCCCGGCTGGGTGAAGGACCCGAAGACGGTCTCGCTGATGATCAACGCGCGCGGCGAATCGGTCAACGACAAGCCGGCATTCCGCAACGCCATGCGCCGGCGGCGCTGCCTCGTCCCCGCCGACGGCTTCTACGATTGGCGGCCGGGCGCGCCGCAGCGCCCGTATTTCGTGCGGGCAAAGTCCGGCGCGCCGCTCGCCTTCGCCGGGCTGTGGGAGACCTGGACCGGCCCGAACGGCGAGGAGGTCGATACCGCCGCGATCGTCACCACGCGGGCGAACCGTCTGCTCTCCGCCATTCACGAACGCATGCCGGTGATCGTGGCGCCGGAGGCCTTCGCGCTTTGGCTCGATTGCGCCAAGGTCGACGCCGCGACCGCCGCCGCGCTGATCGCGCCGGCGCCGGAGGCGCTGCTCGAATGCTACGAGGTCTCGCCGGCGGTGAACCGCGTGGCCAACGATTCCGCCGACGCTCATCGCTCCGGCACCCGCCGCGCCGGACCGCGACGCGCAATCGGCAGCCAAAGCGCCGGCCAAGCCGAAGAAGCCGGACGATCAAGCGTCGCTGTTTTAGCGGCTCACCACGCCGCGCAGCGTGTGCGCGCGCTGCGCTCGCTCGACCGAGGCCTTGACCACCGGGATCTCGTGGTCGGCCAGCGGCTTCATCCACTGCTTGCGCTTGAGCGCGGCGTCGATGTAGGGCGCGAGCTCGTCCGCCTTGCGCGCCTCGCGCTCGGCCGCTTCGGCCTTGAACTCGGGCATCACCTCGGCGGCGAACAGCTCCAGCGACTCGCAGATGTGCTCGTGGCGGTTGCGGCCGGCCTGCTGCAGGAAGATCACCTGGTCGACGCCGCTTTCGCGGAAGCCCGTGAGGTGCTTGCGCATGTCCTCGGGCGTGCCGATGCCGGACGCGTAGGTCTCGACGCCGCGGGTCGCGTCGATGATCTCCTGCGTGCGATTGCCGCGCTGGTGAATATAGTCGGCCCAGAGATTGGAGCGGCCGGGCACGGCGTCGTGCGCCACCAGCGCGTTGACGGCATAGCCGAAGAACTCGAAACCCTCATGACCGCGGCGGATCGCCTCGGCGCGGTCGCGATGCACCGAGAAGTTCGAGACCATGGCGAGGTTGGCGTTCACCGCATGGCCGAGCGGCACGCAGTCGTCCGACTTGATGATGCCGTAATAGATCTCGGACCAGTGCCGCGCCTCGTCGGGATCGACGAAGGAGAAGGCCAGCGCGCCGATGCCTATCGGCGCCGCGACCTTGATCGTGTCGCGGTTGGTGCAGGCCATCCACATCGGCGGATGCGGCTTCTGCACCGGCTTGGGCAGGACGTTGCGGCAGGGCATCGAGAAATACTGGCCCTCGTAGCCGGGATAGGGCTCCAGCACCATCATGTTGGCGATCTGCTCGGCGGCATCGAGCGCCATCGCGCGCTTCTCCTTGGCCGGGATGTTGAAGCCGCCGAGCTCCAGCCGCGTCGCGCCTTCGCCGATGCCGAAGTCGACCCGGCCGTCGGAGATGATGTCGAGCGTCGCCAGGCCCTCCGCGGTGCGCGCCGGATGGTTGTAGTTGGGGATCACCTGGCGGATGCCGTGGCCGAGGCGGATGATCTTGGTGCGCGCCGCGGCGGCGGCGAGGAACACTTCGGGCGCGGAGGAATGGGAGTATTCCTCGAGGAAGTGGTGCTCGACCTCCCAGGCGTAGTCGTAGCCGAGCCGGTCGGCGAGCGCGACCTGGTCGAGCGCCTGGTGGAACAGCCGGTGCTCGTCGCCCTCGTTCCAGGGCCGCGGCAGCTGCAGCTCGTAGAAGACGCCGAAACGCATGTCCGTCCCCCTGCCTGAATGCTCTTAACCGTTGCGCTTACGGTTACTCTTGCCCGGTTACTCTTGCCGTTGCTCATACCATACGGTATAATTATAGTCAAAGCGGTATAACGCCTCGGGAAGAGCGCAATGCGATGACAATAGCAGATACGCAAGAGCGCACGCGCGGCGATATCAAAGCCGAGGTCACCAGCCTGAAGCGGCAGCGGATCATGGAGGCCGCGACCAAGCTCTTCGCCGCGCAAGGCTTTCACGGCACCTCGGTCGACGCCATCGCCGCCGCGCTCGGCGCGACCAAGCCGTTTGTCTATTATCACTTCAAGGACAAAGCCGAGATCCTGGCGGCGATCTGCCGGCGCGGCGCCGAGCTGACCTTGAACGCGATCAAGGCGGCGGAGACGGCGCCGGGCACGACCGCCGACCGGCTCGCCTATTTCTGCCGGAGCATGGCCGAGATCGTCATCGACCACAGTCACTTCCTCGCCGTCTACAATCGCGAGATCCAGAACTTGAGCGACGCGGATCGCCGCAGCATCCTGCGCATGCGCACCGAGATCGACCGCCGGGTGGTCGCGTTGATCGAGGTCGGCCGGGCAACCGGAGAGTTCGACGTGGAGGATTTGGCGGTGACCGCCGTGTCGATCACCATGATGCTGTCCAATCTTTGGATCTGGTATCGCGAGGATCGCACCGGCGCCCGTCCGCATGTGATCGCGACGGTAACGCAGCTATCGCTGCGCATGGTCGGGGCGAAGACGCCAAAGCCGGCTTAGGCCGGCGGAAGCCGAGAACGGGGAGGGGACGATGGCCGCGCTCGACGGCAGGGTGGCGCTGGTGACCGGGTCGGGCCGCGGCATCGGCGCCGCGATCGCGCGCAAGCTCGCGGCAAGCGGCGCCAAGGTGGTGGTCAGCGACCTCGACGCCGATCCGGCCGCCGAGACCGTGGCGGCGATCGCGGCGCAAGGCGGCAGCGCCGTGCCGCTCGTCGGCGATGTCGCCGCGCCCGATTTCGGCGACAAGGCGGTCGCCGCGGCGCTTAAGGCGTTCGGCGATCTCGACATCATTGTCAACAATGCCGGCTATATCTGGAACAGCGCGATCCACAACATGAGCGACGCGCAGTGGTATGCGATGATCGACGTCCACGCCACCGCGCCGTTCCGCATTCTGCGCGCCGCGCAGCCACATTTCCGCGCCGCCGCCAAGCGCGAGGCGGAAGCCGGCACGCCCGAAGCACCGCAAGGTCGTCAACATCTCCTCGGTGTCGGGGCTCTACGGCGCGGCGACGCAATTCGCCTATTCGGCGGCAAAGGCGTCGCTGATCGGCGTCACCCGCACGCTGGCCAAGGAGTGGGGGCGCATGCGCGTCAACGTCAATTGCGTCGCCTTCGGCTATATCGACACCCGGCTGACGCAGCGCTTCGAGGGCTCTCCGCCGACCATCGACGTCAAGGGCGGACGCTACAAGGTCGGCCTCGATACGCGGATGCTGGACGCGATGACGCCGAGCATCCCGCTCGGCCGCCCGGGCACGCCGGAAGAAGCGGCCGGCGCGGTTTATCTGTTCTGCATCCCGGAATCCGACTATGTGAGCGGCCAGGTTCTGGTCTGCGACGGCGGACCGCGCCTGTAGGATGGTTTGCCGGGCGCGGCCTTGAGCGCGCCTGGGCGCAGCCTTGGCCAATGGCCGGCTGGCCGCAAAATCGCCGTTATGCCCGCTGACTGATCCTGGCGGATTCGGTATCCTGCAATGCGGCCCCGGCGGCGTGGAGCGAAGGAAGCTCGGGGCGTACCAATGCGGGGACTTGAGAGGGGACTCAATTGTTTCCAGCACGCCAGTTTGCTGCTGCGGCGACGGCATTGTCGCTGATCGCAGGCGCATTTTTCGTCTTCCTCTTCTCCGCCGCGGACGCGCTGGCCGAAGGCTCACCGGGCGGCTGCGAAGACGCGGCCGAGCTCGCGGTCCTGTCCTCGCCGGTCGCGCCGTGGAAGGGCGCGCCCTTGCGCGTCGTCTTCGCCGCGGAGAAGCCGTTCGAGGGCGAGCTGTCGCTGATCGCGCCCAATGGAAAGGTCGCGGCGAAATCGCGCGAGCGGCACGGCGGGCCGCCCTATTTCTGGATCGCCGAGGTCGCCTCGCCGGCGGTGGGGACGTGGCGCGCGACGCTCGCGCGCGACCACGCGCCGGCCGAGTGCAGCACGATCACGCGCGACATCGCCGTGAGCGCCCAGAAGCGGGGAGGGCCGCAGCGGGTCGAGGGCAGCATCTGGCCGGTGCGCAATACCTGGAACCGCGCCACGGAAACCTTGTTTTCGGTATGGATCGCCAACCTTTTCGACGCGCCGCTCGAGGCCGAGCCGTCGTGGAAGGCGTGGCATGAAGTGCTGCGCGACCGCTCGCGCAATTTCCTGTTCAACTATCTGGGTCTCGGCGAAGACAACGTGGTCCGGTCCGTCCGCCCCGACTGCGCCGACTTCGTCTACTTCCTGCGCGCCTATTTCGCTTTCAAGATGGGACTGCCGTTCGGGTATTCGAATTGCTCGCGCGGCAGCGGCGGCGCGCCGCCGAAGTGCTTTGAGTGGTTCGACATTCTGCATCCCGAGCAGACCCGTCCGGCGCCGCCGCCGGAACAAGCCACGGCATCGACCGGCCCCGGGACCGCTCCCGCGGCCACGCCCGGCCCCATCCCCAGCCTGTTGCAGATCTTTTCCCAGCCGGCCGCGCCGGCGACGAACTCGCCTGGGGCGAACGCGCCGGCGGCGAACCCGCTGGCGCCGAACCCGCCGAAGCCGCTCGGGCTCGTCGGGACGTTCGGCGAATATTTGCGGGCCGTCGGCGACGTCGTCCATTCCGGATCGGTGCGGTCGTCGGCGAGCGACGACAACACCGATTTCTATACCGTGCCGCTGACCCAGCAGTCGCTGCGTCCGGGGACCGTGTATGCCGATCCGTACGGGCACGTCCTGATGCTGGTGCAGCGCGTGCCGGAGGCGGACGGCGCGGCGGGCGTCTTCCTCGCCGTCGACGCCGAGCCCGACGGGACGGTCACGCGCAAGCGTTTTTGGCGCGGCAATTTCCTGTTCGCGCACGACCCCGCGCTCGGCAGCCCGGGCTTCAAGCGCTTCCGGCCGATCGTGCGCGAGAACGGCGCGCTGCGGCGGCTGACCAACCGGGAAATCGCCAAGAACCCGAACTACGGCGATTTTTCGCTCGATCAGTCGCAGCTCGGGGTGGAGGAATTCTACGATCGGATGGACGAGGTGATGTCGCCCGAGCCGCTCGATCCGTTGCGCGCGATGGAGGGGGCGATCACGGCGCTCGAAGAGCAGGTGAAGACCCGCGTTATCGCCGTCGAAAACGGGCGAAAGTTCCAGACCGGCGCGCGCGGCGACGCCGACATGCCGAACGGCCCGTCGATCTTCGAGACCACCGGCGCCTGGGAGAATTTCGCGACGCCGGCGCGCGATTTTCGTCTGTTGATCGCGATCGACGTGGTGCGCGGGTTTCCCGATCGCGTCGCGCGGCGGCCCGAGCGGTACGCGATAGCGAACGGCAAGAGCGCGGCGGACGTGAAGGCCGAATTGCAGGGCGTGCTTGCCGCGGAGCTCGCGGCGCGCAAGTTTTCCTATCTGCGCAGCGACGGGTCGCAGTGGACGCTCTCGCTCAAGGACGTGGTCGACCGCGCCGGCGATCTGGAGATGGCGTACAACCTGAACGACTGCGTCGAGCTGCGCTGGGGCGCGCCGGAAGAGACCGACGAGGCGTCGACGTGCAAGCGCCATGCGCCGGCGGCGCAGCGCGCGAAGATGACGGAATACCGCACCTGGTTCCGCGAACGGCACTGGCCGCACGTTTAGCGGCCGGTGCATGCCGAGCGGCGCCGCGAACTGGACTGCGACCAAGGCTGGCCTTGTGGTCGCACTCGCGGTGCTCGCGGGCGGCGCTCCGCTTCTCGCGCAGGATGATCAGGTCCGCCTGGCGCTCGACAGCCTGGTCGCTGCCTACCCCTCCGCGCTCGCCGGACATGATGGCAAGGCGCTGCGTTGGCGCGATGGCACGGTCATGCCGGTATCCGACGGCGCCGATGACAAGACGTTCCCGGAGCTTCTGCGGCACGCTTCCATCATCGATCAGTTTCGCATCCCGTATCCGCGCGGCCCGCTCGCAAGGCCGCCGGCCGTCGATGCCGATCCGGGCCGGTTCCGCAACGCCGCCTTCTTCAAGAAAATGTACGGCGACTGCCAGATGGGCGAGGTGTCGCCGCGCCTTGCTTCGCTTGACTGGCTTCCCAAGGCCTGGGGCAAACCGATCCGCTTCACGTCCGTGAACGACGCCGACCAGCATTTGCGCGCCGTGTCGGCGGAGATCGACGCGCTGCCGGAAAAAATCAAACGCGCCGCCTATCCGATCGCCGGCACCTACAATTGCCGGGCCGTGGCCGACACCGGCCAGCCGTCGCCGCACGGCTACGGCATCGCCATCGATCTCAACACCGCCGTCTCGGATTATTGGTACTGGCGGCCGCATGACGGCCCGATCCTTTATCGCAACCGCATGCCCGAGGAGATCGTGGCGATCTTCGAGAAGCACGGCTTCATTTGGGGCGGGAAGTGGTATCACTTCGATACCATGCACTTCGAATTTCGGCCCGAGCTCTTGCTCGCCCGGTGAAAGCATTCCTCTCCCGGCGACGCATCGCGCTTGAACGCGCGCGCCGCTACAGCACCTTGCCGGGATTGAGGATGCCCTTGGGATCGAGCATGCGCTTGAGGCTGCGCATCAGATCGAGCGCGACCGGGTCCTTCACCGACGGCAACAGGTCGCGCTTCATCACCCCGACGCCGTGCTCGGCGGAGATCGAGCCGCCATATTTCTTCACCACCGCGAAGACGACCGCGTTCACCTCGTCCCAGCGCTTGAGGAACGCTTCCTTGTCGGCGTCGGCCGGCTGGATCACGTTGTAATGGATATTGCCGTCGCCGAGATGGCCGAACGCCAGCGGCCGCGCGCCGGGAATGAAGGCGGTGACCGCGGCGTCCACCTCGGCCAGGAACGCAGGCACGGCCGCGACCGGCACCGAGACGTCGTGCTTGACCGAGCCGCCGATGTGGCGCTGCGCCTCGCCGAACATTTCGCGGATGCGCCAGAACGCCTTCGCCTGCTCCAGGCTCTCGGCGATCGCGGCGTCGACGACCACGCCGCTGTCCAATCCCTGCTTGAGCACGTCCTCCATCACCGCGCGCAGGCCGCTCTTCGCCTGCGAGGAGAGCTCGATCAGCACGTACCACGGATGCGGCGCCGCGAGCGGATCGCGGCAGCCGGCGGCGTGGCGCAGCACCATCTCCAGGCCCGAGCGCGGCATCAGTTCGAAGCTGGTGACGCTGCCGCCGGCATTTCCGGCGGCGGCATTCGAGGAGCGCGAGCGCCGCTTGCGGCGAAGACAGGCCGACAAAGGCGGTTTCGACCGAGCGCGGCCGCGGCACGAGGCGCAGCACCGCCGCGGTGATCACGCCGAGCGTGCCTTCGGCGCCGATGAACAGGTTCTTCAGGTCGTAGCCGGTGTTGTCCTTCTTGAGCTTGTTGAGGTCGTGGAGGATGCGCCCGTCGGCGAGCACCACCTCGATGCCGAGCGCGTGCGAGCGGGCGATGCCGTAGGCGAGCGCCGCGGTGCCGCCGGCATTGGTCGAGAGATTGCCGCCGATGGTGCAGGTGCCTTCCGACGGCAGCAATTGCGGATAGAGCCGGTCGACCGCGGCGGCGGCTTCGCGCGCGCGCTGCAAGGTGACGCCGGCCTCGCAGGTGATGGTGTTCGAGGTCGGATCGACTTCGCGGATGCGGTTGAGCCGGGTGAGCGAGAGCGACGATCTCGTTGTTGTGCGGAATCTGGCCGCCGACGAGCCCGGTATTGCCGCCCTGCGGCACGATCGGCGTCGCCGTCTCGTTGGCGAGGCGGAGGATCTGCGAAACCTCGGCGACCGAGGCGGGCCGCAGCACCATCGGCGTGCGGCCGCGGAACATGTCGCGCATCTCGAAGAGATAAGGCGCCTGCATCTGCGGGTCGGTGACGGCGTATTTCTCGCCGACGATCGCGGCGAAGCGCGCGAGCAGGGACGGATCAACAGCGGCGGGCGGTTTATCGAGCATCAGGGCGCACCGGTCAGGCTTGGTTGCTAGATAGATGACAGTCCGCTGATGACAGCGCAAGCGCCGTTCAGCGCTGCGTCGCGGCGCGAGCGAGCCGGTCGTTGATCGCTTCGCCGAGGCCCTCGTGCGGGATCGGCATGACCGCGATCGCGCTCGGCGCCGGCGGCGTCGAGCGCGCGCAGATGCGAGAACAAATTGGCCGCCGCTTCGATGAGGTCGCCGCGCGCGGAGAGATTGAGCACGCTCTTGGCGCGCTCGGCGCCGGCGGGCGGCGTCGCGCCGAAGGCGAGCAGCGCTTCGCCCGGCTCGACGCGGGCGGCGTCGAGCCTGCAGCGGCGTGCGCGGCGCATAGTGCGCGGCGAGCATGCCGGGCGCGAGCGGGGCGGCGTCGTCGGGCGCGGACAGGCGCGTCGGCGAGTTTTCGCCCGAGCGCGCGCTCGATCGCCGCGCGCGGCAGGCCGCCGGGCCGCAGCAGCACCGGCTCGCGCAGGCAGGCGATGATCGTCGACTCGACGCCGACCCGCGTTGCCCCGCCGTCGATGATGAGATCGATGCGGCCGCCGAGGTCGGCTTGCACGTGCGCCGCCTTGGTCGGCGACACATGGCCGGAGCGGTTGGCCGACGGCGCCACCACCGGCCGGCCGAAGGCCGCGAGAATATCGCGGGCGACGGCGTGGTCGGGAACGCGCACCGCGATGCTGTCGAGACCGGCCGTCGCCAGCGCGGCCACCGCGCAATCGGCCGTCTTGGGCAGGACGAGCGTCAGCGGCCCCGGCCAGAAGGCGTCGGCGAGCCGCGCCGCATCGGCATTAAAGCGCGCCAGCGCCTGCGCCGCCGGGCGATCGACGACAGTGGCGATGAGCGGATTGAACGCCGGCCGGCCCTTGGCCTCGTAGATGCGCGCGACCGCCCGCCCGGCGGTCGCGTCGGCGCCGAGGCCATAGACCGTCTCGGTCGGGAAGGCGACGAGCCCGCCGGCGGCAAGGACGCGCGCCGCCTCGGCGACCGCGCCGGCATCGGCCGGCAGAACGCGCGTCGTCAGCGGGACTGTCATCGATCTCCTCGCGTGATTAAATAGCGAAAATGGCGGGCGCTTGCAGCCCCGCGAGGCCGCTTGTATAAGCGCCGCCATATGTCGGAGTGTAGCGCAGTCTGGTAGCGCACCACGTTCGGGACGTGGGGGTCGCAGGTTCAAATCCTGCCACTCCGACCAAGCTTCTCCGCAATCTCAAAACCAACTGGCACCGATTGCGGCGCGACCGTTACATGTCGGTGGCGGGATGTCCGGCCGGCGCCTTTCCCGGCCATTTGCTGTGGCCCGGATGCGCTGATCGCGAGCGCCTCGCCGCCGCAGAGGCCGTGCCATATTTGCATTGGCAAGTATCCGAGGAGAACGGTGCCGTTGAACAAAAGTCGTCGATTTGTTGCTCTCGATAGCTGGCGCGGGGTCTGTGCTTTGCTGGTCGCTGTCCATCACTGGAATCTTTTCAGCGCCTGGCATTTTAATAGCAATCACTTTCTGCTGCATTCCTGGATGTTCGTTGATTTCTTTTTCGTGCTGAGCGGATTTGTGATTACGCACGCGTATGTGGACGAGCTTCGATCTGCGTTCGATCTTGGCATATTCATGTTGCGTCGTTTTGGGCGTCTCTGGCCGCTGCACGCAAGCCTATTGGCAGCCTTTGTCGGCATCGAGCTTCTGAAATATGCCGCCGCCCTGCTTCACGTTCCGTTGGACACCGCGCCCTTTCAAGCGGCGACGGATCACCCAAGCCTTGCTCCGAATGCGATTTTGACCAACCTCCTGTTGATACACTCTTTGGGAATTCACCAATCCCGCACATGGAACGGCCCAAGCTGGAGCATCAGCCTCGAGTTGTGGACCTGTCTGGTGTTTGCGATCGTTTGCATTTCTTCTGCCCGACGCCCTTCGCCGCTCATCGTCGGTGGAATAGCGCTCCTTGCGGCGACATGCGTTTTCCTGCTCTCGCCCAAATATATGGAAGCGACCGTAGACTACGGCTTCTTTCGCTGCATCTATGGGTTCTTCATTGGGCATCTGGTCTACAGAGTTCGGGAGCAGCACCCCAATCTTTCGTGGCGCATGGGACTTTTCGAGATACCCGCCGTCCTGATTGCTGTTGCGTTTGTCGCGCTGGTTGGAAGCGACGCGTGGTCAATGGCTGGCCCGCTGATCTTCGCCGCGGTGATCTACGTGTTTGCTTACGAGAGCGGATCGTTGTCGGCGATCCTGAAGACGACACCCTTTGTCTTCTTGGGACGATGGTCTTATTCGATTTACATGGTTCATTGGTTCATCCTCAACGCGGTAATAATTCGGGTGGCCATGATCTTTGGCAAAATCGCCCACCGGCAAGTGATTTATCTTTTCGAATTTCCTGATTTCGACTACTCGGTGAGCCTGCTGTACATTAAAAATATGTGGCTGATGGATCTGTTGTGCATCTGCTATCTTCTCGCTGTGATCGCGCTTTCTGCCGTGACGTACAATCTCATCGAACAGCCAGCCCGTAGGTTCTTCAACAAGATGGCCGTGCGCCTGACTGCAGCTCGGACAAGCCGGAGCATGCGACTCGTTCGAGAAGATGGCCTAAAATGAAAGCAAAAAGGCGCCCCGCCGCCGGCGGGCGAGGCTCGGCGCTATTGGCTACTGCACGGTCATGATCGTGCGGCGTCTCTGTTGTCGACTGCATATTTGCAGCTGGAGCGATTGCTCACCGATTCGAACCCGCGCGAAGGCGGAAGCGGCTGCGGCGCGCCGATGCTGTTCTCGATCGGCGCCGATCGGGCGGTTGGCTAGCGCTCCGCCGGAAGCGGTAGCGCCGGTGGCGGTGTAGGCGTTGCGGCGCTGCCAGTGCTGCTGGCGCTAAGCCCATGCCAATAAGGCCACCCGGGCAAGCCGTTGATCAGTTTAGTAATTCGATTAGTAAACATATTTTAATGGCGCGAGGAGACAACCTCGATCAGCCATGGCGATAACTCCGCCACAGCTTCGTCGCCGTGGCCAGCGTCCGGTTTCGTCGACGAAGATGTTGATATTGAACAATGAAAATAGGGGTTTTATTCGGATTACACGATGCGCGAACTGCTTCCTTCGAAGGACGGAGATCCGTTCGGCAGCTGAACGCGCTTCAGTTTCCCCTTGACATGGCGT
>CAVOHL010000013.1:0-124143 GCA_963695665.1 uncultured Alphaproteobacteria bacterium
GTCGGCAAGTCCACCATGTTGGCGCTGATTTCCGGCGTGCGCACCATCCAGAGCGGACACGTTGTGGTGTTCGACGGCGACCTGACGAACCCGGCTCACCTCAAGAGCCTCCGTGCCCGCATTGCCTACATGCCGCAAGGGCTTGGCCGTAATCTCTACCCGACGCTCAGCGTTTTCGAGAATATCGACTTCTTCGGCCGGCTGTTCGGGCAATCGGCGTCCGAACGCCGCGCCCGCATCACCGAACTTCTGACCGCCACGGCGCTCGATCCGTTCGAGGATCGCCCGGCCGGGAAGCTGTCCGGCGGCATGAAGCAGAAGCTCAGCCTTTGCTGTGCGCTGATCAACGATCCGGATTTGCTCATCCTGGACGAGCCCACGACCGGCGTCGACCCGTTGTCGCGCGGACAATTCTGGGACCTCATCAACACGATCAGGGCGCGACGCCCGCAAATGAGCGTGATGGTGGCGACGGCGTACATGGACGAGGCGCAGCGCTTCGACTGGCTCATGGCTATGGATGACGGAAAGATCATCGCCAATGGTACGCTGAAGGAACTCCTGGAGAGGACCGGCGAGCCAACGCTCGACGAAGCGTTCATCGCACTTCTACCGGCGGAGAAACGCGCCCTGCATCAAAAGGTGATCGTGCGGCCGCGCGCAGCTTCGGCCGACGAAGTACCGGCAATAGAGGCCGAGGGCCTGACGCGGCGATTCGGTGATTTCGTCGCCGTGGATCACGTGAACTTCAAGATCGCTCCGGGGGAAATCTTCGGCTTTCTCGGCTCCAACGGTTGCGGCAAGTCGACCACGATGAAGATGCTGACCGGGTTCCTGCCGGCCACCGAGGGCTGGGCGAAGCTCTTTGGGAGCCCGATGGGATCCAACGACATGGAGATGCGCCGCAACGTCGGTTACATGACGCAGGCCTTCTCTCTCTACGGCGAACTGACCGTCCGGCAGAATCTCGATCTGCACGCGCAGCTTTATCACTTGCCGCCCGACAAGGTCGAAGGCCGCATCCAGGAGCTTTTGCAACGCTACGATCTGGCGAACGTCGCCAACGCCAAACCGGAGAGCCTGCCGCTCGGCATCAAGCAGCGACTTCAGCTCGCGGTAGCGGTGCTGCACGAACCCGACATTCTCATCCTCGACGAGCCGACTTCTGGCGTCGATCCGATCGCGCGCGACGCATTTTGGCGCACGCTGATCGATCTCTCGCGCAACGACGGCGTTACGATCTTTCTTTCGACCCATTTTATGAACGAAGCGGAGCGGTGCGACCGTATCTCGCTGATGCACGCGGGCAAGGTGCTGGCGGTCGGCGCGCCGTTGGATCTCGTCAAAGAGCGTGGCAGCGATTCGCTGGAGGATACGTTCGTCGGCTATCTCGCCGACGCGGCCGGGATCGACCGCTCGAAGAAAGTCGAGGCGCCGACGCCGAGCGCGGCGCCGACTGAGGCTGAACCCCTGCGTACGCCTAAGCGGTTCGATTTGGGCCGGCTGTGGGCCTATGCCCGGCGCGAGACCGTCGAGCTGTTGCGCGATCCGATTCGACTCGCCTTTGCCGTCTTCGGCCCCATCATCTTGATGCTGGCCTTCGGTTACGGCATTTCCTTCGATATCGAAAACCTGCAGATGGCGGCATTCGACCAGGACAACACGCCGCAAAGCCGGCAGTTGCTCGACGGCTTTTCCGGCTCCCGGTATTTTTCGGTGCAGCCGCCCATCGCCTCGGCCGCCGAGGGGGAGCAGCGCCTGAGAAGCGGCAACACGCAAATCGTCGTGGAAATTCCGAGCGGGTTTGGCCGCGATTTGCTGAACGGTAGCCGGCCCGAAGTTGATGCGGCGGTCGACGGCGCCATGACGTTCCGCGGCGAAACCGCGAGGAGTTATGTCAACGGGGTCGTCAGGAAGCAGGGCGAGGAGCTTGAGCGCCAGGTGCACAAGGCGGGAAGCCCGAACGCTTGGAACGACGACGACATCCAGACGCGCTTTCGCTACAACCAGGCCTTTCTCAGCGTCAACGCCATGGTGCCGAGCGTCTTCATGCTCATGCTGTGTCTGATCCCCGCCATCATGTCGGCGATCGCGGTCGTGCGTGAGAAGGAAACCGGCTCCATTGCCAATTTCCGCTCCACTCCCATTACCAAGCTTGAGTTCCTTCTCGGCAAGCAACTGCCCTATGCCGCGGTCGCGATGGTGAGTTTTGTCTTTTTGTTCTTGATGGCGATTTTCGTGTTCGACGTGCCGATCAAGGGCTCGTTTCTCACGCTGCTGATCGGAACGGTCGTTTACGTCGTGGCGACAACGGGTTTCGGCCAGCTGATCTCGTCCTTTACCCGCACCCAGGTCGCGGCGGTATTCGCGACGGCCATTCTTTCCATCGTGCCCGCGGTGAACTTCTCCGGGCTGTTCGCGCCGGTATCCTCGCTCTCCGGCGGCGCGAAAATTCTCGGTCTGACGTTCCCGTCGGCCTGGTATCAGCCGGTCACCGTCGGGGTTTTCGCCAAGGCACTCGGCATGCCAGACCTTTGGCGAAACATCGCCGCGATCGCGATCATCGCGCTCGCCTACCTGATCCTGTCGCTGGTGCTGCTGCGCAAGCAGGAGGCCTGACGTGTCTTTGCCTGGCGCGGAACCCGTTGCAAAATTGGCGAAAGCGAGAACGCTGACGCTGCGCGATCATATTTTCAATATTCTGCGTCTCGTGGTCAAGGAACTGAGAAGCATCCGCTCGGACCCGACGATGCTGATCCTCGTCGCCTACGCCTTCAGCATTTCGGTCAACACGGTCGCGACTGGAGCCGTGACCGAAGCGACCAATCTTTCCGTCGGTATTGTGGACGAGGACGGCTCGGATCTCTCGCGGGGGATCGCCGAAGGACTTGTTCGACCAACATTCCAACCCGCCGTGCACATCAAGGCGTCCGAGATCGACAGCAAAATGGACAAAGGCGAATTGCTGTTCGTCGTCGAGATTCCTTCCAACTTCCAGGCCAACATTCTCGCCCAACGCAAGACCGAAGTTCAAATCAACGTCGACGCCACCGCCGTGGCCCAGGCCGGCAACGGCGCCAGTTATCTCAGGACCGCCATATTCAATGAAGTGCAAAATTTCATCTCCCAACGCGGCCTGCCGTTGAGCGACCCGATCAATCTCGTCGTCCGCGCGAAATTTAATCCGAATCTCAAAACCGCCTGGTTCTCGGCAATGACGCAGGTGATCAATCAGATCACGCTCCTGACCGTAATCCTCACCGGCGCCGCGCTGATCCGGGAGCGCGAGCAGGGCACCGTGGAGCACTTGTTGGTCATGCCGGTGGTGCCGGCCGAGATCATGCTGGCGAAAATGCTCGCCAACGGCCTCGTCATTCTGGTGGCCGCGATGCTGTCGCTGCAGTTCGTGGTCCATCTGTGGATTGGCGCGCCGATTGCGGGGTCGATTGTGCTGTTCCTCGTCGGTGCGGCGCTGTACGCGCTTGTGGTGGCGGCGCTCGGCATCCTGCTCGGCACGCTCTCGACGACGATGGGCCAGTTCGGTCTGCTGGCGATGCCGGTGCTGATGGTCACGCAATTGCTTTCCGGCAGCAGCACGCCGATGGAGAGCATGCCGATCTGGCTGCAATATGTGATGAAGACGATCAGCCCGACGCCGCATTTCGTCGCTTTTGCTCAGGCGGTGCTGTTTCGCGGCGCCGATCTCTCGCTCGTCTGGCGGCCGCTTCTGGCCATGCTGATCATCGGCTCGGTCTACTTCGCCTTCGCGATGAGCCGTTTCCGGCGCGTTATTTTTGGGAGTTAGCTACATGGCGCACGTCAAAGGAGCCGCCAATGGCAAGATGAAGCGAAAGCTCTACGAAAAGCAGCTCCGCAAGCTCCAGGTCGAGCTTTGCCACGTGCAGGAATGGGTGAAAGCGAAGGGGCAGCGGGTCATCATTCTGTTCGAAGGCCGCGATGCTGCCGGCAAGGGCGGAACGATCAAGGCCATAACCGAAAGAGTGAGCCCTCGCGTCTTCCGAGTCGTGGCGCTGCCCGCGCCTTCCGATCGTGAAAAAACACAGATGTTTGTTCAACGCTATATCGAGCATTTTCCCGCGGCCGGTGAGATCGTTATCTTCGATCGGAGTTGGTACAATCGGGCCGGCGTTGAGAACGTCATGGGATTTGTCGGTGCGAAGGAGGTGGAGCGCTTCCTGAGCCTCTGCCCGGAAATCGAAAAATACATAACCGATGCGGGGATCATCCTGATCAAATTCTGGCTGGAGGTGGGGCAGGAAGAACAGGAGAAGCGGTTTTTCGCGCGCATCAACGATCCGCTGCGGCAATGGAAACTCAGTCCAATGGATCTGGAATCGTATCGGCGCTGGTATGACTATTCGCGGGCGCGCGACGCGATGCTAAAAGCCACCGACATCGATTACGCGCCCTGGCACATTGTGAGATCGGACGACAAAAGGCGCGCGCGCCTCAACTGCATCGCGCGGATCCTTGAGCTTATTCCATACAAGAAAGTATCGCGACCTAAGGTCAAACTGCCAAAACGTTCCACCAAGAACGAATATGACGACCAAGGCTCCTTGCGGGGACGAAACTTCGTGTGGCCAGCAGGTGCTCAAACCCGGCGGCGGCCGAGCGAACCTAGGCGAGCGTCATCGTCCATCCAATCGCCCGGCTGCGGGTAATAGGCCGTCACGCGGCCATCACGTGGCGCACCACGGCGGCGGTCGTAGTCGCGCCGGTAATCGCCCGGCCGCAGGCAATAGGCCGGCACGTGGCCATCACGTAGCGCACCACGGCGGCGGTCGTGGTGGCGGAGGCGGATTACGCGCTGGCGGCGGTGGCACCGCGGCGGCGGGATGCGCGGCGGCCGCGGGCGACGGTCCGACGTAAGGCTCAAACACGACATCGTTCTTCTCGGCCGTTTCGACAATGGTCTCGGTTTCTATCGCTTCAGCTACAACGGCGGCGGCAAGACTTATGTCGGGGTGATGGCACAGGAAGTGCAGCAGGTCATGCCGCAAGCGGTCGCCCGCGGGCCGGACGGTTACCTGACGGTCAACTACGACAGGCTCGGCTTGAAATTCGAGAGCTATGATCAGTGGATGAAAGCGGGAGCCCAAATCCCAGCGACTGCCCGGATTGAGCACCGACCGCGCGCAATGGAAAGCTTAACGCGCTGAACGAAAGTGCGGCGGGATGGACAGCGACACGATCATCAGCATCGTCCGCGGGGCCGTTCTCGCCGGCATCCTCGTATTCCTTTACCTAGCCTACCGGCATCGCCGTCTGCGCGCCAAGCGGCTCATGTTGATGGAGTTCCTCAGGCGGTACTTCCGGGGCGACGTGCCTGCCGACCAGCTCGGGCCGCGCACCCGGGAAATAGTCAGTCGACGTTTCGTGCAAAGTTCGGAATTTTATTCGCTGGCTATTGCCGCCTTTCAAGGCGCCGCAGACGCCAAATTTGCAGATCAAGGACGTTCTGAAGCAAACGAGACGAGACTGTTGCGGCTATTAGCGGCATTAAAAAAGGAGTTCGGGCTGCCAGATCGCTATCAGATCGAACAGTGGCGTCCGGGGCGCGAATAATCCTCCGAGTACATCCAGAGAACGAATTCCCCGGATTTTCCCGGAATACGGCGGGGACGGAATTTCGTTCCCGAGAAATTCTGTCCAGCGGGGCGGCACTAGCGTGCTTCGCCGGCGTGGCTCTCGGCCCGACGCGCTCGGATTCTGTCGCTACCCTCCCCACAAGGGGGGAAGTCAGAACAAAAAATACCGCTGCGCCATCGGCAGCTTGTCCGCCGGCGCGCAGGTGAGGAGCTCGCCGTCGGCGCGCACCTCGTAGGTCTCCGGATCGACCTCGATCGCCGGCGTCGCGTCGTTGTGGATCATGCTTTTCTTGGAGATCTTGCCGCGCGTGTTCTGCACGGCGACGAGCTCCTTCTGGATGCCGAGTTTTTTTCCGAGCCCGGCCTTCACCGCCGCCTTCGACGCGAACACGACCGAGGAGGCGGTGCGCGCGCGGCCGAAGGCGCCGAACATCGGCCGGTAATGCACCGGCTGCGGCGTCGGGATCGAGGCGTTCGGATCGCCCATCGGCGCGGCGACGATCGAGCCGCCCTTGATGATGCAGATCGGGCTTGACGCCGAAGAACGCCGGCGACCAGAGCACGAGGTCGGCGAGCTTGCCCTTCTCGACCGAGCCGATGAGCTTGGAAATGCCGTGCGCGATCGCCGGATTGATCGTGTATTTGGCGACGTAGCGCTTCACGCGCACGTTGTCGTTGTCGCCTGTCTCCTGGGCGAGCCGCCCGCGTTGCCCCTTCATCTTGTCCGCGGTCTGCCAGGTGCGGATGATGACCTCGCCGATCCGGCCCATGGCCTGCGAGTCGGACGACATCATCGATAGCGCGCCGATGTCGTGCAGGATGTCCTCGGCCGCGATCGTCTCGGCGCGGATGCGGCTCTCGGCGAAAGCCACGTCCTCGGGGATCGACGGGTCGAGATGATGGCACACCATCAGCATGTCGAGGTGCTCGTCGATGGTGTTGACGGTGATAGGGCCGCGTCGGATTGGTCGACGACGGCAGCACGTTCGGCAGGCCGGCGATCTTGATGATGTCGGGCGCGTGGCCGCCGCCGGCGCCTTCGGTGTGGAAGCGTGTGGATGGTGCGGCCCTTGAACGCCGCGATGGTGTCCTCGACGAAGCCCGAACTCGTTGAGCGTGTCGGTGTGGATCATCACCTGCACGTCGTAGTCGTCGGCGACCGCGAGGCAGCAGTCGATCGCCGCCGGCGTCGTGCCCCAGTCCTCGTGCAGCTTCATGCGCGCAGGCGCCGGCCTTGATCATCTCCTCGAGCGCCGCCGGGCGCGAGGCGTTGCCCTTGCCGGCAAAACCGAGATTGATCGGGAAACTCGTCCGCCGCCTGGATCATGCGCGCGATGTGCCAGGGGCCCGGCGTGCAGGTGGTGGCGAAGGTGCCGTGCGAGGGCCCGGTGCCGCCGCCGATCATCGTGGTGATGCCGGCCATCAGCGCCTCGTCGATCTGCTGCGGGCAGATGAAGTGGATGTGGGTGTCGATGCCGCCGGCGGTGAGGATCTTGCCTTCGCCGGCGATCACCTCGGTGCCCGGCCCGATGACGATGGTGACGCCGGGCTGGATGTCCGGATTGCCGGCCTTGCCGATGGCGACGATTCTGCCTTCCTTGATGCCGATATCGCCTTTGACGATTCCCCAGTGGTCGAGGATGAGCGCGTTGGTGATGACGGTGTCGACCGCGCCCTGCTTGTTGGTGACCTGGCTCTGGCCCATGCCGTCGCGGATCACCTTGCCGCCGCCGAATTTCACCTCCTCGCCATAGGTGCAGAAATCCTTTTCCACCTCGATGACGAGATCGGTATCGGCGAGCCGCACGCGGTCGCCCGTCGTCGGCCCGAACATGTCGGCATAGACGGAGCGGCTTATTGGCGCTGGCATGACGTCCTCCGCTGCAAAAGAATCCCCGAGTGTTATCCCCATGACGGCAATCGACGCCGCCGCAACACGCTTTAACTTGTGTCCGGCAATCGCCGCGTTATGATCACGTCCAGATCGCTCGTGTTTGGTTCTGCCGAATGCGAGAGGTCGCCAAGAGCGGGTCGCCGTGGTGCTGACGTTGCTGCCAGCATCGCACCAAGGGCGGACCGATCCTGGTTCCCAGCCGCGGGTAGCAGCGCTGAGAAACGTGACGGGCGGGCTTGCGCAAGCTCGCCCGTCATGATTTTTGCAGCCTCCCCATGATCTCCTGGCGAAAGCCGTAGACCGTGCGCGTGCCGGCAAGCGCCACCAGCCTGACCTCGCGGGTCTGCCCGGGCTCGAAGCGCACCGCGGTGCCGGCGGCAATGTCGAGGCGCATGCCGCGCGCCTTCTTGCGGTCGAATTTCAGCGCCGGGTTGGTTTCGAAGAAATGATAGTGCGAGCCGACCTGGATCGGCCGGTCGCCGGTATTGGCGACGGTCAGCGTCGTCGTTTTGCGGCCCTTGTTGAGCTCGATCTCGCCGTCTTCGATGAAGTATTCGCCGGGGATCATGGTCGTTACCTCTCAATCGTCATGGCCGGGCATAGGCGAGCGAAGCGACGCCGTTCTTCGAACGGCTTTGCGCGGGATGACGGAAACGGCTGGCGTCTGCGCATTCATCGTACCGGCTCGTGCACGGTGACGAGCTTGGTGCCGTCGGGAAATGTCGCCTCGACCTGAATCTCGGGGATCATCTCGGCGATCCCGTCCATCACCTGCGCGCGCGTGATCACGTGGGCGCCCTTTTCCATCAGCTCGGCGACCGTGCGCCCGTCGCGCGCGCCTTCGAGGATGAAATCGGAAATGAGCGCGACGGCCTCGGGATGATTGAGCTTCACGCCGCGCTCGAGCCGCCGCCGCGCCACGATCGCCGCCATGGCGATCAACAGCTTGTCCTTCTCGCGCGGTGTGAGATGCATGGCCCGGTCCTCAGTTCAACCATAGCCGCGGCAGCGGCATTCCGCCGAGCGCGGCGGTGACGCCGACGAGATCGCGGCGCAGCGTCGCCCCGTCCGGCGCGACGAGCCGCGCCAGCGCCAGCCCGTTCCAGGCGGAAACCCCGACCTCGCCGGCGAAGTCCTGCTCGACGGCGCGGACCGCGGCGACGCTCGCCTCGTCGCCGGGAAGCTTGAGCACCGTGGCGACGGCGACGCCGCCATTTGCGCTCGCGCGCTGCGCCAGGCGCTCGGCGATTTCGCCGTCGAGGCGAAGCGTCTCGGCGAAGACGAGCGTCCCGTCGCGGCGGACGCGCCAGCGATCGAAGAAACGGCCGGAGCGGACGGCTTCGCCCATCGCCGCGCGGCCGAATACCACGGCTTCGGCGAGGATGAGATTGGCGTCCATGGCGAGATCGACGTCGATGCTGCGCCGCAGCCGCGCTTGATCGAAGAGAATGGTCTCCTGCGGCAGCCATGCGAGCGCGCCGCCGGCGCCGACCGCAAGCTTGACCCCGATTTCCGTGTCCGGACCGAGCGAGCGGTAGATCTTTTCCGCGGCGGCGGTCGTGGCGGTCAGTCGCGCACCGGCGCCGACGGTAACGTCGATATCGAAGCGGTCGCCGCCGGCCATTCCTCCGGCGGTGTTGACCATCACCGCATCAAGCGCGCCGCCGCGCTCGCCGTTCGGAAAGCGCACCCGCAGCGATCCGGCCTCATGCACGCGCGCGCGACGCGTGCCGCCTTGCGCGGCGACGACCGCGCACTCGATGCGTCCGCTCGCGCGATTGCCGGCGAACACCTGATGGCGTAACGGCGCATTCACGGTCATTCACTCGGCCATCAAACACTCGGTCATCAAATCGCCATCGCGCGCCGCAGCGCGCCTTCGTCAAGATTGGCGCGGTCGCAGGAATAGACGATGGCGCCGCGCTCCATGACGGCGAAATGGTCGCCGAGTTCGCGGGCAAAGTCGAGATATTGCTCGACCAGCACGATGGCGATCTTGCCGAGCGAGCGCAGATAGACGATGGCGCGGCCGATATCCTTGATGATCGACGGCTGGATGCCTTCGGTCGGCTCGTCGAGCAGCAAGAGCCGCGGCCGCATCACCAGCGCCCGCCCGATCGCGAGCTGCTGCTGCTGGCCGCCGGAAAGGTCGCCGCCGCGCCGGCGCAGCATGTCCTTGAGCACCGGGAACAGCGAGAACACGTCGTCAGGAACGGTGCGGTCGTCGCGCGGGAGCGGCGCGAAGCCGGTCTTCAGATTTTCCTCGACCGTGAGCAGCGGAAAGATTTCCCGGCCCTGCGGCACATAGGAGATGCCGCGCCGGGCGCGCTCCGGCGGTCGGAGCGCGGTGATGTTTTCGCCCTCCCAGGTGATCGTGCCGCGGGTCACCGAATGCTGGCCGGCGAGCGCGTCGAGGAGGCTCGTCTTGCCGACCCCGTTGCGGCCGAGCACGCAGGTGACCTTGCCCGGCTCGGCCTTGAGCGAGACGGCGCGCAGCGCCTGCGCTGCGCCGTAGTGGAGATCGATGGCGTTTACGTCGAGCATGATGTTCTTGCGCGAGGGGCCATTCGCCCTTCATCTTCCCAGATAAACTTCCACGACGCGCTCGTTCGCCGAGACCTGGTCGATGGTGCCTTCGGCGAGCACCGAGCCCTCGTGCAGACAGGTGACCTTCACGTCGAGGTCGCGCACGAAGGCCATGTCGTGCTCGACGACGATCACGGTGCGGTCGCGGTTGATTTCCCTGAGCAGCTCCGCGGTCTGCCGCGTCTCGGCGTCGGTCATGCCGGCGACCGGCTCGTCGACCAGAAGCAGCTTCGGTTCCTGCGCCAGCAGCATGCCGATCTCGAGCCATTGCCGCTGCCCATGCGACAGGCTGCTGGCGAGACGATCGCGTACCGTGGTCAGGCGAATGATCTCCAGGAGCTCGCTCGATGCTGCCGCGCTCGTCCGCGGTTTCGCGCCACCATAGCGCCGCGCGCGCGCGGCGGTCGGATTTGAGCGCCAGCTCGAGGTTGTCGTAGACGGTGTGGCTCTCGAACACGGTCGGCTTCTGAAACTTGCGGCCGATGCCGAGCTGGGCGATCTCGGCCTCGTCGAGCCGGGTCAGATTGTGCAGGCCGTCGAACATGACGTCGCCGAGGTCCGGCCGGGTCTTGCCGGTGACCACATCCATCATCGTGGTCTTGCCGGCGCCGTTCGGACCGATGATGGCGCGCATTTCGCCGGGCTCGATGGCGAACGAAAGATTGTTGAGCGCCTTGAAGCCGTCGAAGGAGACGGTGACGCCGTTGAGATAAAGGAGTGCGGTGGTCAGCGCTTCCATGGCCGGTTCCTCACTCCGCCGGCAACGGTTCGGTGACGCCGTCTTCGGCGGCGGCCGAGGCCCGATCGCGCCGCAATGCCGTCCAGTGCCGCATGGTGCCGACCACGCCGCGCGGCAGCAGCAAGGTCACGGCGATGAACAGCGTGCCGAGCATGAACAGCCAATAGGGCGCCAGCGCGCCGCTGGTAAAGAAGGTCTTGGCATAGTTGACGAGCACCGCGCCGATGACCGCGCCGGTCAGCGTGCCGCGGCCGCCGACCGCGACCCAGATCACCGCCTCGATGGAGTTGCCGGGAGCAAACTCGCTCGGATTGATGATGCCGACCTGCGGGACGTAAAGCGCGCCGGCGATGCCGGCCATGCAGGCGGAGAGGGTGAATACGACGAGCTTGTAGGATTCCACCCGGTAGCCGAGGAAGCGCGTGCGCGACTTCGGCGTCGCGGATGGCGATCAGCACCTTGCCGAATTTCGAGGTGACGATGGCGCGACAAAGCAGGAAGCCGAGCATGATCGCGAGGCACGAGATCGCGAACAGGACGACGCGCGTCGTCTCCGCCTGCACGTTGAAGCCGAGGATGTCCTTGAAGTCGGTCAGTCCGTTATTGCCGCCGAAGCCGAAATTATTGCGGAAGAAGCCGAGCATCAGCGCGAAGGTCAGCGCCTGAGTGATGATCGACAGATAGACGCCGGTGACGCGGCTCCTAAACGCGAACCAGCCGAACACGAAGGCGAGCGCTCCCGGAACCAGCACCACCATCAGCGCGGCATAGGAGAAGTACTGGAAGCCGTACCAGTAGACCGGCAGATGCTTCCAGTTCAGGAACACCATGAAGTCCGGCAGGATCGGGTCGGCATAGACGCCGCGGGTGCCGATCTGCCGCATCAGATACATGCCCATGGCGTAGCCGCCGAGCGCGAAGAACGCGCCGTGGCCGAGCGAGAGGATGCCGCAGAACCCCCAGATCAGGTCGATCGACAGCGCCAGCAGCGCATAGCAGGCGTATTTCCCGAACAAGGAGACCAGATAGGTCGGCACATGGAACGCCGAGGATTCCGGCAGCGCCAGATTGAGCAGCGGCACCCCGATCGCAATGGCGGCAATGACGATCAGAAAGAGAGTCGCGCCGCGGTCGAGCGAGCGGATCAGGATGTGCGTGGTCATGCCTCTACTGCCCGGCCCTTCAGCGCGAACATCCCGCGCGGCCGCTTCTGGATGAAGAGAATGATCAGCACAAGTATGGCAATCTTGCCAAGCACCGCGCCGGCATAGGGCTCAAGAAACTTGTTGGCCTCCCCGAGCACGAACGAGCCGACCAGCGTGCCCCACAGATTGCCGACGCCGCCGAATACCACGACCATGAAGCTGTCGATGATGTAGCCCTGGCCGAGATTGGGGCTGACATTGTCGATCTGCGAAAGGGCGACGCCGGCCATGCCGGCGATGCCGGAGCCGAGGCCGAAGGTCAGCGCATCGACCCGGCTGGTGCGGATGCCCATCGACGCCGCCATGACGCGGTTCTGGGTGACCGCCCGCATTTCCAGCCCGAACCGGGTGAAGCGCAACAGGGCGAGCAGCGCGACGAACACCGCCAGCGCGAAACAGATGATCCAGAGCCGGTTATAGGTGATGGTGATGCCGCCGGCGTCGAACGCCCCGCTCATCCATGATGGATTGCCCACCTCGCGGTTGTTCGGGCCGAAGGTGGTGCGTACCGCCTGCTGCAGGATCAGCGACAACCCCCAGGTCGCCAGCAGCGTCTCCAGCGGCCTGCCGTAGAGGAAGCGGATGATGCAGCGCTCGATCAATATGCCGATGCATCCGGCGACCAGGAAGGACAGCGGAATGGCGATCGCCAGCGAGTAGTCGAACAAAGCCGGGTCTCGCGTGCGGATCGTCTCCTGCACGACGAAAGTGACATAGGCGCCGACCATCACCATCTCGCCATGCGCCATGTTGATCACCCCCATGACGCCGAAGGTGATGGCAAGGCCGATGGCGGCGAGCAGCAACACCGAGCCCAGCGAAACGCCGTACCACGCGTTCTGCACCGCGTTCCACAGGACCAGCCGGTTGTTGATCGCGGCGATGGCGGCGGTCGCGGCCTTCATGACCGGCGCCGGGGTGCCGGCCGGCAGGCTGGAGAGGAGCCCGAGCGCCTCCTGGTCGCCGCGCTGGCGCACGATTTCCACCGCAGCGAGCTTGTCCTCATCCTTGGCGTCGGTACTAAAGAGAATGACCGCGGCGCGCGCCTCCAGCAGCGCACGCTTGACCCGCGGGTCCTGCTCCTTGGCGATGGCGGTCTCGAGCGTCGGCAGCGCGCTTGCCTCACGCGACTTGAACACCGCCTGCGCGGCCTCGTATCGCGAACCGGGATCGCTGGCCAGCAGCGTAAGCCCGCCGAGCGCCGCGTCGAGCACTCCCCGCAGCCGATTGTTGATGCGGACATTGTCGAGATCGTCCGGTGCGTCGCCCGCGATGGCCTGACCGGTGGCGGCGTCGGTGAGCTTGCCGGAATCGTCCTTGATGTAGACCGCCTTGCGTTCGGCGCTGAACATCAATTGGCCGTCCTGCAGGGCGCGGATGATGGTTTCGGCGCGCGGATCGCCGCTCGCGGCGACCTCGTTGATGCCGGCGGTGGTGTCGCTGAAATCGTCGGTGGTGAAATGAGCGAGCGCGTCGTGAAGACTTGCGCGTGCGCAGCGGCGCAGCCCAGCGCCAAGCCGAAGGCCAATACCAGAGCGACGAGGCAAGCTCGGCTAAGACGCATCGCGAGGTCCCCGGACCGAAGCCTTATCCGTTCTGACGAGTCAGAACCAGGCTCTATTTTTGGTTGGAGCATGACCTTTTCCGAAAACCGATAACCACTTTTCGGGATCATGCTCAGGATGCGGGAAGGCGACACGCCGCCTTCCCGCGAGATCATCGTCACAGCGCCGGCGCCGTTACGACGCGCCGCCGCACTTCTTCGTTACGGTGTTGTAGTTGCCGCACTTGAGCGTAACCCAATCGCCAATGAGATCTTTCGATCCCGGCAGGTAAGCCGACCAGGCGGCGCCGGGTACCAATCCCTTGGTCTTCCACACCACGTCGAACTGGCCGTCGGGGCGAATTTCGCCGATGAAGACCGGCTTGGTGATGTGATGGTTCGGCAGCAACTCCGAGATGCCGCCGGTGAGGTTCGGCGCCTTGGTGCCGGGCAGCGCCTCGATCACCTTGTCGGCGTCGGTCGATTTGACCTTCTCGACTGCCTTCACCCACATGGCGAAGCCGATGACATGCGCTTCCATCGGATCGTTGGTGGTGCGTTTCGGGTTCTTGGTGAATGCGTGCCATTCCTTGATGAAGGCCTCGTTCTTCGGATCCTTGATCGATTCGAAGTAATTCCAGGCGGCGAGGTGGCCGACCAGCGGCTTGGTGTCGAGGCCGGCGAGCTCTTCTTCGCCGACCGAGAACGCCACCACCGGGATGTCTTTCGCCTTGATGCCTTGGTTGCCGAGCTCCTTATAGAACGGCACGTTGGCATCGCCGTTGATGGTCGACACCACCGCCGTCTTCTTGCCCGCGGAACCGAACTTCTTGATCGCCGCGACCTCGGTCTGCCAGTCGGAGAACCCGAACGGCGTGTAGTTGATCATGATGTCCTCGGGAGCCACCTTGAGCACGTCCTTGAGGTAGGCCTCGAGAATCTTGTTGGTGGTGCGCGGATAGACGTAGTCGGTGCCTTCCAGCACCCAGCGCTTCACATTGCCGCCCTCCGGGCTCGCCAGATAATCGACTGCCGGGATAGCCTGCTGGTTCGGCGCGGCGCCGGTGTAGAATACGTTGCGCTCGCTCTCTTCGCCTTCGTACTGCACCGGATAGAACAGGATGCTGTTGAGCTCCTTGAACACCGGCAGCACCGACTTGCGCGACACCGACGTCCAGCAGCCGAACACGACCGCGACCTTGTCCTTGCTGATGAGCTCGCGGGCTTTTTCCGCGAACAGCGGCCAGTTCGAGGCCGGATCGACGACGACGGCCTCGAGCTTCTTGCCGAGCACGCCGCCCTTCTTGTTCTGCTCGTCGATGAGCATGAGCACCACGTCCTTCAGCGTCGTCTCGCTGATCGCCATGGTGCCGGAGAGCGAATGGAGAATGCCGACTTTGATCGTATCCTCGGCCTTGGCGGGTAACGCCGCCGCAAGGCCAAGGGCTAGGCCCGCCGCGGCGGCAAGCCAGCGACGGTCCCGCGGTCGCTTGGCGACCGCGCTAGTTGGTGTGAGCATCGCGATTTCCTCTGTTGGACGCGCGCGACCGGCCCGGCACCGCCGCGCTACGCGTCAAATCGCAAGGAGTATGCCAATCTGTGACATTTTATAAGATATTGATTACACGGAGCTATTCCTGGATTGCGACCAAAGTTGCAGGCTGGGTCGCGCCCATTTTGAATCCGGTTCGCCTCGCCCAAATGCCTATTTGTTAGGCAGTTGCCGAACGCGCTGAAGAGCGAAAGTGATGCAACTTTGGGCACGGGCGTTCGCCCGCTGCGTGCATGGTTTGACATAACGGCGGGACCCGCGCTCCGATGCTGATGATTGAATGCAGGGCGCGTCATGGCCAATTTCGTCAGCCGGCGGCGATTTACGATCGAGTGGGCGCATTGCGACCCCGCCGGGATCGTCTTCAACGGCCGCTTTTTCGAGTTCTTCGACTGGGGCACGTGGATTCTGTTCGAGGCGGCGCTGGGCGTGAAGCCGCCCGATCTCGCCGCTGCGTTCCAAATTCTCGGCATTCCTTTGGTCGACGCCAGCGCGCGGTTTCTTGCTCCGGCTCGCTTCGGCGACACGGTCGAGCTCGCTTCGCAGGTGAGCGCGTTCCGCCGCTCGAGTTTCGACGTCGATCATCAGCTGAGCGTTGGCGGCGAGCTCGCGGTCGAAGGCCGCGAGACTCGCGTGTGGGCGATCCGTGATCCAGCCGATCCCGCCGTCATCAAGGCGAAGCCGATTCCGGACGAAGTCATTGAACGTTTCCGCGGGCAATGACCGCGCGAAAGGGATTTCGCTCCGACCCGCCGCGCGCCTCGAGCCGGGAAATGTCCGGCGCGCCTAAGAGAAGAGGCGCCGGACCACGGCGCCTCCGATCACGCAGCGAAAATTATTTTCCGCGTTCAGAACAGTCCCGAGAACGCCCAGTACAGCGTCCCGGAGATGATCATCGCCGCCGGCAGCGTCAGCACCCAGGCCAGCGCGATATTGCGAATGGTCGACAGCTGCAATCCCGAGCCGTTCGCCGCCATGGTGCCGGCGATGCCGGAGGACAGCACGTGCGTCGTCGACACGGGTAGTCCGTAGATGTCGGCTGCGGCGATCGTCGCCGCCGCGGTGATTTCGGCGCAGGCGCCTTGCGCGTAAGTCAAATGCGTCTTGCCGATTTTCTCGCCGACGGTGACGACGATGCGTTTCCAGCCGATCATCGTTCCGAGGCCGAGCGCAATCGCCACCGCCACCTTGACCCAGGTGGGAATGAACTTGGTCGCCTTGTCGAGCGAAAGCTTGTAGTCGTTCAATGTCTTCACTTCGGCCGGCGACAGATCGTTGCCTTTGTCCTTCATCAGGAAGCGGATCGCCTCCGACGCCAGATACATGTCGTTGCGGGTGTTGCCGATGGTCTCCACCGGCATTCTGGCGAGCGATCCGTATTTGGTGACCTGGTCGGCGATGTCGCGCACCAGGACCGCCAATGAGGGATAGGTGCCCTCATTGAGGTCGTGGCTGGAGACATAGGCGGTGACGGCCGGCCGCGGATTGCCGAGAACATTATATCCGGCTGCTTTCTGCTCGATCACCGCGCTTGCCGCTTGCGAAACCGACGCGAACACCTGCAGTTGGCTGTCGGGCAAGGAGCGGTTGAGGGCATAAGCGGTGGGGACGGTGCCGATCAGGATCAACATGATCAGGCCCATACCCTTCTGCCCGTCGTTCGAGCCGTGGAAGAAGCTCACCAGCGTGCAGGTCAGGATCAGGATGCCGCGAATCCACCAGGGCGGAGGCTGATTGCCCTTCGGCTCGGCGTAAAGCGCCGGAATGCGGATGACGGCTTTCAGAAGCAACAGCAGGCCTGCCGCCAGCGCAAAGCCGAACAGGGGCGAGAGCAGCAATGCCTCGCCGACGTCCTTCGCCTTGGACCAATCGACGCCGGCCGTGCCGCTGCGGCCGTGCAGCAGCGCGTTGGTCACGCCCACCCCGATGATCGAGCCGATCAAGGTGTGCGAACTCGACGCCGGCAGGCCGAAGGCCCAAGTGCCGAGGTTCCAGACGATCGCCGCGATGAGCAGCGCGAACACCATGGCAAAACCGGCGTGGCTGCCGACCTGCAGGATCAGCTCGACCGGAAGCAGCGAGATGATGCCGAACGCGACCGCACCCGAGGACAGCAGCACGCCGGCAAGGTTGAACAGGCCCGACCAGACCACCGCGACATTGGCCGGAAGCGAACGCGTATAGATGACGGTCGCCACCGCGTTGGCGGTGTCGTGAAAGCCGTTCACGAACTCGAAGCCGAGCGCGATCAGGAGCGCGACGAAAAGGAGGAGGAAGGGCGCAAGGCTGGTAACTTTGGCGCCGCTGTCGCCGATGTCGGAATAGATGCTGTAGGCGACGAAAAGGAGGACCGCCGCGAGCACTCCGCCAAAAATGATGCCGGTCAGCGGGTTAATGGCGCCGGTGAGATCCGGTCCCTTGCGGATTGCGGGTTCAATGGAACCGGGTAAGGCAATATCACTCATGGGAGCCCTCGTTGGGAAACGGGCTTTAACTCTGCGCGTGGTTTGTGACAGCTAGATGAAGGGCGCGCCGTGCGCGAATGCGCGCGCAAATCGTCGCGATAATCCGGCGCCGCGGCGCCGGACACATTAAACTTAATGCCTGTTTCGGCTTGAGATTCCGGGCTGACAGCACTCTCTAGCAAGGCGCGCATTTCGCGCGTCATTTCAGCGGCGGCATTGACGATCGGCCCGCCGCCAGACGTGCTCGAGGTGGACTTTGGCGGCGTCCTCGCGGTCCGAAATTCCCCGGCCCGATCTGGCGGTGGTGCTGCGCGCCTTCGAAGGCGGCGGGGCGCAACGGGATATGATCCTGTTGTGCAACGCGCTGGCGAGCCGGGGCGTTCGCCTCGCCATCCTGGCGTTGCGGGCGCAGGGCCCGTTGCGTTCGCTGCTCGACCCGACCGTCAGGGTGATTGAGGTTCCTGGACGGCAACTGCGCTATGCCATCCCCGGCCTGCGCCGCGTCCTTCGCGCCGTTGCGCCGGCGGTCGTGGTCAGCTCGGAGGCCAGTCTCAATCTTTGCACGCTGATCGCGGCGCGTTTGCTGCCGCGACAGAATCGCCCGAAGGTGATGCTGCGCGAGGTCGGCAGCCCGTCCATTGCGCAATATCGCGACCCGTATCGGCAGAACCGCATCGCCTACCGGTTTCTGCGCCGGCTGTACCGGTATGCCGACCGCGTCGTCACGCTGACCGACGGAGCGCGGCGCGATCTGGTGCGGAATTTCTCCGTTCCTGATGCGATCATCTCGGTCATGCTCACCAATGCGGTGATCCCGCCGCGGACGGCGAAGCGGATTGCCGCGTGGGACGGGGAAAGCGGGCGCGAGAGCGATCTCATCGTCTGCGTCGGCCGGCTGTCGCCGGAGAAGGATCAGCGCACGCTCATCCGGGCGATGTCGCTGTTGCCGCCCGAGCGAAGATGGCGTCTTGCCATCGTCGGCGAGGGCGCGGAACACGACACGCTCGTCGACCTTGCGCGCCGCAGCGGTCTCGCCGACCGCGTCGTCTTTTCGGGGTATGTCGCCGATCCGTTCGATTGGATGATGCGTGCGCGTGTCGCGGTGTGCTCATCGGTCTATGAGGGCCTCGGCAATGCGATCATCGAAGCGCTGGCCTTCGGTACGCCGGTCGTGTCCACGGACTGTCCCTACGGACCGAGCGAAATCCTTGAGCAGGGCCGCTATGGAGCGCTCACACCGGTCGGCGATGCCGCCGCCCTGGCCGCGGCGATCGCGGCGGCGATGGATCAGGTCCCGGATCGGCGGTCGCTCATGGCGCGAGGGCTGCAATACACGGCGGCGAGCGCCGCCGAACGTTTCCTGGAAATCATGGCGGATTTGCATCCCCAGCCCGGCCGTCAGAGCGGCTTGCTCGCGGTTGCCGGCGCTTCTTGAGGTATCGATGTTTCAACCGCTCCTGAACGGCGTTTTGCGCAAGGCAGCGCGCCATCATTGTTCGAAGCCGTTTGCGCTGCGTTGCGGCGGGCCGCTGGTCAGCTTCACCTTCGATGACGTTCCCGACTCGGCGTACACCAATGGTGCATCCATCCTGGAACGGGCCGGAGCGCGCGGCACGTTCTACATCGCCGGCGGCACCTGCGGTCATCGTGACACGCATTGGCGGGTGATCGACCGCGATCAGGTCCGCGTGCTCCGCGAGAGCGGCCACGAGATCGGTTGCCACACGTTCGCGCATGTTCCCGTCGATCAACTTGACGCGCGTGCGATGGCGCAGGAGTGCGAACGCAACCGCGACGTTCTGCGCGAGATCTGCGGCGATCTCGAGCTGACGAATTTCGGTTATCCCTTCGGCCGCGCCTCGCTGCCGCGCAAGCTGCAGCTGCAGAAGCGCTTCGACAGCTGCCGCGGAATCTATGAGGGGATCAATGCCGGCGTGATCGATCTCGCCATGCTGAGGGTCGTCGAGCTGTACGATCGGACGCTGACGCCGGAAAAGCTCAGGCGTGTGCTGCGCGAGGCGCGCGAGCGCAATGGCTGGCTGATCTTCTATACGCACGACGTGGCGGAAAGTCCGAGCTGGATCGGATCATCCCCGCAGCTCCTGCGCGCGACGCTCGAAACGGTACAGGCTGAAGGGTTTCCGGTCTTGTCCGTTCGCGAGGCGCTCGCGGCAATCGGCTACCAGGCGGCGGAAATAAAGTCTTAGCCGCGGGTTGCGCGCGCGGAATATTTGGCAATGAAGATGCCAAGGACTTTCGGCGAGTTCGACCAGGTATCGACGCCATAGGCGCTGCGGCTCCTGCGCCAAACGATAGGCCCATTCCAGGCTGATCTTCTGCAGCCAGCGCGGCGCGCGAAGCCTCGCTCCGCTGAGAAAATCGATCGCCGCTCCGACGCACAGCGCCACGCCGCCACTGCGCCCGAGTTCGCCGATCTGGCGTGCGATCAGCTCTTGTGCCGGGCAGCCGACGCACAACAGCAGAATGTCCCAGGATCTATCGACGCAGGCGCGAGCGACGGCAAGCCGCAATTCGGCGTCGGCGGCGAGGCCGCGCGGCGCCGGCAGAATCTCGAGCTCCAGCTTGGGATAGGCGGCGCGCAGCGCGGTTGCGATTTCGGCATGCGGTCCGACGATGAGGAGCCGCCGTCGATCCGATGGCGCATCGGAACCGTTCAGTGCGGAAAGGAGCGCGGCGACGAGATCGCTTCCGGTGACGAGAGGCAGCAAGCGCCCTTCGAGCCACGCCAGCACGCGCAAAACCCGACTGTCGCAAAACGAGAGCCAGGCCGCGCGGTAGACCGGCAGCAAGCGCGCGGGTTCATCATGGGCCTTCACGACGTGGTAGGCGTTCGGCGTGACCACGTAACGGTACGGCGCGCCGCGGCGCGCGATGATGAGCCGCACCGCCTCGCGTTGCGACAGCAGGCAGAAGGGCAGCCCGAGGAATTCGGTATGCGGGGTATCCGGCGAGCCGATGACCGGTTGCGCCGCCCGTAGGTTGCTGCTGACCTGGTTCATCGTCTACCGCACCGGTATGCCGGCGGCGACCGCCGCGTCCGCCGGCGTTGCGGCCAACAGACCGAAGCGGCGGATTGCGAAACCGCCAACCACGGCGAACACCAGCGCATTGAGCGCGACGGGCAGGTATTCGCCGGGAATGAAATGCATGCTCACGCGGGCGCCAAGCACGAAGCAGGCGGCAAGCGCGGGCATCACCTTGAGCGCGGTGAAATCGACGGGCAGCCGGTACCAGCGGCGGCCCAGCACCATGAACGCAAGGCAGGAGATAATGCAGGACGCTGTCAGCGCGACCGCTCCCCCATGTGCGCCGTAGACCGGGACTAGCAGCAGCGACAGCGTCGCCGAGACGGCAACGAAGAGAATGGAAACCACCAGATCGAGGTAGCTCGCGTGGGTGAAGTAGATCACCTGCGCGAAATAGAAATTGCGCATGGTGATGAACGCAAAGGCGATGGCGAAGATCGGAACGAGATCCTGGGTGGGTGCGATGAATTCCGGCTTGAGCACGACCCGCAAGATGAGATCGCCGAACACGATGAAGAACGCCGCGCCGAAGGCGGCGGTGGCGAGGCAGGCGTTGAAGGTCCGCTGCAGCGCCGCGTTGGTGGCGTGGAGGTCTCCCTCGTTCGCGTAACTCTTGGCGATCGTCACCAAAGACAGCGTGATCGCCTCGCCGACGACGGTGAAGCTCTGCCGCATCACATCGGCGACCACGCCATAGGGACCGAGCGTGGCGGCGCCGAGGTAGTGAGCAAGCAAAAGCCGGTCGATGCTCTGAGCGACGGCGGTAACGCCGAAGGAGAGAAGGAGCGGCCAGCCATAACCGAGGATACGCAGCGCGGTGGCGCGAGTGGCGCGCGACCAGCGGAAACGGGAAAAGCTCGTCAGCGAAGGGACCGCGGCGAAGATTTGCGCCAACGCAACCGCGATGGCGAGATCGCGCGCATCGCCGCCGAACCACAAGCTCGCACTTCCGAACGCGACGGTGAGCAGGGCGCGCAGAATCATCGAAAGCGCGGCCATGCGCACGTTGATGCAGCATCCGCGCTACCTCGAGGGCGCCTTCGTATAGTGCCGTACCGCATACCAGGGCAAAGACCGCGATCAGAAAGTTCGGCGCGAAACATGCCGCAGGCGCCCAGCACGGCGAGGACGAGCGCGACGACCGTCAAGCCGCCGGCGAGAAGCCACGACAGCGATCCGACGTATTCACCGAAGCGTTCTGTTTGGTAAACGCCGAAAAAGGCGAAGCGCATCCATTGGGCGCCGAAGCCATAGACGATCAGCGACCAGGCGAAGATCAGGATGTAATGACCATATTCTTCTGGACCTGCGAGGCGTGAGAAAACGGCGACGGCGAAAAGATTGCCCGCAGCTGAAAGCGCACGTGCGCCGAGATAGGGCAGGCCCGACGGATTAAGCATCCTGCGTGATAAGTCATTGCAGCGACCAAAAAAAGTGGTCAGCCAAGCTTTCGCTTTGTATCGTTAAGTACCAACAGCTCATCATTAAATTGTTCAGCGCGAGTTCTGATGCGTATTCTGCAGGTCTTTCACGATCACGAACGCGGCGGCGTTCAGGTGCTCGCCGAGACGATCGAACAGGGGTTGTCGCCGCACCGCATCGGCGTCGAGACGACGCATTTGTTCCCGCATCCGGGATTGCCGGCATTCTCGAAGCTGATCTGCGCAGGGCGCGCCGCGCGATACATCTGGCGCGGGGATTTCGATGCGCTGGTCGCCTACCAGGGCGCGGCGTCGATTCCTGGTCGGCGTCATCGGTTGGCTACGAGGCTGTCGATTGCGCATCGTGCACCAGACATGCACGCCAGGCGCGACGGCGCCGCTGATCCGATGGCTCGACAAGCTGATCGGCGCGCTCGGCCTATACAGCGTTAACATCGCCAACAGCGCTGCGACCTGGGCTGAGTTCGCCCGCTATCCCGTATCCTATCGGCGCGCCATGATCCTGATCGAGCATGGGCTCGACGCTCCGGCGCCGACCCGGCACCGCGAGGAGGCGCGCCGGCGTTTCAATCTGCCGCTGTCGCAGCCGCTCCTGCTCAATGTCGGCCGCCTGATGGCGCAGAAGAACCAGGAGCTGCTGATTCGTGCGCTGCCAAATCTGCCGCGCGCCCATCTGGTGCTCGCCGGCGGAGGCCTGAAGGTCGACGCTTACCGGGCGCTTGCGGATACGCTCGGCGTCGGCGACCGATTGCACATCCTCGGTTCGCTGCCGCCCGGTGATATCGCCGATCTCTACCTCGCGGCCGACCTGTTCGTATTTCCTTCGACCTGGGAAACCTTCGGCATCGCTGCCGTCGAGGCCGCAATGGTCGGCATGCCGATGGTCGTGGCCGACCTGCCCGCTTTGCGCGAGGTATTGCGGGCGGAAGGGGAAGAGCCGGTCGCGTTCGCCGCGCCGCACGACGTTGAAGCCTGGATTGCGGCGATCAGCGCCGCTTTGGCGGCGCCGCCCTTGCCGCAGATCGCGGCCATTTTCGCCCGCACCATACGCCGCCGCTATTCGCGACAGCGGATGATCGAGAATTATCTGAACCTGTTCGAGAGAGAGGCACGCAGCGGTCAAAGCGAATGGCGGCGCTCGGGCGTGGCGGCGACCGCGGAGGAAGTCCGGCGATGACGCGATGGATGCGGCTTGCGGCGTTATTGGTCGTCGCCGGCGTGATCGGGCCGGCGGCAGGCGCCGCCGAGGCCGTCCCGCCTGCGTTCAAGCGCGGCGCGACCCTGGTTGAGTTTTTCGAATTTCCGGCGACCGTCGGCGACGGCTTGGCGAAAAGCTATGCCGTTCCGGCTTATCCCCACGCCCTGTCGGCGCTGGCGTCGCTTGATTTCGACACGTTGCGCCGGATCGGGTTCGACCACATGCGCGTTCCGCTCGACCTCGGGCCGCTGATGCAGGGCGGTGAGAGCGAACGGCGCCAGACCATCGAGGATGTCGTTGCCGTCGTCTCTGCCATCAACAGCCACGGCCTCAACGTCCTGGTCACGCTGTTCCCGCCCTCGCTGCAGCACGAACTGCCGCAGACATACCTCGATGGGCTCGAAGGCCCGAAATTCCGCGCCTATTCGGCAATGGTCGAACGCGTCGCCGCCGCATTGGCGCCGGTCGACAAGGGCGGCGTGGCGCTCGAAGCAATGAACGAACCCCAATCGCCATGCCGGATCCGCTTCGGCACCGACTGGACCGCGTATCAGCAAAATCTGGTCGAGCGCATCCGGCGGATCGCGCCGCAGCTTCCGCTGTTCCTCACCGGCGGCTGCTGGTCCAACATCGAGGGCATCGTCCTCCTCGACAGTGACCTGTTGCGCGACCGGCGCAACTTCGTCAGCGTGCATTTCTACTACCCGTTTCTCTTCACCCATCAGAGCGCCACGTGGACGCTGCCTTATCTGGCCGGCACGATCGGCGTTCCGTTCCCGGCGTCGGCCGGAACTCTCGACGATACGCTGGAGCTGACGCGGGCCCGCTTCACCACCGCCGGGCTTGCTCCGGGCACCGATCGGTCCGCGGCGCAGGCCCAGGCGGAGAGCGAGATCCGCCGCTATTTCCACGAGGAACAAGGCACCGCGCAAGTCGGGGAGTGGATGCAGCGGGTGGCCGACTGGCAAAAACGACAACAGGTCGATGCCGATCGCATCGTGTTCACCGAATTCGGCGCGATGAAGCAGGAGATCGCAAGCGTCGAGATTGACCGGGCGTCGCGGGCGCGGTGGCTGCGCGCCGCCTCCTCGGCAATCGAAAGCCAAGGCTGGGGTTGGACCGCCTATGTGCTGCGCGACGGCCCGTTCGGTCTCTACGCGCACCAAGACGATCGCTATCCCGACCCGCAACTCCTGCACGCGCTGCGCCTGAGTGTGCCGGAAGACGCGGTCGGCAACCGCCACGCCGGCCATTGACGGATATCCCCGGCCGGCTACGTAGCGCGATCACGCCACGAGCCTAGTGACCGAAAGGTAGCGAAGGCCGAAAGCAGCCGTAATGTACAGGAACCAGACCGAATCAAGCTGCTGGAAAAACGAGTTCTCGAAACACGACGAGTAAACTCCGAACAGCACGACGCGGATGAACAGCATCTGCAGCGGCGAAGCGGGCGTGTCCGCCGGCCGGCGATAGAAGTCGATAATCGGCATGACGACGATCCAGACGATCGTCAATATCAGCCCGGGAATACCGATCGTAACGGCAAGATTGAGATAGGTGTTGTGAGCGTCGCTCGCGGCATTCACCCAAGGTTGACCTCCGCCCAGCGCGTAGACGACCTGCTCGGTACCCCAAAATGCGTAAAACCCGTAACCGATGATCGGGTGCTGCATCAGGTGCTCGACCGCGAACTGCCAGAGCTCGGTCCGTCCGGTGAACGTAGGATCGGGCAAGAACTCCTCGACCAGATGGCGGATCGGCTCGAAATAGATCGAGCCGACGGTGCACAGATTGAAGCCGACCAGCAGAACAAGCACCAAGGCGATGGCAAAGGCCGGCCGGCGCGTTCGCGTGACGACCGCAGACAGGATCAGAGTAAGCGGCAATATCCCAATCGCGGTCTTCGATCCGGTGAAGCCGAGGAATATCGAGGAAAGCACGACGATCAGCGCGCCGAGGCCGAAGCTGCGCGCGCGGGCGACGAACATACCGACGAAGATGAAGAGCACCATGGTGACGCCGGCCATGTTCTTGTGATTGAAGATCCCGCGCCATTCCCCGGCATGTTCCGGCTCCACGAAATCCGTCGCTTGGTGAATTGTCAGTTGCGGAGCGAGCACAAGGCCGAGATAACAAAGCGCGAGCACGATCACCACCACGGCGGCCATCATGTCGCCGAACTGACGCACATCTTTCGGCAGCAGCAGCGCCATCGCCGCCATGCCTATGACCATCACCGTGAAGGTCAGGCGCCGCGCCGCCAGCGCCGGCTCCCATGAGAAGATCACCGAGGCGGCGCACCACAGCAGGGCCACCACCATGATCGGCCGCACCAGGAGCAAAAGCCTGCGCGGCTCGTGGAAATAGGTCCACGTCGCCAGCGCGAGGAACAACGCCGAAAAGGCGATTTGGTTGACGCGGTCGCCGGCTTCGGTGACGGCCTGCGGCGGCTCGGCGAGACTCTGGAACGGGTGAAACGAAATCCAGACCGCCAAATACATGACGATGAAGAGCACGGTCCGCACGATGGTGTCGGCGTCGGGTGCCGCGCCGACCGTTGGGCTTGCCGCCGGGACTGCGCTGATCTTGGCCACGACGATCTTCCTCGCGCATCAACGCAGCCCGCGGCGACGTGCGCCCGGTTGCTCAGGCTGCCTCGGCGCTGGTCAGCACCGCGCCGCGGATCTTTCGGGCGTCGAGGCCGAAGCGCAAAACAAGTTCCTCGATGGCGCCGGCGTCGGCGTCTTCCGTCCGGGCGACCAGGACGATGTGATCGACGAGGCCGGCGAAGAAGCGTCCGCTGGGATCGCCATCGCTGTCCGCGGCGGCGATGATCACCATGTCGAAATGCTTGGTCTGGGCGAACGCCAGCTTGATGTCCTCGTCCTTGATCCTACGATCGCGGCGGCTGTTCGGCGCCACGAAGGGCAGGAGATTGATGTTGGTTTCGCGGTCGCGAACGACGACATCGGAAAGGACCCGGCGGCCGACGGCGACGTCGACGAGGCCGGCCTCGCTCTGCTCGGCGTCGACTGCGGTGAGCATGCGCTGGTCGAGATCGGCGTCGATCAGCAGCACGCGCTGCGTCAAGGCTCCGACCGCCGCGAGATTGAGCGCGACGACGGCGGTGTCATCGTCCTCGCTCCGCGTCGCCACCACCAGCAGGCTCGGATTGCCGCTCTTGTTGTGGCTGGTGCGCACCGCCTCATAGATCTTGCGGATGTCCCGCGCGAAGCGCGATTTTGGTTCACTCAGCGCCCAGAGCTCGGGCGGCTCGTCGGCGCCCAGCAATACCGCGAGCACCGGAACGTCGGGCCTCGCCGGCCTCGCCGGCTTCGATCCGGCGGCGACTTTGTCGGGCCGGCCACCCAGGCTGCGCCCAACGTCCGGTCGGGCGGCCGTTTCATCGCCTGGCGGGCGCAGTATGGTGATCGCGATCCCGGCGCCGATGCCGAGCGCCAATGCCGCCACGGCGAGGATCAGGTTCGACGGCGGAAAACTGCGGTGCAGCGGCAGGTCGGCGCGGGAGATCACGCGGATGTTCTTGGTGTCGAGGCGCTCCTGTTCGCCGGTCTCGCGGGCGCGAACGAGGAACGCCTCGTAGACCGCGCGGCTGGCCTGCACGTCGCGTTCGAGCTCACGCAGCGTCACCATGGCCTCGTTGGTGACGACCGCATTGTGCTTGAGCGCTTCCAGGCTGCGCGCGAGCATGTCTTCGTTGGCGTGCGCGCTCTCGTATTCGCTGCGTGCGGAAAGCGCGGTGCGATTGACCTCCTCCTCGATCATCCGCCGCAGCCGGTCGGCCTGCGCCTGGATTTCGATCACCGCCGGATGGCGCGCGCCGAGCGAGGTCATCTGCTCGGCTTCGCGGCGCACGATCTCGGCGTATTGGCCGCGCAGCGCGGTTATGGTCGGCGACTGCACCGCCTCCGGGACCGCGCCGACGTCGCCTTTGGTCCGCTGCAGGCGTTCGACTTCCTCGAGGCGCGCCTTCGCCTGCGCCGCGCGCGCTCGCGCCGCTCCCAGCTGATTGTTGAGCTCGGAAAGCTGTTGCTCGTTGACGAGCTGTCCGCTGGCGCCGAGGATATTGTTGCGTGCCTTGAACGCTTCAACTCGTTCTTCGGCCTCGCGCACCCGGTCTTTAAGCTCGTTGAGACGGGCGGAAAGCGTCTGTGAAATCTGCCGCGCCGCGTCGGACCTGACGTCCGTCTGTTCCGCCAGATAGGCTTGTGCGATTGCGTTGGCGATGCGCTCGGCCTTTTCCGGATACAAACTGGTGACGCTCACGTCGACCACGTAGGTTCGCTCGGCGCGTTTCACCACGAGGTTGCGCCGCAACGCGGTCAGGGCGGTCAGCGTGCTGTCGGCAGGGGCGGCGCGAGCCGAGCCCGACCGCGCCGATCAAGCCGCGCAGCAGCGACGGCCGTCCGGCAAATTCCGCATCGCGGTCGAGCGCTTCGGTTTTGATCACGCGGCGTAGAACGCTGTCGGAGGTCAGCACCCGAACCTGGCTTTCGACCTGCAGCACCGCGACATCGCTCATTTGATTTGTCGGACTGAGCTCGTTGCCGACCGCGCGCAAATCCGTCGGATCAATGAGGATCTGGGTCGTCGCGGTGTATCGGTGCGGCACCACGAGGACGAAAACCGCCATCAGCAACAGCGAGGCGGCAGTCGTCCAAAAGATGGTCTTCTTGCCACGCCGGACCAGGAGCAAGAGTTCGCGGAAATCCATTTGCGCGAGGCGGGAAGGCCCGAGGCCGGTACTGTCCCTTGCGGCGGCTGCCGATTCGACTGGGCGCGGCGCTTCGAACATTCGACACTCGACTGTTACCTTAGCGATGAGCCGCGCCGGACGCCGCTGGCGCGATGACTTGTCGGAACAAGCAGGAGCTCACCCAACTCGCATCAACACGCACGCCGCTCGGCACGTCCGGGCATTCGTCCCGGCCGAAATTCATAAAGCATTAAAGTTAACGCGCGGTGTATTCCCGCGCATTCGTCACCATCGGCGCAGTCGCAGGAACCCGGAAAGAGCGGCGACCAGCACGATGAGGCCGAGGATGGGAATCCAGATGATGAGCGCGCCGAGGACGAGGAGGAGCGCCACTGCGGCGAGAACGAACAGCGCCAGCAACAGAAGGATGCCGCCGAACGGTCCGACGCGCGTGACGTAGACGCGCTGCGTTCCCCCGAAATCCGGGAACGCGCTTCGGCGCGAAGCCGACCGGCCGGGATTCCGATCGGGCGGAATGATTTCCGGTTCGGCGCGGGGTCGCTCCGGTGCAGACCTGTCGTCGGTCACGTGCGTCAGCTCCTGCGGCGCAAATGCCAGTGCTTGCTTGAGATTATGTGGTGCGTGCGGTTGCAATGGCAACCGGGTGCATACTGGTATCGGCAATGACGCTCGAGTTCCCGCTGTTCCGAGCAAGGGAAAGCAAAGGGAAAGACGCAGTGTTTTGAACTTCCTTGAAGCAGTGCCGGCCGACCATGACGGCGCGGCACGACCATGGTAGCTTTCGGCATGAGCGGGTTTGCCATCCGTTGTGCCGCCATTGCCGGCATGCTCCTGGTGAGCGGCCTCAGCGGCGGCGCCGGCGCCGAAGACGCGCAGACCCCAAGCGACCCGGTCGGGGCGATGATCGGCGCCTGGGAGTTCTCCAACGCGGATCACGACAGGATCTGTCGTTTCAATTTCCGCGCCGATCCCGCAGCCGGTGGCTACAAGCTCGACATCGACCGGAACTGTCCGAGCGTCTTTCCCTCGACCAAGGAGATCGTCGGCTGGGCGGTGGACAATTACGGCGCATTGCGCCTTCTCGACGCCAGCGGCACCGCGGTGATCGAGCTCACCGAGGCTGAATCCGGTATCTACGACGGTTTCCAGCCGGGCGAAGGCCGTTACGTCTTGCAAAGCGCCGCCGCGGCGCCGGTCCGCTCTGCCGAGGAAGTCGCCGGCGAGTGGGCCATCGCGCGCGGTACCGGCAAGCCGATCTGCATGCTGACGCTGGCGAACAATCCGGCCAGCGCCGATAGTTTGGCGCTCAAGCTCAAGCCCGGCTGCGATGGTTTCGTCACCCGCTTCGCTCCGACCTCATGGCGCATGAACCAGGGCGAGCTGGTCTTGCTCTCGGCGCGCGGGCAGACTTGGCGTTTCGAGGAAAACGACGTCAACACCTGGCAGCGCGTCCCGGAAACCGACGATCCGGTCTTGCTGGTGCGGCAATAGTCAATCTTGGTCGCGGCGGTTTCGCAATTGCGCGTTGCCGAGACTGCCGTCCGTCAGTGTCGAAAGCTATGGCGTCGAAGTGAAAGACGATGCGGGATACGTCGGCGATCAAGAGCGCGCCGGAGGCAACAATCAGCTTTCATCGGCGGCTTCGTCGACGAACTCTTTCACCAGCTGGACAATGCGGCGCCGCAGCTTGGGACTTTTCAGCCGCGTAAACGCCCGGGCGAGCGCGATGCCGTCGGACGAGGCGAGAAAATCATAGACGAACTTCTGCGACGGTTCCTGCCGATCCTTGGCAATTCCGCCCTTCGTCTCCGGCAACCCGTCAAAGAAGAATTGCACCGGAACCTGCAGGACATGCGACATCTCGCGCAGGCGGCTCGCGCTGACGCGGTTGACGCCCTTTTCGTATTTTTGCACCTGCTGAAACGTTAGCCCGAGTTGGGCGGCAAGCTTTTCCTGCGTCATTTTAACCATAAGACGCCGCATGCGTACGCGTTTTCCGACGTGTTTGTCCGTAGCATTTGGAGCCCTGCGCATCGTCAATGTTCCTTTAGCCCGCCATGCGGCCCTATTTGTCGTGTTTGTGTCGTAATAGCAATTTGAAAAAGCTGTCGGCACCGGTCTATTTGCGCCCGCAGCCGCTGGCGGCCTGCGGATCGCGGCGCAATAATTGATTTTTATCGGAATTTCTCCGTCGCTGGAGCCTTTCGGCGCGATGCGGCAGGGGACTTTCCGATTGACTAGACCCGTGGAAAAGATTTGTCTGTTCGCGCTGAGCGTGTGTCGAGGACGCAAGGCGAGCCATAGTCGCAGAGTCGCGTGCAAATAATGGAGGAGAACGTGCAGAGCGTAACACCGGCGCCGTTCAGCGAGGAGCAGGAGAGCATCACCCGGACCTCGCTCGAGCACGAGCAGATTTTGAGCGGTCAGTTCTGGGGCGAGCTGCGCGTTTTCCTCGCGGTCGCCAAGGGCAAGTCATTCAACCGGGCGGCGGAAATGCTTCATACCAGCCAGCCGACGGTGAGCCGCCAGGTCAAGCGCTTGCAGGACTTGATGGGTTCGCAGCTCTTCGTGCCTACGCAGCACGGCGTGAAATTGACGCCGAAAGGACAGGAGCTGGCGACGCAATTGTCGAAACTCGATCACTCGCTGTTTTCGCTCACCAACGATTTGCGCGCGGAGAAGCAGGAGACCGAGGGCGTCGTAAGGATCAGCATCACCGACGGATTGAATGCGTGCTTTGTCGCTCCGGCGCTGCGGCAGTTCAATGCCCAGTACCCGAAGCTCCAATGTCACCTCAAGAGTCCGCTGAACATGATCAGCTTGCGCGAGAATCAAACCGATCTGATGATCGGCTTTATGCCCGTCCGCGGCACCGATATCGTGGCGAGGAAGCTCGGCTGCATGCATTTCATTCCGATCGCGAGCAAGTCGTACATCCAGGAGCATGGACTTCCCACGCGCAGCAATCTGTCGCGGCATCTGTTTCTGCAGTCGGAGATGTACGCGGCCGCGACCGGCATGTGGAATGAATGGAAGCGCATCGTCGCCGCCGGCCGGGTAGCGCATTATTGCGACAATTCGTTTGCCTACGGGATGCTGGTGAAGGCCGGCCTCGGGATCGGATTGCTCGGCAGCTACACCGTGCTGGAGCCGGCTTCCGTCCCGCTCGAGCTGATGGAACCGGTCGCCGTGCCGCTCTATGCGATCGCGCTCACCGACCGGCTCAATTCCCGGCCGGTGCGAGCGGCGTTTGACTGGCTGTGCGGGATTTTCGGCAACGACAATCCCTGGTTCAGCGAAGAGTTCAAGCTGGACATCGGCCCGAGCGAGTACGACGCCGGTTTCAAGGCGCAGTTCAACCTGTAGCTTTTGCGCGCGGCCGATGCAGTTCGCTGATCCGCTCGGAGATATCGAGATACCTGTTGCCGACGTCCTCGAACAGCGCGGCCAGCTCCAGCGGCAGCCCATCTTCTTCAAGGAGCAGCTTCTGGAACATCACGGTATGGATGCTGACGATCCGTCGGAGATCCTTGTGGAAGAACATTGCTATCTCTTGTGGCGTCAGGCGCTTCGCGACGACATACATGCTTGCTGCCATGGTTGGAGTCCACTTCGTCTCAAGCGGCGGCCGACTCGAAGTCGGACGGCGCGTCCCAAAACCCTTCCGTCCGGAACAGGACAATAGCGTCGGTCCGCTCCGTTATGGCGTTGTCGGGTATCGTTAGCTGCTTCACCAGCTCGATGTAGGGCTCGTCGTGCCCCTCGAATTGCACCGGGCCCTTTCCCTCCATCGTCTTGAAGCCGAGCATGCTGCGCCAGATGCGGGCGTATTTCGGCTGAGCATGGGTGATCACCTTGTCGAAGCCCTTGCGCGCGACGTGATCGAACACGAAATTCGCGCAGTTCCTGATCACATGCATGTTGCGCCACGCCGGCCGGAAGGAGGCGCGCTCAAATTTCGCAAAGTCCCGGAACCATCGCACCCGCACCGTGCCGATCGGCTCGTCGCCGGCGTAGACGATGAAATGCGTGGCCTGATAGTCGTTGCCATCGAAGGTTTGCTGCGCTTTGACGCCGTGTTCCTCCATGAAACAGATGGCGCGGATCGCGAACGCGTGCAGCAGCTGCTGGTAGGTGGTGACCACCTCCGTGCGGATCATGTTGTGCTTGCGATCGATGGGCGTCGGTTGCATGCTGAGCTCCCCATGCTCGGTACACGCATGCTGCTATCAAGCAGCAGCACGCGCGCTTTAGAAGCCGATGATTTGTACAGCGGCTGTTCACCAGCGTTGAACGGAGCATCCGACTTGGCCCAGCCACGAAGACAGATCGAGGCCCTCGGCGATCTCTGCCGTGAAGCGGCGATCCAGCTCGGGGACGATTGGCGCGGGATAGAACGCTACGTGACCGACCGGGTGAGCCGGCTTCCCGTCGAGCAGCGGCAGGCGCTGCTGGAAGACGTGCTCATGACATTGCGGTTTCAGCCGCCCGGCCGATTTCGCACGTGACCGCTGTAAAACGTCCCGGCTACATCAGCCCCAAGCCCTTGATGCTCGCTAGCGCCCGTGCCGGCCAAAACCTGACCGACGAGAATTATGCAATTGAGGCATTAATCAGAGATCTTCTATAAATCACCGGTATGAACCTGCCCGACATCAAGGCCTTTATCGCCTTCGCCGAGACCGGCTCCATCAATCGTGCCGCATTGCGGCTTGGCATTACTCAACCTGCAACCACGCGGCGGATACAGAATTTCGAAGCCTTGATGGCTGGCACTTCGTTGCTCGATCGCCGTGTCAAACCGGCGGTTCTGACGCCGGCAGGACGCAGAGTTCTCGCTCACTGCCAGCGCGTGCTCAAGGCGGTGGCGGAATTGGAAGCCTGCGGAGCAAGCCACACCAACCCAACCGGCCAATTCCGGATCGGCCTGTCGCCGGGATTGGCCGAGATCGTGCTGTCAACCACGCTCGATGGCTTGCGCGAGCGCTTCCCCGATCTCCAATTGCGCGTGACTTCGGAGTGGACCTCGCAATTGATTCGCAAGGTCGCCGATTGCGATTTAGACTGCGCCATCGCCTTTGTCACCGACCATCACACCTTGCCGTCGACGGTGAGCAGCACCGTGATCGGCGTCGAAACCCTTGTTGTCGTAGCGGCACGGACATTCGACACGCCGCGGAAGAATGGAAAGTCGGTACGAATTCGCGACCTTGAGTCATACGGCTGGATCGTGAACCCTGTTGGGTGCGGATATCGAGAAACTTTGCAGCGTGCCTTCGATCGAACAAACGCATCATGCCGCTTTGTCGCCGATGTCCTGGGATACGATCTGCATCTGTCGTTGGTCGCGAAAGGAGCGGGGCTTGGCGTTCAAGCCGACTCGTCAAGGCCAGTCCGCTGCGGCAAATTTCGTATTATCACAGAAAAGATTTCCAACCGGAGGTCAGAGTGATGCTGCTGCGCGGAACGGCGCTTGGAAATCTCTCGCTGGCCGTCAATCACCTTGAAGAGCGGATGTCGGCGGTCTGGGTCCGAGAAAGCAGCTTGCATAATCTTCATCAGGATATTGCATTTGACTGATAGCGGCCGGTCTTGATGATGAGCCGCTCCGAGAGACGGTAGGACTCCCGCGACATCGCCGCCTTGACGTTGCTTTCGGCATCGTTCCGTGATTGGGAAAGGGTCTTGCGCAATGACTATTACGCTTTACGGCAGCCAGATCAGCATCATCATTTCCAAGGCCCGTGAGATTACATTCGATGACGTCACCAAGCGGGTGCACGTGGCCGGCGCGGGGCCTGCGGTCATTATTATGACGGAGATGCCGGGGATCAGCCCGCATGTCGCTCGTTTCGCCCGCTGGGTCCGCGACGCCGGCTTCACCGTCTACATGCCTTCGCTGTTCGGCCGCGATGGTGCCGTTCCAGGCGCAGATGAGGGGGCCGCCGTCTTTCAGCACGCCTGCGTGAGCGCCGAGTTCCGCGCTTTGGCCGCAAATGAATCCAGCCCGGTGACGAAGTGGTTGCGATCGCTGGCGGGATTTGCGCATGACGAGTGCGGCGGTCCTGGTGTCGGCGCCATCGGAATGTGCTTCACGGGAAATTTCGCGCTGACAATGATGCTGGAACCGTCGATGCTGGCGCCGGTCCTGTCCCAGCCGTCATTGCCGTTGAATGATCCGGCCGGCATCGAAATCGCTCCCGACGAAGTCAAAGCGGTCCGCGAGCGGCTCGAGCGGGACGATTTGACGGTGATGGCCTATCGCTTCGAGGGGGACAAGTTCTGCATGGCGCAACGCTTCGCCGCCTACAAGGAGGCGCTTGGCGACCGCTTCATTGGGCGGGTGCTTCCGGACAGCGCGGCGAATAACGATCTAGCGCCATTTTTCCAGCGATACGTCACGACCCCTCATAGTGTGGTGACCGCTCACCTGATCGACGAGGCGGGTCAGCCGACGATTGCGGCGCGTGATGAGATATTAGAATTTTTCAAGCACCGACTGGCGTCCGGTCGCCCCCGAGTATGAGGGCTTTTCGATCGCCGCACGAGCAGCCCTTGCGTCGGATGTGATCGATGATAGCTGGCTTGCCGGTTCCAACGGCATTGACGCGGCATGATCTCCTCGCACGTCCACAATAACGCCAATCTTGGTTTGCCTGAAAGAAGCGCGCGGCGTATAGTTCAAACATACCCTAATTGAGCTGCCGACGGGACCTGCCGAAGTCCCAGCCATTTCAGCGGCAGCGCACATGCCGTCGGCGGGCAACCCTACGGTCCTTCCTCGGCTGACTGCTGGGGGACGCCGATCTTCGATAAGCACAAAAATTCGACGCCAACGGGAGGAGAAAACCCATGACACGTTTGCGACAAACGCGCCGCGAGCTGTTGAAGTCGGCCGCAGCAATTTCGGCTGCGGTTTCGTTTGCGAAGTACGGCCCAACGCCGTCTTGGGCTGCCGCAGGTGCAAAGAAGGATGGTGCTCAATATCGTTGATGAGGTTCTGCGCCAGGCCGCAGACGCCAAGGAAGTTCCCGGCGTTGTCGCCGTAGCGGCGAACAGCGACGGTATCATCTATGAAGGAGCGTTCGGCAAGCGCGACCTCGCCAAGGGCACCGATATGACAGCCGAACTCGGTGTTCTGGATCGCGTCGATGACCAAGGCTCTGACCGCAACCGCCGCGATGCAGCTCGTCGAACAGGGCAAGCTCCAGCTTGACGAGCCGATCAGCAAGGTGCTTCCCGACCTAGCGGCGCCTCAGGTCCTGGAAGGATTTGACGACAAAGGTGAACCGAAGTTGCGTCCGGCGAAACGGCCGATCACGCTCCGCATGCTGCTGACCCACACTGCTGGATTCACTTACGACTTCTGGGATGCCGACACCGCCCGATACAACAAGTACGCCAATGTGCCGGGCATCATCAGCTGCAAGAATGCGGCCCTCAAGACGCCGCTCGCGTTCGATCCGGGCGATCGCTGGGAATACGGCATCAATATCGATTTCGCCGGCAAGGCGGTCGAGGCGGTGAGCGGGCAGAACCTCAATGTGTATTTGCGCGAACACATATTCCAGCCGCTGGGCATGAAAGACACCGACTTCGTCCTCGGACCGGATCAGAATGCCAGGCTGGTGAGCATGCATGCACGCGGGCCGGATGGCGGACTAGCGCCAATCGAGTTCGGAATTCCGCAGGAGCCGGAATTCTTCATGGGGGGCGGCGGGCTCTATGGCACGGGACGCGACTATCTCGCCTTCCTGCAGATGCTGATGCATGGCGGCGAGTTCAACGGCGCACGAATCCTGCGTCCCGAAACCGTCGCGCAAATGTCGAAGAACAACATCGGCGATATCAACATCTCAAGGGTCGTCCTGAAAACAACCGCGCCAACGGCGACGCCCGACGTCGACATGGGGCAGCTGTTCCCCGGTCAGGACGTCAAATGGGGCCTAAGTTTCCTGATCAATCCGCAGCAGGGGCCGGCGGGCCGCAGCGGCGGCAGCCTGTCCTGGGCCGGCTTGGCCAATACCTATTTCTGGGTCGATCCGTCGAAACAAGTCGCCGGCGTTATCCTGACGCAGATCCTGCCCTTCGTGGATCCTCGCGTCCTGAACCTCTACACCAAGTTCGAGAGTGGCGTGTACAAAGCGCTGTCGTAGGACTGATCGTACCCACGCATCGCCGCGTCCGCTCTTCGAGAAAGCGGACGCGGCAACAAGGCGGCGCGTCCGCTCCGGGTCATCAACGGACATTGGGCGATGTCCGCGGCACGTCCGCCACTCCAGCCGGTCGCAAACCGTTACGCCACGCCAAAGCGTTTTGAAGCATGTCTGCTTTGCCCCCGTGATCGGACATCGCATCGCTGCAAGTCGACGTTCGCGATGTGCCACTGGGCGATATCCGTCCGTGACCCGTTCTAGGCACCGCTGAGCAGCTTTGTCAGATCGCTGACCTGGATATTCTCAAGCGACCGCACGGCGTTCTTGATGTCCCGGCCCAATTGCGCGCCGACATGGCCTGCTGCGAGCTTGTCGAACTTGGCGCTGATCTCCTCCCAGCTGAATGGCCGCGTCGGAAATCCGGGATAATTCGATACCTCGTGGCTGAACGACTGACCGCTTTTGAGCCGCACGGTTATCCGGCTGGGGAACTCGGCAGGAAAACGGGCCGTGAAGCTCTCGTCCGGTTTCACGCTGACCTTAAGGAGAAGGCTTTGGACGTCCGGCTTCGCAATCCGTTCGGGGTTGAGCTGTGCCGTCTGAACATCGCGATCAAACAAGGCAACCGCAAGCAGATAGGGGAGGCTATGATCGGCGTCTTCCTTGGTATGGACGTTGGTCTTCGGACCGAAGCGTCCACCGCCAGTGAAGTCGTAGGTGTCCTGGACCACGTCGGCTTCGATGCTCACAACGTCGGCCGGATCAAATGGGTACATCTTGTGTAATTCAAGGATGCAGAAGATCGCCGATTCAGTAGGGACCGCGCTGTTGTAGCTTTTGAGAGAGAGATGGTCGAAGCAATCCAATTTTGTTTGCTCCCAATCGATGTCGACCGGCTGGTCGAGCGCCTGAGCCAGGCCACATGAGCCTTCAATCACGTACTTCGGGCCGGTCACTCCTCGCGACGCCAGGAACACCGCGTTGACACAGCCGAAAGCCAGCTGCGCCGAGGACAGGCCTTTCCATTGCGAGATCGGAGTGGTTCGTGCAACAAGCAGCTGGAATCCAGTTTGACCGCAGATTTCTATGGCAGCCGCTGTCTTTGTCTCGTCCAGGCCGAGCGCCTTGGCGACTGCTGCGCCTACCGAGTAGGTGAGCGCCGTCGTAATGTCGAACCCGCGCTCCATAAATGGGGCGGACGAGGTCAGTACCGTCTGGACTTGGTAAGCGATCGCCAGCGCGGTCAAGAACTCTTTACCTGATCGTCCGGTGTGTTCGCAGGCAGCGAGCACCGCTCCAGTGTTGTCGGACGGATGACAGAGCTCCGGTCCGGCCAGGTAACTGTCCATAAAATCGATGTAGCGAACCAGTGCCGTATTGTACAAAGCTGCGTAGAGGACGTTGGCTTTGCCGCCGCCGATCAACGTGCAGCGGCCATTCGGGCCGCCGAACTCTTTTGCCTGAGCCAAGCACGCCGCAGTCGGTGATGCTCCAAGGGCATTAATGGCGCACGCCAACGAATCCAGGATGCTCACCTTGAGCCGTTCCCGCCGCTCAGGGGCGAGATCTTCGTACGTCACCCTGTGCGCGAATTTCGCCATGCCCTCGGTTTGGCTTTCACCGCTGATGATCGCCTGGGGTTTCTCCGGACAGCGGTTCCCAGTGGCGGGCTTGCTTCCCATGCCCCCCTCCTCAGCAAAAGCGCCGCGCGGGACTGCGGCGCAAGCCGCCGAGAGTCCGGCTGTTTGCAAGAATTTTCGACGAGCGTCGTTCATGTTGCGTGTCCTTCATGATGCGCATTGTCGCGCTCCGGTGCTCCTCCGGAGAGGAGCACTCCCGCTAGATCGGATTCTCCGCGAACAGCCGGGCGACGAGCGCGGAGTTGAGATACGCTCGAACCTCCACTATCGTGCGATTTACAAAGCGGCAGACCCAGCAATACCGGTTGTCGAACTTGAGACCATTCTTCGCCGTGGCTAAGGAGTGAAGTTCCACGACGGCCTGATCATCCTTCACGATCAGATGCTCGACGACGAGTTGAGCCCCGTTAGGCAGAACCTTGGCGAGCTTCGCAAAGGTCCCCGCCACGAAGTCAGATTTCGATTTATAGTGACCGGCGAGCGGATGCGTGCCTTCGACGATCCAGTCGACTTTATCATCCACATGCTCGAAAAAGCTCGCGCCGTCGCCTTGCTCGAGACCCTTGAAGATCTTTCGGACGTCGCCTTCGGTAATCATAAGCGCCTCCTGTCTTTACGCGAGCAACTCCGCTGCTCGACGTTCGTTCGGACGAATTGTCCTTGCCCCAAGACCTAGACCTGCGCGCCTCATTGGTCCAATATATGATACAGGCTTTTGTGATCTGTTTTGGAGATGACGATGGAGCTACGCCACATACGCTATTTCCTCGCCGTCGCGGAGGAACGTCACTTCACGCGAGCCGCCGCCAAGATCGGCATCGGCCAGCCCCCGCTTAGCCAGCAAATCAAAGATCTGGAGGCCGAGATCGGGGCGCCGTTGTTTCATCGTGTCGCGCATGGCGCGGAGCTCACGTCTGCAGGTGAAGCCTTTCTGCAAGCCGTCAAAGAAATGCCCACGCTCGCTGAACGGGCGACAAAGGCGGCGCGACGGGCGGCTCGCGGCGAAACCGGCTCGCTTCGCCTCGGCTACACCCCATCGGCTACGTTCAACGCCGCGGTACCGTCGGCGATCCGCGCTTTCCGCCGTGCGTATCCCGAAGTCGCACCTCACGCTAGAGGAAGCGAATACGACGCCGCTCGTTACCGGCTTGCGCGAGGGAACGCTTGACGTCGTGTTCCTTCGGCCAGGCACGTCCGGTACCGAAGAGCTACAGCTGCGTCGGCTCTCAGATGACCCGATTGTGGTCGCCCTTCCCAAGCGGCATTCTGCTGCCGCTCTTGAAAAGATCGATCTCGCACGTTTGGAGAACGATCCGTTTCTGCTGTTCTCGCGGGAGATCGCTCCGGGGCTCTACGATACGGTTGTCAACGCGTGCCGAAAGGCCGGCTTCGAGCCGATCATCGGCCAGGTCGTGCCGCATATGACAGCGATCCTTAATCTCGTGGCCGCAGAGCTCGGCGTATCGATCGTCCCGGCGTCGATGATGCAAGTGCGCGTGACGGGTATCGCTTATCGGCAGATTGCGGGCCAGTCGCCGACGACCCGGCTTGCTCTCGCCTACCGGCGAGGAGAGACGTCGCCGATGGTGCGCAACTTCGTTGCACGTGCTGTTTCCTGATCTTCAACGAGAAACAACCTGTCGTAGACGATGCTGAGCTGGCCGATTGGCGACCGCGCGGAATTGAGCAGAAATCGTCGGCGCGAATTTGAGAAGCGTTTGAACGCGAACTCAAGCCTTGGTCTCTTCCCGCTCGATGACGCGCAGCTTGCGCACCGTCAGTTCATCGACGGCGCCGACGGCCGCGGCGCCAACCGCAAGTGCCAGCAGATTTGCCAGCGGATCCGGCGCTCGCCGCCTTGCCGGTACCCGCACCATATACCCGCTCCCCCGAAGTTAGATCAGCTTCAGACCGACGTTTATATCATCAGCCGGTACGAAACCTCAGAGCAAATCACTCGGATCGCGCGGACGCCGAGCGGCGTTCAATGAGCGACATAGCAGTGCAACCTTTTCCCGGCAGCAACTCATACGGCGGCCGCCATCCCGGCAACGCCGGTCAAATCAGCCCCAAGCCCTTGAAGCTGATCGCTCACTAGCGTAGATGCAGGAGCAGATGGCCAAAGGTCCTTATAGATTTGATTCGGCTCAGTTTTATGCCGAGCTACAAAAGCAGAACGATATTGGTTCATGCGCATCCTTATTCAAAACCACCGTAGCGCATTTTGGCTTCGACACATTCTCGTGTGGAGAGGTCGACATCGCGCATCGCGATCGAAACGTTTTCTATATTATTGAATGGCCGGAAAGTTGGCGGAAGTTTTACATTGGAACTGGTTTGATTGAACGTGATCCACTACTCGGAGCCTTGAGCGCTCGCCGTAAAGTCTTTCACTTGGACCGAACTGCGAAAGGAACGAAAGCTTTCACAAGTGGGGCGGGATGCACTTCGGCTAGCGGCTGAGCACGGATGGACAGAGGGTCTCGCGGTATCCGTCGCGCGCGGCGGAACAAGGTATGGGCTCGTTAGTCTGGTAGGGCACTCGAAGGTGTCCGACTATCAGCGCCTCCTACTATGCCTCATTAGCGAATGTCTGCTCACGCGTATTCGTTCTCTCCAACCGCGAGCAGAATTTCCTGCTCCTCCGGCGGGCTTATCGAAGCGTGAAATCGACTGCCTTAGGTTAGTCGCTCTCGGATGCACTGATCGAGAAATTGCCGACACCCTAGGCGTCTCCCGATCGACGGCTCACCAGCATGTCGAAGGCGGGAGGCGAAAGCTGAGCGCAAAAACGCGTGCTCATTTGGCGGCACTTGGGGTGTCACTCGGGATCGTCGGAGGGGGTTAAAGTCGGTCTTAGCACCAGGAAGTTCCTGTCTAATAAATTCCGGTCTATCCTCTATTTAGGGGATGTATTTCCAGATTAATCCAGCGCAAGAAATCACTGATCGTTCGCGTTCTGCGCCAGGCGAACTTGCGCTGATGAGGCGCGCGAGGGGAGGAACCCATGCAAACGAAGTTAGCTGCGTTAGCTTTTGCTACCGGTATTGGTCTTATTTGCTGCCAAAACGCGAGCGCCGTTCCGACCGGCACGACTATGGACGGAGCCTCGACAGCCCATTTCCGACAGCTTGCAATGATGGGAGCCGGAGGGCGCGATGCACGGCAAGCAAATCGCGACGCGCACAGCACTCACAAACAAGCTAAGCCTAAGCACTAGTGGAACGCTCGTCGCCGGGCCGCTTCCACAAGCTGCGCGAACGAGGCGACCAAATGTTCAGGGACGCAGCAGCGGCGACTACAACAACTTCGGCGCGGGAGCGCCGGAGCGCCTTTTAAATCAGCCCCAAGCCCTTGAAGCTCGCGTGCCCGTCCTTGCCCACGATAATGTGGTCATGCACGGAAATGCCCAGCGGATGGGCGATGGCGATGATCTGCTGCGTCATTTGGATGTCGGCGCGGGACGGCGTCGGATCGCCCGAGGGGTGGTTGTGCACCAGGATGACGGCGGTTGCGGACAGCTCCAGCGCGCGCTTGACCACCTCGCGCGGATAGACCGGCGTATGGTCGACGGTGCCGACCTGCTGCAGCTCGTCGGCGATGAGCTGATTGCGCTTGTCGAGGAACAGCACGCGGAACTGCTCACGGTCGGCAAAGGCCTGGGCGCTGCGGCAGTAATCGAGCACGGCGGCCCAGGACGACAGCGCCGGCCGTTTCCTCACCTCGCCGCGCAAGAGCCGGCTCGCCGCCGCCTGCACGAGCTTGAGCTCGGTGATGGCCGCCTCGCCCAGTCCCTTGCTCTCGGCGAGCCGCGCGACCGGCGCGGAAATGACTTCGGCAAACGAGCCGAAGGTCGCGATCAGCGCTTTGGCGAGCGGCTTGACATCGCGCCGCGGCAAGGCGCGAAACAGCACCAGTTCCAGGAGCTCGTAGTCGGATAGCGCCTCATCGCCGGCTTCGCGAAACCGCTCGCGCAGCCGTTCCCGATGGCCGTGATAGTGTGGCGGAGCCTCGACGGCGCCCCGGCCGCTCTCACGCTTCTTTTCCAACATGAGGATATGAAGCCACTGCTGTTGCCGCGCGGGCAGGCGTGACACAGGATGACCGGATTGTCGTATTTTGCAATCGGGTGCCGGGAGGCCCGCGCCTGTTTCCTGCAACGGAATGGGCGCATTTGCCGGCAGCGCGATCATCAGCCGGGGCCGGGACGCGAAGCGACCAGCCGGCCGTCGCGGACTGGCGCGTTGAGGACTTCGTTGACGGTTTTGAAGACCTGCTCGGCGCTGATCGCGTGCATACAGACATTGTCCGCGCACGCACTTTTGCGGTGATTGCTGGCGCTCACGCAGGGCGAGCAGGCGAGCCCGGCATAAATCGGTATCGAGTTGCCGAGCGGCCGGTAGAGGTGCGGCGTCTCCGGGCCGAATAGAACGATGGTCGGCAGGCCGCTTGCCGCCGCGAAATGCGCCGGCCCCGAATTGCCCGCCACCATCACCACGGCGAGCGCGTAGAGCGCCGGCAGGTCGGTTATCGCCGAATGGCCGGCGAACGAAACGCAGCGATCGCCGCCGCATTGGGCGACAAGACGTTCGGCATCCGCGCGCTCGGCCGGCGCGCCGGTGACCAGCACCAATATGTCGTCGTTCGCGGCCAGCATGCGGCGAATGAGCTCGGCAAAGCGCTCGGGCATCCAGCGCCGCTGCGGCAGCATCTCGCCGGCGTGCGGATTGACCAACACCAGACGCATCCGGCGCGTATCGAAATCCGGCGCGAGCTTTTGGATCCGCGTCAGCAATTCCGCGCGCGCCGCGGCGCTCGGGCGTCGGCAAGGCGATCGTCAGCTCGTCGTCGCCGATGATCGTTTTCGCGTAGGGGATGGTCGGCGTCTTGGCCAGCAAAGCATCGACCAGCGCGATGAAATTCTTGGCGATGTGGATATGCGGATTGTAGACGACCCGATGGGTCAGCATGTCGCCCCGATAGAGGCCCTCATTGTGGAAGCGATAAAAGCCCACCCGTTGCTGCGCGCCGGACAATCCGGCCAGCAATGCGGAGAAACGCGAAAACAGCTCGAGGTCCACGGCGGCATCGATCGCGTGGCGACGCGTCCACAGCAGAAACGCGCATACGTCCACGATCAGGAGTGGCAATGACGTACTGCGGATCGTGAAGACGTTGCTGCGGGGTACTGTCGCGGCCAGTGCAAGCGAATTGGCGTTCTGCGCGAAGATGACGAAATAAAGCTCCGCGCCGAGCCGGTCGCGCGCCTTGCGCATGGCCGGATCGGCGAGCAGCGTGCTGCCCATCTCGGAAAGCTCGATGAACAGGACGCGGCGCACCGGCCGCGGCGCCTTGCGCCGCAGGCGCCACCATAACTTGAGCACGATCGTGGCCAGGGCGCAGAGCGGTACCCCGGCCCAGCGATCGATCCGGCGCATGGTGTCGACGTTGATGCCGGTCCCGGTCACGCGGCGGCGGCCCGAGGAAAGTCGGCGTCGCGCTCGCTCGCCGGCCGGCAAAGCGCGAAGGCGATCGGAGTTGCGCACGATGTGCCTGGCGCACGGCTACGCTCGATGATTTTTACGGTCGGTTCCATGCCGGGCAGAATAGCCCCGAGCCTTGCCGGTCGCAAAGGAGCGTGCAGACGCACCAGGACCGCGCTTCGCTTATGCCGTCAAAGCGCAAAGACGCGGCGGGCGTTGCCGGAAAGAAACATTTCCGACTGTTCGGCGGCAAGCCCGAGACCGCTCAAGCCCTCGAGGCATTTCCGCGGCGTGAGCATCGGCCAATTGGTGCCGAACATCACCCGGCTTTTACCCATGCCCTTCATCCAGGCGACGAAGGCGGGCGGCAATCGGTGCAGCGCGTAGGCCGATGTATCGACGTGGAAGTTGGGGAATTTCACCGTCAGCGTCACCAGCTCGTCGAGCCAGGGAAAGCCGACATGGCCACCGACGACGACGAGCTCGGGAAAATCAAGCAGCACGTCCTCGAGATACGGAATGAGCCGCCCCGTCTCCGAGCGCTTGAGCGGTCCGGTGTGGCCGATCTGGGTGCAGAATGGCACGCCGGCCTCCACGCAGGCGGCGTAGATCGGGTAGTAACGCCGATCGTTCGGCGGCAGATCCCACAGCCACGGGATGACGCGCACGCCGACGAAAGTCTTGCGGTCGACCCAGCGGCGAATCTCGCGAACCGCCGCCATCGGATGGCGGAGGTCGGCGCTGGCCAGGCCGCGAAGCCGCGCCGGGGCCGCCGCGATTTGGCGAGCGACCTCCTCGTTGCTGATCAGGTCGCCTTCCGGGCCGTACCAAGCCGAGAGCAGCGCAATATCGACGCCGGCCTCGTCCATGGCGCTGCAGCGTGCTCGGCACGCTGGCCAGCAAGTATTCGTCTTGCGGTTGCCCGGTCCAGCGGCGCAGCGTTTGCAGCGAAGGCTGCTTCGCCATCCTTTCGGTAGGGATCTGCGCCCAAACGTCGATCGCGCCCATGCGCCCTCCCGCATCGCTTCACGGGTGAACTATGTGATCGGGGACCGGGCCGCGCAAGGAAATCTTGCGGGCACGCGCCGGCATCGGCGGCGTCCCGGCTCAGGCCGTGTAGGGCGGCCGGGTCAGACCCTGCGGCGAGAGGGTGAAAACCTCGACGCCGGTCTCGGTGACGCCGACACTGTGCTCGAACTGCGCGGAGAGCGAACGGTCGCGGGTCACTGCCGTCCAGCCGTCGGACAGGACCTTCACGTGCGGGCGGCCGAGATTGATCATCGGCTCGACCGTGAAGAACATTCCCGGCTTGAGCACGATGCCTTCGCCCGGCCGGCCGACGTGGACGATGTTCGGCTCGTCGTGGAAGAGCCGGCCCAGGCCATGGCCGCAGAAATCCCGCACCACGCTCATGTGCTGCGCCTCGACGAAGGCCTGGATCGCATGGCCGATATCGCCGGTGGTGGCGCCCGGCTTGATCGCGGCAATGCCGCGCATCATCGCCTCGTAGGTGACCTCGAGCAGCCGCTCGGCGCGCCGGGGGATCTCACCGATGGCGTACATGCGGCTCGAATCGCCGTGCCAGCCGTCGAGGATCAGCGTCACGTCGACGTTGACGATGTCCCCCTCGCGCAGCGGCTTTTCTCCCGGGATCCCATGGCAAACCACGTGATTGACCGACGTGCAGGTCGCCCGGCGGTAGCCCCGGTACATGAGGGTTGCCGGCAGCGCGCCGTGGTCCAGGCCGAACTCGAGCACCAGCCGGTCGATCCGCTCGGTGGTAACGCCGGGGCGGATTTCGCCGGCCAGCATATCCAGGCATTCGGCCGCCAGCGCGCCGGCCTTGCGCATGCCGTCGAAGGCGGCAGGCCCGTAGATCTTGATCTGTCCGGTCTTGCGCAGCGGCGCGCAGGCCGCATCGACATAGGTCATGGTGCGTTGGAGTTTTCAGCCGCGACGTAAGCGGCTGTAGGCCGCCGGTTCATCGGCAATGTAAGCATACCGGCGCCCAACGCAAGCAATCGGGTCGGCTCTCCCGGTGGAACCGGCCTTAGCCTTCGACCGGGATCGGGGCCGCCATATCGATGCCCTCCTCGCTCAAGCGGCAACGCCAGGCGAGCGCCTGCACGCCTTTCGCGCGAGCCCGCGCGAAGGCCTCCGCATAGGCGGGGTCGATATCGCGGGCGATGGCCAAACGATCGGCCGACGCGATTTGGATGATGAAGAGCAGCAGCGCCCGCGCGCCGCTCGTCAGCAACGCGGCGAGCTCGTCGAGATGCGCGGCGCCGCGATCGGTCACCGCGTCGGGAAATTCGGCGAGCCGGGGCCGGCGCATGAAATGGACGTTGTTGACCTCGACATAGCACGGCGCCTGCGCCGCATCCTCGAGCAGAAAATCGATCCGCGAGTTGGCGCCGTATTTCACCTGCCGCCGCACCGACGCGTAGTCGCGCAATTCCGGAATCTGCCCGGCGGCGAGCGCCTCGGCCACGAGCTGACCAGGCTGTGTCGTATTCACTCCGATCAGCTCCGGGCCGCTGCCGAGGTCGGCTTCCACGAGCTCCCAGGTCAGCGGAAACTTGCGCAACTGATTGCCGGAATCGGAGAGCCACACGCGCGAGAATGGCCGGTCGAGCCCGGTCATCGGGCCCGGATTGGCGACGTGCACCGTCGTCATGTCGCCGCTGTCGAACACCACGTCGGCGAGGAAGCGCTTGTAGCGGCGCGCGAGCATGGCCGAGGTGAGTTTCGAGGTAAAATGCATCCCGCACACATAGACGCTCGGCGTGCGGCGAGGGAAGGGCCTTCGCCCGCCGTCAGGCCGCGATCCTCCCGCCCAGCTCGTCTTCGATATGGACGCGAATGATCTCGTCGAACGAGGCCTCGGCGCGAAAACCAAGCGCCAGCGCGCGGCGCGGTTCGAACCGTTGCGGCCAGCCCGCGACCATGCGCACCACCAGCGGATCCGGCTGGCGGCGGATACGCGCGGCAACCTTGTCGCCGGCGATGCGGCGCAGCGCGGCGATCTGCTCGGCCACGGTGCAGCCGACGCCGGGCATCGTCAGGTTCACGCGCGATCCGATCTTTTCCTTTTCCAGTTCGGCGGCGTGGAGCAGAAACCCGACCGCCGCGCGCGGGCTGGCGTGCCAGTGCAGGACATTCTCATCGACCGGCAGCACCGCCTCCTCGCCGCTGAGCGGTTCGCGGATGATCGAGGAGAAGAAGCCGGAAGCCGCCTTGTTGGGCCGCCCCGGCCTGACGTTGATTGTCGGCAGCCTGATGCCCACGCCGTCGAGAAAGCCGCGGCGGGTATAATCGGCCAGCAACAGCTCGACGATCGCCTTTTCGGTTCCGTAGGAGGTGAGCGGCGTCGTGTGGAAGTCGTCCGGGATCGCGTCCGGAAACGGCGCGCCGAAGACCGCGATCGACGAGGCGAAGACCAGTTTCGGGTGGTAGCTTCCGCCGGCGGTGCGGATGACTTCAAGGAGCGCGCGCGAGCCGTCGAGATTGACCCGCATCCCCTTCTCGAAATCGAGCTCCGCCTCGCCGGATACGACGCCGGCGAGATGGAAGATCACTTCCGGCCGGCCGGCAATCGCCGCGCGCGCCGTTGCCGGGTCGGCGATGTCCGCGGCAACGGCGTCGATCCGCGCGGCAGCTCGGCCTGGGCGTTCCGGTTCGCTCACGTCGAGAAGCGTCAACCGGTCGATCGGCTGCCCGTTGAGAGCCCCGTCGGCGATCAGGCGCGCCGTGAGCTTGCGCCCGATCATGCCCGCGGCGCCGGTGATGAGGATGTGCATGGGCGTTGCCGTCCGAACCGATCTTGCGACTAGAGCGCCATCCCGCCGTCGACGAGGTGCGCCTGGCCGGTAATGTAGCTTGCCTCGTCGCTGCCGAGAAAGAGGGCGAGCCAGGCGACCTCATCGGCCGTGCCGAGCCGTCCCATGGGCTGGCGGGCGACGAAATCCTGCCGCACGGCCTCAAGCGAACGCCCGCTCTCGTTCGACACCACGGTGATGCGCTCCCCGAGCGAGGGCGATTTGATCGTGCCCGGACAGATCGCGTTGCAGCGGATGCCGCGGGTGATGAAATCGGCGGCCACCGCCTTGGTGAGCCCGATGACGGCGGCCTTGGTGGCGCCGTAGACGTAGCGGTTGGGAACGCCGCGGATCGAGGACGCCGTCGAGGCGATGTTGAGAATCGAGCCGGCCTTCTTCTCCAACATGCCGGGCAGGAACGTCTTGATCGTGCGATGCATCGATTTCACGTTGAGGTCGAAGGAAAAATCCCAATCCTTGTCGGTGCAGGTCAGCACCGTTCCCTGGTGCACATAGCCGGCGCCATTGACCAAAATATCGAGCGGCCCGAATTCGCGGCCGATCTCACGGCCGAGCGCGTCGATGTCGTCCTGCGAGCGGACATCGAGCTTGCGCAATTTGGCGCGCAGCCCCTGCAGCTTGTTCGGGTCGAGATCGGTGGCGACGACCCTGGCGCCTTCGTCGGCGAATTTCTCCGCAATCGCCCGGCCGATGCCCTGACCCGCGGCGGTGACCAGCGCCACTTTGCCGTTCAGCCTGTTGCTCATGCCTGCCTCACGCTTCCTGCTCACGTTTCCTGCCGGTTCAACTCCGCAAGGCTCTGTCTTTGCCGGCCTTCGCCGTCGAAATTTTCCGGGCTGAGCCAGCGTTCAAAGTTGCGCTTGCGCACCGGCCACTCGCTGTCGAGCATGGAGAAGTATGCCGTGTCGCGATTGCGGCCCTTGGCGATCATGTGCTGGCGCAGGATTCCCTCGAAGACGAATCCATAGCGCGCGGCGGCGCGGCGCGAGCGCGCGTTGAGCGAATTGCATTTCCATTCATAGCGCCGGTTGCCGAGCGTCTCGAAGGCGTAACGCGCGAGCAGGTATTGGGTTTCGGTACCGAGCGGCGTGCGCTGCAGCGCCGGGCTGTAGACGATGTGGCCGACCTCGACGACACGCATGGCCGGCCGGATTTCCATCAGCGTCGCCAGGCCAAGCGCGCGACCGTCGGTATCGCGTGCGGTGTAGTAGTAGGGATCCTTCAGCGTCTCCCGCTTCGCAAGCCAAGCCGAGAATGCCCGCTCGTCGGCGAACGGCCCATAGGCGCCCATGTAAGTCCAGACCTCGTCGTGGCCGCGCAAGACCTGCCAGAGATCGGCGGCGTCGCGGGCGGCATCGAGCCGCGCCACGCTGCCATGACGGCCGGACAGCGTCACCGGGCCGGGCGGCTGCGCCGGCGAAGGATCAACCGGCGTTCCGACCGGTCGGGAGGCGTCGGTCACGACGAAAGCTTCTTGCGATCTTCGCTGAAGAACTTGTTCAGCTCGGCGTTGGAAACAAGCCCGGCGAAGCCGTCGAACTTGCCGTCCTTGGCGATCTCGGTCGCGGTGCGAATGAAGGCGTTCATCGCCGCCCGCGCCAGCGAGCCGCCGACGCTGATCCGGCGCACGCCCATCGCCGCGATGTCGCTGACCGTGAAGCCGAACGGGCCGGCGAGGAAGTTCACCGGGCGCGGCGCCACCGCCTTGACCACGGCCTCGATCTGCTCGCGGGTTCTGAGACCCGGAGCATAGAGGCAATCGGCGCCGGCCTCTTTGTAGGCTTTCAGCCGGCGGATGACGTCGTCGAGATCGGTCACGCCGCGGATGAAGTTTTCGGCGCGCGCGGTGAACACGACGTCGCCGCCGGCGCGGTCGACGGCCGCGCGGGCTGCCTTCACGCGCGCGACCGCCGTGTCGAGATCGTAGAGCGGCGTGGCGGCGTCCTTCGGCGAATCCTCGATCGACAGGCCGGCGACGCCGGTCGCGATGCAGCGCGTTACGTTCGCGGCTACGCCGTCGGGGTCGTCGGCAAAGCCGTTCTCGAAGTCGGCATTGACCGGCACGTCGGCCGCCTCCGAGATCTCTCGGTAGTGCGCGAGCACGACGTCGCGGCTCTGCGCGCCGTCGGGGTAGCCGAGCGAAAAGGCGTGCCCGGCGCTCGTCGTTGCCAGCGCCTTGAAACCGAGGCCTTGCAGGTAGCGCGCGGTGCCGACGTCCCACGGGTTGGGGATGACGAAGCAGCCGGATTCGTGGAGCTTGCGGAAGCTCTTGCGCTTGTCGGCGATGGTCGGACGGTGCTCATTTGCAGGTCTCGCTGGTTAGTGGTTGTCGCGCGGCACCGATTTCTGCGCTACGCGCTGATACTTCACCGCCGGCTCCAGGACCATGCCGCCGCCGAGCTGATCGACCATGGCGCGCTGGATTTCCTGCCACGGCGTCTGGCTCGCGGGATAGCGATAGCCGCCATTGTTCTTCAGCGCCGCGCGGCGTTCGTCCAGCTCCGCCGGCGGCACCAGCATATCGACGGTGTCCTGGTTGAGATCGATGCGCACGCGGTCGCCGGTCTTGAGCAGGGCAAGCCCGCCGCCGGCCGCGGCTTCCGGCGAGGCATTGAGGATCGACGGCGAGCCCGACGTTCCCGACTGCCGGCCGTCGCCGATGCACGGCAGCGACGTCAGGCCCTGTTTGATCAGCGCCGCCGGCGGCTGCATGTTCACCACCTCGGCCGAGCCCGGATAGCCGATCGCTCCGGCGCCGCGCATGAACAGGATCGAGCGTTCGTCGATCTTCGAGCGCCGGATCGTCGATGCGCCGGTGATAGTCCTCCGGGCCGTCGAACACCACGGCGCGGCCTTCGAAGGCATTCGGATCCTTCGCGTCGCTGAGATAGCGCCGGCGGAAGTCGTCGGAGATCACGCTCGTCTTCATGATCGCGGAATCGAACAGATTGCCGTGCAGCACCTTGAAGCCGGCGTGCGGCTTGAGCGGTTTGTCGTACGGCCGAATGACCGCGGGGTTGCTGGCTTTCGCCCGCGCCACGTTCTCGGCCATGGTCTTGCCGTTGATGGTGAGCGCGTCGCCATGGATGCGGCCGGCCTCAAGCAGTTCGTGCATGACCGCCGGCAGGCCGCCGGCGCGGAAATAATCCTCGCCGAGATACTCGCCGACCGGCTGCATGTTGACGAGGAGCGGCACGTCGTAGCCGACGCTCTCCCAGTCCTCGACCGCGAGCTCGACGCCGACGTGCCGGGCGATGGCGCAAAGATGGATCGGCGCGTTGGTCGAGCCGCCGATCGCCGAGCAGGCGACGATCGCATTCTCGAACGCCGCGCGGGTCAGGATATCGGAGGGTTTCAGGTCTTCGCGCACGATCTCGACCGCGCGCACACCGGTCTCGTAGGCGATCTGTCCGCGCTCGCGATAGGGCGCGGGAATCGCCGCACAGCCGGGGAGCGACATGCCGAGCGCTTCGGCCATGGCGTTCATGGTCGAGGCGGTCCCCATGGTGTTGCAGTGGCCGATCGACGGCGCCGAGGCGGCGACGATGTCGATGAATTGCCGATAGTCGATCTTGCCCGCGGCGTGATCCTCGCGCGCCTGCCAGACGACGGTGCCGGAACCGGCGCGCTTGCCGTCGCGGTAGCTGTCGAGCATCGGGCCGCCGGAGAGCACGATCGCCGGCGTGTTGACGGTCGCCGCCGCCATCAGGCAGGCAGGCGTGGTCTTGTCGCAGCCGGTCGTCAGCACGACGCCGTCGAGCGGATAGCCGTACAGCACCTCGACGAGGCCGAGATAGGCGAGATTGCGGTCGAGCGCGGCGGTCGGACGCCGGCCGGTCTCCTGAATGGGATGGACCGGAAACTCGAAGGCGATGCCGCCGGCATCGCGGATCCCTTCGCGCACCCGCAAGGCGAGCTCGAGATGATGGCGATTGCAGGGGCTGAGATCGGAGCCGGTCTGCGCGATGCCGATGATCGGTTTCCCGGCCGTGAGCTCGGCGCGGGTGAGGCCGTAATTGAGGTAGCGCTCCAGATAGATCGCAGTCATGCCCGGATTGTCGGGATTGTCGAACCACAATTGCGAGCGCAGACGGCGTCCTGGCGGACGCTGCGAACCGTTGCCTTTGGTCATTGCCATCTCCCGGACGCCTTCTCCCTGCCCGCATAGATAGGTCGATTGCCTTCGCGGGACAATTGCGCTGAAGTGCCGCCGCCATGCTGAGAACCGTTGCCGCCTTCGATCGGATCGGCGAGGAGAACGCTTTCGCCGTGCTGGCGCGGGCGACGCAGCTCGCGGCGCAGGGCCGCGACATCATCAATCTCGGCATCGGCCAGCCGGATTTCCGCACGCCGGACTTCATCGTCGAGGCGGCGATCAAGGCGCTGCGCGACGGCCATCACGGCTACACGCCCGCGGTCGGCATCCTGCCATTGCGCGAAGCGGTCGCCGCCGACCTCGACAAGCGCTTCAAGGTCAAGGTCTCGCCCGACGAGGTCATGATCATGCCGGGCGGCAAGCCGACCATGTTCATGTCGATCCTGATGTTCGGCGAGCCCGGCGCGGACATTCTCTATCCCGATCCCGGTTTTCCGATCTACCGCTCGATGATCGAGTTCACCGGCGCGCGGCCGGTCCCGGTGCCGATCCGCGAGGAGAACGATTTCGCGTTCTCGGCCGAGGAAACGCTCGGCCTGATCACGCCGCAGACGCGGCTCCTCATTCTCAACTCGCCCGCCAATCCGACCGGCGGCGTCACGCCGAAGGTCGAGGTCGACAAGCTCGTCGCCGGGCTGGAGCGCCATCGCGACGTCGCGGTGATGTCGGACGAGATCTACGACCGGATGCTCTATGACGGCGAGACGCATGTGTGCCTGCTGCAATATCCTTCGATCCGCGACCGGCTGATCCTGCTCAATGGCTGGTCGAAAACCTATGCCATGACCGGCTGGCGGCTCGGCTACGCGGTCTGGCCGGGGAAGCTCTACGACTACGCGCGCAAGCTCGCGGTCAACCTGCATTCCTGCGTCAACGCTTCGGCGCAATATGCCGGGCTCGCGGCGCTGACCGGTCCGCAGGACGAGGTGGCGAAGATGGTCGCGGAGTTCGACCGGCGGCGAAAAGTCGTGATCGACGGTCTCAACCGGTTGCCGGGCATCTCCTGCGCCACGCCCAAGGGCGCGTTTTACGCGTTCCCCAACATCAAGCGGACCGGCTGGAAGGCGAAGCCGCTCGCCTCGGCGCTTCTCGAAGACGCCGGCGTCGCGCTCATCGGCGGGCCGGATTTCGGCGTGCTCGGCGAAGGCTATATGCGCGTGTCCTACGCCAATTCGACGGAAAACATTCTGAACGCGCTCGACCGCATCGGCGAGTTCCTGGCGAGCCGCAAGGCGGCGTGATTTCACACCGTCTGCGTCAAGCGGAAGCCGACGAGGACAATCACCAGCCCGACGAGCTGCGAAACGCTCGGCACGTCGCCGAGCGCAAGAAAGCCGATCAGCAGGGTCGAGGGCGGAACGAGCGAGGGGAACACCGCCGCGCGGCTGGCGCCGAGGAGAACGACCGCGCGGGTGAACAGATAGATCGCCGCCGGGCCGACGAAGATGCCCTGCACGAGGGCTTGCAGGAGATTTTCAAAAAGGCCGACGCTCAGGGCGTTATCGAGGCTCAACAGCAGAAGCGGAAGGCCGGCGAGCGAAAAGACGCCGGTGATGGCCACCGCCGGCATCGGGTCGATGCGCCACAGCCGCAGCAGCATGCCGAAGGTCGCGAACGAGCATCCCGCCGCGACGAACATGAAATCGCCGATCAGGCCTTGCGGGCCCATGGTGCGAAGCGCTTCGGCGCCGATCACGCAGAGGCCGAGAACAATGGCCAGCGCTCCGGCGATGCGGCGCAACGGCAGCGGCTCCTTGATCACCAGGCTTGCCAGCACCAGCCCGCAGAGCGAGGCGGTGGAGGGCTGGATGACGCCGCCATGGCCGAGCGGGACGAACAGGAATCCGGCGTAGCTCAGGATCGCCTGCGGCAGTCCGCCGACCAGCGTCAGCATGGCGCCGCGCCGCCAGCCGACGCCGCTGAGATCGGCAAAGCCGCGGCGCGCGACGAGCGGCAGCAGGATCAATCCCGGCCAGATGAATCGGTGCAGCGCGATCGCCAGCGGCGACATGCCGTCGTTGATGCCTTGCCGCGCGGCGACGAAGCCGAGCGCCCAGCACAAAGCCGCGCCGGCGCCGCACAACAAACCTCGCGCAGTTGGAGATTTCACCAGCACCGGCGTGGCGAGGCTCGTTACGGCGCGGCGCGATCGGGGATCTGCCGCAACCCCATGTCAGGCGACGACGATCTGGCTCGGCGCCCGCATCGCCTGCACCAACCAGCGCGATCCGAACAGGAGGAGCGCCCAGAACAGATCGCCGGCGACCATGTTCTGCAGGAATGGCAACGCCGCGACGTAGCATTTGAGGAGGCCGGTCAGGTTCGCGGCGTAAAGCGGGCTGAACGCCCATACGGCGAAGTTCGTGAGCAAAAAGAATGTCAGCGAGGTTGCAAGCAGAACCGGAACGATCATGCCCGGCCGGCGCAGCCGGTTCGACAGACACGCGGCAATCGCCGGCAAAGCAAGCGTCGCATAAACGACCGCCATCACCCGCCAGTCATAAAAGCCAAGCAGCGCATCGGCGACCAACATCCCGGCCACAGGCACGAGAAGGGACAGCGAGCGGACGCGAAGCACGCTCGCGGCGAACAGCGCCGTCGCCGCGACCGGCGTGAAATCCGGCGCGTGCGGCAGCATGCGCGCGGCAATGTCGATGCCGACCAGGAACGCGACGGTAGCGAGATCGGTCAGGGCAATGCGCGGCGTGCGCGCAAAGCGGATCCGGTTCGGCAAGGTCGCGAAGATCGGCATCATTTCCCCTGTTCCGTTGCGAATCGCCAGACGACGACGTCCTGCGCTTGCAGCTCGAATGTGGCAAAGCTTCGGTCACCATAGGCATCGTTGACCGAATATTGCCAGTTCTTCCTTCCGGCGCCGCCGCCTTCGTTCTGCACGTCGTCGATGCGGGTGAGGACGGCCGCGGCTTCGGAACCGGTATAGCTGAAGGAAATACCGTGCGGTCGCGCGGTCGCGGCCTTCATCGCGTCGAGCACCGTGTTGCCTTTCGCCCAGGCCAGATTGTTGATCGTCTTGCTGGCTCCGTCGCCGTAGTCGACGACGAGACGAACGGTCGGCGCGGCGTCCTCCGCGGCGGCAGGCTGCGCCGCGTAGGCGAGGGCGAAGACGAGGAGGGCAGCCGCCAGCGCTGCGGTGCATCGATCGAAGTCGGGCAGACCAGGCAAGCGCATGACACAATCGCATCCGGTCGAGCGACGCGTATCGCCCATCAAAGGACGAATGATAGTTCTTCGCCGGCTCGTTGCACAGACGAAGTTCGGCACGACCGGCAGAGGACCGCAGACTAGCCGATCGCGTCGCTGTCGGTCTCGTCGAGAAGCTCGATGCCGCCTGAAGCCACGACGCGGCCGGCGTCGAGCCGCACCACGGTGGTGGCGATCCGCCGCAGCTCGGCGGCGGTATGGCTGACATAGACCATCGGCACGCCGGCGTCGTCGCGCAGGCGCACCAGATAGGGCAGGATTTCGCGCTTGTGCGCGCCGCCGAGCGAGGCCAGCGGCTCGTCGAGAAGGAGAAGGCGCGGCCGCATCAACAGCGCGCGGCCGACGGCGACACGCTGGCGCTCGCCGCCCGACAACATCCGCGGCCGGCGATCGAGCAGCGGGCCGATGTCGAGCAACGCGACGATGCGCGCGAACGCGCTCGCGTCGGCAGCGCGGCCGCTCATCCGGCGTCCATAGTCGAGATTTTGCCGCACGCTCAAATGCGGAAACAGCCGTCCCTCCTGGAAAACGTAGCCGATACGCCGCCGGTAGGGCGGCACGTTGATGCCGGCGCCGGCATCGAACAGCACGGTGTCGTCGAGCGTGATCGATCCGCGATCCGGCGTGAGCAGGCCGGAGATCATGTTGACGACCGACGTCTTGCCGGCGCCGGACGAGCCGAACAGCGCCGTCACGCCGCCGGCCGCGTCGAAGCGCACGCTCAGGCTGAAGGTTCCGAGTTCCTTTTCCACGTCGACGGAGAGCATGCTCATTCTCCGTGAAAGCGCATGGCGGCGCGGCGCGCGAGCCATTCGGAGGCGATGAGCGCCGCCAGCGCCAAGACGATCGCGATCAGCACCAGCCGCCCCGCCGCCGCGTCGCCGCCGGGGACCTGGATGAACGTGTAGATCGCCGCCGAGATCGTCTGCGTCTCGCCCGGAATATTGGACACGAAAGTGATGGTGGCGCCGAACTCGCCCAGCGCCCTGGCAAAGCACAAGACGACGCCGGCGATGGTGCCGGGCAAAGCCAGCGGCAGGGTGACGGTCAGGAACACCAGGAGATGATTGGCGCCGAGCGTCGCGGCGGCATCCTCGAGCCGGCGGTCGATCGCCTCGAGCGCGAGCCTGATCGGCCGCACCATCAGCGGGAAACCCATGACCGCGCAGGCGAGCGCCGCCCCGGTCCAGCGGAACGAGAAGACAATGCCGAAATGCTCGTCGAGAAAGGCGCCGATCGGCCCCTTACGGCCGAACGAGATGAGCAGCAGATAGCCGGTCACGACCGGCGGCAGCACCAGCGGAAGGTGCACGAGCCCGTCGAGCACGGTCTTGCCCCAGAAGTTCTTCCGCGCCAGCAGCCACCCGACCGCGATGCCGAACGGCAAGGCGCACGCCGTGGCGACGATCGCGATACGCAGCGACAGCTCGATCGCGGTCCATTCGGCGGGGGAAAGATTGAGCACGACGTATTTTACTCAGCCCGCCTTGCGCGTGGGAGGGTCAAGACGTCGGCTTTATCAGAGAAGGTGAACCCAAAACCTTCAAATACCGACTTCGCCGCTTGGGTGCGCAGGAATGCCAGATATTGGACCGCATCGGGCTTGGCGTCGGCGGTCAGCGCCACCGGATAGACGATCGGCGGATGCGAGTCCTCGGGAAAGACCGCGACGATCTTCACGCCGGGCTCGACCTTGGCGTCGGTCGCGTAGACGATCCCGAGCGGCGCCTCGCCGCGCGCGACCAGAACGAGCGCGGCGCGCACATTGTCGGCCATCGCCATTTTTGCTTCGACCGACGCCCATACCCCGAGCTTTTCCAGGGCGGCCTTGGCATAAAGACCGACCGGGACCGCGCGCACGTCGCCGGTGGCGATGCGGCCGTCGCCGGCGAGCTTGGCGAGATCGAAGCCCGGACCGATGCTCACATCGCCGATCTTGGAATCCTTCGGCGCGATCAGCACCAGGCGGTTGCCGAGCAGGTTAAAGCGCGTGTCGTCCTTTACCAGCTTCTTTTGCGAGCCGTAGTCCATCCATTGCAAGTCGGCGGACACGTAAACGTCGGCGGGCGCGCCCTGCTCGATTTGCTTCATCAGCGCCGAGCTCGCCGCATAGCTGGCCAGGACCTTGATGCCGGTTTTTTTGGTGAACGCGGCATCGACATCGTCGAGCGCATTCTTCATCGAGGCGGCGGCGAAAACGACGATCGATTTCTCCTCCGCCGCCGCAAGCTGCGGTATCGCCGCAATTGCAGCGGTCAGGGCAAAAGCCGCGAGAATGCGCTTCAATCCAAGCACGACGGTTCTCCAAGATTCTTCGCGCCTGTCGCATCGGCGACGACGCGGACATAAACCGAGACGACCGCCGCAAGGGAACCGTCGTTCCGGGCTCGAGCGGCGGCCGCACGCAGCGGGCCGCCGTCGTATCCGCACAATAGCAACGGCCGGCACCACGGGTAAAGCCATGGCGTCGGCGTTCGCGAGGCACCGTGTCGCCGGCCGGTTGCACGCCGTGCTATCATTTGTTCCATGGCCGGGGCAGAGGCGATCGAAGGCGAGTACGACTACATCGTCGTCGGAGCGGGCTCGGCGGGTTGCCTCTTGGCCAATAGACTCTCCGCCGATGCCGGCCGGCGCGTGCTGCTGCTCGAAGCCGGCGGCCGCGACAACTGGATCTGGTTTCATATTCCGGTCGGCTATCTGTTCGCCATCGGCAATCCCCGCTCGGATTGGTGCTTCAAGACCGAGCCGGAGGAGGGTCTGAACGGCCGCAGCCTCAACTATCCGCGCGGCAAGGCGATCGGCGGCTCGTCGGCGATCAACGCCATGATCTACATGCGCGGACAGGCCGCCGACTACGATCATTGGCGCCAGCTTGGGCTTGCCGGCTGGGGCTGGGACGATGTCCTGCCTTTTTTCAAACGGCACGAAAACCATTTCCTGGGCGAGAGCGACTTGCATGGCATCGGCGGCGAATTGCGGATCGAGCCGCCGCGCGTTCACTGGGACGTGCTCGACGCGTTCCGGCGGGCGGCGGAACAGGCCGGCATCAAATCCGTCGTCGACTTCAACACCGGCGACAACGAAGGATGCGGCGCCTTCCATGTGAACCAGAAGCGCGGCCGGCGCTGGTCGGCGGCGCGCGCTTTCCTCAAGCCGGTGCTCCATCGGGCCAATTTGCGGCTCGAAACCGGCTGCCTCGCCGAAAGCGTCACCTTCGCGGGCCGTCGCGCCGTCGGCGTATGCTGGCGGCAAGATGGCCGGAGCCGGACTGCGCGTTGTCGCGGCGAAGTCGTCTTGGCCGCCGGCTCGATCGGGTCGCCGCAGATCCTGCTCTTGTCCGGCATCGGCCCGGCGCAGCATCTCCAGGAGCGCGGTATCGCGGTCGTCGCCGACCGGCCGGGCGTGGGCGCGAACCTGCAGGATCATCTGCAGTTGCGGCTGATCTACAAGGTCGACGGCATCGCGACGCTCAACGAGCGCTACCACGCGCCGTTCGGCCTCGCCCGCATGCTCGCCGAATATGCGCTGTTGCGGCGCGGCCCGCTGACCATGGCGCCGTCGCAACTCGGCCTGTTCACCCGCTCCGACGCCGATCAGGACCGGGCCAATCTTCAGTTCCACATTCAGCCGCTGTCGCTCGATCGCTTCGGCGAGCCGCTGCACAAATTTCCCGCCTTCACGGCAAGCGTCGCCAATCTGCGTCCGACGAGCCGCGGCTATCTGCGGCTGCGCTCGCGCGAGCCGGCCGACAAACCGGTCATCAAGCCGAATTACCTCTCGACCGACGCCGATCGCCGCATCGCCGCCAAGGCGATCCGCCTGACCCGGCGCATCGTGGCGCAACCGGCGCTGGCGCCGTTCCATCCCGACGAATATCTGCCGGGTGCGGCCTTCCCCGATGACGACGAGCCGGCGCTGATGCAGGCGGCAGGCGATGTCGGCACCACCATCTTTCATCCGGTGGGAACGGCGAAGATGGGACTGCCGAGCGATCCGCTGATGGTCGTCGACGAGCGTCTGCGCGTTGCCGGCGTGGAGCGGTTGCGCGTCATCGATGCGTCGGTCATGCCGGCGATCACGTCCGGCAACACCAACGCGCCGACCATGATGATTGCGGAGAAGGGCGCGGCAATGATCCTGGCCGACGCCGAAAGGTCGCAGTCGTGAACGCTGTGCTGCGTGCGGCAGCTTTGCTCGCGGATCCCGCGGGCGCGTGGAAGCGGATTGAGCAGGAGACCGGCGACGTCGCTTATTTGCTGGTCGCTTATGTCGCGCTGTTTGCGCTCGTTCCCGGCCGCGTCGGGCTTCATCGGCGATTGCGTGATCGGCGTGATCGTGCCGGGCAGGGGCACGGCGAGGTTGCCGATTTTCGACGGACTCCTCGGCGCGATCTTCGGGTATGTCGCGACATTCGTGCTGGTGCTTTTGGTCGGGCTTCTGATCGACGCGTTGGCGCCATGGTTCGGCGCCAACCGAAGCTTCGCCGCCGCGCTCAAGCTTGCCGCCTATTCGCTGACGCCGGTGTGGCTTGCCGGCGTCTTCCTCCTGCTGCCGGGCCTGCGGTTTCTGCAATTCGCCGGCCTCTACGGCGCCTTCGTCCTGGCCAAGGGCTTGCCGATCCTGATGCGCTCGTCCGAGGAGAAATCGCAGTCCTATGCGGCCGTGATCGCCGTTCTCGCCGGCGTCCTGGTGTTCCTCATCGCTGCTGCGCAGCACTCGCTTTTCGGCGCCGCCGCGCCGTAAACGCGACGGCAGACTTACGGCGCCTTCAGCACCTGACGGCACGCGGCCGGCAATGCCGCAAGCGTGATCCCCGGCTTCGGCTTCGGCGGCGTCACCGGCGGCGCCGGATGCAACACCGATTCCTTGAACCAGAAATCGAGCGCGTGCCCGCAACCTTCCTCCGCCCCGGGCGGCGGTTGCGGCTTGCAGTGCGGACTGTCCGCCGGGCAGTAGATGCGGATGTGGAAATGGTAGTCGTGCCCCCACCACGGCCGCACCTTGGCGAGCCAGCCGCGATCCGATCCGGCCTCGCGGCACAGCGCCTTCTTGATGGCGGCATTGACGAAGATGCGCTCGACCACCGGGTCCTGCGCCGCGACGCGCAGAAGCTCGGTGCGGGTATGCGTCCACACCTTGGGATCGACGTCGAGCCGGTCCTCGGCGACCATTTGCACCGCCGAGGTGAATTCGCGTTCTTCGCGCGTCTGCACGTGATCGGGCATCGGCGTGAACCAGATGTCGGCGTCGAGACCGACCTGATGGCTGGAATGGCCGGTGAGCATCGGACCGCCGCGCGGCTGCGACATGTCGCCGACGAGCAATCCGTTCCAGCCGACTTTTTTGCCCTTCTCGGCCAGGCGCTCGAGGAACTCGACGAGCTGCGGATGTCCCCAATTGCGATTGCGCGACAGCCGCATGACTTGCCACGCCGGGCCGTCGATCGGCAGCGCCACGCCGCCGGCAAGGCAGCCGCCGGCGTAGAAGCCGATCGCCTGCGGAGCAGCCTCGGCCGGCTTGGTCTTGCGCGCGAACAGCTCCTTCGCCGGCGTCGACGGCGAATCCGGATGCGCAAGCGGCGGCAGCGGCTTGTCCTCGAGCGTGCCGCGATCCTGCGCCAGCGCCGGACCGGCGGCGGCCAACAGCAGGACAGACGAGCAAGCGAGTTGAAATGGGCCTCATCTCTTCCTCGTTGCCCGAGCCGGCGCGCGCGGCTTTCGCCGATACGCGACCGCTTGGGCGCGGCGCCGATACGCTGCCGCGAGTCGTTTCGACTGTCCAGCCGCAAACAGATCGTGGTCTTTCGCGTCGAGGGCCAGAAGCCGCGCCTCGGTCGCAGTATGCGGCTCGATCGTGCCGTCATGCAGGATGTGGCCGATGGAAAGCCCGCGCTCGGCGAGCTTCCGCGCGACGAGGAGACAGCGGTGACAATCGAGCGGTTCGCGCTCGGCGCACATCAGGCAGACGCGCGCGCGTGCCGCGGCGTCCAGCACCTGGTCGAGGCCGCCGAGAAATTTCGGCTGCCTGGCCATTGCTTCGTAATCGGCGACACCCGCGTGGTAGAGGCTGTCGTCCAGCGGCCGGCCGCCGAGACTGTCTCCCAGCACGAGTGTAGGAGATGCCCTCCGCCGCAAGCCGCGCTGACAGATTGTTCTTCGAGAACCAGGGAAAATGCCGCGACAGCGGCACCGAGCGCACGTCGGCGATTGCGCTTACGCCGGCGCCTTGCAGCATCGCGACAAAACGCTCCGCCGGAATGTTGGAATGGCCGATGCTGAGAAGATCGAAGGGCGGCATGGGCGGCGGCTCCATGAGGCTCGGCAATCTCGCGGCCCTAGCTGCCGCGAAACTTCGCCCGCCGCTTGCCGTGGAAGGCTTCGACGCCTTCGCGGAAATCGTCGGATTGGCGCAAGCGGCTGTAGCAATGGCCCTCGAGCTCGATCGCGACGGAGAGGGTCGCGTCTTCGGTGTCGTTCAGCAGCTTCTTGGCGGTGCGCTGCGCCAGCGGCGAGAAGGTGCGCAACTCTTCGACCAGCGCGTCGGTCGCCGCTTCGAGCTCGCCGTCGGCCACGCACTCGGTGGCGATGCCCCAGTCGAGCGCCTGCCTGCGCCGGAATGCGCTTCGAGCGCATCACGATGTCCTTGGTGCGGGTGATGCCGACGATCTTCTGCAGCCGCGCCGAGCCGCCCGAGCCGGGAATCTGGCCAAGCCGCTGCTCGGGCAGCGCGTAGAAGCAGGTCTCCGAGGCGATGCGGAAATCGCAGGCGAGCGAGATTTCGAAGCCGACGCCGAAGCAATAGCCGCGGTTGGCGGCGATCACCGGCTTGGCGCAGCGCGCCGGCGCCGCGATGTTCCAGGCGAGCTTCGAGACGTGCTCCGGGCGACGCCTCGAGGAAGCCCTGATGTTGCCGCCGCTGGAAAAATGCTCGCCGACCGCGCGCAGCACGATCGACGCGCACGCGCGGCGTCCTCGTCGAGCGCCTCGAACACGAGCCGCAGCTGGTCGCGTTGCGGCATCTCGATGACGTTGAGCGGCGGCCGGTCGAGGATGATGTCGGCGCGCTCGCGCCGCGGCATCGATCTCGACCCGGAAGCCGTCGAGCGTGCGCGAGGCGCGGATCGGCGAAAGTCATGGGGCTGGTCATGCTGTAGTTCCTTCTGATGGCTTCGGCGAAGCTCCGCTCCGGCTGATACTCGCCGGCGACGAGCTTGCGGCGCAAAAGCTTGCCGACCGGCGATTTCGGAATTTCGTCGACGAAGACGTAGCGGCGCGGACGCTTGAAGTTGGCGAGGCCGGAGTTGCGGCAGAACTCGTCGAGCTCGTCGACTTCGACCGCGGCGCGCGCGCTTGACGAAAGCGCAGACGATCTTGCCCCAGCGCTCGTCGGCAGCCCGACCACGGCGACTTCGGAGACCGCCGGATGCAGCGACAGGCAGCTTTCGATCTCGACCGGCGAGACGTTCTCGCCGCCGGTGATGATCATGTCGTCGACGCGGCCGGTGACGAACAGGTCGCCGTCGGCGTCGACGTAGCCGGTGTCGCCGGTGAAATACCAGCCGTCGCGGATCGCCGCGGCGTCGGCTTCGGGCCGGCGCCAGTAGCCTTCGAAGGATTCATCGCCGGCGAGCAGCGCGACGATTTCGCCTTCTTCGCCGACGGCGCGCGGTTTCGTCGGCGGACGCGGCGCCGAGCCGCACCACGCGGATCATCTGATTGATGCCGGCGCGGCCGGCCGAGCCCGGCTTGGCGGCGGCGTTCTGATCGATGGTGAAGGTGTAGATCTCGGAGCTGCCGTAGTGATTGACGAACAGCTCGGGCCGGAACGCCGGCGTCGAGCTTTTTGAGCAGCGCATCGGTCATCGGCGCGCCGGCAAAGCCGAGCTTGCGCACCGAGCCGATCGTCGGTCGCGGCGAAGGCGGATGATGCACGAGGTCGTGGTAGAGCGTCGGCACCAGATAGAGATTGGTGATTCGCTCGGCCGCGATCAGCTGCGAGCGCGCGCGCGGCGTCGAACCGCGGCAGGCAGACGAACGTGCCGCCGATCAGCGACATCGCCAGCAGCGAGCGCACGCCCATGGTGTGGTAGAGCGGCATGACGCCGAGCGTGCGCTCGCCGCGGGCGTAAAGGTTCTGCGCCACATGCGCGATCGCGGCCGCGCGCTCGGCGCGGTGGCGGCGGGGCACGCCCTTCGGCCGCGACGTGGTGCCGGAGGTGTAGAGCATCAGCGACCAGGCGTCGCGCGTCGGCGCGCGGCGTCGCGTCGGCCGCGCTGCTCTCGACGAGGCGCGGCAAAGTCGAGGTCCGCCGAACCGCGCCACCGCGACCGCAATGCGCGGCAGGGATTGGCGCGCGCTTTGCGCCTGCCACCGCTGCTGCGGAGACATCCTGGTACACGATCCCGCGTGCGTCGCGCATTCTCGATGCAAAAATCGATCTCGCTGGCTTGTCGCGCGCCAATTGACCGGCGTGATGATGATGCCGGCGAACTGGCAGGCCCAATGCAGGGTGGCGGCCTCCCAGCGTTCTGCAGCACGGTGACCAGATGATCGCCGGGCTTGAGCCCGATCTCGTCGAAGGCGGCGACCAGGGCGGAGATTTTGCCGTACCACGCGCGGTAGGTCAGCCGCAGCGGGCCGTCGACGATCGCGAGCGCGTCGCGATCGCGCTCGACGCTGGCGACAAAGCTCGTGCCGAGATCAAGCATGGTCGCTTCCTCGTGCAGTTCGCCCTCTTGCAGTTGCGCGCGCGTCCAGCGCCGCCGCGCACGATCGAGCCATAGCCGGTGCAGCGGCACAAATGGCCGCGAGAGAAATTCGCGAATCTCCGGCTCGCCGGCGTCGGGCCGATCGCGCAGCAACGCATCGAGCGACATCAGGATGCCCGGCGGTGCAGAATCCGCATTGCAGCGCGTGACTGCGCGCGAAACGCTTCCTGCAACGGCGACAGCCGGTCCGCCGCCGGCGCCAGGCCCTCGACGGTGCGAATGTCGGCGCCTTCCGCCTGGACCGCGAGTGTGAGACAGGAGCGCGCCGGCGCGCCGTCGATCTGCACCGTGCAGGCGCCGCAGACGCCGTGCTCGCAGCCGACATGCGTGCCGGTTGCGCCAAGCGTGTGGCGGATGAAATCGCTCAGCAGCATGCGCGGCTCGGCCTCGGCCGGCGACTTCGCGGCCGTTGAGCGTGAAGCTGCACGCGGTGCGGCGAAGTGGCGCTCAGGCGCGGCATCGCGCGGCCTCTTCCAGCGTTTGCCGTCCGAGCCGGCGCACCAGCTCGCGCCGGTAGGGCGCGGTGGCATGCAGGTCGTCGCGGGCGTCGAGGTCCCAGGCGAAAGCGTCGAGCGCTCGGTCGAGCGCGGGATCGCCGGGCAGCGGCAACGCGCGCGCCGTCGGGCCGGTCGGCCACGCCGCCGACGGCGAGCCGCGCCGTGCGCCGATCGACCACCGCGGCACAGGCGACGATGGCGAAATCCCCGTGCCGCCGTCCGATCTCGCGGAAGGCATATCCGGTGTCGGCGCGCGCGGCGGGAAACCGCACCGCTTCGATCAGTTCGTCGTCGCGCAGATCGGTCGACATCATTCCGGTGAAGAACTGCTCCGCCGCGACCCGGCGCGCACTGCTGCCGCGATGCTCAGCTCGACGTCGCCGCCGAGCGCGAGCAGGACGAGCGGCAGCTCGGCGCTCGGATCGGCATGCGCGATCGAGCCGCAGACAGTGCCGCGGCTGCGCGTCTGGGCGTGGCCGACCCAGGGCAGCGCCGCGGCCAGGAGCGGCTGCCGTGAGACCAGGTCGGCGTGCTCCTCGAGCGCGCGCTGGCGTATCGCGGCGCCGACGCGGATCGTGCCGTCGATGCATTCGAGCCGGTTCAATTCCGGCAGCTGCATGATGTCGACCAGCACGCGCGGCCGCGCCATGCGCATGTTCAGCATCGGCAGCAGCGTTTGTCCGCCGGCGAGGATGCGGGCGTCGCCGCCTTCGTCATGCAGCACGTCGAGCGCCTCGTCGAGGCTTGCGGCGCGCACATAGTCGAAGCGCGCCGGTTTCACGAATGCCTCGTGCGCGCCGGTTCGGGGCCGTGAATGATGGCGGCAAGCTTCGCCGGCGTCGCCGGCAGATCGAGTTCGGCAAGTCCGAGCGCATCGGCAATCGCATTGGCGATGCAGACCGGCGTCGACATGCAATTGCCTTCGCCGACGCCCTTGGCGCCGAGCGGCGTAAACGGCGAAGGCGACTCGACGATGCAGGATGAGCGGCTCCGGCACTTCCATCGCGGTCGGCACCAGATAGTCGGCGAAGGTGCCGGAGAGAAAGCTGCCGTCCGCGGCGTAGGCGTATTCCTCATAGAGCGCGGCGCCGAGCGCTTGGGCAAAGCCGCCGGTGATCTGGCCGGCGACCATCACCGGGATGCAGGATGCGGCCGCAATCGTGCATGGTGACGTAATTGTCGATGCGCACGGCGCCCGAGATCGCGATCGATTTCGACGCCGCAGAAATCGAAGATGAAGCCGTGACAGAGCGAGCAGTTGATCTCGTCGGCTTCGGTCGGCGCGGTGAGCTCGGGCGGCGTCCAGAAGACGGTCTCGCGGATGGTCTGACCGAGCTCGGCGGCGATCGTGCCCGGCGCCCAGTGTCCGGCGGCGGCGACCCGCGCGAAGGCGACGGCGTTGTCCGGGTTGGCGCGCGCGCGCAATGCGCCCGCCGGCGAACACGATCTCCGCCGGGGATACGTTGAGCTGCGCGGCGGCGATGCGCGCGAGCCGGTCGCGCAGCCGCATCGCCGCAATATGCGCGGCGCCGGCGACGGCCGGCGCAAAGCGGCTGGAATAATTGCCCGATGCGATCGACCAGCCGTCCTTGCGCCGTATCCACCTCGGCATTGACGCGCACATCCTGCGGCTTCAGGCCGAGCACGTCGGCGACGACCTGCGCCAGCACGGTGCGATGGCCCTGGCCCTGCGGCGTCGAGGCCACATGCACCGACACGGCGCCGAGCGGGTCGAGGCGACGGTCGCGGTGGCCTGGGCGCCGTTCTTCGGCCCGGCGCGGCGGCGTTCCTCCGGCGTCAGCGCCGCGGTGATGTAGCCCATATTGGAGACGCTCGGCTCGACCACCGCCGCAAAGCCGATGCCGTAAATCCGGCCCTGGCGCGCGCGCGGCGTCGCGCCGCGCCCGCAACGCGTCGAGCCCGCCGTCGGACAGCGCCGCGTCGAGCGTCGCGCCGATAATCTCCGGAATCGAGCAGACGCGCCGGTCGCTGTCCGGTAGGGCAAGGCCTTGGCGGGCACGAGATTGCGGCGGATGACCTCGAGCGGATCGAGCTACAGCTCGACGGCGATGCGCTGCATCAGCCGCTCCAGCGCGATAGTAGATCTGCGGCCCGCCGAAGCCGCGATTGAGGCCGGTCGGCGTCTTGTTGGTCAGCACGACCCGGTTGCGCACCTCGACGTGGCGAATGTCGTAGGCGCCGGTGAGATTGCCGTGCATGCGGTAGAGCGTCGCCGGCTCCGGCGCGCGCAGATGGGCGCCGCAATCCTCGATCTGGTCGCAGGCGAGCGCCGCGATCCGGCCGTCGCCATCGACGGCCGCCTCGAGCGTGGTGACGCGGTTGGTCGCCGAGACCGAGGCGCCCAGATGCTCCAGGCGGTCTTCGATCCACTTCACCGGCCGCCCGGCGACGCGCGCCGCGACGGCGATGAGCACGATGTAGGGAAAGATCGCCTGCTTGACGCCGAAGCTGCCGCCGGAATCCGGCGGCGTGCGCAGCCGCAGCCGATTGCCGGGCACCTTCAGCGCCCGCGCCATCACCGGATGCAGGCTGAACGGGCCCTGGAAATTGGCGAGGACGTCGTAGGCGTCTTCGCGCGGCATCGTATTCGGCGACGACGCCGTAGGTCTCGATCGGCGTGCACGAATTGCGCGGATAGCGGACCGCGACGCGGATGCGGTGCGCCGGCGGCGGCAAAGGCGCGCTCCGGATCGCCGTAGCGAAAGCAGCGCTCGCTGACGAGGTTGCCCTTGGCGCCGGGATGCAGAACCGGCGCGTCCGGCGTCGAGCGCGGCGAGCGGATCGACGACCGCCGGCAATGGGCGATAGCGGACTTCGATGAGATCGAGCGCATCCTCGGCGAGGTAGCGGTCGGACGCGACCACGATTGCGACCGGCTCGCCGACGTAGCGCACGCGATCGACGGCGATCGGCCAGCACTCGATCGCGGCCTTGACGCCGACCGCCAGGCTCGTCCGAGAGCGCCTTGATGTCGGCGCCGGTGAGCACGGCAAATACGCCGTCGGCGCGCCAGCGCCGCCGTGCCATCGATCGCGCTCGATTTCGGCGTGCGCATGCGGCGAGCGCAGAATGGCGGCTTCGAGCGTGCCGGGCGCGCACGCCGAGATCGTCGATAAAACGGCCGCGGCCGGCGAGCAGCGCCGCGTCCTCGACCCGCGGGATAGAGCGGCCGACCCAGCCCCCTGTGCTCGGCGTGGTCTCGTGCTCCTTCGCTCTCAGCATTCATCGCGCTTCTCGCTGGCGGGCCACAGGATTGAGCTTACAGCTAACGCGCAAGGCCAAGGACGAGAAGCAACGCGATGTCCAACCGGCTGTCGGTATCCGAATTGATCGCCCCAATCACCTGCCGCACGTGACTGCGAGGCAAGGCCAGCAGCTTGTCGGTCATGATCTGAGACCGAAGACGCAGCCCGTTTTCCGCCCTCGGTTCGATGTTCGGCCTGACGGGCAATCTGTCGGCCACCTCCGAGGATATTGGGCAGACGAGGACCGTCGTGGTGAGGTCGCCCAGTTCGTCAGCCTGCACGACGACGACTGGACGCGGGCGGCCAAGTTCGCCATGCACGACGATAGCAATATCGCCGCGCCTCACCGCCACTCGCCCCAATCGTAGTTGGCCTCAATCCAGGCGTCGATCTCCGCGTTTTCCGGATGCTGCGCGAGCAATCGGCCCTGACGAAGGAGATCGGCGCGTACGCGCGGATCGCGCAAATCGGGCACCCAGTGCTGCACCGGCCGCAGGCCTTGCGCACGCAACCGCTTGCGCCGGGCGCTCATGCGCTCCTTCGCCGTCTTGGGACGCATCCGCTTCGACCGTGCCGGCATGACCGGGTTCCGCGATCTTCCGTAACATGTTACGATAGTAGCCGCGCGGCCGCAAGCGGTGCAGTGGCCGTAGCCCGGATGGAGCCAACGGGTCCGGCCCCGAAGTGGCCGGCCCGATGACAGGCTCCGCGAAATCCGGGGAACGATCACGGGCTTGAAAGCCGATCCCGGATTTCGCTCCGCTTCATCCGGGCTACAAATAAAGAGGAAGCGAAATAAAAGGAGGCGAAACGCCGGCAGGCGCATATCCAATGATCCGCATCAACGGATGCGGCGCGCGCTGAAAGCGAGCGCGCTCGCCTGTCGGCGTTCCACCGCGGCGCTTGCTGCAGCGAACGAACGCCGCAGCTCAGCTCCAGCTACGCGCTTCCTGGGACTTGGTCGGAGCGCACGATCCCGATGGTTCGAAAGATCGTGCGCTCGCTCAACGGGCGTTACCCGCTCCTTCCTGTCCCAGTCCAGCGGGTTTCCCCGCAGACCGGTCATGGTGCCGGCCGGGCGTATATCCCCGGAGCCGCCCGGGAGCGGCAGTGACGAGCCGCCGCCCGCGGGAACCGCTCTCGCTCCGCCAGCCGGCGTCACCGGCGGGCGTCCTTTACGGGAGCGAGATTCGTTTTGCGCTTGTAGCTGAAATAGGGACGATTGGCAAGCGTTATCACCATATCGGTGACGCGTCTACACATCCACCTTCAGCGCGGCGATGAACGCCTCCTGCGGGATTTCGACCTTGCCGAACTGGCGCATGCGCTTCTTGCCTTCCTTCTGCTTGTCCAGAAGCTTGCGCTTGCGCGTCACGTCGCCGCCATAGCACTTCGCGGTCACGTCCTTGCTGAAGGCGCGCACGGTTTCGCGGGCGATGATCTTGCCGCCGATCGCCGCCTGGATCGGCACCTGGAACATGTGCGGCGGAATGAGCTCCTTGAGCTTTTCCACCATGGCGCGGCCGCGGCTGTCGGCGCGGGTGCGGTGGACCAGCATCGCCAGCGCGTCGACCGGTTCGGCATTGACCAGGATCTGCATCTTGACGAGATCGGCCGGCTTGTAGTCGGTGAGGTGATAGTCGAACGAGGCGTAGCCCTTCGACACCGATTTCAAGCGGTCGTAGAAGTCGAACACGACCTCGTTGAGCGGCAGGTCGTATTTGACCATCGCGCGATTGCCCACATAGGTGAGCTCGACCTGGATGCCGCGGCGGTCCTGGCAGAGCTTGAGCACGCTGCCGAGATACTCGTCCGGCGTCAGGATCGTGGCGCGGATCCACGGCTCCTCGATTTCCTCGATCTTGACCACGTCCGGCATGTCGACCGGGTTGTGGATCTCGATCTCTTTGCCGTCGGTCAGCTTGATCTTGTAGATGACCGACGGCGCGGTGGCGATGAGGTCGAGATTGAACTCGCGCTCGAGCCGCTCCTGGATGATCTCGAGATGCAGGAGGCCGAGGAAGCCGCAGCGGAAGCCGAAGCCGAGCGCGGCCGAGGTTTCCATCTCGTAGGAGAAGCTCGCATCGTTGAGGCGAAGCTTGCCCATGGCGGCGCGCAAATTCTCGAAATCCGCGGCATCGACGGGAAACAGCCCGCAGAACACCACCTGGATCGCCGGGCGGAAGCCGGGCAGCGGCACGGCGACCGGCCGCTTGTCGTCGGTGATGGTGTCGCCGACGCGGGTGTCGGCCACCTCCTTGATCGAGGCGGTGAGGAAGCCGATCTCGCCGGGACCGAGCTCGTCGAGCTCGACGCGCTTCGGCGTGAACACGCCGACGCGGTCGACTTCGTAGGCGGCGTCGGTGCCGATCATGCGGATGCGCTGCCCCTTCTTCAGCGTGCCGTCGACGACGCGGAAGAGGACGACGACGCCGAGATAGCTGTCGTACCAGCTGTCGACGAGGAGCGCCTTGAGCGGCGCCGCGGCGTCGCCCTCGCGGCGGCGGCAGGCGGTTGACGATCGCTTCCAGCACCTCCGGCACGTTCTGCCCGGTCTTCGCCGAGATCAGGATCGCGTCGGAAGCATCGAGCCCGATCACGTCCTCGATCTGCTGCTTCACCTTGTCCGGCTCGGCGGCGGGAAGATCGACCTTGTTGAGCACCGGCACGATCTCGTGATTGTTGTCGAGCGCCTGATAGACATTGGCGAGGGTCTGCGCCTCGACGCCCTGGCTCGCATCGACGACCAGGAGCGAGCCCTCGCAGGCGGCGAGGCTGCGATTGACCTCGTAGGCGAAATCGACATGGCCGGGCGTGTCGATCAGGTTGAGCACATAGTCCTTGCCGTCGCGGGCGCGGTAGTTGAGCCGCACCGTCTGCGCCTTGATGGTGATGCCGCGCTCGCGCTCGATATCCATCGAATCGAGCACCTGCTCGACCATCTCGCGCTCGGTAAGCCCGCCGGTCGTCTGGATGAGCCGGTCGGCCAGCGTCGACTTGCCGTGGTCGATATGCGCGATGATGGCGAAGTTGCGGATGTTTGCGATCGGGGCCGCGGTCATGCGGCGCAGATAACACTCGGCTTCCCGAGCGGCAAGCGCACGCTTTGCCCCGAATATCGCCACGGCGGCCGGCCAAGACCGAGTCCGGCGCGAATGGGCTGGGCTAGGCGACGCGAACGCCGGCGCCGGCATTGCGCAAAACGCTTTCGGCCCGCTCGATGACCGCTTCCGCCGTCACCTCGCGCATGCAGTCATGGGCGTACCTGCAGCGGCTGAGCTGGCGCAGATAGCACGGCGAGCAGGGGATGTCGGCTTGCAGGACGACATCGGCGCGGCGGTAGGGTCCAGCCCAAACCGGATAGGTCGGGCCGAAAATGCTCACCACCGGGCGGCCGAGCGCGACCGCAAGATGCATCGGCCCGGAATCGTTGGTCACGGCGATGGCGGAGCGGCGGATGAGCGCCGCCAGTTCGGGCAAGGTCGTCTCGCCGGCGAGGTTTATCGCTCCCGGAGCAAGCGCCGCCACCTCGTCGCCAAGCGCGCGCTCGCGCGCCGAGCCGATCAGCGTCACCGCAAGACCCTTCTGCAGAAAGTGCCGCGCCACCGCGGCGAAGCCTTCGCGTCGCCACTGCTTGGTTTCCCAGACCGTGCCGGGCGCGAGCGCCACAAGCTTTGCGTTGGCGATGCCGTGATCATGCAGGAGCGCGTCGATGCGATCGGCCGCCGCGCGCGCAATCGGAAAGGAGAAATCGGCGGCGCCGTCGTCGAGCCCGAGCATCGGTCCGACGGCGAGATAGCGGTCGACCGCGTGCACCTCGAGCGAGGGCAGCGGGATGTAATGCGTGTAGGCAAGCCAGCTTCCTTCGCGGGCGCCCTGCCAGGCGTGCTTGCGCGCTTCATCCGGAAGCTTGCGCGACATTTCTTCCCAGCGGCGCGCGACCGGTTTGCCGAAACCGATCCGCACCGGCGCCCGGGTTGCCCTTGCGCACAATCCGCTGCGCAATTGACCTTGCAGGTCGAGGACGAGGTCATAACCGGCGGCGCGCAGCCGCGCGGCCAGGCGCGCGGAATTCGCCAATGGCGTGAGCCGCCACGGCCTGGTCCATTCCTCGCGCGCGAATTCGAGGATGTTATTGATCGCCGGATGCGGCTTCAAGAATTCGGCGATCGGCGAAGACACCAGCCAATCGATCTGCGCGGCCGGATAACGGCGCCGCAGCTTGTTCAACACCGGAAAAGTGTGCACCACGTCGCCGACGGCCGACAGCTTGATCAGCAAAATCTTGCGGAAGTCGCGCGTTGAAAGACCGGCCGGCGTCGAGGTCAAATAATGCTCCTGTTCGGCGGCACTCTAGACTAAGTTCCAATCGGGTTGCATCAGGGCTCTATTCGGACGCGCAGGGCGGCGGCGGTGAAGGCAACGCGACCCCCAACCGCTCGTCCCCGCGAAAGCGGGGACCCAGCGAACTCACCGCTGCGTTGGTGCGCTCCATCTGGATTCCCGCTTGCGCGGGAATGAGCGGAGCGGCGAGGCAAGTCCATGACCGCCGGACAGGCGTCGGGCCATCGGTTGTCGTACGCGGCCCGCATCGCCGCCTGGTACGATCGCGAGGCTGACGACGGCCGCGCGGTGTGGATCCTGCTGGCGCTGTTTGTGCTCATTTGGACCGTTTTCCAGATCGTCACCCTCGCGCCGCTCTGCCTGCATGACGACATGCTCGAGCTGTTCGCCTGGAGCCGGCACCCGTCGGCCGGGTCGTTGTACGGCAAACATCCTCCGCTTGCGCCGCTGATCGTGACCGCATGGTTTGCGGTCTTCCCGGCCGCCAACTGGTCGTTCGAGCTCCTTGCCGCGGTCAATGCGGTGGTCGGGCTGTTTGCGGTCGATCTGATCGCCCGCCGCTACGTCGCCGGCGACCGGCGCCTCCTGGTGCTGCTGCTGTTGCTGCTCACGCCGTTCTACCAATTTCACAGCCAGAAGTTCAACGCCAACGCCATACTGCTCTCGACCTGGCCGATGGCCACCTATTGCTTTCTGCGCGCTTTCGAATCGCGCCGCATCGGCTGGGCGGTCGCGGCGGGCGTCACCGCCGCGCTGGCGATGCTCGGCAAGTATTATTCGGTCTATCTCATCGCCGGCTTCATCGTCGCCGCGCTCTGCCATCCGCGACGTGGCGACTATCTGCGCTCGCCGTCACCGTGGGTGTCCATTCTCAGCGGCTTCGCCGTGCTGGCCCCGCATCTTTATTGGCTGGTGACAACGAGCGCGGCGCCCTTCCGCTATGTGCTCAAACATGCTGCGAATTCGGCGCTGCAAGAATTGACCAAGACGCTGGCCTATGCCGTCGGCGCGATCGGCTACGTGCTGCTGCCGATCGCCACCTATTTGCTGGCCGTACGCCCGGATCGCCGCCTGCTCAAGGCGACGCTGTGGCCCGACGATCCGGACCGGCGGATGCTGGTATTGTTGCTCGCGGTACCGCTGGTGCTGCCGATGTTGACCGCGCCGCTCGTCGGCGTCGTCCTCACGCCGCTGTGGACCATGTCGGCCTGGTTCCTGCTGCCGATTATTCTGCTCGCGCCTGCTCAGATCCCGGTGACCCACGTCGTTACCATGCGCGTCGCGCTGGCGGTGGTGATCATAACCGCGATGGTCTTCGCCGCCGCGCCGCTTGTCGCCTGGCGCAACTTCGCCGCCGAAGCCAAGGACGGCCGCGCCTGTTGCCGCGTTGCCGCCGACGAGCTGACCAACGCTTGGCATGCCGCCATGCAACGCCCGTTGAGCCTTGTCGCCGGCGACAGCGCCCTGTCGTTGGGCGCGAGTTTCTACAGCCCCGATCACCCCGACAGCGCGCCGGACTATCTGTGGGAGACCCCGGCCTGGATCACCGACGATCGGCGGGCACGCGAAGGCTGGGCGATCGCCTGCGTCGCCAATGATCGCGCCTGCCTCGACGCGGCGGCGCAAAATACCGCAGGCCGCTCCGGCGTCGTGCGTGTGGAGAAGGAGGTGACGGCGTCCTTCTTCGGCGTGACCAGCACGTCGGCAAAAGTCGTCTTCACCATGGTGCCGCCGCAGCGATGACGCGGGCGGCTGCCGCCGGCCGCCAGCCGCCGGCTCAGTAGCGGTACTGATCCGGTCTTGTACGGCCCGCCGATCGGTATGCCGATATAGGTCGACTGCTTGTCGGACAGCTTGGTGAGCTTGACGCCGATCTTGTCGAGATGGAGCCGCGCCACCTTCTCGTCGAGCTCCTTCGGCAGCGTGTAGACCTTCTTCTGATATTTGTTGGGTTTGGTCCACAGCTCGATCTGCGCCAGCGTCTGGTTGGTGAACGATGACGACATCACGAAGCTCGGATGGCCCATGGCGTTGCCGAGATTGACCAGCCGGCCCTCGGAGAGAAGGATGATGCGCTTGCTTGTCGGGGAACTCGATCTCGTCGACCTGCGGCTTGATGTTCACCCATTTCAAGTTCTTCAGCGCCGCGACCTGGATCTCGCTGTCGAAGTGGCCGATGTTGCAGACCACGGCGCGGTCTTTCATCTTGCGCATGTGCTCGATGGTGATGACATCGACATTGCCGGTGGCGGTGACGAAGATGTCGGCGCGCGGCGCCGCGTCTTCCATGGTCGTGACCTCGTAGCCTTCCATCGCCGCCTGCAGCGCGCAGATCGGATCGATCTCCGAGACCATGACCCGGCAGCCGGCCTGGCGCAGCGAAGCGGCCGAGCCTTTGCCGACGTCGCCGAAGCCGGCGACCATCGCCACCTTGCCGGCCATCATCACGTCGGTGCCGCGGCGAATGCCGTCGACCAGCGACTCGCGGCAGCCATAGAGGTTGTCGAATTTCGACTTGGTGACGCTGTCGTTGACGTTGATGGCGGGAAAGAGCAGACGCCCTTCCTTCTCCATCTGATAGAGGCGATGCACGCCGGTCGTGGTCTCTTCGGTGACGCCGCGAATGCCTCTGGCGATCTTGCCGTACCAGCCGGGCTTGCGCCTTCAGCCGCTTCTTGATGGCGGCGAACAGCACCTCCTCTTCTTCGTTGGTCGGGTGGCTCGCCACGCCCGGATTGCTCTCGGCCTGCAGGCCGAGATGCATCGAGCAGCGTCGCATCGCCGCCGTCGTCGAGGATCATGTTCGGCGCGCCGCCGTCGGACCATTCGAAGATGCGGTGGGTGTAATCCCAATAGTCCTGAAGCGACTCGCCCTTGATGGCGAACACCGGCGTGCCGGCGGCGGCGATGGCGGCCGCGGCGTGATCCTGCGTCGAGTAGATGTTGCAGGAAGCCCAGCGCACGTCGGCGCCGAGCGCCTTGAGCGTCTCGATGAGCACGGCGGTCTGGATCGTCATGTGCAGCGAGCCGGCGATGCGCGCGCCGCGCAAGCGGCTGCTCCGGCCCGTACTCCTCGCGCGTCGCCATCAGGCCGGGCATCTCGGTCTCGGCGATGGCGATCTCCTTGCGGCCCCATTCGGCGAGGCTGAGGTCCTTGACGACGTAGTCGGGCGGCGAAGTTTTGGGCTTGGTCGACGTGCTCATGCTGATCCTTGGCGGTTCCTTGGCGGTCTGATGCTTGGCGGTCCTGGGACACTGCGAAGAGGTGGGCGTTGCCGTGCCTATAGCAGGGCGCCGGCGCCACGGCAATAAAGATATAAAGATACCTTTATGTCCAATTTGTCGCTGATCTCGACGGCGGCTGGCAGTGCGGCGAAGTCCAAGAAAGGTGGCGCCGGGATCGCGCCGCTTACGTCGCCTCGCCGGGTCGCGTTACCGTCTTGGTCACGCCGGCTTGTGCGAGCGCGGTCGCGATCTGCTGCATGCGATTGATCAGATCGATTGCCGCGGTCGGCGGCAGCACGATGCGGCATGTCGGGATAACGGCGGCCGGTGATCGGCGCATTGGGCTTGACCTCGTCGAGCCGCGTGACGGCGAATTCGAGCCGCAGCGTCTGGCCGTCGAAGACGACGCCGGCGACCGAGTCGGCGAAGGTCTCGGCGATTTCCGGCCGATCGAGGTAGCGGATCGTTGCCGCTTGCCGCTGCGCGGTCGATGCTGCCGGCGTTGCCGCCGGCGCCGGGCTTTCCAGGGACACACCCCGATTGGGCGGTTCGAAAGTCATTTGCTCCTCCCTGCTGGTCTTCGAGGACCGTTCAGTCGTCTTCGCCGAAGCGCGAATTGATCAGCGCGGTCAGCGCGTCGATCACTGCCGCAGCGTCATTGCCCGTCGCTTCGACGGTGATCGAGGTGCCCGGCGACGCCGCCAGCATCATCAGCCCCATGATCGACGTGCCGCCGACAGTTTCGCCGCAGCGCATGACCCGCACGTCGGCGTCGTATTTTTCGACCGTTTGCACGAACTTGGCGGACGCGCGCGCGTGCAGTCCTTTCCGGTTGCAGATATCGAGCTTGCGGACCACGGCGCCCTCGCGGAACGGTCCCTCTTCGGCAGCACATTCGCCGCTGCGTTCAGGCGGCTCGTTCATTTTCCGGTCAGGACCCGGCTCGCGATGGTCACGTATTTCCGGCCGGCGTCCTGCGCGGCAGCCACCGCCTCGGCCAGCGGACATTCGTCGCGGACCTTGGCGAGTTTGACCAGCATCGGAAGATTGATGCCGGCAAGCACTTCGACCTTGGGCCGGCTCATCACCGAGATCGCAAGATTGGACGGCGTGCCGCCGAACATGTCGGTGAGGATGGCGACGCCGTCGCCGCTGTCCACGCGCTTGACCGCTTCGATGATGTCCTTGCGGCGCTCCTCGACGTCGTCGTCGGGGCCGATGGTCACCGCTTCGATTTGGCCTTGCGGTCCGACGACGTGCTCCAACGCCGCGCGAAACTCGACAGCGAGCCGCCCGTGGGTCACCAACACAAGACCAATCATGGAACTCCCCGCGGGTGCGTCCCGGGTGCACCGCACGAAAGGGTGCTCATCTTGACCATCCGAAGCCCCAGCGCAAGGGCCATTTTCAGCAAATTCGGCGGGTTGTTGCATTGCAGTAAAACAAGTCCAATCGGAGCTCGGTTCCGCCGGCGTGAGGTATTGGCGGGAGCCAAAAGGGAAAACCCGATCGGGGATGAGTTTACGGTCGTTATGGTTAACCAATTTCCAACCGGACAAGCCGGAGCCGTCCGGACCAGTCAAATCCAAGCGTTACGCGGTGACTTGATGAGGGCGAGAACCGCCGGCAAGGGCGCCGTATCGGCTGCGACCGCAAGCCGCGGTAGTGAGATACCGGCGATCGCGGTCGTGCGTTTTTCCGCTTCCGGCAGGCGTTCGGCGTCTTCAGCGGCAAGATCGACCACAAATCCAAGCACGGCGATCGGCTCGTAAGCGAGACGCAACACCCCGGCGCCGTGCACCTCGAGGAGGCCCGCCAGCGCTTCGGCGGGACGTACCAGCAACCGCCCGCCGATCGAATGGAGGCGGACGCGATCGTCGGCGACGAGCCGCGCGAAGCGCAACGCCCCCGCTTGCGCCGCCTCGATCAGATCGAGCGCGAGCCGCGATTTCCCCGCACCCGACGGCCCGCGGATCAGCACCGCTCGGGCGCCGACCAGCACCGCGGACGCATGCGCCGTCGTTGAGTTAGCCGCGGTCGCATCGGCCGTAGTCGGATCGGCCATGTCGGCGGTCACATCGCCGGCAAGCGCACAATGAAGCGCGCCCCGAGCACCTTCGCTGCGCCGTCCGCGCCCGGCATGCTCGTCCGGTTCTCGACCCAGATGGCGCCGCCATGAGCTTCGACTATTTGTTTGGAGATCGAGAGGCCGAGTCCGGAATTCTGCCCGAAGCCCTGGTGCGGGCGGTCGGTGTAGAAGCGCTCGAAAACCTTCTCGACCGCATCGGGCCTAACCCCCGGCCCGTCATCATCGACAAGAATCTCGACCTGGGTCTTCAGCCGCCGACAGGTGATGCGCACGGTGCCGTTCGGCGGCGAGAACGAGCACGCGTTCTCGATCAGATTATCGATGATCTGCCCGAGGCGGGAATCATGTCCCGGCACCTGGAACGCGCGCATCGCGCCGCCTTCGAATTTGAGCGTCACCCTGACGCCGTCGTCGCGCTTCACCTCATTGGCGACCGTGGTCAGGGTGTTGAGCAGCTTGGCGAGATCGACCGGCGCCGCTTCCTGGCGTTGCAGCTCGGCGTCGAGCCGGCTCGCGTCCGAGATGTCGGTGATCAGGCGATCGAGCCGCTTGACGTCGTGCTGAATGACGGTGAGGAGCCGCGCGCGGCTCTCGTCGGTCTTGGCGACCGGCAGCGTCTCGACGGCCGAACGCAGCGAGGTGAGCGGGTTTTTCAGCTCGTGCGCAACATCGGCGGCAAAGCTTTCGATCGCCTCGATCCGGCTATAGAGCGCGTTGGTCATGTCGCGCAACGTGCCGGAGAGATGCCCGATCTCGTCGCGCCGGCGCGTGAAATCGGGAATTTCGACGCGCGAGCGGATGCGCCGGCGCACGCTCTCGGCGGCGTCGGCGAGACGCCGCACCGGCTCGGCGATCGTTCCGGCGAGCAGAATCGAGAGCACGACCATCACCACGGCGGCGACCAGAAACACCTTGAGGATCGCGAGCCGCTCGGCTTGCACCATGTCGTCGATGTCGGCGCCTTGGGTGGAAAGCATGAGCGCGCCGCGCACCGCACGGAAGCGCTGCACCGGCACCGCGACCGAAACGATGACCTCGCCGCGGTCGTTGACGCGCACCACGCTCGCGTTCTGGCCGTTCAAGGCCTGCGCGACCTCGGGATAGCCTTTGCCGTTGTCGGGGCCGAGCTCGCGGTAAAGCGGCAGGTCGCCGCGCCCGAGCCAGGTCCGCACCGCGATGAAGGCCCGCTCGATCGGCCCCCGCTTCTCGGCGTTGGGCGCCGGCAGATCGTAACGCAACACGTCGCCGCGGCCGAACAGGTTGCGGCTGTCGACGAGAAGCGCGCCGTCGCGGTCGTAGATGCGCGCGCGCGTCTTGGTGGGCGAGACCAGGCGACGCAGCACCGGCGCGACGCGCTCCGGATTGATCGGAAAATTGATGCCGTAGAGCGCGTCCTCGGACGGCCCGTAGCTTTCTCCGGGCTGCAGGTCGAGCAGCTTGTCGGGATCGATGGTGATCGAGGAATCGGTTTCGACCGTCGCCGAGGCGGCAATGGCGCCGGCGATGATTTCGCCCTGCACCAACAGGCTCTGGATGCGCGCATCGATCAGCCCGGCGCGGAACTGCGAGAGAAAGATCACTCCGATCGAGAGCGCGAGCAGTCCGGTGACGTTGAGGAAGACGATGCGGCGGGTGACGCTGGAGAAGCTCTGGGTGATGAAAAACTGCCAGACCCGGCGCAACAGATCGGCGAGCCTGCTGCGGCCGCGGGGCTGCACCGGCGCCTCTGCCGCGCCGCCGACATCTTCGGCGTCAACAGGGCTCAGTGCGGGGGCCTGAGTTGTATCGGCCCGGGCGATCTCTGCGGTTCGGTCGAGCACGTCGTTTGCCGGATTCATTGCCTGCCCTTGTGGGCACGACAGTCATTCTACAGCACGCGAGCCGCCCCCGTCAGCGGTCAAAGGCCAAGGAAATCCCAAGGAAATCCGGCTCGCGCGGGCCGGTTTCCGCCTCCCAGGAGGTCGGCGCCGCTCGCGTCAGGCTTCCTTGAAACGATAGCCGACGCCATAGAGCGTCTCGATCATGTCGAATTCGTCGTCGCTGGCCTTGAACTTCTTGCGCAGCCGCTTGATGTGGCTGTCGATGGTGCGGTCGTCGACATAGACCTGATCGTCGTAGGCCGCGTCCATCAAGGCGTTGCGGCTCTTCACCACCCCGGGCCGGCTCGCCAGCGCTTGCAGGATGAGAAACTCGGTGACGGTGAGCGTCACCGGCTCGTTCTTCCAGGTGCAGGTGTGCCGCTCCGGGTCCATGCGCAGCAGGCCGCGCTCCAGAACCTTGCTGTCGGCCTCCTTCGGCACCACGCCGTCCTTCGGCGAAGCGCGCCGCAGCACGGCCTTGACCCGCTCGACCAGGAGACGCTGCGAGAAAGGTTTGCGGATGAAGTCGTCGGCCCCCATTTTCAGGCCGAACAATTCGTCGATCTCCTCATCCTTCGAGGTGAGGAAAATCACCGGCAGGTCCGACTTCTGCCGCAGCCGGCGCAACGTCTCCATCCCGTCCATGCGCGGCATCTTGATGTCGAGGATGGCGAGGTCGGGCGGTGCGCTCTTGAAACCGTCGAGCGCCGATGCCCCGTCGGTATAGGTGGTGATCCGATACCCCTCGGCCTCGAGCGCAATGGACACCGAGGTCAAGATGTTGCGGTCGTCATCGACGAGAGCGATTGTCGGCATGGCGGCCTTCTAACATGAGTCGGCCGCAAGCATTACCAGCCCCGGCCCCATAAGCCTTTGAATCCCCATGTAGAGGCGGAAGTGTGACCGCACAAGGCAAAATCGGGGCAATCGCAACCCAGATCGGAACCGGAGAGCCGCATGGCAGAAACCGACGAGTCTAGCCCCGTTGCCGGTTCCCTTGCCCGGCTCCATGCCCGACCGGTTGCCCGAAGGCGCCCCGGCGCCGGATTTCGATCCGAGAGCGGTCGCCAAGGCGCTGTTGCGGGCGACGCGGTCCGGCACGCTTGCGACCATCGACCGCAATACCGGCCATCCCTTCGCGTCGCTGGTCAACGTCGCCACCGATGTCGACGGATCGCCGTTAATCTTAATCTCGCGGCTCGCGACCCATACCGCCAATCTTGAACAGGACGGCCGCGCTTCGCTGCTGCTCGCGTCTGCCGGCAAGGGCGATCCGCTGGCCCACCCGCGTCTCACGCTCATCGGCGTATTCGCGCCGACCGGAGCGCGATGATCCGCGGGGTTCGCGCGTGCGCCGGCGGTTCCTCGCCCGTCATCCGAAATCGGAGCTCTATGCCGGCTTCGCCGACTTCGCCTTCTGGCGGCTTGACGTGGTGTCGGCTCACCTCAATGCCGGCTTTGCCCGCGCCGCCGACCTCAAGGCCGCCGAGGTGATGACGCAGGTCGCCGGCGCAGAGGATCTGATCGAAAACGAAGCGGCCGCGATCGCGCACATGAATGCCGATCATTCCGAGGCAGTGCGGCTCTATGCGACGCGGTTGCTCGGCGCCGAGGACGGGCCGTGGCGGCTGACCGGCCTCGATCCCGAGGGCCTCGACCTCGCCCGCGGCGACGCGATGCTTCGCCTGCCTTTCCCGGCGCGCGTGACGACCGCCGAGGCGCTGCGCAAAATCGTGGTGGCGCTCGCCAAGGAAGCGCGAAGCAAGGGGTGCAAGGGATGAATGTTGTTCGCCGAGCGATGATCGTTTTTTCGTTTCGCGCGTTATGGTTAGCGGCCGGAAATTCGCCGCGTGCTGTTGCGCTGCAGCGAGACGGTTAGCATTGATTGGGCAAGCAGCTTGGCAAATGCTAGGATGCCGCCTATAGGTCGCCGCCCGTCTTCCGGCGGGTATCGTCGCGTACGGCTGCTGTTGCTGCGGCCTTGGTCTCAGTAAGAATTTCCGGCGCGCATGCCGGATCAGTGGCGGAGGCGAGCGTGAAGGAAACGGGTCTGCGGAACGCGTCGCATGGCGCTGACAGATTCGGCTTCAAGGACTTGGCCGCGGTCCACTGGAATTTACCCGACACCGCGCTGGTCGAGCATGCGATCGCCAACGGGGAAGGCTCGCTCGTCGATGGCGGCGCGTTCTGCGCCGAAACCGGCACGCACACCGGCCGCAGCCCCAAGGACAAGTTCGTCGTCGTCGACGCGCAGACCGAGAAGACCGTCTGGTGGGAGAAGAACGGCCGCCTGGCGCCGGAAAAATTCCAGCTGCTGCTCGACGATTTCATCGCCCACGCCAAGGGCAAGACGCTGTACGCGCAGGATCTCTATGGCGGCGCCGATCCGAAATACCGGATCAAGACCCGCGTCTACAACGAGATCGCCTGGCACTCGATGTTCATCCGCGCGCTGCTGATCCGGCCGGCGCGGGCAGAGCTTGCCAACTACGTACCCGATTTCACGATTCTTTCGCTGCCCTCGTTCAAGGCCGATCCCAAACGTCACGGCGTGCGCAGCGAGACCGTCATCGCGCTCGACTTCAACCGGCGCATCATCCTGATCGGCGGCACTTCCTATGCCGGCGAGATGAAGAAATCGGTGTTCACCACCCTCAACTATTATCTGCCCGCCGAAAGCGTGATGCCGATGCACTGCTCGGCCAATGTCGGCCCGGACGGCGACGTCGCCCTGTTCTTCGGCCTTTCCGGCACCGGCAAGACGACGCTGTCGGCCGATCCCAAGCGCACGCTGATCGGCGACGACGAGCACGGCTGGGGCCCGCAGGGCGTGTTCAATTTCGAGGGCGGCTGCTACGCCAAGTGCATAAAACTATCCGCGGAGGCGGAGCCCGAGATCTTCGCCACGACGCAACGCTTCGGCACCGTGCTCGAGAACGTGGTGTTCGATCCGGCGACGCGGGTGTGCGATTTCGACGACGATTCGAAGACCGAGAATACCCGCGCCGCCTATCCGCTCGACTTCATTCCCAACGCCTCGCGCAACGGCCGCGCCGGGCAGCCGAGGAACATCGTGCTCTTGACCGCCGACGCCTTCGGCGTGATGCCGCCGATCGCCAAGCTCACGCCGGCGCAGGCGATGTATCATTTCCTCTCCGGCTACACCGCCAAGGTCGCCGGCACCGAGAAGGGCCTGGTCGGCGTCCAGCCGGAATTCTCCACCTGCTTTGCCGCGCCGTTCCTGCCGCGCCACCCGTCGGTGTACGGCAATCTCTTGCGCGAACTGATCAGCGCGCACGAGGTCGATTGCTGGCTGGTCAATACCGGCTGGACCGGCGGCATCTACGGCGTCGGCCGGCGCATGCCGATCAAGGTGACGCGCACGCTGCTCGACGCGCGGCGCTCGACGGCTCGCTCAAGAACGCCAAATTCCGCACCGATCCGTATTTCGGCTTTGCGGTGCCGACCCAGCTCGCCGGCGTCGAGCCGCATCTGCTCTATCCGCAGAAGACCTGGCAGAACAAGCTCGAGTTCGACCAGACCGCGCGCAAGCTGGTCGACATGTTCCAGAAGAATTTCGTGCAGTTCGAGCCGCACGTCGACGCCGACGTTCGCGCCGCCGCGCCGGAAGTGCGCATCGCCGCCGAGTGACGAGCGGCGGCGGCGCGGCCGCCTAAGCCTTCCACGATTTCCAGGGCGTCTCCGGCACCGGAGTGAGCGGCGGCTTGCCCGCGGCCCAGGCGAGGATGTTGTCGACCATCAGCTGATCCATCTTCTCGCGCGTGAACCTGGACGCCGAGCCGAGATGGGGAAACAGCACCACGTTCTCCATCGCGATCAGTTCCTTCGGAACGTGCGGCTCCTTGGCGAACACGTCGAGGCCGGCGGCCATGATCTTTCCCTGCTTGAGCGCCTCGATCAGCGCCGGCTCGTCGACCACCGAGCCGCGCGCCATGTTGATCAGGATGCCCTCGGGGCCAAGCGCTTCGAGCACCTTGGCGTCGATCAGGTTCCGGGTCGCCGGACCGCCCGGCACGATGACGAGAAGGATGTCGACGGCACGCGCCATCTCGATCAGGTCCGGATAGTGGCGATAGGCGAGGTCGGGCCGCGGCTGGCGCGCGTGATATGCGATCGGGACGCCGAAGGCCTCGAGCCGGCGCGCGATCGCACGGCCGATGCGCCCCATGCCGACGAGACCGACGCTGCGGTTGCGCAGCGACGCCTTGGTCAGCGGATATTCGCGCTCGAGCCATTTTCCGGCACGCAGATAGCGTTCGGCCTGCGGCAGCTCACGTACCGTGCAGAGGAGCAACCCGAGCGCCGTGTCGGCGACCTCTTCGGTCAGCACGCCGGGCGTGTGGGTGACGATGATGCCGCGCTTCGCCGCCGCCGCGGCGTCGATGTGATCGTAGCCGACGCCGAAGCTGGCGACGATCTCGAGTTGCGGCAATCGCGCGAGCAATGCGTCGTTGATCGGCTCGACCGGCGCCGATACCGCCATCGCGCCCACATGCGCCGCGGATGCGAGCAGCGCGTCGCGGTCCGCGGCCGAGGAGAGGCTGTGCACGGTGAGAGCCGCGAAGCCTTTGGCGATGACCGGCCGTGACGGCCCGATCAGCAGCACTTCGGATTTTGCGCCTGCCATGTGCCGCGATCAGTTCCGGTTGATCCAGGCAAGCACGATGCCCATCAGCAAGACGCGAATGGTGTCATAGACGATCTGCTTGATCGCCACGATCAGCGGAACCGGCGTGACCACGTGATAGATGAGATAGGTCGGCGCGATCGCCAGGACGGCGATGGCGATGCCGAAGCGCACGCCCTGGGTCAGCCAGGGCTTGTCTTCGCGGCCCTGCTCGTAGATCCAGGCGAAGGCCACGCCGAACAGCGCCTGGGCGATGACGATGAAGAAGAACAGACCGTTGGCGTCGGCCTGCGGCCGCATCCAGCTCTGCATCTGCATGTAGTCGTCGTGCAGCAGAACGCCGTGCACCAGGTAGCTCAGCACCAGCGCCATGACGACCATGACGATCGCCGAAATGATGAGCTTGTTCATGCGAGTCCCTCCCTGGTTCGTTCGCTGCCGATTTAGACTAACGCGGTCACCGGCCTTTCGACATAGCCTCGGAACGCCGCGAGCAGCTCCGCTCCGAGCGTGCCGTCGACCACGCGGTGGTCGCAGGAGAGCGTCGCCGTCAGCATGCTGGCGAAGGCGACGCCGCCGTCCGGCTTTTCCACTGCCTGCCGCCGCGCGGCGCCGATCGCGAGGATCGTCGCATGCGGCGGATTGATGATGGCGGCGAATTCGCGCACGCCATGCATGCCGAGATTGGAGATCGCCGAGGAGCCGCCCTGGTATTCCTGCGGCTTGAGTTTTTTCTCGCGGGCGCGCGCGGCGAGGCCTTTCATTTCGGCGGAAATCGCGCTGACCGACTTCGTCTCGGCCATGCGGATGATCGGCGTCATCAGGCCGCCGTCGAGCGCCACGGCGACGCCGATGTCGGAGTGCCGGAAACGCAGGATCCGGTCGCCCGCCCAGACCGCATTCGCGGCCGGTACGCGCTGCAGCGCCAGCGCGCAGCGCACGGATCAAAAAATCGTTGAGCGAGAGCTTGAACGCCGGATTGCCGTCGCCGTCCTTGGGCGCTGCCGCGTTCGCGTCCTCGCGGAGCTCCTTGAGGCGATCGATCTCGATATCGGCGGTGAGATAGAAATGCGGGATGGTTTGTTTCGCTTGCAGAAGCCGGGCCGCGATGGTCCGGCGCATGCCGTCGAGCGGCATCTCGGTGTAGCTCGCCGGATCATAGAGCGACCTGACTTGATCGGCGGTCGGGCCATGCGCCGGCGCGGCGGGCTGCGCGTCCGGCGCCGAGCCGGGGCGCATTGGCGAGGTCGCGGGCGACGATGCGGCCGTGCGGTCCGGAACCGCGCATACGCGACAGATCGATGCCGGCTTCGCTCGCGAGCCGCCGCGCCAATGGCGTGACCGTGACGCCGCCGGCGAGCCGTGCCGGGCCGAAATTACGCTCTGGCGTGCGCACCTCGAAGAACGGATCAAGCTTGATCGGCTGCGCGACCGCCGCAGCGGCTGGCGCCGTCACCGGCGCGGCAGCGGCGGGCGAGGCGGGGACCGCCGGCGCGGACTTCGTCGGCGCGCCGGTCACGCCGCCCGCGTCGCCGATGACGCCGACAACGGCGCCGACCGGCGCGACCTCGCCCTCGCGCACGCGGATTTCGCTCAGCACGCCGGCTTCGATCGCCGGCACCTCCATCGAGACCTTGTCGGTCTCGATCTCGAACAGGTTATCGCCCGGCTGCACGGTATCGCCGGCGGATTTGAACCACTTGGTGATCTTGCCCTCGGCGACGGTCTCGCCGAGTTGCGGCATCAGGATGTTCATCACGGCGCGGCGGATCTCACCAGTTCACCGAGACGTACTGCGTCTCCAGAAATTCCATCAGTCCCTCATGCGCGCCTTCGCGGCCGAGGCCGGATCTGCTTGACGCCGCCGAAGGGCGCCGCGGGATCGGAAACGAGGCCGCGGTTGAGGCCGATCATGCCGAAGTCGAGCTTTTCCGAGACGCGCATGCCGCGGGTCAAATCCTTGGTGTAGAGGTAGGCGACGAGGCCGTACTCGGTGTCGTTGGCGCGGCTGATCGACCTCGTCCTCCGACCTGAAGGTCTGGATCGACGGCGACCGGGCCGAAGATCTCCTCGTTGCAGCATCTTGGCGTCGTCGGAGCACGTTGGCGAGCACGGTCGCCGGATAGAAGAAACCGGGTCCGGCCGGCGCCTTGCCGCCGGTGAGCACCTTGGCGCCCTTCTTCACCGCGTCGTCGACCAGCTCGATCACCTTGTCGCGGCCGTCCTTGCTTGACCAGCGGGCCGAGCGCGACGCCGTCGTCGAGCCCGTTGCCCATCTTCAGCGCCGGACATTTTGGCGGTGAGCTTGTCGGCAAATTCGTCGTGCACCTTTTCGTGCACGTAGAAGCGGTTGGCGGCGGTGCAGGCCTCGCCCATGTTGCGCATCTTGGCGATCATGGCGCCTTCGATCGCGGCGTCGATGTCGGCGTCCTCGAACACGATGAAGGGCGCGTTGCCGCCGAGCTCCATCGCCGGCTTGACCACGTTGTCGGCGGCTTCGTGCAGGAGCTTGCGGCCGACCTCGGTCGAGCCGGTGAACGAGACCACGCGCACGCGCGGATCGTGCAGCATCGCGCTCACCACCTTGCCGGAGCGGCGCGAGGGAATGACGTTGACGACGCCGGCGGGAACGCCGGCCTCCTCCAGGATCGGCATCAGGGCGAGCATGGTGAGCGGCGTGTCGGAGGCGGGCTTGAGCACGACCGGGCAGCCGGCGGCGAGCGCCGGGCCGATCTTGCGCGTCGCCATGGCGGCGGGGAAATTCCACGGCGTCACCAGCACGGCGATGCCGGCCGGCTTGTGCTGCACGAAGATGCGGGCGCCGGACGACGGGCGCGCGCGACACCTCGCCGATATTGCGCACCGCCTCTTCGGCGTACCAGCGGAAGAACTCCGCCGCGTAGGCGACCTCGCCGCGCGAATCCGAGAGCGCCTTGCCGTTCTCGATGCGTGATCAGCTTGGCGAGCCGCTCGGCATCGCGCATGATCAGCTCGTAGCGCTTTGCGCAGGATCTCGGCGCGCTCGCGCGGCTTCTTGCGCGGCCCAGCCGGGGAAGGCGGCGCTGGCGGCATCGACCGCGGCCTTGGCATCCTCGACGGTCGCGCTCGCGACCGAGGCGATCTTGTTCTCGGTCGCCGGATCGATCACGTCGAAGCGGCCGCCGATCGGAGGACTTGCGCCATTTGCCGCCGATCCACAGATCGGTCGGGACGTTGGCGAGGAGATTGTCGTACATGGCACACCTTGTCGTTTCGCGCTCTTCTCCGCTCATTCCCGCGAATGCGGGAATCCAGCAACTGGGTCCCCGCTTTCGCGAGGACGAGCGCAAATCTAGCTCTGCATCGACCGTCGCACCCGCTCGGCGATCCGCTCGACGCTCGGCAGCGCCATGTCCTCGAGGACGTCGGCGGCCGGCAGCGGGATGTGCGGCGTCGTGATCCGCACCGGCGGTCCGTCGAGCTCGTAGAACGCCTCGTCGGCGACGATCGAGACGATCTCCGCGCCCCAGCCGCACAGCCGCGGATTCTCCTCCACGGTGAACAGGCGGTGCGTGCGCGCGACCGAGCCGAGAATGGTCTGGGTGTCGAGCGGCACCAGCGAGCGCACGTCGACGACTTCGCAGTCGATGCCGTGCTCGCTCTTGAGCTTCTCCGCGGCCGCGAGCGCGCGCGGCACCATCAGCGCCAGCGCCACGATGGTGGCGTCCTTGCCCGGCCGCACGATCTTGGCCGAGCCGAGCGTGTCGACGATCTCGCCGTCGGGCACTTCGCCCTTGGTCGCATAGAGCGATTTGTGCTCGAAGAAGATCACCGGATCGGGATCGCGCACCGCCGCCGCCATCAGCCCGATCACGTCGCGCGGCGTAGGAGGGCGCCACGACCTTGAGGCCGGGAATCATCATGCACCAGTTCTCGACGCTCTGGCGAATGCTGGGCGCCGAAGCGGGCGCCGCCGCCGTTGCCGGTGCGCACGACCAGCGGGCATTTGAGCTGCCCGTTCGACATATAGCGGCTCTTGGCGAACTCGTTGGCGATGTAGTCGAAGCAGACGGCGATGAAATCCGAGAACATGATCTCGGCGATCGGCTTTAAGCCGGTCATCGCCGCGCCCATGGCGGCGCCGAGGATCGCCTGCTCGGAAATCGGCGTGTCGCGCACGCGCACCGGCCCGAATTGCTCGAAGAGGCCGACCGTCGCCTTGAACACGCCGCCCGGCTTGCCGACGTCCTCGCCGAGGAAGACGACGTCGGGATCGCGCGCCATTTCCTGCGCGATGCCGCGCGATCACCGCGTCGCGATAGGTCAGTTCCGCCATGCGAAGCCTCCGTCGGCATAGACATCGGCGGTGAGAATGTCCGCCGAAGGCGGCGGCGCCGCCTTGCATTGCTCGGTCGCCTCGTCGACGCGCCGCTTCACGTCGGCGTCGATGCGGGCGATGACCTCGTCGCCGATGCCGAATTGTTTGAGCCGCTCGCGATAGATCTTGATCGGGTCGCGCTCCTTCCACCGCTCCAGCTCGCCTTCCGGCCGGTACTTGGCCGGATCGGCGCGCGAATGGCCGCTGTAACGATAGGTCAGGCATTCGATCAGCGACGGCCCGCCGCCGGCGCGCGCCTTGTCGTAAGCGGACATGGCGGTGCGATAGACGATGTCGGCGTCGTTGCCGTCGATGATGATGCGCTCGAGCCCGTAGGCTCGCGGCGCGGTCGGCAGCCGGATGCGGCACCGCGGTCACGTCGCCGATCGGCGTGTATTCCATGTAGAGATTGTTCTCGCAGACGAACACCACCGGCAGCTTCCACACCGCGGCGAAATTCAACGCCTCGTGGAAGGCGCCGATATTGGTCGTGCCGTCGCCGAAGAAGCAGACCGACACGTCCTTCTCGCCCTTGTACTGGGCGCGCCAGGCGGCGCCGCAGGCAATCGGCAGATGCGCGCCGACGATCGCGTAGGAGCCCATGACGCCGTGATCGACCGAGGTCAGGTGCATCGAGCCGCCCTTGCCGCGCATCAGTCCGTTGTCGCGCTGCATCAGCTCGCCCAGCACCTTGGTCGATCGGCACGCCGCGCGCCAGCGTGTGGGCGTGGCCGCGATAGGTGCAGAAGCGAGAGATCGCCGGGGCGCATGGCGGCGGCAAAGCCGGCGGCCACCGCCTCCTGGCCGAGCGAAAGATGGCTGGTGCCCTTCACCAGGTTCTGCAGGAAGAGATCGTAGGCGCGCTGCTCGGCCTCGCGGATCTCGACCTGCAGGCGATACATGGCGAGCCGCTTCTCCTCGCCGATATCGTCATTGAGGGTCGCCATCGACGCCGGCGCGCGGTCCTCGATCTTGGCCATGAAATATCCCCGGAAGGCCCGGAAACCGCTTGGGCACAGGCAACTTAGCCAAGGGCAACTTAGCCCTTCTTGCAAAGTCGAAGCAACGCCTTGCGCGCGCCCCTCACCAACGCAATGTGGCGCTTGCGCGAACCGCAACAAGTTGCGTAATTGACGCGACGGAGATTTCGCTATGGCGCAAGAATATGTTCACCGCTTCTTCGGCGGTCCGCCGCTTGCGGTCATCGGCCGGCTGATCCTGCTGTCGATCCTGGTCGGCGTCATCCTTGCCGCGATCGGCCTTGATCCGTGGAATATTCTCGACTCGGTTCGCCGGCTGGTGCAGCACATCTGGAATATGGGCTTCGACGCGGTGCGCTGGCTCTGGCAATATTTCCTGCTCGGCGCGGTGATCGTTTTGCCGATCTGGTTTCTGGCTCGGCTGCTCAAAGCGCCGCGCGGCGGTTGAGCGCCGTCAGCGCTACGCCGCGCTCTGTTCCAGAATGACGGAAATCAATCGTCGATCGGGCGCGGCCCGGCCGGCGGCGCATCACCCTCGTTGGGCATGGAATGGTCGCGCGGGCCGCGATGACGCCGGCGCCGGCGATGAAGCGGGAAGCGATCGGGCGACCCGCTGTCAAAGCCGTTCGGGCCGTTGGGATTGTTGGAGGGATTGTTGGAGCCTTGGCCCTGTTGCGGCGCCTGCGGATTCGACTGGCCGCCGGTAATGAACGACGGCAATCGCTCGACATCCTCTTCGCCTGCCGATTGGAAGTGCTGGCCTGCCGGCTGGAAGTGCTGCTGCGGGCGGGGTTGATGCTGCGTGTGCTGCGGCTGCGTGTGCTGCGGCTGAACGTGCGGCTGTTGCTGTTGCTCGCGCGGGAAGTAGGGCTGCGGTTCACGCGGCGCGAACGGCTCGCCGCCGAGCGGGGGCTGCTCACCGTCGCCATCGTCATAGCCGTCGTCGGAAACATTGCCGCGCGATTCGCCACCCTGCTGGTAGTAGGGCTGGGTCTGGCGAAACTGCTCCTGCGCGGCGGCGATCAGGCGGAAATAGTGCTCGGCGTGCTGATAGTAGTTTTCGGCTGCGACCGGGTCTCCGGAACTCTGCGCGTCACGGGCAAGCTGGAGATATTTCTCGGCGACGTGCGACGCCGTCCCGCGAATTTTCACGTCCGGTCCGTTGGACTCGTACATGCGGGACAACGGATTCTGGTGATGGCCACCTTTGCGGTTGCGACCCCGCATGCGCTTGTTCTGACCGTTTCTCATGGTTTGCTGTTCCGCCAACCCCTCGTTTTGCGGCGGCACGGATGCCGCCGTTCACCTTACTAGGACCTCAATTCGAGCAACGTGACGGCATTGATCCGGCCTGTCGTCTCGCACAGGACAAACCCGCCGGCGTCATCGCCCGCCAATCTTGCCAATCCTCAGCAATGCAGCCCTCACCAACGGCTCCGCCGCGGTGTTGTCAGCCCCTCGTCTTGCGCGACATTCCGTACGAATGCGCGCCGAACCGATGATCTTTCGGTCTTAATGTGGCGATCCCGTGTGTCGTCCGATCCGGCTTTCGCTTGTTCCGGCTTTCGTTGTTCACCTGGCCTGCGCTGCCAACCTCTTAGGAGGGACGCCCTCGGCGTTCAAAGCGGCGCGGCATCATCATCTCGGGCCGATTCCGTGCGCGCAAGCTAGTCGGTTCCGGCCGACATTCCAAGTGCTTTTTTGCTGCGATCTCGCCCAGGCCAATGCCTGGTGGTCATGGCTAGTTTTTTGCAACTTTTCTGGCCATGAGGGCGCGCGGCACACCGTTAAGATCGGTGCGGGGCGAGGCCGGTACAAGCCCCGCTGCCGAAAACAATGCGGAAACGGCGTGGGCCTGGCCGATGCCGAGTTCAACGATGACCGCCCCGCCGGGGCCAAGCAAGCCGGGCGCCGCGGCGGCAATGCTCCGATAGTAGTCGAGCCCGTCGGGCCCGCCGTCGAGGGCGGTCCGCGGATCGAAATCGCGCACCTCGGGCGCGAGCGCGGCGATGTCGCCGGAGCGGATATAGGGCGGGTTGGCGACGATCAGGTCGAACGGTCCGCTCAGCGCCGCGGTCATGTCGCCGGCGAGGAATGCCGCGCGGGTCAATCGCAAATTTCGGGCGTTGTCGCGGGCGACGGCAAGCGCAGCGAGACTGATATCGGTGCCGACGCCGCTCGAGCGCGGCAGCTCGGTCAACAGCGCCAGCAGCAGGGCGCCGCAGCCGGTGCCGAGATCGGCAATCCGCAGTGAACGCGACCGCGCGCCGTCGGCGATCGACCGCGGCGAGCGCCGCCTCGACCACGGTTTCGGTTTCCGGCCGCGGCACCAGCGTCGCGGCATCGACGCGCAGCGGCAGACTCCAGAATTCCTTGCTGCCGAGGATGCGCGCCACCGGCTCGCGCGCGAGACGGCGCCGCGCCAGCGCGGCAATTGCGTCTGTCTCGTCGCGCTCGAGGGCGCGCGCGCCGGCCGCCGCGAGCCCGGCATGGTCGAGCCCGAGCGCGTGAGCCACGAGGAGGCGCGCGTCGAGCTCGGGCGTATCGATGCCCGCGGCGCGAAACTCCCGCGTCAACGCGAGGCGCGCGCCGGCAGCGGTGCGCGCATCGGCGCTCTCCGGCCGCGCCGCTGTGGCGACGAAATCCGGGCCGGGCGCGCATCAAGCGGGCTCCTCGGCCGCGAGCTGGGCGGCCTGGTGCTCGGCGACGAGCGCGTCGATGATCTCGCCCAGCGCTTCGCCCTCCATGATCTGCGGCAGCTTGTAGAGCGTCAGATTGATGCGATGTTCCGATACGCGGCCCTGCGGGAAATTGTAGGTGCGGATGCGTTCGGAGCGGTCGCCGGTTCCGACCTGGCCGCGGCGTTCGGCGGCGCGCGCGGCGTCCTGCTTCTGCCGCTCGAAGTCGTAGAGCCGCGTGCGCAGCACGGCGAGCGCCTTGGCGCGGTTCCGGTGCTGCGAGCGATCCTCCTGCATCATGACGACGATGCCGGACGGGATATGGGTTATGCGTACCGCGGATTCGGTCTTGTTGACGTGCTGGCCGCCGGCGCCGCTCGAGCGCAGCGTGTCGATGTTCAGATCGGCGTCGTTGATCGGGACGTCGACGTCCTGCGCCTCGGGCAGCACCGCGACCGTCGCGGTCGAGGTGTGAATGCGGCCGGAGGCCTCGGTGTCGGGCACGCGCTGCACGCGGTGCACGCCGGACTCGTATTTCAGCTTGGCGAAGGCGCCGCGGCCGCGGATCTCGGCGATGATTTCCTTGTAGCCGCCCATCGGGCCGTCGCTCGCGGTCATGACCTCGACCTTCCAGCCCTGCTTGGCGGCGTAGCGCTCGTACATGCGGAACAGATCGCCGGCGAACAACGCCGCCTCGTCGCCGCCGGTGCCGGCGCGGATTTCGAGAATGACGTTGCGCTCGTCCATCGCGTCCTTGGGAAGGAGCGCGAGGCGGATTTGCTGCTCGAGCGCGACGCGGCGCGCTTCGAGCTCCGGGCGTTCCGCTCGGCGATCGAGCGCATCTCGGCGTCGGTCGACGGATCGGCAATCAAGTCGGTCAGCCCGTCGAGCTCGCGCTGCGCGGCGCGATAGGCCTTGATCGCCTCGACCACGGGCGCGAGCTCGGCGAATTCGCGCGAGAGCTTCACGTAGGTCTCCGCCGGCAAGGCCGTGGCGAGATCCCGTCTCGAGCGCGGCATGGCGGGCGACGAGGGCGTCGAGTTTCTGTTCCGGCAGCATGCTTGGGCACGCGACGCCCGCCAACCGGGCGTCATCTTTCCTCTCAAAGCTGCAAGCCTTGTCGGCGGCGAAGGCTTCGAGCTGCTCGCGGATCGACACGCTGCCGGCCGGCCTTCTCGAGCAGCGGAGATAGGAACGCCGCCGCCTTGCGGCAATCGAGATCGAGCAGCATCGCCTTGACCGGTCCGACCGCCGAGGGCGTCAGCGAGAGCGAGCGATAGCCGAGCGCGACCAGGGCGAGCGCGCCGATCGGCTGCGACGCGAGCTCGCCGCACAGCGTCACCGGCTTGTTGTGCGCGCGGCCCTTGTCGGCGATGTCCTTGAGCGCGCGCAGGACCGGCGCCGACATCGGGTCGAAGCGGTCGGCAACGCGCGGATTGCCGCGATCGACCGCGTAGAGGAACTGCACCAGATCGTTCGAGCCGACCGACAGGAAATCGACGCGATCGAGCAGCTCGTCGAGCTGATAGAGCAGCGAGGGCACCTCGACCATGCTGCCGACTTCGACCTCATCGGGCAGCTTGTGGCCGTGGCGGCGCAGATGCGTCAGCTCGCGCTCGACCAGCTCCTTGGCCTGGTCGAATTCCTGCACCGTCGCGATCATCGGGAACATGATCTTCAACGCGCGCCCGCCGGCGGCGCGCAGCAGCGCGCGCACTTGGGTGCGCAACAAGCGCCGGCCGGTCGAGCCCGAGCCGGATGGCGCGCCAGCCGAGCGCCGGATTTTCCTCCTCGACGTTGCGCATGTAGGGCAGCACCTTGTCGCCGCCGATGTCGAGCGTGCGGAAGGTCACCGGCTTGTCGCCGGCGGCGTCGAGCACGGCGCGATAGAGCGTGAACTGCTCGCTGGAGCGCGGGAAATTCGGCGCCACCATGAACTGCAACTCGGTGCGGAACAGGCCGATGCCGGCGGCGCCGGTATCGGCGATGTGCGGCAGGTCGACGCTCAGCCCGGCATTGATCATCAACGTGACCTCTTCGCCGTCCCTGGTGACGCAGGGCTTGTCGCGCAGCGCCTGATATTGCTGCTGGCGCCGCGCGCGCAGCCGCACGCGTTCGACGTAGGCGGCCTCCATGTCGGGAAGCGGGCGGATCTGCACATCGCCCGCCGTGCCGTCGACGATGATGGCGTCGCCGGGATCGACGATGCCGGTGGCATTGTCGATCTCGCCGACCGCGGCAATGCCGAGCGCCCGGGCGACGATCGTGACGTGCGAATGCGGTCCGCCTTCCTCGAGGACCAGGCCGCGCAGCCGCTTGCGGTCGTAGTCGAGCAGCGCGGCCGGCCCCATCGAGCGGGCGACCAGGATGGCGTTCTCCGGCAGGCTCTCGCGCGACGGCGCGTGGTCGTGGCCGATGAGCTGGCGCATCAAGCGATTGGCGAGATCGTCGAGATCGTGCAGGCGCTCGCGCAGGTAGGGATCGGTCTGGCGCAGCATGCGCGCGCGGGTGTCGGATTGCACGCGCTCGACCGCCGCCTCCGCGGTGAGGCCGGTCATCACCGCTTCCTCGAGCTTGTGCAGCCAGCCGCGGTCGTAGGCGAACATGCGATAGGCTTCGAGCACGTCGCGGTGCTCGCCGCCGTCGGCCACGTCGCCGTGCTCGAGCAGCTCGTCGAGATCGGCGCGCAAGGTCTCGACCGCGGCTTGCAGATGCTTCAGCTCCTTCTGCACGTCGTCGGCGATGAAATTGGTGATGACGACGCGCGGCTCGTGCAGCACCACGTGGCCGAGCGCGATGCCGTCGCTGAGCGCGGCGCCGGTGAGGTGCAGCGAGCGCCGCGCCGCCGGCTCGGCGCCGGGAGGGGCGAGCGCCGAGAGCTCGCCCGAGGCGATCATCTCGGCGAGCACCATCGCCGTCGTCTGCAGCGCCTCGACCTCTTCCTCCGAATAGGTGCGCCGCGCGCGGTTCTGCACCACCAGCACGCCGAGCGTGTTGCCGGCGCGCAGGACCGGCACGCCGAGGAAGGAGTTGTAGTTTTCTTCGCCGGTCTCCGGCCGGTAGGAGAAGGCCGGATGCGCCTGCGCGTTCGACAGATTGATGGCGCTCGCCTCGCTGGCGACGAGGCCGACCAGGCCCTCGTCGGCGCGCATCACCGTGTGGTGGACCGCGTCGCGGTTGAGGCCTTCGGTGGCGTAGAGCTCGAGCGTGGCATCGACGCGCAGCACGTAGACGGAGCACACCTCCGCCACCATGTTGGCGGCGATCAGCACCACGATCTTGTCAAGGCGTTCCTGCGCGCTGACCGGCTCCGCCATCACTTCGCGAAGCCGGCGCAACAGCACGCGCGGACCGCCGAGCGCGCCACGCATGGCGTGAGGTCCCTCGGGCCTTACCTGACCGGCGCGCAGCCCGTGTCGCACCGGCCGTCATCAAAGAGGAATTCGCCCGGGACCCGGCGGCCCGCGGCGATCATCCTCAAGGCTATATCGAATGCGGTATGCAGATCGCAAGCCGAAGACAAGGATATGACTCAGGACACCGCAAATTTGTGCGCTGCAACGAAAAAAGGCCCTCGAACGCTATTACGCCGTGGCTTTATCGAGGCCGTAGAGCGAGTGCAGAGTGCGTACCGCCAGTTCGGTGAAGGCCGCGTCGATCAAAAGGGAAAACTTGATCTCCGAGGTGGTGATGGCGCGGATATTGACGGCGCGCTCGGCGAGCGCCCGGAATGCTTTCGCCGCCACGCCGGCATGGCTGCGCATGCCGATGCCGATCACGGAAATCTTGGCAACGTCGGTGGCGCTGTCGAGCCGGGCATAGCCGATCGCGGGCTTGGCTTTGACGATGACATCGAGCGCACGCTGATAATCGGCCGACGGCACCGTGAAGGTGAGGTCGGTGGTTTTCCCGTCCGCCGACACGTTCTGCACGATCATGTCGACATTGATGTTGGCTTCGGCGAGCGGACCGAAGATCGCCGCCGCCACGCCGGGCTTGTCCTGCACCTGGCGGATGGAAATTTGCGCCTCGTCCCGCGAGAAGGCGATGCCGGTCACCACTTGCTGTTCCATGATCTCCTCCTCGTCGCAAATCAGAGTTCCCGGCGGATTGCTGTGTGGGTCGATGTCCTCCGGCCGATCGAAGCTCGAGCGCACGAAGATGCGCACGTTATGCACCATGCCGAGCTCGACCGAGCGCACTTGCATGACCTTGGCGCCGAGCGAGGCGAACTCCAGCATTTCCTCGAAGGCGATCTTCTGGAGCCGTTGCGCCCGCGGCACGACACGCGGGTCGGACGTGTAGACGCCGTCGACATCGGTATAGATATCGCAGCGGTCGGCGCGGATCGCCGCCGCGATCGCCACCGCCGAGGTGTCCGATCCGCCGCGCCCCAGCGTGGTGATGCGCCCGGTCTCCTGGTGCAGGCCCTGGAAGCCGGCGATCACCGCCACCTCCTGGCGCTCGCCGAAGCGCCGGATCAGCTCGCTGCCGTTGACGTCGAGGATGCGCGCCGAGGCGTGCGCGTTCGAGGTCAGGATCGGAAGCTGCCAGCCGAGCCAGGAGCGGGCGTTGACGTCCATGTCCTGCAGGGTGATGGCGAGGAGGCCGGCGGTGACCTCTTCGCCGGTGGCAACGACGGCGTCGTATTCGCGCGCGTCGAAAATCTGCCGTTCGCGTAGCGCGGCCGTGCACCAGCCGACGAGCTGATCGGTCACGCCCGCCATCGCCGAAACCACGACCGCGACCTCATGGCCGGCATCGACCTCGCGCTTGACGTGACGCGCGACATTGCGGATGCGGTCGAGATCGGCAACCGACGTTCCGCCGAATTTCATGACGAGACGGGCCATGACGGTCGAGGCGCTCTTTCGTGGACAAGCGCGAGCCGCAGGGCCGCGCCAAAAGGCGCGTATTGATACCGGCGCAGTGCGAGCGCCGCAACCTGACCGGCGCGAAACGTGCTTCCACGCATGCCCGTTGGCAGGCTAGCTGACGTGAGAAACGCCCCTCGGCGCGTCCTGCCGCCCGAAGGGGAAACGCGACCGAGAGGCGCAAATTTCGCTGGCGGCTAGGCCGGTGGAGGATCGCGACGGTCCGTCCCTTCAACGCGAACGGCTTGTGCGGATTCTTGCCAGCACGTCGCGGCCCCCATCATGCAAGACCAGAACGCGATCCACATCAGAGCAGGCATGACCATTCTCCTTGTGGATCGGATATTGGTTAACGTGCGAAGTGCGGCTTGGTTCCTTCTTGTTCGGCAAAATCGCGATGAGCGAGCAATGAGTTTCGGTCGTTGCCGAGCGCCGCCGGCGCGCTAATACGGCAGCCCGACATAGTTCTCGGCGAATACCGTCGCGGCAGCCTTGGAACGGAACAGATAATCGAGCTCGGCGAGCTGAATTTTTTGATCGAACGGGTTTTCCGAAATCCGATGCAGCGTCGTGGTCATCCACCACGAAAAGCGTTCGGCCTTCCACACCCGCGCCAGTGCCCGCGCGGAGTAGTGCTCGAGGCCGGCGTCCGATTTCTCGGCGTAGTGTTCGACCAACGCCTGTGAGAGATAGCGCACGTCGCTCGCCGCCAGATTGAGGCCCTTGGCGCCGGTCGGCGGCACGATATGGGCGGCGTCGCCGGCCAGAAACAGCCGGCCGAAGCGCATCGGCTCGGCGACGAAGCTGCGCAGCGGCGCGATGCTCTTCTCGATCGACGGACCGGTCACCAGACGATCGCGGGCCTGCGCATCGAGCCGCGGCTTGAGCTCCTCCCAGAAGCGGTGCGTCCGGCCAGGCATCGATGTCCTCGGCGAGGCTGCACTGGAGGTAGTAGCGGCTGCGCGTCGGCGAGCGCATCGAGCAGAGCGCGAAGCCGAGCGGGTGCCGCACATAGATCAGCTCGTCCGCGACCGGCGGCGTGTCGGAGAGGATGCCGAGCCAGCCCAGCGGGTAGACGCGCTCATGCGTCGTGAGCGCTTCCGGCGGGACGCTCTTGCGGCTGACGCCGTGAAAGCCGTCGCAGCCGGCGATGAAGTCGCAGGCGATCTCCTGCGATCTTGCCGTCGGCGCGATAGGTGACGCGCGGCTTGCCGCCGAAAACATCGTGCAAAGCCACGTCCTGCGCCGCGTAGACGGTCGGCGCGCCGACCGCCTCGCGGCCGTCCATCAGGTCCTTGGTGATTTCGGTCTGGCCGTAGACCATCACCGTCCTGCCGGTCATCTCCTTGAAGGAGATGCGGTGGCGGACGCCGTCGACGCAGATCTGCACGCCCTCATGCACCAGGCCGTCCTGGTGCATGCGCGCGCCGACGCCGGCTTCGTCGAGCAGATCCATGGTGCCTTGCTCGATGACGCCGGCGCGCACCCGGCCGAGCACATAGGCGCCGGTTTGCCGCTCCAGGATGACGTTGTCGATGCCGTGGCGATGCAAAAGCTGCCCGAGCAGCAGGCCTGATGGACCGGCACCGATGATGACGACTTGCGTGCGCATGGCCGACACTAGCATCCGCGAGGAGCGCCGTGGAATTTCCCGTCAAATTGAAAACAAGTTGTTATCGGCCGGTAAACTGTTCGGCCGTAAGCTGTCGGCATGCGCGCAGGCCAGCGAGCGGGCACCGACGCGGTTTCGTGGGTCGCGGCGGCGGACCACGCCAGCGCGCGTGCGCGCCGGGCGGCGCGGGCCTATCGCGACGATCAGCGGGCGAAGTCGGCGCGCCTTGCCGTTGTCCTGTCCTTGTTCCTTGTGGTCCTGGCGGCGGCCTTGCTGGTCGGCGGCCGCGTCGTCATCGATCCGATGCTGCAGTCGGCGGCGCAGGCGCGTGCGATCAACCGCGTCGGAGCAATCATCTACACGATGCCCGACGGCGTCTTCTGCCGTCACCTCGCGTTCGACAATGTGACCGCGGAGCTGACCGAGGGCGCGGTGGAGAAATGCGAAGGCCTGACCGCCGCACGGGCGAGCCGGGTCTCGGATTTCGCTTGGGGGCGCTGACGCCGCCGATTACGGCATTTTTCAAGCTCACTTTGCATTTGACTTTCGCCCGGATACCATCGACGCCAGCCCGCCTCATGGTTAGGGTGCGTCAGCGCGGGAGTGGCTCGCGTGGTCTTTGGGGTAAACACATGCGGATATTGCGTTTCGCCGTCTGTCTGTCCTTGCCGATGGTCGCTCTTCTTGCCGGTTTGAATGCGGCCGCCGCCCAGGGCGACCCGCGTGAACTTTGCGTGTCGGATGCGCTGCGGCTCTGCAATGACTTTATTCCCGACGAACACAAGATCACCCGATGCATGCTGGCGAAGCGGGCGCAACTGAGCGCGCCCTGCCGCAACGCCATGCATCCAGGGTGGAGAGGTGGGCGCCACTACCACCACCGCGCGGTGAGGCACTGCCGGCATGGTCATTGCTAACCGGTTGAGCAGCAACGCGTCCGCAGCTTTCTTGCCCGAAAAATGCCATCGTGCACCGGTGCGGCCGCATCAACGGCCGTTGCGGAGCGGAATTGGCGGGGAGGGAGGAGCATGCCCGGGGCGACCTCGGCCGCGCGATCAATAGTTCTGCGACGAGCCGTCCAGTGGGGATGGGCCGGCGCGCTGGTCGCTGGGGCGTTGATCGCTATTCTCGTCGTCGGACCCAAGGCGCAGCCCAGGCCGCAGGTGCCGGCCGCCGGCGCGCCGGTTTTGGCCGCCGACGAAACTCTCGCCGAAGCGATGCGCGCCGGCGACAAGGCAATCGCTCGCCGGCTCCTCGCGTTGGATTTCACCTTTGTTGACGCCAACGGGAAGATCCATTCACGCCGGGATTTTCTCGCCGATCTCAAAGCTGTCGCCGGCGGCCCGCGACCGACGTCGATGTGAAGATCTACGGGCTCGTTGCCGTGGTCAGCGGCCATCGCAAATCGGCGCTGGGCGAGGACGCGCTGTTCCTCGATATCTGGGCGAGGCAGAAGCACGCGTGGCGGGTCCTGGTGATGCAGGACGTTCCGCTCACCGCGGACGAAGCGCCCGCCGCCGCCGCTCCAAGCGCGGCCGCCACGCCGGCAAAGCCGCCCGAGTGCAAAAACCCCTGCGAAACGATTCCCTATCGCGTACGCTCGCCGACCGAACAGGAGCTCATCAATTCGTTCCAGGTGATCGCCAAGGCCGTCACCGCGCACGATGCCGGCGAATGGAGCAAATATGTCGCCGACGACTTTGTGCTCTACGGCAGCGGCGGAGCGCCGGTCTCGAAGTCGGCGCGCATCGCTCTGATCGAGCGGCAGAAGGAGAGCAACGTCCCGGTGACCATCGGCGAGGTCGAAAGCATGCAGGTGTCGGCCTATGGCGATGGCGCGGTGATGATCGCGACCCACCTCACGCCGGACTCGCGCTCGCGTTTCCGCGCCGTGCGGCTGTGGACCAGACGCAACGGTCAATGGCTGATGACGGTCAGCGCCCACACCGACGTCAAATAGCGACTAAGACTCCAGTCCCGTCGGCACGTTCTTGTTCTCGCTGGTGAGCTTCATGCCGGCGGCAAGCGCCATGGTCTCGGCCAGCGCGGCAAAATCCTTCTGCAGATATTCATCCGGATTTTTCTGCAGCGTGGCGGCGCCGAAATGGCTTTGCAGCAGCTCGCGCGTGGCCGCCGTCACCGGCATGGGAACTCCGTGCTCGCGGCCGATGGCGAGGCCGAGATCGAGGTCTTTGCGCAAAAGCTCCGGCGTGAACGTCGTGGTCCAGTCGCAATTGACCAGCGCCGGCGATTTGTAGCGCGTAAACATCGAACCCATCACGCTGTTGTTGAGGAAGGCCAGGAAGGCGTGTCGCGGCACGCCCATCTTGTTGGTCAGCAGCATGACCTCGATCAGGTTTTCGATGACGACGCCGAGCATGACGTTGTGCGCGATCTTGCACACGCGCGCGAGCTCGCCCTCGCCGACATAGGACACGCCTTTTGGGGCAATGACCTCGATCAGCGGCATGGCCGCCTTGCAGGCAGCCTCAGCTCCGGACACGACCGCGGAAAGCTTGCCGGCTTTGATCACCTTGGCATTGCCGCTCACCGGCGCGGCGACGAAATCGGCGCCGAGTTGGCTCAGCCTTTCGCGGATCGCGGCGGATTCCGCGACCGCGATGGTCGAGCAATCGACCACGATCGGCGGCAGCTTGCCGCCCTGGCTGCAGACGCCGTTCTTGCCGTACAGCACCTCCTGCACGTCGTTGCCGGTGGCGACGATCGAGAACAGGACGTCGACGTCTTTGAGATCGGAGAGGTGCTCGACCACCTTGCCGCCGAGCTTGGCAAGCGGTTCGGCCTTGGCACGGGTGCGATTCCAGATGCTGACGTCATGGCCGGCCTTGATCAGCCGCTCGGCCATGGGCGTGCCCATCCGGCCGGCGCCGATCCAGCCGATCCTGCGTGCGTTCCCGGTCCTGTCGGCCATCGCAAACTCCTTTGCTGCCGGGCGATTTCCTATCACGGGGCCGGGCGGCCTGTCGCTACGCGAAACGGGTGGCGTCCGCGCCGGCTTTGCATTTCTTGACAGCGATTTAGCGTCCCGTCATAAGAACGCGGCGCTCCTTAGGCGAACCGTCAAGGTTGGCCGGCGTGCGCACCAGCCAGCATCAACGACTGGAAAAAGCCGGTCCGGACTAATTCCGAGCACCGGGATCGAACACGAGGACAAAGATGTTCGCGGTCTTCAAAACGGGCGGCAAGCAATACCGGGTGGCCGCCGAGGACGTGCTCGAGGTCGGCAAGATCAAGGGCGAGCCCGGCGAGATCGTCGAGTTCGGCGAGGTTCTCGTCGTCGGCGGCGATAGCGTGACGCTCGGCGCGCCCACGGTCGCCGGCGCGACCGTCGCCGCCGAGGTGCTCGATCAGGCGCGCGGGCCTAAGATCATCGCCTTCAAGAAGCGCCGGCGGAAGAACTCGCGTCGCAAGCGCGGCCATCGCCAGGAATTCACGCTCCTGCGCATCACGGAAATCCTGACTGACGGCAAGAAGCCGAGCAAAACCGCGCAGCCGCGGCCGAAGCGTGCGCCGAAGCCGGCGCCCGCGGCAGAGGAGGCTCCGGCGAAGGCCGCATCCGAGACCACGGCGAAGGCCGCGGACGCCGCTGCCAAGAAGCGCAAGAGTTCGGCAAACAAGGCTCCGGCCAAGAAGGCGGAAAAGCCGAAGGCCAAAGCCCCGCCGGCAAAGGCGAAAAAGCCGGCGCCGAAGGGTAAGAAGAAGTGATGCGCAGAAGTGATGCTTTTGTCACGAATCCGGTGTAGGTATTAGTTAAGAAAGGTTCGGAGGCCAGCGATGGCTCATAAGAAAGCAGGCGGCTCCTCGCGCAACGGCCGGGATTCCGGCGGTCAGCGCCTGGGCATCAAGATTTTTGGCGGCGAAGAGGTTCTCGCCGGCAACGTGATCGCGCGTCAGCGCGGCACCAAGTGGCATGCCGGCCGCAATGTCGGTGTCGGCAGGGACCACACGCTGTTTGCGTTGATCGACGGCCAAATCCAGTTCCGTACCAAAGCCAAAGGCCGGGTCTTCGTGTCGGTACTTCCGATGACGGAGGCTGCGGCCCAGTAGAACGGCGGATCATAAATTTGAGTCCGCCGGCATCCAGTCGAACCGGCGGGCCCAGATGGGCTTCGAAAAGGGGGAGACCGGATGCCGGCTCCCCCTTTCGATTTTATCTTCTAGGAGCCCGTGCCATGACGCTGTGTGAAGAGGTTCGAAACGAGACCGGACGCGAGCGCAGTATGCCCGTCCTCGAGACCGAGCGGCTGACGCTGCGCGCGCCGAGTCTTGCGGACGTTAAAGCGATTGCGCTCATCGCCAATGATCGCCGCATCGCCGAGAACACGGCGCGTATCCCGCATCCTTATAGCGTCGACGACGCGAGACGGTTCGTCCCGGCGGTCAATCGCGCCGACGGGGAGATCGCGTTCGCCATCACGCTTGATGACGCCGTGATCGGCATGTGCGGCATCGATCCGCGCGAAGAGGGTTCGGAGATCGGCTATTGGCTGGGCGTGGCCCATTGGGGCCATGGATATGCCACCGAGACCGTGCGCGCGCTGATCGACTACGCCTTCGGTGAGCTCGAGTATGACGCGCTCGTCGCCGGCGCGCGCGTCAGCAATCCGGCCTCGCGCCGGGTGCTGGAGAAATGCGCGTTCCAGTGGACCGGCGTGCGGCTGACGCGCATCCGCGCCATCAATTCCGCGGCGCCGGTCGACCGCTTCCGGCTCGATCGCAAGCTTTGGGGGTCGCTCAAGCGTTGGGCGCCGGTGCGGCGGGTGGCGTGAGCGGCGTCGTGCTCGCAAATCTGTTGCTATTGACCGGCGTTGGCGGAGGCGAAGAACGGCGCCAGCTTGGCGACCAGCGCCGGCCCGAAATGACCCTGCGGGTTTGACGGCGGCGCGTGGTCCATCAGCTCCCAGCCATGGATCAGGGTGCGGGCATTGTCGAACGCGTGCTGGAGATCGACGCCCGGCCGCATGCTTTGCCGGAACAGCGCATCACCGAAATAGGTCCAGTCGCGCTCGGGCGCGCAGCCGAACGACGTGCTGTTGGCGTCCGCGGCGGTGAGCACGATCGTATCGTCGTTGGCGAGCACCGGCACGAAGCTGCCGGAGAAGCACGCCGACACGATGACGATGCGGTTCTTGATGCCCTCGCCGGTCGAGCGTTCCCGCGACCTGCTGCGGCGTCAGCTCGCTGGTGAACGCGCTCGGCGGGCGCAACGCGAATCCGTGCCGCGTCCCGTGCGAGGTCATCAGCAGAAGAAGGATGTCGGCGTCCCTATGCATCACCGCGGCGAGCGCATGCACCGCCTCGGCAAGATTGCGCTGGTTGGCGAGCGGCAGGCTCTCGCCCGTCTTGCGGTCGTTCACCAGGCGCAGCGTATGATCCTGGATCGGCAGGATCCGGCCGATCGCCGCCAATCCGCCGTCCAGCTCTTTGATGAAGACATCCTGGTCCGCCCAGCCGGCCATGCCGATCGCGTAGACGGTGGCGGCTTGCGGCGGCGGCGCAAGGCGCGCGACTTGCGCTTGCAGCAGTGCGTGCTGCGATCGCTCGAAGCGTGCCGCGTCGCCTTGCGGGCCGCCGGCGCTTGCGGCCGAAAGTGCGATCCACAGCACCGCCGCGCCGTCGAGCACGAGGGCGGCAAGCCGGACAAGGAGCCACAGTTTTCGCATTGAACCGCCCGCGCTGAGTGCCGTTCCCCGACTATCTACATTATATCAGGGGTCACCGAGGCGGCGGCCGGTGGTTGCCTTGCGCGAGGCGTTACGGGAAGGCCATGAAATTTCTCGACGAGGCCAAGGTCTATATCCGCTCCGGCGACGGCGGCAACGGTTGCGTGTCGTTCCGCCGCGAGAAATTCATCGAGTTCGGCGGGCCGAATGGCGGTGACGGCGGCAAGGGCGGCGACGTGATCGCGCAAGCGGTCGAAGGCCTCAACACGCTCATCGACTACCGCTACCAGCAGCATTTCAAGGCCAAGAACGGCCGTGGCGGCATGGGCAAGGATCGCCACGGGGCGGGCGGCGCCGATGCCGTGCTCAAGGTGCCGGCCGGCACGCAAATCTACGAGGAGGACGGCGAGACTTTGCTGGCCGATCTCACCGAACCCGGCCAATCCGCGACGCTTGCGCGCGGCGGCAATGGCGGCTTCGGCAACGCCCACTTCAAGACCTCGACCAACCGGGCGCCGCGTCGCGCCAATCCCGGCCAGCCGGGCGAAGAGCTCACCATCCGCCTGCGGCTCAAGCTCATTGCCGACGCCGGCATCGTCGGGCTGCCGAATGCCGGCAAATCGACATTCCTCGCCGCGGTCAGCGCCGCCAAGCCGAAGATCGCCGACTATCCCTTCACCACGCTGCAGCCGCAGCTCGGCGTCGTCGAGATCGACGGGCGTGAGTTCGTGCTCGCCGATATTCCCGGCCTGATCGAGGGCGCGCACGAGGGAATAGGTCTCGGCGATCGCTTCCTCGGTCATGTCGAGCGCTGCCGGGTGCTTCTGCACCTCGTCGACGGGACGCTCGAGGATGCCGGCGCTGCGTACCAGACGATACGTGCGGAGCTCTCCGCCTACGGCCACGGCCTCGCGGAAAAGCCGGAGATCGTCGCGCTCAACAAGGCGGACGCGTTGGCCGCCGACGCAATCAAACGGCAGGCGGCGCGGCTCAGGCGCGCGGCGAAAAAATCGCCGCTCGTCGTCTCGGCGGTGAGCGGCGCCGGCGTCGCCGAAACGCTGCGCGCATTGCTGGAGGTGATTGAAAGAGCACGCGGCAGCACAGAAGCGGCCGACGCCGCGCGGCCTGCCTGGACCCCATGACCGGCTTGTTTGGAATAGCTCCGGCCAAACGCTACATTGACGGCATGTTCGGTCTGCCACGGACCTATCAGCAATCGCGGAACGTGCGGCTCGACACCTTGGTGCGGCTGCGCTGGCTCGCCGTGTTCGGCCAGTTGGCGGCCGTCGTCGTGGTCCATTTCGGGCTCGAATTCGATGTTCCGATCTGGCTCTGCCTTGCCGTGATCGCGCTGCCGGCGTCGCTCAACGTGGCGCTGCGCGTCGGACTGCCGCAGACGCAGTGGCTCGCGCCCGACCGCGCCGCCTGGCTTCTCGCCTTCGACATCGCCGAGCTCGCGGCGCTCGTTTATCTCACCGGCGGCCTGGAGAATCCGTTTTCGTTCCTGCTGCTCGGGCCGGTGCTGATCTCGGCAACCGCGCTGCCGCCGCGCATGACCTTGCTGATCGGCATGTTCGCCATGCTGTGCGCGACGGTGCTGGTCTTCTTTCACTATCAGTTGCCGTGGGACAGCGAGGATCAGCTCGAGCTTCCGGAAATTTACATGGTCGGGGTCTGGCTCTCGATCCTGCTCGCGATCGGCTATATCGGCGTCTATACGTGGCAGTTTGCCGAGGAGGCGCGTCAGCTCTCCGACGCGCTGGCGGCAACCGAGCTCGTGCTCGCGCGCGAGCAACACCTTTCTCAGCTCGATGGCCTCGCCGCCGCCGCAGCGCATGAGCTCGGAACGCCGCTTGCGACCATCACCGTGGTGGTGCGCGAGATCGAGCGCGCGCTCGACCCGAAATCGCCGCACGCCGAGGATGTGAGGTTGCTGCGCGAACAGGCGCAGCGCTGCCGCGAAATCCTGTCGAAGATCACCGAGCTTCCGTCCGACGAGCCGTTCGATCGCGTGCCGCTTTCCGCGCTGATCGAGGAGGTGGTCGCGCCGCACCGCAACTTCGGCGTCTCGATCGGGGTAACGATCCCGCCCGACCGCGCCGCCGAACCGATCGGCGCGCGCAATCCGGCGATCCGTTACGGCCTCGGCAATCTGATCGAGAACGCGGTCGATTTCGCGCACCAGCGGGTCGAGATCTTTCCGCAATGGACGGCCGACGAGGTCAGCATCACCATCAGCGATGACGGGCCGGGCTTTGCTCCGGAGATCGTCGACCGCATCGGCGCGCCCTATGTCACCCACCGCCGGCCGGGGCCGCGCGGACCGGAGGGCGACGACGAGCCGGTCTTCGGCCTCGGCCTTGGCTTCTTCATCGCCAAGACGCTCCTGGAGCGCGCCGGCGCCAAGCTTTCGCTGGTCAATCAAGCCCCGCCGCTGCATGGCGCCACGGTCAGAGTCACCTGGAACCGTGCCGATTTTGAGCAGCGGGTGATTTCGGCGCCTCTTGAGCGGGCGGAAGCGGCGTCATAAATGCTACAAGAGACAGATTGGCGACTTGTCGGCCGTTACGTATGCAGAGTATCTAAATTTGGCGGGGCGCAGATTGGTTGAGGAGTATTGCGGTGACCAACACCATGGCCCATGCCGCCGTCGGCGACGTGCCCGGCGAACGCTCGTTGCTGATCGTCGAAGACGATAAGTCCTTCCTGCAACGCCTTGCTCGCGCCATGGAGACCCGCGGCTTTGCCGTCACCACGGCGGAGTCGGTCGCCGACGGCCTGCTGCAGGTCGAAAAAGCCGCTCCCGCGTTCGCCGTCGTCGACATGCGGCTCGGCGACGGCAATGGGCTCGATGTCATCTCCGCGATGAAGAAGCGCCGGCCCGAGGCCCGCGCCATCATCCTCACCGGCTACGGCAACATCGCCACCGCGGTGAATGCGGTCAAGCTCGGCGCCGTCGATTATCTCGCCAAGCCGGTCGATGCCGACGACGTGGTCGCGGCCCTGCTCGCGCTCGACAACAGAAAGATCGAGCCACCGGCAAATCCGATGTCGGCCGACCGCGTGCGCTGGGAGCATATCCAGCGCATCTATGAGCTGTGCGGCCGCAACGTTTCGGAGACGGCGCGTCGGCTCAACATGCACCGGCGCACCTTGCAGCGCATCTTGGCCAAACGCGCGCCGAAATAATTTCTTACCGCCGCTTCCGGCAATTGTTGCGCTACTCGCTTTTGCGCATCACCGCTCGCGCGGCAATGCACCGGCCGCGCCAGGTCTCATCCAGCACGACGCGGCGTAACTACTTCGATTCGGCTTCGTAGACGCCGTCCCAGTCCGGCGGCGGCGGCTCGGCCCGGTACATGGCGATCCGCTCCTCGTACATGTCGTACAGCCCGGCGACGTCGAAGCCGTTGCCGAGCTTGCGGCAACGCTCGATCAGCGTCACTGCCTCGTCCCATTGCTGCTTGCGATAGCAGGCAAGCATCTGCCCATTGAGCTCGCGCAATTCCCGGCAGCGCGGATCCTCCTCGGTCTGCGCCCGTCCCAGCACCGTGAACACCACTTCGGGCTGCTTTTTGCCCTTCACCTGAATGAGGTCGATCTCCATCGTCGCGAACTTCGCCTTCGCCCTTTCCGCCGTGCGCGATCCGATCACCATCGACAGGCGATAGTCCTTGGTCCGCGATTCCAGCCGCGAAGCGAGATTGACGGTGTCGCCGAGCACCGAATAGTTGAAGCGAAAGTCGGAGCCCATATTGCCGACGACACAAGGGCCGCTATTGAGCCCGATACCGATGCGCAGCGGCATATACACGCCGCCATTGGTCTCGGCTTCGCGTTTGAGCTCGATATTCAGCGCCTCGGCGCGGGCCAGCATCTCCAGCGCCGCATCGCAGGCGTTGGCCTCATGGTCGGCGTCGTCGAGCGGAGCGTTCCAGAACGCCATGATGGCGTCGCCGATATACTTGTCGATCGTGCCCTTTGCGGTCGATGATCGCGTTGGTGAGCGGCGTGAGGAAGCGGTTCATCAGCTGCGTGAGGCCCTGCGGATCGTCCTTGTAGTGCTCGGAGATCGTGGTGAAGCCGCGCACGTCGCTGAACAGGATGGTCATGCGCCGCTCCTCGCCGCCAAGCACCAGCCGGTCCGGCGACTTCGCCAGCTGCTCGACCAGCGGCGGCGACAGGTAGAAGCCGAAGGCGGAGCGGATCTGCTGGCGCTGCTTCTGCTCGCGGAAATAATTGACGAAGGTGAGAACCAGATAAATGAGCCAGCTCGAAATCAGCGGGTAGGTGAAATCGATCAGCAGATTGTGCGCGGCGAAGAAGTACCAGGAAAGGCCGATCAGACCCAGGATCAGGATGGCGCCGAGCGCGATCAAGATCGCCGCCGGCAGCATCGGCGCGGCGATGATGATGGCGAGCCCGAAGACCACGGCAGCGATGATTTCGGCCCCGATCGCCCAGCTCGGCGCCGAAAGCAGCGCATTGGTCAGGATGCTCTCGATGATCTGGGCATGCACCTCGACGCCGGGCATGACCGGATCGAGCGGGGTCGTCTTGTTGTCCGACAAGCCGATAGCCGAGGTGCCGACGAGGACGAGCTTGCCGCGAATGCGGTCGGCCGCGACGTTGCCTTGCAGGACGTCTCTGGCGGAAACGTAGCGCCGTGGGTCAACGTGATTGAAATGGATCCACAGTCGTCCGTGTTCGTCGGTCGGCAGCCGAAAGCGGCTGGCGTTGACGCTTTGGATGCCGTTCTGATTGGAGCGGATCAGCGGTGAATTGGAATTCGTCCCCACGCGCAGCATTTCCAGCGACAGCGAGGGCACGAAGGCATTCCCGGCGTGCATGATCACCGGAGCACGCCGGACAATCCCATCATGCTCCTCGACCTGGGTGAAAATCCCGCGCCCGGCGGCGGCTTGTTCGAGAACGGGCAGATTGCGCACCAGCGTCGGATAGTAGACGAGAAAGGTCCGCGCATCCGGTGCGCCCTTTGTGGTGATCACGCCATAGCCGGAGGCCTCGACGGCGGGACCCGCGGAGGCCTTGTCGGAAACAGACTCGCCAAGGACGACGCGCGATTTGCGGATCGCGTCGGCCAAGATCGCGTCATTGCTCGGCAGATTGCGCAGCCTTTCGCGTGTCGCATCGTCGAGATCGTGCAACGTCGACGCCAGCAGATTGGGCGACAAGCGATCGGGCTCGGGGAACACGGCGTCGAAGCCGATCGCCGCGGCGCCGAGCGCAGTCAGGCGGGTGACGAGATCGGCCACCACCGTGCGCGGCCACGGCCATTGCCCGATCTCCTTGAGGCTCGCCTCGTCGATGTCGACGATGACGACCGGGCGCGCCGTCTGCTCGCGCGGCCGCAGAACCTGAAAAAGATCGAACGTGCGCAGCCGCAATTCCTCGATCGGCCGCGGATCGAGCATGCGCAGCGGCACCAGCGCGAAGACGAGCACGACGCACACCGCCCGCGCCAGACCGAACCGCCGCGCCCAGCGACCGATGAGCTTCATCGTTCGTGATCCCTCAACGCTTCCGCCTGTCGCGCTGTTTATAGCAGAGAGACGCCGTCATTCCTCGCCGGCCGGCGGAGGGTGGGCTGGCCGGCTGGCGCGGCGGCTATTTTTCCCGGAACGAACGCATGAGCTGGTCATGCAGCGGCTTGACCAGATAGGAGATCATGGTTCGTTCGCCGGTCTGGATGAAGGCCTCGACCGGCATGCCCGGGGTCAGCTTGACGCCGGCGCCGAGGCGCTCGACCTCTTGCGCGGTCATCGAGATGCGCACCAGATAGTAGCTCTGGCCGGTGCGCTGATCGCTGTTCGTATCGGCCGCGATCCGGGAAACGGTGCCGTTGAGCTCGGGCGTCGTTCGCATATTGAACGCCGAGAAGCGCAGCACGACCGGTTGGCCGAGCTTGACTTGATCGATGTCCCTGGGCTCGACCTTGGCTTCGACCAAGAGCGTGTCGGTCTCCGGCACGACGAGCATGATCGGGTCGCCGGCGGTGACGACGCCGCCGACCGTGTTCGCCGTCGACTGGAAGACGACGCCGTCCTGCGGCGCGCGGATGTCGGTGCGCCTGAGCTGGTCTTCGGCGGTCACCTTGCGCTCGACGTATTCGCCGATCTTGCTGTCGGTCTCGCGCAGCTCCTTGGCGACGTCGCTGGTGAATTCCTGATCGACCTGGAGGATTTGCAGCTGAATTTCGGCGATCTTGCCCTTGGCTTCGGCGGCGGCGGCGATGAGCGAGCCGCGCTCGCCCTGCAGGCGCGCCTCCTCGCGCTCGAGCGAGGTGAGCCGGTTGAGCTGGACAAGGTTCTTCGCCCACAAATCGCGGACGCCCTGGAGCTCCTGGTCGATGAGCGACATTTCCTTGGACTTGGCGTCCTGCTGGGCGGTCAGCCCGGTGATCTGCTCCTGCAACTGCTTGACGCGCTGCTGCAGCTGCTCCTTCTGGCCGAGACGCGCGGTGCGGCGCAGCTCGAACAGCTTGCGCTCGCTCGCCAGCGCCTCGTTGAAGTCGCGATCGTTGACGTTGCCGGCAAGCTCGTGGGGCACCGCAAGAGTATCGGCGCCGTCGCGCTCGGCCGCGAGCCGGGCTTTGCGGGCATAAAGCTCGTTGAGGCCCTTGGTGACGATGGAGAGATTGGCGCGGGTCACCGTCTCATCGAGGCGCACGAGGATGTCGCCCGCCTTCACCCGGTCGCCGTCATGCGCGCGGACCTCGCCGACCACGCCTCCGGTCGGGTGCTGCACCTTCTTCACATTCGAATCGACGACGACCGAGCCCTGCGCGATCAGCGCACCGGAAATCTCCGCCGTCGAGGCCCAGCCGCCGAGCCCGATCGCCAGGACGGCGACCAGCACCACGCCGGCGAATATGTGCCGGCCGATCGACTCGCGCGGGCTTGCCGGCGACTTGTTTTTCATCCCGCTCCTCCCTGCTCAGGCACGACCTTCAAAGCGCGCGGCTGCAGGCCGGGCTGCACCGCGCGATTGAGAATATCCTCTTTCGGCCCGAACTGCTGCTGCCGTCCCTTACCCATTACCAAAATGTAATCGACGCCGGCGATGGCGCTCGGGCGATGGGCGACCACCACGGCGATGGCGCCGCGCGCGCGAATGCCGAGAATGGCTTGCGTCAGAGCTTCGTCGCCTTCGGCGTCGAGATTGGAGTTTGGTTCGTCGAGCACCACCAGGAACGGATCGCGGAACAGCGCGCGCGCGAGCGCCACCCGCTGCGCCTGGCCGGCCGACAAGGCGCTGCCGTGGTCGCCGATGTTGGTTTCGTAGCCTTCGGGCAGATTGATGATCAGCTCGTGCACGCCGGCCGCTTGCGCCGCGGCGATGACGGCCTGTGCGTCGGGCGGGTCCTCAAAGCGGGCGATGTTCTGCGCCACGGTGCCGCTGAACAGCTCCACGTCCTGCGGCAGGTAGCCGACGTGCCGCCCGAGCGCCTCCGGCGACCATTGGTCGAGGCTGGCGCCGTCGAGCCGCACGCCGCCGCGCGCCGGCGCCCACACGCCGACGAGCATGCGCGCCAGCGAGGATTTTCCCGAAGCCGTCGGACCGATCACGCCGAGCGCCTTGCCGGCTGGAATCGAGAAGTTCACGTCCTGGCACACGATCTTCTGTTCGCCCGGCGGGGCGACGGCGGCGTTCTGCACCGTGAGCGTCTTGACCGGCGGCTGCAGCGCCATCGGGTCGGTTCGCGCCGGCAGGTACCCGAGCAGGCGCGACAGCCTTTGCCAGCTCTGCCTGGCGCCGACGAAGCCGCGCCAATTGGCAATTGCCTGATCGACAGGGGCGAGCGCACGGGCGCCCAAGATCGAGCCGGCGATGATGATGCCGGGCGTCGATAGCTGATTGATCACCAGCCACGCGCCGACCGCCAGGATTGCCGATTGCAGCAGCAGCCGCAAAATCTTCGAAGCCGCGCCAAGGCCGCCGACGACGTCGCTTGCTCGCCCGCTTGCGGCGACGTAGGCGCGATTGAGCTCGCTCCAGCGGCGCGCGATGCGGCCGACCATGCCCATCGCCGCGATCGCTTCGGCGTTGCGTCGGCTCGCCTCCATCAGGGTATTGCGCGCGGCGGCGAATTGGGTGGCGCTGCGCGTCGGCCGCCGCGTGTGCTGCTCGGTCACGATCGTCAGGGTGACCAGGATGATGGCGCCGAGGAGCGCGGTGAGGCCGATATAGGTGTGGAACAGAAAGCAGATCGCCAGATAGACCGGCATCCATGGCAGGTCGAACAACGCGATCGGGCCCATGCCGGAAAGGAATGTGCGCACCGCATCGAGATCGCGGATCGGCTGCGCGCCCTCGCTCTTGGCGCCAAGCTTGAGCGGCAGGCGCACAACGGCATCATAGACCCGCATGCTCATCGCTTCGTCGAGACTGTCGCCGACGCGGACCAGGATGCGGGCGCGGATCGCATCGATCACGCCCTGGGCGGCATAAAGGCCGGCGGCAAGAATCAACAAGGCCACCAGCGTCGGCACGCTGCGGCTCGGCAGCACCCGGTCGTAGATTTCGAGCATGAACAGCGCGCCGGTGAGCATCAGGATATTGCTCATGCCGCTGAACAGCGCGATGGCGAGGAAAGCCCGGCGGCAGGCGAGGAGAGCCTGGGCAAGCTCGGTGCTTGCCGCCGGCTGCCGCAGCGAGCTTAAAATCTGGCTCATGAGAAGCCGTGACTACCACCGGAACCGGCGGAATACCACGCTGGAGCAAAAATATGGCTATTTCGTTATCTTCCGACCCCGGAGCGACCAGACGGAAGGCGGTTACCGGGGCGACCGGAGGCGTTTTTGGCCGATCCGGACGCTATTCTCATTTCGGGCCATTCAGTCAGGCCGTGCATCCGGCCGATTGATCACCGCCGTTGGACCGGACGCGGAACTTGAAATCCGAGCGCGCAGCATCGGCCCGGCGCTTGGGCGCCGGCCGATACCTTCGCACTCCAAAACTGGCTGTCGATTGAAATCAGGAGCGGGAATCGAGCGAGAGCCCGATGCTGAAGGCCTTTTGCCGTGTCGCGCCTTCAGTTCGCTTCAAGCGCTTGGCTATCCTCCCCGCCGGGGTCTTCTTGCGCGCTAGCGTCTTGAGCTCACGGACCTCGGACGAAGTCCAGGCGCGCCGCTTCTTTGACTTCTTAGCCATAAATCCTCCCTTTCAAGAAAGGCTGTTTGTATCCCTTAGCGGGAGCGGAAGAAACAACAGATGGTTGAGATCATCAGGATCGCGTCGAAACCATTCTCCGCACAGACGCGGCCCGTCAAGCTAAAATTGCTGTTAGATTGTTCTTAGCAACCTCCCGGCTTGGATGCAAATCCAACTTTCAGCAGTTTGCTCGGTGTTCGTGGTCGAGATTTGCGAACACCTTACAATGCGAGCGCAAGCCAAGCTCGCCAACGCGGGCACCACCAAATTAATGATTCTAGTGCAGTTTTCTGAATTTACAGTTGGTATGCGGGCGCCGCTCGCATTTGGCGCAGCCGTCGTTTGTTGAAACACTTCTCAATTTGTCTCGTCGCCGGTGCCCATGTTGGCAAGCCGCTCCTCGCGCGCGCTCCCCCTTGCAGATTGCTCTTTTGTTCCTTGCCAGCCGAGTTGTTGAACCCGCTCCGACCTCCGATACGTGCAAGATTGATCGTTGGTCCGCCGGCAACGCGGCGTCCGACATGATTCTAACTCATTGCTCGGCTCTATCCGGGCCAGGCAATGACGCTTCGGCGGATTTCGTTTTGGGGAAGATGCGCCATGGGAAAGTTTCCACGTCCGGTAGTGTGGCTTATCGCCGTTCTGGCGCTGGCGCTTGCGCCGTGCGCCGGCTATGCCGCGGAGACGCGGTTTGCACTGGTGATCGGCAACGACGAATATAAGACGGCCAAGCTGGCGACGCCGGCCAATGACGCCGGGCTTATCGCCGACGCGCTGCAGGCGGCGGGTTTCACCGTCACCGGCGCGCGCAATCTCGATCAGGCGACGCTGCGCGAATCATTTCGCGAATTTCTCAGCCAAGTCGCTGCTGCCGGACCGGACGCCGTTGCCCTTGTTTACCTCTCCGGCGTCGGACTGCAATTCGCCGGAGACAATTATTTCGTTCCGGTCGACGCCGACATCCAACGCGACGTCGATGTGCCGCTCCAGGCCGTGCGCATCTCCGATTTCACCCAGCCGCTCGCGGCGCTGCCCGGGCGCGTCAAGATCGTCATCCTCGACGCGGCGCGGCAAAACCCGTTCGCGCGCGGCGGTCAGCCACTGGCGGGCGGATTGGCACTGGTCGATCCGGTGCGCGGCATGGCGATCGCCTTCAACGCGGCGCCGGGCACGGTCGCACCGGACGAGCAGGGTCCCTATGGCGCGTACGCGACCTCGCTCACGGAAATGATCGCGGCCGGCGGCCTTTCGCTCGACGATCTGTTCGCCCGCGTGCGCCTGCGCGTGAGCGAACTGAGCCAGGGCGCCGAAGTGCCATGGTATGTCGCGCAGATCGACGGCCCGTTCTTCATGACCGAACGCGCCGCCGACGCTCCGCCGCCGCCCAACGTGGCGCCGCTCGCCGACATCCGCGGTAAACCGATCGGCGGCTATTCGAGCGCCGAGGACGCCTATGCGGCGGCGCTCGAGCTCGACACGCTCGAAGGTTATCAGCAATATTTGGTCGCCTATCCGAACACGCCGTTTGCACGCCGTATCGCCGCGATGTTGGCCGTGCGCCGCGAGGAGATCATCTGGCGCCGCTGTGTGTTCGCCAATACGCCGCCGGCTTACTGGTCGTATCTGCGCCGTTATCCGAACGGACCGCACGCGTGGGATGCGCGCCGGCGGTTGACGATGCTCGCCGCCGTGCTCGATCCGCCGGCGTCATTCGCCTTCATCGATTTCGGCGTGCCGCTGCCGCCGCCGGCGGAGATGGTATTTCTCGACCAGCCGGTGGTTATGTTCGTCGGTCCGGGCTTCGCCCCGCCTCCGCCTCCACCGGTCTTCTTCTTGCCGGTGCGACCGCGTGAATTCGCCGTCCTGCCGCCACCGCCGGCGCCGCGCGAGCGTTTCTTTCTTCCCACTCCGCCGGCGAGTCCGATCCACGCATTCGTCAGGCCGCCTCCGACCGTGACGCTGCGCGGCGCGCCGCCCGGAGGAGCTGCCGGGCGGCCGATGGTGCCGGTCGCGCTTCCCGGTGCAGTGCAGTCGCGCGCGACGCCGGCTGCGTCCGGCACGGGGACGGCGACTGCGCCGGCGAAGGATGAACGTCGGCGTCCGGCGGGCGCTGGAGCGCCGCCTTCTCAGCCACCGACCGCGCTGGTGAAACCGGCACCCCCACCGCCACCTCCGCCTCCGGGTCCAAGTCCGGCAGTGGCGAAACCCGCGCCACCACCGCCACCGCCTCCGCCGCCCGCGGCTCCCAAGCCGGCGCTGGTGAAACCCGCGCCACCACCTCCGCCTCCGCCACCTCCAGCCCCGGCTCCAAAGCCGGCGGTGGCCAAACCGGCACCGCCGCCTCCACCTCCGCCACCTCCGGCCCCCGCTCCAAAGCCGGCGGCGGCCAAACCGGCACCGCCGCCTCCACCTCCGCCACCTCCAGCCCCGGCTCCAAAGCCGGCGGCGGCCAAGCCGGCCTGTCCTCCCGGCAAGACGCCCGTCACGGTCAACGGACGTGCGGAATGCAAATAAGACCGGCAACGGAATTTGGCCGATGGGTCCAAATTCGCACATACCGCGGCGCGCCGAGGCTTGCGCGCCGCGAACCTCGTTCTTAGTTTCCCGGCAGAAGATTGCCGAGAACAGGACGCGGTCATGGAGGAACTCAAGCTCGTTGCCCTCGACAATGACGACATCGAGGTCATCTCCGCCCATGTGCAGGATGCTCGCGTCAAAGCCGCGGATGTCCGCTGGCAGCCGCGCGAACGCCGCTTCGTCATGGCGCTCAATCGCTTCGACTGGATGAATGCGGCGGACGGCCAGGACACCGCCGGCGGCAAATCTCCGGACTATCGGCGCTGCCGGACGGCGCTGCGCTTCGAGCGCGTCAACGCCTGCAAATGCCGCGGTCTCGATCCGTCGAACAAAGATGCCTTGCTCAACCTCCTTGCCGTCGAATTCGCCGAAGGCGACAGCCCGGCCGGCACGGTCACGCTGACCTTCTCCGGCGGCGGCGCCATTCGTCTGCAGGTGGAATGTTTGGAGGCGGAGCTTGTCGATCTCGGCGAGGTCTATGCGGCGGCGTTGTGCCCGGATCATTTCGCCGCCGATACCGGCATGGCGTGATCACGCCGCGCGTGGCTGCGGCGCCGGACGCACCGCAAAGAGCTTCATGAGCACTGCGATGACCGCGAGCGTGGCCGTGTAGGCGACGAGCTGCATGGCGGTCGGCTGATCGACGTAGCCGATCAGCGTGTGCAGCGCGCGGCCAAGGATGCTCTCATCGCTCAGGATCCAGGACGTATCCCAAACCGGCTGACCCAACGCGGTCAGGAGCCCGGCCTGCTCGAGGAAAGCGATCGCCTGCGCCGCCATGCCGGCCGCGAGCAACGTGATCAACGTCGAGGTCACGGCGAAGAGATAGCGCGTCGGTATGGTGATGAGGCCGCGATAAGCCAAGAGGCAAACCAGCGCGCCGAGAGCAAGCCCGATCGCGCCGCCGATCAGCATGCCGACGCCGGAGCTTCCTCCGGCCGCGGCGACGCCATAGAGAAACAGCACGACTTCGGAGCCCTCGCGCAGGACCGCGACCGCCACCACGACGGCAAGCGCGGCAAGCGACTTCGAACCGGCGGCCACGGCCGCGCCGGCCGCGCGCATCTCCGCGGCGAGCTCGCGGCCATGCCGTGCCATCCACACATTGTGCCAGCCAAGCATCAGCACCGCGAAGCCGAGAATGCTGGCGTTGAACAGTTCCTGGCCGTTGCCGCCGAACAGCTCCGAAAGCCCGCCGGTGAACACCGCGACGAGACAGGCGCCGAACACCCCGGCGGCAATCCCGCCGGCCACCCAGCGTCCGCGCGCCGCCACTCCGGAGGTGACCGCCATGATGATGCCGACGATCAGGCCGGCCTCGAAGACTTCACGAAAGACGATCACCAGCGTGGGAAGCACGGACAGACCTCCGGGAGGACGATCACGGTACGATCAGGAAACCTTCCGTCGCCCGGTGGAAATCATCGAAGAATTTGTAGCGGCCCGGCTCGAGCGGCCGCACATGCACGACCGCCTCGGCGCCCGCCGCGATCACCTTCTCGAAATGCAGCGCGCTGCTCTCGAATTCGGCGGCGGCGGAGCCGAGATTCTTGACCTGGAACGCGATTGGCTTGCCGGCCGGAGCGTGCACTTCGGCAGGGTCGAACTGATGATCTTTGATGGCGAGCGACAGCGTCACGGTGTCGTCGGCGCGGGCGACGCTCGCGCTCAGGGCCAGGAGCGCGGCGATCAGCATCGGGCTCAATCTGGTGCGAATGTTTGCGGTGATCGCCGGCAATGTCCGTCCTCGATGGTGTGGAATGATGCAGGTCAGGAGTTGGGGAACGACGAAGTTTTTGTCAATCAGAAAGCGGATATATTAGAATTGTTATAATGACGGCGGGCTGATACTCAGCTTCGGCGAACATGACCTTTGACGCATCATCGGTCATTGCGCGCAGGTCATGACCATGGCGATCCGTCTCGACACCCGCTCGGATGATTTTGCGCAAAAGTTCCGCGCGTTTCTTGATACCAAACGCGAGGCATCCGCCGACGTCGAATCCGCGGTTCGCGACATCATCGCCGATGTCGCCGCGCGCGGGGACCGCGCGCTCAAGGATTTCACCTTACGAGTTCGACCGGCTCGACCTCGACAAAGCCGGGATCAAGGTGACGCCGCGCGAGATCGAAGCTGCGCGCCAATCCTGCAGCCGCGCGGCGCTCGATGCGCTGCAGCTTGCCCGCGATCGCATCGAGGCCTTTCACCGCCGGCAAATGCCGCAGGACGATCGCTTCACCGATCCGCTCGGCGTCGAGCTCGGCTGGCGCTGGACCGCGATCGAGGCGGTCGGGCTCTATGTGCCGGGCGGCACCGCCGCCTATCCGTCCTCCGTGCTGATGAATGCGGTGCCGGCCAAGGTCGCCGGCGTCCCGCGTCTCGTCATGGTGGTGCCGGCGCCGGACGGCAGGCTCTCGCCGCTGGTGCTCGCGGCCGCGCAGCTTGCCGGCATCGACGAGATCTTTCGCATCGGCGGCGCGCAGGCGATCGCGGCGCTCGCCTACGGCACCGAGACCATCGCTCCGGTCGCCAAGATCGTCGGGCCGGGCAACGCCTATGTCGCCGCCGCCAAGCGCCTGGTTTTCGGCAAGGTCGGCATCGACATGATCGCCGGACCCTCCGAGGTGCTGATCCTCGCCGACCGGACCGGCAATCCGGACTGGATCGCCGCCGATCTTCTCGCGCAGGCCGAGCACGATGCCGAGCGCGCAGGCGATCCTCGTCACCGACGACGCCGCGCTCGCCGGCGCGGTCGAACGCGCCGGTCAAGGGCAGCTCGGGCAATTGCCGCGCGCAGAGGTCGCCGGCGCCTCCTGGCGCGATTTCGGCGCCGTCATTCTGGTGCGCGACCTCGACGAAGCGGTGCCGCTCGTCGATGCCATCGCGCCCGAGCATCTGGAAATCGCCGCGGAAGACGCCGAGCGGCTCGCCGGCCGCATCCGCAACGCCGGCGCGATCTTCATCGGCGCGCACACTCCGGAGGCGATCGGCGATTATGTCGCCGGCTCCAATCACGTGCTGCCGACCGCGCGATCGGCGCGCTTTTCCTCCGGGCTCGGCGTGCTCGATTTCATGAAGCGCACCTCGATCCTCAAATGCGGGCCGGAGCAGCTGCGCGCGCTTGCCGACGCCGCCATCACGCTCGGCGAGGCGGAGGGTCTCGAGGCGCATGCCCGCTCGGTCGCGATTCGGCTCAACCGCTGATGGCCCGCTCCGAGCGAAGCAAGGACAAGACCGGCCGCCTCGTCGCGGTGACGCTCGATGAATCGTCGATCGGGCGCTCGGGCCCCGACATCGAGCATGAGCGCGCGATCGCGATCTATGATCTTGTCGAAGAGAACAGCTTCCGCCCGGTGGGCCACGATGGCGGCCCGTATGCGCTCAATCTCGGCATCAACGGCAACCGGCTGGTGTTCGACATCCGCGAGGGCGACGGCACGCCGGTGATCGCGCATCTGCTGTCGCTGGCGCCGTTCCGCCGCATCGTGAAGGATTATTTCATGGTCTGCGACAGCTACTACGCGGCGATCCGCACCGTCGACGCCGGACCGCATCGAGGCGCTCGACATGGGCCGCCGCGCGCTGCACGACGAGGGCTCGCACATCCTGATGGAGCGGCTCAAGCGCAAGGTCGAGCTCGATTTCGACACGGCGCGGCGGCTGTTCACGCTGGTCACGGTGCTGCACTGGAAGGGGTGAGGGCGCGATGCCGGCGTCCGCGACGCGACCCGCTGGCCGTGCTGTTCGCCTGCGGGCTCAACTCGGTGCGTTCGCCGATGGCCGCCGCTCTGTTCGCGCAGATGTTCGGCCGCGCCATCTATGTCGGCTCGGCCGGCGTGCGCAAAGGCGAGCTCGACCCGTTCGCGGTCGCCGTGATGGCGGAGATCGGCCTCGACATCTCGCGGCACAAGCCGATCACCTTCGAGGAGCTCGAGGATCTGGAAGGATTCAATTTCGATCTCATCGTCACGCTGGCGCCGGAAGCGCATCACCGGGCGCTGGAGCTCACCCGCACCAGCTCGGTCGACGTCGAATACTGGCCGACGCCGGATCCGACCGGCGTCGAAGGCAGCCGCGAGCAGCGGCTCGACGCCTATCGCGCGGTGCGCGACCAGCTGCTCAATCGGCATCGGCGAGCGCTTCTCCGCGCAGCGCCCCGGCAATGAGTGATTAGGCCGCCAACGCGCGTTGTCGAGCGGCCCGGCATCCGCTAGGTTCCGCGCAAATTTTTGCCTGCGGCGCTCGCTTGGACACGGGGCCAGACGCATCGAATCCGGATCGCGAATGGCGAAGGAAGAACTTCTGGAATTTCCCGGTGTCGTGACGGAGCTGCTTCCGAACGCCACCTTCCGGGTCAAGCTCGAAAACGAGCACGAGATCATCGCCCACACCGCCGGCCGCATGCGCAAGAACCGGATCCGCGTGCTCGCGGGCGACAAGGTGCTGGTGGAGATGACGCCTTACGATCTGACCAAAGGCCGGATCACCTACCGGTTCAAATGATCGGCCGCCCAAAATTCGTGCTCGCCTCCGGCTCGCCGCGCCGGCTCGCGCTGGTCAATCAGGCCGGCATCGAGCCCGACGCGCTGCGCCCCGCCGACATCGACGAGACGCCGAAGCGCGGCGAACTGCCGCGCGCCTGCGCCACGCGGCTGGCGCGCAGCAAGGCCGAAGCCGCGCTCGCCATGGTGCGGCTCGACGACGAGCTCAAAGGCTCCTACATCCTCGCCGCCGACACCGTGGTCGCGGTCGGCCGGCGCATCCTGCCGAAGGCGGAGCTGCTCGACGAGGCGGCGCAATGCCTGCGGCTGCTCTCCGGCCGCAACCACCGCGTCCATACCGCGGTCTGCCTGGTGACGCCGAAGGAGACCTTCCGCCAGCGCCTCGTCGAGACCCGCGTGCGCTTCAAGCGGCTGTCCGACGAGGACATCGAGGCCTATCTCGCCTCCGGCGAATGGCGCGGCAAGGCCGGCGGCTACGCGGCGCAGGGCATCGCCGGCGACCTTCATCGTCAAGATCGTCGGCTCCTACACCAACGTGGTCGGCCTGCCGCTCTACGAGACGATGACGCTCCTCGGCGGCGAGGGCTATCCCGATCCATTTCGGCTGGCTCAACGCCGTATGAGCTGGCGCGCGTCTCGCCGGCGCCCCATATTCCGCCCATGGCCGATACGCGGCAGCGCCAGACTCTGCTGCCCGATCTGCGGCAAGCCCGCCGCCGAGGAGTTCCGGCCGTTCTGCTCGCGACGCTGCGCCGATGTCGATCTCAACCGCTGGCTCTCCGGCGTCTATGCGGTGCCGGTGACGGAGGACGAGGAAGAGGACGAGCGGCGCGAGGAGGGCGGGGGCGAGGCGAACTAGGCGGCCGTGACGACGTCTGAACGACACCGATGCGGCTTGACCCGGCAATCCATCTCTCGCCAGGACCCGTAGCCCCGATGACGACGACGCGAAATCGCGGCGCTATTCTGGACAGCGGGAAGTCAAATCACTATAACACGCCGCTCGCGCCGGCCCGTTCGACGGGCCCGCTCAGCGTGCGCCCAGGTAGCTCAGTTGGTAGAGCACTGCACTGAAAATGCAGGTGTCGGTGGTTCAATTCCGCCCCTGGGCACCATCTTCTCTTCTTCGCCGCGCTGGGCAGGTTCTGTTTGAAGCGACTGCAATGTCGCGACGGATTTTTAGACGTTATTCCTGCGTCAGCGTAGAGGTCTCTTCGAATATCGTTGTCTCAACGCGTGGAACTCTCGTGACGCGTCGCACAGCGTCATTGCGGCAATCGGCAACCATCGTCGCGCCACCTGCGCCGGAGAAACGGCAACCGCCCGCCGCGCCTCAGTAGTCGCGATCCAAATGCCGGCAAAGACCGCGACGAGGCCGACAATCAAATTCGGAGTGATCGGCTCGCCGATGAGGAGGCTGGCGAGGAGCGCGGCCGCCACCGGGTTGACGGTCATGGTGGTGGCAACGCGGGTCGGCGTCGTGCGCTCAAGCGCCAGCACCCAGAGAATGAACGCGAGCGCGCCGCCGCCGACCCCGAGATAGATACCGGCGGTCCATTGCGGCACGCTGAACCTCGCGAGCACCGCGGCGCGGCCGGTCAATAGTCCGAGGCCGACGAGCGCCGCGGCTCCCGCGCCCATGCCGACGGCAAGAAAGCCGAGCGCGCTCGATCGCTCGATGAAGGGGCGCGACCAGACATTGTAGAAGGCCATGCACAAGACGGCGCCGGTCATGATCAGTTCGCCGCGCCAGGCCCCCGGCGGCGCGGCGGAGAGCCCGGAGGCGAGCGCGGCGAACACGCCGAGGACGGCAATGCCGACTCCCGCCGATTTGCGCGCGGTCAGCGGTTCGACGCCGAGCAGGCCGCCGACCAGCATGGTCTGCAGCGGCAAGGTCGAGAGCGCGAGGCTCGCGCGCGCGGCGGTCGTGTAGCTGATCGCCAGATTATAGAGGATGAAAAACAGCCCGTAGAAGCAAAGCCCGAGAGCGCCGACGCCCAGCAGATCGTTGCCGCGCGGCCAGCGCACGCGCAGCATAAGCGCAATCGGCAATACGCAGACGAAACCGATCCCCCAACGCAGAATGGCAAGCGTGAGCGGATCGGCACCGCCGGAAAGGTAGCGGGTGATGGCGGCCGCTGTCCCGCCAAGCGAGCTCGAGACAATCGCCAGCAGGACTCCAAATGCCTCGCCCACCCCGCCTCCCGTAACGACTTATTCGATTATACCACCATCCCGATCGCCACGGTTTTGGCAACGACCCGGGAGGTTGTCGCGCCGCCGGCGTTCGACCTCGTCGCGGCTTCCGCGCGCTCGAATAAATAAAATTTGAACGTCAGGCGGCTGAGCGATTTGTTCAGACTGCAAACCGCCGTCACACGATTGTGACGCGATCGCCTTCAAAAACACGGTGCGGCCCGCTTTGATGTTGCTATGAACGCGGCCGACAATGTGCTTCTCCTGCACCTCGCAACATCGGTTCTTTAGAAAGGATCGCCAATGAGCTCCAAAAGCGCCTTCACCACCGCGACGATCGCCGGTTCTTTTGCCGCCGCCCTGACGATGATCGCAACTGCGGTCGCCGCCGCGCCGAAGCCGCCGCAGCCGACCATGGACAAATGCTTCGGCGTTGCGCTCAAGGGTGAAAATGACTGCGCGGCCGGTGCCGGAACCACTTGCGCCGGCACCGCGGCCGCGGACTATCAAGGCACCGCCTGGAAGTATGTGGCGAAGGGAACGTGCGACACGATCAAGACTCCGAAGGGCATGGGTTCGCTCCAGCCGATCAAATCCTGACAAGGCCGCAAAAGGGCGCTCGCATTTGGCGGGCGCCTCTTGTTCTTCGGTGCAGACGGGCGCGAGGCTTCGACGCGGTTCGAACATGCGGGTCCAATCAAGTCTTCCGGCGCGAGCCGGCGTCGGCTTCAAGCCGGCGCATTTTGCGCATTCTCGCCGTGCCGCGGCCGATCGGGTTCTTCGAGGTGCACGCGGAGAACTATATGGGCGCCGGCGGGCCGCCGCATGCGCAGCTCAGTGCGTTACGCGAGCGCTATGCGTTGTCGCTGCATGGCGTCGGGTTATCGATCGGCTCGACGCAGTCGCTGGATCGCGATCATCTTGCGCGGCTGAAGATGCTTTGTGATCGCTACGAACCGGAGAGTTTCTCCGAGCATCTGGCTTGGTCGTCGCATGACGGCGTCTACTTCAACGATCTTTTGCCGTTGCCCTACTCGCGGCGGACGCTGGCGCGGGTTTCGGAACATATCGACGCGGTGCAGACGGCGCTCGGACGCGAGATGTTGCTCGAAAATCCATCGACCTACGTTGCCATCGCCGACAGCACGATTTCGGAAGTTGACTTTCTCGCCGAGGTTTCCGAGCGAACCGGATGCGGGCTGCTGCTGGACGTCAACAATTTTTTCGTTTCGGCGCACAATCAAGGCACGCCCGCAATGTCTTATTTGGATTCGTTCCCACTCGACCGGGTGCGGGAGATTCACCTCGGCGGGCATCACCAGGAAATCGATGATGCGGGCGCGTCGCTGTTGATCGACGCGCACGGAACGCCGGTCGCGGATGCGGTCTGGACGCTTTATCGGCACGTCGTTACCCGAAGCGGGCCCATACCGACGCTGATCGAGTGGGACAACGAGGTTCCGGATTGGTCCATTTTGCTCGGCGAGGCGGCGGCGGCGGAACGCATTCTTGCCGGCGCATCGCGCGCCTCGGCGGCGTGAGGGCGTCATGCTCGCCCCATTCGAAGTGTCCTTTGCGCAGGCGCTGCTTGACCCGAAGCGGCCTATCCCCGACGGGATCAGCCCGGCGCGGCGCTTCTCGGTCTATCGCAACAATGTCGTCGCGGGATTGGTGAAGGCGCTCGCCAGTCGGTTCCCGGCCATCGAGAGGATCGTGGGCGAAGAGTTCTTCGCCGCAATGGCGCGAGCCTTTGTAGCGGCGCGCCCGCCGCGCTCGGCCCTGCTGGCGAGCTATGGCGAGGAGTTTGCGGATTTCATCGCCGCGTTCGAGCCGGCGCGCGACCTCGTCTATCTCGCGGATGTCGCCCGGATCGAGGCCGCGCGCACGCGCGCTTATCATGCCGCCGACGCCACGCCTATGAGTGCGGCGGAGTTCGCGGCGCTCGATGTCGACGCCGTCGCCGGTCTTCGGGTCACGCTGCACCCGTCGGCCGAAATCGTCCGCTCGGCGTATCCGATCGTCACCATCTGGGCGATGAACTCGGGCGAGCGAGCGCTTTCGCCGATCGATGATTGGCGCGGCGAGGATGCGCTCGTCGCCCGCCCCTATCTCGACGTGGAAGTCCGCCTGTTGCCGGAAGGCGGCGCGGCGTTCCTGCTGGCGCTTGCCGAAGAGCGGGCGCTCGGCGAGGCCGCCGACGTCGCGCTGGCCGAATGTTCGGAATTTGATCTGACCCGCAATCTGGCCGGGCTCATCGGCTGGGGTCTGGTGCGAAACATCATCCCTTCCGAACCC
>CAVOHL010000014.1:0-6449 GCA_963695665.1 uncultured Alphaproteobacteria bacterium
TGAACGTTTCCGCGTGCAGTGATCGCACGAAGGAGGTTCGCTCCGATGCGTCGCGCGATTTGAAGCAGGCGGCTCGTTCTGCTATCAAGACCGCCATAAACAGAAAAACAGTCGAAGCCGCATGGCGCGCATTGTCCAGCTCACGCTCAACGGCCGCGCACGCAGCGACGCGATACCCGACAATTTGCTTTTGCTGGATTATTTGCGGGAAATCGTCGGATTGACCGGAACGAAAACGGGCTGCGACGGCGGCGAATGCGGCGCATGCACAGTGCTGGTCGATGACCAGCCGCGCTTGTCGTGCTTGATGCTCGGGGCGATGGCCGACGGGCACCGTGTCGATACCGTTGAATCGCTCATGCAGGACGGACATCTGTCCGCCGTGCAACGGGGATTTCACGAAAAGCTTGGCGCGCAATGCGGCTATTGCACGCCGGGCTTCATCATGGCGTCGGCCGGCCTGCTCCGCCACAACCCGCGACCGAACGAAGACGAGATCCGCAACGCGCTCGGCAGCAACATCTGCCGCTGCACCGGCTACGTGAAAATCATCGAGGCGGTGATGCATGCAGCCGAACTGCACGAGCCGGGGATTGAGTCCGTGAACACCAACGGCATCGCGCGATGAACGAGATCGCTCCGACGCATACCATCGGCGGATACGTGCCGATGATCGACGGCCCGGAGAAAGTCTCCGGGCGCGCCAAGTACACCGCCGATCTCATCGTTCCGGGCATGCTCGCCGGACGGATTTTCCGTAGCCCCTATTCGCACGCCGAAATTGTCGAGCTGGACATTTCCGAGGCGGCGAAGCTTCCCGGCGTGAAAGCCGTCATCACCGGCGCCGATTGCGACAAGACTTTCGGCGTGCTGCCGATCGCCCGCAGCGAGCATCCGCTGGCGCGCGAGCGGGTGCGCTATCGCGGCGAGCCGGTTGCCGCCGTCGCCGCGATCGACGACGCCACGGCGAAGGAGGCGTTGCGCCGCATCAAACTGAAGGTTCGCGAATTGCCCGCCTATCACAGCGCGCGCGAGGCGATGGCGCCCGACGCTATCGATCTTCACCCGCAGCGCCCGCACAACGTGGAACGCGACGTTTATTTCGAGCTCGGCGACGTCGAAGCCGGCTTCGCCGCCGCCGATCTGGTGCGCGAGGGCACCTATAATTGTGCCGAGGTATGCCAGAACCAGATGGAGATGCACGCCGCGCTGGCCGATTACGACGCGGTCCGTGACCGGATCACCGTGCACGCTTCGACCCAGGTGCCCTACTACGTGCACCTCATGCTGTCGCAGATCCTCGACATGGATATGTCGCGCATTCGCGTGGTCAAGCCGCATGTCGGCGGCGGCTTCGGCTGCCGCACCGAGACGCTCAACGTCGAACTCATCGCCGCGTTGCTTGCGCGCAAGACCGGCGGCTGCGTGCGCCTGGTGGTCAATCGCGAGGAGACCTTCATCACCCACCGCGGCCGGCCGGAGACCGACATCAGGCTCAAGCTTGGCATGCGTCGCGACGGACGCATCACCGCCGTCGAATGCGAATGCCTGCAGCGCGGCGGCGCCCATTCCGGCTACGGCGTCGTGACCATTCTCTACGCCGGCTCGATGCTGTACGCGATCTACGATCTGCATAACGTGAAGTACATCGGCAAACGTGTGCTCACCAACACGCCGCCATGCGGCGCCTTCCGAGGTCACGGCACCGTCGATGTGCGCTTCGCGTTCGAGAGCTTGATCGATCAGATGGCGCAGGAGATCGGCATCGATCCGCTCGCAGTACGACGCGCCAACTACCTCAACGCACCGACCCTCACCGACAACGATCTGATGGTGAACAGCTACGGCCTGCCCGAATGCGTCGATTGGGTCGAGCGCGAGAGCGGCTGGAAGGACCGCAAGGGCAAGCTGACGAAGCGAAACGGCACCAGTAAGGGTCTTGGGTTTGCCTGCTCACACTATCTCAGCGGCGCCTCGAAGCCGGTAAATTGGACCGGCGAGCCGCATGCGACCGTCAAGATCAAGCTCGATTTCGACGGCTCGATCGTCGTTCTGTCCGGTGCCGCCGACATCGGACAAGGTTCGACGACGATCCTGGCGCAATCCGTTGCCGAAGTGCTGGGACTTGACCTATCGCGGGTGCGCGTCGTCACCGGCGACAGCGAGGTGGTGCCCAAGGACAATGGCTCCTATTCCTCGCGCGTCACCTTCATGGTCGGCAATGCCGCCATTGAGGCGGCGCGCAACCTCAAGGCCGTTCTGGTCGCCGCCGCGGCGCGCAAGCTCGAAGCCAAGCCCGACGAGATCGACTGCCTGGGCGAACTCTATCGCGCCGGCGCGCAAGACAAGGGCCTCACCTTCAATGAGGTGGTCACCGAGGCGTTGAGAGACACCGGTACGATCACCGTGACCGGCAACTACTCGACGATCCCGCAATCGCATGGCGGCAAGAAATATCGCGGCGCGGCGATCGGCGGCACCATGGGCTACAGCTATTCGGCGCAGGTGGTCGAGGTCAGCGTCGACGAAGAGACCGGGATGGTCAGCGTCGACAAGGTGTGGGTCGCGCATGATTGCGGCAAGGCGCTCAACCGTCTCACCGTCGAGGGCCAGGTGCAAGGATCGGTGTGGATGGGCATGGGCCAGGCGATGAGCGAAGAGGCCGCCTATCACGAGGGCCTCATGCTCACCGCCAACATGCTCGATTATCGCGTGCCGACGATCCAGGATTCTCCGCCGATCGAAGTCGGCATCGTCGAGAGCATCGATCCGCACGGCCCGTTCGGAGCCAAGGAAGCCGGCGAGGGGTCGCTGGCCGCGTTCCTGCCGGCGCTCACCAACGCCATTGCCGACGCCATCGGGCTGCGCTTCAACGATCTGCCGGTGACGCCGGATCGCGTTTTTGCCGCGATCGAAAAGCGGGCGCGGGGACGCAAGACGAATGGCGGCCCTTGATGGATGCGCTGCCGCAGTTCGACCTGGTTCGCCCGCGCACGCTCGACGAGTTGGTGAAAGCGCGCACTGAGCATTCCGGCAGCCGGTTGCTCGGCGGCGGCACCGACCTCCTGGTGAACATAAGACGCGGCATCGTTGCCCCGCCGGTGCTTATCGATATCAACGAGGTCGCCGAGCTGCGCGGCATTACCGCCGACCCGCGCGGCCTTCACATCGGCGCGGCCGCCACTCTCGCCGAGGTCGCCGCCCATCCCGGCGTGATCGAATACTATCCGGTGGTGGCGCAGGCTGCCGCCCACATCGCCGGCCCGACCCATCGCAACATGGGAACCGTCGGCGGCAATCTCGCGCTCGACACGCGCTGCATCTACTACAACCAGAGCGAATGGTGGCGCGAAGCCAATCACCATTGCCTCAAGACGACCGGCGAAATCTGTCATGTCGCCCCGAAGAGCCGCGGCGTGTGCTTCGCCACCTATAGCGGCGATCTCGCGCCGGCGCTGCTCACGCTCGACGCGGAAATCGACGTCGCCGGACCGTCGGGCACGCGCACCATGCCGCTCGCCGATCTCTACATCGGCTTTGCGCGGCAAGACGAGCCGATCACGCAAACGCGCGGCGATGGCAAGCATTTCCTGTCGCTCCGCGCCGGCGAAATCATCACCGCAGTGCGCGCGAAAAACGTGCCCGGCTTGCGTTCGGCTTACGACAAGATCCGCATCCGCCGGTCGATCGAATATCCGGTCACCGGCGTCGCCGTGGCGTTGCGGCGCGACCGCGATCGGCTCGCGGATCTGCGCGTCGCCTTCACCGGCACCAATCCGCGGCCGGTGCGGCTCGCCGGGACCGCTGCGCTCTGCGGCGGCGGCCTCGACCAGCGCCTGTTTGCCGGCCTCGACGCTCTGGTGCGCGATCAGATCATGGCGATGAAGACGACTTTTACCCCCGGCCATTATCGCCGCCGGGTCGCCGGCGTCCTGGCGCGCCGGCTGGTGCAGCGGCTATTCGGCGACTGCGCGGCGCACTTCGATCGGCGCCGTCGCCGAAACGGTTTATTGTCGCTCCAATTCGCGCAGCTTGAATCGCTGGATTTTTCCGGTAGCAGTCCGCGGCAAGTCGGGCCGGACGTCGATCCAGCGCGGGTATTTCCACGGCCCGGCGCAGGCCTTCACGTGCACGCGCAATGTCTCGATCAATCCTTCGTCGGCGGCATAGCCGTTCCTGAGCACGATGAAGGCCTTCGGCTTGATCAAACCGTCGGCGTCCTCCTTGCCGATCACGGCGGCTTCGAGCACGGCTTCATGAGAAGCGAGCGCGGCCTCCACCTCGAACGGCGACACCCACATGCCGCTCACCTTGAACATGTCGTCGGTGCGTCCGCAGTAGTGATAATAGCCCTCGCCGTCGCGGAGGAATTTATCGCCGGTATGGGTCCACTCGCCGACGAAGGTGCGCCGGCTTTTCGCGCGCTGGTTCCAGTAGCCCTCGCCGGCGGTCGGCCCGCGCACGATCAGTTCGCCGATCTCACCGTCCGGCACGCGATGTCCGTGCTCGTCGACGATGTCGAGATCATATCCAGGCACCGGCTTACCGGTCGTACCGTAACGCACATCGTCCTGGCGATTGCTGAGGAAGGTTTGGAACATCTCGGTCGAGCCGATGCCGTCGAGCACCTCGACGCCGGCGCTTGCGCGCCAGCGCTCGCCGAGATGCGCGGGCAGCGCCTCGCCCGCGGAGATCGCGAGCCGCAAGCGATCGGAACCGATGCCGCTGCGCATGTCGCTATGCGCGAGCATCGCGGCGTAGAGCGTGGGTACGCCGTAGAAGATCGTCGGCCGATGGCGATGCGCGACCTCGAACACCGCCTCGGGCGTCGCCCGTTGCGACAGCAGCACGGTAGTCGCGCCGACCGACATCGGAAAGGCCATGGCATTGCCGAGACCGTAGGAGAAAAACAGCTTAGCCGCCGAGAACACTACGTCGTCTTCGCGAATGCCGATCACCGACCGGCCCATCAGCCGCGCCGCCGCCATCATCGTCGTGTGGACGTGTTTGACGGCCTTGGGCTCGCCAGTCGAACCCGATGTGTACATCCAGAAAGCGACTTCGTCGGAAAGCGTCGGCGCGGCGAAGAGAGGCGGGCTCTCGTCGGCGAGCAGGTCGGCAAGATCGTGCACGCTGCGTCCGGGAAATGCCGCCCCGTCCTCGTTGCCCGAGCCGACAAGAATGACCGTGCGCAGCCGCGGCAGACGATCGAGAACAGGGACGAGCGTTCGGGCGAGCGGCGCTGCAGCAATAATCGCCGAGGCGCGGCTGTCGCTTAGGATGTAGGCGTACTGCTCCGCCGTCAGCAGCGTGTTGAGCGGCAGCACCACGATGCCGGCGCGCACGCCGCCCCAGAACGCGACCGGAAAGTCCACGGTGTCGTAGAGCAGCAAGGCGAGCCGCTCTTCCGGCCGCAGCCCGAGAGACCTCAGCGCCGCGGCGAACCGGCAGGTGCTTGCCTGCAGTTCGCCGTAACTCAGCGACCGGTCTGCATCGATGAATGCGATTTTTTCGCCGAGGCCGCGCGCGACCTGCGCATCGACAAAATCGGTGACGGCGTTATACGGCCTGCGCTGCAGCAGGTCTTCCAGCATGCCGCGGCTCCCCGCTGCTGCGACTATACGCGGGTGCTGCCGGGGGACAAATGTTAGGCTGGGCGCAAACGCGAAACCCTCGCCGATGATGGCGAGATTGTTCCGCTCTTGCACGCCTTGACCGGGAAATGTCCCGGTGCGCCTATGATTACGCGGCGAAAATATTTTCTTCGTTCAGAACAATCCCGAGAACGCCCAGTACAGCGTCCCGGAGATGATCATCGCCGCAGGCAGCGTCAGCACCCAGGCCAGCGCGATATTGCGGATGGTCGACAGCTGCAATCCCGAGCCGTTCGCCGCCATGGTGCCGGCGATGCCGGAGGACAGCACGTGGGTCGTAGACACGGGTAATCCGTAGATGTCGGCTGCGGCGATCGTCGCCGCCGCGGTGATTTCGGCGCAGGCGCCTTGCGCGTAAGTCAAATGCGTCTTGCCGATCTTCTCGCCGACGGTGACGACAATGCGTTTCCAGCCGATCATCGTTCCGAGGCCGAGCGCAATCGCCACTGCCACCTTGACCCAGGTGGGAATGAACTTGGTCGCCCTATCGAGCGAAAGCTTGTAGTCGTTCAATGTTTTCACATCGGCCGGCGAGAGATCGTTGCCCTTGTCCTTCATCAGGAAGCGGATCGCCTCCGACGCGAGATACATGTCGTTACGGGTGTTGCCGATGGTCTCCACCGGCATCCTGGCGAGCGATCCGTATTTGCTGACCTGGTCGGCGATGTCGCGCACCAGGACCGCCAATGAGGGATAGGTGCCCTCATTGAGCTCATGGCTGGAGACATAGGCGGTGACGGCCGGCCGCGGATTGCCGAGAACATTGTATCCTGCTGCTTTCTGCTCGATCACCAC
>CAVOHL010000015.1:0-53022 GCA_963695665.1 uncultured Alphaproteobacteria bacterium
TGGGAACGGCGTCATTCCGGGGCCGGCTGAAGGCCGGAGCCCGGAAGCCATAATCCCGGCGCGCGTGGTTCATGGATCGGGACTTGCGGGCTGAAGCCCCACTCCGGAATGACCGCCACGGCATCTTGACGCTCGCGCCCATTGCCGTTTGAAAAGACAAGCGCCGAGCAGCGCTGAAGGCGGACCGGTTCATTGCAGCCGATCTGGGCGAGGGGAGCCTTGGCATCGTGAGCGCACCGATCTTCATCAGCTATTCGTCCAAAGATCGGGACATGGCGGAAACGATTTGCCGGGCGCTGGAGGCGCGCGGGCATCAGTGCTGGATATCCTGCCGCGACGTTAATCCCGGACAGAATTTTCAGGAAGCGATCGTGCAGGCGCTGCGTTCGGCGCAAGTCATGCTGCTGGTGTTCACCGCCAACGCCAATAACTCCGACGAGATCAAGAAGGAGCTGGTGCTGGCCGGGCGGCATCGCGTCACCGTCGTGCCGATCCGCGTCGAGGACGTCGCCCCCAATGACGCCTTCGCCTACGAGCTCGCCACTCGGCAGTGGATCGATCTGTACAGCGATTGGGAGAAGGAGATCGAGCGCCTGGCGGTGCGCATCGGGCAGATTTTGCAGACCGGGAAACCGCCGGACGGCGCCGGCGCCGAAGCTGCGACTTTTGCCGGCGCGCGGCGGCGCATCGGCGCTGCACGACGATCGGGCCCGGGCGTTGTCGTAGCAATTTCGGCGCTGGTTGCCGTCTTGCTGGTGATCGGCGCGGTCATTCTCTACCTGCGGCCGTTCGCGCGCCCGCCATCGGCCGCGTCGCCCGCCCCGCAGCCGACGGCCGCCGCGACGCCGGCCGCGCCATCGCCGCCGCCGCCCGCGCAACCGGCCGCATCGCCGGCGAAGACGGAGCCGCCCGCGCCGCCGCCTGCACCTGCACCGGCCCCATCACCACCCGCGCCACCGCCAACCGCGCAGGCCACGGCGCCGCCGGCGCCTGAGCCACCCGCAGCGCCGCCGGCGCCCGAGCCACCCGCAGCGCCGCCGAACCGCAGCGCGCCGCCGGAATCGTCTCCGGCCGCAACACTCAGTGCCGATGACACCGCGTGGCGGGCGGCGACGGCGGCGGACACGATTGCCGCCCTCAACGACTATCTGAAAGCCTCACCAGCCGGCGCCCATGTGGAGGAGGCGCAGCTGCAGATCGCCGACCTGATCCTGGCATCGCCGGCGAAATCGAAGGCCTACGACGGAAGGTGGTCGGCCACGATCTCCTGCCCGGCCTCCGGCCGCGCCGAGGGCTATATTTCGGAGCTTTCCGCCGAGGTGAAGGACGGCGCGTTTCATGCCAGTATCGGCAACGCCGGCGAGGCCGGTTCGCTGATCCTCGACGGCAAGATCGGCGCCGACGGCGCCGCGGCCTTTGTTGCCCGCGGCTTCGCCGGCGCGCGCGGCCGACCGCGCGGCATGCCACTCGGCACCTCGTATTTCTTCCACGCCCTGGCCCATTTCGAGCGCACGAGCGGCGCCGGCAAGCGCATCGAAATCCGCCCCTGCAATCTGACTTTCGCCAAGCAGTAGGCCTGGCGTACTAGTGCCGCTTGAAATACTGCACCGCGCGCTCATGCCGCTTCGCCGCCGCGCGGGTGGCGAAGGTGCCGAGATTGCGCCGCCGTCCGGTCTTCGGGTTCTTCTTGCGCGAATAGAGCCGGTATTTGCCGGAGGGGAGCTTGCGGATCATGGGCGGGGTCTCTCGCGAGAGGTGACGTCCGTTCAATCAAACTTCGCGGCGGCGTGCGAGGTTCCGGGCCGCGCGGTGCGCGTTGACTTAACGTCATAGCTGCCGGGTTCGCTAACCGGCCGCCTGGCCAAACCCCGCGCGCTTGAGCCGCACGATGGCCTGGTCGAGCGCGGCGAGAAAGCTGGAGCGGTCGCGCGGCGCGAACGGCTTCGGACCGCCGGTGATCGCGCCGGCGCTGCGCAAGCTGTCCATCAGGTTGCGCGTCGCCAGCGTCATGCCGATCGAGTCCTTGGTGAAGGCTGCCCGTTCGGCGCGATGACCTCGGCGCCCGCCTTCACGCAGCGGCTCGCCAGCGGCACGTCCGCCGTGATGACGATATCGCCGGCGCGTGGCGCGCTCCGCGATCCAGTTGTCGGCCTCATCCATGCCGGCGCCGACGACGACGCGCTCGATCAAACGCATCGCGCGGGACCGCGATCGGGCTGTTGGTGACGACGAAGACTTTGAGCGCAACGCCCTTGAGCGCATGGCGCTCGGCGACGCGATAGATTTCCTGCTTCACCGGGCAGGCGTCGGCGTCGATGTAGAGGGTGATAGTCACGCGGCTAATCGATTCCCGCGCGCCGTCATGGCCGGACTTGTTCCGGCCATCCACGTCTTGCTTTAATCGTCCGATGGCGGGCGGCTGGGTTTATTTCATGACCAATCAGCGCAACGGCATTCTGTATGTCGGGGTTACGAACAACCTGCCACGGCGCGCCTTCGAGCATCGGGAAGGTTTGATCGACGGATTTACAAAGCGCTACGGCTTGAAGCGATTGGTCTATTTTGAACACTTCGACGATATCCGCTCGGCAATTCAACGCGAGACAACCATCAAACATTGGCCCCGCGCCTGGAAGGTCCGCCTTATCCACGCAATGAATCCGAAATGGGATGATTTGTATGAAACGCTTATTTGATGCCGGTCATGTGCGTGCATACTTTTCCTCGTCATGCCCGCGCCTGTCGCGTGCATCCACGTTTTGAAACAGCCGTGCCGCAGCAAGACGTGGATGGCCGGAACAAGTCCGGCCATGACGCTGTAAGCGACCCTTCCGACTCTTCCGCACACTTTTCTCCGGCCGTCTCGAATCCAGCTTTCGCTACCGGGCTAGGTGAGAGTAATAGGATTTACACCCGCTCGACAAAACTATCCACCACCCGCTTCTCCCCGGCCTTGTCGAACTGAATCGTCAGCTTGTTGCCGTCGATGGCGGTGACGTTGCCGTTGCCGAATTTCTGGTGGAAGACGCGGTCGCCCAGCGTGAAGGCGGAGACGGTGCCGGTCGATTTGGCGATGAGCTCGCCCTCGATGGTGAGCGGCAGGCGGCGGGTTTTGGCGCCGGCGCCGGAGGCGGGGCGCCGCGGTCGCTCGCCGGATCGCGATTCGCCCGATCGTCCTCTTCCGAGCGGGGAGAGGTCGGATAAATCTTCGTCCAGCTCGTAGCGCGCCGCGGCCTCGGACAAACCGCTGCGGTCGTTCTCCGCTTTCTTCGCCTGCGCGCGCTGCCAGCCGGGCGTCGTGTAGTTGGAGCCGAATGCGGTCGTCGCATCGAAGCGCGAGGACCCGTAGCCGCCATAACCGCCGAAGCCGCCTTTGGACTCGGTGACCTCGACATCGGCTTCCGGCAGCTCGTCCAAAAACCGCGAGGGGATGTTGGTCTGCCACAGGCCGTGCATGCGCCGGTTGGTGGCGAAATAGATCTTCGCCCGTTTTCTGGCGCGCGTCAGGCCCACATGGCCGAGGCGGCGCTCTTCCTCGAGGCCGGCGCGGCCCTGGTCGTCGAGCGTGCGCTGGTTCGGAAACACGCCTTCCTCCCAGCCGGGCAGGAACACGGTGTCGAATTCCAGCCCCTTGGCCGAGTGCAGCGTCATCACATTGACCGCGTCGGCGTCGGCCGCCTGCTCCCTGTCCATCACCAGCGAGATGTGCTCGAGAAAACCCTGCAGGTTCTCGAACTCCTCCATCGAGCGGATCAGCTCCTTGAGGTTTTCCAGGCGCCCGGCGGCGTCGGCCGAGCGGTCCTTCTGCCACATCTCGGTATAGCCGGACTCGTCGAGCACGATCTCGGCGAGCTGGGTGTGCGGAACCTCGTCGCGCTGCTTGCGCCAGCGCTCGAACGCCTCGATCAGGCCGCGCAGCGCGCCGCGCGGCTTCGGCTTGAGCTCGTCGGTTTCGAGCACGGCGCGCGCCGCTTCGGTGAGCGGCACGCGGCGCTTGCGCGCGTGGTCGTGCAGGAGCTGCACGGTGGCGTCGCCGAGCCCGCGCCGCGGCACGTTGACGATGCGCTCGAAGGCGAGATCGTCGGCCGGCGAATTGATCACCCGCAGATAGGCGAGCGCATCGCGGATTTCGGCGCGCTCGTAGAAGCGCGGGCCGCCGATCACGCGGTAAGGCAGGCCCAGCGTGACGAAGCGGTCCTCGAATTCGCGCATCTGGAACGAGGCGCGCACCAGGATGGCGATCTCGTTGAGCGCATGGCCGCCGCGCTGCAGCTCCTCGATCTCCTCGCCGACGGCGCGGGCCTCTTCCTCGGAGTCCCAGGCGCCGGTGACGTTGACCTTCTCGCCCAGCTCGTCGTCGGTGCGCAGCGTCTTGCCGAGCCGGCCCTCATTGTGGGCGATGAGATGCGAGGCGGCGGCGAGGATGTGGCCGGTCGAGCGGTAATTGCGCTCCAGCCGGATCACCGTGGCGCCGGGAAAATCGTGCTCGAAGCGCAGGATGTTGTCGACCTCGGCGCCGCGCCAGCCATAGATCGACTGGTCGTCGTCGCCGACGCAGCAGATGTTTTTAGCGTGAATACCTCCCCCTGGAGGCGGGGAGGTCGGCTCGCGGCAGCGAGCCGGGAGGGGGTGACGGCGGCGCAGCAGGTGAGGCTTCGCGGTCACCCCACCCCGGACTGCCTTCGGCAGTCCGACCCTCACCCTCCAGGGGAGGGTGAGTGATCACGTTGCTCGCCGCAGCCGTCCTTTGCGCCAACAGCCGCAGCCACAGATACTGCGCCACGTTGGTGTCCTGATATTCATCCACCAGAATGAATTTGTAGCGCGTCTGATATTGGCGCAGCACTTCCGGCTGCTCGCGGAACAGGCGGATGTTCTCCAACAGGAGATCGCCGAAATCGGCGGCGTTGAGGATCTTCAGCCGCTCCTGAAACGCCTTGTAGAGCTTGAGGCCCTTGCCGTTGGCGAAGGCGGCCGCCTCGCCCGGCGGCACCTGGTCGGGCGTGAGCCCGCGGTTCTTCCAGCCGTCGATGAGCATCGCCAGCACGCGCGCCGGCCAGCGCTTCTCGTCGATGTTCTCGGCTTCGAGCAGTTGCTTCAAGAGCCTGACCTGGTCGTCGACGTCGAGGATGGTGAAATCGGGCTTGAGGCCGACCAGCTCGGCGTGGCGGCGCAGGATCTTCACGCCGATCGAATGGAAGGTGCCGAGCCAGGGCATGCCCTCGACCACGTGGCCGACGATCTCGCCGACGCGGTGCTTCATCTCGCGCGCCGCCTTGTTGGTGAAGGTCACCGCCAGGATCTCGCTCGGCCGGGCGCGGCCGAGGCTGAGGATGTGGGCGATGCGCACGGTGAGGACGCGGGTCTTGCCGGTGCCGGCGCCGGCGAGCACCAGCACCGGGCCGTCGAGCGTCTCGACCGCGAGCCGCTGCTCCGGATTGAGCCCGGCGAGATAGGCCGCGTTTCCTCCCGCGCCCATCGCGCGCGCGGCAATGCCGCCGGGAACGGGCCCCAGCGGCGCTTCGAGCGGCTCGATTGCGTGCTTGAGCGGATCAGCCAAGGAGCGGAGTTTCCCTGATTCTCATAGACCGAAGATGGCATCACCGCGCGGCTTTTGCGAGGCGCGCGGCGCGGCGAGAGCCGCCGGTCAACGCACGTCCGGCCGCGGGTCGGGGCTGGTGAAGCCGTTGCGGTTCGGCATCGCCACCTTCGGCAACGAGGCGGCGTCGAGGACGGTGTCCTGCGGGACGATGTCGTTGAGATAGAGAATATAGGCGGACACGGCGTAGACTTGGTCGGCGGTGAGCGATTGCGGCGCGTCGAACGGCATCGCGCGGCGGACGAAATCGAACAGCGTCGTGGCGTAGGGCCAGTAGCTGCCGACCGTACGCACCGGCTTTGCGGTTGCGAGCGTGCCGAAGCCGCCAACGAGCCGATCCGCCGGTTTGCCTTCGCCCTTGGCGCCGTGACAGCCGGCGCACGCTTGCGCATAGATCGCCTCGCCCTCGCGCACGCTGCCGTGCCCGGCCGGCAAGCCTTGGCCGTCGGCGCGCACGTCGATGTCCCAGCCGGCGATCTCCGCTGGCGTCGCGGGATGGCCGATGCCGAGCCGGCCCGTTTCGGCCGCGTGCGCAAGGCCGCTCAGCGTGAATGCGACGGCGGCGCCGAACAAGATCATCCGCGCGTCAAACCGCATTGGTCACCGCTCCGTCTTGCGCGACCTTCCAGGTTTGAATGCCGTTGTTGTGGTAGGTCGAGTGAAGCCCGCGCACGTCGACAAGCTGCGCGCGCCCGGGCTGCACATAGCCGGTCTCGTCGGTCGCCCGGCTCTGCAGCTGCGCCGGCGCGCCGTCCCAATTCCACGACAGCCGAAACCGCGTCAGGCATCGGGGCAGAATGGGCTCCTGCAGCCGCGCCTGCGTCCAGCTCGCGCCGCCGTCGGTGGAAACATCGACGCGCGTGATCCGTCCATGGCCGGACCAAGCCAGGCCGGAGATTTCGTAGAAACCCTTTTCGCGCAGCAAATGGCCGCCGGACGGAAAGGTGATGACCGATTTCGCCTCCATGACGAAGGTGAATTGGCGCGCGCTGCCGTCGGGCATCAGGTCGGTGTATTTGGAGGTCTCGTCGCGCGTCTGGAACGGCTGGTCGCCGAGCTTGAGCCGGCGCAGCCATTTGACGTTGGTGTTGCCTTCATATCCGGGCAGGAAGAGACGCAGCGGATAGCCCTGCTCGGGCCGCAGCCTTTCGCCGTTCTGCGCGTAGGCGAGAAGCGCATCGTCGAGCGCCTTGGCGATCGGGATGCTGCGCGCCATGCCGGCGGCATCGGCACCCTCGGCGAGCATCCAGGCCGCCCGCGGATCAACGCCGGTCTCGGCCAGCACCGTCGACAGGCGCACGCCCGTCCATTCGCAGCAGCTCATCTCGCCATGCGTATGCTGGACCGTCGATTGCGGCGTCGTTCCGGTCCAGAAAGTGTTGCCGGAGCATTCGAGGAAATAAATGTGCGACTCGGAGGGGAAGCGGACGATGTCGTCCATGGTGAAGATGAGCGGCCGCTCGACCAGGCCGTGAATGATCAGCCGATGCTGGTCGGGATCGATCGCCGGCACGCCGGCATGATGACGCTCGAAGTGCAGCCCGTTCGGGGTGATGATTCCGTGCAGGTCCTGCCACGGCGTCATTGACGACGCCGCGGTCTGCGTCGGTGTCGGCGCGCGCTCGCGGCGGATGACGTTCTTTTCGAACGGCGAGGGCCGTCCATAGGGCGGGCTGAGATACGGCGCGCCCTGTTCCTTCATCCATGCCGGCACGTTCGGCGGCAGATTGTCGCCGGCGGCTCGGGCAGACCTTGCCGCAATACCCGCCGCAGCGGCGCTTCCAGCGAGCGCGACGCCGCCGGCGAGAAGCTGGCGGCGGGCGATGCGCTTATCTTCAGGCGGCTTTTTCGACATCTCCGAACTCAATACCGGCAGCCCGCGCGCGGCGCGCGTCGCCATTTTGACGCGTATGACGGCTTAACGCCTGCCGCGCGATTTCTATCCCTTCGCCGGCATAGCGATGCGCCGGCCGGCGCCGTCCGGGAGCGGCAGCATGGCATGCGCGGCCTTCATGCGGGCCAAGCGGGCGAGGATGTAATCGGGAAACGGCGCGGTCTTTCTCGCCGTCATGTCGACATGCAGCGTCATGTTCTCGGAGGTGGCGGACAGCCAGCCTTCCTCGGCGTGGCGCAGCTCCTCGAAATAATGCACGCCGCTTGGCGTCGAAGTCGATGAGCTGGAAGGTCACCCGCACCGGGTCGTCGGCGTGAAGCTCGCGCAGATAGCGGATATGCACCTCGGCGGTGAAGGTGGAATGCGGTGGTCTGTTTGAGATAGGCGAGGCCGCAGCCGAGCAGATCGTAGGCTTCGTCGACCGCGCGGTCGAACAGCACGTTGTAATAGGCCATGTTGAGATGGCCGTTGTAGTCGATCCAGCCCGGCTCGACCCGCATCACCGAGGAGACGAAGGGCGCGAAGAAGGCGGGTTCGGTATCGAGGCGGTCGAGCATTGGGCTGCTGTTCTGCGTGCTGTGCAGCTGCAACTTTGGCGGATTTTTCGCGCTTAGCAAGCCCGGTTGCCGGTAGCCCTTGACCGGCGGCGGCCACGCGCCCACCCTGCCATAAGCGAGCAGAAACCATGGCGATGACGCAGGCGCGGGAGGAGCTCAAGCACGACCGCAAGCGGCGTCGAGAACGTCATTGCCGCGCTCGCCGCGACCTTCGGCAATCGGCTGGTTACCTCGCGCGCGGTGCGCGAGCAGCACGCCAACACGCTCACCTGGATCGGCAATCAGCCGCCGGACGCGGTGGTCTTTCCGCAATCGACCGAGGACGTGCAGCAGGTGGTGCGGCTCTGCGCGGCCGAGCGCGTGCCGGTGATCGCCTTCGGCGCCGGCACTTCGCTCGAGGGCCAGGTCAACGCGCCGCGCGGCGGCGTCTCGCTCGATTTCCGCGACATGAACCGCGTGCTCGCCGTCCACGCCGAGGATCTCGATTGCGTCGTCGAGCCGGGCATCACCCGCAAGCAGCTCAACACCGAGCTGCGCGACCGCGGCGTGTTCTTTCCGATCGATCCCGGCGCCGACGCCTCGCTCGGCGGCATGGCGGCGACGCGCGCGTCGGGCACCAACGCGGTGCGCTACGGCACGATGAAGGACAATGTGCTGGCGCTCAAAGTCGTGCTCGCCAATGGCGAGGTGATGTCGACCGCGCGCCGGGCGAAGAAATCCTCGGCCGGCTACGACCTCACCCGGCTGATGGTCGGCTCGGAGGGCACGCTCGGCGTCATCACCGAGCTGACGCTGCGGCTTTCCGGCATCCCCGAGGCGATCTCCGCCGGCGTCTGTCCGTTCCCCTCGGTCGAGGCGGCGTGCAACGCGACGATCCTGACCATCCAGTCCGGCATCCCGGTGGCGCGGATCGAGCTTCTCGATGCGCTGCAGGTGCGCGCCTCCAACGCCTATTCGAAGCTCAGCCTGCCGGAGACGCCGATGCTGTTCCTCGAGTTCCACGGCAGCGAGGCGAGCGTCGCCGAGCAGTCGCAGCGCTTCGGCGAGATCGCCGCGGAATTGGGCGGCGGCCCGTTCGACTGGGCGACGCGCGCCGAGGATCGCACCCGGCTGTGGCAGGCGCGGCATGACGCCTATTGGGCGCAGCGCGGCCTGCGCCCGGACGCGCAGCCGCTGGCGACCGACGTCTGCGTTCCGATCTCGCGGCTCGCCGAATGCGTGACCGAGACGCAGCGCGACATCGCCGCGAGCGAGCTCGTCGCGCCGATCGTCGGCCATGTCGGCGACGGCAATTTCCACGTCGGCCTGCTGGTCGACCTCGACGACAAGGACGGAGGTCGCGCGCGTCAAGGCTTCCTGCGAACGGCTGATCGAGCGGGCGCTGGCGATGGACGGCACCTGCACGCGGCGAGCACGGCGTCGGCCAGGGCAAGATGCAGTATCTGTCCGCCGAGCATGGCGAGCCGGCGCTCGAAGCCATGCGCGCGGTCAAGCGCGCGCTCGATCCGCTCGACATCATGAATCCCGGCAAGATTGTCAGCCTCTGACCGGCCGACGAAGAACGAACACAGAATTGCCCGGAATGTGACCACCATGGCGCGTTCGGGGCGCGCGGAGACGCCGTGCAGACGACGTTACTCGGACTGGCGATTGCGATCATCCTGGCGCTCGTTGCGGCGCTGGTCGCGCCGCTTGTTGTCGACTGGAACCAGTATCGTTCGGTGTTCGAGGCGGAAGCGAGCCGGCTCACCGGCCTGCCGGTGCGGGTGAACGGCGGTATCGACGCCAGCATCCTGCCGACCCCGCACATCAAGCTGCGCAACGTCGAAGTCGGCGAGGCGGGCCGCGACCCGCAGGTGCGCGCCGCGACCGTCGAGCTGGAAGTCGGGCTCGGTCCGCTCCTTGCCGGCGAGGTCCGCGCGACGCAGCTCCGCCTGGTCGCGCCGCAGATCCGTCTCGGCCTCGATCGCTCCGGTGCGGTCGATTGGCCGGCGCGCGCGCGGTCGTTCAGTCCGGAGGCGCTTGCCGTCTCGCGCTTCAATGTCGAGGACGGGCAGGTCGTTCTCACCGATGCGGTGTCCGGCTCACGCCTCGTGCTGCAAAAACTCTGGTTCAACGGCGACATCCGCTCCTTCCTCGGACCGTTCAAGGGCGAAGGCGCGTTCGTCGCCGGCGATCAGCTCTACGGCTATCGGATCTCCGGCAATCGCGCCGACGAGGACGGCGCGCTCAAGCTCAGGCTCGCCGTCGATCCCTCCGAACGTCCGCTGACGGCCGAGATCGAGGGCACGCTGCGCTTCGATCGCGGCACGCCGCAATTCGACGGCACGCTGGCGCTCGCCCGGCCGGCCGGCGCGGCGCTCGCGCGCGGCGAGCGGGTGATGAGCGACCCGTGGCGCCTTGCCGGCAAGCTCAAGGCGACGCCGGCCTCGGTCTCCCTGCGACGAACTTGCCTTGCTGTACGGGCCCGAAGAGCGCGCGGTCAGTCTCAACGGCAAGGCCGACCTGACGCTCGGCGGGCATCCGCGTCTCGACGGCACCGTCTCGGCGCGGCAGCTGGATGTCGACCGCGCGCTTGCCGCTCCCGACGTGACGCGCCGTCCGCCATTCCTCGTGCTCAAGAGCTTCGTCGAGGCTTTCGTCGCGACGGCGAAGCCGCCGCTGCCGCTTGCGATCGGCGTCAATCTCGACGCGGTGACGGTCGGCGGCACCAGCATCCAGTCGGTGCACGGCGATATCCGCTTCGACGACAAGGGGTGGAGTCTCAAGGACCTCGACTTCCGCGCCCCGGGCCTGACCCAGGTGAAGCTGACCGGCCGGCTCGACGATACGGCGCAGGGCCTTGCCTTCAGCGGGCCGGCGAGCATCGAATCGACCGACCTGAAAATGCTGATGGCCTGGCTCGAGGGACGCGGCGATCAGCCTTCCGGCCCGTCGGAGACGCTGACCGCGCATGGCGACGTGACCGTCGCCCGCGGTCGCCTCGCCATCGACCATCTGACGGCGACGGCCGACCAGGAGAACATCGCGGGGCGGCTCGCCTACACCTGGGCGGTGGACGATCGCCACCCCGCGGTCCTCGACGGCGAGCTCCACGCGCAACAGCTCGACATCGACGCGCTGGTGGCCTTCGCCAAGGCGGCGACGACCGGCAGCGCGTTTGAGGCGCCGCGCGAGGTCGCGCTCGTCCTCGATGTCGGCAAGGCGACCTTCGCCGGCGTCGAGGCGCGCACGGTCAATGCGCAAGTCAAGTTCGATGCCGGCGTCCTGCGCATCGACCGTCTGTCGGTCGGCGATGTCGGTGGAGCGGCGCTCGATGTCAGCGGACGCATCGACGAATTGTCGTCGCAGCCGCGCGGGCGCGTGACCTTCGCCGTCGATGCGCGATCGCTCGCCGGGCTCACCAGCCTTCTCGGCCGTTTCGCGCCGCAAGCGGGAGAGCAGTTCCGCCGTGTCGCCGACCGGCTGGCGCCGGCGAAACTGCATGGTGTCCTGGTGGTCGACCGTGCCGCCACCGCCGGCACGGTCGCCAAGCTCACGCTCGACGGCGGCGTCGGCGCGACGCGCGTCGCGCTCAATGGCGAGGCCAAGGGCGAGCTCGCACAGCCCGGCGCCGCTGTCGTGCGCATCGACAGCAGATTCGATGCCGATGACGGCGGCGCGCTGGCGCGGCTTCTCGGGCTCGACCGCGTCGTCGCGGTCGATCAGCTTCCCGGGCAGATGACGATCTCGGCCGCTGGGCCGCTTAATGGCGAGCTTCGCGTCAACGGCTGTCGCCGCCGCCGGCGGCTTTTCCGTCACCGCCGACGGCGCGATCCGTCTGAGCGGCGACGAGGCGCCGGCCGGCCGGCTGCAGGTCAAAGCGTCGGCGGCCGATTTGCGGCCGCTTCGCCGGGTCATGACCGGGCAGGCCGCGGCGGCGGCTGTTCCGGTCTCGGCGAGCGCGGCGCTTGCCGTCGCCGGCGCGACCCTGTCGTTCACCGATCTCGCCGTCACCTCCGGCAAGACCACGGTCCGCGGCCATCTTGCTCTCAAGCTGGCGAGCCCGTTCGGCATCGACGGCGAGATCAAGGCCGACGAGATCGACGCCGCGGCGGTGTTGGCGGCGCTGGTCGGGGCGCCAAGCGCCGCGCCAGCGGCGAGCGCGCCGTGGTCGCCTGAGCCGTTTGGCGCCGGCATATCTGCCGCCATGAACGGCGTGGTGACCTTCACCGTCGATCGCGCCGCGCTCACGCCGGATTTGGTCGCGCGCGGCCTTACCGGCGTGATGCAGCTCAAGCCGACGGAGATCGCGTTGAGCAATCTCGACGCCGGCCTCGCCGGCGGGCGCCTCGCCGGCGAATTGGCGTTCCGGCACGATGCGCAGGGAGTGTCCGCGCAGGGCCGGATCGAGCTTCTCGGCGCCAATGCCGCAGCGATTCTCAGATCCGGCGCTAACGCCGTCGACGGCCGGCTGACGGTGAAGCTGCAAGGCGACAGCGGCGGACGAAGCCCCGAGGGCTTCATCGGCTCGCTGCACGGCAGCGGCGCGGTCGCTCTCGCCGACGGGCATTTTGCCGGCATCGACACCGCGGCATTCGACGCCGCGATCCGCGCGGCCGATCTCAACGATGCGATCGACGCGCCGAAGCTGCGGGCCGCGGTCGGCGCCGCCATCGACAGCAGCCGGCTCTCGGTGCCGCGCGCCGACGCCGAGGTGACCATCGCCGGCGGGCAAATTCGCCTCGCCAACGCGACGTTGCAGGCGCAGCGCGGCGGCGAGCTGTCGCTTTCCGGAATGCTCGACCTCAATGCCGCCGCCATCGACGCGCGCATGACGCTTTCAAGCCGGCCCGCGGCCAACGCGCTGATCCCGGCGCGGCCGGAATACTCCGTCACCGTCAAGGGACCGCTGGCGGCGCCGGCGCGCACGCTCGATGTTTCCTCGCTGCTGGGCTGGCTGACGCTACGCTCCGCCGAACTGCAGACCCGGCGGCTCGAATCGATCGAAGCCAACCGGCGCGAGGAGGCGGTCGGATCGGTGGTGCGCCCGGCATCGCCCGCGATCCGCTTCGTCCCGCTGGGCACGCCGCTGGAATCGGCGGTGCAGGCGAACGCGGCGCCGCCGGCGGCGTTCGGAGGCCGCGGATTGGAGCGCTTGCAACCGGAGACGCCGGCCGCATCGTCGCCGAATGAGACCCGCTCCGACGTTGGCGGCGCCGATCATAGCGCCGATCACGACGCCGCCGCGGCGGCGAACGGAGCGAAGCCCGCTCCGCAACATGCGGACAGCGCGACCGCGAATGCCGGCACGACTGACGCATCGCGGCGGCGCGCCGCGCCGCCGCCCGTCTCGCATAACCCGTTCGATTTCCTATTCCGGTCGCAGAACTGAGGCGGCGACCGGCGGCACCATCACGATCTCGCGTGGCGCTTGCGCGGCGGCGTCATGGCCGTTGGTCCGTGCCTGATAGTGCTCGAGCACGAACAGCCTTATCGCCGAGGACAGATTGCCGTGCTGGCGCTCGGTGTCGATCGCCGCGACCAGATCCGACAAAGTCGTCTGCCGGCCGACGGCGATTTCCTTCAGGCTTGTCCAGAAAGCGTCCTCGAGACTGACGCTGGTCTTGTGTCCGGCGATGACGATGGAGCGTTTGACGACCGGCGATTTCATTGCCCGTCTCCCGTTTCGATCCGGCGTTGGTCGAGGCTTTTGCGGGCCTGGTCGCTCTGCGATCGCTCGAGGGCTCGTTCGGCCTTCGAGCGCCCATGCGCAAGCCGGTTGGACGCGGCCTTCTGCTCGGCCTGGCGCCGTTTGGCCTGCCTGCGTGCGGTGCGCAGATTGACGATTTCAGCCATGCAAAGGTTCGACGGTAAAAGCACGTGGCGCTGCGGCCAACCGGCCGCTTCGTCTGTAGGAATTACGCCGGCAGGGTGGCGCTGGATCACCGGACCTCGGCGCCGGTGCGCTCCGACATTCGGCTTCGCTATAGCAACCGTGAATGTTCAATCAGGTCGTCAATAAATAATAGGGCGAGGAATAGAAGTATTTCTTCGCGCGTACAACGCTGCAGAATAGCTCTTCAGGAAAAACCGGTAAATTGTCTCGTTGAGTAGTGAATGTAATCAAATTGCATCGCCCACGAAAGTGCCATTCTATACGCTATTAAAGTCGGGAATCGCGAGCGCACCCCGCTGCGGATATTGCAGAAAGCCTTGACCGGTCCCGGTATAAAGATACTTTCATCGGGCCACACGAAATCGTTATCAGCCCGCCGGCGCCAGCCGCCGCGGCGCTTGGCCGCTCCTATTTCTTCCGGAAGCGGTCGAGACGGACCACTTCGCCGCCGGTGCCGCCGTCAATTCCGGAGACGACCGATGCGGCGGCAGCCGGGGAGGGCGCCGGCAAAGCCTCCGGCATGGTCTGTGCCGCAGGAAGCTCTCCTGCCGGTGCGCTCGCCTTCTCCGCGTCGCGCGCCTCGGCGCTCGCGTCCGCTGCCGCAGCGGTCTCGATGGTCTCGAACTGAAAGCCGAACTGCACCGCCGGGTCGTAGAAAGCGGTCACCGCGTCGAACGGTACCGCCACCCGTTCGGGAACGCCGCCAAACGACAGCCCGACCTCGAAAGCCTCCTCGCTCACCATCAGGTCCCAGAACTGATGCTGCAGGACGACGGTCATCTCCTGCGGATATTGCGCGCGCATGCGCTCCGAAAGCCGCACGCCGGACGCGGTGGTGGCGAAGGTGATCTTGAAATGATGCTCGCCCGGCAGGCCGCGTTTCGCCGCATCGACAAGCACGGTGCGCACCACGCCGCGCAAAGCCGCCTGGGCGAGAATGTCGTAGCGGATATGGTCGACGGCCATCTGGGATCAGGAAATCGGGAATGAGGTTGCCGACAGACACATAGGGAACAAATCACGGCGATCCAGAGCGATTCTGTCCTGATCCGCGATCCCTGACTACTGACGCTTGGAAAGTGGAGGCTTCTGTTGCCAGGTGCCTCCGAACCCCGCCTGACGCTGCTAAGACGCCAGGGCTTTAGGTCGGTCTTTCGAGCTGCTTACGCAGCCAGAGCAACCGGAGCATAGTTGTCGTTGGCAACTATGAATTTGGCCCGATAACGCCGGAACCATGCCGAGCAAAAGCACGCCCTTTACGCCCTCGTCGATCCTGTTTCGACCCCGTAATCAGGGATCAGGCGTCGGTCATTAGGCGTCGGGTAACTCAACTTCGCCCTGACGCCTCACTCCCGATACCTGACCCCTGGAATTGGTGGAGTCGCCGGGTACTGCCCCCGGGTCCGAAAGGTTTATTACGACGGCCATTTATCGCCATAGCCGGCTTGCGCCGGCAGGAAGGAATATAAGCGCAAAAGATTGATGAAAAAAGAGGGCGGAGGAATTGGCCCCCGGTGTGAAGGCGATCTCCGGGCGGGCGGCGGGCTTGCCGCCGCGCGCGCCGGAAGGTCCGTCTACTGCAGGCTCAGCGCCACGAAGCGGGTCTCGCCGTCGGCATTGGAGACGAGCAGCACCGCGACCTTCTTGCCTTGCGCCTTGAGCGCGTCGAGGCGGGTGGAAAGGTCGCCCGGGTTGCCGACGCTCTCGTATTGCACCTCGACGATGACGTCGCCGGGGCTGAGCCGCTTGTCGGGCGGCGACGCCGCCACGCTCGCGTCGACGCCGGTGACGATGACGCCCTTGATGTTGTCGCTGCACCTTGAACTTCTTGCGCAGATCGTCGGAGAGGCTCGAGAGCTCGAGCCCGAGCGTCTTCTGCACGACCGACTTCTCCTCCGGCGCCGCGTCCTTCTTGCTGTCGGCGGCGGCTTGCTTCTCGCCGTCCTCGAGCCGGCCGATCTTGACCTTGTGGGTCTCTTCCTTGCCCTTGCGGATGACGACGACGTCGACTTCCTTGCCGACCGGCGTATCGGCGACGATGCGCGGCAGGTCGTGCATTTCCTTGACGTCGTGGCCGTCGAACTTGACGACCACGTCGCCCGGCTCGATGCCGGCGGGCTTGGCCGGACCCTTGTCGTCGACGCCGGCGACGAGCGCGCCGTGCGCCGGCTTGATGCTCAGGCTCTCGGCGATGTCGTCGGTGACCTGCTGGATGCGCACGCCGAGCCAGCCGCGCCGCGTCTCGCCGATACTGGCGCAGCTGATTGATGACCGCGAGCGCGCTGTCGGACGGCACCGCAAAGCCGATGCCGATCGAGCCGCCGGACGGCGAGATGATCGCGGTGTTGACGCCGATGACTTCGCCGTTGAGGTTGAACAGCGGGCCGCCGGAATTGCCGCGATTGATGGCGGCGTCGGTCTGGATGTAGTTGTCGTACGGCCCGGAATTGATGTCGCGGTTGCGCGCCGAGACGATGCCGGCGGTCACCGTGCCGCCGAGGCTGAACGGATTGCCGATGGCGATCACCCATTCGCCGAGCCGCAGCTTGTCGCTGTCGCCGAACTTCACCGCCTTGAGCGGCTTGTCGGGATGCACGCGCAGCAGCGCGAGATCGCTCTTGCCGTCCTTGCCGACGAGTTCGGCGGTGAGCTTGGTGCCGTCATTGAGGATGACGTTGATCTCGTCGGCGTCGGCGATGACGTGGTTGTTGGTGACGACGAGGCCGGACGGATCGATGATGAAGCCGGAGCCGAGCGAGTTGATCCGCCGCGGGGCATGATCGGGATCGCCGCCGCCCCCGCCGCCGCCCCGCCGCCCTGGCCGCGCCGGTTCTTGAAGAACTCCTCGAAGAACTCCTCCATCGGCGAGCCCGGCGGCAGGTCGGGCATGCCGTTCATGCGGGCATCGACCTTCTGCGACGTCGAGATATTGACCACGGCGTCGATCACCTGCTCGGCGACGTCGGCGATGTTCTCGGGTCCGCGCGCCGCCGCCGGCCATGCCGGCAGGACGATGATCGCCGCCGCGAGCGCGGCAATGGCCGGGCGCCGTCGCAGCCATTGGGAGAGATGGCAAGACATGAAGGTCTGTGCTCCTGCAAGACGAGTGATTGGAATCTGCCCGAAAGGTGCCCCCGTCCCGCGCCGGACGCAAGGCCATAGCCGGGCGCGCGGCGGCCATTAGGAACCGGATTGGGGCCGAAAAGCGACGCGCACATGAAGCGTTGTTTAGTCGCCGCACCAGCCAGACGATCAGCACGCCGACCACCGCCGAAACGAGGCCGGCGATGCGCAAGCGGCTGTCCGGCGTCTCCAGCACCGCCGCCATGGCGCGCTTGGCGCCGCATCGGGAACGCGGCGAGGAAAATGCCCTCGATCGCGAAGAACAGGCCGATCGCGGCGAGGAAGTCGGACATGGACGCGACGATCCGCTGCGCGTACGGCGTGCGACGCGTGCTGCGGAAACGTTATTTCGCGGCTGGCGGCTTGGGCGCCGGCGCGCCCGGCGGCGTCCTTGCCCGACGGATCGCCGAAATAGCGGAAGAAATCCGAATCCGGCTTCAGCACCAGGTGCGTATCGCCGTGCTGCATGCTCCTTTCGTAGGCCTGCATCGAGCGATAGAAGGCGAAGAAGTCCGGATCGTGGCCGTAGGCGTCGGCGAAGATGCGGTTGCGCTCGCGTCGCCCTGGCCGCGGATCTGCTCGGCCTGGGAGGTGGCTTCCGCCACCAGCACGGTCACGTCGCGATCGGCCTTGGCGCGGATCTCCTGGCTCTTCTGGCTGCCCTGGGCGCGGAACTCGGCCGCCTCGCGCTGGCGCTCGGTCTGCATGCGCTGATAGACCGCCTGGCTGTTCTGCTCCGGCAGGTCGGCGCGGCGGATGCGCACGTCGATGACCTGGATGCCGAACGGCTGCGCCTCGCGATCGAGCTGATCGCGCATCTGCGCCATCAGCTCCTCGCGCTTGTCGCGCACCACGTCGGACGAGCGTCGCCGCGCCGAGCACGCGCCGCAGCGCCGAGTTGAGCAGGATCGCGAGCTGCGAACTGGCGCCGGCCGGGCCGACGGTCTGATAGAATTTGAGCGGATCGATGATGCGGTAGCGCGCGAAGGCATCGACCACGAGCCGCTCGCCGGCCTGGTCGGCGCCGGAATTGAACTTGTCCTGGCTCGAGGCGATCACCTCCTGCGCCGGCGATTCGATGTCGAGAATGCGCTTGTCGATATAGATGACGCTGTCGATGAACGGCACTTTCACATTGAGCCCCGGCTCGGTGATGACGCGCACCGGATTGCCGAGCCGCACCACCAGCGCCTGCCTGGTCTGGTAGACGGTGAAGAAGGTGCTGTAGCCGACGATGACGGCGACCAGCAGCAGAACGGCGAGCAGCGCCGCCGGCAAGACCGAGTCTCATGGCTTGCCTCCCGTCGGGCTGCCTGCGCCGGCGGCGGCGTTGGCCGCGGCCGAGGCTCGTTGAGCGGCAGATAGGGCACGACGCCCGGGCCGCCCTGCGGGCCGGTATCGATGATCGTCTTGTCGGTGCCGCCGAGAACGCGCTCCATGGTCTCGAGATACATGCGCTGGCGGGTGACGTCGGGCGCCTTCTTGTATTGCTCGTAGACCTGCAGGAAGCGCGAGGTCTGGCCCTTGGCTTCGGCGACGGTCTGCTCGCGATAGGCTTCGGCGTCCTGGGTGATCTTGGCGGCGCGGCCGCGCGCCTCCGGCACGACGCGGTTGGCGTAGGTCTGCGCCTCGTTCTGCGCGCGCTCGAGATCGGAGCGCGCCGCCTGCACGTCGCGGAAGGCGTCGATCACCTGGGCCGGCGGATCGACCTTCTGCAGCTGGACCTGCTGCACCAGGATGCCGGCGCCGTAAGTCGTCGAGCGTCTTCTGCATCAGCTCCTGCACCGCGGTCTCGATGGTCTGCCGCGCGCCGGTGAGGATCGGCTGGATGTTGGAGCGCCCGATCACCTCGCGCATGGCGCTTTCGGCCACCGCCTTCACGGTGCCTTCGGGATTCTGGATGTTGAACAGATAGTCGCCGACGCCGTTCGGCTTGACCTTCCAGCAGCACCGAGAAATCGACGTCGACGATGTTCTCGTCGCCGGTGAGCATCAGGCTCTCCTCCGGCACGTCGCGCACGGTCGTGCCGCGGCGCATGTCGTCGACCGGCGCGCATGCCGATGTCGATCTTGTTGACGCGCAGCGCCTGCGGCGTGAGCGCGGTCTCGATCGGATAGGGCAGGTGATAGTTGAGCCCCGGCTGCACCTCGCGCACGAACTTGCCGAAGCGCAGCACCACGCCGAGCTCGTCGGGCTCGACGCGGAAGAAGCCGGAAAAGCCCCACAGCACGACGGCGACGAGCGCGATCAGCGCGATGCCGCGGCCGCCGAGATTGCCCGGCAGCAAGGCTGCGCAGCTTGTCCTGGCCGCGGCGCAGGAATTCTTCGAGATCGGGCGGCCTCGGCCCGCCGGGCGATTGCGGCCCCGAGCCCCACGGTCCCCGCGGCCCCGAACCCCACGGGCCGCCGCCGGATTGATTGCTCCACGGCATCAATCTCTCCTCGGACGCCGGCGCAGCGCCGGCCCTTGGTTGCGGGGGTTATAGGGGAGCGCACCGCCCCTTACAACGCGCAGTTATGCCGCGCTGGCCGGCCGCAATTTGGCGTCAATTGCGCGTTCGTAGGTAACGAAAGCGAACGCGGCTTCGTCCTCGGCGCGCCGGCTCGTGCTCACCGCGCGCGCTTTCACGCCACACCTTCGGATCGATGGCCGGGAAAGTGCGCATCGCCGTCGACGCGCTTGTGCACTGGGTGATGGCGAGCCGCGTCGCCAGCGGCATGGCCTGGGCGTAGATGTCGGCGCCGCCGGCGACGACGATCGCGTCGGCGCCGCGGCGCAGCGCGTCGCCGCGCGCCGCGGCGAAGCGCGGCATCGAGGCTCGGCGCGACCAGAATGCCCGGCGCGGCGAAGTCGCGATCGCGGCTCACCACGATCGTGGTGCGGCCCGCGAGCGGCTTGCCGATCGACAGATAGGTCTTGCGCCCCATGACCACCGGCTTGCCCATGGTCAGCGCGCGGAAATGCTGCATGTCGGATTTGAGCCGCCACGGCAGCGCGTTGCCGCGGCCGATGACGCCGTTCTCGGCAATGGCGGCGACGAGGAGAATGTTCATCCTCACACCGCGACCGCGGCCTTGATGTGCGGGTGCGGCGTCGTAGCCTTCGAGCGTGAAATCCTCGTAGCGGAAGGCGAACAGATCCTTCGACCGCCGGATTGAGCCGCAGCGTCGGCAGCGGCCGCGGGCTGCGCGTCAGCTGCAGCCGCGCCTGCTCGAGATGATTGAGATAAAGATGCGCGTCGCCGAAGCTGTGGACGAAGTCGCCGGGCTTGAGCCCGCTCACCTGCGCCACCATCATGGTCAGCAGCGCGTAGGAGGCGATGTTGAACGGCACGCCGAGGAAGACGTCGGCCGAGCGCTGATAGAGCTGGCACGACAGCGCGCCGTCGGCGACGTAGAACTGGAACAGGCAATGGCACGGCGGCAGCGCCATGCCGTCGACCTCGGCCGGATTCCAGGCGGTGACGATCAGCCGGCGCGAAGTCGGGATTGCGGCGGATCTCGGCGAGCACATTGGCGATCTGGTCGATGCGTGCGGCCGTCCGGCGCCGGCCAGGAGCGCCATTGCTGGCCGTAGACCGGGCCGAGATCGCCGTTCTCGTCGGCCCATTCGTCCCAGATGGTGACGCCGTGCTCGTTGAGATATTTGACGTTGGTGTCGCCGCGCAGGAACCAGAGCAGTTCGTAGATGATGGATTTGAGATGCAGCTTCTTGGTGGTGACCAGCGGAAAGCCGTCGGCAAGGTCGAAGCGCATCTGATGGCCGAAGATCGAGCGCGTGCCGATGCCGGTGCGGTCGCGCTTTTCCACGCCCTCGGCGAGCACGCGTTCCATCAGGTCGAGATATTGGCGCATGGTCTTGGGTCGCTGGCGGGTTCCGGCCGAGTCGGGCAACAAGTCTAACGTCAAATGAGCGGCGCACGAAGCCCGCGCAAGACCGCGGTGGATACCGTGGGCCGGTCATTCCGGATTGCCGCGCCAACGTCCGGAATCCATAGTCACGGATGCCGGGGTTATGGATTCCGGGCTCGCCGCTTCGCGGCGCCCCGGAATGACCCGAGCGGGAACACCGGCGGACTAATTCGTCACGCGGTGGTTATTGTCGCAAGGGTCGCTGGGCAGATAGCACAGATGCCGGCCGCCGCTGAGATGATCGTAAACCGAGTAGAGCGAATACGGCGAATAGCGCGAGTAATAGTAGGGATAATAGGGATCATGTGGATAGAACGGGTCGTGCGCATCGGCGCGATAATGCGGATGCACGACGATCCTGCCGCGATGCGCCTCGCCGGCTGCGGCGGTCCCGGCGTCGAGGGTGAGGGTTAGCGCCGCAATCGCCGCGCCGATGGCGAACGCGGACATTGTCTTCAACCACATGATCTCGCTCGCAACGTTTCGCCGGCGCCAAGGCCGTTCCACACCATATCACACCAGCTCGGCGATGAACGCCTTCGCGCGCGCATAGATGCCCGGCGCCTCGCTCTCGCGCGGGCCGCCGATGGCGAGGGCGAGATCGCTTCCGTGCCGCCCCTCCTGTACGCGCAGCCACAGCGTCGCGTGCTTCACCATCTGCGGATTGCCGAGGTCGGCGATGAGGAGCGGCTTGCGGTAGCGGTGCGCCAGCTCGCGCGCAAGCGCGGTGCCGGCGGAGACCTCGACGCCGCCGGCGTCGACGATGATCATGCAGGCGTGCGGCATCGCGCACGTTCCATTCCGTGCGCTGCGCCGGATCGGCGAGCGGCGTCTCCTTGAGCTGCGGATATTTGGCGAGCAGGCCCGGCGGCGCCGGAAAATCCTCCGCCCAGCCGCCTTGCGGACACCAGCCGCCATAGTCGATGCCGCGCGCCAGCGCCGCATCAAGCACGGCGCGGTCGACGCCGGATTGTCCGCCGGAAATGAGCTTCATCGGGAGATTTTTACTTCAATACTTGGCTGAGAATAAGAAGCTTCTCGCAGACCGCTGCTACGTCGGCGCTACGCGCAAAGGCTCCGCCGAAGGGCTCGGAGGGCGCATTAGCGAAGCGTAATTCGCGAGCTTTCCAGTAGAGCGCAACCATACGCGCGCTTCTTTCACTCACGGCCCTCTGCGGCGCGGCCGAAGCGGCACCAACACCAAGCCGATCAACACCAGCGCCAAACCCGCGCCGAAGGCTGCGGCGCGCTCGAGCGGCCAGCGCCAGACGCCGGTGCGATAGGTGTTCGCCGTGACCACGAGCTTCATCGGAATGATCTCGACGCAGGTGGCGCGGATGGCGTTAACCTGTTCGTCGGCAAGGCCGCCAAAGCCGAGCAGGAAATAGACGAAATGGTCGAGGTCGCGGCCGGCGGTGGCCAGCTCCGGATCGTTGCTGAGATAGAGTCGCGGGTCCATGATCCTGCGGCGCGCCTCGCCGAGCGTGGTGCTTCGATCGCCGAGCGTGCTGAGCCGGCGCTCCCATTGCTTCAGCAGATTTTCAAGCCGAAACTCGATCAGGAACCAATCCTGATATTTTTCATGCAGTTTGAAATCGGCGTCAGCCTCGGCGCGCGCCGGCTGGCTTTCGTGCCGTTCGCCATCCTGCGGTCCAATGTCCTGTTGCTGCCGCTGCGGACCATTGCGCCAGGCGCGCACTTCGTCGGGGGCGGTGTCGGCATAGGCGGCAAGCTTCGTCCGTGTCTCCTCGGCCGCGGCGACAAAATACGGCCGCACGCAGGCGGCGGTGACCTGCCAGGTCTCGTCGCTTTCAAGCGCGGGCGCACTCGAGGCCGCCACGCGCACCCACTGGCGCTCGGCGTCGATGTAGACCAGGCGGTTGAGCGCATCGGCCTGCGTCCAATTGTAGAAAGACACGCCGAGCACGGCGAAACCCGCCGCTGCGAGGAAAAGACCGACGCGTGAAAACCTGTCCCGCAGCACGGCTCAATCCAGTACGTGGCTGACCATGCCGTCGGCGAGCTTCGGTTCGAACCAGGTCGATTTCGGCGGCATGATCGCGCCGGCGTCGGCGACCGCCATGAGGTCGCTGCATCTGCGTCGGATAGAGCGCGAACGCGACCGCCATCTGCCCGGAGGAGACGAGCCGCGCCAGCTCGCCGAGCCCGCGGCCGCCGCCGACGAAGTCGATGCGCTTGTCGGTGCGCGGATCGGTGATGCCGAAAAGGGGCTCGATGATGTTGCGGGTGAGGAGCGTGATCGGCAGCCGCGCGACCGGGTCCTTGGCCGCCGCCGTCTTCGCCGCCTGTTGCGGCTGCAGCGTGAGACGATACCAGCGCCCGGCGAGATACATGCCGGCTTCGTCGGCATTCGCCGGCGCCACCGGCTGATCGCTCGCCTCGACCGCATAGCGCTTGCGGATTTCGGCGAGGAGCTCGTCGGCGCTGCGGCCGTTGAGATCGCGCAGCACGCGGTTGTAGTCGAGGATGGTCATCTCGTGCTGCGGAAAGAGGACGGCGAGGAAATAATCGTGCGCGCCTTCGCCGCCGCGCGCCTGCGCCACGCGCGCGGCCGCGGCCGAGCGATGATGGCCGTCGGCGATGTAGAGCGCCGGCAACGCATCGACCGCGCGCGTGAGCGCCGCGATCGTCGCCGTCGTCCTCGATCGCCCAGAGCTGGTGGCGCACCGTCGTCGGCGGTCACGTCGACCGCGGCATCGCCGGCGGCGGCGCGCGCCAGCATGGCGTCGATCTCGGGCGCCGCCGGATAGCCGAGCATCACCGGGCCGGTCTGCGCGTTCACCGCCTCGATCTGGCGCACGCGGTCGTCTTCCTTCGCCGGCGTCGTGTATTCGTGCTTGCGGATGCGATTGTCGGTGTAGGCGGCGACCGAGGCGACCGCCGCAAGGCCGGTCTCGACCCGGCCGCGCCAGGTCAGCCGGTAGACGTAGTAGCAGGGCGTTGCGTCGCGCACGAGAACGCCGGCGGCGATCATGCGCTGCAGATTCTCGGCGGCCTTGGCATAGACCGCGGCGTCATAGAGATCGATCGCCGGATCGAGATCGATCTCCGCCTTGGAGACATGCAGAAAACTCCACGGCTTGCCCTTGGCGCGCTCGCGCGCCTCCGCGCTCGAGAGCACGTCATAGGGCGGCGCCAGCACGTCCGCCGCGCGTCCCGGCGCCGGCCGCAACGCGCGGAAGGGTTTTATCAGGGTCAAGGGTTACTCCGGACATTCGCCCGTCGTTCCAGAGAGGCCGCAAGGCGGCCCACGAAGGATGAATCGGCCGTCGCGTCGGGGCCGTCGCCCTTCGAGGCTCGCTGCGCACGCACCTCAGGGTGAACGGCGGACAGGCTCTCGTTTCAGGATTTTAATTCGCGTAAATCCGCATTACGTCAAGGCCGTGAGCAAATCCGACGTGATCCTCATCGCCGGCCCGACGGCGAGCGGCAAATCGGCGCTGGCGCTGGCGTTGGCGGAAAAGCTTGGCGGCACCATCATCAACGCCGATTCCATGCAGGTCTATCGCGACCTGCGCATCATCACCGCGCGGCCGACCCCGGACGAGGAGGCGCGCGTGCCGCACCGGCTCTACGGCTACGTCGATGCGGCGGAGAATTTCTCCGTCGGCCGCTGGTGCATGGAGGTCGCCGCGGCGCTCGCGGCGACGCGGCGGCTCGCGCGCACCGCAATCATCGTCGGCGGCACCGGGCTTTACTTCAACGCGCTGACGCGCGGGCTTTCCGAGGTGCCGCCGATCCCGGCCGAGATCCGCGCGGGGGTGCGCGCGCGGCTCGCGAGCGGAGGCGTCGCCGCGCTGCATTCCGAGCTGGCGCGTCACGATGCGGCCGCGGCGGCGCGGCTGATGCCGGGCGACCGCTCCCGAATCACCCGCGCGCTCGAAGTGGTGCTGGCGACCGGCCGCTCGCTCCTCGATTGGCACGAGGAAGGCAAACCGGCGGTGCTCGACCCGGCGCTCGCCGCCAAGGTCTTTCTCATGCCCGGCGCGCGAGGCGCTCTTCCAGCGCATCGATGCGCGTTTCGACGCCATGATCGCGGCCGGCGCGATCGAGGAGGTGCGCGCGCTCGCGGCGCGCGGCCTCGATCCCGACCTGCCGGCGATGAAGGCGCACGGCGTGCCCTGGCTCATTCGCCACCTGCGCGGTGCGATCAGCCTCGCGGACGCGGCCGAAGGCGGCAAGCGCGACACCCGCCAATACACCAAGCGGCAGGCGACCTGGTTTCGCAACCAGCTTCCCGATTTTGCCTGGGTCGAGCCGGACCAAGCGCTCGCGGCGGTCGAGAAGCAATTGCAGGCATTGGCGCGATGACGCAACCGCCGCAGGCGTGCGAAAGTGTGGAAGCCGCAAGCGCCCGTCTTTACGGCGAAAAATTTCGATGGCAGATTCAGGCATGGGGCAACATCAACCGGGAGGAATCGGAATGCGTCACCTTGTGCTCGCGATAGTCATGGCGGCGGGAGTAAGCTTGGTCGGCAGCGTGGCGGCCTCGGCGGCTCCGGCCAATGGCCAGGCGATTTCCCAGGCCGTCGAAAAGACCAACCAGATCACCCAGGTCATGCAAGGCTGCGGACGCGGCTGGCATCGCAACCGCTGGGGACATTGCCGTCCAAACTGACGCGATCGCTTCCGTCCGATCATTACATTTCGGCCGATCGCCGGCTCCGGCGGTCGGTCGATGCTTGTCTATGCCGCGCCTGCGCGGCGGGCGGATGAGCTAGTGCGACATATATTGCAGTCCGGCTGAGTAAGCGGCGCCGCCGATCACGCAGGGAATGCCGAGCTCGATCTGCCCGGTCGCCGCCGCGACGACGCAGCCCATCGACAGCGCGCCTTGCCCGACCTGGCCCCAGCCTGAGAGCTCGCGCTTGGAGTTCGGGCCCTTCTGCTTGAGCTCCTCGATCGCGGCCAGCGATTCCTTGCGCATGCGCACGGTATCGACCGTCTCCGCCGTCTCGATCACGTCGTTGAGCACGGCGACGACCTCCTTCGGCTCGGTCTTCGCCGCCCATTTGAGCAGCGCCAGCAGGTGCAGGTCGCGCACTGCGTTGCTGGCAAGCGTGAATTTGGCGGCGCTGCCGGTGGTGAGGTTGTCGACATTGTCCTTGTCGTTGGCGAGCGGCAGCAGCTTGACGATGTGCCCGATCGGCTGGAACGCGCCGGTCGCGAGATAGTAGCCCCAGAGAAGGTCGATCAGCTCCGGGCTCGGCTCGATCGCGATCTCCTTCTTTTCCCCGCGGTCGGTGCCGAAGGTCAGGACGTATTTGATCTTGTCCATCATGCCCGGCTTCTCGATCCGGTAGGCGATCTGATCGAGCGTCGGCAGCTTGCCGTCGAGATATTTGTCGATCATCGCGCGCCGCGTCGGCATGCGGTCGACGAAGGTGGCGAGCAATTCCTTCCAGTTGGGCAGGCCGGAATAGGCGATGGCGCGCACCAGGACCCAATGGTCGGCGGGCGCGATCGGCAGCATCTTGGCGATCAGTTCGCCGGCGCGGTCGGGATTGGCGCCGAGGACGCCGGCGATGAAGCCGATATAGGCGCCCGAGCTTTCGGCGTCCTTGAAGGCCTGCATGCCGCTCAGCGTCTGCACCAGCACGGGAAGGCCGTCCGGCTCGGGCTTGCCGCGATAGGCGTTGATCCATTTGAGCATCGCGTCCATCGAGCTCAGGCCGGCATTCGGCAGCGGCACCGCGGCGGCCGGCGCCGGCGCGGCGAGGCCGAGCACGGTGGCGCCGAGCACGATGGCGAAGGCGAGCAGACCGGCGGCGCGGCGCAACGCCGCCGCAATACTTTCACCTGCGAGCATGGTCCCCTCCAGCGGAGAAAGCCGGCAGCGCACCTCACGCAACACCCGCGCGCCGCCCGCAGCGCAAGTGAGCAGAACAGGCCGGCTGGGCGATTTGCGGGCCGCTCCGGCGCGAAATCGCGGCTGCGCCGTGGCACGCGACAAAGGTTAACAGCGGCGCCGATGCGCGGATTGTCGATTTCAAACGCTTGTTTGAAGCCAATTGGAAGCCCTGCCGCCAGATTCCGGCCGCATTCGGCTTGACCGCCTCTGCCGCAATGCATATAAAAGACACCCGAAAAGGAAGGGCAGAGAGCCGTGCGCAGTTTCGTTGCCACATCGCTGATTCTCGTATCGAGGCGCACCGCCGGGGGTGGATGATCCACCTGCGAGACGTGGCGGTGCGCGGTCCAGGGGCTCTTCGAGGCCCCTTTTTTATTTCCTAAAGCCAGGTCCCCGGCGGGGAGAGACGGCAGAAAGAGCGGAGCAAGCCATGACGGAAATGACCGGCGCGGAAATGGTGATCGCGGCGCTAGCCGATCAGGGCGTCGAGCACATTTTCGGCTATCCCGGCGGCGCGGTGCTGCCGATCTACGACGCGCTGTTCGACCAGGACAAGGTGCAGCACATCCTGGTGCGGCACGAGCAGGGCGCCGTGCACGCCGCCGAAGGCTATGCGCGCTCGACCGGCAAGGTCGGCACCGTGCTGGTCACCTCCGGGCCGGGCGCGACCAATGCGGTCACCGGACTGACCGATGCGTTGTGCGACTCGATCCCGCTCGTCGTCATCACCGGGCAGGTGCCGACGCACCTGATCGGCAACGACGCCTTCCAGGAATGCGACACGGTCGGCATCACCCGGCCCTGCACCAAATACAATTATCTGGTGAAAAACATCGCCGACCTGCCGCGCGCGCTGCACGAGGCGTTCCATATCGCCGCCAGCGGCCGCCCCGGCCCGGTCGTGGTCGATATTCCCAAGGACATCCAGTTCGCCAAGGGCACCTATTCCCGGCCGAAGGAATTCCCGCACCGCGGCTATCGGCCGAAGGTCAAGGGCGACCTCGACAAGATCAAACAGGCCGTCGACATGATGGCGGCGGCGAAGCGGCCGCTGTTCTACACCGGCGGCGGCGTGATCAATTCCGGCCGCGCCGCCAGCCAGCTGCTGCGCGAGCTGGTCAAGCTCACCGGCTTTCCCATCACCTCGACGCTGATGGGGCTCGGCGCCTTTCCCGCCGCCGATCCGCAATGGCTCGGCATGCTCGGCATGCACGGCACCTGGGAGGCCAACTGGTCGATGCACGATTGCGACGTGATGATCGCGGTCGGCGCGCGCTTCGACGACCGCATCACCGGCCGGCTCGACGCCTTCTCGCCCAACTCGAAGAAGATCCACATCGATATCGATCCGTCCTCGATCAACAAGAACGTCAAGGTCGATCTCGGCATCGTCGGCGACTGCGCGCACGTGCTCGAGGACATGGTGCGCCTGTGGCGCGCGAGCGCGGCCGTGCCGGACAAGAAGGCGCTCGCGGCCTGGTGGGCGCAGATCGACAAATGGCGGGCAAAGAATTCGCTCGCCTATCGCAACTCGAACGAGATCATCAAGCCGCAATACGCGATCGAGCGGCTCTACGCGCTGACCAAGGACCGCGACACCTACATCACCACCGAGGTCGGCCAGCATCAGATGTGGGCGGCGCAGTTCTATCGCTTCCAGGAGCCGAACCGCTGGATGACCTCGGGCGGCTTGGGCACGATGGGTTACGGCCTGCCGGCTGCGGTCGGCGTGCAGCTCGCGCATCCGGATTCGCTGGTCATCGACATCGCCGGCGAGGCCTCGGTGCTGATGACCATGCAGGAAATGTCGACCGCGGTGCAGTACGACCTGCCGATCAAGATCTTCATCCTCAACAACCAGTACATGGGGATGGTGCGGCAGTGGCAGGAATTGCTGCATGGCGGGCGCTACTCGCATTCCTACACCGAGGCGCTGCCCGACTTCGTCAAGCTCGCGGAGGCCTATCACGCGCACGGCATCCGCTGCGACGCATCCGGGCGAGCTCGACGAGAAGATCCGCGAGATGATCGAGGTGAAGAAGCCGGTGCTGTTCGACTGCGTGGTCGATCCGACGGAGAACTGCTTCCCGATGATCCCGTCCGGCCGCGCCCACAACGAGATGCTGCTCGGCGACGCCACCGTGCGGGTCGAGGACGCGATCACCGAGGAGGGCAAGGTGATGGTGTAGGATTGCGAATCGCATGTGGCGGATAGCGCCACATGCCGCTTCCATTCGCCATCTCGCCAATCGCCAAACGCGCCATTCGCCAACGAGGAAATCCCGTGAGCACGCCAGCAACGACCCATTATCCGGCGATGACCACCTCACAGCAGTCCGAGAGCCGCACGCTCTGCGTGCTCGTCGACAACGAGCCGGGCGTGCTGGCGCGGGTGATCGGGCTGTTTTCCGGCCGCGGCTACAATATCGACTCGCTCACCGTCTCGGAGACCGAGCACGAGAAGCATCTCTCGCGCATCACCATCGTCACCCGCGGCACGCCGATGGTGATCGAGCAGATCAAGAATCAGCTCGACCGCCTGGTGCCGGTGCACCGGGTGGTCGACATCACCGGCGCCGGCCCGTCGCTGCAGCGCGAGCTTGCCATGGTCAAGGTGCGCGGCAAGGGCGAGCAGCGCATGGAGGCGCTCGCGCCTCGCCGACGCCTTCCGCGCCCGCGTCATCGACGCCACCAACGAGAGCTTCGTGTTCGAGATCACCGGCGCGTCCGACAAGATCGACAGCTTCGTCAACCTGATGCTGCCGCTCGGCCTGGTCGAGGTCTCGCGCACCGGCGTGGTCGCGATCGCCCGCGGGCCGGAGGGGATGTGACGGATTTGGCCGGCTACGCCGCCGACCGCGCCGGCTCTCCCGACAAACGCCCGACGAGGGAGGCGAACCGGTCGATGAAGCCCTGCAGGAATTTCTGCGTGCTCTCGTCGGCGATATTGCCCTGCTCGTCGACCAGGTTCGGCTTGAAGGTGACGTAAGCTTCGCCGCCAAGCAGGATCATGCCGAGCCCGGTCATCACCGAACGCAGATGCTGCTGCGCGAGCGCGCTGCCGATCGCTCCGGGCGAGGTGCCGGTGATGAAGGCGGGCTTGCCGGCCCAGGAGTTCTTGCCATAGGGCCGCGCGCCCCAATCGACGGCGTTTTTCAGCACCGCCGGGATGGAGCGGTCATGTTCCGGCGTGACCATCAGCACGCCGTCGGCGGCGCCGATCTCGTTCTTGAAGCGGACGACCTCGGCCGGCAGGTTGCCTTCGAGGTCCTGGTTGAACATCGGCAGATCGTCGATGCGCACGAAACTCGCGTCGAACTTGTCGGCGCCGAGCCTGGCGAGCGCGTGGGCGAGCTTGCGGTTGATCGAATCGCGGCGGTTGCTGCCGACGATGACGGCGATGCGCGGCTTGGCCATGACATGGACTCCTTGGTTGACCTTGGACCCCTGGTTAAAACTGATAACTGACGCTAAATAGGTGACCGGGAGGGCGGCGCAAGAAGGGCACATCGATGAAACCAGGCCACACGCATTTGCCCGCGGATTGCCGCGCCATCGGCGACGTGCTTTCCCGCGTCGGCGACAAATGGTCGGTGCTGGTCGTCACCCGGCTCGGTGACGGACCATTGCGCTTCAACGAATTGCGGCGCGCCATCGGCGGTATTTCCCAGCGCATGCTGACGCTGACCTTGCGCGGGCTCGAGCGCGACGGGCTGGTCACGCGCACGGTATTCCCGACCATCCCGCCGCGCGTCGATTACGCGCTCACCCCGCTTGGACGCGATCTGTTGACCCCGGTCTCCGCGCTCGGGGCGTGGGCGATCCGCAATCAGCCGAAGATCGCCCGCGCGCGCGAACAATTCGACGGCAGCTGCGAAGCGAGCGGCAAGCCGCCGCTGCGCCGCCGCACGCCGCGCAGCGGACTTGTCCAAGCGGCTCCCAGAACCTAGAAGCAGCAGCGGAAATGAGCGGCCGATGCCGGCCGCAACAGGGGTGAGAGAGACCATGCGCGTATACTACGACCGCGACGCCGACCTGAACCTGATCAAGGGCAAGAAGGTCGCCGTCATCGGCTATGGCAGCCAGGGCCATGCCCATGCGCTCAATCTGCGCGACTCCGGCGTCAAGGAGGTCGCGGTGGCGCTGCGCAAGGGCTCGCAGGGCGTCAAGAAGGCCGAGGGCGAGAAGCTCAAGGTCATGGAGGTCGCCGAAGCCGCGAAATGGGCGGACGTGATGATGATGCTCACGCCCGACGAGCTGCAGGCCGACATCTACAATGGACACCTCCACCCCAACATGAAGCAGGGCGCGGCGCTGATGTTCGCGCACGGCCTCAACATCCATTTCAACCTGATCGAGCCGCGCGCGGATCTCGACGTGATGATGATCGCGCCGAAGGGGCCGGGCCACACCGTGCGTTCCGAATACCAGCGCGGCGCCGGCGTGCCGTGTCTTCTCGCGATCCACAAGGACGCCTCGGGCAACGCGCACGACCTCTGTCTCTCCTACGGCGCCGCGATCGGCGGCGGCCGCGCCGGCATCATCGAGACCACGTTCCGCGAGGAGTGCGAGACCGACCTGTTCGGCGAGCAATCGGTGCTCTGCGGCGGCCTCGTCGAGCTGATGAAGGCCGGCTACGAGACGCTGGTCGAAGCCGGCTATGCGCCGGAGATGGCCTATTTCGAGTGCGTGCACGAGGTGAAGCTGATCGTCGACCTCATCTATGAGGGCGGCATCGCCACCATGAACTATTCGGTCTCCAACACCGCCGAATACGGCGAGTACGTCTCCGGCCCGCGCGTCGTCGACGCGCGCACCCGCGCGGAGATGAAGCGCATCCTCGCCGACATCCAGTCGGGCAAATTCGTCAAGGACTGGATGCTGGAGAACAAGGTCAACCAGACCTCGTTCAAGGCGATGCGCGCGGAAAGCGCGGCGCATCCGATCGAGCAGGTCGGCGCCAAGCTGCGCGCGATGATGCCGTGGATCAAAGACCGGGCGCTGGTCGACCGGTCGCGGAATTGATCCACGGCGTTATCCGTTCAGACCGGCCCGCGGGGCGAGGCCTTTTTGGGACCAAGGCAGGGCGCGATCACCAACGCAACGGCGGACTGAAAGGCGGCCGTGCCGGTCTTACCCGGCGCCGGTTGCTCCTGGTCTAGCGCCGGCATGCGCCCTCGCGAATGCGCGGGGGGCGGCGTGCTTGACGCCCTAAGCGCGCCTCAGCATAGTGGTGGGCCGCGTCCCGCTGGACCGTCACGTCCGGCGCGATGCCGAAGTAGCGATGTCTGACTAAACCGAAGTCCGACTTAACCGAAAGACACGACACGCGTTCGCGCCGCGAGGGCGGTTAGCGAAAGCGCGTGCTCAAGGGAGGGACCCCGAATGAAGACGCCACTGTTGGCTGTCGGATTGGCGTTGCTCTTTGCGCCAACCGCGATGGCACAAACGGCCGAGGAACTGACGAAGGGTGCGGCCGACACCGGCAACGTGCTCAATTACGGGATGGGCTACGACCTCAATCGCTTCAGCCCGCTCAAGCAGATCAACAAGGACAACGTCAAGCGCCTGGTTCCGGTGTGGAACTACAGCTTCGACGACAATCGGAGCGAGGAGTCGCAGCCGCTGATCTACAAGGGCGTGCTCTACGTCACCAGCAACAGCGCCACGATGGCGGTGGACGCCAAGACCGGCAAGCAGCTTTGGAAGACCAAGGTCGAATACCCGCCGGAGACGCCGCGTATCGTCTGCTGCGGCATCATCAATCGCGGTGCGGCCATCTATGACGGCAAGCTGTTCCGCACCACGCTCGACGCCAATGTGATCGCGCTCGACGCCAAGACCGGCAAGGAGCTGTGGCGCAAGAACGCGATCGACTTCAAGACCGGATACTCGATGACGGTTGCTCCGCTCGTCGCCGACGGCGTGGTGATCACCGGCATCTCCGGCGCCGAATTCGGCACGCGCGACTTCATCGACGGCTGGGATCCGCAGACCGGCGAGCACCTGTGGCGCACTTACACGGTTCCCGCCGCCGGCGAACCCGGCAGCGACACCTGGAAGGGCGACACCTGGAAGCTCGGCGGCGGCTCGACCTGGATCACCGGCTCGTTCGATCCGGAGCTGCACACCGTCTACTGGGGCATCGGCAATCCGGGCCCGTTCAATTCGGCAGTGCGGCCGGGCGACAATCTCTACACCTGCTCGGTGCTGGCGCTCGACCCCAAGAGCGGGAAGATCAAGTGGCACTTCCAGTTCTCGCCGAACAATCCGTTCGACTACGACTCAGTGGCCGAGATGGTCCTCGCCACGATCAACGTCGACGGCAAGCCCACCAAGGTGCTGATGGACGCCAATCGTAACGGCTTCTTCTACGTGCTCGATCGCACCGACGGCAAACTGATTGCCGCCAATCCGTATGTACGAGTGACCTGGGCGAGCGGGATCGACATGAAGACCGGCCGTCCGATCGAGACCGACGTGAGCACCAAGGCGCGCGCCGGCGAGAAGGTGACCGTGTGGCCGTCGATCCTCGGCGGCAAGAACTGGGAGCCGATGTCGTACAACCCGCAGACCGGAACCGCCTACGCCAACACGCTCAATTTCGGCGGCCACTACAAGGCGGTGCCGGCCGACTACAAGGCGGGCGAGTGGTATGTCGGCATGGATCTGAGCGACGTCTGGGAATGGCCCGACGGGCCGCGCGGCTATCTCAAGGCGATCGACCCGCTGACCGGCAAGACCAAGTGGGAAAACGCAAGCGACATTCCGCGGTTCTCCGGCGTTCTGTCGACCGGCGGCGGCCTGGTGTTCTCCGGGCAGTTGACGGGTGAGTTCGAAGCCTTCGACGCCGACAGCGGCAAGAAGCTTTGGCACTACCAGACCGGGTCGGGCGTCGAAGGTCAGCCCGTCACCTGGGAGCAGGACGGTGTGCAATACGTCGCGGTGGCGAGCGGTATTGGCGGCGTCTATTCGCTGTTCTCCGGCGACCCGCGGCTGGCGGCGGTTCCGCCCGGCGGCTCGCTCACGGTGTTCGCTCTGGCACCGCAATAAGGACGACGACGAGGTCGCAGCGCGCGGCCTCGTCCAATCGTCGCGAATGGGAATGAAAATCCAGCTTTGCGTCGGGCTCGTCGCGGTCGTCATGACCGCGACGATGCCGTTATGGCGGCCGGTATGCGCTGAAGAGGGACCGCAGAGCGCGGCGGTCGATCCCGACCAGCGCGGCGCCCAGATGGCGGCGCAAGGCAAGGCCCTCTATGCGCAACACTGCTCGCATTGCCATGGCTTCAACATGGTCAATCCCGGCACCATCGCCTACGATCTGCGGCAATTCCCGCATGAAGACAAAGCGCGGTTCGTGCACTCGGTGACTACCGGCAAGAACGGTCGCATGCCGGCATGGGGCGACTTGTTAAGCGGCGAGGACATCGACGAGCTGTGGGCGTATGTGAAAACCGGAGGACAGCAATGAGGGCGAGCCTGCTGGCGGCGCTGGCATCTGCTGCCGTCCTCGCAACCTTCTGCGGCGCGGCGCCGTTGCGCGCCGAGGAGACCGATGAGAGTGTGCTCCGGGTGTGCCTGAACGAGGATCTGCCGCCCTATTCCGTTCGCCAGGGTGACAGCGGCAGCGGCTTCGATTTTTTGATCGCGGAAGCTTTGGCCAAACGGCTCGGCCGTCGTCTCACCGTGCAGTGGTTCGAAAGCAAGCTCGACGAGGATTCAAGCTCGTCGATCGAAGCCAACGCTCTTCTCTCCGACGGCCGCTGTCAGCTGCTTGCCGGCTATCCGCTCACCAAAGATGCACTCGCCAAGCCCGGTTTCGAGACGGCGAGGATGCCGGACTTCGCCGGTGCGAAGGCCGCGGACCGCCGCCGCCGGGTGACGCTGGGCGTCTTGGCGGCGACCAGGCCCTATCACTTCGCGGCGTTCACTATCGTCCTCGGCGACAAGGCCGCGGAGCGCCGTATCGCTGCCCTTGGCGACCTCGACGGCCTACGCCTTGGAATTGAAGCCGGCACGCTCGGCGACGCGATTCTGATGAGTTTCGACCACGGCCGCCTGATCTCGCAGATCACGCACCTGGTACCCGGCCGCGGCGAGCTCTTGCCGGGACTGGAGCGCGGCGACTACGACGCCACGCTCGTTGCCCTGCACCATTTCGATGCCTATCGCGCCGATCATCCCGACACCAAGCTCAAGCCGTCCGGCTACTATTTCCCGATCGGCTTCAACATGGGTTTCGTCGGGCTGACGCAAGAGGCAAGCCTCATCGAACGCGCCAATGCCGCGCTCGATGGCATGCTCAAGGACGGGGAACCGGCCGCGCTGGCGATTGCCGCCCACATGACTTACCTGCCGCCGCGCGAGCCCTACATTCTCGAGGGCATCTCGATGAGCGATCTCGCGAAATAGCGCCAGAACCGCCGAGCCTCCCTGCCGCAAAACGAGATAAAAATGGCCCACATTTTGGCCCAACTCCTCGGCTGGAGCGCCTCGGGGCTAGTTTAGAATTTATCTTGCTAACATCTGCGGAATTGCTAGCATGACGTCACTCTAGGCAGTGCTGCGTCTATTGTTTGCACTGCAATAGCTTGCTAGCTCGAGATCACCGCACATGGCGGTGTGCATAAGGCTGGCCGCCGAATTCCGGCGATGTCGCGGAGCTGACGGGCGGCACTGCGCGACGGAAATAAAGAGCCGCCTTTGGAGGAGGGAGTATGGCCACCCTGAACATCAATGGGCATGATCATTCGGTCGATGTGCCGAACGACACGCCCCTGTTGTGGGTCATCCGCGAACATTTGCAGATGACCGGTACCAAGTTTGGTTGCGGCGCCGGCCTGTGTGGCGCCTGTACAGTGCATCTCAACGGCGAGGCAGTGCGTTCATGCCAGACCGCCGTTTCCCAAGCCGCCGGCAAGAAGATCGTCACGATCGAGGGTCTCGACCCGAAGGGTGAGCACCCGCTGCAGCGCGCCTGGATCGCCGAGCAAGTCCCGCAATGCGGCTACTGCCAGTCCGGGCAGATCATGCAGGCCGCGTCGCTCCTCGCCAAGAACACCGATCCGACCAGAGCCGAGATCGTCGAGCACATGGACGGCAACCTCTGTCGTTGCATGACCTATGCACGCATCCAGCGCGCCATTCTCCGCGCCGCTGCCGACATGCGGGGAGTGTAATCCATGACCAAACATCAGAAGATCGACATGCTGCCGAATCTCGATCGGCGCACCTTCATCGTCGGCACCGCCGCGACCGGGCTCGTGCTCGGCTACTCGGCCCTGCCCGACATCGGCGATTCCCAGGCGGCAACCTCTGCCGGCTTGGAGCCGACCGCTTGGTACACGATCGGCACCGACGGCAAGGTGGTTGTGACCGTCGGCAAGGCCGAAATGGGCCAGCACATCTCCAGCACCATGGCGCAACTCGTCGCCGAGGAGCTTGAGGCGTCGTGGAAGGACATGACCATCGTCCTCGCCTCGAACGATCCGAAATACAACGATCCCATCCTCGGCGCGCAGGTTACCGGCGGCAGCTGGAGCACGGGAATGAACTTCGACGCGATGTGCCGCGCCGGCGCCGCCGGCCGCCTCACATTGATCAAGGCGGCCGCCGAAATGCTCGGCGTTCCGGAAGGCGAGCTCTATGCGCGAGACTCGCATGTGGTGCATGCGAAGTCGAAGAAGAGCGTGAGCTACGCTCAGATCGTCGCCAGCGGCAAGGCGAACAAGAACTGGTCGCCGGACGAGCTCAAGGCGATCACGCTGAAGTCGCCGGACAAGTACACGAAGATCGGCACGTCGCTGCGCCAGCTCGACATTCCGCCGAAGACGAACGGGACCGCCAAATACGGGATCGACGCCTTCGTGCCGGACATGGTCTACGGCAAGCTCGCGTTGCCGCCGGTGCGCTTCGGCGCCAAGGTCAAATCGGTCGACGAGAGCGAAGCCAAGAAGGTTCCGGGCTTCCTCAAGGCGGTGGTGGTGGACGACAAGACCGCCACGACCTCAGGCTGGGTTGTCGCCGTTGCGACCACCTATGAAGGCGCCAAGAAGGCCGCGGCGGCGCTGAAGATCGATTGGGACAAGGGCCCGTATGCCAACGTGTCCAACCAGTCGATCATCGACGAGTCGCGTCGGCTGCAGAAAGAGCAGGCTGAGGGTTTCCTTTTCGTCAAGGACGGCGACTCCGCCGCCGCGATGGACAAGGCGGCCAAGGTGATCGAGGCCGAATATCTGACGACCCTCAATATCCACGCGCCGATGGAGCCGATGAACGCCCTCGCCTTCGAGAAGGACGGCATTTGGCACATCTATACCGGGAACCAGTTCAACACCCGGACGACCGGGATCGCGGCCGCGACGGCCGGTACCGATCCCAAGAACGTCGCGATCCATCAGCACTTCCTGGGCGGCGGCTTCGGACGCCGGCTGGAGTCGGACATGGTGATACCGGCAATCGCCGCGGCCAAGGCGGTCGGCAAGCCGGTGAAGCTCATCTATGCCCGCGAAGACGACATGCAGATGGATTTCACCCGGCCCTTGACCTACCAGAAGGTCAAAGTCGGGCTCGACGCCGATGGCAAGGCGGTCGCCATGGAGCACGACGTGATCGGCGCGTGGCCGACCGCGAAGTGGGGCATCCCGGCATTCCTCACGCCCGCCGTGGACAAGAAACGAGTTGGCGATACCACTGAAGGCCTGCATGACAGTTTCACTGTCAACGGCGCCGACTACTGGTACACGATCCCCAACCACACGGTGCGCAACTTCGAAAACAAGCTGGCGCAGGGCGCGACCCCGTCCGGCCAGTTGCGTTCGGTGGCGCCCGGTTGGACGTTCTGGGCGGTCGAAAGCACCATGGACGATATCGCCCATGCGACCGGTCAGGACCCGGTCGAGATGCGGCTGAAGATGCTTGACGGCGCTGGCTCCAATGCCGGCGGCGCCACGCCGCAAAACCAGGGCGGCGCCAAGCGTCTTGCCAATGCGCTGCGCACCGCGGTCGGCCGCTCCGGCTACGGGTCGCTCAAGCTCGGCAAGAACGAGGCAATGGGCGTCGCCTGCGTGAGTTCGCAGGAACGCACCAACCCCACGTGGACGGCCTGCGTCGCCCACGTGAAGGTCGATCCTTCGAGCGGTGAGGTGACGTTGAAGAAGCTCACCCTCGCCATGGACGTCGGCACCATCGTCAACCCGGACGGTGTCCGCGCCCAGATCGAGGGCTCGATGCTGTGGGGTGCTTCGATCGCGCTCCTGGAGAACGGGACGATGAAGGATGGCGGCATCGAGCAGCGTAACTTCGACAGCTACACGCCGATGCGGATGAGCCAGATGCCGGAGATGGACATCAGCATCATCGGCAATGGCGAGCCGGCGGTGGGCTGCGGCGAGCCGGCGGTGACGGTCATCGCGCCGGCCATCGGCAACGCGATCTTCAACGCCGTCGGCGCGCGGGTTCGCTCGCTGCCGATCACGGCGGAGCAGGTCAAGGCGGCGATGAAGACCTAAAGTCGATCGCCTGATCGTCTAGCCAAGAACGCAAGAGCGGCATCCTCAGGGTGCCGCTCTTTGCATTTCCGGACGCGGCGCGCGTACCGAAGATCATCACGCAATTGTGTGGAGAGCCGCTTCGCCCACCGGCGCGTCGTCGGGCAATTGGCCTTGCCATGGTTTGGCCGGTTGGTAGCATGTTGGCTTTCGGAAGCACTGAACTTCTCGCGGCGCAAATTTTTGCCGGCCTTGGCCGAACCGCATCATGGCGGAACGCATGGGCCGGCTGCCGGAAATCGGCAACGTCACGGACCCGGCTGGCGGCGATCCGTGATCCAAAGAACCGCCATCGGAGGGGAGTATGACCACCCTACATGTGAATGGACAGGAGCGCGCTTACGACGGCGATCCGTCGATGCCGCTCATGTGGTTTCTGCGCGACGAACTTGGCCTCACCGGAACGAAATTCGGCTGCGGCGTCGCGCTCTGCGGCGCCTGCACCGTTCATCTCAACGGTGAGGCGATCCGCTCCTGCGGCGTCGTCATGTCCGACGTCGCCGGCAAGTCGGTGACCACGATCGAAGGCCTCGACCCCAAGGGCGAGCATCCGGTGCAGGTCGCCTGGCGCAATCTCAGCGTTCCGCAATGCGGCTATTGCCAGGCCGGGCAGATCATGCAGGCCGCCGCGTTGCTGGCGAAAACCCCCGCACCGACCGACAAGCAGATCGACGAAGCCATGGTCGGCAACATCTGCCGCTGCGGTTGCTACCAGCGCATCCATTCGGCCGTTCGCGCCGCGTCCAAGGGGGCCTGACATGACCTATCATCGCAACCAGCAAAATATCGTCATCGCCAATGTCAGCCGCCGCGGCCTGCTCCGGGGCGTGGCCGGCACCGGCGCCTTCGTCCTCGCGGCGCAATTCCCGGCGGTCCGCGCCGCCATGGCCTACGCCACCGGCGCCGAGAAGATGCCGCATGGCGTCGTCACCAATCCGCACATCTTCGTTTCCATCGACAAGGATGGAATCGTCACCATCGTGGCGCACCGCGCCGAGATGGGAACTGGCGCCGCCCGCACCTCTCTGCCGATGATCGTCGCCGACGAGCTCGAGGCCGATTGGGCGCGCGTACGCGTCGTCCAATCGCCGGGGGACGAGGAGACCTACGGCAACCAGGATACCGACGGCTCGCGCAGCGTCCGCCATTTCATCCAGCCCATGCGCCAGGTCGGCGCCGGAGCGCGGCAGATGCTCGAGACTGCCGCGGCCAAGCGCTGGGGCGTGGACGTGAGCGAGGTCAAGGCGCGGCTGCATGAAGTCGTGCACTCCGCCTCGGGCAAGACGCTCGGCTACGGCGAACTTGCCGCCGACGCGGCAAACCTGCCGGCGCCCGCGCTCGACACGTTGCGGCTCAAGGAGCCGAGCGCCTTCCGCTATATCGGCAAGGGCACGATCTCGGTCGTCGACCTGTTCGACATCACGACCGGCAAGGCGACCTACGGCCAGGACGTCAGGCTGCCGGGCATGATGTACGCAGTCATCGCCCGCCCGCCGGTGGTCCAGGGCAAGGTCGCTTCATACGACGCCGCCGAGGCCATGAAGGTGCCCGGCGTCGTGAAAGTGGTCGCGATCGACGGCACGCCCCCGCCGGCGGCGTTCTCGCCGCTCGGCGGCGTCGCCGTCATTGCCAAGAGCACCTGGGCGGCGATGAAGGGCCGCGACGCGCTCAAGATCGTCTGGGACGACGGGCCGAACGCCTCGTTCAATTCGGTCGCCTACAAGGCGATGCTCGAAGAGAACGTCCGCAAGCCCGGAAAGCTCGAGCGCAACGAAGGCGACGCCGATGCCGCACTCGGCTCGGCCGCCAAGGTGATCACGGCGGAATACTATTCGCCGCACCTTGCTCACGCGACCATGGAGCCGCCGGCCGCCACGGCGCGCCGCACCGGCGACAAATGGGAGATCTGGACTTCGGTGCAGAGCCCCGGCGGCGCCCGCGACGATATTGCCAAGCGTCTCGGCGTCGACATCAAGGACGTGACGCTTCACTGCACGCTGCTCGGCGGCGGCTTCGGCCGCAAGTCGAAATGGGACTTCGCCATCGAGGCGGCGCTTCTGTCCAAGGCCATGGACGGCGCGCCGGTCAAGGTGGTGTGGACTCGCGAGGACGACATCCGGCACGGCTTCTATCACACCGTGACGGCGGAGCGCCTCGAGGCTGGCCTCGACAAGGACAACAAGGTCGTTGCCTGGCGGCACCGCAGCGCCGCGCCGAGCCTGTTTGCGAATTTCATGCCCGATCCGAAATATCCGTAGTTCATCGAGCTCGGGATCGGGATTCGTCGACACGCCATTCAACGTGCCGAACGTGCGGCTGGAGAGCGGCGAGGCGCAGTCGCATGTCCGCGTCGGCTGGTTCCGATCGGTCAACAACATGGCGCATGCCTGGGCGATCCAGTCGTTCGTCGCCGAAATCGCGCATGAGCTCGGCCGTGATCCGAAGGACTTCCTGCTGGAGCTGATCGGTCCGGCGCGGATCGTGACCGCCCCTGAGAAAGCCACGACGCCGTAGTGGGACTACGGCGAGCCGTACGGTACCTATCCGATCGACACCGGGCGGTTGCGGCGGGTCGTCGAGCTTGCGGCGGAGAAAGGCGGCTGGGGGCGTCAGATTGCCGAAGGGCCATGGGCTGTGGCATCGCGGCGCATCGCAGCTTCGTCAGCTACGTCGCGACGGTCGTCGAGGTGGCGGTCGACGCCAAGGGCAACATCTCGGTGCCGCGCGTCGACACCGCGATCGACTGCGGCTTCTACGTCAATCCGGAACGGATCCGCTCGCAGATCGAGGGTGCGGCGGTGATGGGGCTCACGCTCGCCAAATACGGCGAGATCACCTCAAGAACGGCCGCGTCGAACAGAGCAACTTCAACGACTTCCAGGTCGTGCGCCACGACGAATCGCCGGCGGTGACCAAGACCCACATCGTCGAGAACGGCATCGAAGTGCCGTCGAGCGGCGTTGGCGAGCCCGGCGTGCCGCCATTCGCGCCGGCGCTCTGCAACGCGATCTTCGCGGCGACCGGCAAGCGCATCCGTCGGCTGCCGATCGGCGATCAGCTCGCCTGATTGCATCCCGCGCTTGAGCGCACAAATGCTGCCGGAACTCGGTCCGTCCGAGTTCCGGTTTTTGTTTGACTGGATCCAAACCATGTCTCATTGCGTTTCCCCCGCGGATGTGGCGGCATGGAATGGGGCGACGATGCAAGCGAGACGCCGGTGAAGGTCGCCAAAATCCTCAAACATTGCCGGATCGACAAGCCGGACCACTTGCGGCTTGCCGACCACGATGCGGCAGAAACCTTCGGCCTGGCCATCGACAAGGATGACGTCAAGGCGATGCTTGCCGACGGCATCCACCGGCTCGCCGGGTTGCAGGAGCGGCTTTACGCCCAGGACCGCTGGGCGGTGCTCATCGTGCTGCAGGGCATGGATGCCGCCGGCAAGGACAGCGTCATCAAGCACGTGATGTCTGGCGTCAATCCGCAGGGCTGCGAGGTCCACCCGTTCAAGGCGCCGAGCGAGCAGGAGCTGCAGCATGATTTTCTCTGGCGCGTCGTCGCCCGGCTGCCGCGGCGCGGACAGATCGGCATCTTCAACCGGTCATACTACGAAGAGGTGCTGGTCGTGCGCGTGCACCCGCGGGTGCTGGCGGCGGAGAAGCTGGCGCCGCAGCTCACCGGCAAAGACATCTGGAAGCATCGCTTCAAGGAGATTCGCGCGTTCGAGCACCACCTCGTGCGCAACGGCACGCTGGTGCTGAAGTTCCACCTGCGTATCTCCAAGGAGGAGCAGCGCCGGCGCTTCCTGGCGCGGCTCGACGAGCCGGCAAAGCGCTGGAAATTCTCCATGAACGATGTCATCGAGCGCAAGCTGTGGGACAAGTACATGGGCGCCTACGAGGACATGATCCGCGAAACCTCGACCGACTATGCGCCCTGGTACGTGATCCCGGCCGACCACAAGCATGTGGCGTGGCTGACGGTCGCCGAAGCGATCATCGCGGCGCTGGAAGGCCTCAAGCTCGAGTTTCCCAAGGTCCAGGGCAAGGCGCTCGACGAACTGAAGAAGGCGGAGCGCGCGCTCAAGGCGGAGAAGCAGCGCTGACCTCACCGCTTGCATCGGTGCACCCTCTTCCGCTAAAAGCATACCGGTCCCGATCGAGGTTAACGCGGCGTTTACTCTTTGCCGTGACCTTGGGCCGACGAGGGCAGATGATGGCGATGCGCCACCAGATCAGCGCGATGAACCGGAAGGCCTTGCAGGCTTCGTCCGGCGCCGCCCTCATTCTCGGCGGGCTCCTGCTCCTTAGCGCCCCCTGAGGGCCGGCTGGGCGTTTTGCGCCTGGGCACTCAGGGGTCGGCTTAAGCCAAGGAACCCACGAGCGCCAGAGACACCGCAGCAGGCGGCAGGCGCGAAGCCACAAGGACCCGCATCATGAGCACGTCAGCCAAATCCGAGCCGGCCGCATCCGGGCCGGCCAGGTCCGAGAAGGACCGCGTCGTCATCTTCGACACCACCTTGCGCGACGGCGAGCAAAGCCCGGGCGCGACCATGACCCACGAGGAGAAGCTCGAAGTCGCCGAGCTCCTCGACGAGATGGGCGTCGACATCATCGAGGCCGGTTTTCCGATCGCCTCGGAAGGCGATTTCGCCGCCGTCAACGAGATCGCCAAGCGTACCAAGAACGCGGTGGTCTGCGGCCTCGCCCGCGCCGGCTTCAACGACATCGACCGCGCCGGCGAAGCCGTCAAGCCGGCGAAGCGCTCGCGCATCCATACCTTCATCGCCACCTCGCCGGTGCACATGAAGTGGAAGCTGCAAATGGAGCCGGAACAGGTCTACGAGGCGGTGATCGCCTCGGTGACGCGGGCGCGGCGCCATACCGACAATGTCGAGTGGTCGAGCGAGGACGGCACCCGCAGCGAGCACGACTTCCTCTGCCGCTGCGTCGAGGCGGCGATCAAGGCCGGCGCCACCACCATCAATATCCCCGACACCGTCGGCTACGCGGTGCCGGAGGAATATTTCGCGCTCATCAAGATGCTGCGCGAGCGCGTGCCGAATTCCGATCAGGCGTGCTTTTCCGTGCACTGCCACGACGATCTCGGCATGGCGGTGGCGAACTCGCTCGCCGGCGTGCGCGCCGGCGCGCGGCAGATCGAATGCACCATCAACGGCATCGGCGAGCGCGCCGGCAACGCCGCGCTGGAAGAGGCGGTGATGGCGATGCGGGTGCGCAACGACGTGATGCCGTATTGGACCGCCGTCGACGCCAAGATGCTGACGCGGGCGTCGAAGCTCGTCTCCGCCGTCACCTCGTTCCCGGTGCAGTACAACAAGGCGATCGTCGGGCGGAACGCCTTCGCGCACGAGAGCGGCATCCACCAGGACGGCATGCTCAAGCACACGCAGACCTACGAGATCATGGTGCCGGAGGACGTCGGCGTGAAGCAGACCTCGCTGGTCATGGGCAAGCATTCCGGCCGCCATGCCTTCGTGCACAAGCTCGAGGAACTGGGCTATCAGCTCGCCGGCAATCAGCTCGAAGACGCGTTCGTGCGCTTCAAGGCGCTCGCCGACCGCAAGAAGCACGTCTACGACGAGGACATCGAGGCGCTGGTCGACGAGGAGATCGCGACCGCGCAGGACCGCATCAAGCTGGTCTCGCTGTCGGTGATCGCCGGCACGCGCGGGCCGCAGCGCGCCACCATGAAGCTCGACATCGACGGCCAGTCGGCGATCGAGGAATGCGACGGCAACGGTCCGGTCGACGCGGTGTTCAACTGCATCAAGGCGATGGTGCCGCACGAGGCGGTGCTCGAGCTCTACCAGGTGCACGCCGTGACCGAAGGCACCGACGCGCAGGCCGAGGTCTCGGTGCGCCTGTCGGAGCAGGGGCGGGCGGTGACGGCGAAAGGCGCCGATCCCGACACGCTGGTCGCCTCGGCCAAGGCCTACCTGGCCGCGCTCAACAAGCTGGTGGCGCGGCGGCTGCGCGGCCAAACGGCGATGGCCGTCGGCGAGCGCCGCATTCACTCGACCGATGTCGGCTGAAAAGCAGGGGCAGGGTGGGCAGACAATTTGCCCGCCCCGCCCGTTCTTACTTCGGCGCCAGGACCTAGTCGCCGTTGATCAGCGCCACCCGGCCGATGGCGCGGCGATCGCCGAGGAGCTGCATCGCCTCGGCAAAGCGGTCCAACGGGTAGGAGGCGGAGACCAGCGGGCGGGCGAGGCCCTGCTCCGCCAGCGCGCGCAGCGCCGCGAGTTCGTGCCGGCGCATTTGCGGATTGTGCCGCCCGGCTTCGCCGGCGCGGACGCCGATCACCGAACAGCCTCTGAGCAGGATGCGATTTCCGGCGTAAGCCGGGATCGAGCCGCCGGCAAATCCGGCAATGAGGAGCTTGCCGTCGCGCGCCACGCAGCGCAGCGCCACCTCCTGCGCGATCCCTACCGGATCGAACACCACCTCGACGCCCGCGCCCGCGGTGAGCCGCTTGATGCCCTCGTCGACCCGCTCTTCGCTATAGTTGATGAGATGGTCGGCTCCGCAGCGGCCGGCGGAGCGGAGCTTGTCCGCGGTCGATGCGGCGGCGATCACCACGGCGCCCAGCGCCTTGCCGATTTGCACCGCGGCAAGGCCGACGCCGCCGGCGGCTCCAAGCACCAGAAGCTTCTGGCCCGGCGTAAGCGCGGCGCGGGTGGCGAGCGCGTGGTAGGCGGTGGTGTGCGCGACGAAAAAAGTCGCCCCTTCGGCGAAGGAGAAACCCGGCCGGAAGTTCGAGGATTTGATCCGCCGGCACGATCGCTTCTTCGGCGTAGCCGCCGGTTTGCATGCGGACAATGACCTTCTGGCCGACCTGCGAGAGCGTCGACCTCGGGCGTGGTCTCGGCGATGATTCCGGCCGCCTCCTGTCCCGGCACGAAGGGAAGCTCGCGGCCGGTGCTGATACTTTCCCTCAATCATCAGCAGGTCCGGGAAATTGATTCCGGCAGCTTTGATCGCCACCCGCACCGTGCCGGGCGTCAGCGGCGCGCGCGGCAGTCGTCTGCAATGCGAGCCGTTCGGGCGGGCCAAGTTCGGTGCAGACCACGGCGCGGTAGAACGAGGTCGTTCATGCCTGCTCCTTCGATCATCGCGCTGCTCGCGCACCCGCCGAAGACGATGGTTTCGCATGAGCATTGCCGCTTGCCCAGCCGCAAGTGCATGCGGGGGTTGCGGGACCGATCGGAGGCTTTCGGAGATTGCCGAGCAAATGTCGGAGAGCCGGGTGCACCAAATGATGACGCCCAAGTCGGCGAGAGCCGGCTTGGGCGTCATCAGGTCAAAGCTGAGCCGACCGTTCCCCTAGTGCTGGCTAGAATTTGTAGTTCACGCCGCCGCGGATGACGTTGTCGATCATCCTGACGTTGGTATCGAAACCGGTTCCCGCCAGGAAGGTGTGCGAACCGAAATCCATGAACAGGTATTCGACTTTTACCGACCATGCTTTGGCTCAAGCATTTTCTCGACGCCGGCGCCGACGGCGAAGCCCACGCGCGTTGTCGTCTCGGAAAAGGCGGAAGTGGTCAGCGTGGTCGTGGAAACCACTGCTCCGAAGATGTCTCTGGCGACGGTCACTGTGGCGGTCGCTCGAAGTTCGCAAAGTGCGCACCAGCCACCGCAAGTCCGCCTGTGCCGTAGAACAGCCAAGTCGAATCCTCTATCAATCCCACGCGCCCGCGTAGCGTGGCGAACCAGGGCAACTTCCAGGTATTCGCTGTCGGTGACGGTGACGGTGGCGTACAGCCACCCGCAACGTCGCAGGGGCCGAATGGCCTGGAACTGGAGGTGACGAGGTCGAGCCGCCGTCGCTGGCTTCTTCGCCGCTCCACTGCGCATCGCCTTCGATACCGACAAGCCATTGCGGCGCAAGTTGCCAATTGTATCCAGTCTGGCCGCCGGCGACCGCCCCTTGCACGTTCGGGCTATCCGTCGTCGCGAACCCGCCGGGTCCGGGAAAATAGCGGCGACACTGGTGCTGTCCCAGTTGCCCCAGCTGTAACCGCCATTGCCGCCGATATAGAAGCCGGTCCAACTCCACGGCGTCGCAACAGGGGCCTTGACGCGGCCATGTCGGCTGCACGGCAAATCGACGGCTGCGACGCTGGCAAGGACCGCGATAGGTCGCAATCGAGAAGCTTCTTCATGGCCGCCTCCTCGAAATCCGCAAAGTTGCCCCGTTGGGCAGCCAACCGCAGGTTAGCAAAACCGGGGGCCGAAACCTGTGCCCCCGAAGCAACATCCCGGAAATAATCGTGCGGCTCAGGGGGAATGCGGCCCGGCTCAGGAGGAAGGCCGTCGGCCGCCGATTACGCGGCGCACGCCGCTTGGCTCGCCTTCCGCGTCTCGCTGCGTTAAGCTATTGAGCATTCTGGTCGATTGGTTTGAGTTCGACGGCTTTTGCGGCGCAGCGCGAGGGCCGAGGGCCCTGCTTGCTCGCCGGGTATCCTCTCGCTATATCTGGCACCAGGGTGCCGCCTCCGTTGGGGCGGCTTCTTTATCTTGGCGGCAGAATTGGCGCTCCCGGCAAAATGGCGGTAGTGCCTTAACCGGCCGGAAGTCCCCGGTCAGGGCGCATAGCTCAGTTGGTAGAGCAGCTGACTCTTAATCAGCGGGTCCAAGGTTCGAGTCCTTGTGCGCCCACCACTAAATCAAGGACTTAGGCGGATCCCGTGAGCGCTTCATTCCGACAGGCCCGCCTCGATCATTCCGACAAATGGGCCGCTTTTGTTTTCCGCGCGACGCTTTGGTGGCGACCGAAACGAGCTGCTTGCGCGTGCGCTCGGCATAGGTCGGCGTTTGCCGCGCGGAGCGATGGCGGCCCGCCGCTCGCAGTTCGGCATCGGTCAAGTCCGAATCCGCTCCTTCGGTGAAACCGCCATGCCGGAATGAAGTGAAGGACAGCTCGTCGCGCAGGCCTGCCGCGCGAATGATTTGCTTTACGACGGACCGAATGTAATCCAAGTCACCGCGCGCGCTAATCCAGGGAAGCGGAGTTGCGCTGCGCCGGTGCCCGTGGTCGCGTCTGAAGATATGCCCACTGATTGCCCGCTTTTTGATGTCGTCCAGTTCCGCCATCAGTTCGGGGAAGAGTGGCCGCTTTGCTTCGTCAAAGAGGGGCCACCAGGCTTCCTCACCTGTCTTGGGATGAACAACATGCACGCTGTCAGGCCGCCCGGGCGGCCTGTAGTGCTTGACCTCAAAGTCCCCGAACAGATGCTCTTCGCGCTGCAACCATTCCCAGGCGGTGAGAGCGGCAGTGGCGATCGACCCGTAACCCAGTTCCTTAGCTTTGCTGCGGAACGTAATAAGTTCGTCCCAAGTTGCGGTCGGAGTTTCGCGTCGAGATTGGCCGGGCGCGCGTGCTTTGAGGCCCATATTCGAAAACGGATTTGCCGCGGGAACGAGTTTCTCCTGGGCGCGGACGCCGACGAACCACGCGCGACGACATGCCGTCATTGCCGCATTAGCATACCTCCTTCGCTCTCGCTTAATTGTCTGACCTTCTGAATCAACCACTTCAACAACAAGAAAATCTTGGCATAAAGAGCGTCGACAAATCCTCGGGTGAACGCGTGAAGCAATTTGGAGCCAACGCGAGTACCGTCCTTCAGGATATGATCGCCGACCAGATTGAGGCCCTGCTCGTACATCCGTTGCGTTTTTCGATCGATCTCACCCCATGTTCGATGGCCTTTGAAGACTTTCACCAGCCAATCGAATGTTCCTGGCAGCGCCCTTTGCGGGACAACGTCTGAAAGTCCGCCGGTGCGCCACGAGTCAAAACAGAGGAAGAAGGACAGACTGGCTTTGTCGCGAGCAATTTCGTAATTTCCACCTAGAGCTTCAGCGGCATTGGGCAGCCGGTCTTACGGGCCCAAGTCGGCGGTTCAAAGAAATAGGTCCAGGTTTGTCCTTTGAGCCATTTACGGTGAAAGACGGATAATTCTGGAACAAATCTTCGAAAGACCTACGCAGGTCGTGCCCATGAGCAGTTCTCGGATCGATTTCTGGTTCACCATGGGGAGCACTTATTCGTTCTTAAGCGTGATGCGACTTGCGGAATTAGAGCGATCGACGGGGCTTCTCGTTTCGCTCGCGGCCGTTTCACCTCCTCATCATCCTGCAAGAGATGAAGCACGTCCCATTCGCTGACAAACCTGCCAAGTCCGCATATATGTGGCGCGACATCGAGCGGCGTGCGGCAATGTACAGCACTCCGGCCAAACTTCCTGCGCCCTATCCGGCCAAGCAGTCGGTGATCGCCAATCTCGTTGCGATCGTGGGGATGCGCGAAGGTTGGGGTGCCGACTATGTGCGAGCGGCCTATGGCCGCTGGTTTCAGCTTGGGCAGGAGACCGGAAGCGAGCCCAACGTATCGGAAAGCTTGCGCGGCATCGGCCAGGACCCGGCGCGCATACTGGAGCTGGCAAATTCCGAAGACGCGAAAGTAGCGCTTACTTCCGAGACCGATGCGGCTAGAGAACTTGGAATTTTCGGCTCACCGACCTTCGCGGTAGGCCGCGAACTGTTCTGGGGTGACGACCGGCTGGAAGAGCAATCAGTTGGTGCCGGTCCGGCCGCATCGAGGCGCGGCTGAAATTGACTGAGGAGATGTTGAGCGAAGTCTCATTGACGGGTGTGTAACATGAAGATCGATGGAAGTTGCCATTGTGGTCGCATCAGCTATGAGGCGGAGATCGATCCTGCCGACAGTTGTGATCTGCCATTGTACGGATTGCCAAACCCTATCGGGCTCGGCATTTCGCGTAGTTGTGCCGGCGAAGGAGGGCACCTTCGTGTTGCTATCGGGTGAGCCGAAAGTCTATGTGAAAGGTCGCGGAAGGCGGAAACCGACGCGAGCAGACGTTCTGCGCCGACTGTGGTACACCCATCTACTCTGCGCCTCCTGGCGATCTCGCCCACGTCGTTCTGAGGGTCGGCACTACGCGTCAGCGCGATCAACTGCCCCCAACTGACCAGTATTGGTTCCGCTCTGCGCAGAGATGGCTCCAGAACTTGTCGGGGATAAAAGCGAGGGAAAAGCAGCCGATCTTTTATTCGGACGCTGGTTCCGGTCGTTAGTTCGCTGCCCAACAGCAGGTCTCTTGCTGGCCCTTAGCGTCGCTTCGCTGCGCCGAACAATAATGTCGCTATCGGAGTAACAACGGACATTGATCGGCACGGGTGCCGAATGCATCGTCGAGTTTGACCCTTAGCCGACATGAGCGGGTTCAATCATGCCGTCTTCGGAATCCCACGAGCAGCATCAGCTAGCAAGACATGGCTCCCGCCGTTAGGCGACGGGGTAGCGGAACGCAGCGGTCGTGTCCCGGCCGCCTTCGCCGCGCGCGATCGCCTCGTCGTAGAGCTTCAGCGACCAGCAGTCGCCGAGCGGAATGTTGTGGCGCGCGGCTTCCTCGAGCATCAGCCGTGCGTCCTTGCGGGCCATGGAGACGGTGAACGACGCCGGATCGTAGGGACCCGAGGCAATCTTCTCCGCCCGCGCGAGCAGCAGCTCTCCCGGATTGAACTGCTTGAACATCCCGACCGCCTCCGCAGGTGGAACGCCGACGGCGTGCGCGAGCCGCACGAGGTCGCTGATCACGCCGCCGAGGCCGAGCAACGTCAGGTTTCCGAACAGTTTGAATGCGGCTGAGCGCTCCGGCTTCGATCCGAAATTCATCACTCTGCCGGTCATCTTTTGCAGTTCGGGCATGAACGACTGCGCATTTGTCCGGATCGCCCGAGATCAGCATCATTCCCGTGCCTGCTTCGGCGTTGGCGGGCGTCATGGAGCAGGGCGTGGAGGAAGACCTTGCCGCGCGCGGTCCAGCGCGCGGCGCGCGCGGCCGTCGGGGTCGGCGCGGTCGTCGTATGGTGGACAATCCACATCGACGCGGGAATGACGCCGGCCAGTGGTTCGAGAACGGAATCGACGGAAGCATCGTCGGCCAGCGAGAGATCAATCCGGTCGACCCCATCGATGGCCGCGGCCGCATCCGCGAAGGCGCGGGCCCCGGACGGCTCAGAGCACCTTCGCTTTCGAAACGTCGCGGTTCCAGACGTTGACCTGATGACCGTTCTGCAGCGCGCGGCGCACGAAGCCGCCACCCATCAGACCCGCGCCGAAAAATGCAATCTTCATGATTTCTCTCCTGCGGCGACACACGCCGGTCGTTTCCGTAGCCGGCCCGGTGCAGACGATCTAAGATCATCTTATCCGAATCGCCCCACCGTCCAACGCTTTCGCCAGCTCGGGCCGCTCGCTCTTGCAACTCAGCCCCTATCGGGGGAACAGCGGACATCCCTGGAGCACGCTTGAAACCGCGCTTTTGACCCAAATGCGACATTGGGGGAGCTAGTCGGCTTTGGACGAGTCGGCAAAATTCTCCCCGAGTTCAGACAGGCGTCGCTCACGATCGGAAATCTGCTGTTCGGTCAATTCAGCTTCGCTGCGCCCTCCGCGGTGCGAGCGACGATCGGGTTTAAAAAAGTCAAGATGATAAATACCGCTCCACTGCGGCGCTGCCAAATCGATCCAGCGCAGTTCGGTGAATTTGATCAGCCAAATGAATGCTAGGACAAAAATCAGCAATGCAGCGACGAAGAACACGCCATAGAGCGGGTCGAACAGAAAGAGCTTGACAGCTCGAGACCAGTGCGCCAATCGCCGATAGCAGCATCAATGTAATGAAGACGGCCCTCACTATCCGAGCCATTCGGCGATACAAAGCATAGCGAGAACGCAAAATTGCAAGCTCTCGTTTGATCTGATTGATTTCTGCTTCTTGCTCCATCGCATGTGCCCCATCGCATGTGCTCTAAGGCCATAATCCTCGATCAGCCACGCTTCGCATGGTAACGCCGGTTGGTCCAAGTACAATATAATCGACACACGGCAACACCTCACCACTTTTTAATTTTTGCCGGTCCTCCCTGAGGTTTGGCAGAGCCTAGGGTGCTCGCCAGCGGCCATGCATTTCGCGGCAGGCGGCGAAATGTCGCCTAATGACCCGCAACCGACATTGGCGGCCGACAACCGGACAAGGGTCCGACAGATCGCACTATTTAGATGCGCACCGCCTTCGGTAACTCGGCCGCTAAATGCTCGACGAAGGCGCGGACCGATGGCAGCAAGCCTTGCCGGTACGGCATTAGCGCCGTCAGCGTCGAAATCGTCTGCGATCCAACCGGGTAGGACCTGCCGCAGTACGCCCGATTGCACATCGTCGCGACAAACGTAACCAGGTAGCGCGACGATGCCGAGGCCGCCGATGGCGGCCTGTTTGAGAGACAGCATGTCGTCTATGAGCAGCCGCGGGGTAAGTGGCACGACGACTTCCTCCCTACGACGGCCCGCACGCCGAAGCCGCCAGATCGAATTACCCCAGTCCGCATCATGAATAGCGAGGGGTGCTTCGCAAGATCATGCGGCCTGTTTAGCGTCCCGTTCGCGTCAACGTAAGCAGCACCCGCGAACAGGAACCAGGGTGCTGGCGTCAGCGTTCGTTGCACCAGGGTTGAATCGGGGAGGGGATCCGAGTGCGCTCTGATCGCAACGTCGAAATTCTCGCCGACGATGTCGACATACTGGTCGGTCGCGTGCGCGACGACATTGACCTTTGGATAGCGGACGAGAAAGTCTGCCACGAGACCGCGCATTGCGAACTGCATGGTGGCCACAGCCGCGGTGCAGCGCACGGTGCCGATCGGTTCATTCAGCCGATGGCGTATCGCCGTCTCAGCCAGTTCGGCCTCACGCAACATTATCACCGCGTGGCGGTAGAATTCCCCTCCGCATCGGTCATCCCGAACCGACGTGACGTGCGGTTGAGCAACCGGACGCCGAGGTTCGCTTCAAGCTGCTGGATGCGATAACTCAGTGTCGATTTTGGAATTCCTAGTGTTCGGCCGGCGGCGGTAAACCCGCCGCGGTCAACGACCTGCACAAAATAAAAGAAATCGTTGAAATCCAGCATCGTAATCGTCCATGCAGTTGGACGCTCGAGTTGCTCTGTTCGCGACTTTTGGCCGACCGTCCACCCCTTAGTTTCCCCGCGTAAACCGAAGATCGACGATCACGCTCACGATGCAACGTCCGAAAGTCCCGGGAGGCCGAATGGAACGGCGTCAATTTCTTCAATCCATGGGGCTCGGCGCTGCCGCGACAATGCTTGGCGTCGCACCGCTCACCGCAGCCACAACTCACCTTTCTTTTCTGAAGGAGAATGTCATGTCCGAGCAACCCCGCCCCTACGAGCCGCTCACGTCTGAAAACGCCGCGCTCATCCTCATCGACCACCAAGTGGGCCTGATGACGGTGCGCAATTCGACGGGAGAACTCAAGCACAACGTGGTTGGCCTTGCCAAAGCGGCTAAGGCGCTGAAATTGCCGGTCATCGTCACAACGACCGCGCGGGACAGCATGTGGGGCCCGACCTTTCCAGAACTCGTCGAGGCGCTGCCTGGCGTTCCGATCATCGATCGCTCGTCAGTCAACGCGTTCGACGATCCAAAAGTTGCTCAGGCCATCACGGCGACCGGCCGCAAGAAGCTGATCTTCGCGGGCATCTCCCTCGAAGTCTGTGCG
>CAVOHL010000016.1:0-186410 GCA_963695665.1 uncultured Alphaproteobacteria bacterium
ATGCCACACCAAGCCGGGCCGCTGACCAGCGCGTGACCCCGATGAACGGAGAGTGCGGACCTTGCCAGCCGCGCCCGCGCGGCGGTCTCAGGACGCCGCCGACGCGCGGTACGGGCGGAAGAACGCGCGCAGTTCCGCCGCGTAGAGTTCGGGCTCCTCGAACGGCGCGAAGTGGCCGCCGCGCGGGGGCTCCGTGACGCGGACGACGTTGGCCGTGCGCTCAAGCCACGCCCGCGGCGGGCGGCCGATGTCGCCGGGGAACAGCGAGAAGCCAGACGGGACCTCGACCCGGCGGGCTAGCTGCGCGGCCGGGATCGCGGCGTTCGCGCGGTACATGCGCATCGACGAGCCGATCGTCCCGGTGAGCCAGTAGATCGTGACGTTGGTGAGGATCTCGTCCTTGGTGAAAGCCCGCTCGATGTCGCCGTCGCAGTCGCTCCACGCCCGGAGCTTCTCGACGATCCACGCGGCGAGCCCGGCCGGGGAATCGGTGAGCCCGAAGGCGGCGGTCTGCGGCTTGGTGCGGTGCATGGCGGAGTAGCGCGCCTTCGGTCGCGCCCCAGGCCGCGATGGCCGCGATGCCAGGCACGTTCCTCGGGCGCGAGGTCCGCCGGGTCGCCGGGGAAGACGGGCACGCCCGCGTCGGTGCGGTGGACGGCCACGACCCGGTCGGGGTGGTCGAGCCCGAGGTAGCGGCTCACGTGGCTGCCGATGTCCCCGCCCGCCGCGGCGAACCGCGCGTAGCCGAGGACACCCATGAGGCTGGGCCCCCGGTCGGCCACCGCGATGGAGTCGGGGGTCGGGCAGGCCGGGCGGTCGGAGTACCCGTAGCCCGGCATGTCGGGCACGACCACATCGAACGCGTCGGCGGGGTCGGCGCCGTGCGCGCCGGGGTCGGACAGCAGCGGAATGACCTTCGCGTAGCGCCAAAAGGAGTCCGGCCAGCCGTGGCACAGGACCAGCGGCAAAACGAGTTCGGCCGGCGCGGCGACCCGGACGTGCACGAAGTGGATCTGCAGGCCACCCAGCCGGACGCGGAAGCGGGGGAACCGGGCGAGCGCCGCCTCCTGCGCCGACCACTCGAACCCCTCCGCCCAGTAGGCGACGAGCTCGCGGAGGTAACCGACGTCGGTCCCGAGCAACCACAGGCGTCCTCGGGCGCGTCCGGCCAGCGCGTCGCACGCAGCCGCGCGCGGAGGTCCTCCAGCGCCGCGGGGGCGGCCTGCGGAGTGAACGGCTCGGGACGGGGCTCAGCTGCGGCAGATGGGGCGTCCGGCATGAGACGCATCCTACGGGCCGGCGGACGACGCCTCCGGGAGGACGCTCGCGGGCCGGCGGCGCAGGCGGGAGCGGGCGGCGGCACCGACAGCGAGAACTGCACCGTGGCCGACGCTGCGAGGTCCCACGGGAGGCGACCGGGCTGCTCCAGCCGCCGGCCGACGAGTAAACGAAGCGCTGCCCGAACGTCTGGCGACCGCGACTCTCGCTGCTCGCATGGCTGACCTCGACTCCGCCGCTCAGGTCCTTGCCGAGCCGTCTCGCTACACCGTGGTTAGTGACTGGCGCTGACGACCAATCTGCCTGTCAATTCGTCGTAAGACTGCCTGATGATTTGTGCGGTTGCGTAGGCAGGTCATCCTGCCGACTTCTCGCGCACGGACTCGCGGTTGATGTCCTCCAGAAGGAAAGGCGACCACGGCGAGCTTAGGCTTGTCGACGGTCATGCGTCGTCAAGATCCTCGTCGGTTTCGGCGGGTTCGATGATGCCTTCGCCCAGCATTCCTTCGATGCGCTTACCCATAGCGTCACCGATCATCCGCAATAGGCGACCACGGCGGTCAGCGATGAAGCCCTCGAAGTCGTCTTTGAACATGAACGCCGGATCGGCGGCGTGAGTGGCCACATGCCGCTCGATGGCGTCCAGCGGTGCGTCGGCGCTCCGGGCCAGGGCGGGCAAGTAAAGCGAAGGTGGATGAGGTACCAGTCCCAGCGCGTAATGGGCCGTGGCTCTCCTCGGCGAGCACTCAATCCTGTTCACCGAGGTAGGTGTCGAGCAGCGTAATTGGCATCGTTCGCTGGTCCGCTCGCTGATCGGAACTTGCCCGCTCGCGCATCCGCCCCGGTTCGGCACGCGCTGCGTGGGGAAACGCCAGCCGTGTATAGCCGGGCCGGCAAACCCCGTCACCCACCTTCTCCTACGCTTCGCGACTTGCCCTATGGTTAAGAATCCGGCGCAGCGGCAGGCAAGATCATCGATCGGGCTTACACCTCTTGGCCGCCGACACGCCGCAGCGGCGGTGTCCCGTCGCGGGCGATGTCGACCACGAGGTTGGCGAGCGTGCCGACGGTGATGAGCGACAGCCCGTTCGGCGTTTCGGTGCTCGCGGCTTCCGGAACGATGGCGCGAGCGAAGCCGAGCTTCTGCGCTTCCTTGAGCCGGGCGGCGGTCTGCGGCACCGGGCGGACCGCGCCGGAGAGCGAGACTTCGCCAAAATACACTGCGTCCGCCGGAAGCGGCGCGCGGGCGAGCGAAGACACCAAAGCCGCGGCGGCGGCGACGTCGGCTGCCGGCTCCTGGATGCGCAGGCCGCCGGCGACATTGAGGTAGACGTCGTGGCCGGAGAGGCGAACCCCGCAATGCGCTTCGAGCACCGCGAGCACCATCGACAGCCGGTTCGGGTCCCAGCCGACGACGGCGCGACGCGGGGTGCCGAGCGTGGTCGGGGCGACCAGCGCCTGGATTTCCACCAGGAGCGGCCGCGTTCCCTCGATCCCGGCGAAGACGGCGGTTCCGGGACTGCCGAGCTCGCGCTCGGAGAGGAACAGCTCGGACGGGTTGGCGACCTCCCGCAATCCGGCGCCGGTCATCTCGAACACGCCGATCTCGTCGGTCGGGCCGAAGCGGTTCTTGATCGCGCGCAGGATGCGGAATTGCTGCGCGCCTTCGCCCTGGAAGGAGAGCACGGCATCGACCATGTGCTCGACGACGCGCGGTCCGGCGATCTGGCCGTCCTTGGTGACGTGGCCGACCAGGATCACGGCGGCGCCCGTGCGCTTGGCGAAACGGATCAGTTCGCCCGCCGAGCCGCGCACCTGCGTCACCGTGCCGGGCGCGGCGTCGAGCGCCTGCGTCCACATCGTCTGGATCGAATCGATCACGAGCAGGTTCGGCACCGGACCTTGCGACAGCGTCGCCACGATGTCCTCGATCGAGGTTTCTGCCGCGATCTCGACCGTGGCATCGGCGAGACCGAGCCGCTCGGCGCGCAGCCGCACCTGCGCGACGGCTTCCTCGCCGGAGATGTAAACCGCGCGTTGGCGGCTGCGCGCAAACGCGGCGGCGACCTCGATCAGCAGCGTCGATTTGCCGATGCCGGGGTCGCCGCCGAGGAGGAGGACCGAGCCGCGCACCAGCCCGCCGCCGGTGACCCGGTCGAATTCGGCGATGCCCGAGGCAAGCCGCGGCGTTTCCTGCGCTTGGCCCTTGAGCGGCTCGATGGCGAACAGCCGGCCCTTGCGCAACGAACGCGCCGGCGCCGCGGCGCCTTCCTCGACGAACGTATTCCACTCGCCGCAGGCTTCGCAGCGGCCGGCCCAGCGCGCAGAGGCGGCGCCGCAGTTTTGACAGATGAAGTTTTGTGCGCGCGCCGCCATCTCAGGCCCCGCGATAGATCAGACGGCAGCGCGGGCCGAGGCGGGTCAGGATTTCGTAGCCGATGGTCCCGGCGGCTGCCGCGACCTCGTCGACGCCAATCCCTTCGCCAATGAACGTCGCGACATCGCCGCGCTGAACGACACCTTCCGCAAGCTCGGTGATGTCGATGCAGACCAGGTCCATCGAAATTCTGCCGGCGAACGGACAACGCTTGCCGGCAATCATCGCCGCGCCGCCGCGCGCCGCCATCGCTGCCGCTCGCGGCCCGGATAAGCCCGTCGGCATAGCCCAGCGCCGCGACGGCGAGCCGTGAATCGCGCTTCGCCGTCCAGGTGGCGCCGTAGCCGACCGCCTCGCCGCGCGCGACGCTGCGCACTTGCAGGATACGGCCGGTCAGTTCCACGACGCCGCGCATCGGATTGGGGCGACCGGGAGTGGGATTGATGCCGTAGAGCGCCGCGCCGGGCCTCGCCATGTCGAAAAGCGCCGCATCGCCGAGGAAGATGCCGGAGGAATTGGCGAGCGAGGCGGGAACGCCGAGATACAGCGAACGGACATCGCGAAACTGCTTGATCTGGCCGGCATTGAGCGCGTGGCCGACAATCTCGGCGCAGGCCAGATGACTCATCAACAGCGCGATGCCGTGATTTTCGGTTTGCACGCGCGCAGCGAGCGCCGCGGCTTCCTCGACGGAAATGCCGAGCCGGTTCATGCCGGTGTCGACGTGGAGCGCGGCGCCGCCTCGCCAGTTCTTGGCGGCGACGAAGGCGTCCCATTCGGCAAGCTCGGTCATGCTGTTGATGACCGGCCGCGCGTCGAGCTCCGGAAACGCGGTCGCTGCCTCGGGCGAAAATCCATTGAGGACGTAGATCGCCGCCTCGCGCGTGCAGCTGCGCGCGCGCCGCGCCTCGGCAATATTGGCGACGAAGAATGTCTTGCAGCCGGCGGCGGCGAGCTTCGTGGTCACCGGCTCGAGGCCGAGGCCGTAGGCATTGGCTTTGACCACGGCCGCGCATTCGACGGTGAGGAGGTGGCGCGCCAGCGCGCGCCAATTCGCCTCGATCGCGTCGAGGTCGACGCAGAGCATCCCGCCGGTCTCGGGGTCCGCCGCCGGGCTGATCGGGTGGGTCAGGGTTTCCGCACGCGCCATGGCCGCGTTATGACTGGGCCGCGGCGGCGGTAAAGCGCCGAACGCGGGCCTAAAAACTCGGCTGATGCGATGCGCGGTCTCCAGATTGGCGAAGCGGGTGACGGCCGCCTCGAACTGCAATTCGATCGTCCCTGTCGGGCCGTGGCGCTGTTTGCCGATGATGACTTCGGCCTTGCCCTCGACGCGCTCGCCTTCGGCCAGCCATTCGGCGAATTTTTCCCGGTTCGCCTCGGTCGGCTTGCGCATCTGGTGATAATATTCCTCGCGGAAGACGAACAGGACCACGTCGGCGTCCTGTTCGATCGAGCCGGACTCACGCAAGTCGGAAAGTTGCGGCGTTTATCTTCGCGGTTTTCGACCTGCCGCGACAATTGCGAGAGCGCGAGGATCGGAACATTGAGCTCCTTGGCGAGCGCCTTTAGCCGGGTGGTAATTTCAGTGACCTCCTGCACGCGTTTTCGCTGGAGCGGCGGGTCGAGCCCTGCAGCAGCTGGATATAGTCGATCACGAGTAGATCGAGGCCGCGCTGCCGCTTGAGCCGTCGCGCGCGGGCCGCAAGTTGCGCCGATCGACAGCGCCGCCGGTTTCGTCGACATAGAACGGCAGGTTCTGCAGTTCGATCGAGACGTCCTTGATCTTCTCAAAATCGCGCTTCGTCGATCGCGCCGCGGCGAATCTTGTTCGACGGTATTCCGGTCTGCTCGGAGATGATCCGGGTGGCGAGCTGCTCGGCCGACATTTCCAGCGAGAAGAAGCCGACGATGCCGCCGTTGACCGTCGCCATGTGGCCGTCGGCGCGATACCTCGCCCGACCAGGCCTTGGCGACGTTGTAGGCGATGTTGGTCGCCAGCGCGGTTTTGCCCATGCCCGGCCGGCCGGCGAGGATGATCGAGATCGGAGGCTGCAGGCCGCCCATGCTGCGAATCGAGATCGGTCAGGCCGGTCGCGAGCCCGGATAGGCTTGCCGTCGCGCTGGTAAGCATGCGCGGCCATGTCGACGGCGGTGGTCAACGCCTGCGCGAAGCGCTGGAAGCCGCTGTCGTAGCGGCCGGTCTCGGCAAGCTCGTAAAGCCTGCCGCTCGGCGTCCTCGATATGGCTCTGCGGCGTCGCATCGACCGGCGCGTCGTAGGCGAGGTTGACCATGTCCTCGCCGATGGCGATCAGGTCGCGGCGGATCGAGAGGTCGTAGACGGTGCGCCCGTAGTCCTCGGCATTGATGATGGTGGTCGCTTCGGCGGCAAGCCGCGCCAGATACTGGTTGAGCGATCAGCCCGGCAATATCGAAGTCCGCCGGCAGGAAGGTCTTCAGCGTGACCGGCGTCGCCAGCTTTCCGGCGCGGATCAGGCTGCCGCCGAAAGCTCGAAGATGCGCTGGTGGATCGGCTCGAAGAAATGCTTCGGCTCGAGGAAGTCGGAGACGCGGTAAAACGCCTCGTTATTGACGAGGATCGCGCCGAGCAGCGCCTGCTCGGCCTCGATATTGTGCGGCGGCGCGCGGAACGTGGGTTCCGCGGGAGTCTGCTTGCGCGCGATCGAATCGATTGCTGCCATGGTCCCGATCAGGGGATTTGCGTGTGGCCGATTTGCGGTCACTCAACATCGTGGATCACTCTACGACGGCGGCACTGTCTGGGCACTCGCGACCGTTGCACGCAACCACGCACGTCCTGTCGATAGTCGAGCGGGGCGGCAATGGGAAATCCTCATTGCGGCTTTCCCCACTACTCACCGTACGCGGATGAGGAATCGACATCGACGCCGACCGGCTCTTGACGGCCGCCTGGCGCCGTCGAATCCCGCCGCACTATTCGCCGGCGAGTCGCATCTGCGCGGGGTAACCGGTATCGAGCGCGCGCAACCGCGCTTCCTCGCGCGCGATGTAGTCGCGGGTCTGCGGCACCACGCCCTTGCGCTTGGCGACCTGGATCTGGAACACGACCATGTCGCTCTCGCGGAACGCCATCTCCGAGGAGGCGAGGTAGAACTCCCACATGCGCACGAAGCGCCGGTCGTAAAGCCGCTCGGCGTCCTCGCGATGGGCGAGGAAGCGCTCGCGCCAGGCCTTGAGCGTCTCCGCATAGTGCAGTTGCAGGATCTCGACGTCGGTGACGATCAAACGCGCACGCTGGATCGCCGGCAGCACCTCCGAGAGGGCAGGGATATAGCCTCCGGGGAAGATGTATTTGGCGATCCAAGGGTTGGTGACGCTGGGCGGGCCGCTGCGCCCGATCGTATGCAGGAGAAGAATGCCGTCATCGTCGAGGAGTTGCGCGCATTTGCGGAAATAGGTGTCGTAGAACCCGACGCCGACATGCTCGAACATGCCGACCGACACGATGCGATCGAAGCGGCCGGTGACATCGCGATAATCCACGAGCCGGAAATCCGCCTCCTCGCTGCGGCCGCGCTCGATCGCTCGATGTTGCGCGCGCGCGTGCTGCTCCTGCGACAGGGTGATGCCGGTAACGCGCGCGCCGGCGATCTCGGCGAGATAAAGCGCGAGGCCGCCCCAGCCGCATCCGATATCGAGCACCCGCGCGCCCGGCTCGACGCGAAGCTTGGCGGTGAGATGCCGTCGCTTGGCGAGCTGGGCATCGTCGAGCGACGCGTTCGGGTTTTCGAAATAGGCGCAGCTATATTGCTGGTCGCTGTCGAGGAACAGCGAATAAAGCCTGCCGTCGAGATCGTAGTGGTGCGCGACATTGTGCCGCGCGCGCGAGCGCAAATTGAGTTGCTGCAGGCGGCGGAACAGATAGCGCAGCAGCCGCGCCGGCAGCGCCCAGGTCGGCGCGGCGATCTGTTCCTGGTGCATCAGGAGCGCGAGGACGTCGGCGATCGAGCCCTGCTCAAGGACGAACGTCCCGTCCATGTAGGCTTCGCCGAGCCGCAGCTCGGGATCGAGCAGGACCGCGCGCTGCGCCTTGGCGTCGGTGAAGCGCACGGCGAGGGGAGCGCCGGTGCCATCGCCGAAAGTGTAGGTGTCGCCCGCAGCCGACGTCACCCGCAGAGAGCCGCGGCGGATAAACCGACCTAGGAATAGCGACAGCAACCGATCCACGGGACCGCCTCCACGCACAACTAGCCTCAACGCCGCTCCGCGCTTTCACACAAAGCTTGGCGCCTCGGCCGGCTCCATCCCAGCCCATCGGCGCCTTGCGTCAGCGGCGTGTTGTCGTTGCCGTCATTAAAACAAAATCCTCATTGACCAGCAATGCGGTGGCTGCGGCCTCTTTCGCCACGGCCGTGACGCCCGCTCGCATTCGGCCGGTTTTGGGGTAAGGATGAGCGGTCAAGCCGACAAAGACTTGAGGAGGAGGTCAGGGTGACCCGGGGTCTCGCGCCTATGATTGGCCTGTTGGCGGCGTTGGCGCCGGCCATGGCGCATGCCCAAACCAATATCGACCAGGGCAAGACGGCGGCGCAGATCTTCACCGAAGCTTGCTCGGCCTGTCACAAAGCGGCGCGCGGGCTCGCGAACGGCAAGGGAAGCTATGCGCTGACCGAATTCCTGCACGAGCACTACACGACGAGCCGCGACCAGGCGGCGGCGCTCGCCGCTTATGTGCTCGGCGCCGGCAGCGGACCGAAGCCGCCTATCGAACGCCCGGCGGCCGCGGTCGGGGACCCCAAGGCGAACAATCGCCAGACGCGAAAGCCCGAAGAGCCGCCGCCGCCGGCAAGCGCAAAGCTGCAGCCGCCGGCCGTCGAAGAACCCAAACCGCATGACGCGGGGATCGCCGTCGAAGAGCCCGGCCGGGCCGGCCGCCAACCGGCGGACAAGCGGCGCGAGACGCGCCCGCCGGTCACCGCGACGCGCGGTCATCGCAAGGAGCCGGAAGCGCCGTTCCCGGCCGCGGAGCCCAGCGAGGACGCACACGAGCCCGCGCCGGCCACGCGCGAGCCGGCCGCTGCAGACGCGACCACGCATGGGAGCGAGATGCCGGGCCAGCAAGCGAGCCCGACGCCGGACGCCGCCGTGTCGACGGATTCCACCTCTGGCGACAATGCGCCGGTGCCGCGCGACAATATTCCCGACTGAGGCAGGTCGAGCTGCGATCAGCTCTTTTCGTCCGCGGGAGGAGTTTCGGCCGGTTCCGGATCTTCGCGACCGCGCAGCGACTCGGCCGCCTCGGGCTCGAAGAAGGCCTCGGCCGCAATCACCGCTGCTTCTTCCGGCGTCGGCTCTTCGCGCAGTTGCGCGACGTCCTCGCCGCGCTCGATGCGTGCCGCCTCGTCGTTGTTGCGGGCGACAATGACCGTGACCGATGTCTCGATCTCCGGATGCAGCGATATCGGGACGGGATGCTGCCCGATCGTCTTGATCGGGGCGTTGAGCACGATCTGGCCGCGGTTCACGGTGAATCCCGCCGTGGCGATGAGAGCAACAAGGTCGCGCGGCGAGACCGATCCGAAGAGTTGGCCCGCTTCCGAGGCTTGTCGCAGCACCGTGAATTTCTTTCCGTTGAGCTTGTCGGCGACAACAGCGGCCTCACCCTTGAGCGTGAGCGAACGCGCTTCAAGCTCGCTCTTCATCGTTTCAAATCGCGTGCGGTTCTCCGCCGTGGCGCGCAAGGCCTTGCCTCGCCGCAGCAGGAAATTGCGGGCGAAGCCGTCCTTGACGCGCACCACCTCGCCCATCTGCCCCAGCCGGGCCACGCGTTCGAGCAAGATCACTTCCATCTCGATCTCTCCTTCGGCACCTTCGCGCCTCGCCGCGCCGGCACCAGGTCCGCCTAGCGGATCACGTAGGGCAACAGCCCCAGGAAACGCGCGCGCTTGATCGCCTGCGCGAGCTCGCGCTGCTTCTTTGCTGAAACCGCCGTGATGCGGCTCGGAACGATCTTCCCGCGTTCCGAAACGAAGCGCTGCAGCAGCTTGACGTCCTTGTGGTCGATCTTCGGCGCGTTGGCGCCCGAGAACGGACAGCTCTTGCGGCGGCGGAAGAACGGACGGCGTGCGCCGCCGGCGGATTGCGATGAGAAAGCCATGGTCACTGCTCCGTTGCCGCGTCGGCGTCGTCAGCGCCTTCGCGCGGGCGCCGGTCACGGTCACGGTCACGGTCACGGTCGCGCGGACGGTCTCCGCGCCGATCATCGCGGTCGCGGTCGCGATCGACACGGCGCATCATGGCGGAGGGACCTTCCTCGTGCTCCTCGACCCTGATGGTGAGATAACGCAGCACGTCCTCATTGAGACGTTCCAGGCGTTCGATCTCATTCACCGCCGCCGGCGGGGCATTGAGGTTCATCAAGGTGAAATGCGCTTTACGGTTCTTGCGCAGCCGGTAGGAGAGCGACTTCACGCCCCAATACTCGGTTTTGGCGATCGAACCGCCCAGTCCCTCGATGACGCCCTTCAAATGCGCGGTCAATTCCTCGACCTGCTGCGCGCTCGCGTCCTGGCGCGCAAGGTAGACGTGCTCGTAGAGCGGCATGAATGCCCTTTCCCGTTGCTCTCGCCCGCTCCCGGCGCCAAGCCCCTCGAGCCTTTCGGGAAAGGCTCGAATGCTCTGAAGGCGGGGACACCGGACGCCGGACCGCAAGGTCCTACCGCGCTCGCCCTCTCAGGTCCGCGCGGCCGTCCGTTCAGCCCCCGGCCGGGGGTCGAGCGGAAAAACAGGCCTTATACGCGGGCCGCCGCGAAACGCAAGCGGATCAGCGGCGGCGGCGCGGGCCGGAGGTGGTCTGAATGAGCTCGGCGAGCCGCACCGCCAATTGGACGCCTTCGCGAATTTGCTTGGCACTGGCGTTGGCGGCGGACGGCTTCGCGCGCAGCTTCTGCAGCCTGGCGAGCAGAAGCTCGAGGCTTTGCTTCAGGAGCCGTTGCCGGAACTCGGGATCCTGGCGCGCCTGGGCCAGTTCGGCGTCGGTGACCAGCGCAGAGGCGTTCATGAAAGATGGCTCGTGGACGATTTCTAAAGGTGTCGGCGTTCCGACGCGGCAAGGCTAGCAAATCGCGGTTTTCGCTTCCTTACCCGCAATCGGGACCGACGCGCGCCTCCTTAACTCGACCGCAATCGCGGTATCTTTCGCGGCTTTCCAGGGGCAGCAATGGCGGCGGCATTCGTCTTTCCCGGCCAAGGCAGTCAGTCGGTCGGCATGGGCAAGGGGCTCGCCGACGCCTTCGCCGCTGCCCGGCAGGTCTTTGAGGAAGTCGACGCGGCGCTGGGGGAACGGCTCAGCGCGATCATGTGGGACGGGCCGGTGGAGCGGCTGACCCTTACTGAGAATGCACAGCCGGCGCTCATGGCCGTGTCGCTTGCCGCGTTGCGGGTTCTTGAAACCGACGCCGGCGTCGATCTGGCGCGTGACGCGGCCTTCGTCGCCGGTCACTCGCTCGGCGAATACTCGGCGCTCGCCGCCGCGCAGTCGCTCACCATCGCCGATGCGGCGCGGCTCCTGCGCATCCGCGGCCGCGCCATGCAAAAGGCCGTGCCCGTCGGCGCCGGCGCCATGGCCGCGCTCATCGGGGTTGATCTCGCCCAAGCGAGGGCGATCGCCGCCGAGGCCGGCGGCATCTGCGCGGCCGCGAACGACAATGGCGGCGGGCAGGTGGTCCTCTCGGGCGAGAAAGCAGCGGTCGAACGCGCGGTCGAAGTCGCCAAGGCGAAGGGCGTGAAACGGGCGATGATGTTGCCGGTCTCCGCTCCGTTTCATTGTCCGCTGATGCGGCCGGCTGCGGAAGCCATGGCCGAGGCGCTCTCGAAGGTCGCCGTCAGGCCGCCCCGCGTCCCGCTCGTCGCCAATGTGCGCGCCGAACCGATCAGCGATCCGACCGTCATCGTTCGCTCTCTGATCGAGCAAGTGACGGATACGGTCCGCTGGCGCGAATCGGTCCTCTTCATGGCGCAAGCGGGCGTGACCACGTTCTACGAGATCGGCGCCGGCAAGGTGCTTGCCGGCTTGATCAGACGCATCGCCGAAACAGCCAAGGCATCTTCGATCGGCACGCCCGAGGACATCACCCGGTTCAAGACTGAACGCGGTTAACGCTTCGGCGGCGGGAAGGACGGCCAATGTTCGAACTCACCGGCAAGACGGCATTGATCACCGGGGCGACGGGCGCGATCGGCGGCAGCATCGCCCGCACGCTGCACGCGCAGGGCGCCACCGTCGCGCTCTCCGGCACGCGCAAAGAAATGCTTGATCGCCTCGCCGCCGAGCTCGGCGGCCGCGTCCATGTCCTGCCGTGCAATCTCGCCGACAGCGCGGCGACCGAGGCCCTGGTTCCCGGCGCCGAAGCGGCGATGGGTCAGCTCGACATCCTCGTCGCCAATGCCGGGGTGACCAAGGACAATCTGTTCGTGCAATTGCGCGACGAGGATTGGGAGCAGGTCATCTCCATCAATCTCTCCGCCACCTTCCGTCTCGCCCGCGCCGCGGTGCGCGGCATGATGCGCCGCCGCTTCGGGCGGATCATCGCCATCACCTCGGTGGTCGGCACGACCGGCAATCCGGGGCAGGCCAATTACGCCGCCGCCAAGGCCGGGATTACCGGCATGGTCAAGGCGATCGCGCAGGAATATGCCAAGCGCGGCGTCACCGCCAATTGCGTCGCGCCGGGGTTCATCGTCACGCCGATGACGGACAAGCTCAATGACAAACAGCGTGAAGGCATCCTCGAGAAGATCCCGGCAAACCGCGCCGGCACCACCGGCGAAGTGGCTGCCGCAGTCGCCTTTCTGGCCTCGAACGAGGCGGCCTATGTGACCGGTCAGACGTTGCATGTGAACGGCGGAATGGCCATGATTTGAATGTGATAGGGCCTACGCCGGCCGCGTGCCGCCGCGCTAGTCAACGCGTTGGAAGTGTGGTAACCGAACCGCGACTGGGCTGGGGTGCCGGCAAGCCGGAGAGCGGGGCGCAAATGTCTGCCTCTGATCGGTGTCGACCCGCGGCCGTCGCCCACGACGAGACCGCGACGTGATCAATTAAGGTCGCCTTGAAAGATGAGGTCGGAAAGATGAGTGATATCGGCGAGCGGGTGAAGAAGATCGTCGTGGAGCATCTCGGCGTCGAGCCCGACAAGGTGACCGAGAACGCCAGCTTCATCGATGATCTTGGCGCCGACAGCCTCGACACGGTCGAGCTCGTCATGGCCTTCGAGGAGGAGTTTGGTTGCGAGATCCCGGACGATGCCGCCGAAACCATTTTGACCGTGGGCGACGCCATCAAATTCCTCGAAAAGAACGCGAAGAGCTGACAGCCGGACGCCGTCCCCTTGCCGTCGTATGGCGCGCGCGGGCAAGCCGCCCGTTCGCTATTGCGCGCGGACGGAATGTTCACGGGCGTGCCTGAAGGGAATAACTGCGGACCAAACGTTCGCCGGGAGCGCGGATGATGAGACGCGTCGTCGTCACTGGCCTGGGTATGGTGACGCCGCTCGGCTGCGGGGTCGAGAACACGTGGCAGCGCATTCTGGCGGGGAAAAGCGGGATCGGACGCATTGAGAAGTTCGAAGTCTCCGATCTGCCGTGCCAAATTGCCGGCCAGATTCCCCTTGGCGACGGCTCCGACGGCACCTTCAATGCCGATCAATGGATGGAGCCGAAAGAGCGGCGCAAGGTCGACGACTTTATCCTCTTCGCCATGTCCGCGGCGCGGCAGGCGCTCGACGATGCCGGTTGGCATCCGCGCGAGTATGAGGATCAGATCGCGAGCGGCGTCCTCATGGGCTCGGGCATCGGCGGCATCGAGGGGATTGCCGAAACCGCGCTGACTTTGCGCGACCGCGGTCCGCGCCGGGTCTCGCCGTTCTTCATTCCCGGCCGGATCATCAATCTCGCCTCCGGTTACATTTCGATCGCGCATTCGTTGAAGGGACCCAATCACGCCGTGGTCACCGCCTGCTCGACCGGCGCGCATGCGATCGGCGATGCCGGCCGGCTGATCGCGCTCGGCGATGCCGATGTGATGGTGGCCGGCGGCGCTGAATCGCCGGTCAGCCGCATCGCACTGGCCGGATTTGCCGCCTGTCGGGCGTTGTCGACCGGATTCAACGATGCGCCGGAGCGCGCCTCGCGGCCTTACGATCGCGATCGCGACGGCTTCGTCATGGGCGAAGGCGCGGGCGCCGTCGTGCTCGAAGAATATGATCACGCCAAGGGGCGCGGCGCTCGCATCTATGGCGAGCTCATCGGCTACGGACTTTCCGGCGACGCGTTTCACATCACGGCCCCGGCCGAGGACGGCGACGGCGCGTTTCGCTGCATGAAGGCCGCGATCCGCCGCGCCGACATTGCGCCGGATGACATCGACTACATCAACGCCCATGGCACCTCGACGCCGCTTGGCGACGAGATCGAGCTCAAGGCGGTCGAGCGCCTGGTCGGCAATTCCGCGGGCCGCATCGCGATGTCGTCCACCAAGTCTTCGGTCGGTCATCTCCTGGGCGCCGCAGGCGCGGTCGAGGCGATCTTCTGCCTGCTGGCGATCCGCGACGAGGTGGCGCCGGCGACCCTCAATCTCGACAATCCGTCGGTCGCCACCGCGATCGATCTCGTGCCGCACAAGCCGCGCAAGCGTCCGATCAACGTCGCGCTCTCCAACTCGTTCGGGTTCGGCGGCACCAATGCTTCGCTGGTGTTTCGCCGGATGCAGTAGCGCCGCCGACCACCTTTCCGCCATATTTGCTCCGCAGTCGCCTGCAATTCACTGGTGAATGTCCGGCCCTTCAACGCACGCATCGCCAGACGAGGGAGAATCTGCAAGCATTCGGTCCGGCTATGGCTCGCTGTCATCGCCGATTGTGTTTAGTACGAGAGCGGATAGCCGGTGAACGGATCCGATCAACCACCAAATGGCAGCGAACGCGCTGCGGCACGTTTACGGGCCGCGGCGGCGCGCGCCGCCGACAGGCTGGAGCAGAAATCGCGCTCCGGAACGCCGGCGGCGGAACAATCCTCGAACGCATCGAAATCGGCGGCTCGGGGCGAGACGATGCAGGCGCGCGGCGTCGGACCGAGCGCGATAATGTCGGAACGAAACGCGACGACTACCGCGCAACGACCACGCTCGGCTCTGGCGCATGTCGATAAGCCGGTGCAAGCTATAGCGGAGCGGTCGACGAACGGGGCCGGCGCGGCTTTCTTCGCTTCGAACGGGCGCAAGCGAGCGTCGGGTGAGCGGGCGAGCGGTGACGAAGCGAACCTTATTCGTCGCTCTCGAACGGGCAGAATGGTGTTGGTACGGCTGGCATGGACGCGAAAAACTTCAAGCCAATAACGCCGCGCAGCCCGCGCACGGCTTTGGAGCCGGACATGATCGAGGCGCCGGCGCGACGTTCGAAAAGCGTGCGCAACCCGTTCGTCGTCATCGGCAACGCGATCATCAGTCTCTTCGTGCTCGCGGCCATCGTAGCCGGCATCGCGCTCGTCTCCGGCAAGCAGCGGTTCGAAGCGGCGGGTCCGTTGCCGGACGACAAAGTCGTCAATATCCCGCGCGGCTCCGGGATCCGCGATATCGCCGATGTGCTCACCCGCGAAGGTGTCATCGATCAATCATGGGTGTTCATCGGCGGCGTGCTCTTGCTCAAGGCGCGCGAGGATCTCAAGGCCGGCGAATATCAGTTCAAGGCGCACGCCAGCTTGCGCGACGTGGTGGCGACCATCGTCGAGGGCCGGGTGGTGACGCATCAGTTCGCCGTCCCGGAAGGCTTGACCTCCGAGCAGATCGTCGCGCGGCTCCTGGACGACGACGTCCTGACCGGGAACGTCAAGGAAATCCCGCGCGAAGGGAGCCTGCTCCCCGACACGTACAATTTCACCCGCGGCGTCACCCGCGAGCAGATGATCCAGCGCATGCAGCAGGCACAGCAGCACCTGCTCAAGGACATCTGGGACCACCACTCTGCCGATCTGCCGCTGAAGACGCCGGAGCAGCTCGTCATTCTCGCCTCGCTGGTCGAGAGGGAGACCGGCAAGCCCGAAGAGCGCACGCGCGTTGCCGCCGTGTTCGTCAATCGGCTGAAGCAGAAGATGAAGCTGCAATCCGACCCGACCATCATCTACGGACTGGTCGGCGGCAAAGGCACGCTGGGCCGGCCGATCATGAAGAGCGAGATCGATCAGCCGACGCCGTACAATACCTACCAGATCGACGGATTGCCGCCTGGCCCGATCGCCAATCCCGGCCGCGCCTCGCTCGAAGCCGCCGCCAATCCCGCCCGCACCCGCGAGCTTTATTTCGTAGCCGACGGCACCGGAGGTCACGCCTTCGCGGAGACCTACGAGCAGCATCTAAAGAACGTCGCACGCCTGCGACAATCCGAAACCGACCAGAAGGACCAGGCGCCGGCGAACGCTCAGTCGGTTTCCTCGCCGCCGCAGGCCTCGGCTGCTCCTCCTCCGCTCCCTCGCCGCCGCCGCCGTCGCGCCGTACAAACCACCGCAATCAGCAGCACTAAGCCTTGTGACGGCGAAAGGTCGCCGCTAAGTTCGGCGCGATTTTTTTCGCCGGAGATCGGGTTTCATGGCGCTGTCGAGCATGACCGGTTTTGCTCGCGGCCACGGCGTGCACGGCTCTTATGCCTGGGCCTGGGAAGCCAAATCGGTCAACGGCAAGGGGCTCGACCTGCGGCTGCGTCTGCCGCCCGGATGGGACGCGATCGAGGCAGCGGTGCGCGCCCACGTCGCCGAGAAGCTGGCGCGCGGCTCGGTCCAGGCCAATTTGACGGTGGAGCGCACCGGCATCCTGCCGACGGTGCGGGTCAACGCCGCGGTGCTCGAAGCGGTGTTGACGACGGTGCGTCAGCTCGCGTCGCGCGTCGAAGCGTCGCCGCCTTCGCTTGACGGGCTGCTCGCGCTCAAAGGCGTGATGGAGATCGGCGAAGCCGATGAGAGCGAAGCGCGAACGGCGTGCCGCGGAGACGGCGGTCATTGCCGGTTTCGCCGCGGCGATCGCCGCACTCGCCGAGATGCGCCGCCACGAAGGCGCGACGCTCGGCGATGTGCTGGAGACGCGGCTTGCCGACATTGCCGCGCTGACCAAGCGGGCGGAGCTTGCGCCGGGCCGCCGGCCCGAGGCGATACGAGCGCGAATCGCCGAGCAGGTAGCGACGCTGCTATCGCAGTCCGAGCGCTTCGATCCGGACCGGCTGCATCAGGAAGCGATCCTGATCGCGGCCAAGGCCGATATCCGTGAGGAGCTTGACCGCCTGGCCGCGCACGTGGCGCAAGCACGGCTGCTCATGGGGCAGGGCGGATCGATCGGCCGCCGCCTCGATTTTCTCGCGCAGGAGCTCAACCGGGAAGCCAATACGCTTTGCGCCAAGTCGAACGACGTCGAGCTCACCAATGTCGGCCTGGAACTCAAAGCCGCGGTCGAGCAATTTCGCGAGCAAGTGCAGAATGTGGAATAGAATGGCGCGCGCAGGAAAAAATTCGGAGAAGATCGCGCGCCGTGGCCTGATGCTCGTCTTGTCCTCGCCCTCCGGTGCCGGCAAGACCACGCTTTCGCGCATGCTCCTCAAGGCCGACCGCAACGTCGAGCTTTCCGTGTCGGTGACGACGCGTCCGCAGCGGCGCGGCGAGATCGACGGGCGCGACTATCATTTCATCGATCTCGCCCGTCTCAAGGGCATGGTGAGGGCAAACGAGCTTCTGGAATGGGCCGAAGTATTCGGCTTTTGCTACGGCACGCCGCGACGGCCGGTCGAGAAGGCGTTGCGGGCCGGCCGCGACGTGCTCTTCGACATCGACTGGCAGGGTACGCAGCAACTGCACGAAAAGGCGCGCAACGATCTGGTCAGCGTCTTCATCCTGCCGCCCAGCGTCAAGGAGCTGGAACGCCGGCTCAAGCGCCGCGCCCAAGATAGTCGCGACATCATCGGCGCGCGGATGGCGAAAGCCTCGGGCGAGATGAGCCATTGGCCGGAATACGACTACGTCATCGTCAATCGAGACAAAGACCAAGCCTTCGTCGAGCTGCAGGCGATCCTTGCCGCCGAACGGCGCAAGCGCGAGCGGCAGGTGGGCCTTTCCGCCTTCGTGCGTGCGTTGCAGGCGAAGCTATGAGGGGCTCGTCTTCAGGCCGTCAGGACCGTGCGGCCGACGACCCGGCCCGCACGCAAATCCTCGAGCGCCGCCTGCGCTTGAGCTAGCGGCCGATCGTGGATCGGAATTTGCTTGATCTTTCCCGAGCGGGCAAGGTCGAGCAGTTCCCGCGTCTCGGCAAGCGTGCCGGTGAACGAGCCTTCGATCGCTATCGGCCTGATGGCGAACATGGCGGCGGCTATCGAAAACGTCCCGCCAAGGAGTCCCGTGACTACCAGTTTGCCGCCGCGCCCCAGGACACCGGTGGCGAATTGCATCGACTTGTCGGAGCCGACGAAGTCGCAGGCCGCGAGCACGCCGCCGCCGCTCGCCGCGATCAGCGCCTTGCGCGTTTGCGGATCGGCGGGATCATAGGCTTGCGCCGCGCCGCCGGCGATCGCCGCCTTGCGCTTCTCCGGATCGATGTCGGCGACGATCGGCGGCTCGCGGAACAGCGCGCGCGCAATCGCGAGGCCCATCATGCCCACGCCGCCGACCCCGACGAGCAGCACTGGACCGCGCTCCGGCCGTCCGGTCAGACGCTTGAGCGCCGAATAGGCGGTCAGTCCCGAGCACATCAACGCTCCGGCGAAAGCCGGCGAGAGCGGCGCATAATCCAAGAGGTAGCGCGGATGCGGAACGAGCACATGCGTGGCGAAGCCGCCGTCCACGCCGATGCCGAGATGACGCGGGGCGGCGCAGAGATTTTCCTCTCCGGCGAGACATGCGGGGCAAGTGCCGCAGCCGATCCAAGGAAAGACGGCGACACGGCGGCCGCGGGCCGCGTCGCCGGCCTCTGGCCCGGCGGCCTCGACGACGCCCGCAATCTCATGCCCGAGCGTGAATGGCAGCGCACGTCCGGCGGTGACGTCGAGCCGCTTCTCGCCGCCGAGCGAGAAATAGCCGTCCTGCAGGTGCAGGTCGGAATGGCACACGCCGCAGCGCTCGACGCGCACGAGCACTTCGCTGCCGCGCGGCGTCGGGCAATCGATGACGGTTTCGCAAAGCGGCTGCCCATAAGCGACGAGCGATTGGCGATGCATTTTGGTCATGGTGGCGCTTGCTCCCGCGGCTTCAGGTCCCGCCATCATGCCCGAGACCGCGGATCGCGGCGAGAGCCCGCGCCAACGCGACGAAGCCGGCGACCGGGATCTCCTCGGCGCGCGCCGTTGGGCTGAGCCCCGCCGCCGCGATCAGGCTCGCCACCTCGACGCCAAGCGAGCGCAGGCTTTGGCGCAGCATTTTCCGCCGCTGTCCGAAGGCGGCCTGGGTCACGGCCTCCAAGGTCCGACGGTCGCAGGCAAGCGGCGCCGCCCGCGGCAGGATACGCACCACCGAGGATGTCACCTTGGGCGGCGGCACGAATGCCGACGCCTTCACGTCGAAAAGTATCCGCGCTTCGCAACGCCACTGCACCAACACCGACAAGCGTCCATAACTCTTGGTGCCCGTTTCGGCAACGAGGCGTTCGGCGACTTCGCGCTGGAACATGAGGATCGCGGCATCGTACCAAGGCGGCCATGGCTCGGCGGTGACCCAGGCGACGAGCAAAGCAGTCGCGATGTTGTAGGGGAGGTTGGCGACGATGCGCACCGGAGCATCGACGCGGGAGCGCGGATCGAATGCGAGCGCGTCGGCCGCGACGACGTCGAGCCGATCGGGATAGCGGGCGGCGATCTCCTGTAGGGCCGCAATGGCCCGCTGGTCGCGTTCGACTGCGATGACGTGAGCGGCGCCGAGCGCCAACAGGGCGCGGGTCAATCCCCCCGGGCCGGAGCCGACTTCGAACACGGTCACGCCGGCAAGCGGCCCGGCCGCGCGGGCGATGCGCGCCGTCAGGTTGAGATCAAAGAGGAAATTCTGCCCGAGCGATTTCCTGGCGACGAGTCCGTGGCGGCGAATGACTTCGCGCAGCGGCGGCAGTTCGTCTTGCGCGGCGGTCACGGGGCGCCAAGCGGCGCCGGCGCCTTCGCTGCGGCGAGCCGCGCCGCCAGCCGGAGCGCGGCAATCAGGCTGGTCGCGTCCGCCCGGCCGCTCCCGGCGATGTCGAAAGCGGTGCCGTGGTCGGGCGAAGTGCGCACGAAGGGCAGGCCGAGCGTGACATTGACGGCGTGATCGAAAGCGAGCGTCTTGATCGGGATCAGCGCCTGGTCGTGATACATGCACAAGGCCGCATCGTAGGTCGCGCGCGCGCGTTCATGGAACAGCGAGTCCGCCGGCATCGGACCCCGCGCATCGATGCCGTCAGCATTGAAGCCGCGCGACCGCCGGCGCAACGATGGCGCGGTCCTCCTCGCCGAACGCGCCGTCTTCGCCGGCGTGGGGATTGAGGCCGGCGACGACGAGGCGCGGCCGCGCAATGCGAAACCGGGCGGCGAGGTCGCGGGCGACGATGCGCCCGGTCTCGACCACGAGTTCGGTCGACAGATGCTGGAATATTTGCCGCAGCGGAAGGTGGATCGTCACCGGCACGACGGCGAGCTCGGGCGACCATAGCATCATCACCGGCCGCATCGATTTGCCGGTCGCTTGCTGCACGAGGGTGGCCAAGAACTCGGTGTGGCCCGGCTCGGCGAAGCCCGAATCGTAGAGGACGTTTTTTGCCACCGGGTTGGTGACCACGGCGGCCGCGGATCCGGCCAGGACATCGGACACGGCGCGGCGGATGGACGCGATCGCGGCCGGCGCACTCGACCGATCCGGCCGGCCCGGCGCGGCGCTCGCCGCGACCTCCATGGCCACGACCGGCAAAGCCGCGGAAAACTTCGCGGCCGCGGTCGCCGGCGTTACCGTGGCAATGGGAACGTCGAGACCGAGATGCTCGGCGCGCCGGCGTAGAAAATCCGCGTCGGCGACAATATAGAACCTCGGAATGTCGAGCTCGGCGCGGCGACACCAGACCGCAAGCGCGAGGTCGGGGCCGATCCCGGCGGGCTCGCCGAGCGTCAATGCCAGCGGCTGCACGAATGTCGCTTCTATTTGGTGACCTGATCTTCAGGCATCTTGTATTCGATCATCGCCGCGCGCCGCAAATCCTCGAGATAATGCTTGGCCTTCACGCCGAACTTCTGCTGGAACATTTGATCGCGGATCTCGTGCATGCCCGGCGTTTCTGTTTTCGTCTCCTTCTTGGCACAGACCGCGAACATCTGCACGCCCTCCGCCGTCGTCTCCGGCGGGGTCAGATGGCCAAGCGGCGTGCCGTCGAGGATGCCGCGCAATTGTTGCGGCAGGTCGGCGGAAAATTTGGACACCTGGTCGCGCACCGCCACGTCCCTGAGTGCGCGGGCAAACGGAATGCCTTCATTGCAGCTCAGAAAGCGCGCCCGCAAAGCTTCGGCGTCCTGTTTGCGAGCTTCGATCGCGGTCTCGGGCGAACCCCGCGGCACGATGAAGACGACGGGGTTCATGATGTACTCGTACCCCACCTGATCCTTCTCGTCGGGTTTGTGCAACTGAAGTTGCGCCTCGACGTCGCTGTCCCGGATCTCCAGGCTCGCCTTGAACCGCCCGCGCACCAGCGAGGTCCATGCAATCTGGGCCCGCAGGCGCCGCTTGAGCGTGTCGGCGTTGGTGCCGCTGCTGGCAAGCACTTGCGCGAACTTTTGCGCGTCGAGGCCCATGTTCGTGGCGATCCTGGTTGAAGGCGTTATCCACGTCCGCGTCGGGAACTTCGAGGGTGAAACGTTTGGCTTCGTTCACCTCCAAAATCTCGTCGATCAGGCTGTCGATGACTTCCTTGCGCGGCGGCACTTTCTTCGTGCTCAGCTGCATGAATTTGCTGCGATACTCGACGTCGAGCGCGGTGATCGGCTGGCCGTTGACCAGCGCGACAATCTGTTGCGCGCGTGCATCGGAGACCACAGCAACGACCATTGCTGTTGCGAGCGTAGTCGCAACGAGACCTGTCCGCGCGGCGGCTCGGATCACTGCTATGGCCTCTTAGCTCTATTCGGCGAATGCAGCGCTCTCGCACCGCTTCCGCCTCCCTTCCAGCCTGCGATCATCCTCAAGCCCATCTTACAGCTTCGCGGCGGAATTTAGTATGCCGCGGAGCCGATCGCGGGCAACACGTCGGGGCCCAGGGTCCGCAAGCTGAACTGGAGCATGAATGTGTTGTTGGGCGTCGGGGTGACCCCGGTATAGGTGTAGGACGTGAAGTAATTCAGCGCCAACAACAGACAATCGTCGACGTAACCGACGCCGACCCGCGTCGTGTCGAATTGGTGGACGGCGAGATCATAGCGGATGGAGCCGAGCAGCACCCAGTTCTGCGTCAACTTGACCGAGGCGCCGGCGAGGATTTCCTGGCGCGCCGTCAGGAAGCCGATATCCGGTTGCGGTGCGTAGTCGCCGTACAGCAGTTGCAGCGTCCAGCGGTCGAAGTTGGCGCGGCCTTCGAACTCGAGGCGCTCCGGCGTGAACGCTGCCACGTTTTGGCCGGTGCCCGGGTCATATCCACCGGAAGAAAAGCGCCCGCGCGCGGTGAAGGAGAAGGTCTGATTCGGCTGGTAGGTGATGCGTCCGACATAGTCGGAAACCGCTTTGTCGAGACCGCTCTCCAGGCCGGTATTGATCAGATCGGTGGCCGCATAGGAGTTCAACCCGTAGATTTGATAGGACTGACCGAACATCACGTTGACCGATCCGGCCTTGTTGAACTGCGCCGTGTACTGCAGCCCGGCGTTGACACGGCCGCCGCCTTCGACGCGGTCCCAGCCGGAAAATTTGTCGATCGAGAACAGATTGGCGTCGCTGAAGACCACGCTCTGCGCGTCCTCGTTGGGAAACTTTCCGATCTCGGTCTCGTTCGGGCGCAGAATGAGCTGGGCGATCGGCTCGATCGTCTGGGTGCCCCACAATTCGACGTCGACGAAGGGATAGCGGTACTCGACGCCGACGGCCGGCATGAAGCGGGCCGGTTCGCTGCTGCCGGGGCCGATATAGTTGGAGATACCGGCCTGGTTCGAAACATCGAGCTGGGCGAGGTCGCCGCGCAGGCTCGCGAACGGCGTGATCATCTGGCCGTTGTCGGTGACGAAGGTCCGTCGCCAGTCGACCTCGGCGGAGGCGCGCGTATAGGTTCCGGCGATGCCGCGAAGCAGGCAGTTCGCCGGAGTGAGGACCGCCGAATTGCCCGAAGCGCACAGCATCTGATTGGCGGCGTTCTGGGTGACGGCGTCGAATTCCGCTTGCTGGCGTGTGAGGCTGGTCAGATTGAATTTGTAGCTGAACTCGCCGCCGAGCACCGGTTGCGGCAGCACGCTGGTATAGTCGAGGACCGGGTGAATGATCGGAATCTGCGCCTGCACGTCCGCGCCCGAGAAGCCGTAGTAGTAGATCGAGCGGATGTCGAAGTAACTGCTTTGGCTGGCGCCGGTGAGGTAGAGCTGGAGATTCCCTCGGCGGCAATTCCGGTGCGGAAGGGATCGAACGAGCTGGTGAATTGCGTGAGCTCGTAGTCGTACAGGAACTGCGTATCGGTCACCAGGAGCCCGGTCCATCCCCAGACCCATTGGTTGGTCAGCGAGAACTGCCCCGCGGTTTGGATGGCGCCCCGGAATAAATCGGCGGTCGGACTGCCGGCGCCGTCGCGCTGGGCGAAATAGCCGGGATCCTGCTGGAAAATGCCGGCCATCTTGACGGTGTAGGTGCCATCCGCCAGGCGCTGGCGCCACGCGGCTTGAAACAACTCTCCTTCCTTGGTCGTCACCGTCGTCGAAAAAGTGAGATCATAGTCCGGCGCCAATGCCCAGAAATAGGAAAGTTGAACGCCCAATCCGTATTGCGTGGTTTCCGTTATCAGCGGAAACAGAAAGCCGCTCTTTCGCTTGACCGACGGATCGGGCATCGAGGTGAACGGCAAATACATCAGCGGCATGCCGAAGAATTCGATGCGGGCGTCCTCGAAATAGAGCATCTTTTCGCTGTCATCGTGGACGATCCGGGCCGCCTGAACCTGCCAGAGCGGCGGCTTTTTCGGATCGTCCTTGCAGGGCTCGCAGGCGGTGTAGACGCCGTTTTGCATCACCGTGTAAGTGCCCTTGTCGCGGTCGGCGCGTGAGGCGGCCATGCGCGTATCGTCGATCGTTTCAAGCCGCAACGAGTCGACGAAGCCGTCGCGATATTCGTCGGTCAGATCGATGTACTGACCGTAGGTGATCCTGCCGTTGGGCTCGGTCAGCCTGGCGTTACCTTTTGCGCGCAGCCGCTTGGTTTTTTGGTCGTAGGTGACCTCGTCCGCTTCGATGGACGAGCCGCGGTAGTAGATCTGGACGTTGCCAAGCGCGGAAACGGTGTCGTTGGTGTAGTCGTATTTCATTTCGTCCGCCTGCACGAGCATCGGCGAGTCGGACGGCTGCGTCGGCGCCTTCGGCTGCGTCTGCCGTGGAGGAAAGTGCAGCAGGCTGCTGACCTGCGCCGCGGCGGGCTCTGGGCGCGAGCAAGGAGCAGGCGCCAAATGCAAGCAGCGCCGCGACGAGCGCCGCGCCGGCACGCGCTTGACCACGAAGAACGAAACTGAAAACGCCAGGCGGACGCGCCACTAGCCGTCCTCCTGGTACAACAACACGACAAATCCGGTGAGGCCGCCGACCAGCACCGGAATCCACGCCGCCAGGGCCGGCGAGATGATTTCCGACTTGCTCATATCCTCGGTGATCTTCGACAGGACGAAGACCAGGAAGCCGGCAGAGATTCCGCTGACGATCATCTTCTGCACGCCGCCAAAACGGAAGAAGCGAAGGCTCACCGAGGCCGCGAGCAACACCATCGCCGTGAGCAGGAACGGGCGCGCCAGCAGCTGATAATATTGCAGCCGATAGCCCGCCGCGGCGAGGCCGGCGCGATCGGCCAGTTCGATGTAGGAGGGGAGCTGCCAGAACGGCACCGTTTCCGGCGTGGCGAAGCTTTCCCGCACCTGCTCGGGGGTCAAGGTGGTGCCGAGTTGATACGTGTCCTCAAGTTCCGGCGGTTTGCCCGCGGCATAGATGCACGCTTCGTCGAGCCGCCAGTAGCCCTGCTGCAAGGTGGCGCTCCTTGCCTCGATTCTCTCCCGGAATTGTCCGGCGCTGTCGAAGACGAACACGCTCACGCCGCCAAGCTGCGCGCCCTGTTCGCGGCTCGATTTGGCGTTGATGATGGCGGCGCCGTCGGGGCCCTTTTGCCGCACCCAAAATCCGCTGGTGTTTGCCTGCATTGCCGAGGAAGGAAGTTCGCCGGTCTGCTCGGCTTCGAGACGTTTCGAGCGTTCGTGAAGAATCGCGGCGACCGGGTTGTAGATCGCGGTGGCGAGGGTGCCGAACAGGAACGCCACGATCATCGCCGGCGCCACGAATTGCCAGGCGGACACGCCGGCCGCGCGCGCCACGACCAGCTCGAGGCGGCGCGAGAGGGTCAGGTAGGACGACATCGTGCCGATCAGCACCGCGAACGGCATGATGCGTTCTGCGATCTGGGGCACGCGAAAGAGCGAAACCTGGGCCAGCAGCCACGAGGTGGCATGAGGCCAATCGGAGCCGCGGCGAAGCATTTCGACGTAGTCGATCATCGCGGCGAGCGCGACCACGCCGACGAAGGTCGCAAGCACGGATTTGAGAAAGTGCGATCCGAAGTAGCGGGAAAGCGTGCTGTTGAGCATCGGCTCGTTCCTCAACTCGCGTACGCCCGAGCGATACGTTCGCCGATCACGGTGGCGATCTTCGACACCATTGCCCCCGGCTCGAGCGCTTTTCCGCGCGAAATCTGCCAAATGCCGGCGAGCATGGCGCTCAGAAGCGCGACATACTGAACGGCGAGAATGCCCGGCACATGCGCGCCGATAATGACGCTGAGGAAGCCGATCAGGCGGAGCAGCGACACCGCAGTGATCACGCTGAGGAACGCCAGAGTGCGGCTCTGCCGCGTCGTTTGCGGCGGGCCGAGGAGAGCGAAGGCGACGATGATGAAGGTGAGCGGATAGAGCGGGCCCGCCAGGCGATCGCTCAGCTCCGCCCAATGTTGACCGCGCTGCGCCAGGTAAACCGGATCGTCCGGCCGCGGCCAGAGGAGTTCCGAGAGGTATTTCTCACGCGTGTTGTAGGTGGTGCTCTGCGGGCCGCCGGTGAATTTGGAAAGATCGAAGGCATAGCGCTCGAAGGTGACGATGCGCGGATCGCGTTGGCCGGCTTCCAGGCGCTGACTGCTGCCGCCTTCGAGCACGAGGAACGAGCCGTTGTCGTTTTTGACGATCTCGCCTTGCTCGGCAAGATAGGTGGCGCGCTCCTTCGGGTCGCGTCGATCGTCAAGGAATATTCCAACCAGGAGGCCGTTCGGCCGCCGGTCGGCGATGTGGAAGGTGAGACCGCCGACGGTGGTGAAGCGGCCGGGCTGCACGATATTGGTGAGAATGTCGGCGCGCACCTGCGTCGCCCAGTCGTGCAACTCGCGCAGGCTCAGCGGCGAGATGTAGGCGGCGAGCAGCGAGACCAGGAGCGACACCACCAACCCTGCGGCCACGAAGGGCGTGACCAGCCGCCACGGCGAGACGCCGGCGGCGTTCATCACGATGATCTCGGAATCGGTGCTGAGCTTGTTGAGGACGTGCGAAGCGGCCAACACCAGCGCAATCGGTGCGATCATCATCACCAGGAGCGGCACCAGCAGTCCGGTGATGCCGATGAAGACCAGGAGGGTTTGTCGCTCGCTCGTGATCAGGTCGAATTCACGCATCGCCTGCGTGAACCACATCACGATGGTCAAGCTGACAAGGGTGATTACGAACGCACCCATCGTGGTGCGAAACACGTAACGGCCGATCGACCCCATCGGACGAACATCCCCGCTGGGCGGGGCGCGCAGTGGCCGCATCGGCCCCCCAAGGTCGCGCCGCGTCCAAAGTCCCCAAGCCCGGCTGTTTTCATGCTTTCACAAAGTGGCCTCGCCAAGGCAAACCTATTGAACTTGCACAACAAAGAGTTAATGCAAATCCTTGGCGTGGCGCCGCAATAAGGCGAGAAAAGCCGCTTTGCACGATTGCGCGGACCGGTCCATATGTCGGGCTCGGAACTCATCGATCCGTCCAAGAAGGACCGCCAAATGCCTGCCTCGCTCAAGCTCGGCTTCGTCCCGTATGCCCAAGTGCGGGGCGTTCTCGTTGTGTTCTGCGCCGAGAATATGAAGTTCGGTCCGGCCACCGAGAAGGCGCTCGCCCCGATCGCCGATTATTTGCGCCGCGCCGCGGCCGCGGATCGCTTTACCGGTAAGAGCGGGTCGAGCCTCGATATTATTGCGCCAGCGGGCCTCAATGTGCCCCGCCTGGTCGTGATCGGGACCGGCAAGCAGAACCAACCCAAGGATCGCGACATCCTCGGACTCGGCGGTGCCGCGATGGGAAAGGTGCCGGGCTCCGCGGCGCAGGCAACGATCATCGCCGAGCTTGCGACCGGAGCGCTCAAGGCCGGCCAGATCGCCGATCTGGCGCTGGGTGCGCGGCTGCGCGCCTACGCGTTCGAGCGCTACAAGACCAAGCGCAAGGAAGGCGAGGAGCGGGCCGACAAGCGCGAGGTCAATTTCGCCTGCGCCAATCCGGCCGCGGCGGAGAAGGCTTGGGCGGGCACGGCGGGGATCGCCGACGGCGTCGTATTGGCGCGCGACCTCGTCAACGAGCCGCCGAATATCCTTTATCCCGGCGAGTTCGCCCGCCGAGCCTCCGGGCTGAAGAAACTCGGCGTCACCGTCGAGGTGCTGGACGTGGCGGCGATGAGAAAGCTCGGAATGGGCGCTCTGCTCGCCGTCGGCCAAGGCTCGGCGCATGAATCGCGGCTTGTCGTCATGCGCTGGGAGGGCGGCAAACGCGGCGCCGATCCGGTTGCATTCATCGGCAAGGGCGTGTGCTTCGATACCGGCGGCATTTCGATCAAGCCGGCGCAGGGCATGGAGGACATGAAGGGCGACATGGCGGGCGCCGCCTGCGTGGTCGGGCTGATGCACGCGCTGGCGGCGCGTAAAGCCAAGGTCAACGCCATCGGCGCGATCGGGCTGGTGGAGAATATGCCGGACGGCAAGGCCCAGCGCCCCGGGGATATCGTCACCACCATGTCGGGGCAGACCGTCGAAGTGATCAACACCGACGCCGAAGGCCGCCTCGTGCTCGCCGACGTGCTGCACTACGTCAACAAGCGATTCAAACCGAGATTGATGATCGATCTGGCGACGCTTACCGGTGCGATCATGGTCGCGCTCGGGCAGGAATATACCGGCCTGTTCGCCAACGACGACAAGCTCGCCGAGCGGCTGGCCAAGGCGGGGGAGGCGACCGGCGAACGGGTGTGGCGACTGCCGCTCGGGCCCGAATACGACAAGATCATCGATTCGAAATTCGCCGACATGAAGAATTCCGGCGGCCGTTTTGCCGGTTCGATCACGGCAGCGCAATTCCTCCAGCGTTTCGTCGGCAAGACGCCGTGGGTGCATCTCGACATCGCCGGGACGGCGTTCGCCTCGCCGCCGAGCGACATCAACAAGAGCTGGGGCTCCGGCTGGGGCGTGCGCCTGCTCGAGCGGTTTGTCGAGGACTACTACGAGCGGTAAGCGCTTGAGCGCCGCCCCTTCGGGCGTCGGCGATTTTCGCGGAGCAATTAGCGGTCGTCGGCGACTTTGAGCACCAGCTTGCCGAAATTCTCGCCGTTGAACAGCTTCAACAGCGTCTCTGGAAAAGTCTGCAGGCCCTCGACGACATCCTCGCGCGATTTCAGCTTGCCGGCGGCGATCCAGGCGGCAATGTCGCGCCGCGCCTGCGGGAAGCGGTCGGCGTAGTCGAACACGACCATGCCCTCCATCCGCGCCCGATTGACCAGCAGCGAGAGGTAGTTGCTCGGCGCCTTGACCGGAGTGGTGTTGTTGTATTGCGAGATCGCGCCGCAAATCACCACACGGGCGTGCAGGGTCAGCCGGGTAAGCACGATGTCGAGGATGTCGCCGCCGACATTGTCGAAATAAACATTCACGCCCTTGGGGCAATGGGTGCGCAATCCCTCGCGCACGTCTTCGGCCTTGTAGTCGATCGCCGCGTCGAAGCCGAGCTCATCGACCAGATAGCGGCATTTGGCGGCGCCGCCGGCAATGCCGACCGCGCGGCATCCTTTGATCTTGGCGATCTGGCCGACGCTCGCGCCGACGGCGCCGGCGGCGCCCGAGACGACGACGGTATCGCCGGGCTTCGGCTGGCCGACATCGAGCAGGCCGAAATAGGCGGTCATGCCGGGCATGCCGAGCGTGTTGAGAAAGACCGGCAGCGGGGCGAGCTTGGGCTCGACCTTCGTCAGCCGTCCGCCTTCAAGCACGGCATAGTCCTGGACGCCGAGCGTGCCGTTGACATGATCGCCAACGGCGAAGTCGGGATGGTTCGAGGCGACCACCCGGCCGATGCCGCCTGCGCGCATGACTTCGCCGATGCCGACCGGCGCGATGTACGACCTGCCCTCATTCATCCACCCGCGCATGGCGGGGTCGAGCGACAGGTATAGCGTTCGCACGAGGACCTCGCGGTCGCCCGGCTTTGGCACCGGCGTCTCGGTGAACTGCCAGTCGCTGCGCTTCGGCAAACCCACCGGCCGGGCGGCAAGCCGCACCTGGTGATTGATGGCGTCGCTGCTCATGATGCTCCCGAATGCTCCGTTTACTTGGCCTTAGTTTACTTGGCCTTGGCATGGGCGTTACTAGGCCGGAGCATTGTGCGCAACCCTCTAGGCGATTTGGCGGGATGACTGAAATCCTCTTCTATCACCTGAAGGGCCAGGCGCCGGAACAGGTCTTGCCGGCGTTGCTGCAAAAGTCGCTCGAGCGCGGCTGGCGCGTCGTGGTTCAGGCGTCCTCGGAGGAGCGCATCGAAGCGCTCGATGCGCATCTTTGGACCTGGCGGGATGATAGTTTCCTCCCGCACGGCACCTGGCGTGATGCCGGAGCCGCGGAGCAGCCCATCCTGCTTACGCTCAACAGCGACAATCCCAACGGCGCGGCGGTGCGGTTTCTCATCGAAGGCGCGACCATCCCCGACGATGCCTCGGCCTATCAGCGTTTGGTCCTGCTGTTCGACGGCGAAGATCCCGACGCGCTTGAAGCCGCGCGCACGCATTGGACCGGGGCAAAATCGGCCGGTTTTGAGGTGACCTACTGGCAGGCTGACGAAAAGGGCGGCTGGCACCGCCAGGCGTGAAAGCCTGCTGTAAGGCGGATGTGAAGGACGGTCGGTATCCCACTGAGATCAAGCGTTTTTCCATGTCGGTCCGGCGTCTTAAGGAAAGGTCGCAAAGGCCGTCGCGCGACACTATATTTTTTGCTCGGAAGAGAAATTGGATGCTATAGTTGGTTCCATGAACAAACCTTCAGTGAAAAGGCGGCCGGCGAAGGCGAGCCGCACCCCAGTTCGTAAGGCGACTTCGCGGCGAGTTTCGGTAAAATCCGAGCCGAAGGGCGCCGTGAACATTGCTTCGATAACTGTTCCTCACCCGGTGGCGCTGCGCAGCCCGGTGTTGCGGGCGCACAGATTCCGTGTCGGCCAGACCGTGTTGTACACGTCGAGCCCGATCACGCGTCCGGGCGCCAGCGGCACGTACAAGGTCGTCAGATTGCTTCCTTCCGACGGCGAGGACTATCAGTACCGGATCAAAAATTCCGGCGAAGCGTTTGAGCGCGTGGCCAAAGAGAGCCAGCTCGAACTCGATCATTGATCGCGAAACGTTGTGCGGCGCTGCCGCAGCGCGTACGCCTAAATCTGGCTTTGTCGAGGGCTGGCGTCTCCTGAGGCTCGGGGTCATACTCCGGGCTCAATGAGCGGTCGTGCCGCTTAGTGGGGTGTTCATGCTCGGTTTTGATCCCGAGATCGGAGCCTCGTTGCATTTGTGGGTGGCGGCCGGATCGGCGGCACTGCTCGTCGTCTGCTGTGTGGTGGCTATGTTCCGGGTGGTCCCGGCTCTGCGCGTTGAGGTGCTGGTTCTCGGCGCGCTGCTCGGCGCGGCCATCGCGTGGGCTTTCCTGGATCACGGACCAGCGCCCGACACGCGTGCCGAGCGGCGGGATCTGGAGCAACGTGCCGCTGAGTTGAGCGCGATAGCTCTGGCGCCCGGCTCGCCGCTTGGTTGCCTCGACGCCTTGGCGGGAGGGAGTATCGAGGCGGCCTGCGAAAAAGCGATTTTCGTTTCTCCGGCGAGCGCGGCGGCGGCGACCTACTACGTGGCGGCCCGGCTTGCGCTCCTCTCCGACATCGCGACCTACACCAGAAACGGCGGCACCAATATGGATCAGGTGGTGCTGCCGCTGCGCCGTGCGCTTGAGACGGACCGTTTCGGGTTTCTTGCGCACATGCTCGCCGTGCGCGACGGCTGCACCGCGGAGAACTGCGGCGCGCTTGCGCTACTGCACGACGCCGGTCGCGTGCGCGCCCATTTGGGCGAGGGGATGTTCGATCAACTGGTCGAGCATTACGCGACGGCGTGGATGCAGCCGGCGGAAGGCGCGGTCGCCGACGCGACGCCGGCCCGCGCGGCCGCGGCGCCTCCCCCTACGGCGGCGCCGCACAAACCGGTCAATATCGATTTCCCCACCGCCGCATCGATCCCCGCCGTCAGCATCATGACTCCCGAGCCTAGTGGCCCGGTCCTTCCCGGCGTCGCCGCGGCGGCGGCGGCGAATCCGAACCCGCAGCCCGGCGCCTCGACGGCCCGCCGCTCGCGCAAGCAGGCTAGTCCCGCGCCGCAACCTCCCGCGCAAACTGGCGCTCCGGCCGCCGCTATTGAACCAATTTGGCCGGAGCCCGTTCCAACGATACCGGCAGCTCCGCCGGCGCAGCAGGCGCAGCAGGCAGCCCCAACGCCCGCCGCCGAAGGGCCGCTTCGGCTCAATCCGTTTCCGCCACCGCCACCGCCCGACGCCAACGCCGGCATGACAGTGGGCGCACAATGAGCTGAGCGCGTTCGAGCCGGACCGAGCGGCTGTGGCCGGCCCCCCGCCAATTGTAGTACTCCCCGGTCATGCTCAACTCGGTCCTTATCGCCAATCGCGGCGAGATCGCCTGCCGCATCGCGCGCACAGCCAAAGCGCTCGGCATGCGAACCATTGCGGTCTATTCGTCCGCGGACGCGCGGGCCCTGCATCCGCGCCTTTGCGACGAGGCCTATTTCATCGGCCCCGCGGAACCGCGCGAGAGCTATCTCGCGGCCGACAAATTGATCGAAGTCGCGAAGAAGACGGGCGCGGAATGCGTTCACCCCGGCTACGGGTTTCTGTCCGAGAATGCGCGATTTCGCCGAGGCCTGCGCGCAAGCCGGATTGGTATTCGTCGGTCCGCCGCCCGCGGCGATCCGCGCCATGGGGTTTAAAGATCGCGCCAAGGCGTTGATGCAAAAAGCCGGCGTGCCGGTCGTGCCCGGTTATCACGGCGAACGACAGGACGCCGACATTTCTCAAGGAACAAGCCGACGCAGATCGGGTATCCGGTTTTGATCAAGCCGGCGGCCGGCGGCGGCGGGCGCGGGATGCGCCGGGTCGATCAAGCACGCCGACTTCGCCGACGCGCTCGCGGGAGCGGTTCGCGAAGTCAGCGTCGGCGTTCGGCGGAAGCCGCGTGCTTGATCGAGAAATACGTGAGCGCGCCGCGCCACATCGAAATTCAGGTCTTCGCCGACACGCATGGCAACATCATTCATCTCGGCGAGCGCGATTGCTCGTTGCAGCGGCGCCACCAGAAGGTGATCGAGGAAACGCCCGCGTCCGGAATGACGCGGACGCCTGCGCGCGAAAATGGGCGGGCCGCCGTCGAGGCGGCGCGCGCGGTAGGCTACGCCGGCGCCGGTACCGTCGAGTTCGTCGCCGACAGCAGCCGCGGACTGCGGGAGGACGGCTTCTGGTTCATCGAAATGAATACGCGGCTTCAGGTCGAGCATCCGGTGACCGAGGAAGTCACCGGGCTCGATCTTGTCGCGTGGCAATTCCGCGTCGCCTCAGGCGAGCGGCTGCCGCTTAGCCAGTCGGAAGTCCGCTTCGACGGCCACGCGGTCGAGGCGCGCGTTTATGCTGAAGATCCGGAGAACGGGTTTCTGCCGTCGACCGGCAGGATCGTCGGGCTCGAACTGCCGGGCGGAATCCGCGTCGACAGCGGCGTAGAGGCCGGCGGTGAGGTTAGTCCGTTCTACGACGCCATGATCGCCAAGCTGATCGCGCAGCGCCGAACGCGCGAAGCCGCGCTTGACCGGATGATCGGGCGCTCGACGACACCTTGGTCGCCGGGGTGCGCAGCAATGTGGCGTTCCTGGCGCCTTGTGCGCGTCGTCCGAGTTTCGCCAAGGCCATTTCGATACCGGCTACATCGATCGCAATCTCGCCACGCTCGGCGCGGTGCCGCAGGCATCCCGATTGCGCCGCAGCCGCGCTCGGCGTCGAAGCGTTTGCTGGCGAAGGAGGGTGCCGGTGAGACGGCAGGGCCGATGAGGTCGGCTCGGCGGCGGACTCGCCGTGGTCGGCGCGCGACGGCTTTCAGCTCGGCGGGCAGCCGCTCGGTCACGGTTCCAATCTTGATCGATAGTGAGTCGCCGACGCGACCGTCACTTATCGGCAAGGACGGGATAACGTTTCTGGTCGATGGCGCGGCCCGCGACCGACGCGAAAGCGTTTGTGTCGATCGCCGAGAGGTCTACGTCGTGCGGCACGGCCGGCAGACGCGGGTGCGCATCCAAGACTTTTCCGCCGCGACTCGCCCAATCGGGCGCCGGCGACGGCACATGCGGGCGCCGATGCACGGCAAGGTCCTTGGACCTGTTCGTTCGCGTCGGCGAGCCGGTCGTCGGCGGCCAGCGCCTCGCGGTAATCGAGGCGATGAAGATGGAACACACGCTTCGCGCGCCGTATTGCGGGCATTGTGACCGAAGTGGCGGTCAGCGAAGGCACGCAAGTTGTGGAGGCCGCCAAGATTATGGTGATCGCGCCGGCAGTCGGAGCGGTAACGTCGACCCATGACGCTTCATCTCATAAAGCTCTGCGTCGGCTGCGATTCAGTGCAAGATCTCGAAGATTGGATCAGGCAAAAACTCAAGGACAAGCGCAAACGCGGCGAAAAGCCGGAGCATATCCACCGCACGCGCATGGTGCCCAAGCGGGCGGCGGAGCTGACCGATGGCGGATCGCTTTTTTGGGTGATCCGCGGCGAGGTGGCCTGCCGCCAGCGGCTCCTGGCGGTCCGGCCATTCCGCGACAAGGACGGTATCGGACGCTGTGCCCTCGTGCTCGATCCCAAGGTGGTGCTGGTCGAGCTGCGGCCCTATCGGGCCTTCCAGGGTTGGCGCTATTTCGCGGCCAAGGACGCGCCGCGCGATCTCGCCAAGGCTGCGCCGGGCGCCGCGGCCATGCCGGAGAAATGTGACGGCGCGAGTTGCGAGAGCTCGGCCTCATGTGAGGCCGGAAGCCATACTCGGAAGGCACGCGGCGGCAGGAGTGCGGGACGATGATTATTGGGAGCGAGAAGGACGTCACCGAGGCGGTGCTGAGCGAGCTTGCGCACGCGCCCGACCCGCGCTTTCGCGAGGTCATGTCGCGCTTTCGTCCGTCACCTGCACGATTTCGCCCGCGAGGTGAAATTGACCGAGGAGGAGTTCCACGCTGCCGTCGGCTACCTTGTGGCGCTCGGCAAGCACACCAGCGAGACCCACAATGAGGGGGTGCTGATGGCGGGCACGCTCGGCTTCTCGGCGCTGATCTGCCTCCTCAACAACGGCGACCGCGGGCAGACCGAGACCGACGCCAACCTGCTCGGTCCGTTCTGGCGCGTGGACGCGCCGCTCACGGAAAATGGCGGCTCGATCGTGCGCTCGCCGACGCCGGGCCCGGCCTGTTCGTCGATGCGACGTTTTCCGCGATGCCGACGGCAAACCGATCGAGGGCGCCGAAGTCGACATCTGGCAATCCTCGCCGGAGGGCTTTTACGAAAACCAGGACCCGATCCAGTCCGAGATGAACCTGCGCGGCAAGTTCAACACCGACGCCCGCGGCCATATCAGCTTCCGCAGCGTGAAGCCGGCCGGCTACCCGATCCCGATCGACGGCCCGGTCGGTGCGCTTTTGCGCGCGCAGCGCCGGCACAATATGCGGCCCGCGCATCTGCATTTCCTGGCTTACAAAGGAGGGTTCAAGACGCTGATCTCGCAGCTCTATGCGCCGGACGACAGGTACATCGAGAACGACGTGCAGTTCGGCGTCACCCGCCACCTGATCGGCAACTTACGTGCGTCACGACGAGGCGCGCGCGCCGGATGTGAAGCCGCCTTGGTACTCGCTCGAACACGCCTTCGTCATGGAGAAAGGCACGGCGCGCCTGCCGAAGCCGCCGATCAGCGGCAAGGCGCGCGGCGAGCGGCCGCAAATTCCACACCTCGAGCCGGCGTGAAGCTAACGCGGTAGACCGCCGACATTGTCGATCAGCCGCGTCTTGCCAATGCGCGCCGCCACGAGGAGGCGGATCCGGCCTGTCCGTCTCGCGGAGGCGACGGGCGCAAGCGTCTCGGCGTGGCGCGCTTCGAGATAATCGAGCGCGAAGCCGGCGCTGGTCGATGGCGGCGCGGCCGCGCGCCAAGAACGGCGGTCGATCGGCTTGCCGGCCGCGATCTCTCGCAGCAGATCCGCGGAGCACGCGGTAAAGCGCGGGCGCGGCGGCGCGTTCGCTCGCCGACAGGTAGCGGTTGCGCGAAGACAGCGCGAGCCCGTCGGTCTCGCGCACGGTCGGCGCGCCGACGATGCGGGTCTTAAGATCGAGGTCGCGCGCGAGCCGCGTCGACCACGTTGAGCTGCTGGTAGTCCTTCTCGCCGAAGATCGCGACGTCTGGCTCACATTGCAGCAGTAGCTTGGCGACCACAGTCGCGACGCCGGCGAAGAAGTGCGGCCGGAAGGCGTCCTCGAGGCCGGCCATGCGCCGGCCCTTCGGGCACGATCCGCGTCGCAGAAGCCGCGGGATACATTGCTCGCGCCGAGGCGCCCAAACCAGATCGGCTTGAGCGAGGCCGAGCGCCGCGATGTCGGCCGCAAAGGTGCGCGGGTAAGTCTCGAAATCTTCATTCGGCGCGAATTGCGTCGGATTGACGAAGATCGACACGACGACGCGATCGGCGCGACGCCGCGCCAGCCGCACCAGGGCGAGGTGGCCGGCGTGCAGCGCTCCCATGGTCGGGACAAGCGCGATCGTCTGTCGCGGCGACGCGCGCCATTGCGCGATCGACGCGCTTGAGCGCCGGCAAGGTGCGAACGACACGCGGCCGGCGATGCTTCGATCTCGAAAAGTTTTCTGTCATAGCGTTGCCACGCAAGCACACGCTACATGCATTCGTCGCGCGCCATGTGTTTAATGATTAACTTATCGCCGACAATGCTGTATCTTGACCGCACACGTTGCAAGCCGGAGAAGTGATCGCACGCGAGAGGTTGCGTTTCCATGTTGATGCAGGCGGATATCTGGCAAGCCCGTTCTCGGCGCATGTCATCGTCCTTGGTAACGAAAAAGGCGGTTCCGGCAAATCGACCACGGCCATGCACGTCGCCGTCGCGCTGCTGCAGGCCGGCCAGCGGGTCGCCACCATCGATCTCGACTCGCGCCAGCGCAGCTTTCACCCACTACGTCGAAAACCGTCGCGACTGGGCGACCCGCGGCGGCGTCAAGCTCGAACATCCCGCAGCATTTTTGCGTCGCCGCGCGGGTTCGGCGCCCGGCTCGATGAGATCGAGGCGCAAGGAGTTCGGCGCATTCGCCGAGGCGGTGACCGCCGTCGAGAGCAGTCACGATTTCGTCGTCATCGACACGCCGGGAAGCGATTCCTACCTGATGCGGCTTGCTCACTCGATGGCCGACACGCTGATCACGCCGCTCAACGACAGCTTCGTCGATTTTGACGTGCTCGGTCAGATCGATCCGCACACCTTCGAAGCTCACCGGCGTCAGCCATTACGCGGAAATGGTGCGCGAAGCGCGCCGCCAGCGCCGGCTGGTCGACGGCGGGCTGACCGATTGGGTGGTCGTGCGCAACCGACTGTCTCGGACGCTGACCTCGCGCAACAAGCGGCTGGTCGGGGAGCCGGGGTCGACGAGCTTGGCCGGCAGCTCGGTTTCCGCGCCGTCGATGGATTTGCCGAACGCGTGATCTATCGCGAGTTCTTCCCGCGCGGACTGACCGCGCTCGACGAGATCGATGAGAAGACGCCTTGGGCTCAAGCGGCCAAGCCTCGCACGCGGACCGCGCGCGAGGAGGTTAAGAGCCCTGATCGAACGCGCTGAAGTTGCCGGTCGACGAGCGCGGCAAGCGCCGCGCCGCGGCCCGCGCCGAATGGGTCGCGGCGGCCGGCAAGCCGCTCGACACCCACGAGCTGCTGGCCTGAAGCCGGGTATTACGGCCTTCTGTGCCTGGCAGCTACTGCGCCGTAGCATGCTCCTCGAAGTCTCGCCCATTGCGCCGGTTGGCCGGGAAGGCCACTTATGCCGGGGTTTAACTCCTTGGCCGCAAAGGGCCGAGCGATGAGCAACGACCGGCCCGGCCACGTGCCGGCGCGAGCAACGATCAAACCGACGCCGGAGACGCCCGACGGGCTCCGGCGGCGTCTTCGCGCGCGGAGATCGACGCCTTTCTCAGCCAGATCAAAGCGCTCGGTCCGGCGGCCACGGCGGCAGCGCGCGGCCGGCTCTTGTTTGCGCTCGACGCCACCATGAGCCGGCAGCCGACCTGGGATCAGGCCTGCGTGCTGCAGGCCGAGATGTTCCGCGAGGCGGCCACCGTCGGCGGCCTCGACATTCAGCTCGTCTATTACCGCGGGCTGGGGCGAGTGCCGCGCTTCGCCCTGGATCGCGGAGCCGCGACGGCTGGGCGAGCTGATGTCGCGCATCGACTGCCGCGGCGGCCACACCCAGATCGGCAAAGGTTCTCGCCCATGCACGGCGCGAAAGCGACAAGGCGCCGCTCGGCGCTTTGGTCTTCGTCGGCGACGCCATGGAAGAAGCCACTCGACGATCTGTGCGCCGGCGCCGGCGAGCTTGGGCCTGCGCAATGTCCCGGCCTTCATGTTCCAGGAGGGCTACGATCCGGTCTGCGAACAGGCGTTTCGCGAGATTGCGCGGCTGACGCGCGGGGCCTATTGCCGCTTCGCGCCGGGCGCTGCGGATGAGCTGGGTGAGCTGTTGCGCGCGGCGGCGGCCTATGCGGCCGGCGGCATGAAGGCGCTCGCCGATCTGCGAAGCGCGGCACGATCGCCGGGCGCGTCCAAGCTGATCGAGCAGCTGAAGTAGCCATGCCCGCACTTATTCTCGGCGTCGTCGTCCTCATCCTGCTGTTGTGGGCCGTCAGCGCCTTTTCCAAGGCCGATCCCAAACAGGCGGCACGGCTGTTGCGCTACATCGGTGGCGGCGCCGCGTTGATCGCTCGCCGCATTTCTTCTGTTTCGCGGGCGAGATCGGCGTCGCGATGCCGGTTGGTGCGGTCGGTCTCGGATTGCTCGGCTGGATCTCGTTGTGGCCGGCAAGCCTGGCCGGCCGCACGCGCAAAAGCGCGGGACAGGTTTCGCGCGTGCGCTCGGCGTTCCTCGAGATGGAGCTCGATCACGACAGCGGCGCGATGCGCGGTCGATTCTTGCCGGGACGGTACGACGGCGCTCGCTCGATACGCTCGACGCGCCAACTCTGATCGGCCTTCTCGCCGAGATCGACGACGACAGCCGCCAGCTACTGATGGCGTATCTTGACCGCCGGCAGCCCGGCTGGCGTGAGCACGCGCAGCAGGATGCGGCAGCGGGCGGCGGGAGCAACGCGACGCCCAGCGGGAAAATGACGGAACAGGAGGCTTATCAGATCCTTGGCCTTCAGCCCGGAGCGAGCGCGGAAGAGATCGGGCGTGCGCACCGGTCCCTCATGAAGAAACTGCATCCCGACCAAGGGGGGTCGACGTACCTCGCGGCCCGCGTCAATGAGGCCAAGGACGTCTTGCTTCGCCGCCATCGCTGATATTCCCTACGCAACACCTCGCGTGGCTCCTGTCCGTGAATGACGTCCTGTTGGTCCCGGTTTTATCTTGGCCGTGATGTTTTGAAACCTTCGGCTACTTTCGCGCCGTCGCGGCTTTAGTTTTTTACTGCCATGCACTCGATCTCGCTGCGCTTGAGCAGCTTGCAGGCGGCTTCCGCCGTCGGCTTGTCGAAACCGACAAAGCGCGCGCGGTAGAGAGCTTTGTCGCCTTTTTGTACCCGCTCGGTGAACGGATCGGCGGCCGCGAGCATGGCCGGGCCCTGGTCTGCGCCGCGCTCAGGTGCTGCCTGGCTTCGCCTTCCTCTTCGAACGCGCCGACCTGAATGAGCCAACCGCTGCGCATGTGGGATTGCGGCGGCGTCTCCGGCTCAGCGTTCGAGACCGTTTTCACAGGTTCGGTCTTTGCGGGCTCAGTCTTGGCGCCTGGGCCGGTTAGGCCTTGGCAGGTTCTGCTGCCTTGGCGGGCTCGGCTTTTGCCGGCTCGGCTTTGGCCGGCTCGCTCGCGACAGCCTCGGACCTGCTGGCGGTGACAATCGCGCCCGGTTCGGATGACGCCACCACGATCGTATGCGACGCGTCGGAGGATTGTGCCAATGGCTGCGGGCGCGCGGGCGGCGGCGCGCTCGGCTGGCGATGGGGAGGTGACCGGCACCAGCGCCGGCATCGGCGCCAGCGAGGCCGTCTGCAGCGGCGCGGTGCGGTAGGTGACTGTCTTCACCAACACCGGCTGGATCGGATCGTTCGAGCCGACTGCCGCGCGCAAAGTCGCCGTCGGCATTGGATCGGCATGCGCCGCCGGCGCCGGATCGGCATTTGCGGGCTGCGGAGATTTGGCCGGCGCGGCCGGCGGCGACTCGGCGCGCTGTTCGGCTCTCTCGGCGAGGACCGGCGCCGTGCGGTGCAATGAGGCTTCCCTGATGTGCGCGTTGATCAATTCGCGCATATGCGCGTCGCGCTCGAAGGCCGAGCGGCCGCCGAGCACGACGGCGACGATGTAGCGGCCGTCGCGGTGAACCGAGGTGACGAGGTTGAAGCCGGAGGCGCGCGTATATCCGGTCTTGATGCCGTCGACGCCGCCGACGGCGCCGAGGAGATGATTGTGATTGCGCATCGCCACGCCGTGATAGACGAACTCGCGCAGGGCGAAATATCTGTAGTAGCGCGGAAACCGTTCCTGGATCGCGCGGCCGAGCAGCGCGAGGTCGCGCGCGGTCGTGATCTGGTCGTCGTCCGGCAGGCCGGAGGCGTTGACGTAAGTGGTGCGGCTCATGCCGAGCGCGCGCGCCTTTTGCGTCATCAGCTTGGCGAACGCACTCCTCGTCGCCGCCGAGATTCTCGGCGATCGCGACCGCGATGTCGTTGGCCGACTGGGTGACGACCGCCTTGATCGCGTCGTCGACGGCAATGGTCTGGCCGGCCTTGGTGCCGAGCTTCGAGGGCGCCTGCTCGGTCGCGTGCACGGAGACCTTGAGCGGCGTGTCGAGTTTGATCGTGCCGGCGTCAAGCCGCTCGAACAGCAGATAGAGCGTCATGATCTTGGTCAGCGATGCCGGATGGCGCAGCGCGTCGGCGTTCGACGCCTGCAGCACCTCGCCGGAGTTGGCGTCGACGACGATCGAAGCGACCGGCGGCGCATAGCCTTGGGCGCGGACGCGATAATGAACGCGTGGCGCCACATGCACGTAATGCACCGGGCGCACGATGTGGACGTGGCGATAATGATGGCGCGCGTCGGCTGCATCGCTGCCGACGACGAGACCGGCTGCGATGCCGGCAAGTCCCAGGACACAATAGCGGAGCCCATTGCCGGCCCCAGAACGCATCCACCCCATCACGCACCCCGTCCCTGAACGCGCTCGGAGGTCATTGTGACCTCCCATCCCTGTTTGTTCCTTCGCGACGCCGCTTCCTCAGTACCAGCGGCCGAACTCGGTCCGGCCACCCCGACCGGTGTCGCCTCAACGACACGGTCAAGCACGCTAGGCAAACGCCGTTGCGAAAGCGTTAAGTCTCCTCAGTTGCGCCCGCTTTGCACACGCGGGTTGAAATTTTTGTGCAGCTGCACTATAATAATAGTCGACGCCCGAGAAGGCCTTTTCAAGGCAAGGGGCGCCGCGCATTTGACCATAACCCGCAACCGGCGCACCGGCGAGAGGGTCGATCATGACCACCGATCAGATGCACAAGCTGAGCAAGGACAGCATGGACATGGCGATGTCCTCTTTCGGCACGTCGACGAAGAGCGCCCAAGCCATAACGACTGAAGTTATTGACTACTCGAAGAAGTCGTTCGAGGGCTCCGCAGCCGCTTGGGAAAGGCTTCTCGGCGCGAAGAGCTCTCGACCAGGCGGTGGAGATACAAAGTGAATACCTGAAATCCGCGTATGAAGATTTCGTCGCCAGGACGACCAAGCTTGGCGAGCTTTACGCCGATCTCGCCAAGGAGGCGTACAAGCCGTTCGAAGGTGTGTTCGCGAAGGCTTCGCCGATCAAGTAACCCGACCGAAAGCGCTCGCGCCGATTCGACTTGGCCGATCTACTTGGGTGATTCGTGCTCGGACGAGCAGGCCTGCTCCGTTGCCACGGCGATCGACGGCGCTCCCGTCTTCTGCGCGTCACAACTTGGCGAGGACGGTTTCGAGGGCGGTGGCGATCTTGGCAAGGGTTTGCTCGATGCGTCCAACGCGGAAGGCGATGTGTTCGAGCGCATAGGCTGCGCGTTTGTCGGCTGACGGCATGCTCTGGGCGTCGTAATCCGGCAAAAAGTCCTGCTCCAGGTCGCGTAGCAGCCTTGCGCGTCGTGCGGGGTCAACCATCGTTGCCTCCTTTCGCCCGCGGCGATCGATATCGCGGCGATGAATATCCGAGTCGGCGCCTGTCACCAATCGGACAGTGCCGGAACGCGGAGGGAGGGCAGGCCGTTCTCATTCGGCGGTAATGGTCGCAGGAAGCGGGTCATGGATATGGAACGCAGGGCAATCCATGATTATGATAATGGGTATCGGAACGCCGAGGGCTTCACGGCCGTCGGTGGCGCTGTAACGGGTTTGGACGACAGACGAAGCAATGCCGCTAACTGCCAATTCCTCCGCCGATCTCCGGGTCCGCATGGCGGACGACGACCGCAAGCGCAAGGGCGACCAGAGCGGACCGGGCACCGCGGTCATCACCAAGACGAAGCCGCAGACCAAGCGGCCGAACCTCTACCGCGTGCTGCTGCTCAACGACGACTACACGCCGATGGAGTTCGTCGTTCACGTGCTCGAGCGCTTCTTCAACAAGGACCACGAGGCCGCCCATCGCATCATGCTGCACGTCCACCAGCACGGGATCGGCGAATGCGGCATCTTCACCTACGAGGTGGCGGAAACCAAAGTGACGCAGGTCATGGACTTTGCCCGCAAACATCAGCATCCTTTGCAGTGCATCATGGAGAAGAAGTGATTCCGGGGGACGGCCAACACAGATGAAGAGACCTTGAATGCCCACGTTCTCGCGCAGCCTCGAACAGTCGCTCCACCGGGCCCTGGCGCTCGCCAATGAGCGCCACCACGAATACGCGACGCTCGAGCATCTGCTGCTCGCGCTGATCGACGATCAGGACGCCGCCGCGGTCATGCGGGCCTGCAACGTCGACCTCGACAAGCTGCGCCGCAGCCTCGTCGCCTATCTCGAATCGGAGCTCGACAACCTGGTCACCGACGGCGCCGAGGATTCCAAGCCGACCGCCGGCTTCCAGCGCGTCATCCAGCGCGCCGTGATCCACGTCCAGTCGTCCGGCCGCGAGGAGGTGACCGGCGCCAATGTGCTGGTCGCGATCTTCGCCGAGCGCGAGAGCCATGCCGCCTATTTCCTGCAGGAGCAGGACATGACGCGCTACGACGCGGTCAACTACATCAGCCACGGCATCGCCAAGCGGCCGGGCATGTCGGAAGCGCGCCCGGTGCGCGGCGCCGACGAGGAGACCGACACCAAGACCGGCGACGAGCCGAAGAAGAAGGGCGACGCGCTCGATGCCTATTGCGTCAACCTCAACAAGAAGGCGCGCGAGGGCAAGATCGATCCGCTGATCGGCCGCGAGGCCGAGATCAGCCGCACCATCCAGGTGCTGTGCCGGCGGCAGAAGAACAATCCGCTGTTCGTCGGCGATGCCGGCGTCGGCAAGACCGCGATCGCCGAGGGCCTGGCGCGCCGCATCGTCCACGGCGAGGTGCCGGACGTGCTGCGCAACGCGACCGTGTTCGCGCTCGACATGGGCACGCTGCTCGCCGGCACGCGCTATCGCGGCGATTTCGAGGAGCGGCTCAAGCAGGTGATCAAGGAGCTGGAGGCCTATCCGGGCGCCATCCTGTTCATCGACGAGATCCACACCGTGATCGGCGCCGGCGCCACCTCGGGCGGCGCCATGGATGCCTCCAATCTGCTCAAGCCGGCGCTGGCGTCCGGCACGGTGCGCTGCATCGGCTCGACCACCTACAAGGAATACCGGCAGTATTTCGAGAAGGACCGCGCGCTGGTGCGCCGCTTCCAGAAGATCGACGTCAACGAGCCGACGGTCCCGGACGCGATCGAGATCCTCAAGGGGCTCAAGCCCTATTTCGAGGACTATCACAAGCTCAAATACACCAACGACGCGATCAAGGCGGCGGTCGAGCTGTCGTCGCGCTACATCCACGACCGCAAGCTGCCCGACAAGGCGATCGACGTGATCGACGAATCGGGCGCCGCGCAGATGCTGCTGCCGGAGAGCCGGCGCAAGAAGACGATCGGCCTCAAGGAGATCGAGACGACGATCGCCACCATGGCGCGCATCCCGCCGAAGACGGTGTCGAAGGACGACGCCGAGGTGCTCCGGCACCTGGAAGAGACGCTCAAGCGCGTGGTCTACGGCCAGGACAAGGCGATCGAGGCGCTCTCGGCTTCGATCAAGCTCGCCCGCGCCGGGCTGCGCGAGCCGGAAAAGCCGATCGGCTGCTATCTGTTCTCCGGCCCGACCGGCGTCGGCAAGACCGAGGTGGCCCAGCAGCTCGCCGCGACGCTCGGCGTCGAGCTCATCCGCTTCGACATGTCGGAGTACATGGAGCGCCACACCGTGTCGCGGCTGATCGGCGCGCCGCCCGGCTATGTCGGCTTCGACCAGGGCGGCCTGCTGACCGACGGCGTCGACCAGCATCCGCACTGCGTGCTGCTGCTCGACGAGATCGAGAAGGCGCATCCGGATCTGTTCAACGTGCTGCTGCAGATCATGGATCACGGCAAGCTGACCGACCACAACGGCAAGCAGGTCGACTTCCGCAACGTGATCCTGATCATGACCACCAATGCCGGCGCCTCCGACATGGCGCGGGCCGCCTTCGGCTTCACCCGCACCAAGCGCGAGGGCGACGACATGGAGGCGATCAACCGGATGTTCGCGCCGGAATTCCGCAACCGGCTCGACGCGATCATCACCTTCGCGCATCTCTCGCCCGAGATCATCGCCAAGGTGGTGGAGAAGTTCGTGCTGCAGCTCGAAGCGCAGCTCGCCGACCGCGACGTCACCATCGAGCTGACCGACGAGGCGACGAAGTGGCTGATCGCGCAACGGCTACGACGAGCTGATGGGCGCCCGGCCGATGGCGCGCGTGATCCAGGAGCACATCAAGAAGCCGCTCGCCGACGAGGTGCTGTTCGGGCGGCTCAAAGCGGGCGGCCATGTGCGCGTCATCGTGATCACCGACGAGACCGGCAACAGCAAGCTCGGCTTCGATTATCCGGACGGACCGGTGACGCCGCGGCCGGAAAAGCTGCCGGAACCGCGCCGCGCCAAGAAGCGCCGGCCGACGCCACGCCGCAAGCCGCCGGGCCCCGGCGGCAACACGCCGCCCCGCCGCGGGTCGGTGCCGAAGGTGCCGCTGGTCAAGGTGTGAGGGGCGCAGCGGCCGTCATTGCCAGCGAAAGCGAAGCAATCCAGCGCACACGCTGCGATTTGTGGATTGCTTCGTCGCTTCGCTCCTCGCGATGACGATCTAATCTACCCAAACGGCAGGCACTGGCGTTGACACCGGACGCGGCGCGGGTTTGTTAGCGCGCCATGCCGACGACAGCGAAACAATGATGATCGACAAGACCTACCAGCCCGCCGCGGTCGAGCGCCGCATCTACGAAGCGTGGGAGGCGGCCGGCGCCTTCCGCGCCGGCCGGCCGGAACGCGCCAAGGCGGCGCCGTATTGCATCGTCATCCCGCCGCCCAACGTCACCGGCTCGCTGCACATGGGCCACGCGCTCAACAACACGCTGCAGGACATCCTCTGCCGCTTCGAGCGCATGCGCGGCAAGGACGTGCTGTGGCAGCCGGGCACCGATCACGCCGGCATCGCCACCCAGGCGGTGGTCGAGCGGCAATTGATGGAGCGTCAGCAGCCCGGCAGCCGCGCCATGGGCCGCGAAGCGTTCATCAAGCGGGTGTGGGAATGGAAGGCGGAATCCGGCGGCACCATCATCGAGCAGTTGAAGCGGCTCGGCGCCTCCTGCGACTGGTCGCGCGAACGCTTCACCATGGACGAGGGTCTTTCGCGCGCGGTGATGAAGGTCTTCGTCACGCTTTACCGCGAGGGCCTCATCTACAAGGACAAGCGCCTGGTCAACTGGGACCCCAAGCTCAAGACCGCCATTTCCGATCTGGAAGTCGTGCAGGTGGAGACCAAGGGCCACCTTTGGCACCTGCGATATCCGATCGAAGGCAAGACGTTCGACCCCAACGATCCGTCAACCTTCATCGTCGTCGCCACCACGCGGCCGGAGACGATGCTCGGCGACACCGCCGTCGCGGTGCATCCGCAGAACGAGCGGCTCAAGCATCTCATCGGCAAGACCGCGATCCTGCCGCTTGTCGGCCGCCGCATCCCGATCATCGGCGACGAATACGCCGATCCGGAAAAGGGATCGGGCGCGGTGAAGATCACGCCGGCGCACGACTTCAACGATTTCGAGGTCGGGCGGCGACACAATTTGCCGCTCGTCAACGTGTTCGACGAGGAAGCGCATCTTCTGCTGAAAGAGAACGACGCGTTCCTGAAGGATGCGCATCCTCAAGCCGAAGTCATGGCGTTGGACGGAATCGAGGGCGTGCGCGCGCGCAAGCCGATTGTCGAAATATTGGAGTCGCAAGGTTTAATAGACAAAATCGAGCCGACGATGCACGCCGTGCCGCACGGCGACCGTTCCGGCGCGGTGCTGGAGCCGTTTCTCACCGATCAATGGTACGTCGACGCCAAGACGCTGGCGCAGCCGGCGATCGCGGCGGTCCGCGAAGGCAAGACCGTGTTCGTGCCGCCGCAGTGGGAGGCGACGTTCTTCAACTGGATGGAGAACATCCAGCCCTGGTGTATTTCGCGGCAGATCTGGTGGGGGCATCAGATTCCGGCCTGGTACGGACCGGATGGAAAGATCTTCGTCGCCGAGAACGAGGACGACGCCGTCGCCGACGCGCTCGCCCACTACACCGACATCGAAGAAATCACCGTCCAAGAAGGCCACGACATCGCCGCCGACCCGCAGCGCCGCGCCCGCTTTGCCAGGGAGTACATCAGGCGCGACGAGGACGTGCTCGACACCTGGTTCTCTTCGGCGCTGTGGCCGTTCTCGACGCTGGGCTGGCCGGACGAGACGCCGGAGCTGAAGCGCTTTTACCCGACCACCACGCTGGTCACCGGCTTCGACATCATCTTCTTCTGGGTCGCGCGCATGATGATGATGGGGCTGCATTTTATGCGAAAGGAGCGCCCTCACGCTCCGTTGGAAGATGTGGTGCCGTTCCACGACGTCTACATCCACGCATTGGTGCGCGACGCCTCCGGCGCCAAGATGTCGAAGTCAAAGGGCAACGTCATCGATCCGCTGGCGCTGATCGACGAATATGGCGCCGATGCGCTGCGCTTCACGCTTGCCGCCATGGCGGCGCAGGGGCGCGACATCAAGCTCTCGGCACAGCGCGTCGAAGGTTACCGCAATTTCGCGACCAAGCTCTGGAACGCCGCGCGCTTTGCCGAGATCAATGGCTGCGCGCGCGATGCGGATTTCGATCCGCGCCGGGCCAGGGAAACGCTCAATCGCTGGATTTTGACGAGTCTGAGCGACACGATTGGCAGAGTCGAATTGGCGATTGGGGATTATCGCTTCAACGACGCCGCCAATGCGGTCTACCAATTTGTCTGGAACACATATTGTGACTGGTATCTCGAGCTGGCGAAGCCCGTGCTTCAGGGCGCAGACGGGTCAGCCAGAATTGAGACTCAGGCGACGACCGCCCACGTCCGCGATGAAATCCTCAAGCTCCTTCATCCGTTCATGCCATTCATCACCGAAGAGCTTTGGAACGTAACGGTTGCGCGCAATACAATGCTGGCGATTACGCCGTGGCCGGAACTTGGCCCTACTTTTGGGGACGCTACAGCGGAAATTAATTGGCTCGTTGATCTGATTTCCAGCATCCGCTCGGTCCGTGTGGAAATGAACATTCCAGCGGCGGACGAAATTCCTTTGGTTGTCGTCGGTGGGCATGAGCTTACGAAATCCTGGCTTGCAGCACATGGCGCGTCGATAAAGCGCCTCGCGCGTATTTCGATGATTGAAATTGGAAATACGCCGCCGGAGGCGTCTGTTCAAATTATTGCTGGCGACGCGCTGGCGTGTCTCCCGCTCAAGGGCGTCATCGATCTCGCCGTGGAGCGCGCGCGGCTCGCCAAGGAGATGGCGAAGTGCGACGCCGACATCGCCCGCGTCGACCAGAAACTCGGCAATGCCGATTTCCTCAAGCGGGCGCCCGAAGAGATAGTCGAAGGCGAGAGGGAAAAGCGCGAGGAGGCCGAGACGCGAAAGGTGAAGATCGCCGAAGCGCTCGAGCGGCTCAAAGGCGCGGCGTGAAATTCCAGTGGTGAAATCTCCATCCTTGCCGATCGCCCTCGGGCTCTTGTGGCTTGTCGGCAACGCGCTGCGGTTTCCGATTCTCGCGGTGCCGCCGGTGATCCCGACATTGCGCAGCGAACTCGGTCTGTCCGGGACCGAGATCGGTATCCTCACCGGCCTGCCGATCATTCTGTTCGCGGCCGCCGCTTTGGCCGGATCGAGACTGGTCGGCCGGATCGGCGCCGTTGCCGCGATCGTCGCGGGATTGGTGCTGACCGCCGGCGGCTCCGCGCTCCGCGGCGCCGCATCCGACGCCATGACGCTGTTCGGAGCGACTATCGTGATGGGCGCGGGCGTCGCGATCACCCAACCGGCCATGCCGGCGCTGGTCGGCCGCTGGTTGCCGCAGCACATCGGGCTCGGCACCGGCATCTATACGAATGGATTGCTGGTCGGCGAAATCCTGCCGATCGCACTTTTTCCTCTGCTCTTCCCGCTGCTCGGCGGCAGCTGGCGGGCAACGTTCGTCCTTTGGGCGGCGCCGATCCTGGCCATCGCGGTGCTGATGGCGGTAACGGCGCGGCGTGACGCCGCTGCACCGATCGCCGCGGCGTCGCGCTGGTGGCCGGACTGGCCGGCGCGCGACATCTGGCGGCTCGGTCTCATTTTCGGCAGCGCGAGCGCGTTCTATTTCGGCAGCAATGCCTTCCTGCCCGGCTACCTGAGCGAGGCCGGCCGCTCCGATCTCATCAGCCCGGCACTCACCGCGCTCAATGTCGGCCAGCTTCCCGCCTCGGTGCTGCTCATCGGTTTTGCCCGACAGCTCGAACGCAAGGCCTGGCCGTTCATAGCGGCGGGCGTGCTCTGCTTTGCCTGCGTTGTCGGATTGGCCACGACCGCGAGCGCGGTAACGGTGGCGTGCGCGGGCATTCTCGGCTTTGCCGCCGGCGGCGTATTCGCGCTCGGTCTCACGCTCCCGCCGCTGTTGAGCGCGCCAAGCGAGGTGCCCCGCGTCTCGGCTGCGATGTTCACCATCAGCTACTCGTGCGCCGTCGCTGTCTCGCTCCTCGGCGGTGTGGCCTGGGATGTTGCCGGGGCGGCGCGTTTCGCCTTCCTGCCGATCGCGGCCTGTGCCCTGCCGCTGATCCTCCTGGTGCCGAGCATCAGGTTCGAATCCAGGTCCGGTGTTGCGGCTTGAAAGCCGCTATCAGTTGATCAGCGCCTGATAGACCAGGCTGTGTAACAGCGAGCGGTAGTGCGCTCCCTGGGCTGGCGGCAGCTGCACCATCAAGACCGCGACCAGCTTTTCCTTGGGGTCGACCCAAAAAGCCGTGCCCCAAATCCCATTCCAAAAGAATTCCCCGCGCGATCCCGGCAACGGATTCCGTCCGGCTTGCGTGCGGATCATGAAGCCAAGCCCGAAGCTCTGGCCGATGCGCGGGGTGGGCGCGACGCCGAGCGGCTCGAAAATTTGCAGCGCCGCCGGGCTGAAGGCGATGCCGGGCGGAAGCTGGTCGGACGTCATGAACGCGACGATCCTCGGCGACAATACGCGCACGCCGTCGAGCTCCCCGCCATTGAGCAGCATCTGGCTGAACCGCGCGTAGTCGGACGCCGTCGATACCATGCCGCCGCCGCCCGACGGCCAATTAGGCTTTTGCGACACGTCGAAGACCGACGGCCGTATTCCAGTCATCGGATCGGCCTGCGGTTGGGCGACGCGTCCGACCTTCGCCGCAGGGACATAAAAGCCGGTGTCGGAAAGTCCGAGCGGCTCGGCGATCCGCCCGGCGATGAACTGATCCAGAGTCGTACCGGAAACAACCTCGACAACGCGCCCCAGCACGTCGACGGACATGCTGTAATCCCATGTCGTCCCCGGCTGATGCGCAAGCGGAAGCTTCGCGAGCTTGGAAACCAGCTCCGCCAGCGTCTGGCCGGGATCGAACAGGTTGGCCGCAAGGTAAGCTTGTTTGACCAGGGAATGGCCGAAGATGCCGTAGGTGATCCCCGAAGTGTGGCGAAGCAGATCCTGAATCGTCATTTCACGCTGTGCCGGCTCAAGCGTCAGTTCGGGATTGCCGGTGGCAGCGTTGGTCCTCTCCACGCCGACCTGAAGCCCCTTCAGCTCAGGCAAATAGACCGAAACCGGGTCATAAAGCTGAATCCTTCCCTCTTCGACCAACATCATGACGGCGACAGAGGTAAGCGGCTTGGTCATCGACGCGATGCGAAAGATTGCGTCGGTGCTCATCGGTATTTTCTTCTCGCGGTCCTGGAAGCCGAGCGCTTCGAGATAGGCGACCTTGCCGTTACGAGCGACCAGAATAACCGCGCCGGGGATGGCGCCCTTATCGACATCCGCCTGGAATGCGCTCGTCAGCCGCTCGAGCCGCGCCGATGAGAATCCGACTTCTTCGGGACTGCTCGCTTTGGGGAGACCCTGGGCAAATCCCGGGAATGCGATGCACGTCGCCAATACGGACGCGCAAAGGACACGAGCAAACTGCATTGGCGGCTCCATGTGGTCGCTGCGGCGGCTAAGCGCCACGACAGCGCGAATTCTCCGATGCTTTCTGCCCGATGTCGATGACGAAGGGGTGTAACGGAGCGGCCGCCAAAGGCCGGCTTCGCGAAGCCGGCGCTCTGGTTTTCCGTTCAGTCCGCGGACCGAAACGGCTTACTGAGGAAGCGCGAACCCTTCAGGCCATAGCGCCAGGGTTTGTCGATCGCCTTGGTGAGGCCGATGCGCGGGCCGGTTACGACTTCCACCGCCTGCGTCCGCTTGAAGATCTCAAAGGGCGGCTTGAATAACGCCAAACCATTGTGCGCCGCGGTGACGGCCAGCGCCTCGCAGACCCGGCCGGGCCCGGCGCAAAGAAGCCTTTCGTCGTCCATGCCCCGCCGTCGCCGCATCGCCGCCAGAACCGGTCAGCGGCTCGAGCGCGCGGATGAGCACGGCGGCGGCTGAACCCTTTGGCTGGCAGACTAAATTCAGGCACCAGTGGATGCCATAGGAGCGATACACGTAAGCGTATCCGGGCGGGCCGAACATCACCGCGTTTCGCGCCGTCGGACCACGGAAGCTGTGGGCCGCCGGGTCGGTTTGATCATAGGCCTCGACCTCGACGATACGTCCGCCGACGCCGGAAACGAGCAGCGTCGCCCCGATCAGGTCCGGCGCAACCTCGATGGACGCTGCGGCCGAAGAAGCTTCGCCCTATCGGTCTCGGCATATCCAATCGTCGCAGCAACGACGCTCGGCGGTAAATCGCGCGTTAACGGGATCGCGGCGCGGCGGCTGAATCTGTGGCTCTTGTGCAACAGACTTGGAACATTTCACAGTTTTCGCACTGCACGCGAGCCGAACGCCGCTTTTTGGCCATAGGGTTTTTCGACATCAATGCAACACGCAGCGGGGCGTGCTGACAAGCCGCTGCGACGCTTCCGGTTTTCAGGCGTTGCCTTGGAGTTGACTTGGACCGGGAGCGGGGGCGAGGGGGCCGGACAGGCCCGCAGAGTTCGATGGACGCTAAAACCAATTTGAAATCAAGGCTCCCCAGCCGTCACGCGACGGAAGGTGCGGAGCGGGCGCCGCACCGCGCCTTTTATTACGCGATGGGGCTGACCAAGGAGCAGATCCATCAGCCCTTCGTCGGCGTCGCCACCTGCTGGAACGAGGCCGCGCCTTGCAATATCGCGCTGATGCGCCAGGCGCAGGCGGTCAAGATGGGGGTCGCTTCCGTCGGCGGCACGCCGCGCGAGTTCTGCACCATCACCGTGACCGACGGCATCGCCATGGGCCATGCCGGCATGAAATCCTCGCTGCCGTCGCGCGAGGTCATCGCGGATTCGATCGAATTGACCGTGCGCGGCCATTCCTATGACGCGCTCATCGGCGTCGCCGGCTGCGACAAGTCGCAGCCCGGCATGATGATGGCCATGTGCCGGTTGAACGTTCCGTCGATCTACATCTATGGCGGTTCGATTCTGCCCGGCACCTTCAAGGGCGCGCCGGTGACCATCCAGGACGTCTACGAGGCCGTCGGCAAGCACTCGGTCGGCGCCATGTCCGACGCCGATCTCGATACTCTCGAGCAGAACGCCTGCCCCTCGGCCGGCGCCTGCGGCGCGCAGTTCACCGCCAACACCATGGCGACGGTGTCGGAAGCGATCGGCCTGGCGCTGCCCTATTCGGCCGGCGCGCCGGCGCCCTACGAGATCCGCGACAAGTTCTGCATGCTCGCCGGCGAGATGATCATGGATCTGATCGTCAAGAACATCCGCCCGCGCGACATCGTCACCCGCAAGGCGCTGGAGAATGCCGCGGCCGTGGTCGCCGCCACCGGTGGTTCGACCAACGGCGCGCTGCACCTGCCGGCGATCGCCAACGAATGCGGCATCGAATTCGATCTGTTCGACGTGGCCGAGGTCTTCAAAAGAACGCCTTATATCGCCGATTTGAAGCCTTCCGGCCGCTATGTCGCCAAAGACATGTTCGAAGCTGGCGGCGTTCCGCTGCTGATGAAGACGATGCTCGACCACGGCTTCCTCCATGGCGAGTGTCTCACGGTGACCGGCCGCACCATCGCCGAGAACCTCAAATCGGTGAAGTGGAACGCAGGACCAGGACGTCGTGCGCCCGGCGGACAAGCCGCTCTCGCCGACCGGCGGCGTCATCGGCCTGAGAGGTAACCTCGCACCCGAGGGCGCGATCGTTAAGGTTGCCGGGATGGAGCGCTTGCATTTCTCCGGACCGGCGCGCTGCTTCGATGGCGAGGAAGCCTGCTTCGACGCGGTGAAGAATAAGAAATACAGGGAAGGCGACGTGCTTGTTATCCGCTACGAGGGCCCGAAGGGCGGGCCCGGCATGCGCGAGATGCTGTCCACCACCGCGGCGCTCTACGGCCAGGGCATGGGCGGCAAGGTGGCCCTGATCACCGATGGACGCTTCTCCGGCGCCACGCGCGGTTTTTGCGTCGGGCATGTCGGACCGGAAGCGGCGGTGGGCGGCCCGATCGCGCTGCTGCGCGACGGCGACATCATCGAGCTCGATGCGGAAAAGGCGACGCTCGAGGTCAAGCTGACGAAGAGCGAGCTTGAGAAGCGGGCGCGGGAATGGAAGCCGCGCGCCGACGAATTCACCTCCGGTTATTTATGGAAATACGCCCAGCAGGTCGGGCCGGCGCGTCAGGGCGCCGTCACCCATCCGGGAGCGACGGTCGAGAAGGCGTGTTATGCGGACATCTAGTGCAGTAGCCCCTGCCGCACGAGGCGGCATGCTGGCCGCGCTCGTCGCTGGACTTGCCGTGGCGCTTGGATGGGGCATCGCGTCCGAGCCGGCTTTCGCCTTCGACGGCACGACCGCGCCGAACACCGCTTTGCTGGCGCCGGGCGACGGCTCGCGTCCGGTTGCGCGAACACCCGACGGCGGCGACAAGGCGAACGCCAAGACGAGCACGCTGACCACGCTCGAATATGCGGCCGATCAGGGGCACCTCGAGGCGCAATGGAAGGTCGGCCGCATGTATGCGGACGGCGACGGCGTTCCCCAGGACGATCTACGCGCCTTCAATTATTTCAGCCAGATCGCCAATGCCCACCCGGACGAAAGCCCCGGCACCCCGCAGGCGCGTTTGGTGGCGAACGCCTTTGTGGCTTTGGGCCGCTATTATCTCGCGGGCATTCCCAATTCGACGATCAAGCCGGACGTCGTGCGCGCGCGCGAGATGTTCGACTACGCCGCTTCCTATTTCGCCGATGCCGACGCGCAGTACCAGCTTGGCCGCCTGTACCTCGACAGCACGCCGAGCGATGCACACAAGGCGGCGCGCTGGTTCCAGCTGTCCGCGACCAAGGGCGATTGCCGCGCCGAGGCGGTCCTCGGCGACATGCTGTTCCGCGGCCAGCACGTGCCGCGGCAGGCCGCGCGCGGCCTGATGTGGCTCACGCTCGGACGCGATTGCGCCGGCCCCGAGGATGCCTGGATCAAACCGCTCTACGACAACGCCTTCCATCGCGCGAGCGACGATGAGCGGGCCATGGCCCTGGTCTATCTGGAAGACTGGCTGAGGGGTCGCAGGAATTAGGCCGGACGATCGCTCCGTTGGCTCGCCGCCAAGCGGCCCCGCTCACAGCGTGTAAGCCGTACGAAACCCGCCCCAATGCTGCCCTAGGACCCGGATCGGCGCGTCGATCTCGCGCATCACGATGGTGACGCCGCCTCCCATATCGCGCGCATAGACCTGGATGATGTAGGGACGCATGTTGCGCGCGGCGGCAAGACCGGCGCGATCGTCAAAAATCCGGCGATTGCGCGCATGCGCCGTATTCCAGGCACTGTCGTTGGGACGCTGCGGCAGCGAATACTTGCGATTATGCACCGGCAGGTAGCCATTGCGATCGACTGCCGCGCAAAACACCATCCGCTCGTCGCTCGCCAGCAATGCTTCTTGAATCGGCGGCAACACGTCGTCCAGCGCGGCGAGGAACCGCGTGCGATGCTGGACCGGGTCGCTCCCTTCGATTTCACGATAGTCATTGTCAAACAAATCCTCGCGCGTAAGCTTGCCGGTTTCGACAAGCTTTTCGAGCGTCCGCGAGATTTCGTTGGCGACGTTCACGGCGCGGGAAATGATCTCGCGGTTTTCGTCGCGAATTGACGCGAGCTTGTGCTCCAGTGCCGCGCGCACGGCCGCATCCATTTCCAGAAATTCAACATGCAGTCCCAGCGAGGAGCGGTTGGCGGCGCGAATCCGCGTGGCGCCGATTCCATCGATCTTGGCGTGCAAGAGAGCGCCTGAGGCGATCAGCTGCTTGTCGTCGAGGCGCAGCAGCATGCCGCCTTCGGAAAGGTCGCCGGTCTGGCCGCGAATTGTGCCGGCGCTGGTTTGCAGCTCGACGCCGATTTCGCAAGGCAGGCGATCGTGCCGCCTCCGGTCTCCGGCCTGGTTTTGGCGCAGGAAGATCGTCACGCGCATTTTGAGCTTCTCGGCAAGCGCGATGACGCGTTGCCCGTTCAGCTCCACCGATTTTCCATGCGCATTGGCGCCCGCCGCCGCGTCGCCGATCTCCGACGCCCCTTTGGACACGGCGTCGGCGAAATGCAAGGTATCGTTGGCGTTGCGCGCGACAGCCGCTGTCGCGCTATTTTGTTGTTCCACCGCGGATGCAACTGCCGCAAACAGCGGCCGAATGACCTTGACCAATTCGGTGATCCTCTGCACGGCCGCAAAACATGCGGCAGCGTCGTTCTGCACCGCATTGATCTTCTGCGAAATCTCCTCCGTGGCCTCCTGGGTCTCGCGTGAAAGCTTTTTCACTTCGGAAGCGACAATCGCGAAGCCGCGTCCGGCCACGCCCGCCCGCGCAGACTCGATCGTCGCATTGAGCGCCAGCAGGTTGGTCTGCCGCGCCACCGCCGAAATGAGGCCGACGACCTGCGCGATTTCCGCGGTTGACTTCTTGAGCCCGTCGACGCTGCGGCCGGCCATCGTGGCCGACTCGCTCGCTGAATCCGTGAGATCATCGGCCTTGCGCACCTGATTTCCGATATTGTCCGAAGCGTGCGCAAGTTCATCGGTCGCTGCCGCAAGGAGTTTCAGGTCGCGGCTCGCAGCGTCGGCTTGCGATATCAGGCTGACCGTCTTCTCTGTAATCCCATGGACCGCGGTGGCGGAGTCCCCGGCTTCATGGCGCACGAGCTCGCATGCCCGGTACACCTCGCCGATCATGGCGCCAAGGTCGGACTCGAGCAGGTTGATCGTCTCTCGGATACTGCTTGCCGGGACCGTTTGTTGAGGCTTGGTCGGTCTAGCGGCGGCGGCGGTGCCGGATCGGAGCGAGCCGCCTCTTTAGCACCGGCCGAGCGTCTGGATAAGAACTCCAGCATCAAAGCCACGAGTTTCGCGAGCCAATTGGCTAAATCCCCGGCTGGGATATCTGCGTAAGCCGAGCCTATTGTCCATCCGTCTTTCGTTGGGGCGATCGGCCGGCGCCGCGCGGCGCACGCACGACGCAGCGCAGAGTGGGCACGAGCTAAGGCTCGCTTGCCCGCCTCGATCGCTACGTCGAGCCACACCGGGACGTGGTCGGAAGGCTTTTCCCAGCTGCGCACATGACGGTCGATGCCGACATCGGTGAGCCGGTCGGCCGCCTGCGGCGACAGCAGCATGTGGTCGATGCGGATGCCGTTGTTCTTTTGCCAGGCGCCGGCCTGGTAGTCCCAGAACGTGTAGAGGCCGGGCGCATCGCTTGTCGCGCGCACCGCGTCGGTCAGGCCGAGGTTGAGGAGCTCGCGAAATTCGCCGCGCGTGCGCGGCAGGAACAGCGCATCGGTGAGCCAAGCCTGAGGATTGTGGACGTCGGCAGCGGCCGGAATGACGTTGTAGTCGCCGGCGAGAATGAGCGGCTCCTGCAGCGACAATCGTTCGCGCGCGTAGGCAGAAAGCCGCTGCATCCACCTGATCTTGTATGGATATTTATCGGTCTCAGGCGGATTGCCGTTGGGCAAATAGATGCTGGCGATTCGCAGCGCGCCGCGCGCGGTCGAGACGACCGCCTCGATGAAGCGGGCGTGATCATCTTGATCATCGCCGGGCAGGCCGTTGCTCACCTCGTCGAATGGAAATCGCGACAGCAGCGCCACGCCATTGAACGCCTTCTGGCCGTGCACCGCGACATTGTAGCCAAGCGCCTCGAACGGCTCGCGCGGGAAGGCGTCATCGACGCACTTCGTCTCCTGCAGGCAGACGATGTCGGGCTTGCGTTCGGCGAGCCAGACGACGGCCGAGTCGAGACGCTGCTTGATCGAATTGACGTTCCAGGTGGCGATGCGCACGGGCTGACGCCCTGTTGCAGGAAGCGCGAGGTTCTATGGCTTTTACAGCGCGAAACTGGTGCCGCAACCACAGGACGCCGTGGCCTGTGGATTGTTCACCTTGAAGGCCGATCCGATCAGGTCGTCGACGAAGTCGATCTCGGCGCCGGCCATATAGTTGAGCGACATCGGATCGATGAGCACCGTGGCGCCGCTCTTTTCGATGACGATGTCGTCATCGGCCCTGGCGCGTTCGGTGTCGAATTTGTACTGGAAACCGGAGCAGCCGCCGCCCTCGACGCTCACACGCAGCATGGTGCCGGCCGGCTCCCGGCCGAGGATTTCGCCGATCTTGCGCGCCGCGCGCTCGGTCACGGTGACGTTGGTCGCCATTTTTGTCTCCGGCCGGGGCATCGGGGCCGATTGCCACGGCATTACCACGATAGTTAAGTGCGCCGAATCTCAAGGTCAATTGGCCAAAGCCCGATTGTGAAGGCCGGACAGGACGATGGTGGTTGAGGCTTCAGCGACGCGGGCACCCTATGCGTGCGATCCGCAAGAGAGCCGCGGCCGGCTGCACGCCGAGCCGGCCAGCAAAGGCCGCAGCCCCTTTCGCCGCGACTGCGACCGCATCATCCACTCGACCGCCTTCCGCCGGCTCAAGCACAAAACCCAGGTGTTCGTGTTCGACGAGGGCGACCATTACCGCACGCGGCTCACCCATACGCTCGAGGTCGCGCAAATCGCCCGCGCACTCGCCCGCGCACTGGGGCTGGACGAGGATCTCGCCGAGGCGCTGGCGCTTGCCCATGATCTGGGGCACCCGCCCTTCGGCCATGCGGGAGAACGCGCTCTCGACGAGCGCCTCGCCGTCTTCGGCGGGTTCGATCACAACGCCCAGACCTTGCGCGTGGTCACCGCTCTGGAGCGCCACTATCCGGCGTTCGACGGGCTCAATCTGACCTGGGAAACGCTCGAGGGCCTCGTCAAGCATAACGGTCCGCTCACGGCCCGGGACGGAACGCCGCTCGAGCGCTACCGCACGCGCGGCGTTCCCGAGACGATCCTGCAATATACCGGGATGCAGGACCTGCAATTGTGGAGCTTCCCGAGCGTGGAGGCGCAAGTCGCCGCCGTCGCCGACGATATCGCCTACGACGCCCATGATATCGACGATGGCCTGCGCGCCGATCTGTTCGCGCTCGACGAGATCGCCGCCGCGGGGCTGCCCGGAGAGATCGTCGCCGATATCCGCGCGGCCTATCCGGCGCTCGAAACCGGCCGTCTGGTGCACGGGTTCATTCGCCGGCTGATCGGCCTGCTCATCGAGGACGTGGTCGACGAGACCGCGCGCCGGCTCGCCGTTCTCGCACCGCGCTCGGCCGACGAAGTGCGGCTTGCGGCCTCGCCGGTCGCGGGCTTCTCGCCTCGGGTCGGGGAGGCGGACCGAGCGATCAAGGATTTTCTCAAGGCGCGCATGTACCGGCACCGGCGGGTCATGCGCGTCATGGACGAAGCCGCGGGCGTGGTGCGCGACCTGTTTATGCACTTTGACGCGCATCCCGACGATCTGCCGCCGGAATGGCGACAGGGGCTCGACGCGCTGGGAACGGCTTCGCGCGCCCGCCGCATCGCCGATTTCATCGCCGGCATGACCGACCGCTACGCGCTCGCCGAACATAGACGGCTTTTTGACTCGACCCCGGAATTGGGTTAGGCGCGCGGCGCTCCAACATGGCTGCGCAACGCCGGAATTTTCATGGTCGCGCATAACATCTTCGCCGAGATGCTCGATCGCGTTCACCGCGCGAGCGGCGAGCTGATTGCCGCGGGTGTCTTGCCGCCCGACATCGACCAGTCGCGCGTTACGGTCGAGCCGCCGCGCGATCCGGCGCATGGCGACATGGCGACCAACGCCGCCATGGTGCTCGCCAAGGATGCCGGCAAGAAGCCGCGCGAACTTGCCGAAGCGATCGCGGAAAAGCTTCGCGGCGACGAACTCGTCGGCCAGGTCGACGTCGCCGGGCCGGGTTTCATCAATCTCACGCTCAAGCCCGCCGCCTGGATCGAGGCGCTGCGCAATGCCGTGCAGCTCGGCCCACGCTACGGCAAGAGCGATGTCGGCCACGGTACGCCGGTCAACGTCGAATACGTCTCGGCCAATCCGACCGGGCCCATGCATATCGGCCATTGCCGTCTAGCGGTGTTCGGCGACGCGCTCGCAAATCTCCTGCGCCTTCACCGGCTTCAAGGTCACGCGCGAATACTACGTCAACGACGCCGGCGCGCAGGTCGACGTGCTGGCGCGGTCGGCTTACCTGCGCTATCGCGAGGCGCTGGGCGAAGATATCGGGCTAATCCCGGAGGGGCTTTATCCCGGCGACTATCTGAAACCCGTCGGATCGGCACTTGCCGTTGAATTCGGGAACGCGCTGCTCAACCGGTCCGAAGCCGAGTGGCTGCCGATTGTCCGCGACGTCGCCGTCGGGACCATGATGGTCATGGTTCGCGACGATCTCGCCGCGCTCAACATCACACACGAGGTCTTCTACTCCGAGCGATCGCTGGTGCAGGGCGATACCGATCTCGTCGCCGCAACAATCGATTGGCTGCGCGAACGCGGCTACGTTTACCAGGGCCGTCTGCCGCCGCCGAAGGGCGCGCCGGTCGAGGATTGGGAGGACCGCGAGCAGACATTGTTCCGCTCGACCGCGTTCGGCGACGACGTCGATCGCCCGCTGATGAAATCGGACGGCTCCTACACCTACTTCGCCTCCGATATCGCCTATCATCGCAGCAAGCTCGAGCGCGGCTTTCGCGTACTGATCGATGTCCTGGGCGCCGACCATGGCGGCTACGTCAAGCGCACGCAGGCGGCGGTCGCGGCGCTCAGCGAAAATCGCGCCGTGGTCGACGTCAAGCTCGTCCAGCTGGTGCGGCTGTTGCGCGCCGGCGAGCCGGTCAAAATGTCGAAGCGGGCAGGGGAGTTCGTAACCCTTCGCGAGGTCGTGGATGAAGTCGGTCCGGATGCCGTCCGCTTCATGATGCTGTTCCGCAAGAACGACGCCGCGCTCGATTTCGACCTCGCCAAGGTGATCGAGCAGTCACGCGACAATCCGGTCTTTTATGTCCAATACGGCCATGCCCGCGGCCAATCGGTGTTCCGCAACGCGCGCGCAGCGTTTGCCGATCTGCCGTCCGATTTTGCCGATCCCAAGGTTCGTCGGAGATGCCGCCCTGGAACGGCTTTCCGACCCCGCCGAACTGGCCCTGATGCGCCGCATCGCGCTCTATCCGCGCGTGGTCGAAGCCGCCTCTGCGGCGCATGAGCCGCATCGAATTGCCTTCTATCTATTCGATTTAGCCAGCGAATTTCATGCTCTTTGGACGCTGGGCAATGCCTCGCCACATTTACGCTTCATTATCCAGAATGATCGACAACTGACTGTGGCTCGGCTTGCGCTTGTACAAGGCGTCGTGACCGTGCTCGCATCGGGGCTCGCCTTGCTCGGGGTCGAGGCGCCAAACGAGATGCGATAAGTTCGGCTTGTGCCGTTGCGGACGCGGCAGCTGCGGTCGAGGGGAATAGCTAATCCGCGCGGGTTCAACGCCTACATCAGGGCGAGTTCGATGGCTGACAACGTTTTCCGCTCCTACCGCAGCCGCGATCCGATCGCGCGGGAGGATATGGATTCGACCGCTGCTGACGATGCGGGCGATCCGCTTGCGGAGCTGGCGCGGCTGATCGGTCAAAGCGATGCTCGTGGCGAGGCTCGCCATGAGAGGTACGCCGCGGACGCGCCGGACGACGCGGTGGCTCCAGGCCTCGATTGGGCGGCCGACGAGAGCTATCCCCCCGAACCCGCTCGCGATGATGACCGCTACGCGCCGCCGCTTGCTGATTCCCAGTCCTATCACAGCAGCAAGACCGCGGCTACGCGAATGAGCCGGCAGTCGGCGATCGTTTCTTTTCAAGATCGGCGGCAAGGTCCGGCGGCTTCCGCCAGGAGACCAGCGACGATCCGGCGGCGGACGATGCCGGCTACCAGGATGAGATGGAGCCCGGTTCGCAGCGGTCCGCGGACGATCGCTACGGCGCTGACGATCGGCAATACGACGATGCCGACGCTTACGCCGCGGAACCCGATCGCGATGCTCCGCCGTCACGCCGCCGCGGCGGCCTCGTCGTCGTCATGGCGGTTCTGGCGCTGGCGGTGCTCGGCACCGCGGGGGCTTTCGGCTATCGCGCCATGTTCGGCGGCTCGGTATTGCCGACGCTTCCGCCGATCATCAAGCCGGCCAATGGACCGAACAAGATCGTGCCGAACTACGGCGACGCTCAGGCCGGCAATTCGAGCCAAAACGGTGCGGCAGATACGAGCTCGAGCGAGAAGCTGGTCTCCCATGAGGAGCAGCCGGTCGAGATGCAGGAAGCGCCTCGGCCGGCCCCGCGCGTGGTTTCGACCATTCCGATTGCGCCGAACCAGGGTATGGCGCCGTCAGGCATGGCGCGCCGCCGTCGCCCTTCAATGCCGCACCTGCCGGCGCTGCGCCGCCGCCTCAGATGGCTCCCGCACCAGCGCCGCCAAGCGGTTCGGCAGCGCAAATGCCGGCCCCGCCGCCACCGCCTGCGGCCGCGCCGCCCGGGCCGAAGCGGGTTCACACCGTCACCATTCGGGCCGACCAGCCGGCCGGCGGCGACGCAGCCGCGGCTCCGGCGGCGCGCCGCGCGCGGCCGCGCCGGCGCCGCGACCGAAGGCGTCGGCCGGCGGAAGCCAGCCGCTTTCCCTCGTGCCCGGTCAACAGAGCGAGGCGCCCACTCCAGCGCCGCCGCCGGACGCGACGCACGCGGCACCAGCACCGGCGCCCGTCGCAGTGGCGGCCGCAGCGCCGGCTCCGGCCCGCGGCCGAAGCGGCGCCGCCTTCCGGCGGCGGTTATTCGGTGCAAGTCACCTCCCAGCGCAGCGAGGCCGACGCCCAGTCGGCTTTCCGGGCGCTGCAGGCCAAATTCCCCAATCAGCTCGGCGGCCGCGAGCCGCTGGTGCGCCGGGCCGACCTTGGCGCAAAAGGCACCTACTACCGCGCCCTTGTCGGGCCGTTTGCCTCGGCCGAAGAGGCCGCCGGTATGTGCAGCAGTTTGAAAGCCGCCGGCGGCAATTGCCTCGTGCAGCGAAACTAATCCGCGCTTGACCCCCGCGCCGCGCGCGCGCTAAGCGGCGCCGATGCGCGCCTTCATTACCGGCCTCGCCGGTCCCGTTCTGGCGGAAAAGGAGCGAGGCTTCCTCCGCGAGGCTGAGCCCTGGGGCCTCATCTTGTTCAAGCGCAATGTGGCCGAGCCCGACGCGCTACGCCGGCTGGTCGATGAGGCGCGGACCATTCTTGGACGCGAGGCCCCGGTCCTGATCGACCAGGAGGGCGGGCGCGTTCAGCGCCTTGGTCCGCCGCACTGGCCGAGCTATCCGCCGGGCGCGGCCTACGGCGCGCTCTACGACCGGGATCGTGAAGCTGGCCTTGCCGCCGCGCGGCTCGGCGCCCGCCTGATCGCTGCCGATCTTGCGCCGCTGGGCATCGACGTCGATTGCCTGCCGATCGCCGATGTTCCGAGCGCTGAGGCCGATCCGGTGATCGGTAATCGCGCCTATGGCACCGAGCCGAAGAAAGTGGCGGCCATTGCCGGCGCCATCGCGCAAGGACTGCGCGATGGGGGCGTCCTGCCGGTTCTCAAGCATATGCCCGGCCATGGCCGCGCCACCGCCGATACCCATAAGAGCCTGCCGGTCGTCAAAGCCGACCGGGCGGCGCTGGAAGCCACTGATTTTGCCGCCTTTCGCCCGCTCGCGGCATTGCCGCTCGGCATGACGGCGCACGTTGTGTTTAGCGCCATCGATCCGGTCGCGCCGGCCACCATTTCGGTGACTATAGTGCGCGACGTGATTCGCGATTCGATCGGGTTTCAGGGCCTTTTGATGAGCGACGATATTTCCATGAGCGCGTTGTCGGGCTCGATCGGCGAGCGCAGCCGCGCCGCGCTTGCCGCCGGCTGCGACGTGGTGCTCCATTGCAACGGCGAGATGTCGGAGATGCTGGCGGTTGCCGCCGAGGCGCCGCAACTGGCGGGGCAGGCCGCGCGACGAGCCGCGGCGGCTTTGGCGGCCAAGCGGCCGGCGCTGCCGATCGATGTTACCGCGGCGCGCACTGACTTCGCCGATCCTGATGGCCGGCGTCTGGCCGCCGGCGCAGGGGTCCGCATGATCGCCGAAGATTTGCATTTCACGACCGAAATGCCGGAACGCGGCGCCGACGAGCCGGCGCTGGTGATCGACGTCGAGGGTTTTGAGGGACCGCTCGACCTGCTCTTGACGCTCGCCCGCCAGCAGAAAGTCGATCTCGCCAAAATCTCGATCCTCGCGCTCGCCGACCAGTATCTCACCTTCATCGAAGCAGCGCGCAAACTGCGCATCGAGCTCGCCGCCGATTACCTGGTGATGGCGGCGTGGCTCGCTTATCTCAAATCACGCCTCCTGCTCCCGGAAGAGCCCGAGCCCGATGGCCTCAGCGCCGAGGAAATGGCGACCGCGCTCGCGCAGCGCCTGCGCCGGCTCGAGGCGATCCGGCAGGTGGCCGAGCAGTTGCTTAATCGACCGCAATTGGGCCGCGAGGTTTTTGCGCGCGGCCAACCGGAGCCGATTGCCGAGATCAAGCGGCCGGAATGGTCGGCGACGCTCTACGATCTGCTTTCGGCCTATGCGGGCCAGCGGCAGAAACAGGCGAGAGCCTATGTGCGTGTTCCCAAGCGTACCGTATGGTCGCTCGCCGAAGCGCGTCAGGCGCTCGAGCGCTTGGTCGGCGGCGCTGCGGACTGGAGCCGCCTCGATCAATATCTCTTCGACTACATCGTGGAGCCTTCACTCAAGGCGACGGTCATCGCCTCGAGTTTTGCGGCGGCGCTTGAATTGGTGCGTGAGGGCCGCCTTGAAGTGCATCAGCACGGGGCCTTTGCTCCGCTCTACATCCGCAAGCGGCCGGACGCGAGCGGCGGGGAGACGACCGTCAAGCCGGGGAATGGATGAGGGGGAGGCCGTACGATGGCGAATGTCGCGGAGATGCGTGTGATCGTCGGTGATCGAGACAGAGAAGAGGAACGCGCCGAGGAGTTGCGCATCCTCGAAGCGCTCTTGTTCGCCGCCGAGGAACCTCTCGACGAGAAAGTTCTCGCCGCCCGCATGCCGGCCGGCGTCGACGTGCGCGCTCTGCTCATCCATCTGCAGCAGGAGTATGCTGTCGCGCGGAGTGAACCTCGTGCGCGTCGGCGGCAAATGGTCGCTCCGTACCGCAGGCGATCTTGCCTGGCTGCTGACCAAGGAGTCGGTGGTCACGAGAAAGCTTTCGCGCGCGGCGGTGGAGACGCTGGCGATCGTGGCTTACCACCAGCCGGTGACCCGCGCCGAGATCGAAGAGATCCGCGGCGTGACCACCTCCAAGGGCACGCTCGACGTCCTGTTGGAGACCGGTTGGATCCGCCTGCGCGGCCGGCGCAAGGCGCCCGGCCGGCCGGTGACGTATGGCACCACCGAGGCGTTTTTGTCGCATTTCGGGCTTGATGTGTTGGGCGACCTGCCCGGGCTCGACGAGCTCAAGGGCGCGGGCCTGATCGAGGGCACGCTCCCGGCCGGCTTTGCCATCCCGGTGCCCTCCGACGATCCGTCCTTGCGGGAGGACGAAGAGCCGCTGGAACCCGGCGATCTCGATTTCGGCCTCGCTCCGCCCGCCGAGCGTACCGAGGAATAGGCGCGCGGCGTCGCTAACAGGCATTTGCGGGTGGTTTGCCGCCGCTCTTCCGCCTGCTGCGGCCGGCATTAGGCATGTGCTTGTTTTTGCCGGCGCCGACGCCTAGTTTCTAGTTAAAATCAGCAGGCTTACCGCGGGCGCGGGCGGCGCCGCGCACGGAGGATTTCATGGGCTCTCTGAGCATCTGGCATTGGCTCGTCGTCGGCGCCATCGTTCTTTTGGTGTTCGGCGGGCGCGGCAAGATTTCCGACATGATGGGGGACGTCGCCAAGGGCATAAAGGCCTTCAAGAAGGGCCTGTCCGAGGACGAGGCCCAAGCGGCTCCCAAGACCGACGCGCCGATCAGGTCCATCGACCATCAGCAGGCGGCGGGCGCGGGCAAGACCGAAAGCAAGGTCGAGCGCTCGCTGTCCTGACGCTCCGCGCGAGCGCGCGACGCACCGTCGGACCACGCTCTCTGTCGGCGCTTACGGCGGCGGACGGGTGAGACGGCCGGAGAGTTTCCATGTTCGACATCTCGTGGACCGAGTTCGTGCTCATCGGCGTGGTGGCGCTGATCGTGATCGGTCCGAAGGAACTGCCCGGGGTCATGCGCACGATCGGGCAGTGGACGCGCAAGATCCGCAGCATGGCGGCCGATTTTCAGCGGCAGTTCGAACAGGAGATGCGCGACACGGAGTTCGCCGACCTCAAGAAGCAGGTCGACGACATTGAACACGACGTCAAAGCCTACGACCCGCTGAAGGACGTGCGCAGCGACGTCGAAGCGATCGGCAAGGATTTCAAGGCTTCGCTCGAGGGGAAGGAGGCGCCGGCGAGTGCAGCGCAGCCGGCGGGCGAATTGCCTCTATCCGAGGCCGCGGCAGACTTGCCCAATACCGACGTCGGCGGCGCAGCGACCGGCCCCGTGCCGCCCGAAGCGACGGAGAAGTCAGCAGACGCGCTTCCCGCTCCCGCGCCTGCGGCGGAGCCGCGCGAGAAGCATATCGTCGCCGCAGCCGTCGCGGCCATTGGCCCGGTCACCCCCGAACCCGTCGAGGAGGCGCAGCCGGCCGACAGCACAAGGCGCACGGCATGAGCACGGAGGAAGAAGAAAAGGCAATCGAAGCGACCAAAGCGCCGTTGATGGATCACCTGATCGAGCTGCGCGGGCGGCTGATCAAGGCGATCGCCGCGTTCGCCATCGCCGCCGTTTGCTGCTTCTTCTTCGCCAAGCAGATCTACAACGTGCTGACCTGGCCCTACGTGTGGGTCGCCGGACCGGAAAATTCGAAATTCATCTACACCGGCCTGCTCGAATACTTCATCGTCCAGCTCAAGCTGGCGATGTTCGGCGCCGCGTTCATCGCGTTTCCGGTGATCGCGACGCAGATCTACATGTTCGTGGCGCCGGGGCTCTATCGCAACGAGCGGCAGGCGTTCCTGCCCTATCTCATCGCCACGCCGTTCTTCTTCCTCTTGGGCTCGCTGATCGTCTATTTCCTGGTGTGGCCGATGCTGGCGCGCTTTTCGCTCAGCATGCAGCAGCTCGGCGGCCCCGGCCAGGCGACGATCGAATTGCTGCCCAAGGTCGAGGACTACCTCTCGTTGATGATGAAGCTCATTCTCGCCTTCGGCATCGCCTTCCAGCTGCCGGTGATCCTGACGCTGCTTGGCCGCGTCGGCATCATCACCTCCGACCAGCTCAAAGCGAAGCGCCGCTATTTCATCGTCATCGCCTTCGTCATCGCGGCGGTGCTCACGCCGCCCGACGTGCTCAGCCAGATGTCGCTGGCGCTGCCGCTGCTTGCGCTCTACGAGGGCTCGGTCTGGTCGGTGCGCATGGTGGAGAAGCGCGCCGCCGCGCGAGCGTGCCGCCGAGGCCGCGGCGGCGGCTGCCAAGCCGGCGGAGTGAAAGACGCGTATTGTTGATTCATTGATTCGTCATGCCCGGGCTTGTCCCGGGCATCCACGTCTTGAGCGTCAACGCTATAAAGACGTGGATGGCCGGAACAAGTCCGGCCATGACGCGGAGTAAGAGCATCATCCATGCACGACATCCGCTTCATCCGCGACAATCCCGAGGCCTTCGACCGCGGGCTCACGCGGCGCGGGCTTGAGCCGCAGGCGCAGCGGCTGATCGCGCTCGACGAGAAGCGGCGCGCAGCAATCCAGACGCTCGAGACCGCGCAGGCGCGCCGTAACGCGGCGTCGAAGGAAATCGGCGAGGCGAAGAAGACCAAGGACGAGGAAAAGGCCAAGGGCTTGCTGATCGAGGTCGCCGCGCTGAAGGAATCGATCCCGGCGCTGGAGGCGGACGAGCGAAAGACGACCGAAGAGCTCAACGACGGCGCTTGCTGAAATTCCCAATCTGCCGCACGACGACGTGCCTGACGGCAAGGATGCGAGCGACAATGTCGAGCATCATCACTTCGGGGCGAAGCGCAACTACGCGTTCGCGCCCAAGCAGCATTTCGATCTCGGCGAAGCGCTCGGGCAGATGGATTTCGAGACCGCGGCGAAACTGTCCGGCGCGCGCTTTGTTGTTCTGAAGAAAGGTCTCGCGCGGCTCGAGCGCGCGCTCGGGCAGTTCATGCTCGATGTGCATACCAGCGAGCCGCACAACTACACCGAAGTCGCGCCGCCGCTGCTGGTGCGCGACGAGGCCATGTTCGGCACGGCGCAACTGCCGAAGTTTGCTGACGATCAATTTCATGCGTCGAAGACCGATAAGATGCTCGATGCGCATGAAATTTTGCGAGCAGCGTCATGCAGAACGATGGCGCTGCCGAACTGTTCGACGGAATTGCTGACGGCGTGACGCTATGTCGAGCGCAAGCAATCGAGATGACGCGAAGCTCAAGCGTTGAATTCGTAGAGTTGATTGCAGCGACTTGCCAAGAGTCCGCGCATCTGTGGCTCATCCCCACCGCCGAAGTGCCGCTGACCAATCTCGTCCGCGAATCCATCCTCGACGAAGCGCAATTGCCGCTGCGCTTCACCGCCTGCACGCCGTGCTTCCGCGCCGAAGCCGGCGCCGCCGGCAAGGACACGCGCGGCATGATCCGCCAGCATCAGTTCACCAAGGTCGAGCTCGTCTCCATCACCACGCCCGAGCAACGCAAAGACGAGCACGAGCGCATGCTCTCCTGCGCCGAGGAAGTGCTGCGCCGGCTCGACCTGCATTATCGCGTGGTGACGCTGTGCGCCGGCGACATGGGCTTTGCCGTCGCAGAAGACCTACGACATCGAGGTCTGGCTGCCGGGGCAGAAGACGTATCGCGAGATTTCGTCCTGCTCGAACTGCGGCGAGTTCCAGGCGCGGCGCATGAATGCGCGCTATCGCACCAAGGAAGGCCGGCAGGTGCGGCACGTGCACACGCTCAACGGCTCCGGCGTCGCCGTCGGCCGCGCGCTGATCGCGGTGATGGAGACCTATCAGCAGGAAGACGGCTCGATCGCCGTGCCGGAGGCGCTTGCGCCATATATGGGCGGCATCAAGAAAATCGAGAAGCAATGAAGTCCATGCGCATCCTGGTCACCAATGACGACGGCATCCACGCCGAGGGCCTCGACGTCTGCGAGAAGATCGCGCGCGCCATCTCCGACGATGTCTGGGTGATCGCGCCGGAATACGACCAGTCGGGCGTCGCGCATTCGCTGTCGCTCAACGATCCGCTGCGGCTGCGCCAGGTCGCCGAGCGGCGCTTCGCGGTGCGCGGCACGCCGACCGATTGCGTCATCATGGGCGCGCGCCACGTGCTCAACGGCAAGGGTCCCGATCTCGTCCTCTCCGGCGTCAATCGCGGCCGCAATGCCGGCGAGGACGTGATCTATTCCGGCACCGTCGCCGGCGCCGTCGAAGGCACCGTGATCGGCGTTCCGTCGCTCGCTCTGTCGCAAGCCTATGCGTCGCGCAGCGGCCGCCCGCCGTATTGGGAGACGAGCCTGCGCCATGCGGCCCGACATCATCCGCCGCGTCGTCGCCGAAGGCATCCCGCGCGACGTGCTGATCAACGTCAATTTTCCCGATTGTCCGCCGGATGAGGTCAAACGCATCGCCGTCACCACGCAAGGGCGGCGCATGCCAGGAGCGGCTGCAAATCGACCAGCGCAAGGACGGCCGCGGCAATCCGTATTACTGGATCGCCTATGTGCGCCACGCCTTCGTCGCCGGCGGAGGACGGCACCGATCTCGCCGCGCTCGAGGAGCATTGCATCGCGGTGACGCCGCTCAAGCTCGATATGACCGACGAGCCCTATATGACGCAAGCTCGCCGAGCTGTTCGAATGAAGGCCGGTCAGTGACGGCCGTCCGCGGAGGCGGCGCTTGATCGCTTCAGCAAGCGCATCCGCCTGGAACGGCTTCTGCAGCGTCGGCGCTGTCGCGATAGGGCTCCGGCACGCCGCGCTGGCCGTAGCCGGTGGCGAACACGAACGGCAGCCCGCGCTCGATCAGAACCTCGACCACCGGCGAGATCGGCTGACCGTTGAGATTGACGTCGAGGATGGCGACATCGAACTCGCTTTGCTTCGCCAGCGTCACCGCTTCCTCGATGCCGGCCGGCTTCGCCGGCGAGCGTATGGCCGAGATCGGCCAGCATGTCCTGGAGCAGCATGCGGATCATCAACTCGTCCTCGACGACGAGGACGCGCTTGCCTGCGGCAGAATTGTCTTCAGACATCAGGGCGGTCCCGTGCCGGCGCCGATACGGAATACTGCAAACGGCTGCCGACAGCATCAAATTGCTGACCGGCAGGAGCCTCGCGCCGCATCTCGCCTGCAAGCAGTTCAACGCCGATGAATGCGGTCGGTTCCCCGGTTCATTGCACGCATTCCGCGCAGAGACGGTGCAAAAAGCAACCTGAAAGTGGTAGAACGTAGGCATAGACGCGGTCGCTGACGCGAGGTCATTGTGGCCGGGATCGAAGCCGACGACGTGGAGCGCATGGAGTTTCAGCTGACGCTGCGCCGCCGTGGCATCAGCGATCAGGCGGTGCTGCGCGCCATGGACGAGGTGCCGCGCGAGCACTTCGTCGTTCCGGAATTCATCGACAGCGCCTATGCCGATCAGGCGTTGCCGATCGCCTGCGGGCAGACCATCAGCCAGCCTTACGTCGTCGCCTACATGACCGAGCAGCTCGAAGTCGAGCCGCAGCACCGCGTGCTCGAAGTCGGCACCGGCTCGGGCTACCAGGCCGCCATCCTGTCGCGGGTCGCGCGCGAAGTGGTGAGCATCGAGCGCTATCGCACGCTCGCCGATACCGCGCGCGAGCGCCTCAAGACGCTCGGCTATGCCAACGTCACCGTTCTCGCCGGCGATGGCTTTGGCGGCGCGCCGGAACGGGCGCCGTTCGACCGCATCATCGTGACCGCCGCCGCCGAGGAAGTTCCCGGCGCGCTGGTCGATCAGCTCGGCGAAGGCGGCAAAATGGTGCTGCCGCTCGGTCCGCGCGGCGGCACGCAGCACATCGTCAAACTCTCCAAGACGGCCGGCGGGCTGGCGCGCGAAAGTCTGATCGCCGTCAGATTTGTGCCGCTGCTGCGCGGTCAGGCGCGAGAATTGTAACCATTTTACCACGGTTCGACATTATTAGACTCCGATCCCAATGACTTAAAGTCCTGTTTACCCCAACGATGTTTAGTCGCTCGCAGGTCATGTTGCGTGCGAGCGAGTAACCATGTGCGTGTCGCGTCGTTCGGCCTTCGGGCCGCAAGTGGTTGCCATTGCGTTAATCGGATTGGGCGTCGCCGGCTGCAGCTGATTCCGATCGCTTCACAAATCCCTTCGCTTCCGACAATGTCGCGCAACGAAGTGACCGGCTCGATCCCGCCGGGCGGTTCCGGCCGCGTCGAGAGCCAGCCGATGCCGCATCTCGCCGGCAATTACACCGAGGGGATCTCGGGCGGCGGCCGCGGCATGGGCTCGTATCAGCCCGGCAGCGGCGACGTCACCGGCACGGCCTCCGCCGCCGAAATGGACCTGGGAGGGCGGCAAGCCGATCATCGTGGCGCCCGGCGAGACTCTGGAAACGATCTCCCGGCGCCATGGCGTGCCGGTCGCCGCCATCATGGAAGCAAACAGCATCAGCAGCCCGGCGCATGGTGCATCCGGGCCAGCATCTGGTGATTCCGCGCTATCGCGGGCCGGCGGCGGCAGCCGCGGTTTCGCCACCGCAGACGCGCATCGCCTCGAACACGCCGACCGTGCCGTCCGGCGCGCCGATCGGCTCGCCGCGGAGCACGCTCGCGCCGGCTTCCAGCGTCCATACCGTTGCCGCCGGAGAGACGCTGCACAGCATCGCGCGCCTCTACGGCAAGCCGGTCATGGCGCTCGCCAAGGCCAACAATATCCGGCCCGACACCATGGTGCGGATCGGCGACCGCATTGTCATTCCGGACGTACGGCAGCCGGCTGCATCCGCAGCTGCCGGCCGCGCCGCGCGCCGAAACCCCCGCGGCGCCGCCCGCAGGTCCGACGCTCGCGACCGCGGAATCCCCGCACAGCGCGCGCCTGGCCACGCCTGCCGCGCAGACGGTCCCGCAGAGCGCGGTCAAGACCGCTGAACCCGCGGGCGGATTGCCATCCTTCCGCTGGCCGGTGCGCGGCCGCGTCATCGCCGGCTTCGGACCGAAGCCGAACGGCTTGCAGAACGACGGCATCAACCTCGCCGTCCCCGAGGGCACGCCGGTCAAGGCGGCGGAAGACGGCGTCGTCGCCTATGCCGGAAACGAGCTGAAGGGTTACGGCAATCTGGTGCTGGTGCGTCACAGCAATGGTTTCGTGACCGCCTACGCGCACGCCAGCGAAATCCTGGTCAAGCGTGGCGACGAAGTGAAACGCGGGCAGGTGATCGCCAAGTCGGGCCAGACCGGCAACGTCACCGCGCCGCAACTGCACTTCGAGATCCGCAAGGGCTCGACGCCCGTCGATCCGGCGCAATACCTCAACGGGGCGTAAGACAGAGACAACGAGCGACAGAGGACGGATCAGCCGGCTTTCCCCCTGGCGTCCGTCCTCGGTCGTTCCTGGTCCACGCGCACGCCGAGCCGCCCCGCCAGATCCTGCACGTATTGCCAGGCCACGCGGCCGGAGCGCGCGCCGCGCGTCGTCGCCCATTCCAGCGCTTCGCGGCGCAACTCCGCCTCGGCGATCCGGATGCGGAAATGGGCGACATAGCCCTCGACCATGGCGAGGTATTCGTCCTGGCTGCAGCGGTGGAAACCGAGCCACAATCCGAAACGATCCGACAGCGAGACTTTTTCCTCGACCGCCTCGCCGGGATTGATCGCCGTCGAGCGCTCGTTCTCGACCATGTCGCGCGCCATCAGATGGCGGCGGTTCGACGTCGCGTAGAAGATGACGTTCTCCGGCCGTCCCTCGATGCCGCCTTCGAGCATCGTCTTCAGCGATTTGTACGAAGTGTCTTCGGCCTCGAAGGAGAGGTCGTCGCAGAACACGATGAAACGCTGCGGCGCGTGCCGGAGAAGATCCATCAGCACCGGCAGCGACTCGATGTCCTCGCGGTGAATCTCGATGAGCTTGAGGCCGGCCGCGGGATGCGTCGGCCTCGATCGCGGCATGCGCGGCCTTGACCAGCGAAGACTTGCCCATGCCGCGCGCGCCCCAAAGGAGCGCATTGTTCGCCGGCAGACCGCGCGCAAAGCGCTCGGTATTCTCGACCAGGAGATCGCGCACGCGCTCGATGCCCTTGAGGAGCGACATCTCGACACGGTTGACGCGCCGCACCGGAGCGAGGCCCCGCTCCTCGGGGTGCCAGACGAAGGCCTCGGCGGCGGAAAAATCCGGCGCCGGACGGCGGCGGCGGCGCCAGGCGCTCCAGCGCGTCGGCGATCCGCTCGAGGACCTCCTCGGCGCTATCGCGAGAAGGGCGCCCCTTGGCCGCCCCGGCAGCCGCCGGCTTCGTCGCCTTGTTCCTGAAATTTGGCGGAGGAGGGGCCATGATCTTACCGCGTCGCTCGCCCCCCACTTAACGGGGTGCCGGAACTCCCGCAAGCGCGCCGTGGCTGACGCGTGCGCGACGTTGCAATTGGGCCAATGGCAGCTATAGTCCGCGCCGATTTCCGGCGCAAAATCGGCCCTTCTTTGCGGCGGCCGGCGCGTCTCTGAACGGCCCGCGGAGGAGCAATGCTGATCACGCCCGCATTCGCGCAAGGCTCGCTGTTCGGCGGCGACAGCGGCGGCATGATCACTTCGATGCTGCCGCTGATCCTGATCGTCGTGATCATGTATTTCCTGGTTCTGCGCCCGCAGCAGCAGCGGATGAAGCAGCACAAGGAAATGGTCAAGGCGTTGCGCCGGGGCGACAGCGTGGTGACCAATGGCGGGCTGGTCGGCAAGGTGACCAAGGTCGTCGATGACGATCAGATCGAGGTCGAGATCGCCGACGGCGTGCGGGTGCGGCAGATGCGCTCGATGGTGAGCGAAGTGCGGGCCAAGGGCGAGCCGGTGAAGGACGAGAGCGCCGGCTGATCGCGCGCCGCGTAGCGAGGATTATCGTATCCATGTTGTTTTTCACGCGGTGGAAGGCGGCGGGTATCCTGCTCATGGCGCTCGTCGCGTGTCTGTTCGCCGTGCCGAATTTCTTTTCCGAGAGCACCGTGCGGACGCTGGCCGACCTGGGCGCAGCGTCACATCGTGCTCGGTCTCGATCTGCAGGGCGGCTCGCACCTTCTGCTCGAGGTCGACGCCAACGCCGTGCGCAAGGAGCGCCTGCAGGGGATCAACGATGACGTGCTGCGCGTGCTGCGCCAGGCGCGCGTTCCGTTCACCGGCCGCGCCGTCCACGGCAACAGCGTCGAGGTGCGCATTACCCGCGATAGCGACGTCGAGACGGCGCTCGGCAAGTTGCGCGAGCTGTCGCAGCCGCTGTCCGGGATCCTCGGCAGCTCGGGACAGCGCAGCATCAACATAACCGAGAGCGGCGGCCTCATCACGCTGACCCCCTCGGACGCCAGCGGTCACCGAACGCGTCCGCCAGGCGGTCGATCAGTCGATTCAGATCATCGAGCGGCGCGTCAACGAGCTCGGCCTGGTCGAACCGACGATCCAACGCGAAGGGATCGACCGCATTCTCGTTCAGGTTCCCGGCCTGCAGGATCCGTCGCGGCTCAAGGAGATTCTGGGCAAGACGGCGAAGCTCGATTTCCGCATGGTCGACCAGTCGATGTCGCGCGGAGCAGGCGGCGGCGTCGCACGCGCCGCAGGATTCGGAAATCCTCGACGGCGAGAAAGGCCAGAAATTTCTCATCGAGAAGCGCGTGCTGGTCTCCGGCGCCGACCTCACCGACGCGCAGCCCGGTTTCGACCAGCGCAACAGCGAACCGATCGTCAGCTTCCGCTTCAATTCGACCGGCGCGCGCAAATTCGCCGAGGCGACGCAGCAGAACGTCGGCAAGCTGTTCGCCATCGTGCTCGACAACAAGGTGATATCCGCACCGGTCATCCGCGAGCCCATTCTCGGCGGTTCGGGGCAGATTTCCGGCAATTTTACCGTCGAGCAGGCGAACGATCTCGCCATCCTGTTGCGCGCCGGCGCCTTGCCGGCCCCGCTCACCATCATCGAGGAGCGCACCGTCGGGCCCGGCCTCGGCCAGGACTCGATCAACGCCGGAGAGCACGCCGCCTATGCGGGCGCCGCGCTCGTCATCCTGTTCATGCTGGTCACCTACGGCTTGTTCGGGCTGTTCGCCAATATCGCGGTCGCCATCAACGTCGCCATGATCTTCGGCATCCTGTCGGCGCTGAGCGCGACGCTGACGCTGCCCGGGATCGCCGGCATCGTGCTCACCGTCGGCATCGCGGTCGATTCCAACGTCCTCATCTATGAGCGCATCCGCGAGGAGGTTCGCGCCGGCCGCAGCGCGATCAGCGCCATCGATGCCGGCTTCTCCCGCGCGCTCGCGACCATTCTCAATTCCAACATCACCACCTTCATCGCGGCGGCGGTGCTGTTCTATATCGGCACCGGGCCGGTGCGCGGCTTTGCCGTGACGCTCGGCATCGGCATTCTCACCAGCCTGTTCACCGCCTTCACGCTCACCCGGCTGATCGTGGCCTATTGGGTGCGCATGTGGCGGCCGCGCACGGTACCGATCTGAACCATTCGAAAGATTCCCAGTGCGCCTCCTTCGCATCGTCCCTGATGACACCCGATTCGACTTCATGCGCTTTCGGCGCATCAGCTTTCCCGTTTCGGCGCTGCTGTCGATCGTCGCGATCCTGCTCTACTTCTTCCACGGCCTGAATTTCGGCATCGACTTCGTCGGCGGGACCTTGATGGAGGTGGAGACGAAGGCCGGCCCGGCCGATCTCGCGCAAATGCGCTCGACCATCGGCGCGCTGCATCTCGGCGATTTTCAATTACAGCAATTCGGTGCGGCGAACGACGTCCTCATCCGCGTCTCCGAGCAGCCGGGCGGCGACGCGGCGCAGCAGGAGGCGGTGCAGAAAGTGCGGAACGCGCTCGGCGATGCGGTCGAATATCGCCGCGTCGAGGTGGTGGGACCGAGCGTGTCGACCGAGCTCCTCGCTTACGGCACCATCGGCCTCGTGCTCGCTATCGGCGCGATCCTGATCTATCTCTGGTTCCGCTTCGAATGGCAGTTCGCGCTCGGCGCCATGATCGCCAACGTGCACGATTTGGTGCTCACGGTCGGGTTCATGTCGCTGACGCGGGTCGATTTCGATCTCACCAGCATTGCCGCGCTGCTGACTATTCTCGGCTATTCGCTCAACGACACGGTGGTGATCTACGACCGCATTCGCGAGATGCTGCGCCGCTACAAGCGCCTGTCGATGCCCGACCTGCTCAACGCTTCGATCAATGCGACGCTGTCGCGCTCGATCGTCACCCACCTGACCGTGTCGCTTTCGCTCCTGGCTCTGCTCCTGTTCGGCGGCCAGGCCATCCGCAGCTTCACCGCGACGATGATGTTCGGCGTCGTTCTGGTCGGCACCTATACGTCGGTGTTCATCGCTTCTCCGATCCTGATCTATCTCGGCGTCGGCAGGACGCGGCTGGGCGAGGCCGACGAGCCCGAGACGCCACCGCAGGAGCCGAGCGCGGTCGCCAAGGCGCGCCGCTAGTGGAGGCGCCGCATCTGCCGCGCCAGGCGTTGATCGACGCCCATGGCGGCGGCGGCTTCCGCTTCGCCGGCATGTCGCATCGCGGCTCGCTCCTGTGTCTGCCGAGCGGAATCTGGGCCTGGCCGGTCGCAACCCCCGTCGCGCTGACGGATGAGGCGCTGGCGCTCGTCTTTGCCGGCGCCGGCGACCTGGATTTTTTCATTCTGGGCACGGGCGCCGAGCCTTGGATTGCGCCAGATCGCTTGCGCGTTCGGTTTCGCGAAGCGCACATCTCGCTCGACACGATGACCACCGCACCGGCGGTGCGCACCTATAATGTGATGCTGATGGAAGACCGCCGTGTCGGGGCCGGCCTGATCGCCGTGGCGTGATGCTGGTAGACTTCGCCGATGCCGGATGCATTCGCCTATTGCGCCGACCTCGTTCGGACCGCCGACCGCGACCGCTTCATCGCTTCGCTGTTTGCGCCGGTGGCAACAGCGGGCGCCGCTGCACGCGCTTTATGCCTTCAATAGCGAAGTAGCGCGCGTGCGCGAGGTGGCGCGCGAGGCGCTGCCTGGCGAGGTTCGCCTGCAGTGGTGGAGCGAGGTCATCGGCGGCGAAAGGCGGGGGGAGGCGCAGGCCAATCCCGTCGCCTCGGCCCTCTTGGCGACGATCGAAAGTCATGGCCTGCCGCCGGCCCGGCTGATCGATCTCATCGAGGCGCGCCGTTTCGACCTCTACGACGAGCCGATGGCGGCGCTCGCCGACCTTGAGCGCTATGCGACCAGGACATCCTCGGCTCTGTTCGCGCTCGCGGCGCAAATCCTTTCCGGGTCGGATGCCGAGGCGGTCGCCGGGCCGGCCGGAATAGCCTACGCGATCGCCGGCCTGCTTCGCGCCTTCCCGCTTCACGCGGCGCGCCGTCAGCTTTACGTGCCGATGGAGATCCTGGAGCGGCATCAGGCGCATCCGCATGACATATTCGCCGGCCGATCATCGGCCGGCCTTCAGGCGGCGCTCACCGAGTTGCGCGATCTCGCGCGGCAACATCTCCACGCGGCGCACGCGCATCGGGCGGCGCTGCCGATGCCGGCGATACCGGCCTTGCTTCCGCTCGCGCCGGTGCGGCCTTTGCTCGACCGGCTGGAGCGTAGCGATCCGTTCGCGCCGGCCGAGCTCGCGCCCTGGCGGCGGCAATGGCTCATCTGGCGCGCGGCGCGAAATCCGGTGCGAATTGCCGGATGACCGGGTGCTACTCGGCTGCGTGCGGCACTTGCGCGCCGATCCAGGTGTCGAGATCGGCGAGAGCGCGCGCACAAACCGCCTGCTTTTTGTTGTCCCGCGCGGTGCGGTGTCCGAGCGGCGGAAACAGACCGAAATTGACGTTCATCGGCTGAAACGAGCGCGGACCGGAATCAATCGTCTCGACATGGCCGCCGGTAATGTGGCCGAGCAACGCGCCATGCGCGGTGGTCGGCGGCGGCAGGCGCGGCGCTTCGCCACGCCGCTCGGCCGCGGCAAACGTGCCGGCGAGGAGGCCGATCGCCGCCGATTCCACATAACCTTCGCAGCCGGTGATCTGGCCGGCAAAGCGCAACCGCGGCATCGCCTTGAGCCGCAGCGTCTCATCGAGAAGCTTTGGCGAATTGAGGAAGGTGTTGCGATGCAGGCCGCCGAGCCGGGCGAACTCCGCCTTGCCGAGGCCGGGAATGGTGCGGAAGATGCGCACCTGTTCGGCGTGCTTCAGCTTGGTCTGGAATCCGACGATGTTGAACAGCGTGCCGAGCTTGTTGTCCTGCCGCAGCTGCACCACGGCGTAGGGCTTTACGCCCGGTTGATGCGAATCGGTGAGGCCGAACGGCTTCATCGGGCCGTGACGCAGCGTTTCGCGACCGCGCTCGGCCATCACCTCGATCGGCAGACAGCCATCGAAATAGGGCGTCGCCGTTTCGAAATCGCGGAACGCGATCTTCTCGCCGGCGAGCAGCGCATCGACAAACGCCTCGTATTGCGTGCGCGTGAGCGGGCAATTGATGTAGTCGGCGCCGGAGCCGGCCGGCCCCGCTTTGTCGTAGCGCGACTGGAACCAGGCGACGTCGAAATCGATCGTCTCGCGGTGCACGATCGGGGCGATGGCATCGAAGAAAGCGAGCGCGGCCTCGCCGGTGAGCGCGCCGATGGCATCGGCAAGCGCCGGCGAGGTGAGCGGGCCGGTGGCGACGATGATGCTGTCCCAGTCCGCCGGCAGGGAGAAAACTTCCTCGCGGCGGATATCGATCAGCGGCTCGCCCGCAAGCGCCGCGGTAACGGCCGCGGCAAAGCCATCGCGATCGACGGCGAGCGCGCCTCCCGCCGGCAGCTTGTGGGCATCGGCCGCGCGCATCACCAGCGAGCCAAGCCGCCGCATCTCGGCGTGCAGGAGACCGATCGCGCTCGCCCCGGCGTCGTCGGAGCGGAACGAATTCGAGCAAACGAGCTCGGCGAACTGCCCGGTCTTGTGCACGGCGGTCGCGCGCAGCGGCCGCATTTCGTGCAGCACCACCGGTACGCCGCGGCGCGCGATCTGCCAGGCGGCCTCCGAACCCGACAAGGCCGCCGCCGATGACGTGGACCGGCGATATTGGATGCGTCATAATTTCGAAATTAGGCATACCGGGTCGCCCGGGCAACATGGACCGGGTCCTTGCGCCGAGGAGCGATGCACGATGTCGAGCCGCGACCTACTAGCGTTTGCCGTTGTATTTGCCATCGCAACGACTGTCCTTTCGGGCCAATCTCTCGCCGAGGTGCTCAAACGAGAGCCGCCAATGGGGCAGCTGCGTGAAGGCCAGGTCGTGCTGGTCGATGACGGCTCATGCCCGGCCGGGCAGATCAAGCAGGTCACTGGCGGCAATCACGTGAAAGCGGGGGGTTTCAAGCAAATCGTACGGACCCGGACATGCATTCCGAGATGAGGGCTTCAGGTGTTCGGTTGGCCGGCGACTGAGCCTCTGCTATAGCCGCTCAAACCGCTGGCCGTTTGATCCGGCGTGAGGCTTGGCATGTCCGTTGATGCTGATACCGTCCGCCGCGTGGCACATCTCGCGCGCATTGCGGTCGCCGAGGACGAGGTGGAGCATCTTCGTGGCGAACTCAACGCCATCCTTGCCTTCGTCGAACAGCTCGCAGCGGTCGATGTCGAGGGTATCGAACCGATGACCTCGGTCACGCCGATGGCGATGAGAATGCGCAAGGACGAGGTCAGCGACGGCGGCATTGCCGATGCCGTCATGGCCAACGCCCCGGCGCGGGAGGATCATTTCTTCCTGGTTCCCAAAGTGGTGGAATGATGTGCATCGCCTGTCAGCAGGACTTCATGTGGCTTGCTTATCTCGAGAGCCGCGGTCTCATCGGGCCGGATGGGCGTGCAACCGAGCCGGCGCCGGCTACCTTTGCGGATCAGTCGCTAACGCCGCCGGCAGGAGATAGCGGTGAGCCCGCGGGCAAGAACAAATTTTCCTGTGACGATCCGACGGCCGGATGACCGATCTCACCTCGCTTACGCTGGCGCAGGCGCGAGATGCGCTGCGGCGGAAGGAGCTTTCCGCGACTGAACTCGCCGATGCGCATGTTGACGCAGTGGCGAACGCACGCGCCCTGAACGCCTTCGTGCTGGAGACGCCGGATCGCGCGCGCGACATGGCACGCGCCTCCGATGGAAGACTGGCGCGAGGGGAGGGTGGTCCGCTCGAAGGGCTGCCGCTCGGCGTCAAGGATCTGTTCTGCACCGCCGATGTCGGCACCACGGCGAGCTCGCGCATTCTGGAAAACTTCGTTCCGACATACGAATTGACGGTGACCGCAAACCTGTGGCGCGACGGCGCGGTGTTGCTGGGGAAGCTCAACAATGACGAGTTTGCCATGGGCTCGTCGAACGAGACATCCCATTTCGGCCCCGTCATCTCGCCCTGGCGCCGGCACGGCTTCGACGCCAAGCTGGTGCCCGGCGGCTCCTCGGGCGGCTCGGCGGCGGCGGTTGCGGCGAGTCTCTGCGTCGGCGCTATGGGTACCGATACCGGCGGCTCGATCCGTCAGCCGGCGGCATTTTGCGGCATCGCCGGGATCAAGCCGACATACGGCCGCTGCTCGCGCTGGGGGATCATCGCGTTCGCCTCCTCGCTCGACCAGGCGGGGCCGTTCGCGCGCACGGTGCGCGATTGCGCGATACTGCTGCGATCCATGGCCGGCCTCGACCCGAAGGACACGACCTGCGTCGACCTGCCGGTGCCGGACTACGAGAAATCGGTCGGCGCCTCGATCAAGGGCAAGCGCATCGGCGTTCCCAAGGAATACCGCATCCCGGGCATGGCGAACGAAATCGAGACGCTATGGCAGCGCGGCGCGCAATGGCTGAGCGACGCCGGCGCCGAAATGGTCGAGATTTCGCTGCCGAACACGAGACACGCCTTGGCGGCCTACTACATCGTCGCGCCGGCGGAGGCCTCGTCCAATCTCGCGCGCTACGACGGCGTCCGCTACGGGCTGCGCGTTTCGGGCGGCGACACCATCGACATGTATGAGCGCACGCGCGCCGCCGGTTTCGGCGAGGAGGTGCGGCGGCGAATCATGATCGGCACTTATGTGCTCTCGGCGGGTTATTACGATGCCTATTATCTCAAGGCCCAGAAGGTGCGCACGCTGATCAAACGGGACTTCGAGACGTGCTTTGCCGCGGGCATCGACGCCGTGCTGACGCCGACGACGCCGTCGGCCGCTTTTGCCATCGGCGAAAAGGGGCGAGCCGATCCGGTCGAAATGTATCTCAACGACGTGTTCACGGTGACAGTGAACCTGGCCGGATTGCCCGGCATTTCGGTGCCGGGCGGCCTCGACGCCCAGGGCCTGCCGCTTGGCTTGCAATTGATCGGGCGGCCGTTCGAGGAGGAGACGTTGTTTGCCCTCGCGGAGGTGATCGAACAGGCGGCCGGGCGGTTTGTTCCGCAGCGGTGGTGGCAGCGCTCAGCGCCATGATCCGGCCATGACTCCCGCGGCCTTCGAGCGTTCGCTGGGGCAAGAGAAACCACCAGCCGGACTTTCCCCGGCGCTGACCGCGCTGTGGTGGCTTGGAAAAGACGGCTGGGACAAGGCGCACGAGCTAGTGGCAAACGAAGATGGCGCGGACTGCGCTTGGGTCCATGCGCATCTGCATCGCGTCGAAGGGGACCTCGACAATGCTCGATACTGGTATCGGCAGGCCCGCCGCGCGCCGGCAGACGGCGCGCTTGCCGCGGAATGGACGGCGATTGCCGCCGCCCTCCTTGGATCGGAGCGTCGCTAGCGGCCAGAGCGGGATTGCCTGGAGCCGACGGGCGTGGCATCAACCGGCTATTCAACAGCAATCGCCAACAATCGAGCAGCGATGAAAACCTTCCTGCTGCGGCTCTTCACTTGGTGGAACAGCCAGACCTTCGGCACGCAGTTGTGGACGAAGCTTTATGGCGAGTTCGTCGGCGAAGACGAATTCGGAAATCGCTATTACCGGACCAAGGGCGGCAAGATTGATCCGGGACTTGGCTTTGAGCGCCGTTGGGTGATCTACAACGGAGTTGCCGAAGCCTCCACCGTGCCGGCGAGCTGGCATGGCTGGTTGCATCACACCGTGGATGTGCTTCCGATGCATGAGAAGACCAAGCCGTATCGCTGGGAGAAGCCGCATCGGCCAAATCTCACCGGCACGCCGGGGGCGCACCGGCCGAGCGGCTCGACTTTGGCGCAGGGCCGCCGCCCAAAGGCTACCGGCGACTACAAGGCGTGGACGCCCGGCGGATAACGGTCTGCCCTTTGCGCGCCTCATTCCACATGTTAAGCGGGCGCAACATGAAGCGCCAACCGGGCCGCGCTCAAGATTTCCTGCTTCGTCTTGCCGCTCTTGTGGCTGTGCTCGGCGGAACGCTTGCAGTGGGTGCGGCGCAGGCACAGCCGAACAACGGCTTCGGCGACCCACCGCGACCGCCCGCTGACGTTCCGGGCGGGTTCCCACCCCAGCCGCCGCCGGTCGGGGCTCCCGGGCAACCTCAATTCGCGCCGCCGATTGAACGTCAGCCCTCCAATATTCAGGCACAGCCATTGCCGCCGCCACCCGGTGCGGTTGCCGCGCCATCACCTGCCCAGCGCGCGCGGGTTTCGCCGCCACCGCCCACTCCGCCGGTGCAACCGGCCAATCCGCCGCCGCCGCAACCGGCGGACACTTCGCCGCAGCCCGACGATACCGTTGTCACCGAGATGCCGTCGCAAAAGATACCGAACGGCCGCGCCGTGTTCTCCGGGCTCGACAAGATCACCGGGCGCATCATCTCCTTCGACGCGGCCATTGGCGAAACAGTGCAGTTCGGCGCGCTGCAGGTCACCGCCCGCGTCTGCTACACGCGGCCGCCGACCGAGGCGACCAATACCGATGCCTTTATCGAAGTCGACGAGGTGACGCTGCAGGGCGAGATCAAGCGCATCTTCACCGGCTGGATATTTGCCGCGAGCCCCGGACTGCACGCGGTCGAGCACCCGATCTACGATGTCTGGCTGAGCGATTGCGCGTCGCCATTGCCGATGCAGGTCGCGCAGCCGGCCGTTCAGCCCGCGCCTGCGGTCAGTCCCGCCCGCGCGCCGGCGCCAGCAAGGCCGCGGCAAGTGACGCCTCCGCGACAGCAGCCGGCGCCGCCCATTGCGCCTGCGCCGCCGGCGCCGCCGCAGCACTAGGGACGGTCGGCTCCGGCAAGCCGAGCGAGAGCGATGCTGCCGGAAATCGGCCGGTCGAGCGGCAGCGCGCCGAAATCGGCCCTGCCGATAAGCGCGGCGTCGAGGAGCTTGTGATAGGCCGGCCGCGAGACCTCGACGGCGCCAAATGTCCGCAGATGATCGGTGACGAATTGGGTGTCGAGGAGCCGATAACGGCCGGCCCTGAGCCGCGCCACCAGGTGGACGAGGGCGACCTTCGACGCGTCGCGGGCATGGTGGAACATGCTCTCGCCGAAGAAGGCGCGGCCGAGGCTGACGCCATAGAGGCCGCCGACCAGCTCGCCGTCTTCGTACACTTCGACGGTGTGGCAGTCGCCGCGCTCGTAGAGCTTGCCATACAGATTGCGGATGCGCGCGTTGATCCAGGTGCGGCTGCGCCCGGCTTGCGGTTGCGAGCATCCGGCAATGACGCCGTCGAAGTCGCGATCGACGAGCACGGTGAAGCGGCCGGAACGTACGGTGCGCGCCAGCCGGCCCGGTACGTGAAACCGGTCGAGCGGTATGACGCCGCGACGCTCCGGCTCGATCCAGTAAAGCGCCGGATCCTCGGCACTTTCCGCCATCGGGAAGATGCCGCAGGCATAGGCCTTCAGCAGCACCTCGGGCGTGATGTCGACGAGCGCGGACTCGCGGCTGGCCATGGATTCCGGTTTAACCGGCCGCAAGGACCTTCTTCAAGAGGCGTGCTGGGCAACGGCCTCGCGCCGACGATGGCCCGGCAAAAGTCCACCGCGTCGCTCGGTCTTAACCATTCGCAAACCATGGTTTCGCTAAGATTTTCGTCGCCTTGAACGCATTCGTTCACGGCGCGTTTCGCCATCACTGGGGCGCGATTGCGGACTGGGGCCGATGGGAACGATGCGTAGTCAGGTCGAACCGATCCGGGTGCTGCTGGTCGAGGACGAGTTCCTGATCAGCGAATGGGTCGCCGAATCGCTTTCCGAGCAAGGCTTTGCGGTGCACGTCGCCAGCAATGCGATCGAGGCTCTACGCTATCTCGCCACCGAGCCGGTCGACGTGCTGTTCACCGATATCAATCTGCCCGGCGGCATGGACGGCGCCGCACTCGCCCGCCGTGCGCGCGCGCTTCTGCCTGATCTGCCGGTCGTCTACGCCTCCGCGCGGGCGAATCTGCTCGATCCGACCCTGCGCGTGCCCGGTTCGATTTTCGTGCCGAAGCCTTATGCGCCGGCCTTGGTCGGACGGATCCTGGCCGACACGTTGAGAACGAGGGCTGAACGGGTGTCGGCCTAAAACCGCTACTGTTCGATCGCTCCGCGCGCGAGGAATTCCTCGAGCCAGTGGATGTGATAGTCCCCATCGATGATATCGGTCTCGCGCGCCAGCGCGCGAAACAAGGGCAGCGTTGTCTCGATGCCGTCGACGACGAACTCGTCGAGCGCGCGCTTGAGCCGCATCAGGCATTCGCTGCGGGTTTTGCCGTGCACGATCAGCTTGCCGACGAGAGAATCGTAGAACGGCGGAATTGCGTAGCCGTGATAGACGGCGGAATCGATGCGCACACCCAATCCACCCGGCGGATGATAGTGGATGATCTTGCCGGGGGAGGGCCGGAACGACACCGGATTTTCGGCATTGATGCGGCATTCGATCGCATGACCGTGAAATTTCACGTCGCTCTGGGCCAGCTCTAGACCATTGCCGGCGGCGACGCGGATCTGCTCCACCACGAGGTCGATGTCGGTGATCATCTCCGTCACCGGGTGCTCGACCTGGATGCGCGTGTTCATTTCGATGAAATTGAACTTGTTGTCCTCGTAGAGGAACTCGACGGTGCCGGCGCCGAGATAGTTGATTTCGCGCATGGCCTTGGCGACGGTCTCGCAGATCTGGTCGCGTGCCGCCATGTTGAGAGCCGGCGAAGGGCCTTCCTCCCACACTTTCTGGTGACGGCGTTGCAGCGAGCAGTCGCGCTCGCCGAGGTGGATGGCGCGGCCTTTGCCGTCGCCGAGGACCTGGACCTCGATGTGCCGCGGCCGCTCGAGATATTTTTCGAGATAGATCGTGTCGTCGCCGAACGACGCCTTCGATTCCGCGCGGGCGGTGGCCAGCGCCGTGGCGAGTTCGCTCTCGGCGCGCACCACTTTCATGCCGCGTCCGCCGCCCCCCGCGGCCGCCTTGAGCATGACCGGAAAGCCGATATCGCGCGCCAATCGGAGCGCCTCCTCGTCGGAGCTGATGCCGGATTGCGAGCCGGGAACGGTCGGGATCCCGAGTTCGACGGCGGCCCGCTTGGCCGCGATCTTGTCGCCCATCAGGCGGATGTGCTCGGGACGCGGGCCGATGAAATGCACATCGTGCTCGGCCAGGATTTCGGCAAAGCGGGCGTTTTCCGAAAGGAAGCCATAGCCCGGATGCACGGCATCGGCGCCGGTGATCTCGCATGCCGTGAGCAGCGCCGGAACATTGAGGTAGCTGTCCTTCGCCGGCGGCGGGCCGATGCAGACGCTCTCGTCGGCCAGCCGTACATGCATGGCGTCGGCATCCGCGGTCGAATGCACGGCCACGGTCGGAATGCCGAGCTCTTTGCACGCGCGCAACACGCGCAATGCGATTTCTCCACGATTGGCGATCAGGATTTTATCGAACATTGCCGAGGCTCAACGCGAAGGAGGCGGCGGTGAATAGCGAACGGGGGAGACAGGCATCGCTATTCGTCATTTTCGCCGTCCGCCGTCACTCGATGATCAACAACGGCTCGCCGTATTCGACCGGTCGCCCGTCCTCGACCAGGATCTGGGTCACGGTGCCGGCGCGCGGCGCGGGAATTTGATTCATCGTCTTCATCGCCTCGATGATCATCAGCGTGTCACCGGCCTTCACCTGCGTGCCGATTTCGACGAACGGCCGCGCGCCGGGCGAAGCGCCGAGATAGGCCGTGCCGACCATCGGCGAAGCGACCATGCCCGGATGCTGGGTCGGATCGAGCGGGGTGACGATCATCGGCGTGACGATGGGCATTTCCGCCGATCGCGGCCGCACGGCGGGCGCGCTCACATTTCGCGCGACGCGGATCGACACCCCATCGCGCTGAAACTCGATTTCGCTGAGGCCGGTTTCGTCGAGCAGCTTCGCCAGGTCGCGGATCACACCGTGATCGATCGCGGGCGTTTTCGGCATCGGCGGGCTCCCGGACTTGCGCGCCACGATCAATCCTTGGCGTCGATCATGGCGGCAATGCCTGTCATAGCGAGTGCGTAGCCGTTGATGCCAAAGCCGCAGATCACCGCACGCGCGGCCTTCGATACGTAGGAGTGTTCGCGGAACGGCTCGCGGGCATGGATGTTGCTGATGTGCACCTCGACGACCGGCACGGCCAGGGTGAGCAGGGCGTCGAGGATCGCGATGGAGGTGTTCGTATATCCGGCGGGGTTGATCAGCAGTCCGGCGGCCTGCTTGGCCCGCGCTTCCTGGATCCAATCGACGATTTCGCCCTCGTGATTGGATTGGCGGAATTCAACCGTCAACCCGAGACCCTTCGCCGTCGTGCGGCAGAGCTTCTCGACGTCGGCCAGCGTGGCGCGGCCGTAGATCTGCGGTTCGCGCGTGCCGAGCAGATTGAGACTAGGTCCATTGAGGACGTAGACCGTCTTCGCCATTCGCGAGGTGCACCCGGTTGCAGCCACGGCAGAGGCGTCCGCCGCGCCGGGTCTGTTTATAGGGAAGGCACCCGCAAAGGGGAAGCCGGGCTGCTGCCGGTCTGCCGCCACGATGAAACCCAAAATCCGCCACCGCTCCCCCGCGACCTGACCACAGAAGGCATCGACGCTGGCAGATGGCGGGCGACGTCATTGGAGAGGCTATTCCATGCGCCGCAGAGCATTCGTGCATCTCGCCGCGTTCACCATTGTTTCGCTCGCGTTCGGTTCGTCGGCGTTTGCCGCCGACGATATCCGTGTTTCGGGTCCGATTGTTCACGAGAACCTCGCCGTCTATCTGCTGCATGGTTCAGCGGCCGACAAGGCGGTCCCCGTCACGTTGCAGGAGGCTCTGGCCAAGCGCACCGTCAGGGTCGACGAGACCGGCAGCGTCAACGAGCTGACGGTCGAAAATCTCGGCAGCGAGGAGGTGTTCGTCCAGGCCGGAGATATCGTCAAAGGCGGCCGGCAGGATCGCGTCCTGTCGGTCGATCTGCTGCTGCCGCCCCGCTCGGGGCGGGTCTCGATCGCGGCATTTTGCGTCGAACACGGCCGCTGGTCCGGCCGCGGCGGTGAGGACGCGGCATCGTTCTCCAGCGCGTCGAGCGCGATGCCCTCGCAGGAGGCAAAGCTGGCGATACGGGCCTACGCAAACGCCGCCGCGGCGCCGGTGCCGGGCTCCGCGCCGGCGATGGCCCCGGCCCATCCGCCGGCCTATGCACCGCCTGCCGATGCCGGGTCGAGCCAGCAGACCATTTGGTCGACCGTCAAGAAGGTGCAGGAGCGCCTGAGCCATTCCGTCGGAGCGCCGGTCGCTGCGCCGGCTTCGCCGTCGAGCCTGCAGCTCTCGCTCGAGAACGAGAAGCTGAAGCAAGCCCAGGCGGATTACATCAAGGCGCTGCAGGATGCGGGTGAGAGCCGATGCCGACGTCGTCGGCTATGTCTACGCCGTCAATGGCAAGATCAATGGCGGCGACGTCTACGCGTCGAATGCGCTGTTTCGCAAGATGTGGCGCAAGCAACTCGCCGCCAACGTGATCGAGGCGATCAGCAAGAAGGATGCGGCGGTGGCGGCGGCGCCATCGGCCAAGGACGTGCAAACATTCCTCGCTACGGCCGAGACCGGCACCAAGACCGAACGCGCGGTCAATGCCAATGTTGGTCTGGCGACGCTCGACCGCGATGCGTCGCTCTACGCCGAGACGCAGCGTGCCAACGGCAGCTGGGTGCACCGAAACTATCTGGCCAAGTGAGAAGCCAACAAAGTGAGAACCCAACAAAAAGCCCTCCCCCAAGCTGGGGGAGGGCGATACTTCGCCAAAGTCTGGCGGGACCACTACTTGCGTTCAGCCTCGATTTTCTCTTTCAGCGCATCGAGGCCGACTGCCCCCATGACGACCTCGTGGCCGACGACATAGCTCGGCGTCCCGCTGACGCCGAGCGCGTCGGCGAGCTTCATGTTTTCGTCGATCGTCTTCTTCACCTCGTCGCTGCCCATGTCCTTCTCGATCCGCGCCATGTCGAAACCGACATCCTTGGCGACGGCCAGCGCGCGCGCCTTGTCGGCCGGTCCGCGGCTGCCGAGCAGCTTCTGATGAAACTCGATGTACTTCTTGCCGGTGCTGTCCTGCATGCGCGCGGCGACGGCGACCCGCGCAGCCTCGACCGAGCCCTCGCCCAGCACCGGGAATTCCTTGAGCACGAATTTGAGATTGGCGTCGGCCTTCAACAGACCGAGCATATCGGGCAGGGCGCGTTTGCAGTATCCGCAGTTGTAGTCGAAGAACTCGACCATGGTGACGTTGCCCTGCGGGTTGCCAAGCACGACCTGGTGCGGCGAGCTGAAAAGCGTGGCGGTGTTCTCCTTGACCACTTGGCGATGCTTCTCCGCGTCGGCGGCCTGCTGCCGCTTTTCCAGCTCCGCCATCGCGTCCTGCAAAACCTCGGGATGCGCAATGAGATAGTTCTTGACGATTGTTTCGATTTCGCCGCGCTGGTCGGCGGAGATGGGCTCGGCGCGTGCCGGTGCCAAACCCGGCACGACGAGCAGCGTCGTGATTGCGAACAGGAATGCTATAGCGGCGCGCGAGGTCATCTCAAGTTTCCTTTTTTTGAGATCATGGGCCGGCCCGAAGCGGATTTTGCTTCAGGTTCTTGTTGAAGGCGACGATATCGTCGGCTCTGACCCAGCCGGGCGAGCCGATCGGAAAGCGCATCTTGGCGCGCGCCGCGAGTTCGCGCGCCGTCTTGTTGTCGCCGCGCGCGAACGCCGCCTGCGCGGACGCGAGATCGGCATCGGCGATGTCACCCTTGCGGCCATAGGCCATGGCGAGCTGCTCATAGGCGTCGCTCGATTCGGGCTCCTTGGTCAGCGCCGCACGCAGCAGCGGGACCGCCTCGTCCGCCATCTTGACGTTGTTATTGGCGATCAGCGCCTGCCCCAGCATGATCTGAATGAGCGCCGGATTGGGCGATAGCTCGACCGCGCGGTGCAACGGCGCGATCGCCTCGGCCGGATGGGCGCCTTCGAGCAAGGCCTGGCCCTTGAGCTCGTAGAAATAGGGATAGTTGGGCATCGCCTGGATCAAGCCGTCGATCTGCACGACGGCGGCGCGCAGGTCGCCGAAACGGTAGGCCGAGATCGCGCGCGCGTAGCGAGCGGGTATGCTGGTGTCGGAGAGGGGATAGCGCCGCGCGATCACGTCGGAGCGCTCGGTGAAGCCGTAGAGCTTCGCCCGCATCATGTCATGGCGGAATTGCAGTTCGGGCGGGTCCTTCTTGTCCCAGTACTGCGTCTTTGCCAACTCGGCGAGCGCGGCCATGCGCTCTGCCGGCATCGGGTGGTTCTGCGCGTAGGGATCGATGTAGCTCGCCGAGAACATCATCTCGTCGGCGAAGCGCTTGAACGTGTCGTACATCCCCTTGGCCGACTGGCCGGTCATGGTCAGGAAGCGGACGCCGGCACGGTCGGCTTGCTCTTCCTGGGCGCGCTGGTAGGCGAGCAAGGTGTGCATCAGGTAGGATTGCGGCGCGCTGACCACGGCCGCGCCGGCATTGCCGGTGTTCACATTGCCGGATCTCGCGCCGGCCACCATGGCGCCGACGCCGAGAAGCATGGCGACGATCGCCGCGGTCTGCGCGTTGGCAAGTTCCTGGCGCATCTTCGCAAGATGCCCGCCGACAATGTGCCCGGTCTCGTGAGCGAAGACGCCGATGAGCTGGTTCGGCGTGGTCGCCTGCATCAGCGCGCCGGAATTGACGAAGATTCGGTGCGCGTCCATGACGAAGGCGTTGAACGATTTGTCGTTGATGATGACGACCTGCACGTTTTGCTGAGCGAGGCCGGCAACCTTCAGAATCGGCTGCGTGTATTCGCGCAGGAGCTGCTCGATCTCCGCGTCTCGGATCATCGGGATGCCGGCGTTGGATCCGGTCTGCGCGCGTGCCGGAGCCCCGCTCAGCGCGATCGCGGCGGCGGTGGCAAGCGAAACGGCGCGCGACGCTGGCCTCACCGGGCACGCCTTGCTAGGAGGTCTGTCGACGATCATGTGGAACAAAGTGTCGGTCCCCCGGTCCAGGACCCAAGCTATGGATGGAGCCGGTTACGGTCAACACGGGCCCGGCGCGTTGCTGGGACGAAGCTTAATGTCACCAAACCGGCCGAATGCGGCGGCAGCGGGGCGGTTCCGCTGCGGCCGCGAGCCAGGACAAATTGATGCTCGAAAGAGCTAAATATCTGTTGAAGCCGTCGGCTCGCAGCGCCGTGCCGCCGTTCATGGTGATGGACGTTGTCGCCGCCGCGACCCGGCTCGAGGCGCAGGGCCGCCGCATTATCCATATGGAAGTCGGCCAGCCCGCCGCCGGCGCGCCGGCAAGCGCGATCGCTGCGGCGCGCGCCGCGCTCGGCTCGGCTCGCCTCGGCTATACCGAAACGCTCGGCGTCGCCTCGCTGCGCCGGCGTATCGCGCGCGCCTACGCCGAATGGCACGGCCTCGAAATCGATCCGGCACGCATCGTTGTCACCACCGGCTCGTCGGCCGGCTTCGTTCTGGCGTTCCTCGCCGCTTTCGAGGCGGGCGATCGCGTGGCGATGGCGCTGCCGGGTTATCCGCCGTATCGCCACATCCTCAGCGCGCTCGGTTGCGAGCCGGTGGGCATCGAGACGACGGCGCAAACACGATGGGCGATCACTCCCGCAGCTTTGCTCGAGCAGCATCGAGCGCACCCGCTCAAAGGCGTGATCGTGGGCTCTCCGGCCAATCCGAGCGGCACGATGATGACCGCATCCGCGCTCGCCGAGCTCATCCGCTGCGCCGAGGATGCCGGCATCGCCGTCATCTCCGACGAGATCTATCACGGCCTCGATTACGCCTTTGCCGCCGAATGCGCGGCGCGCATTTCGCCGGACGCCATCATCGTCAATTCGTTCTCCAAATATTTCTGCATGACCGGATGGCGGATCGGCTGGATGGTCGTGCCGCCGTCCTTGATACGGACGGTCGAGCGGCTGCAGCAGAACCTCGCAATTTCGGTGCCCACGCTTTCGCAAATCGCCGCCGAAGCGGCGTTCGAGGGACGCGCGGAACTCGAAGCCGTGCGTCGCGGCTACGAAGAAAACCGCCGCATTCTTCTCGACGGATTGCCGCGCGCCGGCCTCGATTCGTTTTTGCCGGCCGACGGTGCATTCTATCTCTATGCCGATGTTTCGCGTTTCTCGACCGACAGTCATGCCTTCGCGACGCGCATGCTGGAAGAGGCGGGCGTGGCGGCGACGCCGGGCGTCGATTTCGACCCGCTGCGCGGAAGAAATTTCGTGCGCTTTTGCTATGCCGGCTCGGCGCGAGGAGATGCGCGAAGCGGTCGAGCGGATCGGCACCTGGCTAGAGGGCAAGCACCGGTGAACTCGCCCGAGAGCGCGCTCGTCCTGTTTTCCGGCGGACAAGAATTCGACGGTGTGCTCTGGCGTGGGCGCTCGAGCGCTTTGCCCGCGTGGAAACGATCGGTTTCGATTACGGGCAGCGCCATGCCGTCGAGCTTGAAGTCCGCCCGCGCATCCGCGAGCGCCTGGCGGCTCTCACGCCGCATTGGCGCGCACGGCTGGGTGACGATCACGTCGTGCGGATCGACGCGCTGGCCGCTGTTTCCGACAGCGCGCTCACGCGCGAGGTCGCGATCGAGATCTCTGAGAGCGGTCTGCCGACGACCTTCGTGCCCGGACGCAATCTCGTCTTTTTCTGCTTCGCCGGCGCGCTCGCCTATCGGCGCGGGATAAAGCACCTCGTCGCCGGCATGTGCGAGACCGACTTCTCCGGTTATCCGGACTGCCGCGACGACACGGTCAAGGCGATGCAGCTTGCGCTCACGCTCGGCATGGATCGGCGATTCGTGATCGATACGCCGCTGATGTGGATCGACAAGGCGGCAACGTTCGCGCTTGCGCTCGAGATCGGCGGAGAATCCCTGATCGAGCTTCTTCTGGCCGAGACCCACACCTGCTATCTCGGCGACCGCCAGCACCGGCATGCCTGGGGCTTCGGCTGCGGCGAATGTCCGGCTTGCCGGTTGCGTGCGGACGGATATGCGAAATGGAAGGCAGCCTGATGACACCCGCCGAGGAACGCCGGCGCCGGCGCGAAGGCCTGATTTTTCTGGTCCTGTTCGCGCTGACGATCCCGGCCGCCAATTGGATGATCGGCCATCTCGGCACGGCGTGCGTCGCCCCGCACGGCCCGTGCGTGGTGCCGGTCGCGCCCGGCGTGGTGGCGCCTTCGGGCGTCATGATGGTCGGTTTTGCGCTGGTGCTGCGTGACCTCGTGCAGCGCCGGCTCGGCGCCGGCATATCGGCAATCGCGATCCTATTCGGAACCGCGGCTTCGGCGCTGCTCGCGCCGCCGAACCTCGTTCTCGCTTCCGGTGTCGCCTTCCTTCTGTCGGAGTTCGCCGATCTGGCAGTTTATACGCCGCTGGCGCGGCGGCGGCTGGTCGCCGCGGTCGTTGCCTCGAGCGCCGTCGGTCTCGTCGTCGACTCGATCGTATTCTTGTGGCTGGCTTTCGGCTCGCTCGATTTTTTGCTTGGACAGGTCATCGGCAAGGCGTGGATGGTGCTTTTGTCGGTGCCGCTGGTGGCATGGCTGCGGCGGCGCGAGGCGCGGCTCGGCATGACGCCGGCGTAACTTCGGTGGATGGGGCAAGCGATGAACGAGGCCGTATTCGAAATTCTGCACAAGGTGACGACGGCGACGATCACGACGATGCTGCTCAAGAAGGGTATTCGCCGCTGCTGGATGAATGGCCCAAAGCCGCTCGTCCCCGAAGGCGAGCGCGTGGTCGGGCCGGCGTTTACTTTGCGTTTCGTCCCGGTGCGCGAAGATCTCGCAACGCCGGAGAGTTGGGGTAAGCCGATCTCGACCCGCGCGGCGATCGAGGAAATGCCGGACGGAGCCGTTGCGGTTGCCGACGCCATGGGCGTGCCGAGCGCAGGAATCTTCGGCGATATCCTCTGCGCACGCATGAAGAAGCGCAACGTGGCGGCACTCGTTACCGACGGCGTCGTGCGCGACCGCGCCGGTATTCTCAGAAGCGCGCTGCCGGTGTGGTGCGCCGGTGTCGCGGCGCCGGCTTCGGTCAATGGATTGACCTTCGTCGGCTGGCAGGAGCCGATCGGCTGCGGCGGATGCGCGATTTTTCCCGGCGACGTGATCGTCGCCGACGATGATGGTGTGGTTGTTGTTCCGCAGGCTTTGGTGGAATTCGTCGCCCACGAGGGCGCCGAGCACGAGCTCTACGAAAGCTGGGTGGTCAACGAGGTCGAGAACGGCGTAAGGCTGCCGGGCCTTTACCCGCCGAACGATGACGCTAAATCCCGCTATACGGCGTGGCGGAAATCGCGTTCGTGACGGCATCGCGGATGTTCTTCATCCTCTCAAAGATCTTCGGGTTCTTTGCGCTGCCGTCGAACTTGTTGATAGCGATCGGGCTGCTTGGCCTCATTCTGCTGTTGACGCGCTTTACCCGCCTCGCGAGCTGGCTCGTGGTGACGAGCCTGGTACTCATCGCGCTCGCCGGCCTGTCGCCGCTGGGTAATGCGCTGCTGCTGCCCTTGGAGCAACGCTTTCCGCCATGGGATGCCGCGCGCGGACCGCCCGACGAAATCGTCGTGCTCGGCGGGGCGATCTCACCCGACGTATCGGCCGCGCGCGGGGCGGTGGCGCTCGACGAGGCGGCCGAGCGCATCACCGCCACTGCCGAGCTGGCGCGCCGTTATCCGAATGCGCGCATCGTCTTTGCCGGCGGCAGCAATGCGCTCGTGTTCGAGGAGGGCGCCGAAGCCGCCTTCGCCGTGCGCGAGTTGGAGGCTCTGGGCGTCGCCCATGACCGTATCGCCGCCGAGGAGCAGTCGCGCAATACGATCGAAAATGCCGTGTTCTCGCGCCTCACCGCCAACCCGAAGCCGGGCGAGCGCTGGCTCCTGGTGACCTCGGCCTATCATATGCCGCGTGCGATGGCGGCGTTCCGGGCGGCCGGTTTCCCGGTCGAGCCTTATCCGGTCGATTGGCGCACGCGCGGGCCGATCGACGCGGTGCGGCCGTTCGTCTCGCTCGGCGACGGCCTGCGCCGTACCGACACCGCCGTGCACGAGTGGGTCGGCCTCCTGGCCTACCGGCTTAGCGGCAAGACTGCGGAATTGTTTCCCGCGCCCTGAGCGGCGCCAGCCGATCTGCTGTCCTCGCGCTCGCCTGCGATTAACCAATCCTCAACCATGTCGCCCAATGCTCTGTGCATCCTCGTCGTTTGCGGAAGGGACAATCATGGCGACCGAAATGCCTGCCGCGCTCGGAGGCGCCATGGCAGGGACCGAGACCGACGCCGAACAAGCCAGGCGCGAGCGGATCGAGACGGTCTTTGTCGTTCTCTTCGGCACGGCGGCGGTGATCTGCGCTTCGTTTCTCGCGGTCGTGACCGGCCTCATATAACGCCGATTGCTCGCCTGAGAATGGCGTGCTCAACTCTCGCGAGCCGAGCTGCCAGAGAGGCGCGCATGGGGCTGCATCTGCTCATCGGCAACAAGAACTATTCCTCCTGGTCGTTGCGGCCATGGCTGGCGATGAAGGTTGCCGGGATCGCGTTTGAGGAAACGGTGATTTCGCTCGATGCGCCCGACTTCAAGTCGCGCGTGACGACGGTGCGCGGGGCCGGCAAGGTGCCGGTGCTGGTCGACGGCGGCATTTCGGTGTGGGAATCGTTGGCGATCCTTGAATACCTCGCGGAAAAATTTCCAACGAGCGGCTTGTGGCCGCGTGATGCGCGGGCGCGGGCGCATGCGCGCGCGGCTGCGTCGGAAATGCACGGCGGCTTCGGGGCGCTGCGCAGTCAATTGCCGATGAACGTCCGCCGGCCGGTGAAGGCGCACGCAGTCGAGGATGACGCGAAGCGCGATATCGCGCGCATCGACGCGCTCTGGAGCGAATGCCGCACGCGTTTCGGCAATGAGGGGCCGTTTCTCTACGGTGCGTTCGGGGCGGCGGACGCCATGTACGCGCCGGTGGTTTGGCGTTTCCACACCTATGCGGTCGAGGTCAGCGCCGTCGCCGGCGCCTACATGCGTCTGTGATGGAGCTGCCGGCATGGAACGAGTGGCGCGAGGCGGCGCTGCGCGAACCGTGGGTGCTGCCGCGCAATGAAATCGAGTGACGATGCTCAGGGGAGTGAGCTGCCTAAACGCGACGCGAGTTCGTGCAGCAATGGGCGCTGATAATCGAGAATCTTGATCATGGCGGCCGGCAGCGCGAAGTAGGCGACGCGATCGATTTCCGGGAAAGTGTCGGCTGCGTCCCGATCTGGGCGGCCACTCGATCTCGAACATGTTGCTGGCAAACGAGGCGAGATCGAGATTCGCTTCGAATGCCCACGCGTGCACCAGCTTCCCGCTCTTTTGCCGGACCGCCGTCGAGGGCGAGGAAAGGCCCCGATGCGGCGAGGCTCGTCTCTTCGGCGAATTCGCGCTGTGCCGTGGCAAGCAGGTCGGCGCCGGGCTCGGCGAGACCCTTGGGGATGGTCCAGGCCCCGTCGTCCTTTTTTGCCCAAAACGGACCGCCCGGATGCGCAAGCAGCACTTCGAGCACGCTGTCGCGGCGGAACGCCAGCAGGCCGGCGCTGATTTCAGGGCTGCGACGCATCAGCGCAATTTACCTTCAAACTGCGGCTCTCTACCGCAGGTCTTGCCAAATGGGCCGTTGTCTGCATGATTTTGTCACGATTGCGCCCACAATAGCGATCTCCTCGCCCGTGCTCCTTGAGCGCGCCGTGGGAGGGGCGAACCGAACGATTTCCTGCACGGGAGCTAATGCCAATGCGATATCGATTTATCGCCGCCGCCGCTGCTGCCGCCCTCGCGGCTCTGCTTGCGCCGGTTGCCAAGGCCGACGACAGCACGTCCAAGGACGTCAAAGGCCTCTATTTGATGAGTGACTATCCGGCCGTCACGCTGCGGCCGGGTGAGACGTCCTCGATCAGTCTGCGGCTGCACAATTATGACTTGGCGCCCGAGCGGCTCGATCTGTCGGTTTCCGGCGTACCCGCGGGCTGGACGGCAACGCTGATGGGCGGCGGGCAGCCGGTCGCCGCGGCGATGCCCGGGACCAACGCCAGCGTCTCGCTCGAATTGCGGCTCGACGTGCCGAAGACCGCGGCCGAGGGCACGCAAACGCTGACCGTCGCCGCCGCCGGCGCTTCGACCAAGGCGGAGCTGCCGATCGCCGTGACCCTCGCCAAGGATTTGCCGGCGAAGCTGACGCTGACGCCGCAGCTTCCGGAATTGCGCGGCACGTCGAAATCGAGCTTCGAGTATCAGCTCGCGATCAAGAACGACAGCGGCAAGAAGCTGACAGTCAGTCTCGCCGCGCAGGCGCCGCAGAATTTCGACGCCTCGTTCACCGAGCAATACGGCAGCCAGGAGCTCAACGCGGTGCCGGTCGATGCCGGCCAGACCAAGGACGTGAAGCTCAAGGTTCGCCCGCCGAATACCGGCTGCCGCCGGCAGCTACAAGGTCGCCGCCCGCGTCGGCGCCGAAGACGCTACGGCGACCGCCGACCTCACCATGGACATTACCGGCCAGCCGAAGCTCGACGTGAGCGGCCGCGAGGGTCTGGTTTCGACCCGAGCGGCGGCCGGGCAGGAGACGTCGGTGCCGGTCGTGATCACCAACACCGGCACTGCGCCGGCCGACGAGGTCGAACTCAGCGGTTCGGCGCCCAGCGGCTGGAAGGTCACGTTCGATCCGAAAACGGTCGATCGCATCGCGCCCAACGACAGCAAGGAAGTGCAGGCGCGGATCACGCCGACCGAGAAGGCCATCGCCGGAGACTATGTCACGACGATCCGCGCCTCCGCCCGCGGCGAGTTGGCCGCCGCCACCTTCCGCGTCACGGTGAGCACCTCGACGATGTGGGGCATTGCCGGTGTCGGCATCATCGGCATCGCGCTTCTGGTCATGGTCGGAGCGGTCGCAAGGTTCGGCCGGCGATGAACGAGGGCGTTGTCATCGAGGCAAAGGGCCTCACCAAGACCTACGGCGACGCGACCGCGGTCGACCACATCTCGTTCACGGTCGGGCGCGGCGAGATTTTCGGTCTGCTCGGACCGAACGGCGCGGGGAAGACCACGACCATCCTCATGCTGCTGGGCCTCACCGAAATTTCCAGCGGCGAGGTCAGCGTGCTCGGATTCGATCCGGCGCGCGAGCCGCTCTCGGTCAAACGGCGCGTCGGCTACCTGCCCGATACGGTGGGGTTCTACGATCAGCTCACCGCCGCCGACAATCTGCGCTATACCGCCCGCCTCATCGGCTTCAAAGCGCGCGAGCGCGAGAAGCGGATCGCCGATGCACTCGAGCAGGTCGGGCTGCAAGAGTTTGCCGAAAAGCGCGTCGGGACCTTCTCACGCGGCATGCGGCAGCGTCTCGGGCTTGCCGAGATCCTCATGAAGGGAGCGCAGATCGCCATCCTTGATGAGCCGACATCGGGACTTGATCCGCACGCCACCGCCGAGCTGCTCGCGATCATCCGCGGCTTCAAGAGCGAGGGCGTCTCGGTATTGCTCTCTTCGCACCTGCTCGAGCGAGTGCAGAGCGTGTGCGACCGCGTCGCATTGTTCAACAATGGCCGCATCGCGCTGATGGGCTCGGTCGCCGAGCTCGGACGCGAGGTGCTCGGCGGCGGTTACGTGGTCGATATCGAAGCCGACGGCGCGGCGCTCGCCGATCGGCTGGCGCTGATCCCGGGTGTCAGCGGCGTCGAGAAGATCGGCATCGGCAAGGTACGCCTGCACGCCGACCGGGATGTGCGCTCCGAAGCGGCGGTCGAAGTGGTGGCGATGCACGGCCGCCTCAAATATCTCGGCGTTCAGGAACCGAGCCTCGAGGCGATCTACACGCGATTTTTTGAAGCCAAAGCCGACGAAGGCAAGACTGTGAAGGACGGAGCCCGCCATGCGGCGTGAGGGCTCGGCCTTTCAAGGCGTCGGCGTGGTCGTGCTCAAGGAGCTGTCGGACCACCTCACCAGCGTGCGCATGCGTGTCCTCGAATGGCTCGTGGTGCTGGTCGCGCTGGCGGCCCTCTACGGCGCGGTACAGCAGATCAAGGAGACCACGGCGGAAGATCCGTTCCTGTTCCTGCGCCTGTTTACGACCTCGCGCGATCCGCTGCCCTCGTTCGTCTCGTTCATCTCGTTCCTCGTGCCGTTGATGGCGATCGGCCTCGGCTTCGACGCCGTCAATGGCGAGTACAATCGGCGCACGCTGTCGCGCATTCTCGCGCAGCCGATCTACCGGGACGCGTTGCTGTTTGGAAAATTCATCGCCGGGTTGCTGACGCTTGCCATCAGCTTGATCGCGCTGTGGCTTCTCGTCATTGGGCTCGGCCTGCTGCTCATCGGCATACCACCCGGCGCCGAGGAGATCGCACGCAGCTTCCTGTTCCTCCTGGTGACGATCATCTATGCCGGCGTCTGGCTGGCGCTGGCGCTGTTGTTCTCGGTGGTCTTCCGCTCGGCCGCGACCGCGGCGCTGGTCACCCTCGGCCTGTGGCTGTTCATCACCTTCATATGGCCGGTGCTTGCCGGCGCGGTCGCGCAGGTGATCGCGCCGATCGATCCGCGATACACCGCATTGGGATTGCCTACTCCGCTGACGGCGCAGGTGGAGCAAATGCTCGCCCGCTTGTCGCCGTCGACTTTGTTTGCCGAGGTGGTGGTGGCGTTGCTTGATCCCACCACGCGCTCGCTCGGGCCGATCTATCTGAGCCAGCTTCAGGGTGCGGTGCTCGGCGCGCCGCTGCCATTGTCCGAGAGCATGTTGATCGCCTGGCCGCAGACGGTCGGCATGATAGCGGGTGCGATCCTCCTGTTCGTCATCGGCTACGTGATCTTCCAGCGCCAGGAAGTTCGCGCCTAGATCCCGGCAATGAAGCACTCAAACGGCGAGGGCGGCTTGCGCCGCCCTCACTGCGTTTGGCGATGCCCCTTGCAGCGCGAACGCCGCTTCGAGGCGAAAGTTTCGATTCCCTGTGATAATTTGCCGAGGCCGAAAATGATAGCGAGGGGCTAGTGCCAATCATTGCATCAACGATCGATACCGCATCGCGGGAGTTCCAAGCCAACCAGGCCGCGATGCGCGCCCTGATCGCGGAGCTTGAGGAACATCGCGCCACGGCCGCCGAGGGAGGGCCGGCGCGCGCCCGAGAGCGCCACCTATCGCGCGGCAAATTGCTGCCGCGCGATAGGGTCATGACCCTCATCGATCCGGGCGCGCCGTTCCTGGAATTATCGCCGCTTGCCGCCAATAATATGTACGAGGAGCCTATTCACGGCGCCGGCATCATCACCGGCATCGGCCGCATCGCCGGGCGCGAGTGCGTGATCGTCTGCAACGATTCGACGATCAAGGGCGGCACCTACTATCCGATGACCGTGAAGAAGCACGTGCGTGCGCAGGAAATCGCGCGCGAGAATCGGCTTCCTTGCATCTATCTCGTCGATTCCGGCGGCGCCAACCTGCCGCATTGGACCGAGGTGTTCCCCGATCGCGAGCATTTCGGCCGTATCTTTTACAATCAGGCGACGCTGTCGGCGGCCGGCATCGCCCAGATCGCGGTGGTCATGGGCTCCTGCACGGCCGGCGGCGCCTATGTGCCGGCGATGTCGGATGAGACCGTCATCGTGCGCAATCAGGGCACCATCTTTCTCGGCGGGCCGCCGCTGGTGAAGGCGGCAACCGGTGAGGTGGTCTCGGCCGAGGAGTTGGGCGGCGCCGACGTGCACGCAAGGAAATCCGGCGTCGCCGACTACTACGCCGAGAATGACCGCCATGCGCTCGCGCTTTGTCGGCGCATCGTCGCCAGCCTGAACACCAAAAAGTCGATCGACACCGCGCTCGCCAAGCCGGCCGAGCCGAAATACGACGCCGATGATCTCGCTGGCATCGTGCCGGCGGACCTCAAGAAGCAATACGACGTGCGCGAGGTGATCGCGCGCCTCGTCGACGGCTCCGAGTTCGACGAATTCAAGGCGCTCTACGGCACGACGCTCGTCGCCGGTTTCGCCCACATCCACGGCATCCCCGTCGGCATCATCGGCAACAACGGGATCTTGTTCTCGGAAAGCGCGCTCAAGGCCGCGCATTTCATCGAGCTTTGCTGCCAGCGCCGCGTGCCGCTTCTTTTCCTGCAGAACATCGTCGGCTTCATGGTCGGGCGCGACTACGAGGCGGGCGGCATCGCCAAGGACGGCGCCAAGATGGTCACGGCGGTCGCCTGCGCGCAGGTGCCGAAGATCACGCTTATCATCGGCGGCTCTTACGGCGCCGGCAATTACGGCATGTGCGGCCGCGCTTACGGCCCGCGCTTCCTGTTCACCTGGCCGAACGCGCGCATCTCGGTGATGGGCGGCGAGCAGGCGGCGAGCGTGCTGGCGACCGTGCGCCGCGACAACATCGAAGCCGCCGGGAAGCAATGGTCCGAAGTCGAGGAGGAAGAATTCAAGCAGCCGATCCGCGAGCAATACGAGGCGGAAGGCAATCCCTACTACGCCACCGCCCGTATTTGGGATGACGGCATCATCACGCCCGCGGAAACGCGCCGTGTACTCGCCTTGGCGTTCTCGGTGACGCTCAATGCGCCGATCCCGGAAACGAAGTTTGGGGTGTTTCGCATGTAGTGGAGTGGATGCGCGTCGTTGCAACTAGTCTCGAATCGCCGTTGGCGCGCGGGCATGTCTCGGCGGTCTCGGAATGAAAACGGCGGGCTGCCGAGCAACCCGCCGTCTATTCTGGATCTCGTAAACTGTCCGAGATCGCCGACCGACTTAGCTCAAAGGCTTACGGGCACACATGCTCCCAGCGCCAATGAGCCTTGCCATGGTCGTAATACTTCACATGCGTCCAGTTGCAGGCCGGTCCGCCGGCATATTCGGGCCAATTCCACGTCCCAGACTGGGGCCAGTTGCCCGCGGCGCCGCCGTGCCCTCCTGCGGCCGAGGCGCCAGTCGAGATGAGAGCCGATCCGGCAATGATGGTGGCTGCGGCTAAGCCGGCGAGCAGGGTTTTAGGCAGCATGACTATTCTCCTTTTTGGGTCGTTGTTCGGGGCGCTCGTCTACCGACGCCGTACGTTTGATTTAATGTTTTTCCGGCGATGAGCCAAGCGGCCGTGCATGCCAAGTGCATCAATTCTCGGTGTGCCGCGCCATGCGCTCGCCGTACGCGCATTGTGGTCGGCGACGCGTCCAGGCATAAGACTAACAACGATGTCACAAATTAAATCGGACAGAATGAATTGGAAGGACACGCCATGCCCAAAGCCGTCGAGCATATTCATTGGCCGGACGCGCCGGATCTGTGGATGCCTTATGCGCCGGCGATCAAGGTGAGGGGTGGGACGACCGTCTATCTCGCCGGCGTCACCGCCGCGCCGGTTTATCATCATCATCCGCATCGGCCGGAGGAGTTCGACGCCATGCCGCACGACATGGGCGGGCAGGCGCGCGCCGCGCTGGAAAATCTCAAGCGCGGGCTCGAGGCGGTCGGCGCGACGTTCGCCGACGTGGTCACCGCCGATCGCTTCGTCACCGATCTGTCCGAGCAAGATGCGCTCAATCGCGTCTGGGGTGAATATTTTCGCGAGGCCAAGCCGGCGACGACCACCGTTCAGGTCGTGCGGCTTGCCACCGACCCGCGCTGCCTGGTCGAGATCAACGCGGTCGCTGTCGTCGATTGAGGCTTCTTTCGTAGGCTGGACATAGTTGGAGGGTTGCATGAGCGAAATTTCCTATCGAACCGCGCTGATCGTCGGTGCCGGGGCGGGGCTCTCCGCCTCGCTGGCGCGCACATTCACCAAAGCCGGCATGAAGGTGGCGCTCGCCGCGCGCCGCGCCGGCGATCTGGCGCCGCTCGCCAAGGAGACCGGCGGCAAGGCGTTTGCTTGCGATGCGGCAAAGCAGGCCGAGGTGGCAAAACTGTTCGCCGACGCCGAAACCGCGTTCGGCCCGCTCGATGTCGTCGTCTACAATGCGAGCTTCCGCACCCGCGGGCCATTCGTCGAGCTTGATCCGGCCGATGTCGAGAAGACGCTGACGGTGAGCGCGTTCGCCGGCTTCCTGGTTGCGCAGGAGGCGGCCAAGCGCATGCTCCCGCGCGGCCACGGGGCGATCCTGTTCACCGGCGCCTCGGCCAGCGTCAAAGGCTATGCGCAGTCAGCGCCGTTCGCGATGGGCAAGTTTGCGCTCCGCGGGCTGGCGCAGAGCATGGCGCGCGAGCTTTCGCCGCGCGGCATTCACGTCGCCCATGTCGTGATCGATGGCGGCATCCGCAGCGCGCAACGCGCCGAACCGCCGGACAAACCCGACAGCATGCTCGATCCGGACGCCATCGCGCAGACCTATCTGCATCTGCTGCAGCAGCAACGCAGTGCGTGGGCCTGGGAAATCGAGCTGCGGCCCTGGGTGGAAAGATTTTAGACCGCCGCGTCTATGCGCGGCTGTATATAATCGCGCCATGCCGAAGATGCTCGCAAAGGCGGCTCTGTTCACGCTCGCCCTCGTCATTGCCGCGACTGCGCATGCGCAGACGACGAGCCGCAAACGCGAGCGCGCCCGGAGCGAGCCCGCGGTCCCGGCAGCTCCGGTGGACAAGCGCGACAGCGTTGTCGCCGCGCCCGGTCCCTTCAACGGCCGACCCTACTGGGCGGCGCTCGCCCAATGCGGCGGCATCTATTTCAGGCTCAACGTCCTCTATACCGATGCTGCGGTGCACGCGCGCGTGGTCAAGCCCGACCCCAAGGCCAACGCCGAATTCACCAAGCAGCTCGGCGAGGCGATCAAGATTGCGACCACATATTTCAACGGAGCCGAACGTTTCCTGATGACCGATCGCGGCATCGAGCGCGCCGACGCGGTGCTGACCTATGACGGGCAGTCGCGCGCGGCGGGCGAGCGGGTCAAAAGCATCGAGGCGGCGCTCGCCGCGGCAAAGCCTTGCCCTGCGCTCTATCAGGTCTGCCAGGCGGAGCACGCCAAACAGTGCGCCGAGCCGCTCGCGCCCATGAGCTGAGCAAGGCAACCGGCGCTGCCACCGAAATAGCCACGCGGTCGGGACATGCACCTGGACAGGCTGGCAGTGCGCGTCCGCCCGCGTCATCGCGCCGCGGTGCCGGCGACGACATACGAGCGGCACATTTCCGACCGACATTGGTTGTAGACGGCGTTCCAAACAGGAGGCCCATAAAGAGGAGGCCGATGATGACTTATCGCGTCTATTCCGGGCCGCGCGGCTCGCAGTCCATCTCGCCCTTGGAGAAAGACCGGCATCTCTACAAGGAGTTCGGCGTTCTCGACGAGGCGATGAGCTGGGCGCGGCACATCAACGACAGCGGCCGGGTCGCGCTGCTGATCGAAGGTGACGACGGCACGCGGCTGACCAAACAACAGATCGTGACCGCTCTCAAGAACCCCGAAACGAGCGGGTCGAAAGACCACGCCGCATAGCGCGCCTATCAGCTTTTGTCGCCACATCGGACAGCGCGGCAAGATTCGGTATCTCGCGCGGCGGCGCATGGTCCGCATATTCGTCCGGCAAGCTCGCCCGATTGACCCACAGCGCGGCAAAGCCGAACGACGCGGCGCCCATGACATCCCAGCGGTTCGACGACACGAACGCGACGTCGCGCGGCGGCACGGCGAGCGCATCGGTGACCAGCGCATAGACTTCCGGCCGCGGCTTGTAGAGGCGCACGGCGTCCACCGACAGGACTGCGTCCAGCTGGGTGGCGATTCCCGCGGCATCGACGGCGGCGGCAAGCATGCGCGCCGTGCCGTTGGAGAGGATGGCAAGGCGGGTGCCGCGCGCCTTGAGGGCCGCCAGGGCGGCGCGGGCGTCGGCGAACGCATCGAGCGCCAGGTAGGCGTCCAGCAATTTCGGGCGCAGCGCCCGGTCGACCGAGGGCACGCGCGCGAACGCGTAGTCCAGCGCCCGTTCAGTCAACGTCCAAAAATCGACGTAGCGGCCGGCAAGCGTCAACGTCCACGTGTATTCGAGCTGCTTTGATCGCCAGATCTCCGAAAACCGCTCCGCTTCGGGCCCGGCCGCGGCGCGGTGGCGGGCAATCGCGGCATGGACGTCGAACAGCGTGCCGTAGGCGTCGAAAACATAAGCGTTAAACATGGCCTAATCTCCTTGCCGCACAATATGCCCACGAAAGGATGATTGCATGAGCCGGCGGGTCACCTGGTCGAAGACCGTTACGTTTTTCGAGAATGACTGGCACGAGGGCAACGTGCCGATCATGGGTCCGCGCACGCATGCGGCGTGGCTTTGCACGTCGGTGTTCGACGGTGCGCGCGCTTTCGACGGCGTTACGCCCGATCTCGATCTGCATTGCGCGCGCGTCAACGAATCGGTGAAGGCCATGTGCCTCAAGCCGCTGGTCTCGACGGAGACCTGGATCGGCCTCGCCCGCGACGGCCGCAAACGCTTCGAGCGCGACGCCGAGCTTTATATCCGGCCGATGTACTGGGCGGAGGATGCAGCGGGCGGCGCCGTGCGGCCCGACCCGGAGACCACCCGCTGGTGCCTCACGCTCTATATTGCGCCGCTACCGGAGCCTAGCGGCACGGCGATCACGCTATCGCCGTTTCGGCGTCCGACGCGCGAGACCGCTCCGCTCGAGGCCAAGGCCGGCTGCCTTTATCCGCACAATGCGCGCGCACTGATCGAAGCGCGCTCGCGCGGGTTCGACAACTGCATCATGTGCGACATGCTGGGCAACGTCGCCGAGCTCGGCACGGCCAATATCTTCATGGCGAAGGACGGTGTCGTGTTCACGCCGGCCGCCAACGGCACCTTCCTTTCCGGAATTACCCGCGCGCGCGTGATCGCCCTGTTGCGCGACGCCGGCGCAACCATCGTCGAGGCAACGATGCGCTATTCCGATTTCCAATCGGCCGATGAGATTTTTTCCACCGGCAACTTCACCAAAGTCTCGCCGGTCACGCGCATCGACGACCGCGATTTGCAGCCCGGCCCGTTCTACCGCAAGGCGCGGGAGCTCTACTGGCAGTTCGCGCACGCGACGGCGTGAACGATCAGTCGTCGGCGTCGGGACCGCGCACGGTCAGCAGCGTGGGAATCGAACGGCCGCGAATGTCATAGACGCGTGCATAGACGATGCCTTCGCGCACGATCTCGAACAGCACCGGCGCATCGAGCTTGGCGCAATAGAACTCGCCGAGCGTCATGGCGAAGTCGGCGCCCTTCGGTTTCCAGATCGCCGCGTATTGCGGGCCCAAGGCGACGGCAACGGCGGGATGCGGCCCGCACACCGCGACGCTCCACGTGGCCCCGTGCGGCTTCTCGCCTCGCTCCGCAACGAGCGCGCGCAGCCGCCACGACGCCTGCGTCATCGACAGTCCCCAATAGTCGAGCATGTAGCGCGGCCGCGCTCCGGCGACGCCGCCGGCGATATGATTGAAGTGCGTGTATTCATAGGGATGCAGCCGCGCCATCTCGATAGCCGGGGAGGCGAGGCCTGCGGCCAAGAGGACCGACACCCGCGGCGATCGCGGCGCGGCCGTATTGCCTCAGGCTTCGCGCGATCCACGCGCCGGCAAGGCCGCCGAGTGCGGCAAATGGCGGGGTCAAGAACACGAAATGGCGGATGCCGTTGTACATGGCCGGCCGTCCCGCGACCGTCACCAGTACCGGCAGTAGAGCGGCAAGCACGACGGCAATGAGAGCCGCCCGTCGCCCGGCCGTTGCGCCGTCGCCGCCCGGCTGGCCGCGCGCGGCGACGATGGCCGCGCCCGCGATTCCGCAAAGCCCGAGCGCCAGCATGAGCTCCGGCAGCGTGAGGCCGACCAGTGTCGGCAGGTAACTGCGCGGCATGTCGACGACTGGTATCAATTGGCCGCCAAACAACTCGCGCCACGGCTTCTCGAAAAAGTTGGAGAAATACTCCACGGCGCGGAACGGATTGAGCGGCGAGAGCGCCGCCCAAGGCCAAACCAGCCCCATCACCAGATAGGCGAGGACCGCGCCGGGAAGGAAGGGCATGAGGAAGGATCCCCATTCGCCGAGCGCCGGCTTGAGCCCGGTTTCGCGCGATCTGATGGCGAGAATGAACAAAAACGCCAGCAGCGCTTCCAAGACGGCAAAGCCGCCCATCACGCGCGATCCGACGGCGAGGCCGAGGCCGACGCTGCACAAGGCGACCGTCGCCGGCGTCGCGCGCGGATATTCCTGAAATGCGCGCACCAGGCCGAGAAGGGCCATCGCCATCGTCACCGCGAAGGGCGTGTCCTTCGCGTTCATGAACATATGCCCGTAATAGAGCGGGCAGGTGGCGAGAAGAACGAGCGCGATCAAGCCGGCGAGCGGGCCGCCCAGGCGGCGTCCGAGCCGCCAGGTGAAGAACAGGCCGACAAGGCCCACGGCGGCACCGACGAGGCGGCGCGTTTCAAACAGACCGAACGGCAGGATCTTTGCGGAAAGCGTGGCAAGAAGGTCGAACCCGCCGCCATACATGTAGAGGTTTACGAAGGACAGCGCGCGTCTGTCGGCAAACCCCGAGCCGTAAAGCGAGAGCAGCAGGCTGCCATATTGCGAATGGGTGTAATCGTCCCAGCCGAGGCCGTAGTCGCGAAAGGTGAGCGCGGCGACCGCGGCGACCGATATCAACGCACCAATCGCAACAGCATCGAGCCAATGCGCGGCGACGGCCGCGGTCGAGAACGAGAGGGAGGAGTTTACCGCGGGATTGAACGAGGCCGGGCCGGCCTTGGAGATGCGCTGTGCCGCAACGTTCAAAACGTAATCCTCAGATGACCTCGGACGGAGCGCAAACGTATGAGATCCGACGCCGCTGCCCGCAACGATGGGCGGGGCGCCGGCTTACGCCGAGAGCGGGGCAAGCGGCCCCGCTCACATCCAACGCAATGCAGCGCGAAGCCGCCTACTTCATCGCTTCTTCGTACATCTGCGCGACGTGGTCCCAATTGACCAGATGGTCGAGGAACGCCTTCAGGTAGTCCGGGCGCCGGTTGCGATAGTCGATGTAGTAGGAGTGCTCCCACACGTCGCAGCCGAGGATGGGCTTGGCGCCGTGCACCAACGGGTTCTCGCCGTTTGGCGTCTTCGTCACCGCGATCTTGCCGTCCTTTACCGCGAGCCAGCACCAGCCCGAGCCGAACTGAGTGACGCCGGCCTGGGCGAAGTCCTCCTTCATTTTAGCGATCGACCCGATGTCGCTGATGATCTGCTTTTCGAGCTTGCCCGGCAATTTGTCGCCGCCGCCGCCCTTCTTCATCCATTTCCAGAAGTGAATGTGGTTATAGTGCTGAGCGGCATTGTTGAAGAGCCCTTGGTTCTTGCCGAAAGTGCCCTTCACCACTTCCTCGACGGATTTGTTCTCCCACTCGGTTCCTTTGGCCAGGTTATTCCCGTTGGTGACGTAGGCTTGGTGGTGCTTGTCGTGATGAAATTCGAGCGTCTCGCGCGACATGTGCGGGGTGAGGGCGTCGTATGGATAAGGCAGATCGGGCAGGGTGAATGCCATAGGCTCTACTCCTCAATGAGAAACCGGATTGGGGCGGCGGGCTTGCGGATGAAACCGTCAGGGCAAGACAAAGTTTCCACCTAGATAGGCCGATCCGCACGGTTTGGGCAATGGTCGCCAAGGTTAACGCAGAAGCGGGGTCAAAAGCGATCCGTAGATCGGCACCGATTCCCCATGTAGCGCAATGAATTATCCGAAGTCTTTAAGTTCAGAATCGCGATCGAATGCGATCGGAGACCCCAGCGCGTGGAACCTTGACGCTGGCGGTACGACAATAATTCCTTGCACCGCTTCAGGAGGACGGACAAAATAGTTGGTCCCAATGGTTTTTCTTGGGCGGCCGCCGTTCGATCGGCGGCAAGGGATTGGCGTTATGTACGTGTTTTTGGTGATTTTGGGTGCGGTGACGACCGCCGCCGGCTTGACGCTTGTGACGTCGGTCGCGACTGGCACCTTTGATGCAGAGACGATCACGCCGGGCATGATCGCGGCCGTCGGCGGGCTGCTACTGGTCGGCCTTGGCTTGGCGGTGCGCACATTGCAGCGCATAGAGCGCGCGCTGGAAGCGCGGCCGTTGCTGCGTCCTTCGCGGCCGGGCGAAGCGCCCGGCATTGGCTCGGCCTCGGTCGCGGGACAAGCCGGCGGACCGACGCCGATTCCATTCCCGGTAAGACCGAAGATCGACCCTGCCGCGCAAGCGGCGGGCGCCGCTGCCGGGAAGGCCGCGACGGGGCCGGTCGAGGAAGTCGTAGTGGAACGCCTACGAGAGAAATTCCCCGGCTTGATGCGGCTCGAACAGACGCCGGCGGTGGAGGATGCGAACCTGTCCTTGCTGCCGCAGCCAGACGCGGCCGCGCACGAGAACGGTGGCGCAATCGTCAACGGCGCCGCCGTCGCTCGGACCAACGGCTCCGCCGCCGCCAGGCTTGCGCCGCGCGCCAATAGTGCTCGCGCCTCAGCAACGACCCGCCGCGGAGCGAAAGGCTCCGTGTTTGACGCCTTTTGGCCGAAGGGCCCGCGAACGCCGCAGGACGCGGAAGAGAGCGTTGCGCCGGCGCCGGCTCAGCCGGCCCCGGCCGAACTCGAGGCAGCGAGCGAAGAGCGCGGCCGCCGAGCCGCCGCAGGTAACGATCGATGAACCGGCCGCCGCAGCGCCGGCGTCAGTGTCGGTCCTTAAATCAGGCGTGGTCGAAGGAAGGGCGTACACGCTCTACTCGGACGGCTCCATCGAAGCTCAGTTTCCACAGGGCATGATGCGGTTTGGCTCGATCACTGAGCTGCGCAACCACATCGAGAGCAACTCTTAAGCCTTATTGCTCGGCCTTCGCGGACCATGGCCGAGAGGCGCCCCGCCTTGCTGCGAAAAATCTCGCGAAAATTCTTTGTACAAAGACCCTATGACTTGGTTGTTCAGGTTTGATCCCTGGTGGCCGCGTAGTTCGTTGCGCTAATTCTTGTAATGCTCTAAAGTCTACAATTGCCTCTGGTTCGGCATCAGCCCAGTGGGGGACAAGACGGGGGTCGGGCGCCGAATTCTGAACGCATCCTCAGCGCCGGAAGCTGCGGCCGGATGGGCTGCGGCGTGGACAACCGTCGGGACCAGACTCAGATGCCCGAGAATTCAGGCGACAGCAGCTACATTCAGCTGACGGCAAACATCGTGTCCGCCTATGTCAGCAACAATACCGTTGCGAGCGGGGACATACCGAATCTCATCGGCCAGGTGCACGCCGCTTTGCTGCGGGTCTCCGGCGGCCAAGCAACGCCGCCGGCCGAACCGCTGAAGCCGGCCGTTCCGGTCAAGCGCTCGATCACATCCGATTATATTGTCTGTTTGGAAGACGGCAAGAAATTCAAATCGCTCAAGCGCCATTTGCGCACGCAGTACGACATGACGCCGGAGCAATATCGCGACAAATGGACGTTGCCGCCCGACTACCCCATGGTCGCGCCCAACTACGCCGCGGCTCGCTCCCAGCTCGCCAAGCAGATGGGTCTCGGCCAGCAACGCCGCCGTCGCCGCGAGCGCGGCTGACCGATTGGCGATTTGCGCCCGGGCGGCGCCTCAACGCTGCAGGACGCCGATCACCCGGTTGGCAAAGCTGAGGCGTTCCGTCATCACCCCGATCACGTAGCCGAGTAGGGCCTGGCTCAGGGCGGGGTCATCGCGCTTAATGCTGGCGAAGGCGTCCGCGTCGAGCTCGTAGAGGACGCTTGCAGCCTCGGCTTGGATTGTGGCGCTGCGCGAGCGTCGGGTGATCAGGCCCATCTCGCCGACGGTCGTATGCCGGCCGAGGCTGCGCACCCGCACCGCACGCCCTTCCGGCAGATCGACGATGATGCCAACGCGCCCCTCGAGGATGAAGTGCATCGAGGCGGCCGCCTCGCCCTGTCGGGCGATGATCTCGCCGGTGTGAACCTCGAGCCGCCGGCAATATTTCGCCAGGCGATCGGCAAATTCGGCGCCTCCCAGGGCGTCGGATAACCACGCGCGCAACGACCGCAACTCTCCACCCTCGGCCCGATGCGCCTCGATGATCTCCTGCTCGCAAGCTTCCAGCGCGCGATCGAGATCGGAGGCGACGACGATGTCGTCGGACATGAACCTGGCGGTGCGAAAGGCGCGTTCCAAATCCTGCGTCAGATTGACCAGAACAACGCGAGCGTTTGCTTCGCTCGCCGCCTGCTTGATTTGCGCGAAGCTATGCGTCGCCGAGGAGTCGATGCCGGTGACGCGGCGGAAATCGAAAATGAGGAAGCGGCACGCCGCATGTTGGCCCAGAAGCTCCTTGACGTACTGATAGAGCCGGCTGGCCGAGCCGAAGAACAGATAGCTCTGCAGCGCCATGCCCTGGATCTCCCGGCCATGCGCGGCGAGAATCGACAACTCGTCGGGCCCGCGATCGAGCGACGAGCGGAACTCCGAACCGTCAAAGCTGAATTTGATCGCGTTCACCCGGCTCGCGCTCAACGCGAATGTGGCGCAACCAATGACCACGCCGATCAGCACGCCGCCGATAAAGCCCCAATAGATGATGAGCACGGCGATCGTGATCAACGACAGGTATTCGATCAGCAGCAATTGCCGCGATGAACGGATCAGCCACTGGTAGACCAGACCGCTGCCGAGGAAACACAACACTCCGCCGAGGACGAATTTCGGCACGGCGCCAAGCAAGCCGGGACCGACCAGCAGCAGCACGGCGCAGACCGCGGCGACAGTGAGTCCGGCAAGGCGGCTCGTCGCCCCGGCGACCCGGGCCAGCGTGCTGCGGCTTACCGACGTGCAGCTTACCAGCCCGCCGAGCGCCGCCGTGAGCAAATTGGCGAGCCCGAGCACCTTGAGGTCGCGGTCGATATTAGCCTCGGTTCGAGTGGCTATCTCGATCCCGGTCGTGTTCAACAGCAAGGTGATGACGGTAACGAACACGACGGCAAGGAGATCGCCGGCAAGCGAGGGCAATGCCGTCCACGGAAAGTGAGCGAGCTCGACCGGCTTCCACGGCAGCGTCAGGGCGGCCATGGCTTGTGGGCGGTATAGCCAGCCGGCCGCTTGCGCGTCGCCCAGCGACACGCCGGACACCAGCAAGACAATATGCGTAGCTGCGATCGCCGCCAACAGAACGCCGGGGAGGACGAAGGCGCTCTGCACCCGGGGCAAGAGCATATGCAGTACGATCACGATGGCTGCACCGGCCGCGAGCTTGGCGATAATCGGACCGGTGGCGAAGGCATCGAGATCAAAGAACGTCGGCCGCTGGTCGGTAATCACCTGAATTGCGCCGGTGATCATCAACCAACCGGTCGCGCCGAGAAAGCCGCCGATCACCGGATAGGGAACGAAACGAATTGCGCGACCGGCATTGGCATAGCCGAGAACACAAAGCAGCCCGCCGGTGAGCGCGGTCGAGAGCGACAAGGCGATGAGGGTCGGCTCGAGAAGATGATTTCCGCCATCGGCGACGAGACGCTGGACCAGCGTGGCCACCATCGCGGCCAGCACGACGGAAATGGAACTGTCCGGTCCGGCAATGGCGAAGGGAATCGAGCTGCGCAGCGCCACGACGGCGCCGCCGACCGCGGCCGATAGGAATGTGACGGCAACGCCGTAAGCCAGCAGATTTTCGAGCGGACCGGTGAAGATCAGTGCCGCGTAAGACAGGCAATAGGCGATCGACAAGACGCTGCAGATCGCGCCGGCGAACACGTCCGTCATGGCCGCGCGGAATTTTTGGTTGCCGAACCTGCTGTCAGCCCCGACAACGCTGGCGGCCATCGTTTGCTCTTTCCGCTCGCCTGGTCCGCGATGATCGCGGCGGCAAGAAGAGACTTACAACACGTTCTCCGATGTGACCAGAATTGAGTATCGCGCCACAGATGCCGGCGCGGCGGCTATCGCGGATTCATACCGCGGCCACCGCAAGCGCCGAGCGCGCGTCGGAGCGAATCCGCTCCACCATCGAGCGGAAGCCGTTCGATCGCTGTGGCGTGAGGTGCTCGCGCAAGCCCATTTTTTCGAACAGTGCCACCGCATCGGTCGCCAGAATGGTCTTGGCGCTCTTGCCGGAATAGACGGCAAACAGGATCGCGATCAGCCCGCGGACGAGATGCGCGTCGCTGTCGCCTTCGAATGTGAGCGACGGCCCGCCGGCGCCGTTCGGATGCACCCTGGTTTCGAGCCAGACTTGACTGGCGCAGCCCTGCACCTTGTTGGCGTCGCTATGGGCGGCTTCGGCCAGCGGCGACAACTCGCGCCCGAGCTCGATCAGATAGCGATAGCGATCGTCCCAGTCGTCGAGGACGGAGAAGTTGTCGACGATTTCTTCGATATCGGCCATCGCGTCGGCGTCCCGCAAGACACGCTCTATCAAGTCACGCTCTATGAAGTCACCCCTTTATATAGAGAGCCCTGCGGCGAAGGTCGATGTTTCCGCGCGCATTGGTGCTGCCGCCGAGCCCATTGTGGCTGCGGGCGACGCCCCAAGGGGCGTACGGCGTTCGACTAAACGGAGTGCTTGGCGTCCTTGCGCGGCTGCGGACCGCGCCAGGCAGGAATGAGATCCGTCGCGGTGAGCGTGTTTTGCGAACCCCGATCCGGCGGAGAAATATCCGACCCGGATTTCGCAGCGCTGGCCCCGCGGGTAGCGCCACTTGCGACCGAGCCGGTCTCGCGCGGCGCGAGCGCTTCGGTCAAGGCTTCGTAAAGCATCTTCGCGCCGGCCTGGGCCTTATAGCCGAGCGCGGTCGCGACCTGCGAGCCGACGGTGCAGGCGTCGGGCTGGCGCGAACAGAACCCGCGCAGATCCGACACCGTCGCCGAAGCTGCCGAGATGGCGTTCGCAGCGCCAACGTCACTCACCGCGGGACCGCGCGAGGCAGAACCGCTGGGCAAGAGCACCAGCACCACGCCGAGCCAGAATGCCATTCGCAACAGAAAGAACATAAGAGCCGCATCCCCGGCGGCCTGCGTGGCCGCACATGCACGCAACCTAGCAGGCAGCGTTGAAAGCGACGTTCGCGAGGCGCGTACGTTTTTCCCCATAATCGAGCAGAATACGCCGCAAATTTTCGCAAAATTCGAAAAAATAGAATTTACCTAAAATTTGCGCGAACGCGCTTGCGCCGATTTGTGGCGACCTCACGCTGGGGCGCGCCGATGCGGTTCGATATTTCTTCGCCCAGACCTGCGAGTGCGACCGGTGCGGCCGTCATTTTCGGCAACGGGCCGTTCACCATGATGGGCGAATCCCAAGTCCTTGCGCCTGCGCCGAACGCGGCTGCGGCGGGGTCGCGGCGCCGGCGCGCGGGGCCTTAGCGTTCGCTTAAGCGGCGTCTGACACGATTACCGGCATAGAAAAAGGGGGAGCGCGTCTGAAAAATCGGACGTGCGATCGGGAAACGTGGGCCTCTTCGCGCCGGTACGAGACTATATCGAGACCCTCATCCATCCGTCCGCGCAGCACGATCGCGCTGACGGCGGCGCGGCATCGCGCCTTCATCGCTCCGCGGCTGCTCGGCAGCATCGTCGCGCTGGCGTCGTTTCCGGCCTATCTGATCGCGCGTGGCGCGCCGAGCGCAATCGAGCTTTTGATTTTTGCCTGGCTCGTCGTCCCGATCCTCACCGCCTATTTTCTCTCCCGCACCGGCCGCTATGAGAGCGCGCATGTGCTCTCCTCGCTCGCCTTGACGGGATTGGTGACCGCGGTCGCGGCGTCGACCGGCGGTATCGCTTCCTTCGCCGCCATCTGGCTCGTGGTCGTGCCGCTGGAGGCGTCGCTTTCGGCTTCGCGCCGCGTCGTCGCTACGGCCTGCACGTTCGCGCTCGGAGCCGCGGGCCTGCTGGCGCTTTGCGGGTCGCTCGATCTGTTGCCGCCGCCCGGGACCGGCGGACACACCGGGCTTGCCGCCGTCGGCATCGTGTCGGCTGCGCTCTATGCGGCGGGGCTCGCGCTCGGCGCCGAGGCGCTCGCGCGCACGAGTTTTTGGCTCCTCTACGCCGAGGAAGACCGTTACCGGCTGCTCGCGCGCAACATGACCGACGTGATCATCCGGCACGGCCGCGACGGCGCCGTTCTGTTTGTTTCGCCGGCAGCGGAGCCGCTGTTCGGCTGTCGGCGTTATCGCGTTGCATGGCCACGGGCTGTTCGATCGCGTTCATGTCGCCGATCGCCCCGCTTATCTGACCGCGCTCGGCGATGCCGCAGCGATCGGCGAGAGCCGTTCGGTCGAGTTCCGGGTGCGGCGCGAGGCCGCCGACGCCGAAGGCCGTCCCACGCTGCAATTCATCTGGATCGAGATGCGCTGTCGGCCGCTCGAACAGGCGACGGCCGCTACCGGCGGGCCAGATCGGCGCGAGGTCGTCGCCGTTCTGCGCGACGTGACCGAGCGTCAGCTGCAGGCGCGGGCGCTCGAGGACGCGCGCACCGAGGCGGAGCGCGCCAATGCCGCCAAAAGCCGTTTCCTCGCCACCATGAGCCACGAATTGCGCACGCCGCTCAACGCCATCATCGGTTTCTCGGACATGTTGAAGAAGGAAGCCGGGTTGATGATCGACGCCGGGCGGCGTCATGAGTATGCCGGCCTGATCAACGATTCCGGCCATCATCTCCTCGCCGTCATCAACGGCATTCTCGATATGTCGAAGATCGAAACCGACAATTTCGAGATCACGCCCGAGCCGTTCGCGCCGGCGCGGGTCGTTGCCGGTTGCTGCGATCTCATGGCGCTGCGGGCCCGTGAGGCCGGCGTCGAGCTCGACAAGATCGCCTCGGACGATCTTCCCGAAATCGTCGCCGACAAGCGCGCGGTCAATCAGATCCTGCTCAACCTGCTGTCGAACGCAATCCGTTTCACCGATCGCGGCGGCAAGGTGACGATCAGCGTACGCACCGAGGCGACGGCGGTCACTTTCGCTGTTGAGGACAACGGCGTCGGTATCAGCGAAGACGATCTCGGACGGGTCGGCGAGCCCTATTTTCAAGCACGCACCGCTTACGATCGTCGGCATGGCGGCACCGGTCTCGGGCTTTCCATCGTCAAGGGCCTGGTGCGGCTGCACGGCGGCGAGATGAGCATTCGCAGCCGTGTCGGTGAGGGGACGCGGGTCACCGTGCGCTTGCCGCTCGATTGCGAGCATGCGCGGCCGGCGAAGAAAGTGTCTTTGCGAGGCGCCACCGAAGATTTGCCGGAGGTGACCGCCATCGCGGTCCGTGCAGAGGCGGGCTCGCTCAGCGATATACGGGTGAAGAAAAGTGCGTAAGCGGCGTACCAACAATGCGCCTAGTGCGGCCGCGGCTATCGCCACCGGCGCCGCCTTGCTCGGGCTCCGGTTCTGGGCGAAGGCGGCGCGTCGTCCGGTCGATACGCTCGCCATCCTCGGCGCTGTCGCGGCAAGTCTGGTGGTCATCGTCAATGCGGTTTTTTTGCAATCCGGTTCGCACCCGGCGCCGTTCTTCGTCAACACGACGCAGCCGCCGCCGGCGGCGGAAGCTCGACCCAAACGCCGCTGGTCCCGCGCCCGCAAGGCCCGCCGAACCGACCGCCAGCATGCGCTCGCCGGCCGCCGCACACACCACGCAGACAGTGGCGATGCGCCGCAACGATCCGATCGCCGAATTGCTCGGATCATCCTCGCGCGTCGCCGCCGTCCAGCGCGTGCTGTCGGAGTTCGGCTATGGCCAGATCAAACCGTCGGGCATTCTCGACGAAGCAACGAGCGCGGCGATCGAAAGATTTGAGCGCGAGCACAAGCTGCCGGTCACTGGGCTCCTCTCGGATCGCCTGGTGCGCGAACTCGCCAGTATGAGCGGACGGCCGCTGGACTAACCGGCTATTCCGGGGCGGAACGGGCGAGGCGCCTAGAAACCACGGTCACGCTCGTCGACTATTGGTCTCGACCTTCGCAAACCTCACATTGGGTGGTTATCGAATCCGGGCTCGCGGGCTTCACCCGCGCCGGAATGGCGAGCAATGTGAGCCGCGATGCGCCTGAAAACTGCCATCTGGGTTGCCGCTTATCTCCGCCGGTGTGAGGTGGAGGGCGTGTTCGGCGTGGTGCGCAGGCGCGGCGCAGAGGAGGCGGGCGCCGTGTTCGTCCGCGTCAGCAGGCTCGACGGCACCTCGGATTTGTTCGGTCCGGCGCCGCAGAGCGCGTTCGAAGCCACCCAAACCGCCCCGCGCGCGTTCACGCCGAGCCTCACCGCGCAGCCGGCCTCCGACGAGGCGGTAGAGGCCTATCTCGCGCGCGAGATCAAATTCGATCCGGACGTCTGGATCGTGGAGGTCGAGGACCGGGCCGGGCGGAACTTTCTCGATCTGGTCGGCGGCTGAACGCGGTCCCTTAAGAGCCGCTGCGCCGCTCGCCGGTGCGCGGCGCGACCGCAGGGCGTTGCGCTGCCGCGGCCGGGCGCGCGGGCGGCCGCCTGTCGTCCCAGGTGACCCCTTGGTACTTCACCCCGGCGCGTTCGCTGCCTTGCAGCGCCTGCCAGATCGCAACCATGCCGGCGGCCGCCGCAGCCGACATCTCGTCATAGAGCGCGGCGAGGGCATGGACGCGTTCGACCGAATGACCAACTGCAGGATTGATGAAGATGAGGATCCGATAGAGCACGTCTCGGGGCATGCCGAGCGCCTTTCCCGCCACCGCGACCGGCTCGCCGAGATCGTCGCGCACGATGCGTCGCGCCTGCTCGCGCGGAACGAGCAACGCCGCCGCGAGGTGTTGGGCAAAGTCGTCGCCGGCGTGGGCGAGCGCCGCCGCTTCCAGCCGCTTGCTGATGGACGGATCGCGCGAAACACCGATGAGCCAGACCGGAATCGGAACGACGACATCGAGGTTGAGCAGAATGAGGCGCCGCTCGGCGGCATTCGCCGCGAAGAATCGCTCGTTGAGTTCGCGGGCGGTCGCTGGGTCGATTGCGGGCGGCGCTGCGGCGGGACAGCGTTCTTCGTCGGAGCCGCCGCGCGGCGCTTCCGGCACCGAGGCGGCGCGAGGCGGCGCCTCATCGACTATGTCGCGCGCCCGCAAGAGCGGATGCGACTGCAGCACCGCGGCGACCTCCGGGACGTCGCCGGAAAGATATTGCAGCACCCGCGGCGGCGGCGAGGTGTGCCGCACCAGCCGGTTAGCCACGGCGATGCGCGTCGGCACGTCCACGGCCGCGAGGAGCCGCAACGCCAGCTCGGTATAATGGCGTTCCTCTTCGGGCGTATGCCGCAGCCTATGGACGTAGAGATCGGTAAGGACCCGAAGCAGGGTAGGACGCATGGCGACCCCGCTGCGTCGGCCGAGTTCGCCGAGGCCGTCGAGACCGAACAGGCTCTGTGTATGCATCGTACGCGGCTCGGCAGGCAAAGCTACAAGCACCCAGGCTGATCAACCTAAGTCGCCTGCGTTAGCGTAGCGTTAACCTTGCATGACGCTTACTTGCGGGGTCCGATGCGCGAGCGTCGAGGCGGGGGTCCGCTGCCGCTGGGCAGTGGCACGGCTGGCTGCGGTCATGGGTACTATCGTCAAGTTTCCCGACGAGGGGCGCATTGTTCGTTTCGGCCGCGTTGACGCGCCGGACGAATCCGCAACCGTTATCATTCTGCCGGTCATCCGTATCGAGCGTCATGGCGATCAGGGCGCTGACGCGGTGGAACCTTACTCGCCGCCGCCGGCGGACAATGGCGGACGCCGCCGCGTCCGGCGCCGCTGAGCGCCTCCGTCGATGTCGCGTACTCGCTGCCGCACCCAGACAAAATTTTCCTCCTTGATCGTCCTTGCGCTTTCGGCATTGCCGGGATGCTCCAGCGTTGGCGATTTCGGCCGGCTGCAGCAGGAGGTCGTCACCGACGACATCCATGCTTGGGTGGGCTGGGATGCCGCCAGGCATGCCGGCGCGCCGATCTCAAACTACAATCTGACCGAAGACGAACAGGCGCTGCGCGATCTCGCCTTTGCGCTGATCGAGCCGCCCTACGACCGCATCCGCTGGGACGCGATCGTCTATGAATACGGCACCAAGCGCGGGTTCCGCCCGGCGTTGTGGACGCTCGGTCCTACCGTCTATTACGGATATCTGCAGGCGGCCGGCTATCGGTCGAGCACCGGACGCTACAACAAATTGATCGACGATATCCGCAACGACACGGTGCGCATCGGTCCATTCTTCGATCTCGCGCAACGCGTCCTCGATCTCGACCGGCGGCGCGAGATGAGCCTGAAATATGTCGCCGATCTCAGCCCGGCCGACCGAGCCAATGCGCGCGCACGGATCGGCGAGAACATCCTGACCATCGCCTGGGTGGAGCGTTCGCTGGCGTTTCGCGCCGCTTCTTATCGTTTTGCGCTCGAGCATCTGGTGGTGGCGGAGCCGGAGAGGGTCGCCGCCGACGCCGACGTGACGCTTACGCAATTGCAACAGCTGATCGCGGCGAACCAGCTCGTGCCGGTGCCGCATTTCGCTCCCGTGCCGGTCAACGTCGCCGCCCAGGGCGCGCTCGTCACCAAAGATTAGGGCTTGGCCTGCGGCTCGACGCGGCATTGCGCGGCGCCGAGCGCGCGGCGCGCCATGGCCATCAGCCCCGGCTCTGCCGCCAGCGCCCGCAGCACGATCAGTCCGGAATTGGTCGGGGACTCGATGATCAGCCGGTCGGCGGCGGTGACGTCCTCCTCCTCGGGCATGTCGGCGTGTTGTTGTGTGGTCATCAGATCGAGCTCGATCGTCCTTCGCCCGGCGGCACGGTCATTGATCGCATAATAGGCGACGCTGTTGCGCGTGTAGAACGTAACCGACGTATAGGATTGGCTGACCGGCGCCGTAAGCTTGAGCGGCGCGTTGGAGAGATCGTAGCGGCAAACCGCGACCGCGAAGGCCGGATCCATGAACGGCATGACTGCGGCTTGCGCGGTCGGCGCGGCAAGTGTCGTCATCGTGTTGACTGGAGCGACCGGCGCGAGGCGCGCGTAGGCGTCCTGCTTTGCCGCCTGGGGCATCGCCAGCACCGTCGACAGATGCACGATCCCGCCCAGCACCAGGGCCCCGAGAATCCACAAGAAGACGCGCAGGATCATGAGCAGCTCTTCTCCACGATCGCCGGCATCGGCCCTTCCTTGGTGGTGCGCGTCGCGACGCCGATCGGCGTGTCGTAGAGGCGCCACACCAGGACGAACCGCTCGATCCCGCCGGTCGGCAGCCAATTTCCCGGCCGCGCGCGCGGCGCGATATTGATGGTAAAGCGGCCCTCGGCGTCGCGCACGATCTCCGCGCTGGTGAAGCTGTGCCGGTCGATGGCGTTGGCGACGAGCCGGCCCTCCGGATCGTAAAGCGTGAGCGTCCAGAAACGCGCCGCCGGCGACAGACCGCTGATCGCGAAGCTGCAACGGCCGTCGAACGGGTTTCCGGTATCGTCGGTGCGGGCATAGAAGGCGACGCCGTCGCCGGTTCCGACCGGCAACTCGCCGGTGCGCGCGATGGTGGCGCGGGCGTAGGGATCGATATCGACCGATCCGCTCCTTGGCCATGCGGTCCAGGCGCCGATGCTCAGCGCGCCGAAGGCGACGCCGCGCGTCAGCGTCAGCCAGGTCGCGCCGAGCCCGATGGCGGCCGCCAGCACCAACGTGAAACAGGAACCGAGGAACAGGCGCACGTTCGACCCGATGCTAAGAAGGTGGTCCTGCGAACACGGCTTCGGCTGCGCTCAATCGCCGCGCGGGGTCGCGGCAGACTGTTGGTCCGTAGCCGCCGCCACCGCGTTGGCGCGACTTTGCCGGCCGCCCAGCGCGCCGACCGTACCGGCGGCGGAGCCTGCGCCGCAAGCGCACGGCTCGCATCGTCGAGAAGATGCTCGACACGGACCAAAGCCTCGGTTCCCTTGCGTGTCAGCAGCACTTGCTGCGGCGCCTCGCCGCCGGGCAGCGTCGCCGCGGCGATGGTCGGAGCATGCTCCGGAGCGGGCAGGCCGGGCAGCGAGCCGCAGTTCAACGCCCTGATGTGCGTAGGCCATGATATCGTGCCAGACCAGGGCCGGGATGGTGCCGCCGGTCATGCGTTTGGTCGGCGTGTAATCGTCGTTGCCCATCCACACCGCGCCGCAGAAGTTGCCGGTGTAGCCCACGAACCACGCGTCGCGCCAGCCATTGGTGGTGCCGGTCTTGCCGGCGACCTTGACGCCGTCGAGCTGTGCGCGTTTGCCGGTGCCGTTCTCGACCACCGAATTCATCATCGCGATCATTTCCAGGGCGACCTGCGGACTGATCACCTGCTGCGGCCGTTTGCCGTCGCGGTCAAAGCGCCAAACCAGCTCGCCGGTACCGGTGCGCACTTCGAGCGCGGCGTGCGGGGTGACCGCTTTGCCGAGATTGGGGAAAGTGGCGTAGGCGACGGCATGCTCGAGGACGTTCACCTCATCGGCGCCGATCGGCAGCGAGGGCGTGTCCGGCAGCGGCGTCCAAATGCCGAAATTGCGCGCGGTCTGGATGATCTTGGCGCGGCCGAGTTTCGGGTTGCCCTCGCCCAGTGCGATCGAGAGCTTGACCGGAATGACGTTGATCGAATTGGTGATCGCCTGCGTGAGCGTTACCGATCCGGAATAGCCGCCGGAGTAATTGTGCGGGCACCAATTGCCGATGCACACCGGTGAATCGACGACCACCGAGGTCGGCTTGAAGCCGTTGGCGAGCGCCGTCGCATAGACGTAGGGCTTGAACGACGACCCGGGCTGGCGCAGCGCGTCGACCGCGCGGTTGAACTGGCTCGCGCCATAGTCGCGTCCGCCCACCATCGCGCGCACCGCCCCATCGAGATCGGCGATCACCGAGGCGGACTGGCTCGCGCCATAGTCGTGGCCGTACTGACGCAGCGCCGATTCGATCGTGCGCTCGGCGTAGTGCTGCAGATTGACGTCGAGCGCGGTGCGTACCACGAAGAAGCGCTCGGTCACTGATTTCGGAAACGTGTCGACGAGCTTTCGCATCTCGTCGAAGGCCCAATCGAGATAATAGTTCGGCGCGTCCTCCTCGCGGCGGTCGATCGGCGTCGCCGGGTTGCGGCGCGCGCCATAGACCTGACCCTCGGTCATCAATCCGTTGTCGACGAGATTATCGAGCACGACATTGGCGCGGGCGCGGGCGGCCGGCAGATTGGCGAGCGGGGAGAATTTGGACGGAGCCTTGAACAGTCCGGCGAGCATCGCCGCTTCGGGCAGCGTCACGTCGCGCACCGATTTGCCGAAATAGTATTGCGCCGCCGCGTCGACGCCGAAGGCGCCGCCGCCGAGATAGGCGCGGTCGAGGTAGAGCTTGAGGATCTCGTTCTTGGAGAGCCGCGTCTCCAGCCAGACGGCGAGGAAGGCCTCGTTGATCTTGCGTTCGAGCGTGCGCTCGTTCGACAGGAAAAGGTTCTTCGCCAGCTGTTGGGTTATGGTCGAGCCGCCCTGCACCACGCCGCCGGCTTTGGCGTTGGTCATCAGCGCGCGGAAGGTGCCGTAGAAATCGATGCCGAAATGCTCGAAGAAGCGCCGGTCCTCGGTCGCCAGCACCGCCTTGATCAGGTGGTCGGGCATGTCCTCAAGCGGCACCGAATCGTTGTGCTTGATGCCGCGATTGCCCACCTCGTTGCCGTAGCGGTCGAGGAAGCTGACCGCGAGCTCGGATTTCTTGAGCCAGTCCTCGTCCGACGTTTCGCGGAAGGCCGGAATGGCGAGCGCGAGCATGAGCAGGATGGCGCCGGTGCCAAGCGTGGTTGCTTCAGACAGCGGCTCGATGAACAACCACCGCCGCCAGCCGGCGATATGGCAGCGGTCCATAATCGCCGTGAAGCGCTCGTACAGCTCGCGCGTCCATTTGATGCTACCGAAGACGGCGGAATCGATCCGCGCATCGATGTCGAGCGCCAGCCGCTTGAGCTTGAGCCGCCAGTCGTCACCCGAATCGGGGAACAAGTCCGTCAAGTTCGGCACTCCGCAAGCGCTTCGGGCGTTTGGGTCTGCGGCCGCCGCAGGCGACCAAGGTAAGATTTAGCCGACGTAACGCTGCCGGCCAATGACGCCGCGAGCACAGGGTGAATGGAAATTGGGGGTAAATAGGGCGTATGACCGGATGCTCGTATCTTGTTCCTCCCAGGCGGTCTGGGCGGGGCGCAGCGGGCCTGGTCGGTCGAGGGTCGTTGAGCGACATGGCAGGCGATAAGAGCTCCGATCCGGTCCCGTTCTGGCGACGCAAGTCATTGGAAGAAATGACTGATTCGGAGTGGGAGAGCCTCTGCGATGGCTGCGGGCGCTGCTGCCTCAATAAGCTTGAAGAGGAGGAGACGGACCGCACCTATTATACCGATGTCGGCTGCCGGTTGCTGGACGGAAAAAGCTGCCGTTGCCGCGACTACGCGCACCGGCTGGAAAAGGTCGAGGATTGCGTGCAGCTCACCCCGGAAAGCCTGAAGACCATCACGTGGCTCCCGCCATCCTGCGCCTATGTGCTCGTCAGGGAGGGTAGGGACCTTTATTGGTGGCATCCGCTGGTCTCCGGCGACACGGACACGGTGCACGCCGCGGGGGTGTCGGTGCGCGGCCGTGTACGCGCGAGCGAGAAGGACGTATCCGACGACATGCTCGAGGACTACATCGTGAGCTGGCCGCTCAAGCTGCCGAAGCGCGCGCGGTGAGGCGCGAACAGCGCGGCTAGGGTCCGAGCGAAGAGCGCAAGCTTCGCGCCGTTTCGACGATCCAATCACGATAGCGCGCGAGTGCGGTGACCCCGGTCACACCGCCGCAGCCGCCATGCATGTCGGGCCCGGTCGACCAGCTCACAATGCCGACAATGGCTAATCCGCTGTCGCTTTTGCGCAAGGCCGGAGCGCCGGAATCGCTGGTGCAGGCGCCGAGACCGGCGCGCCTGCCCTGGGTGCGCGGATCGACAAGGCGCATTTGCGCAGTATCGGGCCCGTCCAGGGCAATGAGCGTTGCTGCGCGCAGCGTTCCGCCGCTGTCGCTTTTGCCGCGTGCACTGACGCCGTAGCCCGCGACGGTGAAGGAGTCGCCGGCGGTTGCCGGGTGCGTCTCCTCGTCAAGTGGAAGCGGGGCAAATTCGGCAGGGAGCGATGCGGCAAGCTTGAGCAGCGCCACGTCGGCCGTGGGCAAATGGGCGAAAAGCTTTTTGAGCTCAAACCGCGGATGCCGCTCGATGCGTGCGATATCCTTCAGCACCGGCGACCGCCCGCTCTCGGCGTCGACGAACTTGTACTCCGCGCCAGGCGCAACGCAGTGCGCCACGGTGAGGAGAAGATCGGGCGCGATCACGGTTGCGGTGCATAGCGTGCCGAAAGAGCCGACGACCATCACGACGGATCGGGCGAGGTTCTCCGGCGCCGGCGGGGCTCCGCCGACGATGGCAAGAGCCGGGGTTATCGAAACGGCGGCAAGGGTGCCGATGACGATGCGCAGCCCACGCATCGCGCCCTTCGGTCTTGCGGTTCATGCCTGCCAGCCGGCGACTGCTCGTCATGCCGCCCCTTGTACCGGATATCCGCGTCTATACCTGAGGAATCAAGGATTTGGGTGGCCCGGGCAGAGCCGGCCACGGGCGGCTCGGCTAGGCCGGATTGGCAAATCAGCCGTTCAGGCTTGGTTCACCGGCAAGCGCGCAAGGAAGCCGCATGGGTACCGCCGAACGAACGGTCGCCGTCGCCCTGCTGACACTCGCAGTCGCGCTTGCGCCCGCCCTGGCGCAGGACGCCGCAAGCCACCCCGCCCATCCCATCGAGCTGACGCGCGGCTGTCTCAATCAGCGGGAACGACGCGCCCTGGTCGAGAATGGTTCCGTGCTTCGCCTCGCTGCTGCGCTGCATGCAATCAGGAGCCACGTTCCGGGAACGTTAGTGCGCGCGCGGCTCTGTCGCCGCCCCGAGGGCTTGGTCTATCTGCTGACAGTACTGGCCCACGATGGCAAGGTGGCGCGCGTCACCGTCGATGCAGCCAAAGGCACGCTCGTCAGCGGGCGTTAAGCGGAGTTCTTCTTGCGCCTCCTTGTTGTCGAAGACGATCCTGATCTCAATCGCCAGCTCGCCACTGCGCTGACCGACGCCGGCTACGTGGTCGATCGCGCCTTCGACGGCGAGGAAGGTCACTATCTCGGCGAGAGTGAGCCCTACGATGCGGTCATCCTCGACATCGGCTTGCCGAAGATGGATGGAATTTCCGTGCTCGAGGCTTGGCGGCGAGCCGGCCGGGCCATGCCGGTGCTCATCCTCACCGCACGCGACCGTTGGAGCGACAAGGTGCAGGGCTTCGACGCGGGCGCCGACGACTACGTCGCCAAACCCTTCCATCTGGAAGAGGTGCTGGCACGGGTGCGTGCGCTGTTGCGCCGTTCCGCCGGTCACGCCAAGAGCGAGTTCACCTGTGGGCCGGTGCGGCTCGATACACGTACCGGCCGCGTCGCCGTCGAAGGCAATCCGGTCAAGCTGACCTCGCACGAATACCGGCTGCTGTCCTATCTCATGCACCATACCGGCCGTGTGGTGTCTCGCACCGAGCTGGTCGAGCATCTTTACGATCAGGATTTCGACCGCGATTCGAACACGATCGAAGTGTTCGTTGGGCGCATCCGCAAGAAGCTGGGGGTTGACGTGATCCAGACGGTGCGCGGTCTCGGCTATCTGCTCACGCCGCCCGATGCGCGCTAACTCGCTCGCGTTCCGACTGTTTCTATGGGCGACGGGCTGGACGGTGGTCATTCTCATCGTCACCGGCATCGTCCTGTCCTCGCTCTATCGTCAGGCCGTCGAGCGCGCTTTCGACCGCCGGCTCGACGTCTATCTGCGAACGTTGGTCGCCGACGTGGCCTCGCCCGAGGAAGGCAACGACAAGTTTCCGCAATCGATCGGCGAGCCGTTGTTCGAGCTGCCGCTGTCCGGCTGGTATTGGCAGGTAACGCGGCTTGATACGCCGAAGCCGGAGCTGCATTCCTCGCGCTCGCTGTGGGACTCTAATTTGCCGCGGCTGCCCAACAGCAAGGACGCTTCGGCGCTCTCCGCGGGCTATCAGAAAGGCTATGCGCAGGGTCCCGAGGATGTGCGCCTGCGCCTCGTCGAGCGCAACATCGACCTTGGCGATGATGGCCGTTATCTGATCGAGGTGGCTGGCAATGCGTCCGAGATCGACGAAGAGATGCTCAGCTTTGACCGGGTCATCGGCGCGACCTTCGCCGTGCTCGCCGGCGCGTTGCTGCTCACCACGGCGCTGCAGGTTCGCTTCGGTTTGTTCCCGCTCAAGCGCATTTCCGAGAGTCTCGCGGCGATCCGCTCCGGGCGCGCCGAGCGCCTGCAGGGTGAATTCCCTGTGGAAATCGCTTCGCTCGCGCGCGAGACCAATGCGCTCCTCGACGCCAATCGTGAGATCGTCGAGCGCGCGCGCACGCATGTCGGCAATCTCGCTCATGCGCTGAAAACCCCGCTCTCCGTCATCTTCAACGAGGCGGCGGCGAGAGGCGGCGATCCCTTGGCGAAGAAGGTGCTGGAGCAGACCGAGATCATGCGCGATCAGGTGGCGCGCCAGCTCGAGCGGGCGCGGCTTGCCGCGCGCTTCACCGTCGTCGGTACGCTTATCGACGTTCCTCCGATCGTCACCGCACTGGCGCGCACGATGGAGAAGCTGCACCGCGAACGCGACATCGCCATCGCCATCGACGCGCCCGAGCATTCCTATTTCCGCGGCGAAGGCCAGGACCTCGAGCAGATGGTCGGCAATTTGGTCGACAATGCGTGCAAATGGGCGCAGTCGCGGGTGGCCATCGAAGTGGTCGCTCGAGCGACCCGCAGGCGAGGACAAGCCGCGCGTACGCATCATCGTCGACGACGACGGACCGGGCCTTTCGCCTTCGGAACGCGAACAGGTGGCGCTGCGCGGCCAGCGGCTTGACGAAAGCAAGCCCGGCTCCGGCCTCGGCCTCTCCATCGTCGTCGAGCTTGCCGGCCTCTATGATGGCGTCCTATCGCTCGGGACCGCCCCGATCGGGGGTCTGCGCGCGGAGCTGGCGCTTCCGGGCGGCTGAACTACGGGCGACGCGCTGGCGCAGGAGGCGGACAGAGTTTAGCCTCAATCGTCCCGTGTCTGGCATCTTCCGCGGCAAGCCGGCACGGCGGGCCGCTGCGGGGACCTTATGCGGGCGATCAAGTTCATCTCGGTTCTGTTGACCGCGTCGAGCGTCGCCGCATGCTCGGCCGATTCCGGGCCCAAGGAGGTTGGCGGCACGGCGGGCGGAGCGTTCACCGGCGCGTTCATCGGCAATCTGATCGGCCGCAGCGCCGGCAATCGGGTGGCTGGGACATTGATCGGTGCCGCCGTCGGTGGCTTCCTCGGCAACCGCATCGGCGCGGCGCTCGATGATGAAGACAAGCGGCGCGCCTATGCGGCGCAGATGCAGGCGCTGGAAACCGGGCCGTCCGGGGCTCCGGTCGCCTGGCGCAATCCGGAGTCCGGGCGCTATGGCAGTGTCGTGCCCGGTCCAGCCACGCAGATCGACGGCGCCTCCTGCCGGCAATACACGCATACGGTCTATATCGACGGACGGCCGCAGGTCGAACGCGGCACCGCCTGCCGTAATCCCGACGGCACTTGGACGGTCATGAGCTGATCCGCCCGTGCGGCGTTTCCGCCCTGAATTCCTGACATTTTGGGTAACGCCTTCTTAAGCGCGGGCCGATTAGAAAAGGGCGTTGGGCGCCGTCCAAGCGAGGTTTGGTGTGTCCATGGCGAGCGACGGGCAGCAATCCGCCGAGCGGCTGCGCGACTATTTGCGGACTCTCAAGCCGGAGGCCCGGGCGATGCTCGTCGCAGAGCTCGAGCGCGGGGTGTTGCGCGGCGAGGAGGTCGCCGCCAGCGATCTCGTGCTGCAGGAGTTGCGCCGCGCGATCCGTGGCGCCGGGCAGCCGACGCCGCGCGTCGGCGACGCGGCTCGCCTGTTTTTCGCACCGCTCGAGCCGTTCCTCACCGACGATGCCGCCGATCACAAACGCGTCGGACGTCTCGCGCGCGTATCGCTCGATCCGATCTGGGAGTGGATCGGTCGCGATCTGATGCCGGCCGAAGCCAAGGCGCTGAGCGATGACATCAACCGTGCCTTGCTCGCCGACGACAAGATCAAAGCGGAACAGCTGACCCGCGCCCTGCAAGATCGCGCCATCCAGCGCAGCCGGGAAGCGATCATCGCGGTCGACGGCAATGAAAAGGCGCGGCGGCGCCTTGCCGTTCAGGTCGGCACGCCACGCGCGCTCGACGACCTCGCCACAGTCACCCGCGTGCTCGCGATCCGCGACGTACTTGGCGATTTGGCGCGGCGGCTGCCGGACCGTATGCGCACGTTCGAGCGCGATTACGTCGATTCGGTGAAGGCGCTGCTCGAAAGCGCAACGTCGCCGCGCTCGCCGGACGGCGCTGCGCGCAAGGCGGACATCTTCTTGTATGGCCTCATTCTGGTGATGAGCCGCATGGAAGCGCCCTGGCAGCTTATCCGGATCGCTTCACACGCCGCCGAGAGCGACGATACCGCCCGGATCTCCGAGACGCCTTTTGCCGCCGCGGTGACGATCGTGCTGAGCGAGGTCGGATGCATGGTGCGCGAGTTGCGCACCCAGCTGAAGGCTCATCATCGGGTGACGGCGCTGCTCAAGAACCTGCATGACGCCGCGCGCGGCCTGCGCACCGAGCTCGATCTTTCGGTGGATTCGCCGTGGAGTCGCGAGCTCACCGCGATCCGTACCGAGATCTCGAACCTGCTCAAGACCGAGATCGATTCGGCGCCGGGCCGTGTCCGACGCCTGTTGCGGCCGCGGCCGGTCAAGGAGATCGCTCCCGGCTCGCTCGTTGACGCGATCGACGTCGGCGACGCCGAGATGCTGGTCGAACTCGTGGGCGCCTGCCGCCATTACGCCAGCGAGCTCGCGCTCAATGAAGCGACGATGCGCAGCTACGCCGAGTTGCGGGAGTACCTGGAGACCGGCACCAAGGTTTTGCTTGATACGCTGCGGCAGGCCGGCGATGCGGACCGCCCGTTTCGGCAATCGCAGGTCGAGGCCGCCGTCCGGTTCTGCCGCACGATGTTCGGCTCGGATTATGCCGGGCTCTTGTCCAAAGCCGCCGAGATGGCCGTGCAGGCCGGCTCGACCGAGCGCAAACCGGTACGGGCGTGACCCGCAAACTGGGCCGCAAAACCCCGAGTTGCCTCGCAGCAGCGCGCAATTGCCGCGCCACGGCTCCCATTGCCGCCGTATTGACGCCGTGATGATGTAACCAAGCGGCCCGACAGCGGCGAGGTCTACCGCGGCTTTCCGATCCGGCTCATGGTCAAGACGATATGATGCTGTTCTTTATCCTTGCGTCGATGACCGCGGCGGCGACTTTCGTCGTCTTGTGGGCGCTCGGGCGCGGCCAGCGCGCCGTCGGTAGCGGCAGCGACCTCCTCGTTTACAAAGATCAATTGCAGGAAATCGACCGCGATCGCGCCGCTGGCCTGATCGGTGAGGCGGAGGCGGAAGCCGCCAGGCTCGAAGTGTCACGGCGGCTCCTCGCCGCGGCCGACCGCGAGACGCCGGCCGTGTTCGACGCCGCGGCGCCGCGGAATTTGCGCCGCCGCCGCGCGGCGGCGCTGGCCGCGTTGATCATTCTGCCGTTGGGTCCGCCGAGCCTTTACATCGCGCTCGGCTCGCCGAACCTTCCCGGCGAGCCGGCCCTTGCCCGTGTCACGTCACCGCAGGGAAATGAGTCGGTCGCGGCACTCGTCGGTCAGGTCGAGGCCCACCTTGCGCGCAATCCCAATGACGGTTCCGGCTGGGAGGTGCTTGCCCCGGTCTACATGCGGCTCGGTCGCTTCGACGATGCGGTCGCGGCCCGGCGCAAATCGCTGGCACTTAACGGTGCGACCGCAACGCGCGAGTCCGATCTCGGCGAGGCGCTTGCAACCGCAGCGAACGGCGTAGTCACCGCCGAAGCCAAGGGCCTGTTCGAACGCGCGGTCGCCCGCGATCCGCATGAAGCGAAGGCCCGCTATTTTCTCGGCCTTGCGGCCGAGCAGGACGGCAAAGCCGACGCGGCTGCCGCTATCTGGCGCGCGCTTCTTGCCGATGCGCCGCCGGGAGCGCAGTGGGTCGAATTCGTGCGCGGCTCGCTCGGGCGCGTTGCCGGTGCGCCGGATGCGGCGCCTGGGCCGACCGCCGCCGATGCGGCAAGCGCGGCGAAGATGACCGACGAGCAACGCCGAGACATGATCCGCGGCATGGTCGGGCGCCTCGCGGAGCGGCTGCAGAACGACGGCGCCGACGTCGAGGGCTGGCTGCGGCTCGTGCGTTCTTATGTCGTGCTCGGCGATCGCGACCGGGCGAGGGGCGTTGCCGCTGATGCTAAGCGGGCGCTCGCCGGCCGTCCCGACGAGGTCAAGCGCATCGACGATCTCGTCAAGGGACTCGGCCTCGAGAGCTGACGGCGGGGATCATGCGGACACCACAGCAATGACGCGCAAGCGGCGGCGTCTCATTCTGATCGGCGGCGGTCTTGCGGTGCTGGCGATTGCGGTCGCGCTGGTGCTCGGGGCGCTGCGCGATTCCATCGTGTTCTTCAATTCGCCGAGCGATGTCGCCGACAGGCACGTCGCCGCCGGCGCGCGCATCCGCCTCGGCGGATTGGTGAAGCCGGGCAGTCTGGTGCGCGGCGACAATCTGAAAATTCGTTTCGAGGTGACCGACGGCAAGAGTGAACTGCCGGTCGCCTATCAGGGCGCGCTGCCCGACCTGTTTCGCGAAGGGCAGGGGGTGGTCGCCGAAGGGGCACTCGACGGCGTCGGTGTGTTCAACGCCGACACCATCCTCGCCAAACACGACGAGACTTATATGCCGAAGGAGGTCGCCGACGCCTTGAAGCGATCGGGACACTGGAAGGACGATTACGGCCCGCGCGCCGCCGCGCCGGCCGGCGGGGGCGAAAAGTGATCGCGGAACTCGGCCACTACGCGCTGATGCTGGCGCTCGGTCTCGCGCTGATCCAGGGCGTGATGCCGATTGTCGGCGCGCGCAGCAATGATGCCGTGCTCATGGGTATCGCGGTGCCGGCGGCGTTGGCGCAATTCGTCTTCGTCGCGATGGCGTTTGGCGCGCTCGCCGCCTGTTACGTCACCTCGGATTTCTCGGTGCTCAACGTCTACGAAAATTCAAATTCGACGATGCCGCTTCTGTACCGGCTCACCAGCGTGTGGGGAAACCACGAAGGCTCGATGATGCTGTGGGTCTTCATCCTCGCCTTGTTCGGCGCGCTGGTCGCCGCCTTCGGCAACAATTTGCCGGCGATGCTCAAGGCTTATGCGCTCGCCGTCCAAGCCTGGATCGCCGCGGCCTTCCATCTCTTTATTCTCACCACCTCGAATCCCTTCCTGCGCATTGCCGACGCGCCGTTCGAGGGCCGCGATCTCAATCCGGTCCTGCAGGACCCGGGCCTCGCCTTCCATCCGCCGCTCCTCTATCTCGGTTACGTCGGCTTCTCGATCGCCTTCTCCTTTGCGATCGCCGCGCTGCTGGAAGGGCGCATTGACGCCGCGTGGGCGCGTTGGGTGCGGCCTTGGGTGCTGGGCGCCTGGATGTGCCTGACGCTCGGGATCGCCGGCGGCTCGTATTGGGCCTACTACGAGCTCGGTTGGGGCGGTTTCTGGTTCTGGGATCCGGTCGAGAATGCTTCGCTGATGCCCTGGCTCGCCGGCACCGCGCTTCTGCACTCCGCCGTGGTGATGGAAAAGCGCGGTGCGCTCAAGGTCTGGACCATCCTGCTCGCGATTCTCGCTTTCTCGCTGTCGCTGATCGGCACCTTCCTGGTGCGCTCCGGCGTGCTCACCTCGGTGCATGCCTTCGCCGTCGACCCGAGGCGGGGCATTTTCATTCTGGCGATCCTGGTTTTGTTCATCGGCGGAGCGCTGCTGCTCTATGCGGTTCGCGCGCCGCTGCTCAAACAGGGCGGCTTGTTCGCGCCGATCTCGCGCGAAGGCGCGCTCGTCTTTAACAATCTGTTTTTGACGTCGGCTTGCGCGACGGTGTTCGTCGGTACGCTCTACCCGCTGGCGCTCGAAGCGTTGACCAACGAGAAGATCTCCGTCGGACCGCCGTTCTTCAACGCGACGTTCGGCCCGTTATTCGTCCCGCTCTTGCTGATCATGCCGTTCGGACCGCTGCTTGGCTGGAAGCGCGGCGACCTGTTGGCCGCCGCTCAGCGCCTGTTCGCGGCGGCCGCGCTCGCTGCCGTCGCCGTGGCGGCGGCGCTGGCGCTCCAACATGGCGGCGGCCCGGTGCTTGCCCCGTTCGGCGTGGGGCTCGCGGTTTTCGTCATGGCCGGCGCGCTGGTCGATCTTGCCGAGCGCACATTGTTCCTGCGCATTCCGTTCGGCGCCGCGCTGCGCCGCGCGGCCGGATTGCCGCGGTCGGCTTGGGGCACGGCTTTCGCGCATTTCGGGATCGGCGCCTCCTTGTTCGGCATCGTTGCCGTGACCGCCTGGGGCGGGGAACGCATCGCCGCGCTCAAGCCCGGGGAGACGATCGATGTCGCGCACTACCGGCTCACTTTCGATGGATTGTTGAACCGAGCCGGTTCGAACTACCGCGATCTCGTCGGCCATTTCACGGTCCGCCGCGCAAGCGGCGATTTGCTGGGAGCGATGGAGCCGAGCCGGCGCACTTTCCCCGCCCGCAGCATGGCGACGACCGAGGCGGCGCTGATGACGCGTGGGTTGAGCCAGCTCTATCTGTCGATCGGCGACCCGAATCCGGATGGCACGCTCCCGGTGCGGCTCTACTTCAAGCCGCAAGTGCTGATGATCTGGCTCGGCGCCGTCATCATGTTCATCGGCGGCGCCTTGTCGCTGTCCGATCGGAGGCTGCGCATCGGCGCGCCGCGGCCGGCGAAATCCCGGACAGCCCTGCAGGCGGCGGAGTGAAGATCGTGGCATCGCTGCGCACGCTCCTGCGGCCGACGACGATTGGCCTCGGACTCCTGCTGCTGCTGTCGGTGTCGTTGCCGCTACGCGCGGTCGAGCCCAATGAGATGCTGGCCAACCCGACGCTGGAGGCGCGCGCGCGGGCGCTGTCCAAGGAATTGCGCTGCATGGTGTGCCAGAATCAGTCGATCGACGATTCGGAGGCGCCGCTTGCTCACGATTTGCGCGTGCTGGTGCGCGAGCGGCTCAAGGCCGGCGACAGCGACGCGCAGGTGATGGATTTCCTCGTCGCCCGCTATGGCGAGTTCGTGCTGCTCAGGCCGCCACTGTCGTGGCACACGGCCGTCCTGTGGTGCCTGCCGCCCGTCGCTCTCATCATCGGGATGACGCTCATTCTCGCGGTAATTCGCCGGAAGCCGTGCCGCACCGTCGGCACATGAGGCGGCGAACCTTTCGCCCACCGAGGAAGCCCGGCTGTCCGATCTCTTGCGCGACTGACGCGGAGGCGAGCCGCGAGGGCGGTCGCGAGCCCCACTGACGGCAATCCGAACCGCATTGCTTCGTTTTGCTCGCAAAGATGAATTTGCGACTCGTGCGTTCGGCTCGTCCTAATTCATCTCCGTCGCTCGGCAGAAGCGAACCGTAATGACTAGCGGTAACTTCATGTTTTTGCGAGGCGATTTCACGTCGCCGTGACATTACGAAGTTTTAATGCCGGGGAAATCGCCACGTAATGAGGCCAGCCCCACATTCACAGCAAGTGTTGGGGCTAGGGCATCTTCCGTTGCGAGACGGACAACGATTTTGGAGACGGCTCATGAACGACAATAAACAAATGCAGCGTCGCAGTCTTTCCGCGCGACGTATTGCTCTGTTGGCAACGACGATCGCCGGGATCGGTGCGGTCGCGGTCTTGGCGCCCTATGCGCCGCAAGCCAATTTCCTTGCCGGCCCTGCGCATGCGCAGAACCTGACGCAGCAGGCCCAGCAGCTCCCGCAACGTCCGGTCGGCTTTGCCGACATCGTCGAGAAGGTCAAACCGGCGGTGATCTCGGTGCGCGTCAAGATGGAGCGCCAGACCAATTCCGGGCTGAGCAATGACGAGCTTCCGTTCCCGCCCGGCTCGCCTTTCGAACGCTTCTTCCGCCGCTTCGGCATGCCCAATAATGGTGACGGCGGGCGCGAGATCGTCACCGGCCAAGGCTCCGGTTTCTTCATCACCGCCGACGGCTATGCCGTGACCAACAATCACGTCGTGCAGAACGCGGAGACCGTGCAGGTCACGACCGATGACGGCAAGACCTACGCGGCCAAGGTGATCGGCGCCGACCCGCGCACCGACCTCGCTTTGATCAAGGTCGACGCCAAGGACTTCCCCTATGTGAAGCTTCGGCGACAACGCCCCGCGCGTGGGCGACTGGGTCCTCGCGGTCGGCAATCCGTTCGGCCTCGGCGGAACGGTTACCGCCGGCATCGTCTCGGCGCGCGGCCGCGACATCGGCGCCGGCCCCTATGACGACTTCATCCAGATCGACGCTCCGGTCAACAAGGGCAATTCCGGCGGTCCGACCTTCGACGTGGAAGGCAATGTCATCGGCGTCAACACCGCCATCTTTTCGCCCTCCGGCGGCTCGGTCGGTATCGCCTTCGCCATTCCTGCCGATACGGTGAAGGGTGTCGTCGCGCAGCTGCGCGACAAGGGCAGCGTCACCCGCGGCTGGATCGGCGTGCAGATTCAGCCGGTGACGTCCGATATCGCCGATAGCCTCGGCTTGAAGAAAGCGGCCGGCGCGCTCGTCTCCGAGCCGCAGCGTGACAGCCCGGCGGCCAAGGCCGGCATCGAGAGCGGCGACGTCATCATGTCGGTGGACGGCACTCCGGTCCGCGATGCCCGCGAGCTGGCGCGCCGGATCGGCACGATGAATCCGGGCACCACGATCAAGCTTGGCCTGTTCCACGGGGGCCAGGAAAAGACCGTGACGCTGACGCTCGGCACGCTGCCGAACGACAAGCAGGCGGCGAACGAGCAGACCCAGCATCAGCTGCCCGATAGCGATGTGCCCAAGCTCGGGCTCACGCTGGCTCCCGGCAGCAAGGCCTCAGGCACCGACGGCAAAGGCGTGCTCGTCACTGCGGTCGACCCGAACGGCGTTGCTGCCGATCACGGCCTCCGCGTCGGCGACGTGATCCTCGATGTCGGCGGCAAGGCGGTCTCCAATCCGAGCGAGGTGCGCGACCAGGTCGCCGACGCGCGCAAGGACGGCAAACACACGCTGTTGTTTCGGGTGAAGTCGAACGAGGGCACGCGTTTCGTCGCCCTGCCGCTCGGCAACGCCTGACCGAATGGGGCGATCCGCCGGCATCCGTCGCCCCCGCTGGCGGGCGTACCCTGGGGACGGGCCGCAAGGCCCGTCCCCGCAGAATACCAACTCTGCCTACCGGCATCCGTCGCCCCCGCCGGGGTAGAGTTGGTCGAGGGGGCAGTGAGCTCGCCGCTTGCTGCCCCCTCAATTTCACCCCCTCTCCAGAGCTGCGAAGGCAGCACGGCCGCAATATTGCCGGTAGGGCTTTTCAAGGTGATATGATTCGACGATAGGCAGGCAGCGCGGCCCGCCAATCGGTTTGTGAGCGACGGCGACCATCATGCGCCTTCTCATTATCGAGGACGATCGCGACGCGGCCGACTATCTGGTCAAGGCCTTCCGCGAGGTCGGTCATATTGCCGAGCAGTCCGCCGATGGCGAAGAGGGTCTCGCGCTCGCGCTCGAGGGCCAATACGACGTGTTGATCGTCGATCGCATGCTGCCCAAGCTCGACGGCCTGGCCGTCATCGGCGCGTTGCGCAGCAAGTCGGTGGAGACGCCCGTGCTTATTCTCTCGGCGCTGGGCCAGGTCGATGACCGCGTCAAAGGACTGCGCACCGGCGGCGACGATTATCTCGCGAAACCCTACGCGTTCTCGGAGTTGCTGGCGCGGATCGAGGCGCTGGGCCGCCGGCGAGCGAGCCGCGGCGAAGAGACCGTGTATCGCGTCGCCGATCTCGAGCTCAACCGGTTGTCGCACGAGGTGAGCCGCGCCGGACAGGAGCTGCAACTGCAGCCGCGCGAATTCCGCCTGCTCGAATATCTGATGCGGCACGCCGGCCAGGTCGTCACGCGCACCATGCTGTTGGAGAACGTCTGGGACTATCATTTCGATCCGCAGACCAACGTCATCGACGTGCACATTTCGCGCCTGCGCTCCAAGATCGATAAGGGCTTCGCGCAACCGCTTTTGCACACGGTGCGTGGCGCCGGCTACATGATCCGCGAAGGCGCTCGCTGAGCTTACGCCGCCTGCTCCGGGGTTTACTTCGCCATGGCGTCTTGCGCCTCGGGCTCCGCAAGCACGCCGCGGGAAAAGAGTGCATCGATCTTCTCGGGCGGGATGCCCCATTCGGCGAGGGCGGATCGCGATCCTTCGCCGAGCCGGCGCGGCGGCGTCGGGTGCCCGGCGGGGGTCCGGCTGAAGCGCGGGGCAGGGCCCGGCTGCACCACGCCGTCGACTTCGATGAAACTGCCGCGCGCCACATTGTGGGGATGGTGCGGCGCTTCGGCCATGGTGAGGACCGGCGCAAAGCACGCGTCGGTTCCTTCGAGCAGCGAGCACCATTCGTCTCGGGTGCGGGTCTTGAAGAGTTCCTCCAGCTTGCGCGCACCGCCTCTCCATCGTCGGTGGTGTAGGCAAGGCCGAGCCGTTCAAATAAAACTTCGCGGAATTTGAGTTCGATCGGCGCGATCGAGATGAAACGGCCATCCGCGCATTGGTAGACTTCGTAGATCGCCGATCCTGAATTGAGGAGATTGGTGCCGCGTTCGAGCTTGTGCACGCCGGCCGCGTACATCCCGTAGAAAGCCGTCATCAGCGAGGCCGCACCTTCGGTCATGGCCGCATCGACCACTTGGCCCTTTCCCGATCGTTGCGCCTCGACCATGGCGCAGGCCATGCCGAAAGCGAGATAGAGCGCGCCGCCGCCAAAATCCGCCGCCAGGTTGAGGGGCGGCGTCGGCTTCGACCCGGCGCGCCCGATCGCGGCGAGCGCGCCGGTGAGCGCAAGGTAGTTGAGGTCGTGGCCGGCGGCTTGCGCGAGCGGACCCGTTTGTCCCCAGCCGGTCATCCGCCCATAAACGAGGCGCGGATTTCGCGCCAGCGCCTCCTTCGGGCCGAGGCCGAGACGCTCCATGGTGCCCGGCCGAAAGCCTTCGATCAGCGCGTCGGCCTTGTCGATGAGATCCGCAGCGAGGGCGATGCCGTCCTTGTGTTTCAGGTCGACCGCCACACAGGGCCGTCCCCGCGTCAGCAAGCTGAAACGGGTCGGCATGCCGATGCCGAGTCCGCTCGGGCTCACCCGATCGATACGCACGACATTGGCGCCGAGGTCGGCGAACAGCATTGCCGCCATCGGCGCCGGCCCAATGCCTGCAAATTCGACGATCCGAAATCCGGCGAGAGGTCCCATCATGCGTGCCCCGATCGCTGCGCGATCGCGCTTCCGTCCCCTTAACCTTTCCGGTTTTTCATTGGCTTCCGGGCAGGTACTCTGGCAAATCACGCTGAAAGGAGCGTGCGCCTTACTTCTTGTCAACTGGAAGCCATGCTTCTCTGGGCTGGAGACGCCATGAGTTCGAGCAACGCGGCACCCTTTCTCGCGGCGCGCGATTTCCTGCTGCGCCACCGCGAAGACTATGACACGGCGTACCGCGATTTCGAGTGGCCCAAGCTCGACCGGTTCAACTGGGCTCTCGACTATTTCGACGTCATGGCCCGCGACAACTCGCAATCGGCGCTTTGGCTCGTCGACGAAGACGCGGGGGAGGCGAAGCTCTCGTTCGCGCAACTGAGCGAGCGCTCGAACCGTGTGGCCAATGCGTTGCGCCAACTCGGCGTCCGGCGCGGCGACCGTATCCTGCTCATGCTCGGCAATGTCGTCCCGCTTTGGGAATGCATGCTGGCGGCAATGAAGCTCGGCGCGGTGATCGTGCCGGCGACGACGCTGCTCACGCGCAACGACCTCGCCGACCGCTTCGCCCGCGGCCGGGTCCGGCATGTGATCGCCGCCGCCGATGCCGCGGCGAAGTTCGCAGATCTGCCCGGCGCCTACACGCGCATCGTCGTCGGCGGTGAGATGGCGGGCTGGCTTTCATATGCGGCGAGCTACGAGGCGCCCGGACAATTTACGCCCGACGGCGAGACACGCGCGGACGACCCGATGCTTCTCTACTTCACCTCGGGCACCACGGCGACGCCGAAACTCGTCTTGCACAGCCATCAGAGCTATCCCGTCGGACACCTTTCGACCATGTATTGGCTCGGGGTGCGGCCGGGCGACGTACATCTCAACATCTCCTCGCCGGGCTGGGCCAAGCACGCCTGGAGTTGTTTCTTCGCGCCGTGGAACGCGGGCGCGACCGTCTTCATCGTCAATCAGCGCCGCTTCAACGCGCGCGGCCTTCTCGACACCGATCGCGCGTTGCGGCGTCACCACCTTTTGCGCGCCGCCTACGGTGTGGCGCATGCTGATCCAGGAGGATCTTGCCGCCTGGTCGATGCAACTCAAGGAGCTCATCGGCGCCGGCGAGCCGCTCAATCCCGAAGTCATCGAGCGGGTCAAGCAGGCCTGGGGATTGACCATCCGCGACGGTTACGGCCAGACCGAGACCACCGCGCTTGTCGGCAATACGCCCGGCCAGAAGGTCAAGCCCGGTTCGATGGGCCGCGCGCTTCCGGGCTATCGCGTCGCGCTGTTCGATCCTGCGGGCACAGCGTCGGAAGAGGGCGAGATCTGCCTCAAGCTCGGATCGCGGCCGACGGGATTGATGCGGGGCTATCAGGGCGAAAACGGTGAGGTGCAACCGCTCGACGGCTCGGTCTATCGCACCGGCGATGTCGCCACCCTCGACCGGGACGGCTATTTGACCTATGTCGGCCGCGCCGATGACGTCTTCAAATCATCCGACTACCGGATCAGCCCGTTCGAGCTTGAGAGCGTGCTGATCGAGCATCCGGCCGTGGCCGAGGCTGCGGTTGTGCCGTCGCCCGATCCCATGCGCCTTGCCGTGCCCAAAGCCTTTCTCGCGCTGGCGCCCGGGCATGCGCCCGACCGTGAAACGGCGCTGTCGATCTTTCGGCACTGCCGCGCCGCGCTCGCTCCCTTCAAGCGGGTGCGACGCCTTGAGTTCGCCGAGCTGCCGAAGACAATTTCGGGAAAGATCCGGCGCGTGGAATTGCGCCGGGCGGAAGCGGCGAAGGAGCAACGCGGCGTGCGCGGCGCGCTCGAATTCTGGGAAGAGGATTTCGCAGAGACCGAAGTTCGCGTGTGATAGAGGCCTGATCCGTGACCGCGCTCGGCAAGCTCCTCCGCACCACGGCGTTTCAGCTGACGCTCGCCTATTTGCTGATCTTCGTCCTGTTCGCGGTCTCGCTGCTCGGCTATTTCGCGCTCAACACCCGCCGGCTGATCACCGAGCAGATCACCACTACCGTCAATGCCGAAATCGGCGGGTTGCGCGAGCTCTACCTGCAGGGCGGCATCCGCCGGCTGGTGATCGTCGTCGAGGTGCGTTCGCGCCGTCCGGGCTCGAGCCTTTATCTGGTGACCACCCCGACCGGAGAGACGCTTGCCGGCAACATCGAGGCGCTCGAACCCGGCGTGCTCGACCACCCCGGCTGGCTCGAAACCCCGTACCGCCGCGTCGAAGCGCCGGAAGACGTCGAACATCGGGCGCTGGTACGCGTTGTCGAGTTGCCGGCCGGCTTCCGCCTGCTGGTCGGGCGCGACCTAGAGGAACGCGAACGTCTCTACGGCATCATTTCCAATGCCGGACGCTGGTCGTTCGCGCTGGTGGTCGTGCTCGGGCTCGCCGGCGGGTTCTTTGTCAGCCGGCGCGTGCTCAAGCGGATCGATGCGATGACCGGCACCGCACAGACCATCATGGCCGGCGATCTCGCCGGCCGCCTGCCGGTCGCCGGCACCGGCGACGAGCTCGATCGCCTCGCCGATCACGTCAACGCCATGCTTGAGCGGATCGAGGCGCTGATGCTCGGCCTCAAGGAGGTCTCCGACAACATCGCCCATGATCTCAAGACGCCGCTGACGCGGCTGCGCAACCGCTGCGAGGAGGCGTTGCGCGGCGCCAATGGCGAGGCCGACTACCGCGCTGCCCTGGAATCGACCATCGCCGAATCCGACGAGCTCATTCGCACCTTTGACGCCTTGCTCATGATCGCGCGCGCGGAGTCCGGGCACGCCCGCGACAACATGACCGAATTCGACGCCGCCGAGATCGCGCGCGACGTGGGTGAACTCTACGAGCCGCTCGCCGAGCAAAAAGGGCTGGCGCTGACCATCGACGCACCGGCTGCCGCGCCGGTGCGCGGCAATCGCGAGCTGGTGAGTCAGGCGCTGGCCAACCTCGTCGACAACGCGATCAAATATGCCGGACCGGAGGCCAGCAAGAACAACGGCGCGCCGGCCGAGATTGTGGTCGGGGCTGGCGGGGAGGGAGAGCGCATCACGCTCAGCGTGGCCGATCGCGGCCCCGGCATTCCCGCCGCCGATCGCGGCCGTGTCGTCGAGCGCTTCGTGCGGCTCGAACAAAGCCGATCGGAGCCGGGCTCCGGGTTGGGCCTGAGCCTTGCTTCCGCCGTCGCGCGCCTGCATGGCGGTGAGCTCAGGCTCGAGGACAATGCTCCCGGATTGAAGAGCATGATCGTCCTGCCGCGCGCCGGCCCGGCGGGGACGTGATGAAACGACCGGCTCGCGGCAAGCAGCCGCAGCGAAGTCTCGACGAAGGAGCCCTGGTCCGCCGATTTGCCGGCGCGCTGCCGCTGCCTTCGGCCGGCGGTCGCAAAGCCGTTTCGGCATGGCTTTCGGGGATTGCTCGAAAAACATCGGGTAAAGCGTTGAAATCGCTGGTCGAGGAAGACCAGGCGCTCGCGCGGATACTCGCTGGAATCGCCGAGACCGCGCCTTACCTCTGGGACCTCCTCCAGGCCGATCTCTCGCGCACCACAAGGCTCCTGACGCAGCGACCCGGAGGACGAGCTTGCCGCACTGCTGGGCGCGACGCGCGCCGCCGCGGCGGCGGCCTCGGGACGCGAGCCACTGATGCGTATTCTGCGCCGCATGAAGGCGGAAGCAGCGCTGCTGATCGCGCTTGCGGACATCGGCGGCGCTTGGCCGCTGGCGCGGATCACCCACGCGCTCACCGACGTCGCCGAGACGGCGCTTGGCGCGGCCGCGCGCTTTCTACTTGCCGAGGCGGCCGACCGCGGCAAGCTCCTGCCGGTCGATCCGCAACACCTGGAAACCGGTTGCGGATACATCGTGTTGGCGATGGGCAAGATGGGGGCCCATGAGCTCAATTTCTCGAGCGATATCGATCTCATGGTGTTTTTCGATCCGCGTGCGCCCGCACGCGCCGCGAACATCGAACCGGCATCGCTCTACGTGCGGCTCACCCGCGATCTTGTGAAGCTGCTGCAGGAGCGGACAGCCGACGGTTACGTCTTTCGCGTCGATCTGCGGCTGCGCCCCGATCCGTCCTCGACCCAGATCGCGATCTCGCGCGAAGCCGCGCTCGAATATTATGAAGGCCGGGGGCAGAACTGGGAGCGAGCGGCGCTGATCAAGGCGCGGCCATGCGCCGGCGACCTGGCCGCCGGCGAACAGCTCCTGCACGATCTCTCGCCCTTTGTCTGGCGCAAATATCTCGACTACGCGACCGTCGCCGACGTCCACGCGATGAAGCAGCAGATCCACGCGTATCGCGGCCATGGCGAGATCGCTGTCGAGGGTCACAATATCAAGCTCGGCCGTGGCGGCATCCGCGAGATCGAATTTTTCGTGCAGACGCAGCAGCTGATCGCCGGCGGACGCCACGCCGAGCTGCGCGGGCGCGAAACCGTCGCGACCCTTGGCGCGCTCGCCGTCGGCGGCTGGATCGATGCCGCCACGCGCGACGAATTGACCGCCGCCTACGAGTTTCTCCGCCGCGTCGAACACCGCCTGCAAATGATTGCCGACGAGCAGACCCACACTTTGCCGGCCAATTCGGCCGCCCTCGATCAGTTTGCGCGGTTTCTCGGCTTTCCCGGTCGCGACGACTTCGCCGAAACGTTGCTCGGCCATTTGCGCGCCGTCGAGCGGCACTATGTGCGGCTGTTCGAGGGCGCCCGCGAAGCGCTCGCGCGGCAGCAGAACCTGTCGTTCGCAACGCCCGAGGGGGAGCGCGACACGCTCGATCGGCTCGCGCAAATGGGCTTTCGGCAGCCGCGCGAGGTCGCCGGCGCCGTGTACCGCTGGCGGGACGCGGCATATCGGGCATTACGGGGAGAGCAGGCCCGCGCCAATCTGATCGAGCTGGTGCCGGTCATCATCGATCAATTCGCGCGCGCGGAAAATCCGGATGCGGCTCTTGTAGCCTTTGATCGATTTCTCGCCGGCCTGCGCGCGGGCGGGCGTTTTCTCTCGCTGCTGCGACAGCACCCCGACGTCATTCGCTTCATCGCGCTGATCCTGGGCGCCGCCCCGCGGCTGGCCGAGATCCTGGCGCAGCATCCGCATGTCATCGATCCGCTGATCGATCCGAGGTTCTTCGGCTTGCTGCCCGATGAAGGACGGCTCGAAGCCGAGCTTGCGCGCGCGCTTGCGGAGACGCGAAGCTACGAGGAAATGCTCGACGCCATCCGCCGGTTCGGCCAGGAACACATGTTCCTGATCGGTGCGCGTATCCTGTCCGGATCGGTTTCCGCCGAGCAGGCGGGCGAAGTGTTCGCGCGGCTCGCCGATGTCCTCATCCGCGCGCTCCGCGCCCGCGTGGTCGACGATTTCGCCGCCATGCATGGCCGTCTGCCCGGCGAGCAAACTGCAATTCTGGCGCTCGGCCGGCTCGGCGCGCGCGAGATGACCGCGACCTCGGACCTCGACCTCATCGTGATTTACGATTTCGATGCCGAGCATCCGAATTCCGACGGCAAGCGCCCGCTCTACGGTGCCCAATACTTTGCTCGGCTTACCCAGCGCCTGATCAGCGCCCTGACGGTGCGAACCAACTACGGCGTGCTCTATCCCGTCGACATGCGGTTGCGGCCGTCCGGACGCTCTGGACCGCTGGCGACGCAAATCGACGGCTTTATCAGCTATCAGGAACGCGAAGCCTGGACCTGGGAACACATGGCGCTCACGCGCGCCCGGATTGTCTGCGGACCGCCGGCTTTCTCCGCGCGCATCGAAGCCGCAATCCGCGAGGTCCTCTGCCGCACGCGCGACGCGCGCGCGATCGCGGAGGATGTCCTGGAAATGCGCGCCGCGATCGCCAAGGAAAAGGGTGACGCCGACCCCTGGGACCTCAAATATGCGGCGGGCGCGCTGGTCGATATCGAGTTCATCGCGCAATACCTGCAACTCGCGCACGCCGGCGCGACACCGGAAATCCTCGACACCTCGACCGCGCGCATGCTGGAGAAGGCGGCACGCCTCGGCGTGCTCGCGCCCGAGGATGCCGCGGTGCTGCGGCCTGCGGTGCGGCTCTATCACGACCTCACGCAGATTCTTCGGCTTTGTCTGTCGGGACCATTCGATCCGGCAACGGCGAGCGCCGGCGTTCTCGGCCTGTTGGCCCGGGCCGCCGATCTGCCGGATTTCCCGGCGCTGCAGGCGCATGTCGAGGAAACCCAGCGTCAGGTGCGCGAATGTTTCGTGCGGATCTTGGGGAAGGCGCCTTAGCCGCGAGCGGCGCTTAGGGGGATTTGTCTTTCGCCGGCGGCGGCTCGACCGGACCGCCGGCTTTGCGCCAGGCGCCGAATCCGCCACTGATATGCCCGACCGGCCGCAGTCCCATGCGGTGCGCGGTTTGCGCCGCGAGCGCCGAGCGCCAGCCGCCGGCGCAGAAAAACAAGAAGCGTTTGTCTTCGCCGAAGACCTTCTTGTGATAGGGGCTTGCGGGGTCGATCCAGAATTCGAGCATGCCGCGCGGGCAGTGAAAGGCGCCGGGCATCTTTCCTTCCCGCTCAAGCTCGCGGGGGTCGCGAAGGTCGACAAACACAACGTCGTCGCGTCCATGCAGAGCGATGGCCTGCTCGACCGACAGCGTCTCTATCTCGCGCTCGGCGGCATCCAGCAGCGCCCGAAACCCGGTCGTGATTGTCTGCGGCATGAAGCGTTCCGCATGCACCGCTATGGAGCGGACTAGGAAAGGCTCGCAGACCTCCCATAGCAGCCGCAGCGGCGCTGCGGCAAGCGAACGCGTCAACTCGCAAGGGGCAGCGGAGCGAGGTCGCCTTCCGCGCGCGCCGGCGGCCGGGCGGCAAGCGGCAGCCGCACCACGACCGTCGTGCCTTTGCCGAGGATCGAGCGGATCCGCATTGACCCGCCGTGCAGTTCCGCCAGCGATTTGGCGATGGCGAGACCGAGGCCGGAGCCCTGGTGACGTTTGGTCAACTGGCTTTCGACCTGTTCGAACGGACGGCCGAGCTTGCCCAGGGCGTCCTTCGGGATGCCGATACCGTTGTCGGCGATGGCGATAGTCACTCCGCCGCCGCGCAAGCGCCCGTGCACCGTCACTGCGCCGCCGTCGGGCGTGAACTTCACCGCGTTGGACAGGAGATTGAGCGCGATCTGTTTGATCGCGCGACGATCGGCTTGCAGCCGGATCGCGGGAGCGATGCTCGAATCGAGCGTAAGACGCTTCTCGTTGGCACGGGCGGAGATGACGCGCAGGCAGTCGGCCAGGATGTCATCGAGCTCGACGGCTTCAGGCTTGAGGCGGATACCGCCGGCTTCGATCTTCGACATGTCGAGGATGTCGCTGATCACGTCGAGCAGGTAGCGGCCGCTTTCGCGGATGTCGCGCGAGTATTCGCTGTATTTTTCCGCGCCGAGCGGCCCGAACATTCCCAATTCCATGATTTCGGAGAAACCGATGATGGCGTTGAGCGGCGTGCGCAGCTCGTGGCTCATATTGGCGAGGAATTTGGATTTCGTCTGGTTCGCCTCCTCGGCGCGGGTTTTTTCCGCGGCGTATTTCAGCGCCAGGTCGGCGAGCTCGCCGGTCTGGCGCTCCAGCGCCTGCTGCGAGCGGCGCAGGTCGTTGATGGTCGCGATCTGCCGCTTCTCTCCCTCGATCAGCTTCTGCTCGTGCTGCTTGAGCTTGGTGATGTCGGTGCCGACCGAGACATAGCCGCCGTCCTTGGTCCGGCGTTCGCTGATATGCAGCCAGCGCCCGTCATCGAGGAGCGCTTCGAAGGTGCGGGCGCCCGGCGGCTGCACCTCGTCATTGGCGACCGTGGTCCGGATGATCGGTTTCTTTCCGGCGGCCACGACCGCGGCGTAAGGCGTGCCGGCTACGACGGCTTCGTCCGGCAGGTGATGCAATTGCTGAAAGTTCGAGTTGCACAGGACCAGGCGGTTGTCGGCGTCCCACAGCACGAATGCTTCCGGGATCGTCTCGATGGCGTCGCGCAGCCGCAGATCCGCCGCCGTGGTTTTCTCCACCAGCGTCCGCTGCTCGGTGGTGTCGACGGCGATGCCGATGAGATGCAGCCCGGTCTCGCCGTCCTGGCGGGCCAATTCGCAGCGCGCCCGCAGCCACAGCCAGCTGCCGTCGGCGTGACGCATGCGGAAGGCGTGGTCGATCGTTTGCGCCTTGGCGTCGGCCAATTGGCGGGCCAGCTGGTGGAGGTCGATGTCGTCCCGGTGCACCAGGGCGTTGACTTCGCCGAAGGTCAGGAGATCGTCTTTCGGCGGCAGGCCGAGAAGATCGAACATCGAGTGCGACCAGAACACGCGGCCGCGCGCGAGGTCCCAATCCCATAGCCCGCAGCGGCCGCGATTGAGCGCGGTGTCGATGCGGCTGCGCACGGTATCGTGGATGATGTCGGCCTCGCGCGCGCGTGTCGCCTGCCAATGAAAGGCAAAGCCGAGGATCAACACCACGAATCCGGTCGTGGCCGACAGCGTGACGGTTAGTGCCGTCGTCGAGCGCCAGTTCGCCAACGCCTGGCGCGTGGTCTCGACGACGGCGACGAGGCCGAGCGGACTCCTCAGCATGCGCGCCGATGCAAGCGCGCTGGCGCCGTCCGGCAAAGTGATCTCCAGCGTGCCGGGAGTGACGCCGATATTGGGTCCGAGCACGTCGAGGATGTGGTGTCCGAGCGTCTGCGGCTGGTTGGGGACGCTCGCAACGATCGTGCCGTCGGCGTCGGTCAGGAAGATCATCCGCTCTCCGCCGGCCGCCCAGGCCGGCAACGCGAACGCGAGCGCTTCGGCGGTGCGCCCGGCATTCGCCCTGGCATCGCGCCCCATGCGGTTGAAATCGACCGCGAGGTGATCGGCGAGCGCCTCGATCCCCTGCCGTGCGGCGAGGATGACCTGCCGGCGCTGCTCGAGGACCTGCACCAGCGCGCCGACGCAGATGGTGATGAGGAAGGCGACGATGAGAACCGGAACGGCGCGGCGGAGAAGCGGCTCGGCGCTCAACAGGCGCCGATACGCGGGTTTGGCAATCGAGTTGGCCAGCCCCTGGATCGAATCGGAACGTAAAGACGCACTCGCCGTGTCGGCGCGCGCCATCGCCTGCCTCCGTTCGGACGGTCCCCTTGACCCGCGATCGGAAGAATGTTTGCCGCATCTCCTCCGAATCAGCTTGATAAGAATCGATGCGAATCGATTTGTCGAGAGTCCGGAGTCAATATTTTTTACGCAGTCATCCCGTTAATTTTTTGCAGGCGAGCCGGCGCGCGTTTGGTCAATGCAGCGTCTGGTAACCGGCAATGAGAAGCTCGACGGCAATCAGGACGACGATGACGATCTCCAGCCGCAATGAGCGTTTGGTGTCGATGATGTCGGTGAGAACTTCCGCGGTCTCGGCAATGACGGCAAGCTTGCGCGAAAGGACGCCGGCGCGTTCCTTGAGCTCATACTCGTCCTCCAGCCGCGCATAAAGCCGGTCGAGGTCGGGACGATCCCAGACCACATCCGGCTTCTCTGCGACCGCGACGCGGCCGGAAACGCGGTGCTGCACCAGCAGGGCATTGCCGACGTGCTTGAGGATGGCGCGGCGGCTGGCGGCAGCGCGGCCATGCTCGGCAAGCTGCCGGGCAAACGGCTCGACCAGCTCGAACACCGCAGCCACCTCGCGCTCGTCACGCGCGAGCACGACGCTCTTCGACAGCGCGTCCGCGATCACGATCAGGTGCTCGGGCGTCATGGTCTTCAGGGTGATCGGTCCGCCCGGCAGAATTTGATCCTCCTTGTCGGGGGCGATCTCGATCAACACCGTTTCTTCTTCGGCGGGAGTGACCGGCCGAACGAGACGCGGCCTAAGGCCGCGCAGGACCGCTGCCTCCTCGGCTGCATCGAGGCCCGCGACTACCGCGACACCATAGCGAAACAGCGTGACGAAACCCTCGTTGCCGAACTTGTAGCTTAGTGGCGCGGTCGCCACGACGCCGTCGTGCTCGAGATTTGCTGTATCAATGCGGTCGCTCAAGAGAAGCGCTTTGACCGTCTTCCGGCTTTTGGCGGTCCGATTATCGGCCATCGTCGCTTATCCGCGCAGCGCACCGTCAATGGATTAATGTCGGCATCGCGTGCCGGATGCGCAATTGCCGACAATGACCGCCCGTGCAGCGATCCACCGGCACACGCGGCGCTCAGCTATCGGCGAGCGTGCGCGCCAGGATGTCGTGGAGGTCGCGGGAGAGGGTCGGCACTGCCGCCACGCGCCGCAACGTCGCTTCCGCCCGTTCCCGCCGCCGCGGTTCCAGCGCGCGCCAGGAGCGGAACGCGCCCATGATGCGCGCGGCGACCTGCGGATTCTTCGGGTCGAGCGCGACCATGGCGTCGGCGATGAAATCATAGCCGGCGCCGTCGATCCGATTGAACTGGGTATGGTTTGCCTGCGCAAACGAGCCGATCAGCGATCGCACCCGGTTCGGATTGGCCATGGAGAATGCCGGGTGCGAGGTCAGCGTGCGCACGCGTTCGAGCGTGCCCGCCGCCGGAATCGCCGCCTGCAAGGCCAGCCACTTGTCGATGATCAGCGGATCGTCGGCATAGCGGCTGTAGAAGTCCTCGAGTGCCGCCACGCGCTCGGGCCGATTGTTCAATGCCAACGTCAAAAGCGCCGCCATGCGGTCGGTCATGTTGTCGGCGCTCTCGTATTGCGAGACCGCGCGCGCGATCGCCTCGCTCCGCCCTGTCGCCACCAGGAGATCGAGGCATACGTTCTTGAGCGAGCGCCGGCCGGTGCTTGCGGCATCCGGGCGATAGGGCCCGGGCGTGATCATCCGTTCGTAGGTGTCGGCCAAGGTTGCGCCGAGCCGGTCGCCGATCGCCGCTTGCAGCTTGGCGCGCGCGGCGAAGATCGCGTCGGGGTCGACATCGTGACCGATCTCGCGCGCGACATCGGCCTCGCTCGGCGGCGTGAGCGCGAGCGCAATGAAGGTCGGCTCGAGCGCGGCGTCGGCCAGAATGGCGGCGAGCGCGGCCATGAGCCCTTCATCCTGGCGTGCCGCTTCGCCTTTGCGCAAAGCGGCGACATTCGCGGTGAGGAGCGACATCGCCAGCGTCTGCACCGCCTGCCAGCGGTTGAACGGATCGCGATCATGCGCCGCCAGAAAGCGAAGCTCCTCCGGCGTGATCGGCAGCTTGAGCTTGATCGGCGCGGAAAAACCGCGATTGAGCGAGGGAATCGGCCGCTCGGCGATGCCGGTGAAGACGAAACTATGGCTCGGCTGGGTCAATTCGAGAATGCCGCGTTCGAGCGGCTTTCCGTCCAGCGTCAGCGGCAGATCGCCGCCATCCGCGCCGACAAGTCCGAGGGCGAGCGGAATCACGGCCGGATCCTTGTTCGGCTGGCCCGGCGTCGGCGGAATCGTCTGCGCGATGTCGAGCCGACAGGTTTTTCCGCGCGCGTCGTATTGCGACGAGACCACGACTTCCGGTGTGCCGGCTTGCGTGTACCAGCGCATGAATTGCGAGAAATCGCGGCCGCTGACGTCGGCGAAGCACTGCACGAATTGCTCGACCGTCGCCGCCTCGCCGTCATGGCGCGTGAAGTAAAGGTCCATGCCTTTGCGGAACAGATCCGCGCCGAGCAGGACCTTGATCATGCGGACGACCTCGGCGCCCTTGTCGTAGACGGTGGTCGTGTAGAAGTTGTTGATCTCGTGATAGAGCTCGGGCCGCACCGGATGGGCGAGGGGGCCGGCGTCCTCGACGAACTGGTGCGCGCGCAGCGAGCGCACGTCCTCGATGCGCTCGACCGCGCGCGAGCGCTGATCGGCGGAGAACTCCTGGTCGCGGAAGACGGTGAGGCCCTCCTTCAGGCAGAGCTGGAACCAGTCGCGGCAGGTGATGCGGTCGCCGGTCCAGTTGTGGAAATATTCGTGCGCGATCACCGCCTCGATTTGCGCGTAATCAGTGTCGGTCGCGGTCGCCGGCGAGGCGAGCACGTATTTGTCGTTGAAGATGTTGAGGCCCTTGTTCTCCATCGCGCCCATGTTGAAGGCGGAAACGGCGACGATCATGAAGATGTCGAGATCGTATTCGCGCCCGAACGCCTGTTCGTCCCAGCGCATCGCGCGCTTGAGACTATCCATGGCGTAGAGCGAGCGCTCCTCCTTGCCGGGCTCGACATAGATGTGGAGCGCGACCTTGCGGCCGGACATCGTCGTGAAGCTGTCGGCGACGCGCGCGAGCTTGCCGCCGACCAGCGCGAACAGGTAGCAGGGCTTGGGGAACGGATCGTGCCAGACGGCGAAATGGCGCGTGGTCCCCGGCACGTCGCCGTGCCCGACGAGGTTGCCGTTGGCGAGCAGGACGGGCGCCTCGTCCTTCTCGGCTTCGATGCGCGTCGTGTAGACGGCCATCACGTCGGGCCGGTCGAGGAAATAGGTGATACGGCGGAAACCTTCCGCCTCGCACTGCGTGCAATAGGTCGTGCCGGCGCGGTAGAGGCCCATGAGCTGGGTGTTGGCGGTGGGATCGATCAGGGTCTCGATCTCGAGCTCGAAGGCGCGGTTCGGCGGCTGCGCGATGGTCAGCCGCTCCGGCGTGGCAACGAAGCTTTCGGACGGCGAGCGGCTTGCCGTCGAGCAGAAGCGAGCGCAGCGCCAGCTCTTCGCCATCAAGCACCAGCGGCGCCGGCGCGCCCGCGCCATTGGGCCTGAGCTTGAGCTTGGCGCGCACCTTCGTCGCCGTCGCGTCAAGCGAGACGTCGAGTTCGACCGTATCGATGAGCCAGTCGGGCGGGCGATAGTCCTTGAGGCGGACGGTACGGGGTTCCTCGGTACGCATGATCGGGTTGATGTAGAAGCTTTGCCGGGAAATTAAAAGCACTGTATTGAGGCGGCTATTGCGGGTGGGTGTCGCGCCGCGCAGGGGGACCGCGCTGGGTTCTGACGGGAGAACGGTATGGCCAATTCGCAAGGCCGCTTTGTCTGGTACGAGCTGATGACGACGGACGTGGCGGCCGCCAAGGCTTTCTACGCCAAGGTCGTGGGCTGGGGCACCGAGGATGCATCGACGCCCGCCATGCCTTACGCGCTGTTCACTGTTAAAGGGGCCTCGGTCGGTGGGGTATTGGACCTGCCGGAGGTCGCGATACAGGTTGGGGAGAAGCCGAGGTGGGTCGGATATGTCGGAGTTGACGACGTGGACGCCGCCGCCGTCCGCACCAAGAAGCTTGGCGGAACCGTATACGTCCCGCCGTGTGACATCCCTAACGTCAGCCGCTTTTCGGTCGTTGCTGACCCACAAGAGGCGATGTTCGCCTTGGTAAAATGGCTGCGGCCGCGCCGCGAACCGCCCGCCGAGCCAGATGCGCTAGGCCGCATCGGTTGGCACGAGTTGCTCGCTGACGATTTGGAGAAGGCTCTCCCCTTCTACAGCGGGCTTTTCGGCTGGCAAGAAGCAAGCACCGAAATTGGCCCGGTGAGCAAGTACCAGCTGTTCGCCGCCGCTGGGCAGACGATCGGAGGCATGATGACCAAGTTGCCGACGGTGCCGCTCCCCTGCTGGCTTCACTACTTCAACGTCAGCGACATCGACGCGGCGGCGAGTCGCGTGATGGCTGGCGGCGGTCAGATCCTCGAAGGCCCGGTCGAAGTGCCCGGCTATGGCTGGATCGTGGAGTGCGTGGACCCTCAGGGCGCCGTGTTCGGGTTGGAGGGAAAGCGGAGGTCAAGCGCTGTCGGATACTTCGTGCGCGGCGCGCCGCAAAATCCTGCCGACACTCGTCCCAAGCGGTGGAACTGGTAGAGCCGGGAGTTATCAACTGCGGGGGTCACTCGTAGATGAGAGCCGGCCGGCATGGCTCGCTCGGCCTCGCGTCCTGCCGGCTTCTCTCGACATCAAATTCGATCGCCACGAACGGAGCCGTGTTTGGATGGTGACTCGTTTCTAGATTCGTGGATGAAGGAGATTGAGCTCGAGATTCCGCCAGTGGCCGCTTTCGCAATCCGAGTTTGACGGGGACGTCGTAGAGTCGGCCGGGGGCAAAACGGCGATACTGGTGCCGTAGCCCGGGGACGATGACCCGAACCACTGGAACGCCGATATCAGGCCGCGTCTGATCAAGGATGAGAAAATCGAGTCCGTGGCGTTTGGCAAGCGCCACGCAAGCATGCACCTGTTCCCGCCGACCGAGGCGCGCGAAGTTCCGCAATCGGGCGGGCCGGGGTATCGCTTTGCCACGCCCGCGCAAATACCCATGATCGCGCAACGGCAGCGGGTCGACATGCTCTGCCTGATCGCCGGGGCGCGTGGCCATGGCATCGACCGCCAAGGCTTGATTGAGCTCGGTAAGCGCCCGCAGCGCTGCAAATCGGGGGTCGAAATGGGCTCCGGCGGCGAACGCGACGTGTTCCTTCGATTGATCCCGCCAATGGCACACCGCGACCACTACGGGAACCTCGAGGTCAGTCGTGATGTCCAGCGCCCAAATCTGCCGCCCCGCCGCAGCAAACTGTGTCCGCAGATCGTCAATGTAGTTGTCGCCGAACCGGTCGAGGTCGACCGCAGGACGTCGGAGACGGTTGTGCCACCAGATGGCGCAGGCATCCCGCTCCACGAGCTCCAAGAACCCCTGCACGATTGCTTCCTCGAGTGTATTGCCAGCCGCGCAGCCACTCGCGTCGGCGCGCAACCGATCATCGCCGGTTCCCTTATGGAAATAGTAGAGAATCGCCCGTCGGAAGATGTTTGAAGCGTTGGTCGCGTAGCGACCAGACCGGCGACCATTCGAACGGCGCCGAGCGATCGAAAGGGTGAGCCACATCCGACCTTGCATCCGCGCCATTCGCCCGGATGCTGGCTTGCTGACATTGAGCGTCGCTGAACAGCGTGATGTCCGTTGGAAGGATAGCCTCTCCCGGCGCGAAATCGACGAACCGGCGCGTCGAGTCTGATCTCGTCGCTTTGGAAGATCCCGGAGACCCGCTCGAGTCCCTTCAACAGAGCGTTCGCTTCCGCTTCCTCTGCGGTCGTTCCTGCGCCGAAGCTGTTCTTGGTCAGCCCGGCCCTGAGCGCATCGACCGTTTCAGGACGAGGGGAGAAGTTGTGGGCCGCAAGATAGGTGGCGTTCGCGGGGAGGTCGCCTCCAATCCGCTCGAGGCGTGACACGACCCCGGTCAGAGGGCTTACGTGCTTGCGCCAGTGCGCGAGCGTCGCGGATGGCGTCAGCGTCCGATAGCCCTTGCCGGTAACGACGGGCGTTCCGCCGACGTGAAGCCTGATCGGGATCGGCATCCGTCGCGGATCGCGCAGTTCGCTACGCCCACACGACGTGCACTGCGGTCGAAGCCGCCACGTAGTGCCGCGCTATTGTCGAACCTGTCAGGTCGAAGCTAATGAGGTGGTCGTGTAAGTCGGTGCGACCGGCGCTCGCGATCGCCTTGGCAATCTCGACGGCGGCAAGGCCGATCGGGCTTGGACCGAGGATATTGTCGCCGAGCGGCGAAACAGCGACGCAGCGGGCGTCGCTGCGGTCGAGGAATGCTTTGACTGGCCGGTTCCATTCCATCCGATCAGCGAGGCACATCCAGCACGCGCTCGTGCCCGGCCTGAAGATGGGCCCGACAAGGGAATAAATGCCGGAAAGCTGGACTGGCAGCCAAGCTTGTCCGTCCGTCAGCCGATCGCTGTTGAATTGGGCAAGCCGCCCGTCAAGATAGTCGTTCACCAGAACGACGATCAGTTGCGCGGCGCGATCAACGACGCGAACGCCGAGTTGCCCCAGGGCGGCTTTCAGTTCGCGCGTCCCCGCGCCGCCGAGCGACTGAACCTGCACAGAAACCTCTTGCAGGTTTTCGGCTACGCTGTCGGGCAAAAGCCCCAGGCTTTCCCAATAGGCCGCTGCAGCATCGCCGGGCGCTGTCGCCCGCAGGATGAACCGCCGATCGAACAAGCGGCGGACGGCCTCCTGGATCTCTGGAGCAGGAAAATCCGCGGCCAGCGCGCCGATAACTTCGCCGAGGCCCTTCCCAGTCCCGATGGCGGATGCGAGCGCGCAATAGAGCGCGCCGTGAAGAAAGAACTTTCTACCTTCCGAATAAAGGCACACGACGTCGGGAGGAAGGACAAAGACGGAAAAACTCGGGGCGAAGCGCACGCCATCGCCGCCGCGCCCAGCCACCTGTTCGCGGTCATTCTCCGTCATTTGGCTAACGTACGCGCTCGAGACGCTTGCAACGAGCCGTCGCCGCGGATACGCGTCTACCGAGTTTTGACAGTCTGCGCGCGCTCACACTTCCTCGGGACGTTCGCGTTATCGGAATGAGCCACAGGGTATCATGGTCGAAGGGTCTGGCGGGTCGGGACGACGATCCTCCACGCCATTGATCGGTAGAAATCGCCAGTTAGGATCCCCCGGAGCAAATCGTTTGTCGCCTCGGGCGCGCGCGAATATAGTAGGACTTGCCGACACGAACATACCGCAAATCACCACAGCTGCAAATCCGCGGCGGTCGTCAAGGGCCAGCGTGAATATTCTCGGAATCAACTCGGTATTTCATGAATCGTCTGCCGCAGTGATCATCGACGGCCGAGTCATCGCGGCCGCCGAGGAGGAGCGGTTCAACCGCGTGAAGCACGGCAAGGAGGCGCGACCCGACAATCCCCATGTGCTTCCCGAACACGCGATCCGCTTCTGCCTCGACTATGCGGGGCTTGGTCCGTCCGATATCGACCAGGTAGCGTACTCGTTCGTGCCTCGACTTCGCCGAGCGACGTTTCGCGCCGATTGGTGGGCGAATCCGCAAAACGAGCATACCTTCCTGCAGCGGTTGGGAGAGGTAGGCAGCGCCACGAGGAAGGTTCTAGGCCGTCCGCTGCGCGGCAAACTGAAGTTTGTGAACCACCACCTCGCCCATGCCGCGTCGGCATATTTCCCTTCCGGGTTCGATCGGGCGGCGATCCTGATCATCGACGGCATCGGCGAAGCGGTCTGCTCGACACTCGCAAGCGGCAATGGCACGCGAATTCGCACGCTCGACACCAAGCTATTTCCGCACTCGCTCGGCTTCATGTGGGAGGCCATGAGTGCACATCTTGGCTTCTCCACCTACGATGCCGCGAAGGTTATGGGCTTGGCGGCTTACGGCGACCCCAAGGCATTCAGTCGCGAATTCGCGGAAGTCATTCGTGTGACTGAGGAGGATTACACAGTCGACGAGGAGGCAATTGGCTTCCAATCGGCCAAGTCCAGTCGGCACAATGCCCTTTTCGGCAATGAACGAGGGCCGGGGGCGGAGCTTCTTCCGCGGCACGCCGACATAGCTGCCGCACTGCAAGCAGCCACCGATGCGGCGGTGATGGCCATGGCGCGACGGCTCAAGCGCATCAGCGGCATGGATCGTCTATGCATCGCCGGCGGCGTCGCGCTGAATTGCGTGACCAACACCTTGGTCAAGGAATCGGGGCTCTTTTCGGAGGTTTTCATTCCCTCGGCACCGCATGACGCGGGCACGGCGATCGGCGGAGCCCTCGCCGTGTACTATGCCAACGGTGGTGTCCGTCCCAGCGGGATCGACGACACGGCTTTTCTCGGTCCGCAGTTCGCCGAGCAGGAGGTTCTGGCTGCGGTCCAAGCGGCCGGCCTGACGGCAAAACGAAGCAAGGCTCCCGCGCGCGAGGCCGCGGAGATGATCGCCGACGGTAATATCGTTGCCTGGTTTCAAGGCCGAATGGAGTTCGGACCACGAGCGCTTGGCAATCGCTCGCTGCTGGGCGATCCCCGGCGGCCGGACACGCGAGAAATCTTCAATCGCCGGGTCAAGCACCGGGAGGACTTTCGCCCTTTTGCGCCCAGCGTCCTTGCTGAGCACGCGCACGAATGGTTCGACATCGGCCAGGCTTCGCTCAGTAACGACTACATGCTGTTTGCCTGTCCGGCGAAACCCGACCGGCGAGACCGCATCCCTGCGGTATTGCACTGCGACGGCACGGCACGCGTGCAAATTGTCCGCCGCGAAGCCAATCCGCGCTTCCACGAGCTGTTGTCCTGCTTTTTCGCGCAGACTGGCGTGCCGATGGTGCTCAATACATCTTTCAATGACAACGAGCCGATCGTGTGCACGCCGGAGCACGCAATCGCGACGTTTCGCAACACGCGGATCGATGCGCTGTTTATGGGCAACGTCTACTTGACCTCGCAAACGTGAATCGACGTGTGCTCCTCGGCGAGCCGGGCGCGGCTACGGACCCGCCTGAGTGCCGCGACCAATGACAAATTGACCGACCGGCCCTTCGACGTGGAATTCAATCCCGGTCATCTTGGCGAACAGCTCGATATTGGCGATCCCGAGTGCACACCCGCCGAGCCCCATGTCCGTGGCCATCAGATAAAATGTTTGCAACAACACGCCGACGTCCTTGAGAATGAGCGCATAAGCGAGCGAGCTGTACTTCCAGGAAACCCGGCCAAAGCGCGCGGCGATCGTGATCAGGATTTGCGGCGCTGCGGACACCCCCATTGCAAGTCCGGCGCCCGTTAGCAGCGCTTCGAACTCCTGCGCGCGGGCATCGATCTCGACCAGGGAATGATCGCCGGCATCGTAATGGTAAAATCCTCGGGCAAGGCCTTCGCATTTGTCGACGGTCAAATAGAGCTCAAGCTCGTACGCCGCGCCGGCCGAGGGATAGGGCCTGGCCGCGTACGCGACGACCGGAGCGTCCTCGCCGAGGTCGATGCTGCTGCTCGACGTCGCCAGCACCCGTGCGGTGCCCTCGAGAAACCGCGACAGTTCGGCGAGCGTGATCGGTCGCTCGTCGTCAAAGGTGCGGGTCGAATGACGTTCGCGCAGAAGCTTGGCAACCGGCGAGCTTGGCTCCGCCCGTGTGGCCGACAGCTTGCGTAGATCGATTTTCTTTCCCGGCCAGCTGGGCCGCACGGCGGGCAGTGGAGCTGTGGCGCCCGCATAAGCATAAAGTCCGCCCAACGGGTTGGCTTGCCGGCCTTCCGTGCTGCGCGTGTGGAACAGAAGATCGTGGAAGTCCCAAAGAACGAGGTTGCCGTCACCTTCTGCCGAGCGAAGGCCATCGTCGCGGGCCGCGTCGATCTGGAACAGGATTTGGCAGTCCAGCAGCAAAGCGAGAAGCTCGACCCCCGGGAAACCGTCCTGGCGACGGAGCTCTTTGATTTGCCGCGGGGTGGAGAGGTGGGCGATGGCGCCGGCAATCCTTGGATCGCAAATTTTGAACAATGCGGCGGAGCGCGGCGATTCCAGCACCACGTCATTGCCGCGTCGCCGCATATAGGCAAATCGCGACAGCACGAGAATTTCAGCATTGCCGAGCCGAGGCGTTTGCGGCCAATAATCGGACATCTGCGGCTCGATGACGACGAGGTCGTGGCCGTTTCGCGAGCCCCTGAGGCGGTATTCCAACAAGCCGTGCCGGGCCAGTCGCCGGACCAATTGCTCGACCTCGCGGTCGACCTTGCGGCCGCTGGACACGAACGAGGAAAGGGGCAGGCCGGCGCGCAGCTCCTTGGCGCGATCTGCCGCGGCCGCGCTCAGTGTTCCGAGGCCGAGCGCATAGCCTTCGAAGCAGGCGGCAACCTTTCCGTCCGCGCGCGGTTCAAGCGTCACATGACCGCTGAGTCTAGCGCAAAGAACTGGCGGCGCGGCCGATCGGACTTTCTTCTTTGCCCGAGCGCGCAAGCGGGGATGCCCCTCAGGTATGGGGGTGAATCGGATTGACTTCGTCTTCCAGCATGGGCCGGTCGCGCAGTCCGAGCTTGACCGGAACGTGGTAAAGCCGGCCGGGCGCGAAACGGCGATAGAAATGCCGCAGGCCCGGAACGACCACCCGGACGACCGGCACCTCGATGTCCGGGCGCGTCTGATTGAGGACGAGGAAATCGAGGCCGGCTTGTTTGGCGAGCTCGACGCAGGAGATCACCTGCTCACGCGTATCGAGGCGGCCGAACTTCGCGCCGAGGTCCGGGCGAACCGCCGGACTTTTGCTTGGTATCAGATATGGATGATCCTGCAGGCGCAACGGGGTGACGCCATCGAGACTGTTTTTCTCGCCGGTGCCGCCGCCCATGAGCCCGATGGACAGGAATTGGTTTAGCTCGGTGAGTGCACGCAACAAAGCGATCCGCGTATCGAAGTGGGCGCCGGAACCGAACTCGATATTTTCCAACCCGTTTTGCATCCAGTGCGTTATCGCCACAAAGGTCGGCACGCCGAGGTCGCTGGTGACGTCGAGCACCCACAGCCGCCGCCCGGTTTCGGCGAGCTGGTTTTGCAGATCGCGGATGTAAGGATCATCGAACTGGCTCAAGTCGATTTGCGGTCGCTGCAATCGATTGTACCACCAGATGGCATACGCATCGCGCTCGACCAGCTCGAGGAATCCTTGGACGATTGCCTCTTCGAGCGTGTTGCCGGCCGCGCAACCGTTGGAGTCGGCATGGTAGGCGATGCCGCCTGGGTAGAAGAAGTACAGGAGGCTGGTCGGAAGATATTTGAACCGTTCGTCGCGCAGCGACCACACCGGCGACCACTCGATCTTGGCCGATCGATCGAACCGAGCCGGGACCTCCATGTGCGTGTCGTCCGAAGCCGGCGGCGCCTGGTATTGCGCATCGCTGTAGAGCAAGACTTGGTTCGGAGAAATGACGTCGTCTGACGGAAAATCGGTGAACCGCCGCTTCACCCTGATCTCGTCGCCCTGAAAGATCCCGGAATAGCGCTCGATCGCCTCCATCAACGCACTGGCTTCCCCCTGCTCGGCAGTGCTGCCTTTGCCGAAACTGCCGCCGCTCAGCCCCCTTCTGAGCTCATTGAGCGTCCGCGCCGGCCCCGAAAAATTGTGCGCGGCGTAATAGTTGGTGTTCAGCGGCAGATCGGCTTCGATGCGTTCGAGACGGGAGACCACGCCGGTGAGGGGGCTCACGTGTTTGCGAAAATGCGCGACGGTGGCCCGCGACGAGACGGTGCGGTATCCCCCGCTAGTCATGACGAGCTTGGCGCCGGGGCCAAGGACAAAAGGCGCCGGCGCGCGCTTTGGATCGCGCAGCGCCTTGCGGCCACAGGCGGGACATTGCGGACGGGCCGGCACGTAATGCCTGACGATGGTCGAGCCCAACAGGTCGAGGCTGACGATATGATCGCGCAAATCCGTGCGAAAATCGGTGGCGATCGCTTTTGCGATTTCGACCGCCGCAAGCTGGATGGAACTTTGTCCGAATGTGTTCTGCATCAGAGGTGAAAGAGCGATGCGGAAGTCCTGGGCGCGATCGAGAAATGCCCTGATCTCTCGGTTCCGCTTCATGCGATCGGCAAGACAGGTCCAGCAGGCGCTTTTGCCCGGACTGAACACCGGACCGACCAGTGGAAAAATGCCGGAAGGTTGGACCAGCAGCCAGGGCGTGCGGTCTGACAGATGCTGGCGGTTCAGTTCGGCGAGCCGGCCTTCGAGGTAATCGTTCACCAGCGTGACAGTGAGATCGGCGCCGCTCTTGACGACGCGAACGCCCAGGCTGCCCAGCGCGGCGCCGAGTTCCTTCGCGCCTTTCACGTCGATCGAGCGGATGGCCACGCGACAGTTTTGGAGATGCCTTGAGGCGTCCTCCGGCAATAGGCCAAGGCTCAACCAATAGGCCGCCACCGTCCCAGTGGAAGAGCGCGAGGCGAGGATGACGTAGCGGCGTTCGAGTAGCCGCTTTAACGCCTCCTCGATTTGGCCGGAGGGATAGTGTGGTGCAAGCTCGCGGGCGAGCTCACGGAAGCTCCTCCCGCCTTTGCCTATCGCGGACGCGAGCGCGCAATAGAGTTCGCCGTGAAGAAAAAACTTCCGGTCCTCGGAATAGAGGCACACGATATCGGGAGGCAGCACATAGACGGTAAAGTTCGGCGCGAACTGCGGGACGCCTTTGCTGTTATGCAGCGCGAACTTGCTACCGGGATCGCCTTTCATGAGGTCGGTATGCGCACCTACGCTACCGGGACGCCGTCGTCCGGCTCGCGCGCTAGAGTTTCTCGATCGCCCGGCGTCTACCCTGCCATCGCACGTGGGCCTGCCCAGGCCTCGGGGGCCAAACGCATTGCACGGTCATGGCCAGGTGGTCAAACCTGGCCATGCCGATAGTCCGTCAACACAAATAATGGCGCGTGTTTGTCCTAACAGACGTTGCAGCCGCCCCAGGACAGGCAGCAGCCACAGCCGCACCCGCCCCAGCATCCGCAACCTCCTAAGCCGCAGCCTCCGCCGCAGCCTCGGCCGCCTCGACCACAGCCTCGGCCACCGCCTCTGCAACCGCCGCCGCCTCTACCACCGCCTCTGCAACCGCCGCCACCGCCGCCTCTACCACCGCCTCTGACAAGGTGTACGTCGGGCCGAGCTGAATCGGCGTCTTCCTTGTCGAAGACATAGAAGGTGCCGAGGCTGACGTCCCCGATTTCTTCCTCACCGAGGGTGAATTCATGAGTTGGTGCGATCTGCACCTCTGGGAGATTCGCTGCCGGTCCCGCCGACGCGCCGCCCGCGAGCGACAACAATCCAGCGGCTCCCAATACCGGTACGGCTTTCGTCCGACGCTTTCGCTTCAAGCCTTGCTTCGCGCGCGCCATGGTGTGTAGCCCTCCAATTTTTATGCAGTGTACGACGATGGCCCGTAAAGATACCACGGCTTGTGGCCCTTGCATAGGCGCAGCCGGCGACCGGGTGCGTAATTCCCGACAATTCTTTGCGTATTCCTGACAATTCTTCCTAATGCGGGGGCGCGGCGTCCGGCTCACCTGGGCCGCGGTTCGGCATGGCCGATCACCCGGGCGATGGTCGGGAATCGGCGCCGTAGGCCCCGTTCGAGGCCGTCGACCATGTCATGCACTGCAGCAACCGACAGCCCCGGATCGACGCGGCAATGGAAATTGACGATCTCGCCGCCGCCGGTTTCGCGCACGCGCACGTCGTGCACTTCGTCGAGATCCGCGATTTCGGCGCCAAGCGCCGCGAGCACTTGGCGCACTTCGTCAACGCGCGCTACGGCAGCATCGCGGCCGGCGACGACGATCGCCGGCAGCGGCTCGATATGGGTTTCGACCTCGACCTCAGGCCCGAGTTCCTCGCGAATCGCCTCTTCGAGGCGGCTCGCGATATCGTGGGCGGCGGCAAGCGTCAGCGTGCCTTCGACTTCGAGGTCGGCCGAGACCGATAGACGGCCGGCAATCGCCTGCACTGCCACGTGATGCACGGCGAGGCCGCTATTGCGCGCGATCAGCATGACGCGCTCGCGCACCGTCTCGTCGTCCAGCGCACGCGGCTCGGTGGTGATCGTGATTTCGGCTTCGGGCATGTCGGCGCGAATTGCACGCGCGAGCCGCTCTTTGATGGCGGCAACGCGGTCGAGCGGCAATGCGCGGCTCACGCCGACGGCGAGGTCGACAAAGAGCACCGCACCGCCCGGCCGCGCCCGCACCCGCTCGATGCTGACGACGCCGGGCACCCGCCGGGCGATCGCCGCCGCGCGCTCGCTTACGCCGGGAGGTGCGGTATCCGTCAAGGTGTCGATCGTGCGCCGGCCGAGGCGCCACCCGGCCATGCAGATAAAGACCGCCACGACCATCGCCGCCACCGCATCGGCCAAGGCGTAGCCGAGCGCGACGCCGGCCAACCCGATCAGCACCGCGATCGAGGACCACATGTCCGAGCCGAAATGCAGCGCGTCGGCTTCGAGCGCCTGGCTCGACGTCTTCTTGGCGACGCGCCGAAGCGTGCGCGCGCGAAAGAAATCGACGACGATCGAGATCGCGATCACCAGGAAGGCAACCGCCGTTGCTTCGACCGAATAGGTCCGATCGCCAAGGAGGCGCTGCGCCGCCTCAAAAATTACCACCGCCGATAGGAGAAACAGGAACGCGGTCTCGGCGAGCGCGGTCACGCTTTCGACCTTACCGTGGCCGTATTGGTGCTCGGCGTCGGCCGGCTTGCCGGAAATACGCACGGCGAAATAGGTCAACAGGGTCGCCGCGAGGTCGAGGAGGGAGTGGGCGGCTTCCGACAGGATCGCCAGCGAGCCGCTGAGCAGGCCGACGGCGGCCTTCGCCGCGGTGAGCCCCGCCGAGGCGCCGATCGATCCGAGCGCGGCCTTTTCCTTCTCGTTCATGCAAGTCTCGCGGGCGCGCGGCGCCGATTTTCCGCCGACCGGTCCCGCTCCGCCTCAATTGATATATCTAGGAGGGTGACTGGATCGTCAAATTTCGCTAGTGGCATCGTGTCTAACGTGAAAGACGGCTCAGAAGTGATCGAACGGGCTCGTAAATTCTCGGTCGCGCCGATGATGGAGAGTAAGCACGTGCGGCAAAAACACTTTGTTATCATAAGGTTGTAGAAGCTGTGTAGTCTCGCTTTCGTACGCTTTGTCGTACTATTTGGATGTCTTCGGTTCTCCAGCAGCTGCGAACGAGTGATCCTGTTTTTCAGATAGAGATCAACTGGAGACGCAATAAGTCGTCGATGCGGAACAAGCAAATAGAGATCAACTGGAGACGCAATAAGTCGTCGATGCGGAACAAGCAAACGTCAGGCCGCGCATCACGACTTGGCAACGCCACGTCCCAAGCCGCGCGTAAAACCGCGGGATCTTTCGAGAAGGCGTTGCGTAATACGATAGAAAATCAGCCTTACACGGCCGTCGCCATCGCTGTGGGCCTAGGATGGTTGTTGGGCCGCATGCACCGTCCGCTTTGACCGAGACGCGGCCCGAAGCGGCGGTGCTAAACGTCGGCGATCGACGTTTTACTCAACCAGTTGGGAATGACTTCGGCGAACCCAGGGATTTGGGGGTATAATCAGCCGAATTCGAGATCATCGCGAGCGAAGTGTGCGGTCCATAGGCGCCGGAGTACTATTGGATAAAACGCCCCTAAGGGACCAGGATGGCGCCGCCTGACCTCGTTCAAGCAGACGATCCGACGCTGAGGCACGGCGCTCTTAAGACCACACCGGCCGCCGCGCTCGCTGCGCTCGGGATCGTTTATGGCGATCTCGGAACCAGCCCGCTCTATACACTGCAGGCGGTCGTCGACGCGACCGGCGGACATTTTTCGCACGAGGCAGCGCTCGGTAGTCTCTCGCTGATCGTCTGGGCGCTGATCATCACCATTTCGATCAAATATTGCCTGTTCGTGATGCGCGCTGACAATCACGGCGAAGGCGGCATCCTGGCACTGATGTCGATGACGGGCGCGAACTGGTCAGGAGGCCGGCGAATCCTCATCGTCATGGGGCTATTCGGCGCGGCGCTGATCTACGGCGACGGCATCATCACGCCGGCGATCTCGGTATTGAGCGCCCTCGAAGGGCTCAACGTCGCAACCGACATATTCAAGCCGCATGTCGTCTCGATCGCGGTTGCCATCCTGTTCGCCTTGTTCGTAATTCAGAGCCGCGGCACCGCGCAGATCGCTAAGGCGTTCGGGCCGGTGATGCTGCTGTGGTTCGCGGTCATCGCCGCGCTAGGCGTTGCTGGCATTTCCCGCTATCCCGCCGTACTCGCCGCCGTCGATCCGCGATACGGGATCGCGCTGCTGACGGGACATGGCTGGAGCGGGGTAGCCGTGCTCGGCGGGGTCTTTCTGGCGATGACCGGCGCCGAAGCTATGTACGCGGATATGGGCCACATCGGCCGCAATCCGATCCGCGCTTCGTGGTACGGGATCGTGCTGCCGGCGCTGCTGCTCAACTATGCCGGGCAAGTCGCACTTTTCCTCGACGATCCGGTCATGGACGGCAATCCGTTTTTTCGACTGGCGCCGTGGTGGTCGATCTATCCGCTCGTGGGGCTTGCCACCGTTGCCACGATCATTGCTAGCCAGGCGATCATCACCGGATCGTTTTCGCTAACCCGCCAGGCAATGCAGCTAGGCTGGTTCCCCGGCGTTCGGATCCGTCAGACCTCCTCGGAGGAATACGGGCAGATCTACGTACCGTTCGTCAACTGGACGATGATGGTGCTGACGGTTGCGCTCACCGTCAGCTTCGGCCGCTCGGATCGCCTGGCCGGCGCCTATGGCACCGCGGTTTCGACCACTATGCTTCTAACGACAGCACTGCTTTACAACGTCATGCGCGAGCGCTGGCGCTGGCCGGCAGGACCCGCGCTGACCGTGAGCGGCCTGTTTCTCGCCGTCGATTTTGCGTTCTTCGCGGCCAATCTGTTCAAGATCCGAGAGGGCGGCTGGATCCCCCTTACGTTCGGAACGCTGGTGTTCATTGTCATGATCTTATGGCACTTGGGCCTTGAGACCATGCGCCAACAGCACGCGGCATTGACGGTAACGCCGGATGATTTCTTCCGCCGTCTCAAGGAGAGCAAAGTCCCACGTGTACCCGGCACGGCTGTCTTTTTGACGCGGCTCGCCGGCACAATACCGTTCCTGATCGTCGAGCACGTCGCACAGATGAAAGCGGTGTCTGAGACCGTTATCGCGCTGACGGTGAGGTTCGAGGATATTCCCCGCGTCCCGCCTCGCGAGCGTATCGAGCTGACGAAGCTCTCCGACGGATTTTGGCACGTCACTGTGCACTTCGGCTTCGTCCAGGTACCTAACATTCCCGCAGCCTTGAAGCATGCGAAAGAATGCGGGTGTCCTGCCGACCTGAAAGACGCAATCTATTTCGGTGGTCGGGATACCCTGGTCTGCTCCAAGCGGCGCGGCTGGCTGGTGCGCGCCAGGCTGCGCCTTTTCATGCTGATGTTCCGCAATTCGGTACGGGAAGTGGACCTATTCAACGTTCCTCCAGAGAACTACGTGGAGGTCGGGCGGCAGATCGAGATTTAGGGAAAGCCACTATTCATTTCACTGATATCGGCGGTCACACTTCCCAGGAAGGACATGCTTAACACGGGACGACGAACTTGATGTCCGGACTTGGTCGACTCGGTGGACTAATTGAAGCAGCAATTCAGTAAAGTCGAAGAAACATCAGACATGACAGCGGAAGACCTAGCCGCGCTGCGAAGAGCCGTGCGCTCGCTTGAACATCCAGATCTTGCTGCGCGCCTCACCAATATGGTGGGTAAGCCCGTCGAGCTCATTGGGCGCGTGCTCCCCGCTTCCGCTTCACACGCTATTGCGACCGCCACCTCCAAAGGTCTTGAGGCAGCCCTGAAGGTAGCGCTGCGGACGATGCAACGTACCCCTCGCGCCGGATCGGAGCTCCTGCACAAGGCTTTAGTCACGGCATCCGGTGCTGCCGGCGGCGCCTTCGGTTTGGCGACACTTCCAATCGAGCTTCCTGTCTCGACGATCATTATTCTAAGATCCATCGCGGATATCGCACGAGCCCACGGCGAGGATCTTTCCGACCCGGAATCGGCACTCTCATGCGTGCAAGTCTTTGCCTTGGGCGGACGGGCTGGATCGGCCGATGCGTCTGAAAGCGGATATTTCGCCGTACGGGGCGTGCTGGCAAAGAGTGTAACTGAAGCCGCACGCTTCATCGCCGAGCGTGGTGTTATCAAGGAAGGCGGTCCAGTTCTCGTCCGCTTCATCACGCAAGTAGCGTCCCGCTTCGGGGTGGTAGTGACCCAAAAGGTCGCGGCGCAGGCTCTTCCGGTCGTCGGCGCGCTAGGCGGCGCTGCCGTGAACTACGCGTTTATCGAGCATTTTCAGGATGTGGCTCAAGGGCATTTCACCGTTCGACGGCTCGAACGTGTCTACGGCAAAGACGTTGTCCGGATGGAATATGAACGCACCTTGGCTAAGAATTCGCTGACGAGCGAGACATTGCAAAATAGCGCTCCCAGAATGTGGATGATTGAGCGAAAAACAATTCCACAAACTTGAGGTGCTGCCCGTGGCGGTCATGGCGCTCGATACCGAGCTTACTACGAAGGCGGGCGCTATTCGGCGGCGGCGGACCGATGTATGACAGCTGCGGTGACGGCTGCTACGGGCCTGGCTATGGCTTGACCGGCCTTTTGGTAGTTTCGCGATTTGAATTTGGCCCCTCGATTCGCATTCAGCGCGGTCCGCGATGCCGCAGTCACAATTGGGAGGCGCACCTATGGCTAAGAATATCAAGAAATCGAAAAAAGCCGCGAAGAAGACGGCAAGAAAGGCAAAGAAGGCCGCGAAGAAGGCAGTAAAAAAGGCGAAGAAAGCAGCAAAGAAGGCGAAGAAGGCTGCGAAGAAGGCAGCAAAAAAGGAGAAGAAGGAGAAAAGGTCCAACACGAAAGTTGATAGGTCGAGTATCCCACCAGACGCCCCATTTTCTTCGTAGAGGCTCATTCAGCGGCGCGCCGATTCCTGAGTACAAACCTAAGGCCGCCAACGGAGGCCGCCTAATACCCGAAAAAATGGAGCACAGAGAGGCCCTACTGATTGGAAGGCACCCCTTGACGGAGGCTGTTCGCCATCCATATACCATCCATATGGATGTTGAATGGATGGTAGAAATGGCAGAAAATGTACATCAACTGCGACCCAAGCCGAGTGACACCGAAAAGATCACGATCAATCTCGGCTACGTCGATCTTGGCCACATCGACCTGATGGTGGAGGACGGTTTTTACTCCAACCGGACCGATTTCATTCGAACGGCAATTCGAAACCAACTCGAACGCCATGCCGACGTCGTCAAACAGTCCACCGCCCGAAAAAGTCTAGACCTCGGCCTGCGGAATTATAGCCGCGAGGATCTCGAGGAAGCGCGTCGCGCCGGGCAGATGCTGGAGATCAACGTATTGGGCCTCGCCACTATCGCGGCCGATGTCACTCCTGAACTCGCCCGCGCCACCATCGCTTCCGTCGTCGTGCTGGGAGCGTTGCACGCCAGTCCAGAGGTCAAGGCCGCTCTCGCCGACAGAATGCGATGACGAAGAAACGTGCAGGCGAAAGAAATTTGACGCAGATTAACAGTGTCCGACGTGGCTCGCTCCGAGCAAAAGGTAGCTTTCGATATGAATGACATGATGCTCCAGGCAACGCGGCTTACGCGTGCAAACCGACTCATCGAGGCCACGGCGCTCATTCAGCGCATGCTTCGAGGCGAGACCGATTCTGAGATTGCTCGTCTCGGAAACAGGCCGCCGACCATTGATGGGCATGCAGAGACCATCGATGAAACGAAACCTCCCCACTTCAACGCGGCGCCTTCCGCTCAGCCGCATTATTTCCGGCCGCTGCGCGATCCAACATATCGCTTCAAATACCCCTCAAGGCATGGACTGCGGCGATGGATGCGGCCCGCACCGTTATCCACGCCGGACATTGTGCCAGAAGGCGGGAAGTTCATTGAAGAGATTTATACCAACTCGGCGGGAAGCCGCGCCTACAAGCTGTACATCCCCAGCGGCTATCAGGGCCAAGCGGTTCCTTTGGTCGTCATGTTGCACGGCGGCACTCAAACGCCTGACGATTTCGCCGCCGGGACGCGAATGAATGTGATCGCGGAGGAAGAGACCTGTCTCGTGGTCTATCCTGCACAGCCCAGTCACGCGAACCCGGCGAAGTGTTGGAATTGGTTTCGCCCGGACGACCAGCGCCGGGATCGCGGTGAACCTTCGCTCATCGCGGGCATCACGCGCCAAGTCATGCACGACTATTCCGTCGATCCGCGACGCGTCTACGTTGGCGGATTGTCAGCCGGAGCGGCTGCGGCCGCCGTGATGGGGGCAACTTACCCGGATCTATATGCCGCAATCGCAGTGCATTCAGGTCTGGCCTGCGGGGCCGCCGACGATCTTATCTCCGCATTCGCCGCCATGCGGCACGGCGGTTCACGAAACTCTTCCGCGTCCGGTGATACTTCGGCCGTTCCCGAAGACCGGTCACCTGTCCCGACCATCGTTTTTCACGGCGATCGTGACACCATAGTACACCCCCGAAACGCCGATCATGTCATCACCCGTTCTATGAGAGCCACGAACTGGCAAAAGAAAGTGCGTCGCGGGCAAGTACCTGGCGGCCATGCCTACACCTGCACGATCCATACCGATGCGAACGGGCAAGCAATCCTGGAGCAATGGTGCATCCATGGAGCTGGTCACGCTTGGTCGGGCGGCAGTCCCGCCGGCTCCTACACCGATCCGCGAGGGCCGGACGCGGCTAAGGAAATGCTGCGGTTCTTTCGCGATCACCCTGCGCCGGTCGAACGCGACACCAAAGCTGCGAATTGTGAGAGCTCTCGATGAAACTTGGTCGGCAGGTCGATGATCACTTGGCGCGTTCGCTCCGGGTACAACGAAGTGCGGTCAAGAGGTTTTCTTGAAAGCCCGTCTTTTGACCGACGCATATCTACGGCAAAAAATGTCGTCCGGAGGGAATATGAACGACCCCGGCCGCTTCGGCCGGCTGACGGTAGAGGGCAACGATAGTACCGAAACTATTTTACTATTACTCATCTCCAAAATGCCTAAACGTGAAACATAGTATTTTCAAGCCAACCACCGTATTGCGCTAGTAATGTGCCAATCGATAATTATGTAAAGAATCACAAGTCTCCAAGCGCGAATCGAAGGAGTTTGCAACATCATCTTACTTTCTCAACGACGACACAACTGCGACCGTCATCAAATGTGACCGCATCGCCGCCGGCATCTCGGTTGCGATCATCGCCGTCGTGAACGGCCTCGGAACGAAGCTGGCCGCAACTTTCTTCACGATTTTTATCCGCCCTCAAGTAGCAGCGTTGGAAATGTACGGGGCCACATCTATTGGGCCACGCGCCCATTAGTCGATTTCAAATAGATGCACGTCGGCGACCGGCGTAGAGAGCTTCATAAAACAGTTGCCTGGAGCGACGGCCGGCTTTCCGCCGACGCGGAAACGGCGATGTCAATCCTCGGTCAATAACAAGCAGCGAGACAAAAATGACCCAGACCCGCCTAAACATCACAACCGCTGATGCAATTCGCGACCGCTATCGCACCTTTTTTGATGGCGCTTTTATGCCGAACATTCGATACGAACAAATGCCCGGCGCAGACGAACGCCTCTCCTATGCGGCGGAGTTTGCGGCGCATCGGCTTGGGCAGATCGACGATAAACTGGGACGCCTCATAGAAATAATGGAGCGTGAAACCGCTCAATCCTCGTTGGGACGAAAGTAGGCAGTTGTGGCTATTTACCGGAAAATTATCAAGACCGACACTTGCGTGAGCTGTCCGACGTGCAGTCGCGAAATCCCGGTGCTGGGCACGTCACGTTTGCCACGAGAGTTTTCTGTGCTGTGCCCGAGCTGCGGGCGAAGAAAAGCTTACCAGCTGGACGAGGTTCACGATCGCACGCAAGATGCAGAGACAACTCAGGCAGCTGGATTGATCCAATTTGGAAAGAAGAATTGGATTCAACCAAAATCCAGGCTGAATGAGTGGGCGTCTTGGCTGCTGCAGTAGATCTTGCGTATGAACGTCGACAGTCACGCTGACGTTGCTCTAAGGTAAGGGACACAAGTTAGTCTCAACTTCTCCTGGGCCCAGACGCAAACCATAATAAGGATCGCGAAAAACATTAGTTGCACCAGTGTGATCGTTGACGAAACCCAGAACCAGCTTTCCAATTGCCATCCCTTTGAAGTGACGAGAGGCATAACCGGCGCCTTCATCATTTCGACGGAGTTGCTTCGTAAACAAGCGGTGGCTAGGACCTTTCGCCAGGTCATCTTCCACGGTGAAATCACGAAGGCGAGGTGGCACGTGGAGGCGCAGATCACTACTTTCCAGCGCGAGGTAAGAGCCATCCCATAACCTTCTGGTACGGATCCCGCCGAAATTTCTGGTGCGGATCCCGTCGACTGCGATGGAACTCGTTTTGCTGCGTCGCCTTTTTGGCGAACGCCGCAACCTGTTCTTCGGAATGTCGCTTATCCTTCGAAAGAGCCATCCATTCGCGAATGATTTTTCGGCGGGTCTCGTGGTCTTCCATGTTCGCGGCTCTTGGCTTCTCTTATCTGGGCCCGCGCCATTTCAGTGCGGAGCGAGTTGAAGGGCGAAAGCGTGTCGATTCGACTTCAAACATCGTCGTAGAGCCTGTGATCTTCTTCTTATTTTCGCGGCTGCCTCCTTCGTACGACGGACAAGTATATTACGGCCAAGGCCGCAAGTAACACGCCCCCCAATATCAAGATTAAGGTTGTTACCATTTGCTCGCCCACTCCAATTGGTTCGCAGCGGCGGTTCTGTGCTCCATTTCTTCGGATATTAGGCCGGTCGTTGCGGAACTGCTCATTTTTAGTAATTAGTCGCTGCCAGAATCCGAACTGCTGGAGAATATCGTCTGAGCCTCCGGCAAGAGAGGCCCCGTCCTTTACGGTCAGGGCTTCTTTTCGCGTGCCGGGTATCGGCATGATTTGAAAAAAGCCCCGGCAGGCCTGATTGGCTCCACGGAACCGAGTCCGTACCCCGAGTATGGAAAGGGCGCGCAGGGTGCGCGGCGAGAGCACATCATGAGTCGAAGCTTGGTGCCGTCCTAGTTCCGAGCTTCTGTCCCGATTCGACTCGCGCCGTGTCCCAATACCCATAAGGCTACGATCATCATCGGTAGCGGCATTCGTCTAGGCATCGGTGGCTGAGAGACCTTATTGCGCACGGGTTGACCGTCCCTCAGTCGATGTTGCTGCTCGCCGACGAGATCATTGAATGAAGTGTTTTGCTGCACTGCATGAGTCCGTTTGTGGCCCTTAGCGGACGCGCGTGAACCGCTAATCAATGTCTGCTTAGGGGTAAAGCGGACGTGAGGCGGACATCACGGAATGTCTGTTTTTGACCCTCATCGGACGGTCGCGGCGCTCTGACTTCAAACCTACTAGGTGCTTGGGTCGGGCACGCCTCGTCAGCGCGGCGACGATCTCGTCAAGCAGCCAAGGGCCACTCGTTCTACTCGGGGAGGCCGGCCTTCCGCATACCAGCGGGCCAATTGCTCACAATCTCCGGCGCGGCAAATGCGCTTATGAAGGCCATAAACGGCTCGATCCGAAAGGTCGGCTCCAGTTCGAACAGCCGCCGAGAGATCGACTTCGTCGCATCGATGCGGCCAGCCATCCCCAGAGCCGCTGCTTGCAAGGCGTAGAGCGTGCTAAAGCGCGGATTGGCCCGCACTCCCTCGGCGTAGGATGAGGCCGCGTCGTCGTAACGCCGCTCTCGAAAGCGGACATTGCCTAGTGCGAAATGAGCAACGAAGCACAACGGATCGAACGGACTCAGCCGCAACGCTCGCAACGCATAGTTCTCAGCCTTCGTCGGATCGCCGCTCAAGGAATGAATATGCGCGCCGAAATAAAGCGCGATCGCGCAAGAACCATTCAACGAGAGAGCGCGGGCGATCGCACCCGACGCTGCTGCAAAATCATGGCCTAGGTGGAGAATAACGAAGCTCGCAATTCCGAGCGCCGTGGCGTCATCGCCCCCGTGATCTAGGGCCGCCCGCGCATGGCGTAGGCCGGCTTCAGCGTCGACCACATTAAAACCGCCCCGCACAACCCGCATTTCCAACCCCCACGCCAGATAAGCATGAGCGGGGGCGTAATTTGCATCAATCTTCAGCGCCTCTTCGAGAAATTCCATACCGATTTTGGCGTCCTCCGGCATGTCGGACGCGAAGTGCGGTAGGGCGCGAAGGTAAAGGTCGTAGGCGCCGAGACTTTCCGGCCGCTTGCGCCGGGCGCGTTCGATCTCCGCGCGCCGAACATTGGGCTCGATGACGCCAACGATAGTCTCTGTGATCCGGTCTTGAAAGTCGAAGATATCCTGCAGCTCACCGTCATATCGATCAGCCCAGAGATGCGCGCCGGTTTCGGCCTCGAGCAATTGCGTGGTGATGCGGACTCGGTTTCCGGCCTTACGAACGCCGCCTTCCAAGACATATCGCACGCCAAGTTCGCGCCCTACCTGGCGCACGTCAATCGCCTTGCCCTTGTACACGAAGCTCGAATTGCGCGCGATCACGAACAGCCACTTGATCCGCGCTAGCCCGGTGATGATGTCGTCAACGATGCCGTCGGCGAAATATTCCTGCTCGGGGTCGCCGCTCATGTTCTGGAACGCCAGCACAGCGATTGAGGGCTTTTCGGGAAGCGCGAGGCGCGTCGTGCGTACTTCCAGCGTGGATGCGCCGCCCGCCGCCTCGCCGCGATCCAACGCCGCTAGGCGATAGACGCGCACTGGCCGAGCGATGTTTTTTAGCTCCTTCTCGCCGGCATCGATAAACTCCTGTTTCAATTTATCCCGCACCTGCTCATAGGCCGCGCCGGAGAGACAGAGGCCGTTAGGCTCGGCGACGCCTTCGAGTCGCGCCGCGATATTTACGCCATCCCCCATCAGGTCGCCGTCGCTTTCCTCGACCACATCGCCGAGATGAATGCCAATACGGAACTCGATGCGGCGCTCGGGAGGAAGGCCGGCGTTACGCTCGATCATTCCGGTCTGCACCTCGATGGCGCATCGCACAGCATCGACCACGCTGCGAAATTCAATAAGGATGCCATCTCCGGTGCGCTTGAAGACGCGACCGTTATGGATGGCGATGGTGGGATCGATCAGGTCGCTGCGGAGTGCGCGTAACCGCGCCAGAGTGCGATCTTCATCGGCGCCGGCCAGCCGGCTGAAGCCGACCACGTCGGCGGCCAAAATCGCCGCGAGCTTCCGTGTTTCGGCCATGACGGTGGTTCACCATAGGCGAGACTAGCACAAATTTTCACAGCGATGTCGCCTATTGGCCCAAAGCCGACGTGCGAAAGCCGCGGATCAATGTCTGCGTTCGGGGGTGAAGCAGACGTGGTGCGGACCTCCGCGAAATGTCCGTTGATGACCCACCCGCGACATCGGCCAGATCCCATTTCTATCAGTGGACGAAATCCGATAAAGTGCCTCCATGGCCGCTAAACGGGCATAGCGACTCTTAGCCACTCCGATGCTTTCGTCCGTGGTCCGGGGCAAGCGATGAGGCGGCGTGAATTTCTCAGCGTCCTCGGTTCGGCGGCCGTTTGGCCGCTTGCCGCGCGTGCTCAGGAGCCAGGGCGGACTTATCGCCTCGGCGACTTGCATCTTAGTCCACGCAATGCGCTTTATAATGTCGCCCTGTTCGATGCGGTGAAACCGGACGGCTTCATCGATGGCAAAAACCTCGTCGTCGACGATCGCGGCTTCGGGCTTCGCGTCGATCAGCTTGCGGACCACGCGTCGGCTGTCGTAAAGGCCGAAGTCGATCTCATCGTTTGCTCCGGTGATCCATGCGTCCGCGCCGCGCAACAGGCAACCAAGACCCTGCCGATTCTTGGCCTAGCGGAAGATATGGTGAGATCGGGCTTCGTGGCGTCTCTCGCTAAGCCCGGCGGAAATACGACGGGTGTCAGCATTCTCACGAGCGAGCTCAACGGCAAGCGGCAGGACATTCTGTTGGAAGCGGTGCCCGGAGTTCGCCGTATGGCGGCGCTGGCCGATGTCAACAGCTCCTTGCCGCAGCAACTACAGGCATGCAGGACGCGGCGAGCGCGCGCGGGGTTGAGCTTCTGATCTACCAGGTCACCAAGGCGGAGGAAATCGTCGGCGCAATCGATGCGGCAAAAAGCTCCGGCGCCAAGGCGCTTAACGTGCTGGCCTCCGTACTTCTCCATAACAATCGTCAGATCATCCTGCCGCGCGTTGCCGCGCTCGGCCTTCCCACGATTTATCAATTTCCGGCGACCGCCGAGGAGGGTGGCTTCATCGCCTATGGCGCGGGTCTCGACCAGATTTACCGTGACATATGGGCCCGACAGCTGGTCAAGCTGCTGCGCGGAGTAAAGCCCGCCGACATTCCCGTTGAGCAGCCGAGCAAATTCGAGTTGGTCGTCAACCTCAAAACCGCCGCGGCGCTTGGTTTGACTATCCCGGAAGCGTTTCTGGCGCGCGCGGATAAAGTGATCGAATAAAATGGCCGATGTCGGCTAATGGCCCATCTCGGCCGCGCTGACCATCCGCCATCGTGTCCGTTATCGGAGGTCTATCTGCCGCCGGGCTCTATGGTCGGCGCGGCAGTTCATGACCCATAGCGGTCAAGCGCCGTTGTTGTCCTCCAGAATGCTGAGGTTTAGCGTATGATTGTTTTTCTGTCGGCCGTCAAAAGGCAGCCATGAAACGGCGCGATTTTTTAAGTTTGATCGGCGGCGCCGCTGTCGCATGGCCGGCCGCCGCGCGAGCACAACAGGCGAATAAGGTTCCGAAGGTTGGCTTTCTGTATCCGGGACCGGAAACCATGGCTCCCACGCGAAGCGCGTTTTTGCTGGACGGACTACGCAGCGAAGGGTTTCACCCACCGGATCAAGTGATGCTTGTATCTCGCGCCGCCGGCGGCGATCCGGCGCGACTCGCTCCGCTATTGAACGAGCTCGTTGCCGTCAAAGTGGACGTTCTCGTTCCGGCCGGTCCAGCAGCAACGCGAGCGGCCCGGTCCGCCACCGCCAGCATTCCTATTGTAGCGGTCGATCTGGAGAGTGATCCGATCGAAAGCGGTTGGCTGGCAAGTCTTGCGCATCCCGGCGGCAACCTCACAGGATTTTTCCTCGATTTTTCCGACTTCAGCACGAAATGGCTGGAACTCTTGAGGGAGGCAGTGCCAGGCCTTGCCAGCGTCGTCGTCTTGTGGGACCCGGCGACGGCAACGATCCAAACCAAAGCCGTCGCTGCGGCTGCGAAGGTCCTCAACATCAAAATCGAGATTATGGAGATCAGGGCGCCCGGGGAAATCGAGGCCGTGTTGGATGCCGCCAGTCAACGCCGTCCCGATGGGCTGTTGTTTCTCTCATCCCCGCTCTTTTCGGCTTATGATAAGCAATTTGCTGACCTGACACTTAAACACCGCCTGCCCGCCATTGGACTTTTCTCCACTTTTCCTCGGGCTGGCGGACTGATGTCTTACGGACCAAATGTTGATGCGCTGTACGAGAACTCGGCGTCATGGCAGGCAAGGTCCTGAAAGGGACAAAGCCGGCCGATCTGCCAGCTGAGCGGCCGACGCGCTTCGAGCTGGTGGTGAATTTGAAGGCTGCAAAAATATTGAACCTCAACATTCCAAATTCAATGCTTTTGCTCGCCGACGAGGTGATCGAATAGCAGGGTGCGGGACAGTCGCTTAATGGCCCATCGCTACCAATCGCGGCGCTGCAAAGTTTTGGTCGCCAATGGTGGCATAGCGGACATCGGGAGGCGCTAGACCGGGAAGCCCCGGTAGCGAATGACCCAACTGCGACATCAACGCGCATTCTTTGTTGTGGCGCAGCACGACTCCCCTTCCGGTGTTAGTCTATGATCGTATCTCGTCCGAGGGAGGGTGGCATGAGGCGCCGCCAGTTCATCTCACTGCTGGGCGGTGCGGTGGTCGCGTATCCGCTTGGTGCGCGAGCGCAACAATCCGATCAATTGCGACGCATAGGCGTGCTTATGGCCACGTTTGAGGGCGATCCAGCCGGCGAGTCTCGGTTGGCCGCGCTTCGTGCCGAGCTCGCGAAAGTGGGATGGACAGAAGGTCGCAATCTTCGGATTGACGTGCGCTGGGGCGCGGATGCCGCGGCCGCGCAACTGGAACGCTATGCCGCCGATTTAGTCGCGCTTGGTCCTGACGTGCTTGTCAGCGAAGCTAACCCTCCCACTGCCGCGCTGCGATCGCAAACGCGAACAATTCCGATCGTGTTTATGGGCGTTGCCGATCCGGCCGGTCAAGGCCTGGTGGCAAGTCTGGCGCACCCGGGGGGCAACATCACAGGCTTTACCATTTTTGACGCACCGATGGCAGGCAAGTGGTTGGAGATGCTGACTCAAATCAAGCCGCCAGCGACGCACGTAACGGTGTTGTACAATCTAACGCCATGTAGCAGCACGGCCCTAAAAACTATTGAACAAGCGGCCTCTTCGCTTGCGGTGCCGGTGCAGGCCGCTCCCGTCAGTACCGATTCCGAGATCGACGCTGCGATGGCCCAGGTTGCAGGTGAAGCGCACGGCGGCATCGTGGTCCTTGCGAGCCCCTTCACTATGACCCACCGCGATGCCATCGTCGGCCTTGCCGCCAAGCACCGTCTTCCCGCAGTCTATGCTGCGCGGACCTTTGCCACGGCGGCCGGACTGATGTCGTATGGCGTCGAGCCGAGCGACCTGGTGGCTCCATGTGCAGACTACGTCGACCGTATTCTCAAAGGTGCCAAGCCCGCCGACCTGCCGGTCCAACAGCCGACTAAGTTTAGGCTTGTGATAAATCTGAAAACCGCAAAGACACTCGGCATAACCATTCCGGACCAACTCATCGCACTCGCCGACGAGGTGATCGAATAGAAGGGAGCGGGACAGCCGCTTAATGGCAGATTTCGGTCGCTAGTGGCTTTTAGCCGACATGCAAGAGCCGCGGCACAACGTCCGCTTTCGGGGGGTGAAGCAGACGTGGCGCGGACGTCGCGATCAGTTGGTACAATATGGTTGACACTGCAGGGGGACGCAGAGTGGCGAAGCCGGAAATCATCGGTTCCATGCGCTCGACCTATACGCGCGCCGTATGCATGGTCTGCGAGGAGAAGGGGATAGAGTACATACTGACGGAGAGCTTGCTGCATGCGCCGGAGATATTTGCCATCCATCCTTTCGGCAAAATGCCGGTGCTGCGTCACGGCGATGTCGCGCTCTTCGAATCGAAGGCCATCGCGACTTATCTCGATCGTAGCTTCCCGGCCCCATACGTCTTCCCGTCCGATCCTCGCCTCTCCGCGCTCACCGAGCAGTGGGTCTCGCTCGTCAACACGGTAATGGACCGCACCCTCATCCGGACGTATATCTTCGCGTATATCGCCCCGAAGACCGCGGACGAAGAGCCTGACCGCGAAGCGATTGAAGCCGTTATGCCTGCGGTGCGCGAGCAGATCGGAGTTCTCGACAAGGCGGTCGCCAAGAGTGGCTATCTTGTCGACGATCAGTTCACCTTCGCCGACATCAACCTGCTGCCGATCCTCTATCGCGTCCAGCAATTCCCGGAGGGCGCTGATGCTCTCGCCGCCGCGACGCATCTCGCCGGCTATTACGACCGGCACGCGGTGCGGCCGAGCTTCAGGCGTACCACTCCGCCCCCCGGCCCACCGCGCAGGGTCACGCCTAGTTAGTGCATCGCCCCCGATTTATGAGTATGTACGCGCCCCAGTTGGCTTGCGGCTTGCCAGAGCCGCGGAACAATATCTGCTTGCGGGGTGAAGCAGACGTGGTGCCGACCGTCGATGACCCACAGCGGAACCGCACCGCACCCCGTTGGTTTGGATTCTACTGGGCCGACCTTAGTATGGGAGAGCCGCATGATAATTGGGCAATTCACCCTATCGTTTGCCGTCCTCGTCGCAATCAATGCCGATGCGCCGGGCCAGGATACGGTCGCTAGAAGCGCTGCAATGGAGGACGGTCAACTCTTATTCAATAATGCCTGCCGCACCTGCCATACGCTAAAGGAGGGCGACAATCGCCTCGGGCCAAACCTGCACAACATCATCGGCCGCAAGGCAGGGTCGCTGCCAAGTTACAACTATTCAGATGCAATGAAAGGCGCGGATCTGGTGTGGGATAGGGCGACGCTCGACCGTTACATCAGTAATCCCGACCAAGTGGTGCCTGGCAACAACATGAAACCCTATGGCGGTCTCGCTTCCACCGAGGAGCGGGCCAAAATTATTGCGTTTCTTGAAGCTAACGGCGGTAATTGAGGCCGTCGGTGAATGTTACTGGTTGCTAAAACGACCATTTTCCTGGCCTTTTTGTCTCCGGATTTTTTCGCTCTTTTTTGAGCTTGTCCTCGTGAGCTTCAAGATGCCTGAGGGAGCTTTCGTAAATCATCAGCGTCTGCTCAGCGTCGAGCGTAGGACCGCCGGTTGTCTTGAGTCCCTCGATGAATTGACGTTGCGCGGCTACGATCCGCCTCGCTTGGGCGGCGCGCATGGCGGCCACTGTGATCTTGGGATAATTTCTCCTAGGCATGCGAGCGCCCCCCGCAAATTCGCATTGTCACACGCCTGTCATACGACGCCACCGGACTCTGGATGTTTATCCATTTATCCCCAGGACCTTTGGACCTGAGCAGGCCCCGCTCACCAGCCGGGGCATCTTTCGTCCGGGGCGCCTAAGTGACGGAGCAAATCTTATTTCCGATCGTACTGGCGATTGTTGCTGCGACTTACGCCGCCGTTGGGCAGGCAGGCGGAACAGGCTACATTGCAGTTATGGGTCTCATCGGACTTGGCCCCGATGTTATTCGGCCAACCGCGCTCGCTCTGAACATTTTAGCCGCCGCAATCGGAGCGGCTAACTTCGCAAGAGCGGGTTTCCTCAAGTGGCGCAGCTTCTACCCTTTTGCCATTCTTGGTGCGCCGTTTTCAGTACTCGGCGGGGCCACGCATCTTTCCCAGTCGGTATATCAGCCTCTCGTCGGCGCGCTGCTAATCTTGGCGGCATGGCAGGTGATTCGATCGGCTCGCGGATGCGACGCGGATCGACGAAATTGCTCCAATGAGACCACCGTTTCTGCCTTCGCTCTTGGCTGGGGCGGCAATCGGGTTTGTTTCCGGCATAACAGGAGTGGGCGGCGGAATTTTCCTCGCCCCGTTGGTGCTAACGTTTCGTTGGGCGGATACTCGGCAAACGGCGGCCATTTCAACGGTGTTTAATCTCCTTAACTCTGCTGCTGCGCTCGGGGGTCTGTTGCTGAAGCTACCAGTACTGCCGAGCGCGTTGCCGTGGTGGCTACTAGCGGTCGGCTGTGGCGCAATAGCGGGATCGGGGTTGGCGGTTCAACATCTGCCGTCTACTGCGCTACGGTATATTCTCTCACTGCTCTTGCTGGTGGCCGGCCTGCGGATGCTGGTGACCTGATTGAATGTTCATGATCAAACGTGCTGACCCGCAACCGCCGGAATTGCCCTTTATGAAACGCAAGGGCAACCGTGTGGTTTGGTGGAACGTAAGGCCTACCGGCAAGTGGGTGGAGGATTTCACCATCGGCCGTCGATACGCCGAGGAATTTCTGCAAACGCGCGTAGTCAGTCGAACGTTCTCTCTCGATTTCCAGCAAATCATTCTGGCAATGATTGAGGCGTCGAAGGGTTATGATGGTCGCGGATTCTCAGGAATAAAGTCCGATTCCTGCTGGCGGTCGGCGAGTATTTCGCCGGCATGAGCCACGTCCATGCGTTTGCACTGAATGTCGAACGACCGAAGGAATCTTTGATCGAAGACGTAACGATGGCCAGCCGCCCTTCACGACGGCGGCTGATTAGGACACCCGATATCTGGCAACTTAGGACGGTCCGAAAGCCAACTTAGGCAGTCGCAGATCGATTTCGGCCAAACGCTCAGAGTCAGGATGGTCCCCTACTTAACGAAAAGGGCCCCGGGGTTGATGGTGTCCGGGGCCAAGTTGTGCACGCAACCAACCCGCACCCCGAGTATGGTAGGGCGCGGATCAGCTACCCTGAGAGCATACAGCGACCGGCCTTTAGTGCTCAATGGCGCCCGTGACCGCCTTCACGTCTTCGACAACCGGCGGCGGTTTGTTGGCAAAGCGAAGCGGGAATGCGGTCAATGAGGGAGATCGCGCGCAGCCTCGACACGCGCGGTGGTGAACATCACAAATTGGAGCGGTCATGTCCGTTCTTGGCCCGTTGCAGACATCCCCTGCCCGGAAGATGATGTGGTGTGACGGGGAGAGTTGGGGCCTTTAAGCGGCGGCTCGACACGTCGTCGGCGTACCGAACGGAGAGCGGCAATGCCCACTAGCATCATGTACCACGAGGGCAATCGGCGGCTGCAAGATCAATTCGACAGTCGTCGCATTTCGAACCGGATAGAAGACAAAGTTAACTCGCACCGAGTTCACGCCCAGCGACAAGAGCTTTATCGAGAGCGTACCTTATTTCTTTTTCGCGACAGCGGATGCCGAGGGACGGCCCGATTGCTCCTACAAAGGCGGCATGCCCGGCTTCATACGCGTCACCGGACCGTCTGAACTTGCTTTTCCTGATTATGACGGCAATGGAATGTTTAAGAGTCTTGGCAATGTCCTCATCAACCCCAATGTTGGGTTATTGTTCATCGCCATGCATGGCAAACCGCAGCGGCTGCGTGTCAATGGCCATGCGACCCTAAGCAATCAAGACCCGCTCCTGGCCGTCACCGTCGGCGCTCAACTCATCGTTCGGGTCGTTGCGCGGGCAATTCTTCCGAATTGTCCGCGCTATATTCCCACGATGCAGCTGATAGAACCCTCGATCTACGCGCCGAGATCCGGTTGCGAGGCGCCGGAACCGGCGTGGAAGGATTTCGCTGATTTCAAGGACTGCGTGCACCCACGGCAACCGACGTTCAAGGGGTGACTCCGCCGACATTGCTTCGGCGCGCCGACGAGTGATCGAGTAACCAAGCATTTTGCTGCGATGCAAAAGTCTGCAAATGGCCCTAAGCGGACATCGAAATGGCGTCGAGGAATGTCTGCTTTGAGGGGTGAAGCGGACACGCAGTTGACGTGCCGCCTATCTCCCTGCTGAGAGTCGTGTCTCCCGGCGCCGATTAGAATCCCGGGAACCAAATACACCGCGTGCGGCTTAAGGCCCTAAGGTCAATCGGAGGTAATAGATATGCGGGACCTCACGTTTCTCAGCATTGCGGGGGCTTCTACGGTGGCGATGGCGACTTTAATGGCAGCCACAACGTTGATCCTGTTGCCTCGAAAGGCTGCGGCGACACCCGTATTCGCGCAACAGACGGGTTTGCCCTGCGGACAATGCCACGAAAATCCCGCTGGCGGCGGCAAACTTAAGGAATTTGGCCAAAAGTTCCAGGCAAACGGCAACAAGTTGCCCGGCAAATGAACGCGGTTCGACAAGCAACGAAACCTTCAGCCGATATTGGCGGGCGTCGTGATTTACTTATTTCGACGACGGTACTCGCGGAGTGCGGCGCGGAGCCGTTGCGTCAGAGTTCATACAGGAAGGAGCATGTCATGAGGAAAGTGCTTCGTGGTTACGCTAAGGACCGAGATGGCAATCTTATCCAAATTGGTACACTCCCTCTTCCCCATAGCAAAGACAAGCGCTCTCCAAGGGAACGTCAGGACAAAAATTGGGCCGGTGGCCGTCGAACTCGCCGTAGAAGATCTGCTCCCACGGCCCGAAGTCGAGCTTGCCCTTGGTGATCGCCACGACGACCTCGCGGCCCATGATCTGCCGCTTCAGGTGGGCGTCGGCGTTGTCCTCGCCGGTGCGGTTGTGGTGGTAGATGGTTCGGGTCGGGGTTGAACGGGGCCAGCTGCTCCAGCCAGACGCCGAAGTCGTGGTGCAGGCCCGGCTCGTCGTCGTTGATGAACACGCTGGCCGTGATGTGCATCGCGTTGACCAATCCCATCGTTTCCGAACGCTGCTTACTTCGCTTTTTCCCGCTCAAAGTGACGAGAATATGTTCACTGCCGGATGTGGAAGAAAACTCGGTAGGCCGTTCCTTTCCCGGTGGTGCGAAGCATAGCTTTCGAGTTTTCTCACCGAGCTCGTAAATGCCAAGGTACTTCTTGCCTTTATCTCCCCCATTGTCGGCGTGAAGTCGATGGTCTTGGGCTTTCTTCGTGGGGTCGAAGGTGCTCGTGCCTTTGCTCTTCTCCATGCCCAGGTCACGGAGGCTCCAGGTGCCGTCAGCGCCGTTGACCACCGTGAGTGTCTTGGCGTCATCTTCCGTTGATTTCTTGCCGTTGACCTCAAGGACAACGACCCTCCAGGTGCCTTCGATTTGCTTGCGGTCTTTCTTGATCGCTTCGTCCTTGGCATCGTCGGCAGCGGCAATCGTCGCAACCGCTGACAGAAAGACTCCGACGACCAAGAACCCGAAGATTGAGCGCTTCATGATGGACCTCCAAGGGACGAGTGCCTCGGATTCTGAATTTCGTCACCAAGCCGATGACCTCTTATCTCACCCAACATGCACCTTGGTCAGAATCTTGTCCATTTCTGCGGCGGTGAAGGCCCGCACGGGGTTGTCGTGGCCGCATCCCCGCCCTGACACCGCCTCCGGTAGTGTTCCTTTGCCACTCAGCCGGATGGCGTGGATCTTGCTCTCCCGCCACAGTTGCAGGAACACCATGCCGTCGCCATAGACCGGGCTGGAGATGATCTCGCCGTTGAACGGTCCCTCGCCTTCGCCGTACTGCCACAACTCGGCGTGCGTCTTGGCGTCGAAGGCGGTGAGGCGGTTCTGGCCTGGCACCAGGATGTCCTTTTGCCCGTGATGCTCCACCAGCAGCGGAGTCGCATGGGCGGTGCCGATGGGTCGATCCTTTTTCCAGCCAATCTCGCCAGTCCCTTTGTCGAGGCCGATCAGGAAACAAGGGCCCTTGTGGTGGTTCCAGGGAAACAAGCACGCTGTCATCCAGAACCAGGGGACTCACGCCATAGCCCCAGGCCATCTTGGGGTCGCCAAATCGGTCCATGATAGCGGTTGACCCAGATCAGCTTGCCGTCGTGGGAGTAGCGGGCGATGTCGGCATTGCCGAAGGCGACATAGACGGCATCCTTCGTGACGGCGGGCGTGTTGACGGCAAGGTTCGATTTCTCTGCGTGTTCGCTGATCCACGCCGAAACCGAAGTCATGCCGCCACAGTTCCTTGCCGGTTTCTCGATCAAAGCACAGCGTCAGCAGGGATTTCTTGCCTTCTTTCACTTGGGAAGTGACGAACACCCGGTTCGCCATAGACCACCGGCGAACTGGTTCCCCAGCCCGGCAGCTTCACCGACCAGCGGACGTTCTCGGTCTTGCTCCATCGCGTGGGGAGGTTCCTGCCGTCCGCCACGCCGTCAGCGTTTGGCCCTCTCCAGCGGGGCCAATCGGTACTCGGTTCCTGGAGAATACTCCCGACACCGGAACGATCAATGCCGCCAGAATGAGCGCCATTCATGCTTCAGTTTCCTTCCTGGCCGATTCTCCCTTGAAGATACCCGGCAAGATTCTTTGCATCATCCGTGCCGATCCGCAACACGCCTTTGTTGAAATGGATGACCGCGCACATTCGCTGCCCTTGCGCCGGTCCATAATGCGCCGCATCAAGTCCGGGTCAGCGTCCAGGTCGGGGTGGTCAGGCCGCAATGCCCGGAAGCCGATGCCCAGCGCCTCGATCTTCTGCCGGTAGGAGCTGCTGGTGGCGATGACAGCCTCATGTCCTCTGGCCTGCAAGCCAAGGGCGACGGCGATGTAGGGGTGCAGGTCACCCAGCGAGCCAAGCGTGGTGAGGACAATGCGCCGCTTCACGGTAGAAAGTCACCTGCGGGTTCGAGGCAATTGTGGTTTCACATATCGTCTTCGTGCAATCCTTCCTTGTAAATCGCAAACCCCGCCTTCAAGTAGTTCGGCAAGGCAGCCGGGTGGTCCTTGGTGCAGGTATGCAGCCAGAAGCGCTTGGGGCCGTAGCTCCACGCCTTGTCGATGGTCCACTGGAGGAAGTACCGCCCCAAGCCCTGGCCGATGAATTCGGGCATCAGGCCGAACTGCACCAGTTCGATCTCGCCCTCGATCCGCCGGTCCAACTCGGCAAAGCCAGCCGGGACGCCATCGGCCATCAGGACGTGGACTTCGAGCCGGGGGTCGTGCAGGAGGGCGGCGAGTTCGGCGTCGGAGAGCTTCTTGCGGCTGGTCCAGTCGTAATCCCGCCCCACGGCGTCGTACAGGAAGCGGTAGTAGGCGACGGTCGGCTTCTTGGCGTGGACGACCGCAAGCCCTTCCCTGGGCGGCGGCACGACCCGTTGCGGGTGGGCGAACATTTGCAGGTAGGTGGTTTTGACCTTCATGCGCTGGTCCCGCCGGTTGACGACACGGTGATTCTACCCTGGCAGCCAACCGGCTGGCCACGCAACCTGGGAAGTCTACAATTCTGCCAACAGCGCACCACTGGAGACGGGACGAGACATGACAGCGGACGACCAAGGCCAACCACCCCACGGGACCAAGCATGGTCGTACTGCGACCATTTTGCGGTTGGCAGTGATGGATATGGCCAGGTCATTGGTCATCGGCGTGCTTTTGTTCGTAGTGGCTGGAACGCTCGACTGGTGGCAGGGATGGCTGTTGCTGTTCGTTTTCCTTGCCGTAACTCTGGTGGTTGTCCCGTACATCTGGCATGTGAATCCTGATCTCCTGGTAGCCCGGAGCCGCTTCCGCTTTGTGAAACGCTGGGACAAGATTCTGGTTTGCTTCATGATCCCGTCTCTGGTTGCGATTTTCGTCGTGGCAGCCCTGGAAAGCGGACGTTTTCACTGGCTCCCCGTCCCCTGGTGGGTCTGTGCGGTCGGCTGCGTCCTGTTTCTGCTCGCCATTGGGCTGGGCACCTCGGGCCGGGGCCGTGAACAAGTTTGCCGAGGGGCCGGTTCGCATCCAGACTGAGCGTGGCCACAAGGTCATCGACACCGGCCCCTACGCCGTCGTGCGGCATCCTGGCTACGTATCCGCCATGTCGTTGTTTGCAGGCATCGCCCTGTGCCTGGGTTCCTTGTGGCGCTGCTGTCCGTCGGCGTTTTCTGTTTGTTGCTCATCCTGCGGACCCGGTGGGAAGACCAGACGTTGCAAGCCGAGTTGCCCGGCTACAAGGAGTACACGCAAAGGGTGCGGTACAGACTGCTGCCGGGGGTATGGTAGAAGGGATGTGCGATGTCGCCAGAACAAGCGGACGAGCGCATCCGGCCAGCCGTCGCCACCAAGCCCTAGGTGGCTTGACCTGCACCGCACCGGCCGTTCCATTCGTTTCCGAACCTGCCTTCTCGGCCCTCCGGAAAAAATCCCTTCAAGAAGCTCGCAAGCGTGCCTTCATAAACCGCCTCGGCAGGAAACTCCTTGGCCTGCTGATTGCCCCAACTGTAATAGATGATCGTCTTTCCCTTGAACTCGCACAGGTCCACGTCGGAGTTGTTGATGTTCTTGGCCTGGGCGATGGCCTTTTGCTGGTCCGCAGTGAACCACAGAAGCAGGCCATTTCCCGGAGGCATGTCGTTCGGATAGCCGATGAGTCCGTGGTGATGCTCTTCTTCCCAGCGTTCCCCCAGGATCGCTCCAGGAACAACCCTCCCGCCCTGCTCCTTCGCATTACCCTTGTGTTACGCCGTGCTCGGTGAACATTGACCCAGGAAAGGATCGCTGATAGAACACCGAAATCTCCAATTCCTGCGGTCAGACAATCTTGCCATTCACTTTCACTTCAAAGCAAACCATAGAACATGCCTTTCAAGGGATGAAGACGCAGAGAAGCCGCCAACGCCTGTCTTTGAACGGCATTCTATCTTGTTTTCGTCTCTCTCGTCACGTCTCTCTCCGAAACGCAGGGTCGGACCCCAGGCGAGTATATATGAATGTCCTTCCGTAGAATAACGACCATGCGAATGACGACCAAGAAAAGGAAGCCATCAGAACCGCCATTTTCCGCCTGGGCCCTCACACCACGGCAAGGGGGGTGCGTCGCTGGCGTAGCAGGGCATCTTGGTCGATGAGGAGCTCGTCGAAGCCGTTCCTCGTGGAGATGCTCAAGGAAGACACGAGGGAAAGGATCGCCGGAGTTACCAGGCCAGTCCCGTCACCAGCAGTGCAGCGTTGCCCGAAAGGGTTTCTGGGGCGTGGTCGTTTTTGTCCGAATTAGTTCCTGATTCCTGCCGCCGCCAACGACTTGTCTATTGCGTCTTTGAGTGCACCATACTCGGCACGGTCGGCAATCTTTGTAGTCTTCTGGGTTCCCCAATATGATTTTCGGAGATGGGAAAATGATGTACTTCCAGGGGCAATAATCCCTGGCGAATGTGGTCCATGTACACTTCAAATCCAAAGAACTTGAAGCCGATGGTTACTACGAAGTTGAACGCATTTTCAACGACGGCTCGGCAGATGTCATCTTCGGGATGCGACCGCCCTACCGTGACTGACTCAAGGCTCGACTCCAGCACAGCAAAGGTGAGCCTGCGATTTCGCAACCCTTCGAGGTAATGGTGCGGGGCTGCTATCGACTGGCCACCTTGCCTGTAAAAGTATTGCGGATTGTCGGCGGGAAAAGCTGCCTGATGGGGGAGACAACCTGCTTTCACCGATGTCGGATGAGAATCATCCCTTGTCTGCTGGAATCCGCGACGAAGCAGGCTCTCAAATGACCGGTGATGCACCCGGAAGCGATCCCAGTGGGTACGAGACGAGGACAGGAATTCTCTGCTCGAACCACTCACGGATAGCCGTTCTGCCTTCTTTTTTGGCGGCACGCCGTCTATCGTTCCATCATCCATTTGACCCAAAACAAGGTGCCCGCCGCCCGAATTGGCAAACGCAGACAGGGCCTTTGCCAGGGTAGCATACAGCTTCCCCTTGTCGGCGAACAGCTTCCCCGACTTCCGGTCAAAGTAGTTGTGCTCGCCATCTGGCAACCCCAGCACTTCCGCCTCTGTCCATCTTTCTTTGAGGAAGCCCACGCCGGTTACTCCTGACTGCTTGCTTGCCGAACGCCTGTCCCACTGTAAGTGCATGAAGAACGTCAGAGATGGCTTCTGGCTGAACATTTCAATACAATCATCCCCAGGAAAACTTCACCCCAAGGAGCCGACCAATGGCAAAGCAGAAAACCGGCGTGAACAAGTCCGAGGAAATCCGGCAACTCTTACGGAGCAACCCGGAGATCCATGTCAAGGAGGTCGTTTCCGCTTTGGCGAAAAGGGGCATCACGGTATTGGATAACCAGGTCTACTTCCAGAAAGGCAAGATGAAGGGGCGGAAAGGCCGTCGTAAGAGAGCCCAGAGATGGTGGCGAACGTTGCCGCCACGGGGAACACCGATCCCGTGAAGACGATTCTGATGGTCAAAGGATGGGCACACGAGGTCGGTGGGCTGAAGAAGCTGAAAGCGTTGGTGGAGGCTTTGAGCGAGTGGGCGTGTGAGGTTCGCTGATATCTTCTTGGCAGGCTTATTTTGATGATCGATGAAGACGATGTTGGGGCCGCATTCGTGTCACTGAGTTGCTTGGAGGGTGACGGTTGCACCCTCTCCGGCCATGATCCGGCCAATCCGGAGGAGGGGCCGAAAAGGTTCTTCGACACACGTCCAGGGCGAAGCGGGATCCGGCATCTGTGGACAGGCCCCGCCGGATATGTTCACCAGTGGCCATACCCGCCCCCGGCTATCTTCTGTGGGGAGGTAGATGTGCCGTAAGATTGTCAGCTTTATTGTCGGAGGGTTCGTCGAACAACGACGGGTGCGCCCACTCCCACCGGTCGCCAGTGCAACCAGCCATCGAGGAAAGAAGAAGAACAAAATGGGTAGAAAGGTTAAGCGACGGCACATGGACGACCTCTCGATTCTTGCTCTTACGCTCTTATCGGCCAAGCCTCCGAAATGCAAGAGCCGAAATCGTCGTTGACCGTTAATCCGGTGCTGGGTGGTCGCAAGTAGCATCCCCCCTTTACCTGTCTTGTACCATCGCCCACTTCACCTTCTCTAGGCTTAATTCCAGCCCTGATTCAGCGTGGAGTCAATTTTACAAGCCGGACAGGCGTTTGTTGCAGGCGTCGGCAGGAGGCTTTTCAAGATGCTCTGGAAGGAAACCGCATCCCGCCAGCCCACTTGTGTCGAGGACCTGTTGGAGCGGGTTTCTTGGCACGATGATTGCTTTGAAGAATGGCGCCACCCCGGAAGGCGGTCAATCGCTTCTGTATGCTGGAGGTTTCCCCCGACCTCTGGCAGTCCCCGCAAAGAGCGACCTGGCTAACTTCCGCTCGTCCAATACCTGCCTCGAACCCCATCCTCAGGCTTCCTTCGGCCACCTGCTTCCCCCGGCAGGTGGCTCTTTTCTTTTGGCGGTTCTTCCAGCCGCATTTTGTGGAGAACGCCGTCACGTCTTGGTAGACTACCCTGTGAAAAACCGCCTTGCCACGACCGCCACCAATGCAGGCTGCCATGAACGATCCTCTTCAAACCGTGGAAAAGGCTGGACGGGAGGAAGCCCCATCCGAGTCCACGCCCCAGCAGATCGGTCGCTACCGGGTCGAGCGAATGCTGGGCAAAGGCGGCTTCGGCATCGTCTATCTCGCCCACGACGACCAGTTGCAGCGTCTCGTCGCCATCAAAGTGCCGCACCGTCAGATCGAGTGTCCACCCCGAAGATGCCGAAGCCTACCTGACCGAAGCCCGCACCGTCGCCAACCTCGATCATCCGCACATCGTTCCCGTTTACGATGTCGGCAGCAGCGAGGACTGCCCCTGCTTCGTCGTCTCGAAATACATCGACGGCACCGACCTCGCCACGCGGCTCAAGCAGTCCCGGCTGTCGATCCACGAAGCGGTCGAACTGGTGGCGACGGTGGCCGAGGCATTGCACCACGCCCACAAGCAAGGGCTGGTCCATCGGGACATCAAGCCGGGCAACATCCTGCTCGACAAGAGCGGCAAGCCATTCGTGGCCGATTTCGGGCTGGCTTTGCGTGAGCAAGATGTCGGCCACGGCCCGAAATAGCAAGAACAGGAAACTGAACGAAGAACAGGACA